>NZ_QIRF01000009.1 GCF_003332825.1 Dyella sp. C9 | reverse complement strand
AAGGATCTGGAAATCCGCGTGTGGTCATCGGGCCAGTCCCAGCTTGAGCTGATTGGTTTTGAGTTGGTCAGGCAGGTATCTGTTTAGTGCGGTGCCCAGGCGGGGGTTAGGAAACCTCCGCTCGATGGAGGCGCAGCGACATTTTCGAAATGTAGGGAAGAATCATGAAGACAGCGGTCATCACCGGCATCTCCGGTCAGGACGGCGCCTATCTCGCCGAACTCCTGCTGGAGAAGGGATACACGGTTTACGGCACCTATCGCCGCACCAGCTCGGTCAATTTCTGGCGTATCGAAGAGCTGGGGATCGACAAGCAGCCCAACCTGCACCTGGTCGAGTTTGACCTGACCGACCTCGGCTCGGCGGTCCGCCTGCTGCAGACGACCGGTGCCACCGAGGTCTACAACCTCGCTGCACAGAGCTTCGTCGGCGTGTCGTTCGACCAGCCCGTGCTGACCGCGCAGATTACCGCGGTAGGTGCGTTGAACCTGCTGGAAGCCATCCGCATCGTCGATCCGAAGATCCGCTTCTACCAGGCGTCGACTTCGGAAATGTTCGGCAAGGTGCAAGCGGTGCCGCAGAAGGAGGACACGCCCTTCTATCCGCGCAGCCCCTACGGCGTGGCCAAGCTCTACGCCCACTGGATGACGGTCAACTACCGCGAGTCGTACGGCATCTTCGGCTCCAGCGGCGTGCTCTTCAATCACGAATCGCCGCTGCGCGGCAGGGAGTTCGTGACGCGCAAGATCACCGACACCGTGGCCAAGATCAAGCTCGGCCGCACTGATCGCCTGGAGCTGGGCAATCTCGACGCCAAGCGAGACTGGGGTTTTGCCAAGGAGTACGTCGAAGGCATGTGGCGCATGCTGCAGGCGGATGAGCCCGACACCTACGTGTTGGCCACCGGCCGCACTGAAACGGTGCGCGATTTCGTCACCATGGCGTTCAAGGCCGTGGACATCACCATCGACTGGAAGGGCCAGGGCGAAGCCGAGCGCGGCATCTGCCGCGAGACCGGTCGTGCCATGGTGGTGATCAACCCGCGCTTCCATCGTCCGGCCGAAGTGGATCTGCTCATCGGCGACGCCAGCAAGGCCAGGGCCAAGCTGGGCTGGGAGCCGAAAACCGATCTGGAAATGCTTTGCCGCATGATGGTTGCCGCCGACCTGCACCGGAACGAACGTGGCCACTCCTTCTGATCGTGCCCGCCCCGTGGCGCTGGTCACGGGTAGCGAAGGGTTCACCGGCCGTTATGTGGTGGCAGAGCTCGAGGCGGCTGGCTATGACGTAGTCAGCCTCTCGCGCCAGCCGGAGCCAGGTGCGTTGCAGGCGGATCTTTGTGACCGCCAGGCAATGTTGAAGGCTGTCGCCGACGTACAGCCGGACGTCGTGTTGCATCTTGCGGCCATCGCCTTCGTGGCACATGGCGATACCGATGCGATCTACCGCACCAACGTCGTCGGTACGCGCAACCTGCTGGAAGCCCTGGCCGCCTGCGGCCACGTTCCCCGTGCCGTGTTGCTGGCGAGCAGCGCCAACGTTTATGGCAACAGCGACATCGAGCTGCTGTCCGAGGACGTCGAGCCACGCCCCGCCAATGACTATGCGGTAAGTAAGCTGGCGATGGAGTACATGGCCAGGCTGTGGATGGATCGCCTGCCGATCATCCTCGCCCGCCCGTTCAACTACACCGGCGTGGGGCAGTCGGACAAGTTCCTGTTGCCCAAGATCGTCAATCACTTTCGCAGCCGGGCACCGCTCATCGAGCTGGGAAACATCGATGTCGCGCGCGACTTTCAGGATGTTCGCTTCGTCGCGCAGGCCTATGTCCGCCTGCTGAAGGCGAACGCGATCGGCCAGGTCGTCAACCTCTGTTCCGGGCAGGCCCATACGCTGACCGACGTCATTCATATGATGGAGGCGATGGCCGGGTACACGATCGAGGTGCGGGTCAACCCAGCCTTTGTCCGTGCCAACGAAGTCCGGCGACTGACCGGGGACAACCACAGGCTGGCTGGCTTGATTGGACCACTCAACATCATTCCGCTGCAGCAGACGCTGCAGTGGATGTACGCGGCAAACGACTAAGCCACGTGCGATCCAGAAGATGAGGACACAACTGTGGCACTGAAGAGCTTCAAGGCCTACGACATTCGCGGCCGCCTGCCCGACGAGCTGAACGAAGATATCGCCGAGCGCATCGGTCGCGCCTATGCAGAAGTGGTAGGCAAAGGCACCGTCGTGGTGGGCTACGATATTCGCCTGGCCAGCCCGGCGTTGGCCGCGGCCCTGTCGCTGGGCCTCAATCGTGCCGGCTGCGATGTGATCGACATCGGCCTGTGTGGAACGGAGGAGGTCTACTACCAGACGTTCGCACGTGGCGTCATCGGCGGCATCATGGTCACCGCCAGCCATAATCCGATGGACTACAACGGCATGAAATTGGTGCGCGAAGGTTCGCGGCCGATCAGTGGCGACAGCGGTCTTCGCGACATCGAACGCCTGGTGGAAGCCAACCAGTTCGTCGATGCAGCCACGCCCGGGAACATCGAGTCGGATCACGACAAGAGCGGTTACATCCAGCATCTGCTCAGCTACATTGACGTGGCTGCACTCCGTCCACTGAAGATCGTCGTCAATGGCGGCAATGGTTGCGCGGGTCCAATCATTGACCTGTTGGAGAAGCATCTTCCGTTCGAGTTCATCCGCGTGAACCACTCGCCGGATGGGCATTTTCCCAATGGCATTCCCAACCCACTGCTGCCGGAAAACCGTTCGGCAACCGCCGATGCCGTGCGCCTTCACAAGGCCGACCTCGGTCTCGCCTGGGATGGCGACTTCGATCGCTGCTTTTTCTTCGACGATGGCGGCGAATTCATCGAGGGCTATTACGTGGTTGGCCTGCTGGCTGCGCAGCTGCTCGAGAAGCACCCGGGAGCCAAGATCATTCATGATCCACGTCTGACCTGGAACACCATCGACATGGTCGCCGAGGCCGGCGGCGTGGCCGTGCAGAGCAAGACCGGGCATGCCTTCATCAAGGAGCGTATGCGCAGCGAAGACGCCGTCTACGGCGGCGAGATGAGCGCCCATCATTACTTCCGCGAATTCGCATACTGCGACTCCGGGATGATTCCCTGGCTCTTGCTAGTGGAGCGCATCAGTCGGACTGGCGTGTCGTTGAGGTCCATGCTCGAACGGCAGATGGCCGCGTTTCCTTGCAGCGGCGAGATCAATTTCCACGTGGCCGATGCCAGGCAGTCCATGACCCGCGTGCTCGATCACTACGCCTCGCTCAAGCCCGTGCTGGATCACACCGATGGCATCAGTGCCGACTTCGGTGCGTGGCGTTTCAACCTTCGCATGTCCAATACCGAACCCTTGCTCCGCCTCAACGTCGAGGCCCGGCAGGATGCGGCCCTGATGGAGGCCAAGGTGAAAGAGATCGCGTCGCTGATCGGTTGATACGCGCGTGATGGCAGACGCTGTCTGCCAACCCATCTCCTTGAGCAAAGGCCCTGCGGGGCCTTTGTCTTTTTCAGGGCGAGGAAATTCATGGCGTGCCGCGAGTGTCCGAAGTCCCAAGGTATCGATATGGCGGAAGATCCCGGGCGACCGCAGCGGGTCGGGTTCCAGCCGGGAGGGAGTCGGCAGGCTGCAGGCGTTGCGGCCGGATCGAGCGGGCGCAATGCCGATGAATGCCGAGCCACGGCGCTTCACGTTCATGAAGAGGGCCTCAGCCTGCCCTGGGCAGTCAAGTGCGGCAACGGGTGGAAATGGACCTGAGTGGTTCTGTTATTGTCATGAGCCTGCTTTATCTATCCCACTTTCGAATCGTCAAACGATCGATCGCCAGGAGCACGGTATGCAGTCGCAGCTTTGTACCCAGGAAAAGCTCACATCGGGACTCTATCAGGACTGGGCAAGGGTCTTCGGGTTAGGCAACCACATACACAGGAAGACTTGGGAGTGGGTCTTCATCTGCGAGGCGCTGCACAGCAGCGGCATGTTGAAGCCCGGGAAGGTCGGCCTGGGATTTGCCGTCGGCAAGGAGCCGCTTGCATCGGTATTTGCGAGCAGAGGTGCCCAGATCCTCGCCACCGACCTGGAGTTGGCGCATGCCACCCAGAAGGGCTGGCTCGACAACAACGAGCATGCCGCGAACAAGGCCGCGTTGAACGAGCGCAAGCTATGTGATGAGCTCGAATTCAACCGGCTCGTCAATTTCCGCTCCGTCGACATGAACAGGATTCCCCGGGAGTTCGACGGCAAGTTCGACTTCAACTGGTCTTCCTGTGCCTTCGAGCATCTGGGCAGCATCCAGCACGGGATCGACTTCGTCTGCAACTCCATGAGGGCGTTGAAGCCTGGCGGGGTCGCCGTCCACACCACGGAGTTCAACGTCTGCTCGAACCAGGACACGATCGAGTCCGGTGATACCGTCATTTACCGACGGCGTGATATCGAAGCCCTCATCGACAAGCTCACGAGCAAGGGCTATCTCGTCGAGGAGATGGACTGGAGTTATGGCACCAGCCCGCTCGACTATTGCGTCGACGTTCCTCCGTACAAGCACAATCCGCATTTGAAGCTGCTGCTCGCCGGATATGTGTGTACGTCCATTGGCCTGATCGTCAGGAAGCGTCCCTAGTCGTCGTGCCGCGTGTTTTCACGTGGCGGGGGTTCCCATGGAAGCTGAGCTCCGACTCATGTCCCTGCATCGGGGAAATGAGCCGGAACTGCCTCGCCGTCGTGGCGCTTGCGCGTGACTCTCCTGCGAGCGGCCCGCATATGACGCAGGCCTCAGCAGGCTGCCGCGCTCAAGGTACGTCCTGTTCGCCGTACTTCACGGAGAAACCACGGAATCCGAGACCAAGCTTGCGGGCGTCATTGGACAGCCCAAGCTCCGCTGGCGACTTGGCATCGGGCAGGTAGGCGGTGAGCGTTACCACACCGCTCGAATTCCATACGGCAGGATCAACGTTGAACGAAAGGGTGCGCTGGCCGGTGACGTCAATCGTCCCCATGCTGGTCTGGTTTATGTAAATAGTGACCCGCTGTTTCTCCAGCTTGCCATCACCGAGGTACGGGAAAGCGTCCAGGTCAACCTGCACCGGATGGTCGGCGTGATGGCCCCTGAATTGGAGTATGACCACATTACCCTGGGTCCAGGTCCAGTCCTCTCCGTTGAACTGGGGAATGCCGAGCGTATTGAGTGTGCAGGAAGCGCGTGCGTCGTCGACCTTGGCCGCGGACATGTCCGAGCCCAATTCTGGCGTGTGATTGCCGATCCAGCAGAAACGTCCCGGCTCGAACGTTGCCCCGGCGAAGTTCTTGTAAGGCGAGGTGGTTCGCCATATCCGGATGGGCCTGTCCGCGTGAACGATGCGCGCCGTGTCCAGCGCGTGGTCCCATCCAAAAAGAAACGCCCAATCGTTCGGTACCATGAACTCCGCACCGTGGCGTGCCAGCCATAGCGCCAAGGTCACCGTGGTTGGCCAGGCGTCGCGGTTGTCCTGAACCAGAATGGCGAGCTCGTGAGGATTCTCAGGGGCCGCCATGGTGTCCTGCAGGGCGGAACTCCCGCTGGCGACAATCTGGTCGGGCGCCCTGACCAGAGACGCGGCCGCGACGATAAGGAGGAGCAGGGTAACCGCCGGTGCGTACCTGAGCTTTACGCAAAAGGCAGCGGCCGCAGCGATAAGCATCATCGTCCACAGGACGAGTGCATAGATGAAGAACGAGTTGAACTCATACAGTGGGCCGGTAATGCGCCTTGCCCAGAGCAGTGCAAGCACGGCCGCAAGGGCGACAAAGGCGCCCAGAACCCGCAGAGCCTGCGAATCGCGTGCGGGCATCCAGCGACGCAGCACATAAGGAAGAATCAGCGTGGCACCGACCAGCAGCAGCATCACGGCGGAACGCCATGTGAGCCGATGAATCCTGGGCTGATTGCTTATCCAGTCGGGATGGTGATCAAAGAAGAAATACGACGCGACGTAGTTGGCCGCCTGGCCCCACCTTGGCCGGGTTTCCGTGGTGTTGTGCAGATAATCAAGTATGCGCTGCGCGTTGCAGTTGGGGCATCGTGTCAGGTCGATGGCAATGGGCAGCAGAAACACGGCGACGATGAGGGCGCTCAACAGGATCGGGCCAGCCAGGCTCCGGATGGTGGCGGTCCGCTCCGGGCCGCTGCGATACAGGTGCACAAGGAAGGAGATCAAAGCCACGCCAAGCATCGGCATCGTCATCAACGGCTGGGCGACATGGCCATGGCAAAGGATGCAGGTCATGAGCACGGCAACGCTGAGCGAGCGAATGTTGCCCAGGCTCAGCGACGCGCAACTGACCACGAGGGCAAAATAAGGGCCGAGCAGAACATGTGGCGGCCAGATGCTCGAAAGCGCCGCGCTGGTATGGGGCAGCACGATCGCGGCAGCGGCGATGAATACTGCCAGCGCCCTGCGTTGCGTGAGGCGGGCGAACTCCCAGGCGGCCCAGCCAAAGCAGAGCGACTGAATGAGTATTCCGGTCAGAACGTGGGCCTGATCCGGTGAGCTGACGAGTTTCAGTCCCTTGAAGAACAGCGCTTCCCCGGCGCTGTAGGCATAAAAGAAAAAGGGGCCCGGATGATTGAAGCCCCAGCGCGAATAGTTGCCGTAGATGTCCTTGAAATGCCCCGCATCGATGATCTGGAGCGCATTGGCCGCGTAGTCACCCGTCTCGATCACAGCCGGGCCGAAGATGTATGCCCAGCCCTGGATGATGCCGTAGAGCACCAGTAGCGCGGTGACCCATACCATGGTCATTCGGCCAGGCCTGCCTCCCGCGTCGTAGGAGGCGGGCAGTACCTTGAAGGGGCCAAGCTTATGCATGGGTAACTGTACTCGTGGTCTTTCGAAGAAAAGATAGGCGTTTATGTCCGAGGCGGCCAGCAGGTGCCCGGTTCAGTCCGGAAGGCGATCCCGGAGACTGCCGGCAGTTCGAAGGGCCGTGCCAGCCCTGCCTCGATGGAACGGGCAAGCACGTTGGGACTAGTGATCGTTGTACTGGATACCCATACCGTGGAAGCTTAAAGCAAGTACCCGACTGTCAACGGACGCACCGAGCGAGAGAGGTGATGCGGCATCAGGAAACGCAAGAGCGACCGTGACGACTTTCGTCGCATTCCATACATCCGGTGGAACGATCAGTGAAACCACCTGGCTTTCCTTCAGGTGGACATCGCCCAGGGACTTTCCGTTGACGTAAATGCCAATGACTTGTTCATCGATCTTGCCGGGGACCACGAAAGGCGTGACGTCGAGCTTCAATGTAACAGGCTGGTCGGTGTGCTTTCCCACGAACTGGAGCGCCATGAATGGGGCCGTGTTCCAGCTTGCCGGATCCCTGGGGGGCTTGTTGAGTCCGAACGCCGCGACGGTGCAGTGATCGCGTGCGTCGTCGATGGACACGGGTGCCGAGCCCAGCTCAACCGCGGGCGTTTCGCTGGTGATGTGGCAAAAGCGGGTAATGTCGAATGTCTTGTTGTCGAGGATCTTCTTGTCGTCACCCGGTTCCCAGATCTCGAATCGATCATCGAGCGCCAGTACCCGCGGCAATTCCAGCGAGTGTTTCCAGCCGTACACGTACGCCCAGCTGGGTGGGACAAGAAAATCTACATCATTACGTGTCAGCCACAGCGCCAGTGCCGTTGTGGCGGACCAATCCTCGTCCTTGTCCTGATTGAGCAGTACGGGATGCGCCGGTAAATGTGCTCGCGCGCCGGCAGCGTCGGGCATGGCGAGTGTTGCCGTTGAAGTGAACATGGGCAGGCTTGGTCCGCAGGCAACCAGGGCCACGGTGGCTCCGGCAGCCAGGCCAGCCGTGGCGCCTGACACGCACCCCTTCCGGATCACCATCGCGATAGTGGAGACGAGCGTGCATGCCCCCACGAATACGACGCCGTAGACAAAAAAGGCATTGAATTCGTAGAGCGGCCCGGTGATGCGCTTGGCCCAGAAAATCGAAAGGATGGTCGCCAGTGTCGTGAACAGCGCGAGCGAGCCGAGCGCCAGGAACTGGGCGCGTTCCATTCGCTTCCTCAACAGCCAGGGCGCACCGAGCAGCAGGACAAGGCTCGCGATGCCGATTTCAACGCGATGAGTCAGGCGATGAATCGCGCGCTGGTTGTCCAGCCACTCCGGGTTGTGATCGAAGCGCAGGTACGAGAACACGTAGTTCAGCGCCTGTCCTGTCCTGGGGCGCGGTCCATGGTCAGTCCTGAAATAGTCGACGATGCGCTTGGCATTGCAATTCGGGCAGCGCGTCAGGTCGACCACAAGGGGAGCCAGGAATACGGCAATGATCGCGAACGATAGCCAGATCAGGTTCCTTGAGGTGCCGATGATGGAACGTAGCGACTCCCCCCTGGACATCTCGTGCCTCAGAAACAGGGCAGTCGCGAGGGCAAGCATGGGTATCGTCATCAGCGGTTGTGCCACATGTCCATGGCAAAGCACGCAGGTGACGAAGACGGCGACGGGAATGAGCTTGCGGTAGCCGACGCTTATGGCGGCACAGCTGACGATGAGAACGACATACGGCCCAAACAGCACATGCGGTGGCCAGATGCTGGTGAAGGCGGCCAGCGTGCGCGGGAGTAGCCATGCAGCCATCGCCAGGCACAGCGCGAGGGTGAGCCTTCTGCGTGTCAGGAGCGTGAGCAGGCAAATGGCGAAAGCGATGCAGGCAGCCTGGAACAAGGTTCCAGTGATGACGTGCGCCTGATGGGGCGATTCGACCAGGTGCAACGTATCCATGAACAGCCTTTCGCCAAAGCTGTACATGTAAAAGAAGAAGGGGCCCGGATGGCTGAACCCCCAGCGCGAATAGTTGCCCCAAATGTCATCGAAGAACCGGGCGTCATAGATCTGCATGCCGTTGGCCGCAAAATCGCCCGTCTCCAGGATTGCCGGACCGAAGATGAATGCGCGTCCCTGGTACAGCGCATACGCAGTCATCAGGCCCCAGAGAAGAACAAAGCAAGTCCAGAACTGGCGCCGTGTCATGTTTTCCATCGCTTTTCCGTTGCTTTGGATCGCCGTGATTCAATCCACCCGTTGAGCGGTTGAGTGCCCGTTCCGGGCCGACGTCATTTGAATGAAAAGTGCTTGTGGCCGAAGTAACTCGTTACTACCGGGGCGGCGACGCCAAAGGCGTGGGCCACCAGTTCGGGCTGCCAGTGCCAACCCATCCAGGGAAGGATGTAATCGGCTAGAGCCAGGCTTATCAGCAATGTCTGCAACAAGGCGATCGCATTGATGGCCGAGAACCAGCCGATTTGCTGGAGCAGGGCGTTGCTTGTGCGCTTGAAGACCAGCAGGCGGTTGAGTACGAACGCAGTCGCCATGCCCAGAAGATAGGCAAGGACGATGGCCGTGCTGTAGGAGACGTGCTGGCTGAAAAGGATTCTTGATCCAAAATTCACCGCGGCGGCAAAGCCGCCGACGGCGAGGAACTTGAAAAAGCGCAGGTGTGCCGGCCCGGTGTGCATCGGGGCGGTATCGGCATCGTCACGATGCATGTGCAAGGTCGCCCTGTGCGCTTGAAACCAGCATCAGTGCCGTGTTGATGCTTTCGGATATGGACCGATCCTCAGGGTAGTAGTAGGACGTGTCCGCCATATACAAGCCCTGCACGGGGGTCTTCATGGGCGGCAGCATCGCCTGGAAGCCGGCTGGACAAATGGTCTGCGCGAACTCGTAGCGGTGGCAGTGGGTGGCCAGCACCCAATCGCCGCTGAAGGCCGGGTTCAGCTTGTGAAGGGAGCCGATGACTTCTTCAATGAGCGCCTCGTTGGGGAGGGCCCACTTGGGGTGGGTCTTTGGCATGTAGAACGGGGCGTAGAGAATGCGCTGCGGCGAGGGATTGAGGTTGGAGTACTCAATGACACCAGGTATTTCGATGCCCGGGTCATTGATGTTCATCCAGAAGTTCTCGCTTATTGGCTGTTTGAGCTTCAGGATCACACAGGCGACAGGAATGTTCTTGATCGCCTCGATGCTGGCGATGAAATCGGCAGGCAGCCCGGGAGCGAGCCTGGGCAGGTATTGGATGGGGGCCGTGGACATGACGGCATCGCAGGGCTTGTGCTCGCCATTGACGACGATTCCCCGAACCCTTGCGTTGTCGATATCGACGTGGTCGATGCCGGCGTTGAGATGTATGCGGCCGCCCTTGGCCAGGATGAAGCGCTCCATTTCACGCAGCAGCGTGGCAGACCCGCCTTCGAGGTAGCCCATGGTTTCCTGCATCAGGCTGCGGCGCGAGAGCGCCACGCGCTTGATGCGGGTGCCGATCCAGGCAGCGGAGATCTCGTCGCTGTATTCGAACAGCTTCAACTCGAACAGGCTCTTCCACAGCACGTTGTAGGCCCGCTCGCCGATCCATTTGCGCAGCCACGCGGTCGCCCGGATGCCGTCGAATGGACGCCAGTCCTTGATGCTCTTGGCGTACATTGCGTGCAGGCCGTAGCGGAACTTGCTAATCAGGCCCAGTCCCTTGAATGAAAGCAGGGCAGCGGGCGTTCCCCACTTGTAGAGGCGGCCGTTGTAGAAGAACCCCATCTTGGTGTCCGCCCACTTCAGCTTCGATGAGATCTTGAGGTCTTCGAGAAGCTGGAAAAGCGGATAGTCGGTCTTGCATACGAAATGATAATAGCGTTCGATTTCCAGCCCGTCGAAATCGAAGCTGGCCGACATGCCGCCGATGCGATTGTCCCGTTCGTAGATATCGACCTCATGGCCCTGCTTGAGCAGTTCCATGGCGCACATCAGGCCCATTGGGCCTGCCCCGAGGATCGCGATTTTCTTGATACTCATCTAACGGCTCCGTGAATCAGCGCTGGAGAACGATCTTGCTGTAGCGAGGGTCGCAGTAGCTCTCTTTGACTGCGTCTGCGAAAGGGGTCTGCCGGACACCAAAGGTCTTCTCGGTGTCCACGCCCTTGAAGTCATCTCCAGCCGTGAGCGCTTTCAACTGGTCAGCCGTGAAAGGTGGTTTGCCGCTGAAGAGTGCATAGGTCTTCAGCAACAGGTAGAACAGCCCGTAGGGAATGTGAACGATCAATGTGCGCAATCCTTTCGCTCTTTTTATCGTCTTGATGATGTCTACGTAGTCGATACGTGTATCGCCAACGATGTCGTAAATGTCGCCGTCTGGCTGTGCATCGACGCAGCGCACGATGCATCGGCAGAAATCCCGCTCGTACAGCGGCTGGCGCATGTAGCGGCCATTGCCGGGAATCGGAAAGACCGGCGTCTTGGCCATGAAGCGGGAGAGCCAGCCGAGATGCTTGGGATCGAACCAGCCAAACATCAGGGTCGGGCGAAGGACGCAGTGCGTCAACCCGCTTTCGACCACCAGCTTCTCCTGAGCCTTCTTGGTGTTCGTGTAGTCGTCGTCCGCGACGGAAACGACGACCGAAGAGCTGATGTGTACAAGGTAGGGTGTGGCATGGCGGCGCGCCGCATCGAGCACGAGCTTGGTCGCGTCGATGTTGTTGCGGGTAAAGAGCCCCGTGGATTTACCGGTGATCTGTGCGTGCAGCTGAATCACGCACGCAGCGCCCGCAAATGCATCGGCCCAAGCGCCCGGTTCGGCCAGGTCGGCCTCGATGGCCTGGACGTCCGGGTGGAGTTGGCGCAGGACACCCAGGTTGTACTTGTGCTTGTCGATGGCAACGAGATTGGTATATCCCTGTGCCTTGAGCTCGACGATGAGATTTTGTCCGACCAGGCCGGCGGCACCCGTCAGAACCAGCTTCGCGTTCTTGTCGATCATGGTGATATGCGTTAGAGCTTGATGCGCTTGAAGACAAATTCAGGGACATGCTTGATGATCAGCATGATGGGTTGCCAGAACCATGGCAGGTAAACCACGCTGCGGCCGCGGTCCGTGGCGCGAACGATGCCCTTGGCGATCGCATCGGGTTTTGCCCAGAGCGCGCCCTTCTTGAAATTGCGGGTCATCGGCGTGTCGACGAAGCCTGGCTTTACGGTAAGTACGTTGACCCCAACCTTGAACAGGCGTTGGCGCAGGCCGCTTGCAAAGGTGCTGACGGCGGCCTTGGCGGCGCCGTAGAGGTAATTGCTTTGCCGCCCCCTGTCACCCGCTACGGACGAGATCACGGCGATGGTGCCGCTTCCCTGTGGCTCGAAGCGCGCCGCGAGGGCAGTGAGCAGCGCGATCGTCGATGTGCCGTTGACGGTGAACTCATGCAGCGCCACCTCGACGGATGCTTCGCAGGCGGACTGGTCGGGCAGCGTGCCGTGGGCGATCAAGGCAACATCCACGTGGCCGAGTTGACCCCAGAGATCATCGACGACGCGGGCATGTGCGGTAAGATCGGCAACGTCCAGCACCGCATGTCCTACCTGCGCAGCTCCGCGTACTCGCAGGTCTTGTGCGATGTCGTTGAGCCGTTCACTGTTCCTGGCGATCAGGAACAGGTGTGCGCCACGCGCGGCGTACCGGCGCGCCGTTGCCTCGGCGATGGCGGACGTTGCGCCTATGATGACGACCTTTTGCATGCTTACTCCGTGACCCGACGCCAGAAGCTGGAGGAAAAGCCCGGGTCGATGTAGTGGCTGAAGAATTCCCAGTCGGGAAAGTATCGCTTGAAGCTGTCCGCCGACATGCGCGCGTCCTTGGCTGGATAGACCGCGCCGCCCGCCGCCGCCACGATCTCATCGAGCCTGTTCAGCAGGGACAGCGTGCTGTGCCCGCGATTGGGGAAATCCAGGGCCAGCGTCGTACCCGGCCGCGGGAACGAGAGCAAGCCAGGAGACCTGACATCTCCGAACTGCTTCAGCACGGCAAGAAACGAGCCCTCGCCACTGGCGGCAATCGCATCCAGCAACGCCTCGGTGCACGCTTGCGCTTCACGCGGTGGCACGACGCACTGGTACTGCATGAAGCCGTGCGGGCCGTATATCCGGTTCCAGCTGCCGATGCCATCCAGCGGATAGAAATGCGGTTCGTAGTGCGTGGTCGCGCGACTGACTTCTTTGCGTTGGCGATGATAGTAGAGCGTGTTGAAGACCCGCAGGCTGAGCGGGTTTATCAACGAGAAGGGCGGTGTCAGCGGAACATTGGGGCGGCGCCCCGGTGACGGCGGGCGCGCATCGGGGTGCGCGGGTGCGTGATTCGCACGCGTGAACAGGCCTCGGCCCAGTCCCTTGCCCTTGCTTACGCAATCCACCCAGGCAACGGTGTATTCGTAGTCGCGGTCCGATTGCTCGGACAGGCGAAAAAAGCCCGCCAGATCCTCAAAGCGGTGAACCTCGCAGCTCATCCAGGGACCGGCGATCTTGCGTAGCTGGACCCGCGCACGGGTGATCAGCCCGGTCAGGCCCAGCCCGCCCACTGTCGCCGCAAACCAGTCGGGGTGTAGATCAGCACTGCAGACCATGCGCGAACCGTCGGAGCGCAGCAGTTCCAATTCGGTTACGTGCCGGCCAAATGTTCCAGCACGATGATGGTTCTTGCCGTGCACGTCATTGGCGATCGCACCGCCAACCGTCACGAACTTCGTTCCGGGGGTGACCGGAAGGAACCATCCCTGGGGCACGACCAGATCGAGGATCTCGGAGAACAGCACCCCCGCTTCGCACTCGAGCAGCCCGGTGCTTGCATCGAAACGTATGAACCGGTCAAGTGATCGCGCATGCAGCAGAGTACCCCCGTCATTGAGGCAGCTGTCGCCGTAGCTGCGCCCATTGCCATAGGGAAGCATCGAGCCCTTTGCGGGTGGCAATAGCGAGTGCCGGTCGGAAATGGCGATGACTGACTGTTGAGCCCGGGAGTAGCGCCCCCAAGATTGTCCGGCGTCACTCATCGTATGGAGAACATCACGACAAGTGCCGCCGCGAGCAGGAGGGCCTGGCTGACCCTGTCGGTGACGGCGAACACCACCGGGTCATCGTGCATGACACCGCGGTGGGCGATGGCCCAGGTGCGACTGATCCAGTACAGAAGCACGGGGCAGAGCAGCCACAAGTAGTGCGGATGCTGGTAGAGCACCCGGCTATCGGGGCTGTCGATGTACAAGGCGAGCACGAGGACGGAAAGGTAGCCGCTCGATGCGCCGAGCGACTGGATGAGCGATATGTCGCCCACGTCGTAGCCACGGCCACTGGCGCCGATCTTGCCGGCCTTTTGTGCCGTCAGCAGTTCCACATAGCGCTTGATCATGGCAAGGCTCAGGAACAGGAACATAGAGAAGGCGAGCAGCCAGAAGGATGGCCTGGCCTGGATGGCGGCGGTACCTGCGACGATGCGGCTGGTATAGAGCAATGCCAGGACGACCACGTCCAGCATCATGATGCGCTTGAACCGGAAGGAGTACGCGCTGGTGAGCAGGTAATAGCCTGCGAGCACGAGCACGAACTCGTTCGGCAACATGGTGGCGAGGCCAAACCCGGCAACAAGCAAGGCAACGGCCGCGGTCGGTCCGGCGATCAGCGGAAGGTGTCCCGCCGCGAACGGACGATTGCGTTTGCGATGGTGCTGGCGATCGGCGGTCAGGTCGAGCAGGTCGTTGGTGATATAGACGCTGGACGCACAGAGGCTGAAGCAGAAAAAGGCCAGCGCGGTCGCGGCCAGTGACTGCATTTCTAACATCCGGTGCGCGGCAAGCAACGGCAGGAACACGAGGGCATTCTTGATCCACTGGTGCACGCGCAAGGCCTTGAGCCAGTGACGCGGGCCTGCCTTGGGCAACTCGAAACGCCGGTCCACCTGCGTGGTACGGGCGGCGGCATCGCTCAGGCGGGTGCCTGACTCCACGGTGATGGCGGCCCTTGCCGATTTCCATACCTTCAAGTCGACCTTGGCGTTGCCGGCGTAATCGAAGCCGCGCTCGCCATAGAGCCCTACTAGTGCGAGTGCCTTCTGGGTTCCGGAAAGATTGCGTTCACCGTCACTGGCCAGCACGGCATCAAAACCGCCGACGTGATCGGCCACGCGCTGGGCCAGTTGTCGATCCGATGCAGTGCACAGGATAACAAGCCTCTGCTGCTGCTGTTCCTTCACCCACGCCAGTACATCGTTGTTATAGGGCAGGTACTGGGCGTCAAGCTCGATTCGACGGGCTATCTCCTGCTTGAGGTGGGCTTTGCCACGCAGCAACCACACCAGCATGGAAAAAAGCGCTAAAGGGCTGCGCGCCAGCAGCGCCAGCGCCGATTCGACCAGCAAGTCTGATCGGATCAGCGTGCCATCGAGATCCACACAAAGCGGCACGCATACCGATTCGGAGCCGGGAGCCCCTTGTTTGATTGACAGACTATCCATGAGCGCCCCAAAAGCCAGATTCCACCGGACCTACGCCACAAAGGGCCGGTATCTACGCATACCAATGCGTAACGGCATGTTACTACGCGTAACTGCAGGCTGGGCTTGGGCGCATGAGAACCTATCGGGCGTTTTTGAAACGCGCGAGAAATTCCGTGCTTATTGACGAATCCTCGGCTGGCCAGCGGCCAGCCGACATCCGCTTGAAACGCTATCTTAACCTAGGGCCTGCTCGAGTTCCGGGATGATCTTGAACAGATCACCCACCAGGCCGATATCGGCGATCTCGAAGATGGGCGCCTCGCCGTCCTTGTTGATGGCGACGATGGTGCCGGCGTCCTTGATGCCGGTGAGGTGCTGGATGGCACCGGAGATGCCGATCGCCATGTACAGCTCGGGCGCGATGATCTTGCCAGTCTGGCCCACCTGCAGGTCGCTCGGCACGTAGCCGGCGTCGACCGCGGCACGCGAGGCGCCGACGGCAGCACCGATCTTGTCGGCGAACTTGTAGATGATCTCGAAGTTTTCCTTCGAGCCCACGCCACGGCCACCGGAGACCACCTTGCTGGCGCTCTGCAGGTCCGGACGGTCGCTCTTGCCCGACTGCAGCTCGACGAAGCGCGTGTGCGAGGGCAGGGCGGCGTCCACGCTGATGGCTTCGACCGGCGCGCCGCCGGCGCCGTTCGAGGCCGCCGGCCACGAAGCCGTGCGGATGGTAGCCACCACGGTGGTATTCGGGTCGGCTTCAACGGTGATGATGGCGTTGCCGGCGTAGATCGGGCGCTTGAAGGTGTGGGCACCTTCCACGCTCATCACGTCGCTGACCTGCGCCACGCCCAGCAGGGCGGCGACCCGCGGGAGCACGTCCTTGCCGAAGGTGGTCGACGGCGCGAACACGTGGCTGTAGCCGGCGGCGGCCTTGGCGATCTGCGGGGCCAGCACGGCGGCCAGCGGGTGCGCGTTCTCGGCGCGGGCAAGGGTCAGTACGCGGCTGACGCCTTCGATCCTGGCGGCGTCGGCGGCGATGGCGTCGACGTTGTCGGCCAGCACCAGTACGTCGATGGCTTGGGGCTTGATGGCCACGGCCGCGCTCACAGCGCGTGCGGTGGAGGGGTTCAGCTTGCCGTCCAGGTGTTCGGCGATGACGAGGATCTTGCTCATGGGTGTTCCCTCAAACGTGGGACAGGGGGCTTTTATTGAAGAGTCCGGCCATGGATGGCCGGGTTGTGATCAGCTTTTGATCACAAAAGGCCCTTCTGCTTCAGCGCCGCGACCAGTTCGGCCGCATCCTTCACCATCACGCCCTTGCTGCGCTTGGCCGGCGCGGCGTAGTGCGTGGTCTTGAGATGGTCGTTGGCTTCCACGCCCAGCGAGCCGAGCTCGATGGTGTCGATCGGCTTGGACTTGGCCTTCATGATGTCCGGCAGCTTGATGAAGCGCGGCTCGTTGAGGCGCAGGTCGGTGGTGATCACTGCCGGCAGTTCGGCTTCGATCACTTCCAGGCCGGCGTCGACCTCGCGGGTCACCGTGGCCTTGCCGTCGGCGATCTCGACCTTGCTGGCGAAGGTGGCCTGCGGGCGGTCCCACAGTGCGGCCAGCATCTGGCCGGTCTGGTTGGCGTCGTCGTCGATGGCCTGCTTGCCCAGGATGACCAGGCCAGGCTGTTCCTTCTCGATCAGCTTCTGGAACACGCGGGCGGCGGTCAACGGCTGCACGGCATCGGTGGTCACCACGTGGATGGCGCGGTTGGCGCCCATGGCCAGGCCGTTGCGCAGGTGTGCGGTGAGGTCGGCCGGGCCGATGCCCACGACCACGACTTCCTCGGCTACGCCCTTCTCGCGCAGGCGCAGGGCTTCCTCGAGGGCGATGTCGTCGAACGGGTTGGCGGAGAGCTTCACGCCGTCGGTCACGACGCCCGTGCCATCGGGCTTCACCTGGATGCGGACGTTGTAGTCCACGACGCGCTTGTAGCCGACAAGGATCTTCATGTGCGGGTCCTTAGAGTTGCGTTTCCACCGGGGCGGAGACATCTGAAAGAAGTCGATTATGCATTGTAGCGCGGTTCAAACGATCGTTTGAACCCCTTCGCCTTGGCGAACTTGCCCGACCGCCCCGGCCAGCGCGGCCGCGCTGCGGGCCCAATCGGGCCAGGGGGCGGGGGCCCCGGGCTGGGGGCGCTCGGCAAGCCATTGGGCCAGGCTCTGCGCGAGTCCGTCGGCGTCGGTGGCGCGAAAATAGTGGGGGTAGTCCCCCATGATTTCGCGAAATACCGGCAGGTCGCGCGCGATCACCGGCAGCTGGTGGTGCGCCGCCTCGATCAGCGGAAGGCCGAAGCCTTCGCCCAGCGATGGCGCGAGCAGGGCGGTCGCCGCGGCGTAGATCGCCTCCAGCGTAGCGTCGTCGGCATCGGCCAGCCAGAACAGCCGGCGATCGCGTTCGGTGTGTCCTTCCAGTCGCCGGATGAGATTCTCGACCAGCCAGCCGTGGTGTCCGACGATCACCAGGTTGGCGTCGATCTGCCGGGTCCAGAGGCGTTCCACCGCGTCGAGCGCAAGCTCGTGGGCCTTGCGCGGCTCCAGTGTGCCCACCATCAACAGCGTCGGGCGCTGGGCGGCGGCCTGTGCCAGCGGCGATGGCAGCGCCGCGGGGTCGGTACGGGGCGTCGTGGGTTCCACGCCCAGATGGAAGCTGGCGATGGAGGGCGCCTGGCCAAATTGATAGGGCAGGTCGGTGCTGGTCATCCAGCGCGCCAGTTCATCGGCGGTGGCGCGCGATACGCAATGCAGCCGGTCGGCCAGCGTGCACACGCGGCGCAGCCAGCCGGCAAACAGTTCGCGGGCGAACGGATGGAACGCGTCGGGCAGGGTCAGCGGCAGCAGGTCGTGGACCACGAAGTGCATGTCCACGCCGGCGCGGTGCCATTCGCGCAGCAGTGGTTCACCGGCGGCGAGCGTCTCCGCGCTCCAGTCCAGGCCGACGTAGGTGTCGTTTGCGCGGATGCTGACGAAGTCATCGTCCAGCAGCCCGGCTTCCAGGCCCAGTAAGCCGAGCGCGTAGTGCCGTGCGTAGCGGTAGTGGCCGTCGACCAGCGCCACCGGTTCGATCCGCACGTCGCGTGGCGGCTGCAGTAGCCATTGCCGCAATACCGATCGCACGACACGCTGGACCCCCGTGCCGATATCGTGCCGGGCGATCTGGGTGACGTCGACCAGCCATCGCCGCGGCCCAGAGGGCGGCATGCTGGCGGCGATGGCGTCACAGACGCGGGCGAGGTCATCCTCGTCCAGCGACGCGGTGACGCCCTGGGCGAGTTCGTCCAGCGCGCGCGTCTGGTCCGCCAGCGGCGAAGCCGCGTACCAGGCTTCCAACTGGCGGGCGCAGGCCGCGGCCGGCTCGGGCTCGGCGGGATCCGTAACCAGGGTGCCGAGGCAGCCGCTGTCTGGCGTGGGGGAGTCACAGGCGGGAGGTACGTCGCCCAGCAGCGCGGCGTAGCCGTGCGAAGCATAGGCACTGCGCGATCGGGTGATGCGGTCGATGGGGGGCGGCGGGGCGTTGGAGCCCGCTGCCGCCAGCAGGGCGCCGGGCCACACTTGCATCCACGCGGAAAGTCGCGAGCCCCCTGCGGCATGCCCCACGTAGAGGATGCGATCGGCCGTGCGCAGGCGTGCGGACAAGGTCGCGCCCGCTTCAGGCATGGCGGTGGGCAGCGCCGTCACCTCCATGCGGTAGTGCTGTTCCAGATCCTTCAGCCATGCGGGCAATGGCGTGTCATGCAAGCAATACAGCAGGGGCTTGCCTGGTGCTGCCGGCGCCGGAGGCCGGGCAGGCTGGCTTGCACGCGCCTCGATGGCCAGCAGGGCGCGCTCGGCGACCGCCGGCCAGCTGAACTTGCGGGCCTGGCGTGCGCCGTGCGCGCGCAGCGCCTGCGCGCGCGCGGGCTGCTCCAGCACCTCGCGCATCATGCGGGTGATCGCGTCGCGGTCGGAGGGATCGAACATCGCCGAGGGTTCGCCGATCACTTCCGGCAGGCTGGTGGTGCGGCTGCCGATCACCGGTGCGCCGCAGGCCATGGCTTCCAGCGGCGGCAGCCCGAATCCCTCCATACTGGAAGGGAAGACGAACAGCTCGCAGCAGGCGTACAGGTTGACCAGTGCCCCGTCCGGCACGTAGCCGGTGAAGACCACCGACGAGGCCGGCAGGCGCGCTTCACGCATGGCTGCCGAAAGCAGCGACATCGGCTCAGTACCGATGCGTCCCACGATCACCAGCTGGTACTGCTCGCGCAACGAAGGGGGCAGGGCGCCGTAGGCCGCGATCAGTCCGGCGACGTTCTTGCGCGGGTCGAAGCCGCCGTTGTACAGCACATAGGGGCGATGAATGCCGTGGGCCTGGCGGGTACGTTCGGCCAGGCCGCGCATGTCGGCGGGGCGCGCAAAGCGCGGGTCGACGCCGGCGCCGACGGTGACCACGCGTTCCGCGGGCAGCTGCAGGCGTGCGAGGGCATCGTCGCGAACCCAGTCGGAGATCGCCAACAACAGGTCGCATTGCGCCATGGCTTTCACCTTGGCGTCGTACCAGGCGCGCACGCGCGGGTGGCCAAGGTAGGCGTCCGGATCGTGCAGCGGTATCAGGTCATACAACGTCGCCACCGACAGGCCGCGCCGCACCGGCAGTTCCGGAATCACCGCATCGTCGACGTAGCCCTCGATCATGCTGCTGTACCAGACGACGTCGGCATGCTGCTGGTCGAGCGCGAGCCGCATCACCTGCTCGGCGGCCTGCCTGCGCGCCGTGTTTTCCGCGCCCTGGGCGGCCACGCGCGGCAACGACTTGATCATCAAGCGATGGGACCTGTCCGCCTGCGGCTGCAGGGCGGCTATCAACGCATCGGTCGCTTCGTCGAGCTGCGCGTTGAACGCAAACTGCAGGTCATGCCGCTGGCCTGCGAGCGCAGCAAACGCCTTGGCCAGCTCGAGGCTGTAGCGGCCAATGCCGCGATGGCGGCTCTGGCACTGGGCGCCTTGCATGTCCAGGACGATCTTCATCGACTAGGCATCCGGGCGCGCAACCGGGCCTGCACCACTCGCGCCGGAGCGCCCAGGTGGGCCGCATCCACGCGGCAGTCGGCGCTGCTGCGCTCGTTGGCATGCAGCAACCCGCGCAGGCGCATGTCGAGCGCGGGAAAACGGTAGACGATCAGCGTGAGTTGCCGGCGCAGCCTGGGCCTGGCGGCCAGCCATCGTCGCAGGGGCGTCAGGAGGCGCTTCACGTCAGGCTCGCGGCGTCGGGTCGATGACAGAGAATACGCGCCTGAGACTGGCGCGGGCCTGCTCCACCGAGAAATGGTCGTGGACGTTTTGCAGCGAGGCGTCGGAGAGGCGGGACCAAAGTCCCTCATCGCGGTACACCTGCAGCACGGCCTGCGCAAAAGCTTCCGCGCCGTCGCCGATCATCGCGTTGACCCGATCCTCCAGGTGCATGCCCTCGGCGGCAATGGAGGTCACCACCACCGGCAAGCCGTAGCTCATGGCGAGGTTGACCTTGCCCTTCACTCCCGCACCGAAACGCAGTGGCGCCACGGACACGCGGCACTGTTCCATCAGCGGGGCGATGTCGCCCACGCGCCCATGGATGCGAAGGCCCTCGCGGGTAAGGCTGCGGCGAGAGGCATCGTCGATGTCGCCGGCCACATGCAACACCAGTGCCGGCTCCTGCGCGCGCAGCAGCGGCAGGATCTCGTCGGCAAACCAGCGTACGGCGTCGGCATTCGGCGGATGGCCGAAACCCCCGACGAAGAGCAGGTCCTTGCGGGCCTTGAAGCCCTGCTTGCGCCCGTATACCTCGTGGATGTTGCTCACCAGCTCCACGCGCGCGCCGGGCAACTCGCGCGCCAGGGTGGCCTGCTCTTCCGGGCTGACCACCAGGGTGACGTCGCTGCGGGAAATCGCGTCGATCTCGTGCTTGCGCGACTGCACGGCGTGGCGCAGCAGCCGGGCGTTGCCGGTCAGGGCCGCGGCGCGCTGCTCGCGCACGAAGTGCAGGTCCACCGTGTCGAAGACGATGGTGGCCCGCGGGGCCTGCTGCCGGACGACATCCAGGTACTGTGCCGCCACCGGCAGCCGGCTCAGCATGACGGCGTCGAGCTTGCCTCCTTCGCGGCGGAGCCAGTCGAGCGGGTTCTGCGGCTGGTAATGCACGCCCAGGTCGGCCAGACGCACCACGTCGTCAGGGGTGGCGAATCCGTCGGCGGCGATGAAGTCGATGCGCCAGCCATCCTCGTGGAGCAGTCCCAGCATGTGCGACAGCCGCATGGAGCCGGAGTCCCTGACCGGGTCCGGCACCATGCTTTCGATGACGAGCAGGCGTCGTGCGCCTTCCCGGTCGGTGATGGCGGGGACCGGCAAGGCCGAGGCCTCCGCCCTGGGCCAAAGCATCGAGCGCAGGCCCTGCCGCTGCTGGACGAGACGCTTGAACGCACCGTGCCAGCCGCGCTGGGCAATGCTGCCCTTCACGCGGCGGACGAAATAGATGAGGCGGCTCAGGCGCCAGGCGAAAACGTTGTTCACAGATTCTGGTAGTTCGGCCCCGAGCCGCCTTCCGGCGTCACCCAGTTGATGATCTGGTAGGGGTCCTTGATGTCGCAGGTCTTGCAGTGCACGCAGTTGGCGGCGTTGATCTGCAGGCGCTTGCCGCTGCTCCCGTCGGGCTTGGTGTCGTCGACGATTTCGTAGACCCCTGCCGGACAGAAGCGGGTGCAGGGGTTGCCGAATTCCACCGTGCACTTGGTGACGCACACGTCGGTATCGGTCACGTGCAGATGGATGGGCTGGTCTTCGTCATGCTCGGTGGCGGCGAAGTAGACGGCGGCGAGGCGGTCGCGCGGCGGCAGCTCGCGCGGCTGCACGTAGTCGCGCTTGGGTTCTTCACACTCACCCAGCTTGTGCAGCGACGACCAGTCGGCCTTGTTCTTGAGCGTCCACGGCGAGGCGCCGCCGACGGCGGTTTCCCAGGCCGCGTTCAGCATGCCGAACCACAGGCCCTTCTTGAAGCCCGGCTTCACGTTGCGCACCTTCTTCAACTCGGCCATCACATCCGAGGCGCGCAGCTTGGCGTCGAAGCCGGCGGGGTTCAGGTCGTTGGCGACCAGGTGCTCGGCGGCCAGCATGCCGCTCTTGATGGCCTGGTGGGTGCCCTTGATCTTGGGCACGTTGAGCAGGCCGGCGGTGTCGCCGATCAGCAGGGCGCCGGGCATCTCCACCTTGGGCAGCGACTGGTAGCCACCGGTGACGATGGCGCGGGCACCGGCCGAGAGGATGCTGCCGCCTTCCAGCAGCGATTTCACCGAGGGGTGGTTCTTCCACTGCTGGAAGGCTTCCCACGGCTGGTAGTTGGGATCGGAGTAGTCCAGGCCGCTGACGTAGCCGAGCGCGATGCGGTCCTTGTCCAGGTGATAGAGGAAGCTGCCGCCATAGGTATGGCTGTCGGCCGGCCAGCCGAAGCTGTGCACGATCTTGCCCGGCTGCACGCGGCCCGCCGGCACCTGCCAGAGTTCCTTGATGCCGATGGAGTAACCCTGCGGGTCGCTGTCCTTGTCCAGCTTGAAGCGCTTGATCAGCTGCTTGGTGAGGCTGCCGCGCGCGCCCTCGGCCAGCACGGTGACCTTGGCCTTGATGTCGATGCCCTGGGTGTAGCCCGGCTTGTGCGAACCGTCCTTGGCCACGCCCATGTCGCCGATGCGCACGCCGGCGACCGAGCCGTCCTCGTTGTAGACGGTGTCGGCGGCGGCGAAGCCCGGGAACACGTCCACGCCCAGCGCCTCGGCCTGCGGGGCCAGCCACGCGCACATCGCGCCCAGCGACACGATGAAGTTGCCATGGTTGTTCATGCCCGGCGGCACCGGCAGCTTGCGGGCGCCGGTCTTGCTGAGCAGCCAGAACTCGTCTTCGGTGGCCGGCACGCAGATCGGCGGCGGGTTGTCGCGCCAGCCCGGCAGCAGCGCGTCCAGCGGCTGCGGCTCGATCACCGCGCCGGACAGGATCTGCGCGCCGATGGTCGAGGCCTTCTCGATCACGCACACGCTCAGCTCGGGCTTGAGCTGCTTGAGACGGATGGCAAAGGAAAGCCCGGACGGGCCGGCCCCCACGACGACGACGTCGTATTCCATGGTTTCGCGGTCGCTCATGGCGGACTCCAGCTGGCTAGTGCGGCACGGTACCGTTCCCTCACGTATGGACACGGGGCAAACCGGCATTGTCCGGGTTCGGGCGGTATCGGGCAATGTGGCGACATCCTTGCAATCCCTTCATGCCCGGTGGCGATAATCCGGGCGTGTGTCCAGGGAAGAAGCCATGAGCCAACAGCCACCGATCAGCGACATCGACCTGCGCCGCGCCACCATGTGCCAGCTGCTGCACTGGCTGGCGGTGGAACGCGTACGGCCCCAGGCCCTGTCGGAGGTCTACCTGGAGGCGATCGAGCGCTTCAATCCCGAGCTCAACGCCTATGTGAGCCTGAGTCCGGCGCTGATGCAGGAGCAGGCCCTGGCCGCCGAACACCGGCGGCGGGACGGAGTCATCGGGCGGCTTGACGGCATTCCGGTGGCGCTCAAGGACAATTTCGACGTGGCCGGCTGGCCCACCACGGCCGGCCTGGCCGGTCGTCGCCAGCCAGCCGTGGAGGACGCCCACGCGGTGGCGCGGCTGCGCGCCTCCGGGGCGGTGCTGATCGGCAAGACCAACATGGACGAGGGCGCGCTGGGCGCGGTCACCGACAACCCCCATCATGGCCCGACCCAGAATCCCCATCGCCCCGGCTATACCGCGGGCGGCTCCTCCGGCGGCGCGGCCGCGGCCGTGGCGGCTGGCCTGGCGGTGGCCGCGATCGGGTCCGACAGCCTGGGCTCGATCCGCATCCCGGCCAGTTATTGCGGCCTGTATGCGCTCAAGCCGACCCACGGCGAGATTTCCACCCGTGGCATGGTGGCCGCGGCCCGCCGCCTCGATACGGTCGGATTACTGGCGCGCAGCGCCGACGACCTCACCGTGCTGCTGCAGGTGCTGGCGGGGTACGACGCCGATGACGCGCGTTCGCGCCGTCGCCGCGTGGCCCTGGCGCCGCCGGATTGGGAGCCGGGGCGCCTGCGCGCGGGCTTCCTGCCTGACCTCGCCGCGGTGGGCGTGAAGCCGGAGGTGATCGCGGTATTCGAGGCCGCCCTGGCGCAGTGGCCGCGCGAGCTGGGCGAACGCCGCACGGTCGATTTCTCCGACTGGGATTTCGCGCGTACCCGGCGCGCCGGCCTGTTGCTGATGGAAGCGGAGATGCTCGGCACCTTCGCCGATGACCTCGCCAACACCGAGCAGCGGGTGTCGGAGCATTTCCGCCGACTGCTCGGCTACGCTGCAGGCAAGAGCGCGGCCGACTACGCGGCTGCCGATCGCGTGCTCGACGCCGCCACCCTGAAGATGCGCCGCTTGTTTGCGCAGATCGACGTGCTGGTGCTGCCCACCACGCCGCAGGGCGCGTTCCCGCTCGATTGCCCGGTGCCCGATTCGCAGGCCGACCTCACCAGTTTCGCCAGCCTTGCCGGTTGTCCGGCGGTGAACATTCCCATGGGCTACCTGCCCGACGGCATGCCGATCGGCCTGCAGCTGGTGGGCGCGCGCGGCTCGGACCTGCGCCTGCTGGAGCTGGCCTCCGTGTGTGCCGCCACGCTGGACGTGGAACCGGCCTTCCCGGCGATCCGCTGACGACGCAACGCGGCAGATGGCATGAGCAAAGGGCGAATGCAGTGAGCCTGTTCGACCACGTGGCAGAACCCGGCTGGCAGGCCCTGCCGCTGCCCGGCGCGGAGCTGTCGCTGTGGCCCGGCTGGCTCGATGCGTCGGAGGCCGACCGGCTGCTGGCGGGCCTGACCGCGGCCATTCCGTGGGAGACCCATCGCATCCGCATCTACGGTCGAGAGGTGGATTCGCCACGCCTGAGCTGCTGGATCGGTGACCCCGATGCGACCTATGTGTATTCGCGCACCCGTTTCGAGCCACGACCGTGGATACCGGAACTGTCCGCCTTGCGCCTGCGCGTGCAGGAGGCCTGCGGCGCGCGTTTCAACAGCGTGCTGGCCAACCTGTACCGTGACGGCCGCGACTCGATGAGCTGGCACAGCGACGACGAGCACGAGCTGGGCGAACACCCGGTGATCGCCTCGCTGAGCCTGGGCGCGGTGCGGCGTTTTCGAATGAAGTCGCGGCGCGGGCAGGAGAGCGCCCAGCTACACGTGATCGAACTGGGGCACGGCAGCCTGCTGCGCATGGCGGGCGACACGCAGAAGCGCTACGTGCACGACCTGCCCAAGACCAGCGCCGCGGTCGGGCCGCGGCTCAACCTCACCTTCCGCCAGATTGCATCGTCCGGCCGCTGATGCCGCTCAGTCGATGTGTGGATGGGCCTGCAACGAGTGTTGCATGGTCCAGCTCACCAGCTGTCCCGCCAATGCATCGCTGGCCTGGCCGAAGGCCGCAACCACCTGCGGCACCGTCGTGCCACCCACCGGCTGGCTCACTTCGAAGCGCCGGGTGGCGATGATGCGCAGGCCGTTGTTCTGCACCAGTCGCGCATCGAAGCGGATCACCACCACCGGTTGCCCGCCCTGGTATTCGGACTGGAATGCGCGCAGGTCGCCGGTCAGCGAGTAATCGGCCTGCAGGCTGCTGTCGTCGCTGCTCAAGGCCGCGATACGGCCGTCGTCGCGGAACGCATCGAGCAGGCGGTTGCGCAGCAGGGTGGTGCCGTTGTCGCTCCAGCGCGCGCCCTGGTACACGCTCACCACGTTGCCGTCAGGCAGCACGGTGATGCGCGAACTGTCCACCATGCGTTCGGCCAGCGGCGTATCCACGCGCAGCGACCAGTCCACGGCCGGCGCCTGCGCGCGGGGCAGCGGTGTTTCGGGCAGGCGGTAGATGTCGGGCGACTCCGCCTTGGGCAAGACCGAGCATGCGGCAAGCAGCGCAAGGAGGGCGCCGGCGGCGAACGGTCGGAAGGGCAGCTTCATGGCACGAACTCCTTGCTGCGGTCGCGGCCCAGCAGGAAGCTGGCCGGGTTGTCGTCGAGGCGGCGCGAGATGCCGCGCAATGAACTGGCGGCGTCGCGCAGCTCGCGCACGGCCGGACCCAGCTCGCTGAAGCCCTGCATGCCGCCGCTGATGGCGGCACGGTTGTCGTTGACCAGGCGGTCGATGTTCGCGGTGACGCGCTCCACCGAGGCCAGCGCGTTCTTCGCGCTGTCCAGCGTGGCACGCGCCTGGTTGTCGACCAGCCCATTGGTGTTCTGCACCAGTTGCTGAGCCTGGGCCAGGGTGTCATTGGCCTGCTTGCTGGCCGCGGCCAGCTGCTTGAGCAGGGTGCGGATGTCGTCTCGCTGGTCGGCGATGGCGCCGGTGGCCTTGTCCAGATGATCCAGCGTGCGGCTGATGCGGTCCATGTTCTCCGGCGACAACAGCGCACTGGCGCGTGCCACCACCTCGTTGATGTTGACCATCAGGTCCTCGCCGTTGGCGAGGATGCGGCTGAGCGGCGAGGGGTCCGCCACGATCACCGGCAGTTCGCCATTCCTGCCCTGCAACGGCGGGCTTTCCGGCGAGCCGCCGCTGAGCTGGATCACGGCCAGCCCGGTGACGCCGGTGAGGGCGAGCTTGGCATGCGTGTCCTGGCGCACCGGCGTGTCACCGCCGAGGCGAATCGATGCCAGCACCTTGCGCGGATCCTGCTTGTCCAGCTTCAGCTGGGTGACATCGCCGACCTTGATGCCGTTGTATTGCACGGCGCTGCCCTGCGAGAGGCCGGTGACGGCTTCATTGAACACCACCTCGTAGTAGGAGAACTGGCGGTCGCTGCTGGACTTGGCCAGCCACAGCGCGAACAGCAGCGCGGCGGCCACCACGATCACCGTGAACAGGCCGATCAGCACGTGATGGGCTCGTGTTTCCATATCACTTCACCTCGGGGGATGGATCGCGCTCATGCGCCTCTTCGGCGGCGCGGCCGCGCGGGCCGTGGAAATACGACTGCACCCAGGGGTCGTTGAACTGCGCGACCTCGTCGAGCGGGCCGACCACCAGCACCTTCTTCTGCGACAGCACGGCCACGCGGTCGCAGATCGTATACAGCGTGTCCAGGTCGTGGGTGACCAGGAACACGGTCAGGCCCAGCGCGTCGCGCAGGGTCAGGATCAACTGGTCGAACGCCGCGGCGCTGATCGGATCCAGGCCGGCGGTGGGTTCGTCCAGGAACAGGATCTCCGGGTCCAGCGCCAGCGCGCGGGCCAGCGCGGCGCGCTTGACCATGCCGCCGGACAGTTCGGAGGGGTACTTGGTCTCGGTGCCCGCCGGCAGGCCGGCGAGGGCCAGCTTCACGCCACCCAGCCGCTGGGCATCGGGGCGTGTGAGGCCGGCGTGCTCGATCAGCGGCATCGCCACGTTTTCCACTACGTTGAGCGAGGAAAACAGCGCACCGTTCTGGAACAGCACCCCGAAGCGCCGCTCCACCAGCGAGCGCTGTTCGGGCGACAGGCTGAGCAGGTCTTTGCCGAACACGTGCACCTGGCCAGACGTGGGGCGTTGCAGCCCCACGATGCTGCGCAACAGCACCGACTTGCCGGTGCCCGAGCCACCGACCACGCCAAGGATCTCGCCGCGGCGAACGTCCAGGTTCAGGTGCTCGTGCACGGTCTGCGTGCCGAAACGGTTGACCAGGTTGCGCACCTGGATCACGTCTTCCTGCGGTGCAGGCTTGGGGCGTGCGTTCACCAGCCCATCTCCATGTAGAACAGCGCGGCCAGCGCATCGAGCAGGATCACCACGAAGATCGACTGCACCACGGCCGAGGTGGTGTGCTCGCCCACGGACTCGGCGCTGCCGGTAACCTTGAAGCCTTCCAGGCAGCCGATGACCGCGATCAGGAAGGCGAAGATCGGCGCCTTGGCGATGCCCACCAGGAAGTGCCGTACCGCGATATCCGATTTCACCAGGTTGATGAACATCACCGGCGGGATGTCCAGCGTCAGCGCGCAGACCAGCCCGCCGCCGATGAGACCGCACATCATGGCGATGAAGGTGAGCATGGGCAGCGCGGCCAGCATCGCCAGCACCCGGGGCAGCACCAGCAGCTCCATCGGGTCCAGGCCGAGCGCACGGATCGCGTCGATCTCCTCGTTGGCCTTCATCGAGCCGATCTGCGCGGTGAACGCGCTGGCGGTGCGGCCAGCCAGCAGGATGGCGGTGAGCAGCACGCCGAACTCGCGCAGGAACGAATAGGCCACCAGGTCCACCGTATAGATGGTGGCGCCGAAGTCGGCCAGCACGGTGGAACCTAGGAAGGCCACCACCGCGCCCACCATGAAGGTGAGCAGGGCCACGATGGGCACGGCATCGAGCCCGGTTTCCTCCACGTGGGCCACCAGCGAGGTGACGCGCCAGCTGCGCGGCTTGAACACCGTGCGGGCGAAAGTCTCCAGGGTCAGGCCGATGAAGCCGAGCAGGCGCACCTGCTGGTGGTAGATGTTCTCCATCGCCGCGCCGATGCGGGCCAGCACGTCGGTGACGGTGTGGCTGCGCAGCGAGATGCGGGGTTCGTGGTAGCCGCTCATGGCAGTGCCCACGGTCTGCAGCAATGCGCGCTGCGCGGCGGGCAGGGTCGGGTCGGCGCTGGCCAGGTTGGCCAGGCGCTCCGGTCCCAGCAGGCCCACCAGCAGCGAGGCTCCGGCGGTGTCCAGTGCGCCCAGGCCGCTGAGATCGACCGTGGTGTCCGTGGCCAACGGGGCCTTCAGCGCGCCGACGATGCGCTCCAGCGCGGCGAAGTGGGCCAGGGTCCAGTCCCCCGCCCCGCGCGGGCGGGGCGGCGAGGCGGTGGCATCGAGTTGTGCGCTTCCTGTCGCCATCGATGTACTCATGGGGTCGATCTTAGTGGAGTGTTGCGCAGGCCGGGTGACGAAATGAGGGTGCTGGTCAGCGGGCGGCCCGCTCGTGCGTTCTTGCCCCCTCGTGGCGAGCGACGCTGTTCCCTCGCCGGTTTTCCGCTAGATTCACCGTTTGACCGGCCGCCTCCGGCGGCCGTCCAGCCAAAGGCCACTGAAACAACGTATGTCTGCCATGTCCCACCTGGACGCGCTCGAGGCCGAGAGCATCCACATCTTCCGCGAAACGGCGGCGGCCTTCGGGCGGCCGGTGATGCTCTACTCGATCGGCAAGGACTCCTCGGTTTTGCTGCACCTGCTGCGCAAGGCCTTCTATCCGGCCCGCCCGCCGATGCCCTTGCTCCACGTGGACACCACCTGGAAGTTCCGCGAGATGATCGCCTTCCGCGACCAGGTCGCCGCTGCCGGCGACGTGGAAGTGCTGGTGCACATCAACGAGGAGGGCGTGCGCCAGGGCATCTCGCCGCTGACCCACGGCTCGGCCGTGCACACCGACGTGATGAAGACGGTGGCCCTGAAGCAGGCGCTGGACAAATACGGTTTCGATGCTGCCATCGGCGGTGCCCGCCGTGACGAGGAGAAGTCGCGTGCCAAGGAGCGCGTGTTCTCCTTCCGCAATGCCCAGCATCGATGGGACCCGAAGCACCAACGACCCGAGCTGTGGCACACCTACAACACCCGGATCCACAAGGGCGAAAGCGTGCGCGTGTTCCCGCTCTCGAACTGGACCGAGATGGACGTGTGGCATTACATCCGCCGCGAGAACATCCCGGTGGTACCGCTGTACTTTGCCCAGCCGCGGCCGGTGGTGGAACGCGACGGCGCGCTGATCATGGTGGACGACGAGCGCTTCATCCTGCGCGAAGGCGAGCAGGTGCAGATGCGGGAGGTGCGCTTTCGCACGCTGGGCTGCTACCCGCTCACCGGGGCGGTGGAGTCGTCGGCGACCACGCTGGACGCCATCATCAAGGAGATGGCCGCCTCGCGCAGCTCGGAGCGCCAGGGCCGGGTAATCGACCATGACGGCAGCGCCTCGATGGAGCGCAAGAAGCAGGAGGGCTACTTCTGATGACGACGCTGCACCTCCCCCCCGTCGCCGCTCAGGGCGCCACCAACCTGTTGCGCTTCATCACCTGCGGCAGCGTCGATGACGGCAAGCGCACCTTGCTCGGCCGCTTGCTGTATGACGCCGGCATGGTGCCGGACGACCAGCTGGCCGCCCTGGCCCGCGACAGCCGCAAGCTGCATGCCGACGATGCGGATGCGCTGGATTTCTCCCTGCTCACCGACGGCCTGGACGCCGAGCGCCAGCAGGGCATCACCATCGACGTGGCCTACCGCTACTTCCACACGCCGCGCCGCAGCTTCATCGTGGCCGACTGCCCGGGCCACGAGCAGTACACCCGCAACATGGCCACCGGAGCATCGAACGCCGAGCTGGCGGTGGTGCTGGTCGATGCCCGCAAGGGCCTGCTGCCGCAGACGCGCCGGCATACTTACATCTGCGCACTGATGGGCATTCGCCAGGTGGTGCTGGCGGTGAACAAGATGGACCTGGTGGACTACCGCGAGGACATCTACGCCGCGATCGCCCACGAATACCGCGAGCTCGCCACCCAGCTCGGCATCGCCAGCGTGCATTGCCTGCCGGTGGTGGCGCCGGGTGGTGATAACGTCGGGCGGCGCTCGGAACGTCTTTCCTGGTATCAGGGGCCCTGTCTGCTGGAGCTGCTCGAGACCGCCGACACCGCGGCCACCCAGGCTGCGGACTTCCGCCTGCCGGTGCAGTGGGTCAACCGGCCTGATGCATCCTTCCGTGGCTATGCCGGCACGGTCAGTGGCGGTTGCATTGCGGTGGGCAGCGAAGTGGTGGTGCAGCCGGCAATGAAGCGCGCCCGCATCGAGCGCATCGTCACCGCCGATGGCGACCTGCCGGAAGCCCGTGCAGGCCAGGCCGTGACGCTGACGCTGGATCGTGAAATCGACGTGAGCCGCGGTGACGTGATCGCCGATGCCTCGCGTCCGGCGCCGGTGGCCGACCAGTTTGCGGCGCACGTGCTGTGGATGGGGGACGAGCCCCTGCTGCCCAATCGCGCCTACTGGCTGAAGATCGGTGCGCGTACGGTCAATGCCCGCGTCACCACCATCAAGCACAAGGTGGACGTGAACACGCAGGCCGAGCTGGCTGCGCGCCGGCTTGAGCTCAACGAGGTGGGCTACTGCAACGTCGACCTGGACCACGCCATCGCGTTCGAGGCCTACGCCGATGACCGCACCCTGGGCGGCTTCATCCTGATCGACCGGCAGACCAATGCCACCGTGGGCTGCGGCATGCTGGACTTTGCCTTGCGCCGTGCCGCCAACGTGCATTGGCAGCACACCGATCTGGACAAGGAGGCCCGCAGCGCCAGCAAGGGCCAACAGGCACGCTGCCTCTGGTTCACTGGCCTGTCGGGCGCGGGCAAGTCCACCGTTGCCAACCTGGTCGAGCGGCGCCTGCACGCACTGGGTTATCACACCTATATGCTCGACGGCGACAACCTGCGCCACGGCCTGAACAAGGACCTGGGTTTCACGGCGGAGGCGCGCGTCGAGAACGTGCGCCGCGTGGCCGAGGTGGCGCACCTGATGGTGGATGCGGGCCTGATCGTGCTGGTCTGCGTGATCTCGCCGTTCCAGAGCGAGCGCCGTTTCGCGCGTGGCCTGTTCGGAGAGGGCGAGTTCCTGGAGGTGTTCGTCGACACCACGCTGGAGGAATGCGAGCGGCGTGATCCGAAGGGGCTGTATCGCAAGGCGCGCGCCGGCGAGATCCTCAACTTCACCGGCATCGACTCGCCTTACGAGGCGCCGGAACAGGCCGAGCTGCACCTGCGCACGGCGGGGCTGCGGCCGGAGCAACTGGCGGAACAGGTGGTGGAGCAGTTGCTGAGCGGGCAGGGTGGGCACGTGCCTTCCTGATCGCCCTCGGGCGTTTTCGACGACGTCCGACGTGCTCATCCCAGGCAACGCAGGTGTCCAGCGATTCCGACACTGCCGGCGTCATGGGAAGGCACTGGATTCCGGCTTTCGCCGGAATGACGAGGATGAAGGTGGTCGACGGATGACCAGTATGAGGTTGGCCGCCCGCGGCGCATCGCCTTTCCTCACCGCCATTCCGGCGAAAGCCGGAATCCAGCGTCTTTGCCTTGGGTTCTGCTTCCGCGAAACATTCAGGGCGCCGCATTCCGGCCGCAGGGAATATCGATCGCGTCGAGTGCATGCTGCGCCGCACGATGCCAGCGATACGTCCGCGCACGGCCCATTCGGCTTGGAATGTATCCATGCGCCCGGCGATAATGTCGTTTTCCCCAGAGCACGACTGCGATGACCGAGAAGACCGTACTCAATGACACCCACCGCGCGCTCGGTGCGCGCATGGTCGATTTCGGCGGCTGGGACATGCCGATCAACTACGGCTCGCAGATCGAGGAACATCACGCCGTTCGCCGCGACGCCGGCATGTTCGACGTCTCGCACATGACCGTGGTCGACCTGCATGGCGCGCGTACGCGCGAGTTCCTGCGCCACCTGCTGGCCAACAGCGTCGACAAGCTCAAGGTGCAGGGCAAGGCGCTGTACTCGTGCATGCTCAACGAACAGGGCGGCGTGATCGACGACCTGATCGTGTACTTCCTGGGCGAGGAATTCTTCCGGCTGGTGGTGAATGCCGCCACCCGCGCCAAGGACCTTGCATGGATCGAGCAGCAGGCCAAGGCCTTCGACGTGCAGGTCAAGGAGCGTCCCGAGTACGCCATGATCGCCGTGCAGGGCCCGGGGGCCCGCGCCAAGGTGATCGGCCTGCTGGCCGGGATCGACCAGGAGCGCATCGGCAAGCTCGGCAAGTTCGCCGCGGCCGCCGCCCAGGGGCCGCACGGCATGCCGCTGTTCGTGGCACGCACCGGCTACACCGGCGAGGACGGCTTCGAGATCATCGTGCCGGAGGAACACGCCGTGGCACTGTGGCAGGCGCTGGCCGCCGCCGGTGTCGCGCCGGCGGGCCTGGGTGCGCGCGACACGCTGCGCCTGGAAGCAGGCATGAATCTCTACGGCCAGGACATGGACGAGAGCGTCTCGCCGTGGGAGGCCAACCTTGGCTGGACCATCGCGCTGGACGAGGGGCGTGACTTCATTGGCCGCAAGGCGCTCGAAGCTCAGAAGGCCGCCGGGGTGAAGCGCGTGATGGTGGGGTTGGTGCTCGACGAGAAGGGCGTGCTTCGTCACGGCCAGAAGGTGCTCACCGCCCAGGGCGAAGGCGAGATCCTGTCCGGCAGTTTCGCTCCTACCCTCAACAAGGCCGTTGCTTTCGCGCGCATTCCCGCCGGCGAGGCGGGCGACGTGCGCGTGGACATCCGCGGCCGTGAGGTGCCGGTGCGCCTGGTGAAGTATCCCTTCGTGCGCGACGGCAAGCCGCAGGAAGGCATCTGATTCCGCCGCACACGGGCGACATGTGGCCCGTGTTGCCATCCGGGTGAAGCGGCTAGAATGGCCACTCCACCCACGACCCGACATCAAAGACTGGATTCGATCATGAGCGAGATTCCCGGCGATCTGAAATTCCTCAAGTCCCACGAATGGGCCCGCGTCGAAGACGACGGCCTGGTGCGCGTGGGCATCTCTGACCACGCCCAGGGCCAGCTCGGCGACCTGGTGTACGTGGAGCTGCCGGAAATCGGCGCCAGCGTGCAGGCCGGCCATGGCGTGGCCGTGGTCGAGTCGGTGAAGGCCGCCTCCGACATCTACAGCCCGGTGTCCGGCGAGATCGTGGCGGTCAACGAGGCCCTCAACGACAAGCCCGAGACCATCAACGAAGACGCCTTCGGCAATGGCTGGATCTTCCTGGTCCGCGCCACTGATCGTGGCGAGCTCGACGAGCTGCTCAATGCCGACGCGTACGCCGAACTGGTCGAGAACGAAGACCACTAAGCGTTCGCCGCCCGCTGCTTTACCCGACGCCGGCCGCTCGCAGCGGCCGGCGTCTTTTTGAATGGCCGTCCGTGCAAAACCGGTTTTCCGGCGTGAAGCGGCGATCACTTGGATCGCCCTTCGCGCCATCCAACGACGCCGTGCGGATCCCGCTGAAGGGCACATCGCCACCTCCTACACGGCATCTGCACGGATCGGCGGGGCGGCCAAGGCAGGGCGAGGCGACATCCTGTCCGGCTTCTGAAAAAAGATTTCAGTCGCATTCTGTTCATCCGCGGGGGGTCTTTCAGAGGCTCGCCGGCGATGAGATATCCATGTGCTGGCAGTCAGTTAGCGGTTATGTGGGTGTAAAGGAGTTAATCGTCTCAAATGCCTTGTTTTTAGAGCTTTTTTGGCATTTTCTATTTGACCTAGGGTATTTTCGTCTGGCGGTATGGACGTCCATATGAAAATGCCCTTATAGCCCCTCAAGGCCTTGTCCGGCGGGGGTTTGGACCCTCCTGGGGGTGGATGAAACGGATTGATTTCATGGCTAAAATCAATTGACAGCTGAAATCTTCAGGAATAGCTTTCGCATCGGAACACGGAGAACGGGTGCCATGGCAACATCGAAATTCATCCCGCCTTATGTCGAGCATGGAGAAAAGGCCGGCGCAGTACGCAAGATCACGGTCTCGATTCCATTGCACGTCCTGAGGCCCCTATCTGACGAACGCACCCGTCGTCAGGTGAACAATCTGCGGCACGCCACCAACAGCGACCTGCTGGTGGAGGCGTTCCTACATGCTTTTACTGGGCAACCACTGCCAACTGATGAGGAGCTGAGACGAACTATGGCCACTGCCAAGAAAGCCGCTGCAAAGAAGCCGGCCGCCAAGAAGGCGACCAAGAAGACCGCCGTGAAGAAGGCCGCCGCGAAGAAGCCGGTTGCCCGCAAGCCGGCCGCCAAGAAGGCTGCCGTCAAGAAGGTTGCCAAGAAGGCTGTTGCTAAGAAGCGTCCGGCGGCTGCCAAGAAGGCTGCCGTGAAGAAGGTTGCGACCAAGAAGGTGGCGAAGAAGGCCGCCAAGCGCACCGTGAAGAAGGCTGCTGCTGCCAAGGTGGTCAAGGCCACCAAGGCTGCCAAGGCCCCCAAGGCCGCGAAGGCCACCAAGGCTGCCAAGAAGTAAGCCTTACCAATAATAAGCAAGACGACTTTTCTCCCCGCGGTGCCCAGCGCGGGGAGAGTCATTCGAAAGAGCGACTCGTCCCGGCCCATGCCGGGACGCTTCGTTTCCGGGGTACGAAAATTTCCTAGCGGGATCGCCGATCGGATCGTTGTGGTGGCGCCATCTCGCTTGCCGCGTTTCTTCGTCGGTGAGTCGCTGCACGCTACGTGCGATTTGCCGTAGTGCTGCATTACGGTTACCTTTCGCACATCCGCGCCGCGGAGGGCCCGGGGAGGTTCTCCGCTCCTGGATGTACAGGGGGAAAAAGCGCGGGTATCTGATGCCACTCGGTGAGAGACCATGGATACCCGATACATCCGTCATGCGCGCCACCGGGCGCGTGGGGCCATTCGGCCCGCTGCCATCGCCATCGTTGCCGTCGTCGCCGTGCTGGCGGGGGCGTCGTGGTTCCTCATCTTCAAGCCGCACCAGGACCTGCTGGATGCCGAGGCTGGTGCACACCCGTCGACTCCCGTGACGGCGGACAAGGTGGTCGGCCCGCCACCGGCGAACGTGGCGGCGATGAGCACCAACCAGCTGTTGTCGGAGGCGCGCAAGGCGGTGAACGAGCAGCGCCTGCTCACGCCTGCGGGCAACAATGCGTTCGAGTTCTATCTCAAGGTCCTGGAGACGCAGCCCGGCAATCAGGTGGCCAGCGATGCCTTGCGCGAAACCTTCCCGGTGGGCGCGAACGTGGCCGAGCAGACCATCAACCAGCGCGACTTCAACGAGGCGCAGCGCCAGATCGATCTGCTCGCCAAGGCAGACCCGGCGAACTACACGCTGACCATCCTGCGTTCCAAGCTCGACGCCCAGCGTAAACTGCAGGATCGCGAACAGCAGATGGCGTCCGACAAGGAGCGCCAGACGCAGTTGGCTGCGCAGAAGGCAGCGGCGGACAAGGCCGACGCCGATCGCCAGGCGGCCGAAGCACAGCAGAAAGCCCTGGCCGAGCAGCAGCAAAAGGCGGCCCAGGCGCGCCTGGCACAGCAGCAACAGGCAGCGGCCGAAGCCAGTCGCCAGCAGCAGCCAGCCACCGCGGCAGCATCCAGTCAGCCGACCGCTTCCGGTGGTACGCATGGCGCCGTGCTGGTGCGCAACGTCAGTCCGCGCTATCCGACCACTGCGGTGCGTTCCAACCAGGAAGGTTGGGTGGAGGTGACCTTCACCGTGACGCCGGAAGGCAACGTGGATGACGTGAAGGTGGTGGATGCCGAGCCGCGCCATGTGTTCGATCGTGCGGCGGTCGAAGCGGTGAGTCGCTGGAAGTACCAGCCGGCCACCCAGGACGGCGCGCCCATCGCTTCGCAGGACAAGCGCCGCATCGTGTTCAAGCTCAACTGATCGCAAGCCACGCGCAGGCGTGGCCCGCGAAGGAAGCAAAGGCGCTGCATGGCGACATGCGGCGCCTTTTGCTTCGTAGCGGCGCAGCCGCCGATGGCGTCAGCGGTCGGTGACCGTGGTGCTTGCGGCCGTCTTCGGCTTGCCGCGCGCCTTGCCCTTGGCCGTAGCCGGCGCCTTGGGCGGCGGCGCATCGCTTTCGATGCCGGCCCAGTCGACATGCGGCAGCCCCAGCAAGCTGTCGAACACCATGGGCAGCAATCCGGTCGGTTCCGGGCCGGACGAGTTCCACATGGTCACCATGCCCACTCGGTACTTGGGCAGGAAGGCGATCATGGTTCGATAGCCCTCGACCGCGCCGGCATGGAAGATCAGCGTCTCGCCGTTGTAGTCGAACACGCGCCAGCCGAGGGCGTAATGCGCATCGTTGAGGCGCGCCTTGCGCCACGGCGTGGAGCGCAGCTCCACCGGCGTATCGACTTCGGGCGCATGCAGGGTGTCGAGCAGTTGTGCCGGCAGCACGTCCGGCCGGCCGCCCATCTGTGCGATCAGCCACTGCTCCATGTCGCGCAGGCTGGCGTTGACACCCGCCGCGGGGGCCACGCGGTAATAGGCCTCCTTGGGCTCGAACGGAATCCAGGCGTTGCCGTTGGCCCGGTGCGGGCGGGCCCAGCTCTTGCTCGCCTCCAGGCCTTCGCGGCCGTAGCTGGCAGTCTTCATGCCCAGCGGAAAGAAGATGCGCTTGTCGACCTGGCGACTGAAGAAGTCGCCGGTCTGGGCGTAGACCACGTCGCCGATCAGGCTAAAGGCAACGTTCTGGTAGCCATAGCACTGGCCCACGTCGCAGGTCAGGCTGACTTCGTCCAGCTTTCGCGCCAGTTCCTCGTACGGGACGTTCTCCTCGAGCATGGCGTCATAGGTGTTCTTGGGCAGGCCCAGGCGCTGCCCGAGAATGTCGCGTACCGTCGCCTCTTCGGCGGCGCTGTCACTCTTGAGGTGGAAGAACGGCAGCACGGCCGCCAGGCGGGTATCCCAGCTCAGCATGCCGTCGTTGACGAGCACGCCGGTGAGCGCCGTGGCGAAGGCCTTGGACAGTGAAGCCAGGCGAAACACCGTCTCGGGTGTGACCGGCTCGCGCGTGGCCGCGTCGGCGTAGCCGATGGTGTCCTCGAAGACCACCTTGTCGTCCAGCACCACCGCGGTGGCGAGGCCTGCGACGGCGTTGCGCTGGTCCAGTCGCGCCAGCCATTGCTGGTAGGCGCTCAGCGTATCCCTCAGGCGATCGGGCGGCAGCGGCTGGGCGGGTGTTGCGGCGCTGACCGCGTCGGGCGGAGGCGCCGCCGTGCGGGCGATCGAGGGCCCACTGGCCAGGGCCAGTGCCGCGCTGATCACCAGTGACATCGTGCGAAACGTCATGCGGTTCGAATGCGTGCGGGGCACCGTGGTGGCGCCCGTGTAACGGGGCCGGCACCAGACAGGTGGAGCCGGGCTTGGGAGTGCGGGCCGGGTCCTTCCATGACGCCCGCGCGAGGGTACTCCAGTCGGGCCGGAAAATCCTCGCGAAGGGGCAGGGGCAGGCCGCGAGGGCCTATGACCGGTCCGCGGTGGGCGAAGTTTCGTTCAGGATCAGTGCGCTGGCGCGCTCGGCGATCATGATCACCGGTGCATTGGTATTGCCGCTGGGCAGGCTGGGCATCACCGAGGCGTCCACCACGCGCAGGCCATCCACGCCGCGCAGGCGCAGTTCGCTGTCCAGCGGCGCCGATGCATCGTTGCCCATGCGGCAGGTGCCGGCCGGGTGGTAGATGGTTTCCGCCTTGCGGCGGATGAACGCGGCGTAATCGGCATCGCTGGCCAGTCGCTGTTCGGGAAAGACCGGCGCCCCGCGATAGGGGGCGAAGGCGGGCTGGTCGAGAATCTCGCGCGACAGGCGGGCGGCCTCGATCATGCGCGCGAGGTCGTGGCCTTCCGCATCGCCCAGGTAGTGGGCGTGGATGGCGATCGGTTGCGCCGGATCGGCCGAGCGCAGGCGCAGCTGTCCGCGGCTGTGCGGATGCAGGTAGCAGGCATGCACGGTGTAGCCATGGCCGGGCAGGCGATGGCGGCCGTGGTCGTCGAGCAGGGCGGGCACGAAGTGGAATTGCAGGTCGCAGCGCTCGTCGGTGGCCAGGCGGCTGCGCACGAAGCCGCCGGCTTCGGCCACGTTGGAGCTGCCCGGTCCATCGCGGTGGCGCAGGAAGCGCCAGCCCGCGGCCAGCTCGTTGAGGTGGTCGTAGGTGATCTTGCGCGTGCTGCCGTCGAGCGTGCAGATGTCCAGGTGGTCCTGCAGGTTGGCGCCCACCTCGGAATGGTCGGCTGCCACCGCGATGCCGTGTTCGCGCAGATGGTCGGCCGGACCCACGCCGGAAAGCATCAGCAGCTGCGGAGTGTTCACCGCGCCACCGGCGAGGATCACCTCACCGGCTTCGATCGTCGTGCGGCTGCCCAGCAATTGGACGCCCACCGCGCGACCCGCGCGAATGACCACGTTGGCCACGGCCGCGCCCGTGCGCACCTCCAGGTTGGCGCGTTCCCGGGCCGGACGCAGGTAGGCGACAGCGGTGGAGCAGCGCCGGCCTCCGCGTTGCGTGACCTGGTACAGGCCAAAGCCGGCCTGCTGCGCACCGTTGAAATCGCCGTTGCGCTCGAAGCCCGCGCTCGTCGCGCCATCGATGAAGGCATCGGACAGTTCGTTGTGGTAGCGCAGGTCGCTGACGCCGAGCAGACCACCGGCCCCATGCAGCGCGCTCGCGCCGCGGCTGTTGTCTTCGCTGCGGAGGAACCAGGGCAGCACCTGCGACCACGACCAGCGCGCGTCGCCGGTGGCCTGTGCCCAGCGATCGTAGTCGCCGGCCACGCCGCGGATGTAGCACATCGCGTTGATCGCGCTGGAGCCGCCCAGCGTCTTGCCGCGCGGCCACCACAGCGTGCGACCCTGCAGTTGCGCCTCGGGCTCGGTGCGGTAGCCCCAGTTGACGCGGCGGTTGTTGGCCAGGCGCGCAATGCCCGCAGGCATGTGGATGAGCGGATTCCAGTCGCGCGGGCCGGCCTCCAGCAGCAGCACGCGTTTGCCCGGGTCGGCGCTGAGGCGATTGGCCAGCACGCAGCCGGCCGAACCGGCGCCCACGATGATGAAGTCGTACGTCACGTTGTCCCCTGGTCCATGACTGTCACGCCTGCATGGTAGTCTTTGCACGTCCCCCGCTGGAAACACCAGTGAACGCCTCCCGAACCGCCGCAGCGAACGAAGGCCTCGCCTCGACCCTGTCGGCCCTGGCCTTCTTCTTCGTGATGACGGCCTACTACATCATCCGTCCCGTGCGCGACCAGCTCAGCGGCGCGGTGGGCTCGCAATCGCTGCCGTTGTTCTACGGCAGTACATTCGTGGTGATGCTGCTGCTGACGCCGGCCTTCGGCGCATTGGTCGCCCACTTTTCGCGCAAGCGCCTGCTGGCCTGGTGCTACAGCTTCTTCATTCTCGGCTTGCTGGCCTTCGTGCCGGCGTTCGTGGCGCAGGAGCGCATTGGCGCGCGAGAGCTGGGCGTGGTCTTTTTCATCTGGGCCAGCGTGTTCAACCTGTTCGTGGTGTCGCTGTTCTGGAGTTTCATGGCGGACATCTTCGACAGCGGGCAGGCGCGTCGCGTGTTTCCCCTGATCGCACTGGGCGGCATGGCCGGCGCGGTGTTCGGGCCGCTGGTGACCAAGCTGCTGGTACAGGCCATCGGCGTGGCGCCACTGCTGATGGTGTCGGCGGCAGGGCTGCTGGTGGCGCTGGTACTGCTGCTGTTGCTGTCCGAGCGGCACGATTGCCGCACCGCGGACCGGAGCGAAGATGCCATCGGCGGCTCGCTTTGGGCCGGCATCAAGGAATTGTGGACGCGCCCGTTCCTGCGCTACATGGCTATCCTGATGGTGCTGGGCGACGGCATCGGCACGCTGGCCTACGCGCTGATTGCCGACTACGCCAAGGTGCACCTCACCGACAAGATCGCGCGCACGGCCTTCTACAACGACCTGGACCTGGCCACCAATGTACTGGGAGCGGTGCTGCAGCTGACGTTCACCCGCTGGCTGCTGATGCGCAAGGGCGCCGGCTGGGGCCTGGTGGTGCCTTCGCTGGTGAACCTGGTGCTACTGGTCCTGGTGGCGCTGTTCGGCGTGGGCAACGTGATGGTGCTCGGGGTGATGGTGCCGATGCTTTCGCTGATGATGGTCGGCACGCGGGGTTTCGCCTACGGCATGACCAAGCCTTCGGCAGATGCGCTCTATACGCGCGTGCCCCGCGAGACTCGCTACAAGGGCAAGAATTTCGTCGAGACGGCGATCTGGCGCTTCGGCGACGTGCTGGTCACCAGTGGCGTCACCCTGCTGGGTAAGGCTGGTGTCGCCGTGGCGGGCATGGCCTCGATCGGCGTGGGCGTCTCGATGCTGGCCACCTGGGTGGCTGCGCGCGCGGGCCGCTCGCCTGACCTGGCGCCCGAGCAGTCCGGCCCGGCCGGCGAGTCCACCCGGGCAAGCGCCGCGCAGGCCTGAAACGACGGGCTCAGCTGGTGATGTAGCGCTGCAACTGCTCGATCTGTTCGGCCTGGGCGTCGATCACTTCCTTCACCAGGTCGCCGATCGAGATCACGCCCACCACGCGCTCGCCCGTTACCACCGGCAGGTGGCGGATGCGGCTGTCGGTGCACAGGCGCATGCAGTCGAACACGTCGGTGTCGGGCCCCACCGTGAGGGGCGGGCTGCTCATGATCTCCGAGACGGCGGTCTGGGCGGAGGAGCGGCCCTGCAGGATCACCTTCCGTGCGTAGTCACGCTCGGAGACGATGCCTACCAACCGTTCGCCGCGCATCACCAGCAGGGCGCCGACGCGGTGCTCTGCCATGTGCTTGATCGCTTCGAGTACGGGCGCGTCCGGTGCGATGCTGAAGATGTCGTTGCCCTTGCCTTCCAGCAAATGCTTGACCTGGCGCATGCTTGAACCTCCCAGGGGCCGCGAACCGGCCACATGGCCGAAGTCTAGCGCCGCCACGCGCGCACAGTGTTGGGCGGATGTGAAGCGCTGCGATGATCCGGGTCCGGGGCTTGTTCAAAATCGTCGAGAAGCCGCGTCGGACGAAGCAGTCATCACGGCCTTCGCCGGAACGACAACCACGAGCCTGCATGGCATGCGGCGGTAGAACGGGATTTTGAACCGGCTTTACGGCGCCCTGGGGCGAGGCGGCCGCTGCTCCTCGACGAAATACAGCGGCCGCTGCTTGCTTTCGGTGTAGCTGCGCCCGAGGTACTCGCCGATCACGCCCAGGGCCAGCAGCTGGATGCCGCCGAGGAACAGGATCACCACCATCAGCGAGGGGTAACCGTGCACCGGGTTGCCGAACACGATGGCCTTGCCGAAAGTCCACAAGGCGAACAGGAAAGCCGCGATGGATGACAGGATGCCGATCCAGGTGGCCAGCTTCAGGGGCGCATTGGAGAACGAGGTGATGCCCTCGATGGCCAGGTTGATCAGGCGCCAGTAATTCCACTTGGTGGTGCCCGCCTGGCGTGGCTCACGCAGGTAGTAGACGGCGGTCTGGCGGTAGCCGATCCAGGTGAACAGGCCCTTCATGAAGCGCTGGCGCTCGCGCAGCTGACGCAGGGCGTCAAGCGCGCGGCGGGAAAGCAGGCGGAAGTCACCAGTATCGCGCGGCACGCGGGTGTCGGAAAGCTGCTCCATGCTGCGGTAGAACAGGGCGGCCGTGAGGCGCTTGAGGCGCGTCTCGCCGGCGCGCGCAGTGCGCGTCGCGTAGACCACGTCGAATCCCTCCTGCCATCGCTCGATCAGGGTGGGGATCAGTTCGGGCGGATCCTGCAGGTCGGCGTCGATCACCACGGCGGCATCGGCGTCGACATGGTCGAGCCCCGCGGTGAGGGCGGCCTCCTTGCCGAAATTGCGCGAGAGCTTGAGCGCCGTGGTGCGCGGATCGCGCGCCACCAGTTCCTCGATCAGTGCCCAGGTGGCGTCGCGGCTGCCGTCATCGACGTACAGCACGTTCCATTCCAATGGCAGGGGGCCCATGACCTGGGTAAGCCGGGCGTGGAAGGTCTCCAGCACCGCAACTTCGTTGTAGGCAGGCACGACGACGGTCAGGCGAGGCATGGGCAGCAGTTGTTTCCCCGGAAGGTCGCCGCATGCTAGTGCATGGGCCGCGACGCCGCGAGGATCAGCGTCGCACTGTGTCGCGTGGCGGTGTGTGGCTTTGCAGGTAGGCCGGTCCGCCCAGCTGGGACATTTGCCGCAGGATCCAGTTGGCGCGGCTCTCCACGTAGGCGCTGGGGTGGTCGGCGTGGAATCGGCGGGGGCTGGGCAGGACGGCTGCCAGGCGCGCGGCCTGCGGCGCGCTCAGGCGGTACGGCGGTACGTGGAAGAACGCGTCGCTGGCTGCACCGACGCCATAGATGCCGTCGCCCAGTTCCGCGATGTTCATGTAGACCTCGAGGATGCGCTGCTTGGGCCAGGTCAGTTCGATCAGCACGGTGAAATAGGCTTCCAGCCCTTTCCGCACGAAGCTACGGCCGTTCCACAGGAACAGGTTCTTGGCCGTCTGCTGGCTGAGGGTGCTGGCGCCGCGCAGACGCTTGCCCTCATCGGCGGCATCCATCGCGTTGTGGATCGAATCGAAGTCGAAACCGTGGTGGAACGGGAATTTCTGGTCCTCACCGGCCACCATCGCCAGCGGCACGAAGGGCGAAACCTGTTCCCACGGCACCCAGCGATGCTGCAGGTGGAAGTCCTTCTCGCCGTGGAGCAGCGCACCGATCCTGCGCTCCACCATCACCGCCGAGGTCACCGGCGGTACGAAACGCAGCACCAGCACCGCCAGCCAGGTCAGGACCAGCCAGGAAACCGCGAGCAGGATGAACAGGCGAAGCAGTCGGACGAACGGCGGGCGGGGGGTGGTCATGGCGGCGCTTGGACGGGGATGGCGGCAGTATAGGGTCGCCCACCTGTCCGGACGCTGGTCGTTGAGCCCCGGCGAGGACGACCCCATATGAGGTAATTGCTCTTGAGAGGTCCGATCCGTGGAAACCGTGCTTGTTGAAGATGTGCTGCACCGCTTCATGCTCGAACGCGCCGGCGTGCGCGGCGTGCTGGTCCGGCTCGGCCCGGCCTGGCGCGAGGTCGCCGGGCGTTCGGCCTATCCAGGCATTCTGCGTTCGGTGCTGGGCCAGACCTTGGCCGCCAGCGCATTGCTGACCGGTAACATCAAGCTGGAGGGCGCGCTCTCGGTGGAGCTCAAGAGCGTCGGTCCGCTGCGGCTGCTGTTCGCCGAGTGCACCGACCAGGGGCGCCTGCGCGGCCTCGCGCGCTGGTCGGACCCGCTGCCGGAGACGCTCAACCTGGCCGAGATGCCCAACGCCATCATGGCTATCACCATCGGCCACGCCGAGCGTGGCCAGCGTTACCAGGGCCTGGTCGACCTGCAGCATCCGGACCTGGCGTCCGCGCTGGAGAACTATTTTGGCCAGTCCGAGCAGTTGCCGGCGCGCATCCTGCTGGCGGCCGATGGCGAGCATGCGGTTGGCCTGATGCTGCAGAAGCTGCCTGACGAAGGTGGCCACGATGCCGTGGAAGACGAGGACGCCTGGACCCGCATCCAGCATCTCACCGCCACGCTGGGCAAGGAGGAACTGCTGGCCACGCCGCCGGAGCAGTTGCTGTACCGCCTGTACCATGAGGAGTCGGTGCGCCTGTTCGAGCCGCGCCCGCTGTCGTTCGGCTGCAGCTGCACGCGCGAACGCGTGGAGAACGTGCTGCGTTCGCTGGGGCGTAACGAAGTGGAGGCGGCGCTGGAGGCTCGCGACGGCGAGATCGAGGTGATCTGCGAGTTCTGCGCGCAGCGTTACACCTTCGACCGCATCGACGCCGAGCACCTGCTTAGCGCGAGTCCGCAAGCCAGCGCGCCGACGACGGCGCAATAGTCCGGCTGCCTCGGCATGCAGAAACGGGCCGCTTGCGGCCCGTTTTCTTTGGTTTCCCTCTGTGTGGGAGCCTACCTGCCGGCGGGGCCGGGAATGGACTAGGGCAGCGCGAAGTGATGCTCGCGCTGCAGCCAAACCTCGGCCATCTTCGGCGTGGCGAACAGGAAACCCTGCCCGTAGCGGCAGCCGATGCGCAGCAGGGCCTGGCGCTGCTCCTCGTCCTCGATGCCTTCGGCGATCACCTGCATCTGCAGTGAATTGGCCAGGGCCTGGATCGCCCGCACCACGGCTGCGCCGTGGCCGCCCTCGCGCGGCAGCTCCACGATGAAGGAGCGGTCGATCTTCAGCGTCTCGATCGGGTACTGGTGCAGATAGCTCAGCGACGAATAGCCCGTGCCGAAATCGTCCAGGGCAATGCTGACCCCGTGCGTGCGCAGGTTGTCGAGCATCCGCTTCACCTGGATCGCGTTCTCCAGCAGCGCGCGCTCGGTCACTTCGATGCGCAGGCAGCGGGCGGGGAGGCGATGCGCTTCGATCAGGTCGAGCAGGCGCTTGTCCAGATCGGGCTGGCGGAAATGGCGGCCGGACACGTTGATGCTGACGAAACCGTCGCCGCCGGCCAGGGCCTCGGCCTGGGCGCAGACCTGGTCGAAGAGCTGCCAGTCGATGCTCTCGGCACACCCGCTTTCCTCGGCCACCGCCAGGAAGTCGGCCGGCGTCAACAGGCCGCGGTCCGGGTGGCGCCAGCGCAGCAGCGCCTCGTAGCCCACGGTGCGGCCGGTCTGCAGCGCGACGATGGGCTGGTAGAAGGGCACGAACTCGTTGCGACCCAGTGCGCGGCGCAGGTCGCCTTCCATTTCCAGCAGCGACAGCGCCTCGCGGCGCAGGCGGTCGTCGAATACCGCGGCGCGATGGCGGCCCTCGTCCTTGGCGCGATACATCGCCGCATCGGCATCGCGCAGCAGTTCTTCCGGACGTTGGTAGTGCGGGCTGGGCAAGGCGATGCCGATGGATGCGGAGGTGAAGATCTCCTTGGCGCCCAGGCGGAACGGCGTTTGCAGCTCGTCGATGATGCGCTCCGCGATCAGCAGCGCCATCTTGGGGTCGGTGATGCCCTCGGCCAGCACGGCGAACTCGTCGCCGCCCAGGCGCGCCACCACGTCGCGCGTCTTCAGGCAGGCGCGGATGCGGCCGCCGACCTGGAACAGCAGGTCATCGCCGACCAGATGGCCCACCGAGTCATTGATGACCTTGAAGCGGTCCAGGTCGATGAACAACACGGCGAACAGTTCCTGCGTGTCGCCGTGGTAGCGCTGCAGGGCCTGCTCCAGCCGCTGCAGCAGCAGCGTGCGGTTGGGCAGGCCAGTGAGCGAGTCGTGCAGGGTTTCGTACTTCAGGCGGCGCTCGACGCGCTCGCGCTCGGCGATCTGCTCGCGCAGGTCGCGGTTGGCCAGGGCCAGCGCGCGGGTACGCTCGGTGACGCGGCGCTCCAGGCTGGCGTAAGCCTGCTTCAACGATTCGGTGGTGTGCTTGCGCTGCAGTGCATTGGCCACGTGGTAACCCACGAAGGTCAGCAGCTCCTGGTCGCGCACGTCGTAGGTGTGCTCGGGCGAATAGCTCTGCACGGCCAGTACGCCCATGGCGCGGTCGCCCCAGATCAGTGGCACGCCCAGCCAGCAGACCGAGCGTGAGCCGCGGTGGGTCAGCTCGCCCTGGCCCTGCAGGCGTTCGAACTCCTCCGGGTCGGCCAGCAGCGGCTTGCCATGGCGCAGCACGTATTCGGTGACGCCGCGGCCATGCGCACGCGGAAGGCGCACGGTGTCGAACTCGTCGACGGAATAGGGAAAGCTCAGCGTCTTTTGCTCTTCGTCGAGCAGCGCGATGTAGAAGTTCCGCGCGTACAGCAGGCCGCCGATCACGCGATGCACCGCGGCGTAGAAGTTGTCCAGGCTCTCCGAGGCATTGGCCAGCTCGGCGATGCGGAACAGCGCCGCCTGCAGGCGCTCGCCACGCTGGCGCTGCAGCACCTGCTGGCGCAGCACGCGGTTGGCCTCGCGCAGGGCCGCGGTGCGGCTGGATACGCGACGCTCCAGCTCCTCGTGCGCCTCGCGCCGTTCCAGCGCGGTCTGCACGTGCTTGGCCACGTAGCTGAGCAGCTCGCGATCATGCTGCGTGTAGTGGGTGTCCTCGCGATAGCTCTGCATCACGATGCCGCCCACCACGCGACCGTCGCGGAGCAGCGGCACGCCCAGCCAGTGCTCGCAGATGGGGCCCATCAGCACGAAACGGCCCTTGAACTGCTCGGTGAGCTCGGCCACCGAGCCCATGATGGCCTGACCGCACTGCAGCAGGTTCCAGGTGAGGCTGTGGCGCATCTCCTGCAGCGGCACCGCCGCGTCGGGCAGCGGTGGGTCCTTGTCCATGGTGTCGACGTAGTACGGGAAGCGCACCGTGTCGGTGGCGGCGTCGTACAGCGCGATGTAGAAGTTCTCGGCGTACATCAGGCTGCCAAGGATGGCGTGCAGCTGATGCATCATCTCGGTCATGTTGTGCTCGGCGCTCGCCTGGTCGGCGATGGCGTAGAGCGCGCGCTGCAGGCGTTCGGCCAGCGCCAGGCGCGAGATCGCCTCGTACAGGCGGGAGGTCTCCGCCAGCTGGCGCAGGCGCGTGGCCGCCAGGCGGCCCAGCCAGGCCAGGTGATCCTGCACATTGGCCGGTATCGCCAGCTCCGCCAGTTCCAGCACCAGCGAGCGCAGGCCCTGCGGATCCTCGGCGAGATCCAGGCAGCGCTCCCCGTGCGCGGGCGGAGGATCGCCCAGCAACCGCCAGTGCAGGCGCCCGCGCACGCCCAGCTCGACCAGCATGCCCTCGCAGATCTCCAACACGCTGGCAGCATCCGTCGCGCGGAACAGGCGTTCCACGGCGGCGTGCAGGGCAGCAACGTTGCTGCCTGCAGGCCAGGGCGCTGGCGTACTGCTGGTAAACGGCGAGGTCATCGGTCGCAGCGGATCCGTGCGTTGTCGACAAGGCGGACTATATAGCGCCTCCGTTCAGCTTTGTCGCTGGCCGATTCACTGAAGAGGGAACCCTTGGCCTTTCGGGATGTCAAAAAAATGTGATTCCAGGGTCCTGGACACCGATTTTGGGACGTGGCCAGGGTGTTAGTAAAAAGTAAAACGTGGTATCGTGAACCGCAATCGTCTCTGGGAGGGGGCGACCTTTCCTGCTCACGTACCGCGGGGGTTTTCGCGTACATGCGTCGTCTGTTGCTGTCATTGCCATTGCTGTGCATGCCGTTTATCGCGGCAGGGCAGACTGCGGCCAATGATTCCTACGACGCCGCCAGTCGCATGCTCCTGCAGCAGCCCGACGAGATTGCGCAGGTGGCACCTGGTGTCGCAGTCCCGCTGTGGCGTGGGGCGGATGGCCATTGGCTTGCCTTGCAGGCCAACGATGACAGCCTCACGGCCGCGCAGCGCGCCGATGCGCCACTGCAGTTCCGCGCCGTCGATGCCGCCACGGTGCTTTCCAGCACCATCCAATACGGCATGGGCCCGAACCTGCAGGCGCATGTCGGGGTCACCGAGCACAATTGGGCGAACAACCAGGCGCCACGCGTGGTCGGCAGCGAAGTGGGGGCCACCTACAACGCGGGTCGCTACAGCGTGGGCCTGAGCGTCGGCACCGACAGCGTGCCTGGCAACAATGCCACGCTGCCGCGCCTGCTGCCGGGCGCGATGCCTGGCGTGAACGGCTTGCCAGGCTTCGACAGCAGCACCCAGGTCAATGCCAACGGCCGGCTTGCGCTCGACAACAAGAGCGGCATCGACCTTGGCGCCAGCGTGGGGCGCGTGCGGCTGTTGCCGGGCAATCTGCTGGGCATCAGCACGCTCGACCAGAAGGCGTTGAGCTTCGGCGTTGATCGTGGCGCGCTGAGCGGCAGCATCGTCGGCCGCACCATGCAGCCGGAAGCGGGCTTGCCGGGTAGTGGTTACAGCCCCGACCGCCGCTGGAGCAGTATCGACCTCGGGGTGACCTGGCGCCTGCCATGGCAAGGCCAGCTGAGCATCGGTGCGCAGAATGTGTGGACCTCGGGCAATGGACTGAATACCCCGGTGGGACCCGAGCCCGACCAGTCCCGCACGCCTTACGTGCAATATCACCAGGATCTGTAAGCGCTGCGCCAGACAGCAGAACGCCGGGCATCGCCCGGCGTTTTCGTTGGTGCCTGAGGTCGGTTTCAGTCCTGCTGGCGGATGCGCAGGTCGCCGCTGAAGGTTTCGATGTTGACCTTGCCGTTGCCCGCGCCTGCTGTCGCTCGCAGCTCGCTGCCGGGGCCGCGCTCCACCTTCGACACCGCGCCGAAGTCGCTGCGTAGGTCGCCGCTGAAGGTGCTGGCGTGGATGGCCGCCGAGAGAGTGGAAGGCATCTGCACCTGCACGTCGCCGCTCATGCTGTCGACATCGAAAGTACCCCCCGCGGCCAGCCCGCCGGACAACTGCACGTCGCCGGAGACGGTGCTCAGGTTGAGCTTGCGCCACGGCCCGCCGTTGACGCGGATGCGACCGGACACGGTCTGCAGCTCGGCGTCGCTGCCCACGTTGGGCGCAAGGATGTCGCCGCTTACCGTCTGCAGTTCGACGCGATCGGCGCTGCCGGCCAGTTCGATGCTGCCGCTGACGCTGTCGATCTCGGCCAGCGGGGTGCGTGCATTGACCCGGGCCCGGCCGCTGACGGTGTTGACCTTGATCTTGCCGCCGTCGATGCCGTCGATGCTGATCGGGGCGCTCACCACGTCCACGTCCAGCGCGGCGCCCTTGGGCACGCGGACGTCGAGGGTGGTCGCGCCCATGGACGTGTCGGCGTTCCAGTTGAACCAGCCGGACTTGCCCTGGGACTGCACCTTGATGGTCATGTCGCTGGCGCTGCCATCGATGGTCAGCGGCCTGGCGCCGTCGCCAAGCCGGCCGGCCACCTGCACCTGGTTGCGGTCCCAGGCGGTGATGGTGACCGAGCCCTTCACGTTGCCAATGTTGACGTGCACGTTGGGCGCCGCGTCGCGGCTGAGGTTGATGGGCGTGTCGGCCAGGGCCTGGCCGATCGACAGGCTGAGCAGGAGTGGAATGATGCGTGCGGTTTTCATGTGAAGGCTCCGCTGGACTCAACCAGCCTGGTGTTCCATCTGTTGCAGTTGCGTCTGTTGCTTGTGGGTGCGTTCAAGCAGGCGTTGCAGCGCGGGTGAGTGCGGGGCCTGTTCCATGGCCTGGTGCAGTTCCATGCTGGCTGCGTCCAGTTCCACCGCGGCGCCGGCAAGGCGCGGGTCGGCGGGGTGCCAGCGGGCCGCGCCCGTCGTGCTTGCTGCCATCTGGTCGTTGACGGGCTGTTCGCGCAGGTGCACGGCCAGGCTGCCCGCAAACAGCGAGAGTCCCGCGAAACTTGCCGCGACCAGCCAGCCCTGCAGGCGATGCGATGCGCGGCGTGGTGCCGGTGCGGTGGTCCCGTTGGCCGCCTGGCCAAGCGCGGCATCGATGCCGGACCACAGGTCCCGGCGCGGCGACACCGGTTCGCGCAGTGCGCGGGTCTGGCGGAGCCATTCGAATTCGTTCATGAGCGTTCTCCCAAAACTTTGCGCAGCAGGCCACGCGCGCGATGCAGCTGTGCCTTCGACGAGCCTACGGCCATGCCCAGCTCGGTGCCGATTTCCTCGTGCCTCCAGCCTTCGATGTCATGCAGCACCAGCACGGCGCGTGCACGCGGCGGCAGGCCGGCGATGGCGCGTTCCAGTTCGTCGCGCTCGGCGGCGCAGAACGGCGTTTCACCATGATCGGGGATGTCGTCCTCGTCCATCACGTTGACGGGATCGGCACCGCGTGAACGGATATCCATCAGCGCGACGTTGACGGCGAGCCGGTACAGCCAGGTGCCGAAGGCGCTTTCGCCGCGAAAGCCGGAAAGCTTCTGCCAGGCGCGCACGAAGGCATCCTGGGTGAGGTCCTCGGCGCGGGCATGGTCGTAGCCGGCCAGGCGGTAGACCGCGCCGTAGACGCGATCCACATGCAGTCGATACAGCCGCTGGAACGCTTGCCGGTCACCAGCCGCGGCCGCGCGTACGTCGTCCGTGTCGGTGGAGTCCGCGGCAGGCGCAGGCGGCATCAGGTTTCCGGTGGCGGGGCAGGCAGCAATCATCTTGCCAGCTTGGATGCGCCCGCGCGCGGCAAGGTTTAGAAGGGTCGTGCTGCAAGATGGCCCCGCCAGCGCGTGGCTGGCGGGGCCGGTGGATCAGGAGGCGACGGCGGCCGCGTCCAGCGCCTTGGCGACGCGCTGCTGCTCGACGTGCAACTGCTCGGGCATGCGTTCGCCGAAGCTGTCCAGGTACTCGCCGATGGCGGCCAGTTCGGCCGTCCAGCCCGCGTGGTCAACGTCGAGCAGGGCATCGACAGTGGCGCGATCCAGTGCCAGGTCGTCGAGGCGGAGTTCGCCGTTGGCCGGCAGGATGCCGATCGGCGTTTCATTGCCGGCGGCGCGGCCATCGACGCGGTCGATCATCCACTCCAGCACGCGCAGGTTGTCGCCGAAGCCCGGCCACAGGAAGCGGCCGTCTTCGCCCTTGCGGAACCAGTTGACGTGGAAGATCTTCGGCAACTTGGCGCCCGGCTGGTCGAACGACAGCCAGTGACGGAAGTAGTCGCCGTAGTGATAGCCGGCGAACGGCTTCATAGCCATCGAGTCGCGACGCAGCACGCCGACTGCGCCAGTGGCGGCGGCGGTGGTTTCCGAACCCATCGCGGCACCGACCAGCACGCCGTGCTTCCAGTCCTTCGCCTCGAACACCAGCGGGATCAGCGACGGACGGCGGCCACCGAACACGATGGCGCTGATCGGCACGCCCTGCGCATCCTCGGCGCGCGGCGACCAGGTCGGGCACTGTTTCGCGCTCACGGTGAAGCGCGAGTTAGGGTGTGCGGCCGGGCCATTGGCCGGGTCATACGGGCGACCCTGCCAGTCGGTGACGGGCGTGCCGGGCAGGCCTTCCCACCACGGCTGGTTGTCGGCGGTGACGGCCACGTTGGTGAAGATGGTGTCGCGCGCGATGGTCGACAGTGCATTCGGGTTGGTGGCATCGCTGGTGCCCGGCGCCACGCCGAAATAGCCGGCCTCCGGGTTGATGGCATACAGGCGGCCATCCGCACCCGGACGCATCCAGCAGATGTCGTCGCCCACCGTCCACACCTTCCAGCCATCCTGGCGATAGCCTTCGGGCGGAATCAGCATGGCGAGATTGGTCTTGCCGCAGGCCGACGGGAACGCGGCGGCGATGTAATGCGTTTCGCCCTTGGGGTTCTCGATGCCCACGATCAGCATGTGCTCGGCCAGCCAGCCTTCGGTACGGGCCTGGTAGCTGGCGATGCGCAGCGCGTGGCACTTCTTGCCCAGCAGCGCGTTGCCGCCGTAGCCGGAGCCATACGACTTGATGGTCAGCTCCTCGGGGAAATGCATGATGAAGCGACGCTCCGGATCCAGCTCGCCGGTGGAGTGCAGGCCCTTCACGAAGCGGCCTTCGCGCTCGATGCGAGCCTGTGCGGCGGCGCCCATGCGGGTCATCGTGCGCATGTTGACCACTACGTACGGGCTGTCGGTGATCTCCACGCCGCAACGGGCCAGCGGCGAATCGATCGGGCCCATGCAGTAGGGGATCACGTACATGGTGCGGCCTTCCATGCAGCCGTCGAACAGCGCATCCATCTTGGTGTGCGCCTCGGCCGGGGCCATCCAGTGGTTGTTGGGGCCTGCCGCATCCTGGGTTTCGGTGCAGACGAAGGTGAGGTGCTCCACGCGGGCCACGTCGGACGGGTTCGAGCGGTGCAGGTAGCAGCCCGGGTGGGTGTCCTGATTGAGCTCGATCAGATCGCCTGACTGCAACATCTGCTGGACCAGCTGCTGGTATTCGGCATCGGAGCCATCGCACCAGTGGATCTTGGCAGGGCGGGTCAGGGCCGCCACTTCGTCAACCCAGCGCTGCAGGGCTTCCAGCTTGCTCGACATCACGTTCCTCACTTCTGGTCTTAGGCCAAAAAAGAGTGAAAACGGTAACTTACGCTGACTGGCATGACAAGGATGAGCGCAGCAAAAGACAACTGGGCGCACCCCAAAACACCGCGCTGGCCGGCAGTTAGAGAGGTGGTTGCAGACCACTTTTGTAAGTGGACTGATAGAGGCGTTGAGCCACAAAAAACGCCACCCAAAGGTGGCGTTTTTTGTAGTCGAAAACCTTGATGTAACGAGGGCTTAGGCCGGCGTCAGGGTGCGGATCATGTGTTCGACGTAGGCGTCGAACTCCTCATGGCTGATCCGCGGCAGGCCGAGGGTGAAATTGAGCTGCAGGAAACCGACATAGGCGGCGTAGGTGAGGCGCGCGCGATTGAGTGCTTCGTCGGCGGGCAGGCCAGCCTCGCGATAGATGTTGGTGAGGAACTCCATGCGCCGCTGCGACACGCGGGCCATCACCGGCACCACCTGCGGGTGGTCCAGCGCCTTGAGCAGGGCGGCGTAGACGCGGTGCGGCGCCAGTTCGTGCGCCACACGGCGGAACAGCTCCGGCAGGCGCGCGCGCGGGTCGGGCATGGCCTCGATCTGGCTGATGACTTCCTTTTCGCCGTACTGCTCCCAGCGTTCCAGTGCAGCCTGCAGCAAGGCTTCCCGGGTGCGGAAATGCCAGTAGAAACTTCCCTTGGTGACGCCGAGCTGGCGGGCAAGGGCCTCGACGGCCAGTGCGCCCACGCCCTGGTCGGCGATCAGCCTGAGGGCGGCGTCTTCCCAGTCCTCGGCAGACAGGCGGGTGCGTTCGGGTTTGGCGCTCACATTCATAAACGTATGGTAGCCCTAGTTGGCTGTTTTGTAATCGCCGGTCCCGCAAGTCATTGAAATTCGGCGGGGCGGCAAGCCTTGCGGTGCGTATTGACGGCGTCGGGGCAGGCCTACATACTCATGCGTATGGTCCAGCACCCCCCTATCAAAAAGTGTGTCGAACAGGTCCGCGCGGCCGATGGCCTGGAGCTGTCGGTCGAGGTGCGCAACCCCGATGGTTCGCCCACGCTGTTGTTCGCGCATGGCTTTGGCCAGACGCGTGGCGCCTGGCGTGGCACGGCGGCGGCGCTGGCGCAGGCCGGGTACCGCTGCGTGAGTTTCGACAGCCGCGGCCATGGCGAGAGCGGCCGCGTCCCGCTCGGCGACTACCACATGGAACAGTTCGTCGGCGACCTGCGCCTGCTGGCGCATGCCGAGTTGCGCAAGCCGATCCTGGTCGGTGCATCGATGGGCGGCCTGCTCGGGCTGGTGATCGCCGGCGAGGTGGACCCTGACGCGTTCCGCGCGCTGGTGCTGGTGGACATCACCCCGCGTTGGGAGACGGCAGGCGTCGAGCGCATCCTGGCCTTCATGCAGGCCCATCCGGATGGCTTCGCCAGCTACGACGAAGCGGCCGAGGCGATCGCGAAGTACCTGCCGCATCGGGCCGAGCGCAAGAGCGCCGACCAGTTGCGTCCGCTATTGCGCGAAGGTGCCGACGGACGCTTGCGCTGGCACTGGGACCCGGCCCTGCTGGGCGGCGACCTGGTGCGCGAGAGCGAGCGTTACCAGCCGCGCCTGATGGCCGCCGCCGCCAAGGTGCGCGTGCCGGTGCTGTTGTTGTCCGGCGGTCGCAGCGACGTGGTGTCGCGCGACAACGTCGATGAATTCCTGCGTCTGGTGCCGCATGCCGAGCACGTGGAGCTGCCGCGCGCCACCCACATGGTGGCGGGTGACGCCAACGACGCATTCACCCGCGAGATCGCACGATTCGTGGAGACGCTTGCCGCTCCCGACCGCCGTGACGCGGTTTCCGCATGAACCCCAAGAACTGCCTGGTCGTCCTTCGTAACGAGGTGTGCTGATGTCCGTGATCCTGACCCTGCTGGCGGCGCTCATTGCCACCGGCGCCTGTGCCTACCACCGCAGCAGCCTGCGCACATGGGCGATCGCCACGGTGGTCATCACCGTCGTGGTCGGCCTGCTGACGGGCGCTTCCTGGACCATGTTCATCCTGCTGGTGATCGAGCTGCTCATCGCCGTGCCGCTGCTGATGGACGGCTTCCGCCGCAAGCAGATCAGTGCGCCGCTGCTGAAGATGTTCGCCAAAGTGACGCCGAAGCTGTCCGAGACCGAGCAGACCGCACTGGAAGCAGGCACGGTGGGTTTCGAGGGCGAGCTGTTCTCCGGCAAGCCCGACTGGCACGAGCTGCTCAAGCAGCCCAAGCCGGTGCTGAGCGTGGAAGAGCAGGCCTTCATGGATGGCCCGGTGGAAGAACTCTGCGGCATGCTCGACGACTGGCAGATCACCCACGAGCTGGCCGACCTGCCGCCGGAAGTCTGGGCCTTCGTGAAGAAGCACAAGTTCTTCGGCATGATCATCCCGAAGCAGTACGGCGGCCTGGGCTTCTCCGCGCTGGCGCATTCAGCGGTGCTGCAGAAGCTGGCGACGATGTCGGCGACGGTTGCCTCCACCGTTGCGGTGCCCAACTCGCTGGGTCCGGCCGAATTGCTGCTGCATTACGGTAGTGACGAGCAGAAGAACCACTATCTGCCGCGCCTGGCCATTGGCGAAGAGATCCCCTGTTTCGCGCTGACCGGCCCGTACGCCGGTTCCGACGCGACCTCGATCACCGACTTCGGCATCGTCTGCAAGCAGGTGGTCGATGGCGTCGAGACGCTGGGCATGAAGCTCACCTTCGACAAGCGCTACATCACGCTGGCGCCGATCGCCACGGTGGTGGGCCTGGCCTTCCGCCTGTATGACCCCGAGAAATTGCTGGGCGACAAGGAAGATCTGGGCATCACGCTGGCGCTGCTGCCGCGTTCGACCCCGGGCCTGGAAATCGGCCGCCGCCACTTCCCGCTCAATATCCCGTTCCAGAACGGTCCGCTGCACGGCAAGGACGTATTCGTGCCGCTGTCGGTACTGATCGGCGGTCCGCACATGGCCGGCCACGGCTGGCGCATGCTGGTGGAATGCCTGTCGGTGGGTCGTGCGATCTCGCTGCCGTCCAACGCCACCGGCGGCGTGCGCGCCGCCGTCGCTGCCACCGGCGCCTATGCGCGCATGCGCAAGCAGTTCGGTCTTTCGATCGCCCGCTTCGAGGGCGTGGAAGAAGCGCTGGCACGCATCGGCGGCCTGACCTACGCGACGGCCGCGCTGTCGCGCGCCACGGCGGCGGCGGTCGATCGTGGCGAGAAGCCGGCGGTGCCGTCGGCGATCGCCAAGTACCACGCCACCGAGTGGGGCCGCGTGATCGCGGGCGACGCGCTGGACGTGCACGGCGGCAAGGGCGTGCAGCTGGGTCCGAAGAACTATGCCGGTCGTGCATGGCAGGGCGTGCCGATTGCCATCACGGTGGAAGGCGCGAACATCATGACGCGCAGCCTGATGATCTTCGGCCAGGGTGCCATCCGCTGCCATCCCTACGTGCTGAAGGAAATGCAGTCGTTGTCGATCGCCGATTATGGCGATCGCCTGAGGACCTTTGACCGCGCGCTGTTCGGCCATATCGGCTTCGGCATCTCCAATGCCGTGCGTGCGTTCACCCTGGGCCTCACCGGTTCGCGCATCGGTGATACCGCCGGTGACGCTTACACGCGCCGTTACTACCGCAAGCTCAACCGCTACTCGGCGGCGCTGGCGCTGTGCGCCGACACCTTCATGGGCGTGCTGGGTGGCAAGCTGAAGTTCAAGGAAAAGCTGTCCGCCCGCCTGGGTGACGTGCTGAGCTACCTGTACATCACCAGTGCGATGCTGAAGCGCTACGAGGACACGGGTCGACCGGAAGCGGACCGTCCGCTGTTGGCCTGGGCCTTCCACGAGTGCATGTGGCGCACCCAGATGGCGCTGGATGGCGCGATCCGCAATTTCCCGGTGAAGCCGGTGTCCTGGCTGCTGCGTGCGCTGGTGTTCCCGTTCGGTCGCCGCGAAGTGCCGCCGTCGGATCGCCTGGGTCGCCGCGTGGCCGCCATCATCACCGCGCCGGGCGAAGCCCGCGATCGCCTCACCGAGTGGGCTTACCTCACCCCGACCGCGAACAACACCATCGGCCGCATGAACGCGCTGCTGCCGGACGTGATCGCGGCCGAGCCGGTGGAGCGCAAGTTCGGCAAGGCGCAGAAGGCCGGCCAGTTCAAGTCGCACGACTACAACGGCCAGCTGGCCGAGGCGCTGCAGGCGGGCGTGATCAATGCCGCCGAATTCGATCTGCTCAAGCGCGTGCGCGAGGGCGTGTTCGAGTTCATCTCGGTGGACGATTTCGATCCGTCCGAGCTGGGTGCGGCGGTGACGCGCGCCGATCGCAAGAAGAAGCTGGCCGACGCGGCCTGATCGAGATCGTCATCCCGGCTCGCGCCGGGATGACGCCTCAGGAGCCAGGAGCCCGCTGGCACATCCAAGGCGAGGCATCTGCCTGGTCTGCATGGGAGTTTTGCATGAGCCAAGCCCTGTCCCTGTATCGCAAGCTGGTATCCCTGCCGGGCGGCCGTTGGTTGTACGGCCGCCTTATCTGCTTCAAGGCGCCTTACTTCGCCACCATCTCGCCGCGTTTCGTGGCGCTGGAGCCCAATCGCTGCGCGGTGGATATCCGTGACCGTCGTCGCGTGCACAACCACATCGGCACGGTGCATGCGATCGCGCTGTGCAACGTGGCCGAACTCACCGCGGGCATGATGACCGACGTGAGCATTCCATCCAGCATGCGATGGATTCCCCGCGGCATGACGGTGGAGTATCTGGCCAAGGCCACGGGTACCCAGCACGCGGTGGCAACGCCGGAGCAGCCGGCGGTGGAGGAGGCCAGTGGCTATGCCTGGCCGGTGCGGGTGAGCGTGCGCAACGATGCCGGCGACGAAGTGTTTCGTGCGCGCATCGACATGTGGGTGTCGCCGCGCAAGGCGGCCTAGCGTTCAGATCGCCAGCACGCAGCGATTCTTGCCTTCGTCCTTGGCGCGGTAGAGCGCGCGGTCCGCAGCCTGGATCAGCGCCTCGTCGCTCTGCGCTTCGCCCTGCCACGAGGCGATGCCGATGCTGGCGCTGACCCGGGCCTCAAAGCGGCCCTTGCTGCCATGCAGGTCGTAGGGGCGTGAGAGCGCCTGGCACAACTCCTCGCAGCGGCGCAGCAGGGAGTCGCCGTCGCTCACATCCTCGAGAATGACGGCGAACTCATCGCCGCCGAGTCGTGCCACCGTATCGTTGGCGCGTACGCCTTCGGTCAGGCGAACGGCAATCTCCTTGAGCAAGGCGTCACCGGCCGGGTGGCCATGGGTATCGTTCACGCCCTTGAAGCCGTCGATGTCCAGCAGCGCCAGCGCAAAGCCCGGGCCATGGCGCGGCACGCGCTGCATGGCCGTGACCAGGCGGTCGTGGAACAGCACGCGGTTGGGCAGGCCGGTGAGCATGTCGTGCGTGGCCTGGTAGCGGATCTGCGCCTCGATGCGTTGACGTTCGGCGATCTCCGCGCGCAAGGCGGCCAGCGTGTCCTTGAGCTCGGCGCGTGCACGGTACAGCTCGAGGAAGACGCGCACCTTGGACTGCAGGATCATGTCGTTGATCGGTTTGGCGATGTAGTCCACCGCGCCGAAGTGGTAACCACGCACGCGATTGATGTCATCGGCGTAGGCCGCGGTGACGAAGATGATCGGGGTCTCACGCAGTCGTTCGTCCTCGCCGATGAGGAAGGCCACTTCGAAGCCGTCCATGTCGGGCATGTTCACATCGAGCAGGATCAGCGCGAACTCGTGGTCCAGGCACAGTGCGAGCGCTTCATTGCCGCTGCTGGCTTCATGGACGTCGGCTCCGCTGTCGGCAAGCAGGTGGCGCATGGCCACCAGGTTGGCGGGGGTGTCATCGACGACGAGGATCTTGGGGAGAGGGACATTCATGGCAGGCACAAGCGGTTGAGCAGCGGCCCGATGGCCGCCAGCGGGAGACAGTGGTCGGCACCGGCGAGTTCCAGTGCGGCCTGGGGCATGGTCGGGGCTTCGGCATCGCCGGGATCCTGCACGACGGCCAGGCCGCCGTGGTGGCGGATGCATGCGAGGCCCTCGGCACCGTCGCGGTTGGCACCGGTGAGCACGACCCCGATCAGGGCGTCGCCGTAGGCCTCGGCCGCCGAGTCGAACAGGACGTCGATGGAAGGTCGCGCGAAACTCACACGCTCGTCCACGGACAAGGCAAAACGTCCGGTGGCTTCCACCAGCAGGTGGTAGCCGCTGGGCGCCACATGGATGGTGCCACCCAGCGGCGTGGAGCGCTCTGTCGCCTCGACCACGGGCAGCGTGCTGTGCCGGGCGAGCAGCTCGCACATCAGGTCCACCGTGGACGAACCGGTGTGACAGCACACCACGATGGGCTGCGGCAGGGAGGGCAAGAGCTGCGCGAACAGCTGCTCCAGGGCGGACAGTCCACCCGCGGAGCAGCCGATCACGATGGCCCGGGGTGCATCCACGTCAGTCGACACCTTCGCTGCGGGAACCCAGCCGGTAGATGCGCAGTGCGCTGTTGACCGGGGTGAAATCGATCGCGGAAGGTGCGAAATCAAGGCTCTCGCGCGTGCCCAGGCAGAGGTAGCCGCCGCGCACCAGGCTGTCGCGGAACAGCGCCAGCGTGCGGTCCTGCAGCGGATCGGAAAAATAGATCAGCACGTTGCGGCAGAGCACCAGATGGGCTTCGCAGAACACCTCGTCGGTGACCAGGTTGTGGTTGGCGAAGATCACGTGGCGGCGCAGTCGCTGGTCGAGCTTGATCAACTCGTAGCGCGCGCTGTAATAGTCGGCCAGCGTATGGCTGCCGCCCGCGGCCAGGTAATTGCGCGACCACAGCTGCGCCTCGCGGGCCGGGTAGATGCCTTCCTGGGCGTGGCGCAGGGCGGCTTCGTTGAAGTCGGTGGCGTAGATCTGGGTGCGCTCGTACAGGCCGGCCTCTTCCAGCAGGATGGCGAGCGAATAGACCTCCTGGCCGTGTGCGCAGCCCGCCTGCCAGATATTGATCTGGGGATAGGAGGCAAGCACGGGGAAGACCTGTTCGCGCAGGGCGCGGAACACCTCCGGGTCACGGAACATTTCCGACACCGGCACCGACAGGCCCTCCAGCACCTCCGGCAGGAAGGCGGGCTCATGCAGTACCCGGTGGGTGAGGCCGCTGATGGTGCCGGTGTGCTGGCTGTGCACCAACTGCAGCACGCGGCGCTTCAGCGACGCCGGTGCGTACTGGCTGAAGTCGTAGCCATGGCGGAGCTTGAGCGCCCGCACGAACAGGTCGACCTCGATGTCCTCAAGGGCGTGATCCACGGGGGGCGCCTGTCCGGCGGAGGGGCTCATCGGTGCAGCCACACGTGCATCATCGACGATAGCTTGTCGACGTCGATCGGCTTGGACAGGTAATCGTTCGCGCCCGCCTCCAGGCAGCGCTCGCGGTCACCGCGCATGGCCTTGGCGGTGAGGGCGATGATCGGCAGCCGGGTCATCTGCGGCTGTGCGCGGATGGCGCGGATCGTGTCGTAGCCATCCATCACCGGCATCATCACATCCATCAGCACCAGTTCGATGTCGTCCTGGTCGGCCAGCACCTTCAGCGCCTTCTGTCCGTCCTGCGCCATGGTGACCTGTACGCCCCAGCCGCGCAGCACCTTGGACAGCGCGAACAGGTTGCGCATGTCGTCATCCACCAGCAGCACCTTGCGGTTCTGCAGTTCGCCGGCGTCGATCGGGCCGGACGAGGCCGCAGCCGGAGTTCGCGCGTGGCCCTGCGAGCGGATGCTGTGCAGGAACAGGCTGACCTCGTCCATCAGGCGCTCCGGCGAGCGTGCGCCCTTGATCACGATGCTATCGGTGTACTGGCGTAGCTTGAGGCTTTCCTCCCGGCTCAGTTCGCGACCGGAGTAGATCACCACCGGTGGAATCTGCCCGCTGGCCGAGAGGCGTTCGAGGAATTCCATGCCGGACATGCCGGGCAGGCCCAGGTCGAGCACGATGCAGTCGTAGCGGGTGCCGTCCATGCGCTGCAGGGCCTCCTCCGCGCTCGCGGCGTCGTCGATGGCAACGTCGTCATGCCGCAGCAGGGTACGCAGGGCGGCACGCGAATCGGCATCGTCATCCACGATCAGCAACTGGCGCGTGTGCCCGTTGGCGAAGTGCAGCAGCCGGTCGAAGGCGCTGCTGATGGCCTCGCGGCTCACCGGCTTGGTGAGGAAGCCCACGGCGCCCAGTTCGCGGCCACGATTGGCTTCATCCACGGCCGAAATGAAATGCACGGGCACGTGCCGCGTAGCCGGATCGTCCTTCAGCCGCTCGATCACGGTCCAGCCATCCATGCCCGGCAGCATCACGTCGAGCAGGATGCCGGTGGGACGATAGCGATGGGCCAGTTGCAGGCCTGACTCGCCGTCGGCCGCGGCCAGCACGCGGTAGCCCTTGCGCCGCACCATGTCGGCAAGGATGCGCGCGAACACCGGATCGTCCTCGATGATCAGGATGCTCGTATCGCCGGCCTGGACCTGGTCGCGGTCGTCTTCGATGCTGTCCGGCAGGAGGGCGCTGGTGGTGGCGCGCGGCGCCGGCGCCGGCGCCGCGGCGGAGGCTGCACCCGGCGTGGCGACCGGCGAGGACGGGCCGCGCAGGGGCAGCAGGATGGTGAAGGTGCTGCCCTGGCCAACGTCGCTGTGCAACACGATGTCGCCATCCAGCAGCTCGACGATGCGCTTGGAGATGGTCAGGCCCAGGCCGGTGCCGCCGTACTGCCGGCTGGTGCTGGCGTCGACCTGTTCGAACGCCTTGAAGATCTTCTGCACCTTGTCCGGGGGGATGCCGATGCCGGTGTCGCTTACCGCGATCGCGAGGACATCCCTGCCTTGCAGGGCTGGTGGCAGCGCCAGTGCCGGGGAGGGGCGGCCGATGCGCACGCTGACGGTGCCCTGGTGGGTGAACTTGAACGCGTTGCCGATGAGATTGTTGGCCACCTGCTCGAGCTTGGGCGCGTCGGTGTGGATGGCAGGCGGCAGGTCAGGCTCGATCTCGACGTGAAAGCCCAGCTGCTTCTCCTGGGCCACATGGGCGAAGGTGCGGCGAAGGGCACGCTCCAGGTCCGCCAGGGGGAAGTCTTCGAAGGTCACTTCCATCTTGCCGGCCTCGACCTTGGACAGGTCGAGGATGTCGTTGATCAGCCTCAGCAGGTTGCTGCCGGAGTCGTGGATGATGCGCGCCGATTCGATCTGCTCGGCATCGAGGTTGCCCTCGCGGTTGTCGGCCAGGCTGCGCGACAGGATCAGCAGGCTGTTGAGCGGCGTGCGCAGCTCGTGCGACATGTTGGCGAGGAATTCGGACTTGTACTGGCTGGCGCGTGCCAGCTCCTCTGCCTTCTCCTCGGTTTCCCGCTGCAACGCCTCCAGTATCTGCTTCTGCTGGTTGAGCGTGTCGGTCTTCTGCCGCAGTTCCTCGTTGGAGGCTTGCAACTCCTCGGTCTGCACGCGCAGCTCCTCCTCCGAGGCGAGCAGGCGTTGCGACTGCTCCTGCAGTGCGTGGGTCTTTTCGTTGAGTTCCTCGTTGGTGACCTGCAGGTCCTGCTGCTGGCGCCGCAGGATGTCTTCCGAGGCGCGCAGCTCGTCGGCCTGCTCGCTGGTACGGCGCAGCAGGTCCTGGGTGCGTTGTGCGCGCTGCAGGTTTTCCAGCGACAAGGCGGCGATCGGAAGCAGCTCTTCCAGCAGGCGTTGTTGCGGCTCGCTGAGGTCCTGGAAACTGGCCAGCTCGAGCACGCCCAGCAATTTGTCGCGCAGCAGCAGCGGCAGCACTGTCACGGTGCGCGGCACGGCGTCGCCGGTGCCGGAGCGGATGCGCGCATAGTCCCCCGGGATATCCCGCAGCGTGATGGTCTTGCGTTCCAGCGCGCATTGGCCGACCAGGCCCTGGCCCGGCGCGTAGTCCGTGTCGGCGGCCTCTGCCTGCGGGAAGCCATAGCTGCCCAGCAGGCGCAGCCGTCCGCCATTCTCGTCGTAGCGATAGAACACGCCGAGGCCACCCTTGAGCAGCGGCACCAGGATGCCGGTGAGGCGGTCGGCGAACTCATGGGGATCGGTGACGGCCTGCAATTCGCTGGAGATCCGCGACACCTGGCTCTTTACCCAGGTCAGTTCGCTGGTCTCGATCGACATCTGCTTGAACACCTGCAGCGCCCGCGCCATTTCGCCGATCTCGTCGCGGCGCTCCAGTTGGCGGATCTCCACGCCGTGGTCGTGACTGGCCAGTCGGGTCATCAGGTCCGTCATGCGGCGGATCGGGCGGGTGATCAGGCGGAAGGTCCAGCCGATCACCGATGCGCCCATGATCAGGCTGAGCAGCAAGGTGGCCCAGGTCACGATGCGCACCATCTCCACGTCGCGATGCTGGGTGGCATCGCGCTGGTCGAGCAGTTGCTGCTCGGTGTCGTTCATCTTACGGATCAGGGCATGCAGGTCATTGGCGGAGACGGTCAGGCTGCTCACGTAACCGGCCTGGACGCGTTCGAGCGCGGCGGCTGCGGCCACCGGGTCGTTGCGCGGGATGTCCTTGACCGCATCGATGACCTTGCTGCTTACCTCCTGCTCCCAGCGGGTGCCCAGCGACTGAAGCTGGTCGATGCGAGCCTGCTGCAACGGGTTGTCCGAGGTCAGCTGGCGCAGGTCACGGATGTTGTCGCCGAAGGCACGGGTCGAGGCATGGAAGGCGTCGAGCTCGCCCTGGCCTTGGCTCAGGGCAAAGCCGCGCGCCCCGATCTGGCTCTCCTCGAGGGATTGCGTCACGTCGTCCAGCTTCCGCTGGACGGCATGGGAGTGGCGCACCCATTCCCAGCTGGTGTTTTGCCGCGACAGCGACAGCAGGGTCACCGTGCCCGAAATCACGAACAGCGACAGCAGGGTGCCGATGGCCAGCAGGATCTTCTGCTGCATCGGCTGGTGGGCCAGCCAGTTGTAGCGCGGGCGGGGGCGGGATGAAGCCATGCGTCGGTCGTCCATCGGGGTGGCACAGGCATTCTGCCGTGCCGGAACGGCCGAGTCAGCGTATTCGTGACTTTGTGAAGGCGACAGCAGTCCTCAGCCGCGCGGCGCGCGACGCCATGCCGGCGGCACGATGGTGCCGCGACGCAGTGCAATCACCAGCAGCAGCGCCGAGCAGCACGAGCACAGCACCAGCGCCACCACCGAGGCTTCGGCGCCGAACACGCCGCCGCTCAGCCAGTCGGGGCCTGTACGGGTGGACACCAGCACGCCCCGGGCGGAGGTGCCCGAGACGGGAATGCCATAGACCGTACCCTGCATGATGTTCCACGCCGCGTGCAGGCCGATGCAGGGCCACAGCGAGCGCGTCACGTGGTACAGCAGCGCGAGCAGCACGCCGGCCTCGATGGCAATGGCCAGCGAGCTCCACAGCGTGGCGCCGGGGTTGAAGATGTGGGCCATGCCGAAGAACAGGGCAGAGATGGCCAGTGCCCACCAGGTGCCCAGGCCCTCTTCGACGATGCGGAACAGTGCGCCGCGCGTGATGATCTCTTCGGCGATGCCGGCGCCGACGCCGGCGGTGAGCACGCCGGGCAGCCAGTCCGCACCAAGGTCCGTGCCCGTGACGTGGTAACTGCCGGCCAGCCAGAGCACGAGCACGACCAGGCTGAACAGCAGGGCGCCACCCAGCAGGCCCGCGGGCAGCAGCGTGAGCGCGTCCTTGGCGGCCAGTTCGTCGACGCGGCGGCGCTCGACAGCCTGCACCAGGATCAGGTAGGCCGGAATCGAGGAGGCCAGCTGCACGCCCAGATTGCCCATGGCATGCGTAAGGCGCGAGGTGCCGTCGGCGAAGAAGCCCAGGGCGCCGGCCGCCTTCGAGCTGAGCACGAACAGCAGGATGTACAGGGCCGTGAAGAAGGCCAGTCGCGCCACTGGCGAAAACACCATCCAGCGCTGCCAGGGGGATGCCGTGATGGGTGTGGTGAAGGCGATCGGGGCGGCTGGCACGTCGTTGGACTCCCTGTGGACGCGGGGAGGGTAGCAGCGTGCACGCTGCCCCGACACGGGCCTGCAGTCATGGCAAGCGGCGCCCGGAGTCCAGGGCGCCGCCGTGGGTCAGAGATCGACCGACGTGGCGTGCTCGCGCGTGGCCGAGAAGCGCACCGCTGGAGAGCGCTCCTGCGCCAGCTGCAGGTTCACGCGCGAGGGCGCCAGGTAGACCAATTCGCCGGCCGCGTCGATGGCCAGGTTGTTGGCGTTCTTCTCGCGGAATTCCTCGAGCTTCTTGGCGTCGTCGCAATGGATCCAGCGCGCGGTGGCCACCGTGACCGGCTCGAAGGTAGCATCCACGCCGTATTCGTCCTTGAGGCGATAGGCCACCACGTCGAACTGCAGCACGCCCACCGCGCCCAGGATGAGATCGTTGCTCATCAGCGGGCGGAAGAACTGCGTGGCGCCTTCCTCGGACAGCTGGGCCAGGCCCTTCTGCAGCGCCTTCATCTTCAGCGGGTCGCGCAGGCGCGCACGGCGGAACAGTTCCGGCGCGAAGTTGGGGATGCCGGTGAAGCTGACCATCTCGCCTTCGGTGAAGGTGTCGCCGATGCCGATGGTGCCGTGGTTGTGCAGGCCGATCACGTCGCCCGGATAGGCGTTCTCGACGATTTCACGATCGCTGGCCATGAAGGTCAGTGCGTTGGCGATACGCACGTCCTTGCCGGTGCGCGTCTGCATCATCTTCATGCCGGCGCTGTAGGTGCCCGAGCAGACGCGCATGAAGGCGATGCGGTCACGGTGCGCCGGGTCCATGTTCGCCTGGATCTTGAACACGAAGCCGGTGAGCGCTTCCTCTTCCGGCTTCACTTCGCGCGTCAGCGTGGCACGCGAGCGCGGCGAAGGCGCGTGCTCGACGAAGAAGTCCAGCAGCAGTTGCACACCGAAGTTGTTCACTGCCGAGCCGAAGAACACCGGGGTGAGCTTGCCGGCCAGGTATTGCTCCGCATCGAACGGATGCGAGGCGCCCTGCACCAGCTCCAGCTCGTCGCGCAGCTCGGCCAGCGCTTCGGCGCCAATGGCGGCTTCGAGGCCCGGCGCATCCAGGCCCTTGAAGATGGTGGAGTCCTGGCGCGTGAAGTTCTTGCCCTGCTCGAACACGTGCACTTCGTCGAGCAGCAGGTGGTACACGCCCTTCAGGCGCTTGCCCATGCCGATCGGCCAGGTCAGCGGGGCGCAGGCGATGCCCAGCACCGACTCCACTTCGTCCAGTAGTTCGATCGGCGAGCGGCCCTCGCGGTCGAGCTTGTTGATGAAGGTCATGATGGGCGTGTCGCGCAGGCGGCACACCTCCATCAGCTTGATGGTGCGCTCCTCCACGCCCTTGGCGCAGTCGATCACCATCAGCGCCGAGTCCACCGCGGTGAGCACGCGGTAAGTGTCCTCGGAGAAGTCCGCGTGGCCAGGGGTATCGAGCAGGTTGACGATGCGGCCCTCGTAGGGGAACTGCATCACCGAGGAGGTCACCGAGATGCCGCGCTCCTTTTCCAGCGCCATCCAGTCGGAAGTGGCGTGGCGGGCGGCCTTGCGGCCCTTCACCGAGCCGGCCATCTGGATCGCGCCGCCGAACAGCAGCAGCTTTTCGGTCAGCGTGGTCTTGCCCGCGTCAGGGTGGCTGACGATGGCGAAGGTACGGCGGCGGCGGGTTTCGGTGAGATGCGTGGACATGGTGGTTTCTGGGCTCGCGAACCGGCCATTGTACCAAGGCCGGGCCGTCGCCGTTTCCAAGTCCTTCCCCTCCCTGTAGGTGCGCACCCTGTGCGCGACCGTGCGGCAGGGAGCCCGAGGAATGGGGCGTGCCGTATCGCCCGTGTCGCGCACAGGGTGCGCTCCTACAGGGGGAGGTGGGTCAGCCGGGGTGCTGGGCCCGCTTCTCGCGGATGTGCTGCCGACGCACCAGGCTTTCGGGCGACCAGACCTGGTCGATGTCGTAGAACTGCGCCGTGCAGCGGGCGCCTTCGGGCAGCACCACCCACGGCTGCTTGGACTCCACGTAGATGTGGATGTCCGGGCTCAGCCGGTCCGGTTCATCCAGTGTGCCCACGCGTACGAAGGCCACGTCGTTGCCGCCGCCCGCGTAATGGCTCCACAGGGCCAGTCGGCAATCGGGGCAGCGCAGGATCTTCTGGTCGCGCCCGCTGTGGGAAGGCGTCACGATCACCTCGGGCATGCCCTGCAGCAGGGTGATCCGGTCGGTTTCGATCATGGCGTTGAGGGCGAACGAGGCCCCGGTCTCGCGCTGGCACCAGCGGCAGTGGCAACAGTGCACGATGAGCGGTGGCCCCAACATCCGGTAACGGATCCGGCCGCAATCGCAGCCGCCTTCCAGCACGGGGTAGCCGGTCATCATGTGCCACCTCCTCAGGCGGTGAGCAGATCCTCGTAAAACGCCCCATAGGGCTCGGTCGGATGGGCGATCTGGATCTCCAGGATCCACAGCCCGCTGGAAGGACGTTCGCCCAGCTCGCCCAGGTCGCCAGCCTTGTGCACGGCATGTGGGAAATCGCTGACCCGGTGGCCCTTGATCTCATGGTTGAGGCGCCAGCCCATCACCTCGGCCTGCTGCTCGGCGTAGCCATAGAGCGCCTCCCCGCTGAGGCCCTGGCTGCGCCAGGCGCTGGCCACGCGCTGGAACAGTTCGCGCGCGGCGGCGGCGCAGGCCTGCTTCTCGGGGACGTGGCCGGTGACGAAGGTGTCGCCCACATCGCCCTCGTGCCCGTCGAACACCAGGCCCAGGTCGATGAAGTAGATGTCGTTCTCGCCCAGTCGCACGTCGGCGTCGGAGCGCTCACGGTAGATCTTGGTGGTGTTGGGCCCGATGCGGATGATCACCGGGTGCCACAGGCGCTCCATGCCCAGCTCGGCGAACACCCCGGCGGCCATGCTCCTGGCTTCGTCCTCGTTCATGCCGGGGCGCATGCGCTCACGAATGCCCTGCAGGGCCGCCCAGCTGCGCTCGCGCGCGTGCGCCATCAACTGGGGATCAAAGCGGTCACCGACCGCTTCCTGAGGGGTGGATGTCATGGACAGGCCGTTATGGAGGCGGAGCGACAAGCATCGCACAGGCCCGTCGCGCGGGCCGGTGCCACAGGTCCCCGTTCAGCTGGCCAGCACCAGCACGATGGCCACCAGCGCGGGCAGGCCCTGGATCCACAGGACCTTGCGGGTGGCCGTGAGGCCGCCGAACAGGCCAGCCACCAGCACGCAGGCCAGGAAGAACAGCTGGATGGCCCGGCCGTCATGCCCCAGCGCCGCGCCCCACAGCAGGCCGGCGGCCAGGAAGCCGTTGTACAGGCCCTGGTTGGCGGCCAGCACCTTGGACTGGTGGGCGAATTCCTCGGTCAGGCCGAAGGCCCGGCGGCCCGACGGGCGGGTCCACAGGAACATCTCCAACACCAGGAACCACAGGTGCAGCAGGGCGATCAGGACGACGACGGCTTGGGCGAGGAGAGGCATCGGCAATGGACGATGGAAACGGGCCGCGCAGTGTTGCAGCCGGCCCGCCTGTCCGCAAATCCCCGTCCGTTAACACTTTCGGCCAGTGGATGGCCCTCGGAGGCGGGCGTAGGTTCAGGCGGCTGGGTCTGGAAGGGAGGCGAGCCTGAAAGACAGCGAGGTCGATCCGGGGGCGACGGGCCTTACCTGGCTCCATCCATCTTCGGGGAGTCGCAACCATGAAAAAGCCACTGTATCCGGGTCTGTTGCTGGTGGCCTTGCTGTGTCCGCCATGCGCCATGGCGCAGAGTGCCTTCGATGGCACCTGGAAGGTCGACATGAGCAAGGTCCAGATGCCCAAGAAGCCCGATGTGCTGGTGCTGCAAAACGGCACGTACGACTGCAAGACCTGCGCGCCGGCCTTCCAGGTCAAGGCGGACGGGCAGGACCATGCGGTATCCGGCCACCCCTACTACGACAGCGTCGCGATCGAGGTGGTCGACGCGCATGCCATCAAGGAAACCGACAAGAAGGCCGGCAAGGTGGTGGCCACCTCCACCACGACCGTGGCGCCCGACGGCAAGACAGCGCATTTCGAGTTCTCCGACAGCAGCAACACCAGCAGTGCACCGGTGACGGGCAGTGGCGATCTGGCCAGGGTGGCGCCTGGTCCGGCGGGCTCCCACGCCGTCTCCGGCTCATGGGTCACCTCGAACCTCGCCAACCTGTCCGATAACGCCATCTTCTTCACCTACAAGGAAGCGAACGGGACGTTGAGCATGACCACGCCCACCGGCCAGTCGTACCAGGCCAGGACCGACGGCACCGAGGCGCCCTACAAGGGCGACCCGGGCATCAGCAGCGTGACCGTCAGGCAGAACGGCAAGAACGTGCTGGTGGAGACTGATAAGCGCGATGGCAGGGTGGTATCCGTGGCCACTTCCACGGTGTCGGCGGACGGAAAGACCATGAAGGTGCTCTTTGACGACAAGCTGCGCGATCGCACGATGTCCTTCGTGGCCACCAGGCAGTAGGCAAGGACTGGCGCCCGGGACATCTGGTTTCGGGCGCAACCTTTGGTGCGTCTTGCTTGGGCTATCTTGAATGAAGACACGGGACGTGAAGAGGCATAGACGTTTAGACGTCTATTGACATCGCGTTTCATGGTGGTTAGATTCTCCGAACACTCATCGAGACCGGCGGAGGGACAGGCCCTTTGAAGCCGGGGCAACCTGCGGAGCAGTTCCGCGACGGTGCCAATTCCTGCGGAGGCGCCCCTGGGCGCAAGCCGCGAGATGAGGGCAGATCCGCACCGCCACGCGTCCGCTGGCCGTGCCTTGCTCTCTTCCTCCGGTCCGCGGGTCGATGCCGACCGGAGAAGAGCCCAGATGTGCAGCCAGCCGCAAACCTTCGCCCCCGCCGCATCCGCTTCTGCAGCGGTGGCCGGCATCATGCGGCCGGACCTGACCACCCAGCGCAGCACGCGCCGCCTGACCCTCGCCCCCAAGTACGGCAGTGCCCCTTGCGAGGTGGACGTACGCTACCTGTGGTGCGGCGCACCCGATGCGCCCACCGTGATCGTTCAGGGCGGCATCTCCGCCAACCGTGACGTGGTGGCGCTGGACGGCGAGGCCGCGCCGGGCTGGTGGCAGACCCAGGTGGGCGCGGGCCTGCCGGTGGACCTGGATCGCTACCGCGTGCTCTCGATCGACTGGCTGACTCCGGCCGATCTCAGCGGCGTGCAGGCGGTATCCAGCGAAGATCAGGCCGATGCGCTGGCCGCGCTGGTGGAAGCGCTGGGCATTGGCCGCGTGCATGCGTTCGTGGGTTCCTCCTACGGCGCCATGGCCGCGCTGGCCTTTGCCGCCCGCCACCCCTACGCGCTGGATCGCCTGGTGCTGCTGGCGGGAGCCCATCGCCCGCATCCGCTGGCCACTGCCCAGCGCTCGGTGCAGCGCGGCATCGTGCGGCTGGGCCTGGATTGCGGCCAGCCCGACCAGGCGCTGGCGCTGGCTCGCCAGCTGGCCATGACCACCTATCGCGGCAGCGAGGAATTCGCGCGCCGGTTCAATGCCGCGCCGGAATTCCGCGACGGTCGCTTCCACTTCCCGGTCGAGGACTACCTCGAGCATGCCGGCCGCCGCTTCGTCGAACGCTTCGACGTGGAGCGCTTCCTGGCGCTGTCCGAATCCATCGACCTGCACGACGTGACACCCGAGCGGGTCGCCGCGCCTGCCACGCTGATCGGCTTCCCGTCCGATCGCCTGGTGCCGCTGGCCGATCTGTGCGAACTGCAGCGCCGCTTGTACGGCCCGGCCACGCTGGAAGTGGTCGAGTCACCCTACGGCCACGACGCCTTCCTCAAGGAAACCGACCGCCTCGCGCCGCTGCTGCGCGAAGCCCTGGCCGGTTGTTGATTCGATACCAAGACGCGATACGCACGGAGATCCACCCATGAGCGACACCCCCGCCCCCTGTACCCGCGCCGTGCGCGCCGGCATCGAATCGGATACCCAGCACGGTGCCGTGGTGCCGCCGTTGCACCTGTCCACCAACTACGCTTTTGCCGGGTTTGGCAACAAGCGGGCCTACGACTACTCGCGCAGTGGCAATCCGACGCGCGACCTGCTGGGCGAAGCGCTGGCGGAGCTGGAGCAGGGCACGGGCGCCGTGGTGACCGCCAGCGGCATGGCGGCAGTGGCACTGGCGCTGGAGCTGGTGCCGGCCGGTTCGCTGGTGCTGGCCGCCCACGATTGCTACGGCGGCACCTGGCGCCTGCTGGATGCCTGGGCGAAGAAGGGCCGCTTCCAGGTGAAGTTCGTCGACCTCACCAACAGCCACGCGCTGGCCGACGGCCTGGCGCTCAAGCCTTCGCTGGTGTGGGTGGAGACGCCGTCCAACCCGCTGCTTCGCATCACCGACATCCGCCACGTGGCGCAGGCCGCGCATGCGGTGGGCGCGCTGGTAGTAGTGGACAACACCTTCCTCTCGCCCGCGCTGCAGCAGCCGCTGGCACTGGGCGCGGACGTGGTGGTGCACTCCACCACCAAGTACATCAACGGCCACAGCGATGTGGTGGGTGGCGCCGTGGTGGCCCGTGATCCGGCGGTGGCGGAGCAGCTGAAGTGGTGGGGCAACTGCAATGGGCTCACCGGCGCGCCGTTCGACAGCTTCCTCACCCTGCGTGGCCTGCGCACGCTCAATGTGCGCTTGCGCCAGCACCAGGAAAACGCCACGCGCATCGTCGAGCTTCTGGACGGCCATGCGGCCGTGCGCAAGGTGTACTACCCGGGCCTGGAGCACCATGCCGGCCACGCCCTGGCCGCGCGCCAGCAGCAGGGCTTCGGTGCCATGCTTAGCTTCGAGGTCGAAGGCGACGTGGCGCACATCCAGGCCTTCGTCGACGGCCTGCGCTATTTCTCGCTGGCCGAATCGCTGGGCGGCGTGGAGAGCCTGGTGGCGCATCCCGCGTCGATGACCCACGCGTCGATGGCGCCGGAAGCGCGCCGCGCCGCCGGCATCGCCGACAGCCTGTTGCGCCTGTCGGTGGGCATCGAGGATGGCGACGACCTGTTGCGCGACCTCGACGCCGCGCTGCAGCGTGCGGAGAAGGCGGGCGAGGCCAAACGCCGGGTGAGCGCATGAGCGCGGTGCTTTCGGTCGAGGCCCGCACGCGTGCCGGCTCGTCCATCGCAACGGTGCTGCTGGGCACGGGCGTGGTGGGTGGCGCCTTCCTCAAGCTGCTCAATACGCCGGCCGCTTCGTCGATCCGGCTGGTGGGTGCGGCGAACTCGCGTCGCCAGCAGACCCAGTCTGCGCAACTGGCCGATCCGGCGCTGCGCGACAAGCTGAGGAGCCACGGCGACCCGCGCAACGACACCGCCTTGCTGGGGGCGCTCGATGCAGACGAGGCGTCGGTCAAGGTGATCGTCGACGCCACGGCCTGCGGCGTGCTGGCTTCGCGCCATGCCGAATGGCTCGCGCGCGGCTACCACGTGGTCACCGCCAACAAGTCGCTGGCCGGTGGCGACCTGCCGGGTTGGCGCACGCTGCAGGCGGCGTTGGCGACCGGTGGGCGTTATGGCGATTCGGCCACGGTGGGCGCGGGCCTGCCGGTGATCTCCACCTTGCGCAGGCTGCGTCATTGCGGCGACTCGCTGCTTACGCTGGAAGGCGTGTTCTCCGGTTCGCTGTCGTACCTGTTCAACCAGTACGACGGCAGCCAGCCGTTCTCGGCACTGCTGCGTCGCGCACGCGAGCTGGGCTACACCGAACCGGATCCGCGCAGCGATCTTTCCGGCGAGGACGTGGCGCGCAAGCTGTTGATCCTCGCCCGTTGCGCCGGCTTTGCGCTGCGCCCCGACGAGGTGGAAGTGGAAAGCCTGGTGCCGGAGGGGCTGCGCGGGGTGGATGTCGAGAGCTTCCTGTCACGCCTGGAAGAACTCGACGAACCGCTGGCCGCGCGCCATGCGGAGGCTGCAGCCCGCGGCGGTGCACTGCGCTTCCTCGCCCGCCTCAACCAGCGCGGTCGTGCCCGCGTGGGCCTGGTCGAGGTGCCGGCCAACCATCCGGCCACGCGCCTCTACGGCACCGACAACCAGTTCGCCCTGAGCACCACGCGCTACAACACGCAGCCGCTGGTGATCCAGGGGCCGGGCGCGGGGCCGGAGGTGACGGCGCAGGCTCTGCTGGGCGACGTGCTGGCCTTGGCATGACGCAGGGCCAGGGAGTGTAGGAGCGCACCCTGTGCGCAACCCACGCTGACTCAACGCATGGCCCATAAAAAAACGCGCGGCTCATCACCGCGCGTTTTCTGTTTTCACCGTACGTGTCGCTCAGTCGTGCACGTGCGGATTGGCTTCGGCTTCTTCCACCGACGGCGTGCGCCAGCCCGACTTCACGCCCCAGACGTAGAACACCAGGCCGATCACCGCGACGACGGCCAGATCGGTGCCATAGGTGAGGTAGCCCTGGCCGCCGAAATCGGTGCTGCCCAGCCAGGACACCAGCGCCAGCGTGGGCAGGTAGCAGATCAGCCACCATGCGCCCTTCAGCTGGCGGCCGAAGTCGTTCCAGTTCGCCTTGAACTGGTAGAACAGGTACACCGGCAGCGCCACCACCATCAGCAGGATGATCTCGCCGGTGAGCGGCCAGCGCGCCCAGTACAGCAGCTCGGTCGCCATGATGAAGGCCACGCCGGCGAGGATCGGCAGGCCGGCGATGCGCAGCGGTCGGTGCAGGTTCGGCGCAGTGCGGCGCAGCGTCATCGCGCTCACCGGGCCGGTGAGGTAGGAGATGATGGTGGCCACCGAGATCACCGCCGCCAGCGTGCCCCAGCCGCGGAAGAAGAACAGGAACAGGAACGACACCGCCAGGTTCAACCACATGGCGGGGCGCGGCACGCCCCACTTCGGATGGATGCGGCCCAGGATCTTGGGCATGGTGCCGTTGCGTTCCATGCCGTAGATCATGCGCGCGGTGGTGGCGGTGTAGGTCATGCCGGTACCGCTGGGGCTGATGAAGGCATCGACATACAGCAGCATCGCCAGCCAATGCAGGTTGACGATGATGGCGAGCTCGGCGAACGGCGAGCGGAAATCAATGCCATGCCAGCCGGCCTTGGCCAGCATCTCCGGCGGTACCGCGCCGAGGTAGGCCACCTGCAGGATCACGTAGACCACCGTGGCCAGCAGGATCGAACCGATCACCGCGAACGGGATGCTCTTGCCCGGGTTGCGCGCTTCACCCGCGAGGTTCACCGGGCTCTGGAAGCCGTTGAAGCTGAACACGATGCCGGCGGTGGCCACGGCCGTGAGCACGGCGGCGAGGTCGATCGCGTGCGCATCGCCATGGATGCCGACCGAGAAGTTGTCACTGTGGAAGCCGCTGGCGATCAGTGCCAGGCCGGTGGCGGCCGGCACCACCAGCTTGAACACGGTGATCAGCGTGTTGGAGCGGGCGAACAGCTTCACGCTCCAGAAGTTGAGCAGGAAGTAGATGATCACCAGCACGGCGGCGATGGCCAAGCCGGCGTGCGAGAGCTCGCCGTGGCCATCGGGCATGTGCATGTACAGGTCCTGCGCCCACTGCCATGGCCACGAGGCCATGTACTGCACCGAGGCCTCGGCTTCCACCGGGATCACCGAGACGATGGCGATCCAGTTGGCCCAGGCGCCGATGAAGCCGACCAGCGAACCATGCGAGTAGTGGCTGTAGCGGACCATGCCGCCGGACTCGGGGAACATCGAGCCCAGCTCCGCGTAGGTGAGCGCGATGGTCATGATGATGGCCGCGCCGAGCACCCACGCCCAGACCGCGCCGGGGCCGGCGAGGCCGGCGGCCTTCCATGCGCCGAACAGCCAGCCGGAGCCAATGATGGAGCCCAGGCCGGTAAGCATGAGGGCGAATGGGCCGACATCGCGGCGGATCGGAGATTGAGACATGCAGGTCCCCAGGTCGTTGAACCGAAAGCCGCCTCCCTGGGCGACACAAGGGGCGGATGATGACAGACCGGTCACGGGCCTGTCAGCCCGCCAAGAGTCAGGGGCCATGGCGCGGCGCAGCAGGCAGGTGCTTGAATCGTGGCCGAAAAATCGGTTCGGTCGATGCATTGGCGCGCGCTTGCCCCGCGGCGCTAGTATCGCCAGGCCCCCATTTGAAGGTGCCCGCGCCATGGTTCGTGCCGCGCTGCTGCTGGCCCTCGCCCTCGCTGTTGGCACATTGCCCGCGTTGGCAGCGGGCCCTGATGAGGCCTCCCGTGCCGACCTGCAGCGGCGCGCCACCGCCGGTGACGCCAAGGCGCAGGTCGCGCTGGGGCGGCTGCTGCAGGACGATGGCAAGCCCGAAGACAAGGCGACCGGCGCCGAGTGGTACCGCAAGGCGGCACAGGCCGGTGATGCCGAGGGCGCGTGGATGCTGGGCTCCGCCTACATGGCCGGCGTCGGCGTGAATCGCGATGTGCCCACGGCCATCGACTGGATGCGCAAGAGCGTCAATGGCGACCACAACCCCGACCACATGGCGGTGCTCGCGGTGGCTCTGCTGGCCACCGGTGGCGCCCAGGAAGCCCTGCAGTGGGCACAGCAGGCCGCCGACAAGGGCGCTCCCAAGGGCATGGAACTGGTGGCGATGGCCCGACTCTCCGGCGAGATGGGCTTGCCCAAGGATGTTGCCGCCGGCGAGCACTGGCTGCTGCTCGCCGCGCAGAAAGGCGACCCCGACGCGCAGCTGTCGCTCGGGCAGTTCTATGTCTCGGGCTTGTTCGGTCGCCAGGATCCTGCCGCCGCCGTGCGTTGGATGCAGGCCGCTGTCGACGGCGGCAGTGCGCGCGCGGCCGGCACGCTGGCTTATTTCCTCATCACCGGCAAGGATGGCGTGCCGGTCGATGCCGCGCGCGGCGTGGCGCTGGCGCGCAAGGCCATGGCCAGCAACGACATGCTCGGCCACTACGCGATGGGCGTGGCCTATGTCACCGGCACCGGCGTGGCGGAAAACCCCGCCGAAGGCTGGTACCAGATCTCGCTGGCCCAGCGCATGGACAGCCAGCAGCAGCTGAAGACCGCGCATGATTACCTCAGCAAGGCGGCTGCGAAACTGACACCCGCGCAACTGCAGCAGCTGAAGGCGCGGGTCGATGCCGCCGTGGCCAGCCTGGGCACGGGATGACCCCACAGGGGCGGCAGTGGCTCACGGAGAGCCTCTGCAGGAGCGCACCCTGTGCGCGACCGTCTGGCCAAGGCGTGACCGCGCCGTGGATTTTCGCGCACAGAGTGCGCTCCTAAGGGGCGGGGATGAGATCCACGCCCGTCTTCGTCCGGACGGGCGTGTCATTCCTGGGCCTGGTCAGGCCATCAGCACTCGATGACGTTGACCGCCAGGCCGCCGCGCGAGGTTTCCTTGTACTTGTCCTTCATGTCGCGGCCGGTGTCGCGCATGGTGGCGATCACCTTGTCCAGCGACACGCGGTGCTTGCCGTCGCTCTTGAGTGCCATGCGGCTGGCATTGATGGCCTTGACCGAGGCCATCGCGTTGCGTTCGATGCAGGGGATCTGCACCAGGCCGCCGATGGGGTCGCAGGTGAGTCCCAGGTTGTGCTCCATGCCGATCTCGGCGGCGTTCTCCACCTGCAGCACGTTGCCGCCCAGTGCGGCGGTGAGGCCGCCGGCGGCCATCGAACAGGCCACGCCCACTTCGCCCTGGCAGCCCACTTCGGCGCCGGAGATCGAGGCATTTTCCTTGTAGAGGATGCCGATGGCGCCGGCCGTGAGCATGAAGTCCACGATGCCGTTCTCGTCGGCCTTCGGGATGAAGCGGTGGTAATAGTGCAGCACCGCCGGCACGATGCCGGCCGCGCCGTTGGTCGGCGCGGTGACCACGCGGCCACCGGCGGCGTTCTCTTCGTTCACCGCCAGTGCGTACAGGTTCACCCAGTCGAGGATGGTCAGCGGATCCTTGAGCGAGGCCTCCGGCTGCGAGCGCAGGTCCTCGGCCATCTGCGGCGCACGGCGCGTCACCTTGAGGCCGCCGGGCAGCACGCCGGGCGAGCGCAGGCCGCGATTGACGCAGTCCTGCATAGCCTTCCAGATGGTGAGCAGGCCGGCACGCGTTTCCGCTTCGCTGCGCCACACCTTCTCGTTCTCCATCATCAGCTGGGCGATGCTGAGCTTGTTCTTCTCGCACAGTTCCAGCAGCTGGTCGCCGGTGGAGAACGGATAGGGTTGCTCGGTGGTATCGGCGACGATGCGGTCTTCCGCGGCCTCGTCGTGATTGACCACGAAGCCGCCACCCACCGAGTAGTAGTCGCGCGTGGCCAGCTCATGGCCTTCGGCGTCATAGGCGGAGAAACGCATGCCATTGGTGTGGAACGGCAGCTTTTGGCGCTTGTTGAACACCAAGTCGCGCTTTTCCTCGAACTCGATCTCGTGCTTGCCGAGCACGCGCAGGCGATGCGTGCTGCGGATGCGCGAAAGCGTTTCGGGAATGAGATCGGGATCGACCGTATCCGGGTGGGCACCCTCGAAGCCCAGCAGCACCGCCTTGTCGGTGCCGTGGCCGCGGCCGGTCATGGCCAGCGAGCCATACAGCTCGGCACGCACGCGCACCACGCGATCGAGTACGCCTTTTTCTTCCAGCCAGCGCTCGGCAAAACGCGCCGCGGCACGCATGGGGCCGACGGTGTGCGAGGAGGAAGGGCCAATGCCGATCTTGAACAGGTCGAATACGCTGACAGCCATGGACACACGCGGAATGGGCGGGGAGAATTGCCTATTCTACGCAGGCTGATGCGCGATGTTTGCGGCGGCGCAGCGATATCTACGGTGCGCCGCCGTATGGTGCATGCGCAGGCAACGCCAAGGTAGGGATGAAGGCCGTTTCGCCGTTTCGCCCCTGCCAGGCCGTGGCCACGGCATCGCAGGCGGCCGGCATGACAGGGCGAAGCCTTCGCCCGTCATGCCGGCCGGTGTTGCCTCAGAACGAGTACCTCACGTTCAACATGTAGCTGCGCGGCGCGGCGTAGAAGCCCTGCTGCCAGTACAGGCTCGCGATGTACTTGCGGTTGGTTACGTTGTCCAGGTTGAGCGTGGTGCTCCAGTGCTGGCCGAAGTCGTAGCCGGCCATCAGGCCGAGCACCGCATACGAACCCTGGTAGGTGTAGATCTCGTTGCCGCTGGTGGAGACCGCATCCTGGTCGAGGTAGATGCGATCCTGCCAGCGCAACGTGCCGCCCACGCGCAGGCCCGGCAGCGCGGCGATGCGGTAGGTGGTGTTGAGGCGGAACATGCGGCGCGGCACATAGGTGCGCACGTTGTTGCCCTGCGGATCGACGATGCCCAGCTGGGTCCAGCCGCCGCTCACCTGCCAGTTGTCGGTGATCTGGCCGCTCACGTCGAACTCGTAGCCCTTCGAGGTGGCGTCGATGCCGGTGTAGTAGTCCTGGTTGGTCACCAGGCTGTGGCCGGCATATTCGGCCAGGCCATCCTGACGCGAGCGGAACAGCGCGAACGAGGCATTCAGGCGGCCGTCGTACCACTCGCCCTTCACGCCCAGCTCGATGTTCGCACCGGTGACCGGATCGAGGATCTTGTTGTTGATGTCGGTCTGCGTCTGCGGGTTGAACAGCTTGGTGTAGCTGGCGTAGGCCGAGTAGTTCCTGGCGAAGTCGTACACCAGGCCCACGAACGGCGTGGTTTCGGTCTTGTCGAAGCTGCTGGGCACGCCGTAGCTCACGCCGTCCTGCTCGATGTGCACGGTGCTGGCACCGGTGATCAGGGTCAGCGGATCGGCCAGGCTCCAGCGCGCGGTGGCGTACAGCGCCTTGCGCTTGGTCGAGGTCACGCCGCTGCCGTAGGAGGCGTCGAACGGCGGTTCCGGATAGTCGCCGGTCCAGTCGTTGAGCGGCGACGGCAGTTCCGTGCCGTTGACCTGGCCGTAGCTGGACAGCTGGCGCACGTCATCCTTGGCCCAATTGGCGCCGATCACCAACTGGTGGGTACGGCCGGCCAGCGAGAACGGGCCACTGGCGTACACGTCGGCGACGTACTGCTTCTCGTTGCTGGTGTAGGCGGATGGGAAGGGGTACAGGCCCAGGCCGGTGGCCGGATCGGGCGTGCCGGACACGTAGAACAGGTTGCTGTCCTGGGTGACGCGGCGGTAGTCGAGCTCGCCCTTGATGCTCCAGTCGTTGCCCAACTGCTGGTTGAGCTGCACGAAGCTGCGCGTGTCGGCGGTGTTCCAGTACGACCAGTCCGCCGAGGTGCTGGTGGAGCGGCTGTAGTCGGTCGGCGTGCCGTCGGTGTAGTAGAGCGGCAGCGCGCCCCACATGCCGCCGTGCGACTTGTCCTTCTGGTAGGTGACGCCGGCGGTCAGTTCGGTCGAGGAGGTCAGGTCGGCCTGGATCACGCCGTCCACCACCTGCTTGCGCAGGTTGTAGCGGTCCAGGTAGCTGTCGGTATCCTGGTCGGCCACCACCAGGCGGCCACGCACGCTGTGCGAGTCGTTGAGCGGGCCGGACAGGTCCAGGTCGACGCGGCGGTCGTCCCAGCTGCCGACGGTGACGCCGACGCTGCCCTGGTAGTCATCGGTGGGCATCTTGCGCACGAAGTTGATGGTGGCCGACGGGTTGCCGGTGAACGAGAGCAGACCGTTGGCGCCGCGCAGCACTTCCACGCGCTCGTACACCGCAGTGTCGAGGTCGCCCTGCTGGTTGCCGGTCCAGAACGGCATGCCGATGCCGTCGACGAGGAAGTTGGTGACGTCGAAGCCGCGCGAGGTGTAGTAGGTGCGGTCGGTCTCCACGCGCTCCACATTCACGCCGGTGGTGGTGTCCAGCACGGCATTGATGTTGTTGAGGCCGAAGTCGTTCATCTGCTGGCGCGTCACCACGCTCACCGACTGCGGCGTCTCGCGCAGCGACATCGGCAGGCGCGTGGCGCTGGAGGTGGAGCGGGTGGTGTAGGAATCGCCGTCGCCCACCACGTTGGCCGTGGTCTGCACGCCTTCCAGGTTCTTCACGCCCGAGGGGCCGTTGCCGGCCACCAGCCGGTAGCCGCCATTGCCCTGGGCCACGGCCGCCACGCCGCTGCCGGCGAGCAGGGCGTCCAGCGCCTCCGCGTCACCATGGCTGCCCTTGAGGCCGTTGCTGTGCTTGCCTTCCAGCGACAGGCTGCCGTGATCTACCGCCACGCCGCTCTGCGTGGTGTAGGCGGCCAGCGCCTGGGCCAGAGAGCCTGCCGGGATGTCGTAACGGTGCGCCTGCTGGCTGGCCGTCGGGACCTGTTGCGCCTGGATGGCCGGCGTGGCGAGGGCGAGGGCGAGTGCAACGGCGAGGCCGCGATACGCCTGGCGGCGCAGGCGCGAAGACGGAGCTGGGTGGTGCATCGGGGGGAGCCTTGGACAAGTTTTTATTGGAAATCGGGGCCGCGCCCAGCAATCGCTGTCGCGGCAAGCATGCAAATGATAGTAATTATCATTTGTTCTTTCCAGTTATTTAACGTGCGGCGAGATGGCGCGATGCCCTGGCGAGAAGGGTTGGGGCGGGCAGGGCGGCAGCCTGGGCTCGCCGGCCAAGGGGGCGATCGCGTATGGTTCGGCGGCCATGCCGATGCGATTTGTGCTGTTCCAACGCGACTACTGCCACCTGTGCGACCAGGCGCTGGCCGTCATGGCCGAGGCCCGGGCGCCCGATTTCGACAGCCTGTGGGTGGATGACGACGCCGCGCTGGAAGTCCGCTACGGGACGCGCGTGCCGGTGCTGCGCGACAGCCAGGACGGCCGGGAGATCGACTGGCCGTTCGATGCGGCCGCGGTGCGCCAGTTTCTGGCAGAGACTCTGTAGGAGCGCACCTTGTGCGCGACCGGCCCGGGACCCGGTCGCGCGATCGCGCACAAGGTGCGCTCCTATATGCCTACTTGGCGGTAAGAACCAGGTGGGCGGTGACCTTCACGTCGGCGCCGATCACCGAGGTATCGGCGTATTCGCCGCCGCCCACGCCGAAGTCCAGGCGCTTCACGCTGCCGGTCACGTCGAGCGTGGCGCCATTGCCCTGCGGCTTGAAGGTGACATTGAGGCTCACTGGCTTGGTCACGCCGCGCAGGGTAAGGTTGCCGTCGGCGATCACCTGCGCGCCGTTCTGGCGGAAGCCGGTGGTGACGAAATGGGCCTTGGGGAATTTCGCCACATTGAAGAAATCCGCGCCCGGCAGCGCGCCGTCGCGGTCGCTGTCGCCGGTCTTGGCGCTGGCCAGGTCCACTTCCACGTCGAACTTGGAGCTGGCGAGCTTGGCGGCGTCATAGCTGATGGCTGCCGTCCACGAACCGAACGTACCGTCGAAGGACTGGCCCTGGAAGCTGCTGGTGAAACCCAGCTTGCTGGCACCGGGCTGCACGGCATAGTCGGCGGCGCTGGCCAGGCCGGGCAATGCCAGCGCGAGCAGCAGCGGGGTGAAGCGCAGGAGGGTAAGGCGATTCATCAGTGTTCTCCTTGGGGAACGGAGCCGGAACGGGCACGGCCGAACGGCAGCATGCGACGTAGCACGTTGTCGCGGTCGAACAGGTGGTGCTTGAGCGCGCCGCCGACGTGGGGAATCAGCACCAGCAGGAGGATCCAGTACAGGTATTCGTGCAGCTCGTGCGAGAAGTGGCGCAGGTCGGGATTGGCCGCGCTGAGCGCGGGCAGGTTGAACAGCTTGAAGAACTGCAGCGGCTTGCCGGTGATGGAGTTGAACCACCAGCCGCTGAGCGGCAGCGCGAGAATCAGCAGGTAAAGCATGCCGTGCACCACATGCGCGGCCAGCTGCTGCCAGCGCGGTGCGGGCTCTTCGCGGGGGCGCTTGTCCACCGCGCGCCACAGCAGGCGCAGCACGAACAGCGCGAGCACGGTGAGGCCGATCGACTTGTGCAGCGCCAGCCAGTTGATCTTCTGCATGGGCGAGCTGGCCAGGTCCATCATCAGGCCGAAGATGCCGTTGCCGATGATGGCCAGGGCCATGATCCAGTGAAAGAACTTCGCGACCGATCCCCACTGGCGGTCGTTGCTGCGCAGGCTCATGGAGACTCCTTGTTCGATTGGGCTTTGTCGTCTTGGATCGCTTCCAGCTCGAGCCACACGCTGACGCTGTGGCCGATCGAGCTGGCGTTGGAGGTGATGCCGAAATCGTCGCGGTTGAGCAGGGTGTTGGCAGAAAAGCCGGCCACCGTATGCATGCCGTAGATGGTCGAGCCACGGCGATTGAAGGTGAAGTCCAGCGACACCGGCCGAGTCACGCCGCGCAGGGTGAGGTTGCCGTGCAGCACGCCGTGCGTGTCGTCCCTGCGCTCCACCGAGGTGCTGGCGAAATGCGCGTAGCGCGATGCCTGCGCGTCGAGGAAGGCCGGCTTGAGCACGGCTGCGTTCCACTCCGCGTCGCCCATGTCCAGGCTGGTGAGGTCGATGTCCAGTTCAGTGGCTGACTGGCTCCAGTCGGCTGGGTCGAAATGCAGCCAGCCCTGCGCGATGTGCAGGCGTCCGAACGGCCGCGAAAAACCGTTGTGGTCGATGCTGAAGACGATCTGGCTGTGCGTGGTATCGAAGCGGTAGTTGTCCGCTGCCGCACGCACTGCCGTCACGGGCAGCACGGCCGCCATCGCAAACAGAAGCCGGCTTGTGAGGCGTGACGTGGACATGGGTCGCAAGTCTGGATGATCCGCCCGGGTGGCGCCAGCGGCCGGAGCAGGAACGGATTGTTTCCCGAAGATGCCTTCACCGGTCGTTGATGGCGATTGTGCCGCAGCGGTGGCACGGGTCATGGGCGTGGTCGTGCTCGTTCTGCGGGCCTGGCTCTGGCATGATCTTGCGTCTTGGGGGAGACCATGCTGCCGTCCTTGCTGCTCAGCGCTTTCCTGTTTGCCAGCCTTCAGGCGCCCGCGGCACTGCCTCCACCGGTGGCAGCGACGACCACGGCTGCCCTGCCGACGCCGCAGTTTCGTCGTTTCGGCACGGCCGAAGGACTGCCCAGCAGCAGCGTGTACACGGTGGTGCAGGCGCCGGATGGCGCCATGTGGTTCGGTACCAAGAGCGGCATCGCACGTTATGACGGCGTGGCGTTCAAGGTGTTCCGCCACGTCGCCGGCGATCCACAGTCACTGTTCAACAATGGCATCTCGGCCTTGATGTTCGATCGCGGCGGTCGCCTGTGGGCGGCCGGCCTGGAGGCCGGGCTCAACCGCTACGACGAACGTTCCAACAGCTTCCGCCACTGGGGACACGATCCGAATGATCCCACCAGCCTGAGCAGCGACAAGGCCTGGTCGATTGCGCACACCGGTGATGGCGTGATCTGGGTGGGTACCGCGGCGGGCCTGGACCGCATGCGCCAGGACGGGCGCGGCTTCGACCATATCGAGGTGACCGGCAAGGATCCCGCTGCGCTGGGCACGGTGGGTTCGCTGTTCGTGGATGAGCAGGGCCAGCTGTGGGTGGGCAGTGACAACGGCATTTTTCGGCGCGACGAGGCCGGCCATTTCCATCCGATCCGCACCGAGACGCCCGGGCAGGTACTCGACGCCTGGCGCATCGAGGGTGGCGGTGGCCAGGTGCGGGTGGCATCGACGCATGGCCTGTACGCGGTCGGTACCGACGACATCGCCCGCCCGGTCGGGCGTGGGCAGCTGCCCGAGATCAATGTGCTCAGTTCGGTGTTCGACCGCGCCGGGCGCCTGTGGGTCGGCACCCAGCGGGGACTGTTTTTCCAGGACGGCCCGGGCAAGCCGATCAGTCCGGTGGCGGACCAGCCGGTGCTGTACGGCAACCTGCCGGGCACCTGGGTATGGCAGATCCAGGCCGACAACGAGGGAGGCTTGTGGATCGCGCTGTTCGATGGTGGCGTGGCTTATCTGGCGCCGGGCTGGAACAACGTCAGCCGCTTCACTCATGTGCCCGATGATGAAGGCAGCCTGCGCGACTCGGTGGCCTACGCTGTGGCGCGTGGCAGTGGCGGCAGCATCTGGGTCGGTGAGCGCAAGGGTCGCGTGGACCGCCTGTGGCCGACCACGGGAGAGGTCGAGCACGTACTGTCGGGCCTGCGTGGCGACGTGCTCGGCATGACCGAGGACAAGCAAGGTCGCCTGTGGATCACCGTGCAGGGCGCACTGTTCCGCTACGGCACCAACGGCAAGCTGGACCAGGTGGATCCGGCGGCGCAGGTCATGAAGCATCCGCTCGAAGTGGAGCTGGGTCCGGACGACAAGCTGTACGCACGCACCTTCGGCGAGGGGCTGTTCCGGATCGACCAGGACACCTTGTCGGTGACGCCGGTGCCGTTCTTGCCGAGCGATGAAAAGGCGCGCTGGGGCAGCCAGCTCACGCTCAAGGACGGCACGTTCTATTACGCCAGCGATGACGGCCTGATGCGCCTGAGTCGTAACTTCGACCATTTCGAACCGGTGCCGGGCGTGAAGGGCGACCAGGCGGTCGACGCATTCGACTTCGCCGAGGATGGCCTGTGGCTGGCGCGGCCGGATGGCCTGGAGCATTACCGGTACCTGGCGGACACCCTGGTACTGGATCGCAAGGTCGATGCCGCGCATGGCTGGCCGTCGGTGAATGTGGTGGACCTGGCGGTGGACCGGCGTCACCGCGTGTGGATCTTCGGTCGCGATGGCCTGTGGCGTTTCGATCCGGCCAGTGAGCGCTTCCGCGAACTGGGGCTGCAGGATGGCCTCAGCAACGGCGAATTCCTGCGCGGCTTTGGCCGCACCCATGACGGCACCATCTATGCGCCTACGCTGGGTGGCGTGATGGGCTTCAACCCCGACGGTATCAACGAGCAGGTCAGCCCGCCGCAGGTCGCGATCACCCGCGTGAGCGTGCGTCGCAACGGCAGCATCGAGGAGGTGCCGGTGCCTGCGTCGGGCGAGCTGTTCCTCGGCTGGAAGGACACCGGGCTGGACGTCGAGTCCAGGGTGTTCTCCTACGTCGACCCCGCCGCCAATCGCTATCGCTTCCGCCTGGATGGGCTGGACACGGCCTGGGTGGACAACGGCGGCCGCGGCGACCGCGAGTTTGCTGGCCTGGGCACGGGTGACTACACGCTGGACGTGATGGGCGCGGGTGCCGATGGCACCTGGGCGCATCTGGCGCAGCCGCTGCAGATCCACGTGCAGGCGCCACCGTGGGCGCGCTGGTGGGCCTGGTGTGGTTATGTGTTGCTGGCGGCGCTGTTGGTGTGGCTGGGACTGCAGGCCTGGCGCCGGCGCCTGGCCCAGCGCCACCAGATCCAGCTGGCGGAACAGCGCAGCCGCCTTGCCGAGCAGGCCAGCGCGGCCAAGACCCAGTTCCTCGCCACGCTGAGTCATGAGATCCGCACGCCGATGACTGGCGTGTTGGGCATGGCCGAACTGCTGTTGAGCACGCCGCTCAGTGACATCCAGCGCGACTACGCCGAGGCCATGCAGCGATCCGGCGGGATGCTGCTCAAGCTGCTCAACGACGCACTGGACCTCGCCCGCATCGAGGCGGGCAGGCTGGAGCTCGAGTACGCACCGTTCGATCCGTGTTCGCTGGTCAACGACGTCGCTCAGCTGGAGCTGGGGCAGGCGCGTGCCAAGGGGCTTCGTTTCAACGTGGAGCTGGCGCCAGACCTGCCGCATCGCATGATCGGCGACGCCGTGCGCATCAAGCAGGTGCTGCTCAATCTCGCCAACAACGCGTTGAAGTTCACCGAGCGCGGCAGCGTGACGCTGTGTGCGCAGCGTACCGACGATGGCCTGCGCTTCAGCATCATCGATACCGGCCCGGGCATTCCCGAAGCCAGCCAGGCGCGCCTGTTCCAGCGATTCGAGCAGGCCACCGGTCCGCAACGACGCTCAGGCAGCGGCTTGGGCCTGGCGATCTGCCGCGAGCTGGTGGCGATGATGGGCGGCAGCATCGAACTGGAATCGCGCGTGGCGTTCGGCAGCAGCTTCCACGTGCGCCTGCCGCTGACCGTGGCGCAGGAGCCTCCGGCCGTCGTGGCAGTGCGCGCGGGCGATGTCATCACACGCAGATTGCATGTGTTGCTGGTGGAAGACGATGCCATCGTGGCGGCGGTGATCCGCGGCTTGCTTGAACGCGCTGGCCATGAGGTGCGTTACGTCGGCAACGGACTGGCCGCGTTGGCCGAGCTGGCACAGGCCCCATGCGATGTGATCCTGCTCGACCTGGACCTGCCTGGCATCGACGGTTTCCAGATCGCGCGACTGGTGCGCCAGCGCGAGGAGGTCGGCAGCCGCGTGCCGATCATCGCCATCACGGCGCGCTCGGGCGGCGACGAGGAGGCACGGGCGCGCGAATCCGGCATGGATGGATTCCTGCGCAAGCCGCTGAGCGGCGAGCAGTTGCTGGATGCGATCAACGCGCAGCTGGCACCGCCGCTACTGGAGCCCCAGCTGTAGCCGCGCATCCCGTGCACGGCCGCGCTGTCGGGGTTTCATCGTGCCGCAGATTGCTCCAGCACAGGGGCTGGGTTACATGTCGAACTTGTTGACGTCGAAACCGCGGCGCTTGTATTCGGCCCAGCGCGTGCGCGAGCCGGTGCGTTCGTCGGGATCGGCGGCGACCACTTCCAGCACGCGCTCGTACTGGCCGGGCGCGCAGTCTTCGCGCAGGTTGATCACCATGGGGCGGTCCGGCGTGTCGATGCCGGGCGGCACGATCAGCACCGCGGTGTGCTGGTCGTCGTCGTCGCCCGCCAGCTGGTGGGTGACGAAACCGTCGGGATCGAAATCCCACAGCAGCTCCTCGATGGCCTCGGCCTGCGCGAAATCGCGCGCCAGCACCAGCGTGGGCTGTTGCGCGGCAAAGGCGCGCTTGGCCAGCTCGCACACCAGCAGCAGTGGCTGCTCGCGGAAACGCGGCTTGTCGATCAGGTAAAAGTCGGCACGAGGCATGGCAGGGGCCTTTCTGTTCTCGTCATTGCGTTGGCCGGAATCCGGTGACGGAAGCATAGGGTTTTCGCGATGGATGGCCATGCTGCCTGGCTGTATCGCAAAAGCCCACCGTTTCAGCGGATTCCGGCCAGCGCCGGAACGACGGCTGGGGGATGACGCGCCGTGTGGTTACGCAGCGCGGTCGATCAGCCACTGCACCAGCAGCGGCACCGGGCGACCGGTCGCCAGGCCCTTGCGGCCTTCGTCCCACGCGGTGCCGGCGATGTCCAGGTGCGCCCAGCGCTGGCCCTCGGTGAAGCGCGCCAGGAAGCAGCCAGCCGTGATGGCACCGGCGTTCTTGCCGCCGATGTTGGCCACGTCGGCAAAACCCGATTCCAGCTGCACCTGGTAGTCGTCCCACAGCGGCAGGCGCCACGCGCGGTCCAGCGTCTGTTCGCCGGCGGCGATCAGTTCGGCAGCCAGGTCGTCGTGCTTGCTCATCAGGCCGCTGGCGTGCTTGCCCAGCGCGATCACGCAGGCACCGGTCAGGGTGGCGGCGTCGATCAACACCTTCGGCTGGAACGTCTGCGCGGTGTAGGTCAGCGCATCGCACAGGATCAGGCGGCCTTCGGCGTCAGTGTTGAGCACCTCGATGGTGAGGCCGGACAAACTGGTCAGCACGTCGCTCGGGCGGTAGCTGTCGCCGTCGGGCATGTTTTCGACGGCCGGGACCACGCACACCAGGTTCACCGGCAGGCCCAGCTTCACCGTGGCCACGAAGCTGCCGAGCACGCCGGCGGCGCCGCCCATGTCGAACTTCATTTCTTCCATGCCGGGGCCGGGCTTGAGGCTGATGCCGCCGGTGTCGAAGGTGATGCCCTTGCCGACAAAGGCGTAGGGCTTGTCGCCCTCGGCGCCGCCCTTGTACTCCAGCACCACCAGCTTGGGCTTGTTGGCCGAGCCGCGGCCCACGGCCAGCAGCGAGCCGAAGCCCAGCTCGCCCATCTTCTCGTGGTCGAGCACGCTGCAGCTCACCTTGTCGTTCGCGTCGGCGAACTGCTCGGCCTGCGCGGCGATGTAGGCCGGGTTGCAGATGTTCGGCGGCAGGTTGGCCAGCTCTCGGGCAAAACGCACGCCTTCGGCGATGGCCGCGGCCTGGGCCAGGGCGGCCTGGGCGTCGTCGCCGGCGGCAAAGGTGACGTGGGCCAGCTCGGGCTGGGCGGCCTTTTCACGCGGCTTGAAGGTGGCGGTGTAGCGGTAGGCGGCGTAGTCGGCGGCCAGGGCCGCGGTGCGCACGCGCCAGGCCTGGTCATGGCCGGGGACATCCACTTCGGTCAGGTAGGACACCGCGCTGTCGATCGGCAGGCGGCCCAGGGCGCGGGCCGCTTCGAGGGCCACCTTCTGGTAGCGTGCACCATCAAAGGTCTTCTGCGTTCCCAGTCCCACCACCAGCACGCGCTTGGCGGCGACGCCCTCCGGGCCGAACAGCAGCGCGGTGGTGCCGGCCTTGCCGGTGATGTCGCCGCTCTCCACCTGGCGCTTGATGGCGCCGTGCGCGGCGGTGTCCACGCGGGCGGCGGCGCTGGTGAGCACCCCGTTCTCATAGACGCCGACCACCACGCAGGGGGTCTCGGCGGTTTCGGGAGCGGCGGAGCCAAGGCTGAACTGGAGAGTCATGAACATGTCCTGCGGAAAGGTCCGGAAAGGTCCGGACAGGCTAGACTTGGGGTTTGCCGGCCCCAAAAAGGGCGGCGCCAAGCCCTTCATCTTATCGCATGTCGAGAAACTGTCCCCATGAGCGGGGTGTTAGACCGTACACTTCACCGTTGTTTCTCGCTCCGCGCGCTTACTCGCCGTGCGGGCTCTTGCGTGCGTGAGGACCTGTTCTGAGCATCCTCGATCGTTATTTCCTGCGTGAGCTGGCACAGACCGTAGCCGCCACCGCCATCGTGCTGCTGGCCATCATGGCCGGCACCTCGTTTGCGCACGTGCTGCAGCAGGTGGCCAACGGCAGTTTCCCGGCCAGCGTGATGTTCCAGGTGCTGGGCCTGAACATGCTCGACGGCCTGTCGACCCTGGTCCCGCTGGCGGCCTTCCTGGGTGTGCTGCAGGCGCTGGGCCGCATGTACCGCGAAAGCGAGATGCACGTGCTGGCCTCGTCCGGCATGGGTGCCTCCGGCCTGCTGCGCCCGGTGTCCCTGCTTGCCCTGGGCGTGGCCATCCTGGTGGGCGTGGTGTCGCTGTGGTTGGGCCCGTGGGCGGCCCGCACCTCCGACCAGTTGGTGGCGGCGGCCAACCGCTCGGTGATCGCCGCGGGCCTCGATGCCGGCCGCTTTACCGAACTGCCGGGCAAGGGCGGCATCATCTTCGTGGATGAGCTCAGCCGCGACGGCAGCACGCTGGGCAATACCTTCATCGCCACCGAGCGCACCGGCCACGACAACGTGCCGCACCTCAAGCTGGTCACCGGCAAGCACGGCCAGCTGTACCAGGAAACCGATGGCAGCGGCCGCTACCTGGCGATCTGGGACGGCTGGCAGTACGACATCCCGCTCGGTGCGGACAACTGGCGCCGCATGAAGTACGAGCGCAACGATGCCTCGCTGGACAGCATCCAGTCCGACGAGGACGACGAGGAGGATCCCGCGCACTCGCTGACCCTGGCCCAGCTGCTGAAAACGGACAACCCGGATACGCGCGCCGAGTTCGCCTGGCGCACGATTTCCCCGTTCATGACCGTCGTGCTGCTGGCGCTGGCCTTGCCGCTGTCGCGCCAGAGTCCGCGTGAGCCGCGCTTCGGCCGCCTGTTCCTGGCCGTGCTGAGCTTCTACTTCTACTACCTGCTGCTGGCGATCTGCCGCGGCCAGATCATCAAGGGCCACTGGCACCATTCGTTCCCCATGTGGATCGTGACCTTCCTCGTGTTCGCGGTGGCCGTCCGGATGTTCCAGAACCAGTATGCAGAGCGCAAACCGCGCAAGGCGGACGCATGATGGCCTCGTTGCGCATCCGTCGCGTCGACTGGCTGGTCGGCACCACCGTGCTGGGCGCCATGCTCATGGTGTGGCTGGTCATCACCGGCCTCGATGCGGTGTTCCAGTTCCTGCGCCAGCTCGGCAATGTCGGCAAGAACGGCTATACCGTCACCAATGCCGTGGTCTACGTGCTGGTGACCTTCCCGCGCCGCCTCTACGAGATGTTCGGCAATGCCGCGCTGATCGGCGGCCTGCTCGGCCTGGGCGGCCTGGCCGCCACCAACGAGCTGACTGCACTACGCGCCTGCGGCCTGTCCAAGCTGCGCATCGCCGCATCGGCGGTGGGCGTGGTGGCGATCCTGATCGTGGGCGTGGTGATCCTGGGCGAAACCGCGGCACCGTGGGGCGACCAGCAGGCCCAGGCCATGCAGTTGCGCCTGAAGTCCAACAACGTGGGCCTCGGCGGTGCCTCGGGCCTGTGGGCGCGCGACGGCAACCTGGTCATCAACGCCAAGGGCTGGACGGCCAAGCACACCGGCACCCACAGCACCGTGCAGCTGCACGATGTGCGCGTGTTCACGCTCACGCCCGACGGCCAGGTGAGCCGCTTCGACTGGGCGCAGACGGCCGAGCATGATGGACGCCAGTGGGTGATGAGCAAGGTGCGCAGCACCACGCTCGACGATGCGGGCACGCATTCGATCACCACCGATACCAAGCGCTGGGATTCCCGCCTCAACCCGCAGGTGCTGGAGCAGTCGGTGATCCAGCCGCAGTACCTGCCGATGCGCGACCTGCGCCGCAACATCGCGTACCTGGAGCAGAACGGGCAGAACCCGGGCGTGTACGCCTCGGCGTTCTGGACCCGCGCGCTGTACCCGCTGAACGTGCTGGTGCTGGTGTTGTGCGCCATGCCGTTCTCGTTCGGCACGCTGCGCTCGGGTGGCCTGGGCAAACGCATGTTCATCGGCATGCTGCTGGCGATCGGCTGGTACTTCCTGCAGAAGGCGATGGTGAACTTCGGCACCGTTTACGGCGTGCCGCCGCTGCTGGCGAACCTGTTGCCGGCGCTGGTGCTGGCGCTGATCGCCTGGCTGTATTTCCGCAAGCACGGCTAGCGGTTGGCCCTCTCCCGGATGGGAGAGGGCCTTCACTTACGCTGTAGGAGCGCACCCTGTGCGCGACCGCCTTTTGCTGCCGTACCGCCAGCGTGCCGGACGTTTCGACGTCCTGCCGGCGACGCAAAGCTAATCCTCGTGGGATGCCAAGCCACTTTTCCGTGCTGGGCCAAAGATCCCAGGGGGACTGGCTTCAAGAGCAGGCAGCAATACGATGGATATGAGCCTGTTGAACGGTGCCAGCCGGCTCGGCTGGGTACTATCCCGAGGACTGTGGCTACACCGCAGCGCGGCGTGGCGCTGAACACTTGAGGCCTGGGAGCGGCGTGCTCTTCACTCCCTCGCCCCTCCGGGGAGAGGGTTGGGGTGAGGGGCGGGTGCTCGCGGTGGCGTTACCCGTGCCGTCAGGCGATGAGTGGGGCGGGCATCATCAAGCCGCCGCGTACCAACGCAGCCATCGCTTCATCACGCCGTCGGGGCCTGCGCATCGGCCACGAACTTTCCTTCCTCGGCCAGGCGCGCGAACAGGCCGCCGCGGGCGAGCAGTTCGTGGAAGCGGCCCTGTTCCACCAGTCGCCCCTGGTCCAGCACCAGGATGAGGTCGGCATCGCGCACGGTGGAAAGACGGTGCGCGATGACGAAGGTGGTGCGGTCGATGGTCAGCCGGTCCAGCGCGCGCTGGATGCGTGCCTCGGTGGCGTTGTCCAGTGCGCTGGTGGCTTCGTCCAGGATGAGTATCGGAGCATCCTTGAGCATGGCGCGGGCAATCGCGAGGCGCTGGCGCTCACCGCCGGAGAGGGAGCGGCCGCGTTCGGCCACCATGGTCTCCAGGCCTTCGGGTTTGCGCGCGATGAAGGTGGCCGCCTCGGCCGCGGCTACCGCAGACGCGATGGCGGCATCGTCGGCCGCCGGGTTGCCCACGCGCAGGTTGTCCAGGATCGAGCGGTAGAACATGCCCGCGTCCTGGAACACCACGCCGATGTTCTGCCGCAGTGATTCCAGCGTCACGTCACGCACGTCGTGGCCATCGATGGTCACGCGGCCCGCACTCGGGTCGTAGGCGCGATAGAGCAGGCTGAGGGCGGTGCTCTTGCCGGCACCGGTCGGGCCGACCAGCGCGATGGTGCTGCCGGGTGCGGCGCGAAAGCTCAGGTCGTGCAGCGCGGGCTGCACCGGGTCGTAGCCGAAGCTCACATGGTCGAACACCACCTCGCCGCGCACGCGCGGCAGGACCATCGCGCCGGGTTTATCCGCGATCTCCGAGGTGCGGTCCAGCACCGTGAAGAAATCACGTAGCGACTGCGACTGGAAGAACAGGTTGGAGAGGAAGGTGGCGAATTGTTCCAGTCGCCCGATCAGCAGCATCGAGAAGCCCACGAAACTGACGATGCCGCCGACACTGATTTCGCCGCGTGCGTGCAGCGCAGCGCCCACCGCAAAGATCGCCACGATGGTCAGCGTGCTGGCCGCGCGGTTGAGCACGGACAGGATCGCCCAGCCGCGCAGCACGGGATACTGTGCATTGAGCGTGCGCGACATCAGCTCGCGCAGCGCGCGTGACTCGGCCGCCAGTCGCGTGAAGCTCTGCACCACGGTGACATTGCCGAACACGTCGCCGGCGCGGGTGGCGATCTCGTGGTGCAGTTCCTCCACTTCGCCCTGGGCCTTGTGCGTGCGTTGCACGGCGATCGCGTTGAATACCGAGAAGCACACCAGCAAGGCGATCATCAGCAGCGCCAGCTTCCAGTTCAGCCACAGCGCCACCGGCACCATCACGATGATCGACAGCAACGTGGCCAGGTGCTCGCGGAAGAAGCTCAGCCACAGGTTGAACAGGTTGCTCACGCCCACGTTCATGATGCGCGACAGGCGTCCCGTGTGGTACTCGCCGTGGAACGACAGCGGCATGGACGCGGCATGTTCGAAGAACAGTGCGATGGCCGCCAGGCGCCGGCGATGCGCAAGGCGATCGGCATGCAGCGATACCCACACGTTGGCCAGCACGCCGGCAAAGCCCACGCCGGCCCATAGGGCGATCAGGCGTGGCGCCGCGCCACCGTTGCCGGCCAGTGCGTCCACCACCTTGCCGAACAGCACCGGTTCCAGGAAAAACACGCCGGCCAGCGCGAGATTGGCCAGCGCCAGCGTGATGGCCAGCTTCCGCTCGGGGGCGAGCAGCCCGATGACGCGCAGGTACAGACGCAGGAACGACATGCCGTGGCCCTCATGGCGCGCGGCCGTCTCGACGGCCAGCCCTGCGACAGAGGCTAGCCGATGCCCATGTCGTCGTGCAGTGCATGGAGGCTTGCCCCGGCGGCGCCCAGCGATCAAGCTGGGTCTTTGTTCTTCCAGCGAGCGAACACCGTGGAACCCATCGACCTGCGCAGCGATACCGTCACCCGTCCCACCCCGGCCATGCGCGCCGCCATGCTGGATGCCCCGGTAGGCGACGATGTCTACGGCGAGGATCCCACGGTCAATGCCCTGCAGCGCCGCGTGGCCGATGACCTGGGTTTCGAGGCCGCGCTGTTCGTGCCCACCGGCACGCAGTCGAACCTGCTCGCGCTGATGTCGCATTGCGAGCGTGGCGACGAATACCTGGTCGGTGCCGACGCCCATACCTACAAGTTCGAGGGCGGCGGCGCGGCAGTGCTCGGCTCCATCCAGCCCCAGCCCATCCCGCAAGAGGCCGACGGCAGCCTGCCACTGGACAAGGTGGCGGCGGCGATCAAGCCGGTGGATCCGCATTTCGCCCGCACGCGCCTGCTGGCGCTGGAAAACACATGGCACGGGCGCGTGCTGCCGCTGGACTATCTCAAGGCGGCGCGCGACTTCGCCAGCGAGCGTGGGCTGGGCCTGCACCTGGACGGCGCCCGTCTCTACAACGCAGCAGTGGCCAGCGGTGTGCCGGCGCGCGAGATCGCCCGGCATTTCGACAGCGTGTCGGTGTGCCTGTCCAAGGGCCTGGGTGCGCCGGTAGGTTCGGTGTTGGTGGGCTCGGCCGCGCTGGTCGACAAGGCGCGCCGCTGGCGCAAGGTGGCCGGTGGCGGCTGGCGCCAGGCCGGCATGCTTGCGGCGGCGGGACAGTACGCGCTGGATCACCACGTGGCGCGCCTGGCCGACGACCATTCCCGTGCGGCGACGCTGGCGATGGGGCTTTCCGGCATTTCCGGCGTGAAGCTGTTGGGCCACTACACCAACATGGTGTTCATCGACGTGCCAGCCGATCGGCTGCGTGATCTGGACGTCCATTTGCGCGCGGCAGGCGTGCGCATCAGCATCGGTTATCTGCCCACGCTGCGGTTGGTGACGCACCTGGACGTGAACGACGATGGCGTCGCGCGCGTGATCGAGGCGTTCAAGGGATTCTTTGCCAGGCGCTAACGGCCTCTTGCCTGGCAACGGCCATGGGAGGCGCTGCAGCCGCGCCCCCTGTACGCGACGGCCGTTCGCCCCGGTCCATGGCGCACAGGGTGCACTCCTGCATGGGCACGCTGCTGCGTGCCGGTTAGGCCTTCTGCGTGTCGAACTTGCGGATGAAGTCGCGCACCTGCGGGTACACCGTCTGCCGCCAGCGGCGGCCGCTGAAGATGCCGTAGTGGCCCGCGCCCTCGACCACGCGATGGGCGCGATGGTCGGCTGGGATGCCGCTGCACAGGTCATGGGCGGCTTCGGTCTGGCCCAGGCCGGCGATGTCGTCCAGTTCGCCCTCGACGGTGAACAGCGCGGTGTCGGTGATGGCCTCGGGCTTCACCCGTTCGCCCGCCACGTCCCACAGGCCGCGCGGCAGCAGGAATTGCTGGAACACGGTGGAGATGGTGTCCAGGTAGTACTCGGCCGGCATGTCCAGCACGGCGTTGTATTCGTCGTAGAACTTGCGGTGCGCCTCGGCGTCGTCCTGGTCGCCGCGCAGCAGGTTTTCGTAGAAGTCCCAGTGCGAGTTCACGTGGCGGCCCGGGTTCATAGCGATGAAGCCCGCGTGTTGCAGGAAGCCGGGATACACCTCGCGGCCGCTGCCGGGATAGTTCGGCGGCACGGTGTGGATCACGTTGCCCTTGAACCAGCTCAGCGGGCGCGTGGTCGCCAGGTTGTTGACGCCGGTGGGGTTGCTGCGCGGTTCGATCGGGCCACCCATCATGGTCATGCTGAGCGGGGTGCGCTCGCCGCGCGCGGCCATCAGCGACACGGCGGCCAGTACCGGCACGGTGGGCTGGCACACCGAGATCACGTGCAGGCGTTCGGCGCCGATGTGCCGGATAAATTCCTGGATGTAGGCGACGTAGTCGTCCAGATGGAACGGGCCTTCGCTGGCCGGCACCATGCGCGCGTCGACCCAGTCGGTGATGTACACCTTGTGGTCGTGCAGCAACGTGCGCACCGTGTCGCGCAGCAGGGTCGCGTGATGGCCCGACAGCGGCGCCACCACCAGCACCACCGGATCGTTCTTGAGCTTCTCGATGATCACCGGATCGTCGCTGAAGCGCTTGAACCGCTTGAGCTGGCAGAACGGCTTGTCCAGCACCACCCGCTCGATCACGGCGATTTCCTCGCCATGGGCGGTGACCTGGGGCAGGTTGAAGGCGGGCTTCTCGTATTCCTTGCCCAGTCGGTGCAGCAGCTCATAGCCGGCCGCCAGCCGCGGCGCCCCCGGCAGGTGAGACAGCGGGCTGGTGAGGTCGCTGAACATCTTCGCGCTGGCTTCGGCGTAGTGGCTCAACGGGCCGAGGATGGCGCGTTGCCACTCATGGATCTGGTAAAGCATGCGGTGCAACCGGAGGCGTCAGAAGGTCGCATCTTACCCGGTTTGGCGCAGGCGTGCTGCAATGCCGCATGGATCTCAGGCCTGTTGAATCAGTTGCTTACAGGCGCCGGCAAAGCAGGATGATTTCATCCACACCCTCAGTGGGGCCCAGTCCGGCATACCAGTGCAACGGCTTTTGCAGGCGCAGTCCCAGCGGCATCACCACGCGGTTGTACCACCACAGCGCGCGGTCGCGCTGGTTGGTGAGATACCACTGGCCCAGGCTCAGCAGGGTGCGCGACGAGGGCTGCATGCCGTAGACGGCGCTGCGTTCGATGGTCCAGCCGTTGGCGGCCAGCCGGGCGGCGATCTGCTCGGGTGGATAGCGGCGATAGTGCCCAACGAAGTCGTCGAACGCGGTCCAGGCCTCGGGGTGCAATGGCACCGACAGCAGCAGTCGCGCCTCGGGTGCGGCGACGCGCGACAGCTCGCGCAGGGCCCGGTCGTCGTCCGCCACGTGCTCCACGATGTCCAGCGCGCAGATCAGGTCGAAGCTGTCGTCGGGACAGGGCAGGGCGCTGATCGTGCCGTAGGCGGCGCTTGCGCCGGCCGCGCGAAGGCCAGCGAGTGCGGCGCGGCTCATGTCGATGAAGTACGTGCCGTCCAGGGGGAGGCGAGGACGCAGCCCTGGGGCAATTTCCAACCGGCGCGGCAACGCCATGGCCAGGTCGCGCACCATCGGCCACGTGTTGAATCGGCGGGGATCGACCAGTTCCGAACCAGACCATAGCGACTCGTAGAAATCGCGGTTGATCCGCTTCAGTTCGGCGGCCGTCCTTTCCGGAAGGGCGAGCGTCGGCATGGGCGGAGTGTGGCCCGGGCGAGGCTTATGCGAATGTGAAGTTCAGCCCAGCTTACGAATTTCAGTGCGCGCGATCACATCCTGGACAGCTCGGCGCAAGGGATCGATGGCTGCCAGGCCGAACCATGCCGTCCAAGCGGCCACCACGGCCCACGCGGCCGCGCGCGGGCCGATCCACGGGGTAAGTCCGAGCAGCAACAGGGGCAGGGCCGCCACGGCCAGCCGAAGCAGGGCCTGCGACAGGCGCAGCGGGCCACCATCGCGCGCGGTGAGGCGGATTCGCCAGGGGCGCATGCCCAGCGTCTGGCCGCCACGCATCCACGACACCACGAAGTAGGCCGACACCACCAGCGCCTGCAGTGGCTGGTACCACCAGGCGATGTGGGCGTGGGCATCGGTGGTGATCAGATGGCCGCCGGTCATGCGTTGGCATGCGTAGCCCACCACCATCACGATGGCCAGTACCGCCAGCAGGTCGTACAGCAGGGCAAGCAGGCGGCGCCACAGGGGACAGTTCACGTTGGCGGAATCGGTGTTCGTCACGTCGCAGGCCATCAATCGGTGGAAGCGCTTGCACACGACGTGGCCGGGCGGCGAGCATCGCGTCCATGCAGGAACAGACTTCAAGTATCACCGAAGCGGACCGCCGCAGCATCGACGCCTTCGTCGAGCGGGTGTGGTCCGAGGATGGACTCGCCGACCGCACCTTGCAGGCCTATCGCCAGGACCTGGAGGCGCTGGCGCGCTGGCTGGCGGGGCAGGGGCTGAGCCTGCGCACCGCCCAGCGCCAGCACCTGTCCGCCTATCACGGCAGCCAGCCGGTGGCGGTTCGCTCGCTGGCCCGGCGCCAGTCGGCGTTCCGGCGCTACTACGCCTTCCTGGCGCGCAGCGAGCCGGGCTTCGACGATCCCACCTTGCTGATCGAGCGTCCCAAGACGCCGCGCAGCCTGCCCAAGGCGCTGGCCGAGCGTGAGATCGAGGGCCTGCTGGACGCCCCTGACCTGACCACCACGCTGGGTCTGCGTGATCGCGCCATGCTGGAGCTGATGTATGCCTCGGGCCTGCGCGTGTCCGAGCTGGTGGAGTTGCCGCTGGCCTCGCTCAACCTGCGCCAGGGCGTGGTGCGTGTCACCGGCAAGGGTGGCAAGGACCGACTGGTGCCGATTGGCGAAGTGGCCACCGAACGTGTCGAGGCGTATCTCGCCACGGCCCGCCCGGTGCTGGCCAAGGGGCGCCAGCCCGTGGCGCTGTTCCTCAGCAACCGCGGCGAAGGCATGACGCGGCAGATGTTCTGGACCCTGGTGAAGCGCTACGCGCTCGGCGTGGGCATCGTGGCCAAGCGCATTTCACCGCACGTGCTGCGCCACTCGTTTGCCACCCACCTGCTCAACCATGGCGCCGACCTGCGGGCCCTGCAGATGTTGCTGGGCCACAGTGCACTCAGTACGACGCAGATTTATACGCTGGTGGCGAAAGAGGGCCTCAAGCGCCTGCACGCCCAGCACCATCCGCGCGGCTGAACATGCTGGCGGAACCCTTAGACGCGCCTGTGCGAGAATGCACGCCTGTCCCCACGTTTCCAGCCTCGGAAACGGATGCCGAAGAGGTTTCAGATGTTGAAGAAATGGTTGCTGGCGCTGTGCATCGGCGGACTCTCGCTCAACGCCTGCGCCGCCCCCGACAGCGCCACGCCGGGTCCCGAAGCGGTGGTGCGCAAGGCGGTGCTTTCACTGGCGCCTGACGCGAGCATCGACTCGGTGAAGCCGGCGCCGTTCCCGGGCTTTTACCAGGTCATCACCGGCGGCCAGCTGGTGTATGTGAGCACGGACGGCAAGTACCTGCTCAATGGCGACCTGATCGACGTGGGCGCCAAGAAGAACGTCAGCGACGATGGCTGGGCGGCGTTCCGCAAGGCCGAACTGGCCAAGCTGCCGGAGACCGATCGCATCGTGTTCTCGCCGGCCAAGCCGCGCTATCGCGTCACCGTGTTCACCGACGTCAACTGTGCCTATTGCCGCGCGCTGCATGAGCACATCGCCGACTTCAACAAGGCCGGCATCGCGGTCGAGTACGTGGCGTGGCCGCGTGACGGCGTTACCGACGAGTCCGGTCGCACCACCGACACCTACAAGGAAATGGTGTCGGTATGGTGCGCGAGCGATCGCAAGGCCGCCTTCACGGCAGCCAAGCTGGGGCATGCGCCGAAGTCGGCCAGCTGCACCAACCCGGTGAAGGACGAGTTCGAGCTGGGCGTGCGCCTTGGCATCACCGGCACGCCGACCATCATCGCCGAAGACGGCACCATGCTCGGCGGTTACGTCACGCCGGACCAGATGCTGCACCTGCTCAGCAAGGGCAGCTGACGAACGGGGCCGTGGCGGCCTGCCTGCACCAACAAAAAGGCCGGACTCGCGTCCGGCCTTTTCGCATCAGTCGATGCCCAGCTTCTTGAGCTTGTAGCGCAAGGCGCGGAAGGTGATGCCAAGCTTCTTGGCTGCCGCGGTCTTGTTGTAGCGCGACTCTTCCAGCGCCTTGATGATGGCCGTGCGCTCGAGGTTGCTGATGTAGTCGTCGAGGCCGCCATTGGCGCTGGGCGACGCGGCGATCGGTGCCGGGACGGCTGCGGGGATGCCGGCGGCCGCGGCCATGACAGCCACCGGCTCCTGCGCGCGGGGCGCGCGCTGGGGCAGCATCAGGTCGCTCACGTCGATCTGCTCGCCGTCGCACATGGCCATCGCGCGTTCGAGGATGTTCTCCAGTTCGCGCACGTTGCCGGGGAAGTCGTAGGCCTCCAGTGCCTGCAGCGCGGCCGGGAGCAGCTTGCCCGTGGCGCCGCCGCTCTTGGTGGCGAGCTGGCGGAGCACGAAGTTGGCCAGCAGCGACACATCGCCGCGACGCTCGCGCAGCGGCGGCACGCGCAGCTCGATCACGTTGATGCGGTAGAACAGGTCCTGGCGGAACTGGCCCTGTTCGACCAGGCCGGCAAGGTTCTTGTGCGTGGCGGAGAGGATGCGCACGTCCACCGGCACTTCCTCGCGGGCGCCGATCGGGCGCACGGCCTTTTCCTGGATCGCGCGCAGCAGCTTCACTTGCATGTGCAGCGGCAGTTCGGCCACCTCGTCGAGGAACAGCGTGCCGCCATGGGCGGCCTGGAACAGGCCTTCCTTGTCGCCCACGGCGCCAGTGAAGCTACCCTTGCGATGGCCGAAGAATTCGCTCTCCATCAGCTCGGACGGAATGGCGCCGCAGTTCACTGGCACAAACGGGCCGCTCGCACGTGGGCCCTGCTCGTGGATCAGGCGCGCGACCAGCTCCTTGCCCACGCCCGATTCGCCGGCGATGTAGACCGGCGCCTGGTTGCGCGCGAGCTTGCCGATGGTGGAACGCACCTGCTGCATGGCCGGCGATTCGCCGATCAGGCGCTCGTTGCCGTCGGGCTTGGCGGCGGCGTGGCCGCTGCGCTTTTCCTCGGCCAGGCGCAGCGCCGTGCGCACCAGGCGGCGCAGCATCTGGATATCGACCGGCTTGGAGACGAAATCGAAGGCGCCTGCCTTGAGGGCGTTCACCGCGGCATCGACGTTGCCGTACGCGGTGATCATCGCCACTGGCGTATCCGGATGTTCGGCAGCAATCAGCTCGACCACTTCATGGCCAGTGCCGTCGGGCAGGCGCATGTCGGTGAAGCAGAGATCGTAATGCCGTTCGGCGAGGGCGCGTCGTGCTTCCGTCACCGTGCCCACCGCATCGACCAACAAGTCCATGCGCCCAAGCGTAATGGTGAGGAGTTCGCGGATGTCGCGTTCGTCGTCGATGACCAGGACGGTCTGTTGGCTCATGTCGTCTCAGGGGGATCTAGGCCTGTGTAGGATAACCGCCCCTCTTGCGGTGGGCAAAGTCTGGCCCGATGCCTTCAGGGCTGGCCGAGATGCCTATCGAAGAATTTCACGATGACGGCATAGGCCGACTGCGATTCGGGTAGTTCGGGGTCCGAAAAGAACGAATGCCACATGCCTTCCCATACGTGCAGCTCGGTATCGACGCCGGCCTGGCTCAGCAGGGTCTGGCTGCGGACCACGGCGCTCATGGCCATGTCCCGCGTGCCGGTGATCAGCAGGGTGGGGGGAAAGTGGGCCAGCAGGGCCGGTGACAGGCCGGGGAACACTTGCGGATCGGTCGGGCTCACGCCCTTGAAGTAGGGCAGGTCCTGCAGGCGCAGGGGTTGCGTGGGCAGCGGGCTGCCGTTGAGCAGGGCGGCCGTGTAGGCCGAGTCGCCCTCCATGTCGACCAGCGAGCCGCAGAACGTGCCGATCGCGCCGGGGACCGGCAGCTTGTGCTGGACCAGCCGCGCCACGACCTCGCCTGTCAGCACGCCCCCGGCAGAGCAGCCGTAGATGCCGATGTGCCCGGGGGCGTAGTGCCTGAGCAGTTCACGGTAAACGGCCTCCCCGTCCTCGCTGGCCGCGGGGAACACGTGTTCCGGGCCCTGCCGGTAGTCCACGCTGACCACCTTGATGCGGCCCAGGCTGGCGATCGGGATGGATTCCACCAGGCCGCCACTGTGGGCTCCCCACAGGAAGGCGCCGCCGTGCAGGTTGATCAGCACCCGGTCGCGGTTCCGCGACGCGATGCCCTGGGCGGGCTCGACCACGTCCACGCCCACCCCGGCCAGGGTGTCGTGGTGGGTGTGCACCGGGTAGCGTCGGGCCATGCGTCCGGCACGGTTGTTGTTGAGGCGGTCGTAGAAGGCGCGGCTCTGCTCGATGGGCGCGGTGATCGGGGGTGCCTTGCTGCCGGCGGCCAGCATTCGGGGAAAGAATGCCTGCGCCTCGGGCGAGGCGCCGCTGGCGAACGGCACGACGCCGGCCGCCGTATGGATGCCGCCATCGGCGTCGACGCGGGGCAGGGCCTCCTGTGCGCGGGCGATCGGCACCAGCGAGGCCAGCAGCAGGCTGGCGAGCAGCGTGGACCGGATCATGGCGTGTGCTCCGTGGCCCCGGCCCCCGGGCTTGGCGCGGTGCTGCCCTGCACCAGGGCCTGCAGCTTCAGATACACGCCGTTGGTCCAGCCAAAGCCGACCACGTTTTCGCTGTAGCCGGCGCTGACTTTGACCTCGGCATTGCCCAGCACCATGTTGTATTTCTCGCGAATGGTGCCGTCGTCGGCCAGCCCCTGGTCCACCGTGGCCATGAACTTGCGCGCGATGCGGTGGGCGTCGTCGTGCAAGCCATAGGCGTCGAGCCCCGCCACGGCCAGCCAGTTCGTCGGTGCCCAGCCAAAGGGTTCGCCCCACTGCACCCCCGCGGCGCGGTTGTCCATGCTCAGGCCGCCCTTGCGCTCGAACACCGGCAGCGCCTTGCGCAGGGCCGTGGCCTGTTCTGGCGAAGCCGAGCCCGCCCATAGCGGGTAGTACGTGGTGACATAGGGATAGGGCGAAGGCCTGGCGGCCACGAAGTCGTAGTCGCGATACATGCCGTCCCGCGCCTGCCACAGGTACTTGTCCATCGCCGCCTTGCGCGCATCGGCCGCCTTGGCCCAGCGCTCGGCTTCACCGGGCTTGCCCAACTGCAGGGCGAAGTCGTGCAGGTCACGTTCGTAGCGATACAGCAGGCTGTTGAGGCTGACGTCCGCGTAGTGATGGGTGGAGCCACCGAATGGACCGAAGTGCGCGTTGGTGTCGAAGCCCGATTCGCGCATGGCGCGATCGCCGTGGTAGTAGTCGGCGGTGAGGCGATAGCCGTCGAGCCACGCACCCTCGCACACCTTCGAAGCGCGCACGTCGCAGCTGCTTTGCTGCAATCGCGCGGCCTCGGCATCGTCAGGGTGCTGCGAGGCCTTGAGCAGGTAGCCGGGGTCCTCCGCCGGATGCGCGCGCAGCCAGCGAATCACGCCGACGTAGTACGCGCTGTCCTTGGCTTCCAGCACCGGGCCACTGCCCAGGTCGTAGTAGCGTGCCAGCCCGGTATCGCCCGCGCGGTGCTCGGGGCGCAGCCAGATTTCGTAGTTGCGCACGGCCAGCGGATACGCCCCGGCCAGCCACTGCCGGCGCGCCTCGGCCGAGCCGAAGGCTGCGGGGTCGTCCAGCACCGCGGTCATCATCGCCGTGAGAAAGGGGGGCTGTGAGCGGCTCAGGTAATAGGTGCGGTTGGCGTTGAGTACGCCGCCGTAGTGCGCTACCTCGTACAGGGCATTGTCGACCATGTCCCTGGCCAGCGCGGTGCGCTGGTCGGCGACCAGGCCGAGCACGATGAAGTAGCTGTCCCAGCCATACATCTCGTTGAAGAACCCGCCGGGCACCACGTAGGGATGTGGCAGGTAAAGCAAACCCTGCTGCGGCAGCGTGGTGGCGTCGATGTCGCCAAGCTGGCCGATGGTGCGCGGCAATGGCCGCACCTCTACGCCGCAGCGCCTGCCCACGGCGGCCACCGAGGGCGGCACCGGCTGGTCGGCGGGCAGGTAGAGCACCGGATGGCCGGTGACCTTGGTGTCGGTGAGCGCAGCGCAATCGTCCTGGGACCGTGTAAGCGTGCTCCAGGCGTGGTCGATGTAGCTGCGCGTCTTGGTGGCGTCGGGCGTGGCGGCCGCGGCGGTGCCGGCGATGCTGCCGGCCAGCAGCAGGGCGCCGAGCCGCATGAGGCAAGGGCGGGGCGCGGGACGCGTCATCGCGCCGGAGGGTCGCGGGGTTTGAGTCATGTCAGCTCCCTTGGTCTGCCAGTGATGCAGGTGCCCTGCTCGTGTTTACTCCGCGGGCAGGCCGGCTGCGACCGGTTCGGCCAAGCCGGCCCGGTCGGTCTCGCGCTTGAAGAAGAACAGCGTCACCAGTACCAGGCACATCGGAACCAGCGAGAAGTAGAACGCATGGATGCCGCCGAAGCTGGAGAACACCAGTGCGGTGATGCGTGAACCGAGCGTGCCGCCGAGCGCGGAGAAGATCACGATCAGGCCGGGCATCGCCGCGTGCGAGGGTTTGGGCAGCGAGCTCAGCGCCACCGAGTTGATCACCGGATAGATCGGCGCCATCAGCAGGCCGATCAGCGGAATCAGGTACGCCGCCACCGGTGCATTGAGCCAGCCCACGTGCTCGGGCACCACGGCCTGGCGCGCCAGCGGCAGCACCAGCAGGATCAGCGCGCCCATGCCCACCACGCAAAGGTTGAGCAGCGCATGCCAGGGCATGCGGCGCAGCAGCTGGCCGGCGACGATGCGCCCCAGTGCGGTGGCGCCGGCAAGGATGCTCGCCATCTGGATGCTCATGGCGTTGGGAAGCTTGAGGATCTCGTTGTTGAAAGTGGGCAGCCAGGTGCTGAAGCTCTGTTCGATCAGCACGTAGAGGAAGGCCGACAGCAGGAACACGTACACCAGCGTGCGCATCAGCAGGCCATACATCTGGCGCATGGCGCCGGCCAGCGACAGCTGCCCGCCGCCATGTGCGGCCGATTCGTCCAGGCGGCTGGTAGCGAGCAGGGCGATCACGCCAAAACACATGGCCGCGAGCAGCCAGTACACGTTGAACCAGGACGGATCGGCCGGTGCGTCGTGATTGATGAAGGCGCTGAACAGCCAGCCGCTGAGCAGCACGCCCAGCATGAACAGCCCCTCGATGGTGTTGGTGAGGCGGCCATGCTCGGCCTTGTCACGCGTAAGCAGGCCGATCGATGAATAGACCGATACCTTGGCGAGCGCAAACGACACGCCGACGCAAGCGAACAGCAGCTCGGTGGTGTGGAAACTGGGGTAGAGCGGCATCAGCACGCAGGCCGAACCCACGATGCCCAGGGCCAGCATCATCGCGCGACGATAGCCCAGTCGTGGCAGGAAGGAGGCCACCAGGAACGAAGTGATGGCGATCGGCAGGTCCTTGAACAGTTCCAGCAGGCTGGCCTGCGGCTTGTCGACGCCGAACGTGTGGATGGATTGCAGGATCACCGTGCCCACGCTGTTGAGCAGGATGGCGAAGACCATGTAGATCATCGCCAGCGCCACGACCATGCGGCAGCGGTTCATGCGCGCCTCGCGGCGGCGGGCAACAGGCGAGCGGCATGCAAGGCCGAGGCACTCCAGCGTGCGGGCGACAGCGCCCTTTGATGAGTCGACATGCACATGCTCCTTCTTCCAGGGGCGGCCAGGGAAACCGCCCCGTCGCCACCCATGCAAGGGCATTGAACCGCCCTTTCAACCGAAAAAGGTTCCGGGCCGCCGCGCTACCAGCGGCCCGGAACAGTCGAGGGAAGGGTCTCAGAAGTTGTACTTCACCTGAAGATTGACTTCGCGGCCTTCGATGGAGCGGGCCAGGATCACGCCGCCTTCGCTGGCAAAGCCGAACAGGCGCGAGTTGCCTTCGGTGATGCCGATCTCGTTGGTCATGTTGGTGCCCTGCAGGTTCACCTGCCAGTTCTGGCCGATGTTGGCCGTCGCACCGAAGGCCAGCGTGTGGTACTGGCCCAGCGGCTGCTGCTCGATCAGGTCGCCGTAGCGGTTGCCGATGTACTCGTAGGTCACCCACAGCTTCATGCTGCCGAAGGCGGTGGGGAAGTCGTACGCCGGGGTCAGGCGGCCCTGGAACTTGGGCTGGCGCTGCAGCTGCATGCCGTCGAGGCTGGCGCACTGCTCGCTGCCGTCCTGCGCGGTATACGGCGTACAGGCGGCGCTGTGCGTGTAATGGCCGTCCATATAGTCGCCACTGAGCGCGATCGAGAAGTGCTCGAACGGCTTGACCACCGTGGTGAAGTTGATGCCCTTGGTGGCCGAGCCGTAGTCGAACGAGAACTGCTGGCCATTGCCCATGGTGATGGTGTACGGCACGTTGTAGAACAGCTTGCGGTACGCGTTGACGTCGAGGTAGACCCAGTCGGCCTGGTACTTGAAGCCGACTTCCATGTTGTGGATCTTGTTGACCGGCTGGGTGGGCAGGCCACGCAGGTCGTCGAAGCCGGGGAAGTGCACGCCGTCATTGACGCGGGCGTACACGCTCATGTTGTGCTGGATCTCGTAGTTGGCGCCGATGGTCCACGAGGGCGCGGTCTTGGCGTAATTGATGTACGAGTTGCCGCCGACCAGGTACTGCGAGTTGTTGTTGTAGAGCGTGGCCGGATTGTCGTCGAGGTCGCCGGTGGCGGTGTTCTGGATGCGGCCGTTGGCCTCCTGCCGCTCCACGCGCACGCCGGCATCGAACAGCCACTGGTCGAGCTTCCAGGTGTCGGTGAGGAAGAACGCCGTGTTGAAGCCGTTCCATGCCTCGCGGATGGCGGTGGATGGACCGCTGACAAAACCCTGCGAGCTCGACAGCACGTCGCCGTTGCTGAGCGTCACCGCGATCGGGCTGGGGTTGTTCTTGGCCTGCAGCAACATGTTGTTGCCCAGGTACCAGGTGTCGTGGTCGTTGTAGACCGCGGTGTAGTTGCCGAACGTCAGCGTGTTGCCGTCGAAGATCTCCTTGTTCAGGTGGAACTCGTTGCTGGCGCCCTGGATACGCTTGTGCACGTACCACAGGCCCTGCGTGGTGACGTTCTGGTTCATGTCCGCCGCCTGGCCGTTGCTGGTGTAAGTGGCGTTGGCGGTGGTGTCGGCGGGCAGGCCGTTGGAGGCGATGGCGTCGGCGATGTAGCTGCTCAACGACTGCGGGTTGGCGCCGGTGCTGAAGAAGGCGATCGTGTTCATCTGACCGCCGGTGAAATTGAACTTGTCGGAGATGCTCCAGCCATCACCGAAGTCCAGGTCCAGGTTGCCGCCGGTGGAGAAGATGTCGGCGCCACGACCCTTGGCGAGGTTCACGTCCTGGCCACCGGGCGTGCAGCCGGCCGTGTAGCACGGCGTGGTCTGGATGAAGCTGTACTGGTTGGCCTTGCTGCCGAAGGTGCCCGTCAGCGGATCAAACCCCGGGTAGGCGTCGAACTGTCCGCGACTGGGGTTGAGGATTGGCGTGTCGGTGACGAACTGGTTGTGGTCCTTCAGGTCGCGCGCATAGAGCACCAGCGAGCCATTGTCGAAGTTGCGCGTGAGCGTGGCGGTGAGCTGGCCACCCTTGTCCGCGCTGAACTCCGGATCGCGCACGCCGTCGGACTTGCGCCAGAAGCCGCCGATGCTGCCGTACCAGTTGTCGGCGATCTTGAAGCCGAGGAAGCCGTCCAGGCGCACCATGCCTTCGGAACCATAGGTCACGCCGACGTCGCCGCTGGGCTTGTCGGTGCCTTCGCGTAGGATGAAGTTGGCGGTGAGGCCTGGCTGGCCGTTGCCGTACAGCACCGCCGGACCGCCCAGCACCAGTTCGGCGTGGTCGATGGTGTCGTCGAGGCGGAACATCGACGAGTTTTCCATGAATGACAGCGTCGGCATCGGATAGATCGGCGAGCCGTTGAGCTGGAAGGTGACGAAGGGCGCGTCGCCGCCGCCCGGGAAGCCGGCCACTTCGATGTTGGCGCCGGTCTGGCCGCCGGAAGATTCAGGGAACACGCCCGGCGCCATCTTCAGCAGGTCGGCCGAACTCTTGGCGTTGAACTCGCGGATCTGGTCCAGCGTGGCCGTGGTGATCGAGTACGAGGTGTCGATCTTCTTCAGGCCGCCGTTCGCCGCGTTGCCGGTGACCACCACCTGGTCGAGGTTGGTGGCGTTCTTGCTGTTGGCGGATGGTGCCTGGCCCTGCGCGGCGGGTGGCGGCGTGGCCTGGGCGGGAGCCGCGTCCTGCGCGTGCAGCGAACCGGCCACGAGCAGGGCGGCGATGCTGGCGGACAGCAGTCGACGTGTCATGCGTTGCGTGTTCATGTGTGTTTCCTCCCCATCAAAGATAAAAGTCGTTGTTGTGTTTCTTGGGGTACTGCACCCGCTCAGGCCTGGCCCGAGCGGTGGTCGGCCACGGGTTCCGCCGAGTTCTCCTGCCCGGTCGGTCGCCAGTCCAGATAGCGGTGAATGTCGAAGGCCTCGATGGCCGGCAGCACGTCGTTGGCGCGCGACAGCACGGACGCCTCACCGATGCCCACGGCGCGCATGCCGGCCGCGCGGATGCTCTCGACGCCTGCCGCGGCGTCTTCCACGCCCAGGCAGGCCGAGGGCGGTACGTCCAGGCCTGCGGCCGCGGCCAGGAAGATCTCCGGGTCGGGCTTGGAGTGGGTGATGCCGGCGGCGTCCACCACGTGATCGAACAGGCCGGCGATGCCCAGGCGCTGCAGCAGCAGCGGCGCATTGCGGCTGGCCGAGGCCAGTCCCACACGCAGGCCCGCATCGCGCGCCGACTGCACGGCGGTACGTGCTCCGGGCAGCAGCTGGTCAGGTCCGAAGCGTTCGATCTGCTCGACGTAGTACTGGTTCTTGTGCGCCTCCAGCGCCGCCTTTTCCTCTTCCGTATAGCTGCGCGGCGCGCGTTCGAGCAGGATCTCCAGCGAGCCGCGGCGGTCTACGCCCTTCATGCGCTCGGCGATGACTTCATCGAATGGCGCGCCGATCTCCCCGGCCAGTCGCTGCCACGCGGCGCGGTGCACCACGGCGGTGTCGGCAATCACGCCGTCGAGATCGAAGATCACCGCGCGCAGCGCGGTGTTGCCCGTCGGCGTGATGGGGGGCGGCCGCAGCCGGCTTTCACCATGACGCAGGTGAATCGGTTGGCCCGCATGCTGGAAATCCAGCACGTCGCCACGGGTCAGCGTATACCGCACGCCCTGCGTGCCCACTTCCACGCGCAGGTGGGTGCCGCGCCAGGCCACGCCGAAGCGGTACTGGCGCCAGGCCGCGGGCAGGGTGGGGGCGAGGGTCAGCCGTCCATCGTGGACGCGCAGGCCGCCATAGCCCCAGCTCAGCGCCAGCCAACTGCCGGCCATGGCCGCCATGTGCACGCCGTGCGCGGCGTTGCCGTGCAGGTCGTCCAGGTCCACGCGCAAGGTGTCCTGGAAATAGCGCCATGCCTTGTCGGCGTGTCCCACTTCGGCGGCGATCACGCTGAAGGTGGAGGCGGACAAGGTGGAGTCATGCACGGTGACGCCTTCGTAGTAGTCGAAGTTGCGTCGCTTGGCGGCGGTGTCCACGTCGGCGCCGGCGAGCATGAGCGCCAGCAGCGTATCGGCCTGCTTGCAGACCTGGTGGCGGTAGATGGTGAGCGGATGCAGCTCCAGCAGCAGCGGCCGCTTGCCTTCGCCGCTCTTGCGCGGCGGCAGGCGCGGCTTGTCCAGGAAGGTGTCGTCCTGCGGGAAGATCCCGAGCTGCGCGTCCTCGCCCAGGTACATCAGGTCGGCGGCACGCTGCCACTGCATGATCTCGAACGATTCCAGCCCGATGCGCTGCGCCAGGCTGGCGTAGGCGTCCGGCGCCTGTTCGGCCATCCAGCGAGCGACCTGCGCGGCGTCGCGCAGGTGCTGGCGCGCCATGCGGTTGGTGTAATGGTTATTGTCGACCAGGGCGGTGTATTCGTCCGGGCCGGTCACGTCGTGGATGCAGAACGCGCCGTTGCGCCGCGCATTGAAGTGGCCGATGTCGAGCCAGGTGCGCGCGGTCTCGAACAGCATCTCGGCGCCGTGGTCGCGCAGGAACGCATCGTCGCCGCTCACGTCCACGTAGTGGCGGATCGCCCATGCCACGGCGGCATTGATGTGGTATTGCGCCGAGCCGCTGGGGAAGTACGCCGAGCACTCGTCGCCGCTGATGGTGCGCCAGGCATACAGCGCGCCGCGCGCGTGGTTGAGCTCGCGCGCATGGATGCGTGCGCGCTCCAGCGTGCGGTAGCGGTACATCAGCATGCTGCGCGCCAGTTCCGGCGCCATGGTCACCAGCGCCGGCAGCATGAAGGCCTCGGCGTCCCAGAAATAATGGCCTTCGTAGCCTTCGCCGGTGAGGCCCTTGGCCGCCGTGCTGCCGCGGCCGTCGCGGCTGGACGATTGGAAGATGTGGAACAGGTTGAAGCGCAGTCCCTGCTCGGTGCGCGCATCGCCCTCGATGGCCAGCTCGGCGTTTTGCCAGAACTGTTGCAGCGCCTGGGCCTGGCGCGCGCGCAGGGTGTCATGGCCCTGGCGCTCGGCCTGGTCGAGGCTGAGCAGGGCGCGGTCGAGCAGCTCGGCATCGCTGGTGGCGTCGGTGGCGTCCGCGCTTGTGTAGGCAACGTACTTTTCCAGCAGCACGCTGGTGCCCGGGGCGAGCTGGCCGTCGTACACCTGCATGACGCCGTGCGGCGCGCGGTTGGCGAGGCGGAACTGCAGGGAGCCATCGCTGCTCGCATGCTGCTGGGCGCAGGCGACGCGAATGCCGCTGTGGGTGGTCTGCTGCAGCACATAGGCATGGTCGTCGGCGCTGCCGGCGTCGTAGGTGGCCAGCCCGCCATCGAGGCGCGTGCCGATGCGCGGGTCGTCGCCCTGGCCGGTGGCGCTGCGCGCGGTGCTGATCGAGGACTCCAGCGTGATCGGGCCGGTGTAGTCGATCGAGCTGACCTTGTAGCGGATGGCCAGCAGCGCGGGGTCGTCCAGGCTGACCACGCGCTCGGCCTCGATCAGCAGGGTGGCGCCTTCGGGCGCGCGCCAGCGCAGGCGGCGACGATAGCTGCCGTTGCGCAGGTCGAGCGCGCGCTCGAACTCCAGCCACTGGCCCTCGCGCAGGCATACCGGGGTGTCGCCCAGGCGCAGGTGGATGCGGGTGCCATCGGCCACCGGGATGCGCGTGTCCGTATGTGCGGCGAAGCCCGGGAAGCGCTCGTGGTATTCGATCGGGGTGCGTTCCCAGGCGCCCGCGAGGAAACAGGTCTGGCTGGGGCTGTCGTCTTCCTCCAGGCCGCCGCGCACGCCCAGCGTGCCGTTGGAAAGGGCGAACAGGCTTTCGTCCTGGGCAAAGCTCCCGGGATCGGCATCGTGGTGGGTCAGCAGCCAGGGATCGCAGGGCGTGCGGCTGGCAGGCGGCATCTCCGACGCCGTTTCGTGATGATCCAACGTGCTCTCCCGGGCAGATTTTCAGGCGTTGCGTGCGTCAGCGAGAACTTGCCGATCGCCGCAGCTTGTTGTGTCCGGGCGGACTGTGGCAGCAAATGATATCGATATCAAGATATCGATATCATTTGCTGTATTGCAGCATTTAGGCGTGCGATATCGATATCATTGGCAAGGCCGAAGGTTCTTGAAAACACGGCCGAAGACCTGGGCAGGCGCCGGTGCGCCGGGCATTTCGTGATGCTGTGCGGCGTTGGACGCATGGCCGCCAAACCGGGACACTGTGCTCCGTTGCCACGGTCGGCCATTGCGCAGTGAACCTGCGCAATCCATCACAAGACATTGGGGTCGGGTCTTGAGTCGTAACCACAAGAAGCAGCCGGGGGCGACCGCTTCCGCCAGTCTCACCATGGCGGACCTCGCGGGCGTCGCAGGCGTATCGAAAATCACCGTCTCCCGGGCGCTCAGCGACAGTCCGCTGGTCAACCAGGAAACGCGTGAGCGCATCCAGGAGCTGGCCCACAAGCTGGGCTACAAGCTCAATGTCAGCGCGCGCAACCTGCGCCTGCGCCGCAGCTATACGGTGGCGGTGATCGTGGAGATGAAGCCCTCCAGCGACCGCACCATGCTCGACCCCTATCCGCTGGTGCTGCTTGGCGGCATCTCGCAGGAGCTCACCGCACACGGTTACAGCGTGCTGCTGACCACCCGCCAGGGCGCCACCGCGGCGGCGGTGCAGGCGGCCGACGGCCTGATCCTGCTGGGCCAGGGCGTGCGCCAGGACGCGGTGCGGCGTTTCGACAAGCTGGGCCTGCCCATGGTGGTGTGGGGGGCGCCAGGCGAGGATGACGAGCACGTCGTGGTGGGTAGCGACAACTACCAGGGCGGCCATGTGGTGGCTGACCACTTCATCCGGCTGGGGCGCCGCAATCCGGTGTTCGTGGGCAACCCCAACCATCCGGAGATCTTCGAACGGCTCAACGGCTTCGTCGACGCGCTGGCGGCGCACGGCGTGAAGCCGCTGCTGATCCGTCGCGACGAATTCACCATCGCCTCGGGCATGGACGCGGTGCATTCGCTGATGGACCGCGAGGTCGCCTTCGACGCGGTGTTCGCGTGCAGCGACCTGCTGGCGATGGGCGCCATCCGTGCGCTCCAGGAGCTTGGGCGCGCGGTGCCGGGCGATGTATCGGTGGTCGGCTACGACGACATGCCGCTGGCGGCCAGCTTCCTGCCGCCGTTGAGCTCGGTGCGGCAGGACTGGCAGGAGGGCGGCACGCAGCTGGCGCGCAAGGCGCTGGCCCTGATCAACGACGAAGCCGCCACCTCGGAGATGCTGCCGGTGGAACTGGTCGTGCGCGGCACCTGACGGCAGTGGAAGGGGCGCCCGGCCGGCGCGCCCTCGTGCGGGACCTCAGCCGGTGGCCGCGGCGTCGCCGGTGGCCTTGCCGGCCCGTGCCGGGGTCAGTACCAGGCGGAAGCAGCTGCCACCGCCGGCTACGCGCACGTATTCCAGCGAGGCCTGGTTGGCCTCGCTCATCTGGCGCGCCAGGTACAGGCCCAGCCCGGTGCCGTACTCGTGGGTGGTGTAGAACGGCTCGAAGATCTGCGCGGCGACCTTGGGCGCAATGCCGGGCCCGCGGTCGATCACCTCGAGGATGGGCACGCCATGCTCGCCGTGTCGCGCCACCACCATCACGCGCGCCGGTTCGCCCGGCATGCGCCCGTAGCGCAGCGCGTTCTGCACCAGGTTCCACACCACCTGCTGCAGCTGCTGCGGGTCGGCCACTGCCGCGACCGGCGTGCTGGCCTGGATCACCCGCAGGGAGTCCTCGCCCAGGTCGTTGCCCTGGCGGTATTCCTCCACGAACTGGTTGGCCCAGCCACCCAGGTCCAGCGTCTCCGGGCGCGAACGCTCGCGGCGCGACAGCTGCAGGATGTTCTCGATGATCTCGTTGAGGCGTACGCAGTGGTTGTTGATGATCTCGACCATGCGCTGGTCGGTGGGCGGCAGGTCCTCCGACTCGGCCAGCAGCTGCGCCGAGTAGCGTATAGCCGCCAGCGGATTGCGGATCTCGTGGGCGATCGAGGCGGACAGTCGGCCCAGCGAGCTGAGGGTGAGCTCCTCGGCGCGGCGCGACACCAGCGAGGTGTCGTCCAGGAAGATCAGCACGTGGGAATCGTCGTTGGGCGCCAGGCGGCTGAAGCGCGGCACCACTTCAGGCACGCCGTCGGCCAGCTGGGTGGCCGATTCGTCCAGCTTGCCCGAGGTCATCCAGTGGTACAGGCGGCGTGACAGCTCCGGCGCCAGCCGGCCCAGGTCGCGCTGGTCGGCGGCCGGGTTGCCCAGCAGCATCCAGGCCGACTCGTTCATCTGGTGGATGCGGTTGGCGTCGTCCACCAGCATCACGCCAGTCTTCATGCGGCGGATGATCAACTCGTTGACCTGGGCCAGGTTGGCCAGGTCGACCCCACGCTGTTCGGCCAGCGCCTCGCTGGCGCGGATCTGCCGGCTCAGCACGTAGCACAGCACGGTGATGGAGAAGTAGGCCAGGCCGAACAGGCTCGATTCGAGCAGCTCGCGGTCCATGCCGACGTCGCCGTGCTGGATCTCGAACACCGAGTGGCCGATCACCCCCAGCGTGGCCAGGGCCGCGAAGAAGCACGACAGCCTCAGCGGCAGGATCAGCGCGCCCGCGGCCAGGTTCACCGCCAGCATCATGGCGATGCCGATGCGCGCATCGTGCATGGTGGTGATCGCCAGCACCGCGGCGATGATGTCCACCACCAGGGACCCGGACACGATCCAGCGCATCCACGGGGTGGAGCGCCGGGTCAGCGACAGCAGGCCCAGCGCAAACAGCAGGAACACCACGGCCATGCCGCGGGCCAGCCCCACATCGGTGAGCTTGGGCCAGCCCAGCGCGTTGGGGCTGAGCGCCAGCCCCACGTACACCAGGGCCTGGGCCAGGCGGAAGCAGTTGAGGAAAAGCAGTTCATGGCGCGCCGCCTCGGGGGCGGGGCGGGCGCTGGAATACGCAGGCTGCACAGTGCTGGACACCTGGCTGGGTACTCTTGGGTATGGCCGACCGGACGGTCCGGCCCAGTATAGACGTGCTCTTCACGGGCGGAAGTGGGGGGCTGCCAAACGGCCTAGCCGGGCACCCCGGACACCCCGCCCCTTTCCATCAGGGGCCGCTGCTGCGAAAATACCGGGCCGTATTGCGCGGTTTTCGTCATGTCGACAGGCCTGACGGCGGCGCACTGCATCCGGCAGCGCTTGTACCGCCGTCGTTCCCCTGACCGTATGGATCTCCCACAGTCCATTACGGCCGCCATGTTTCCCCCGTTCGCTCGAGGTATCGAATGAATTTCCACGAGTACCAGGCCAAAGAACTGTTCGCGAAGTACGGCATTGCCGTGCCGCCGGGCAAGGTCGCCAACTCTCCCGATGCCGCTGTCGACGCCGCCAAAGCCCTTGGTGGTTCGCAGTGGATGGTCAAGGCACAGATTCACGCAGGTGGTCGCGGCAAGGCCGGCGGCGTGAAGTTCTGCAAGAGCCTCGATGACGTGCGCGCAGCTGCCAAGGGCATGCTGGGCACCAACATGGAAACCTACCAGTCCGCCGGCCGCGCGCTGCCGGTGAACCTGGTGCTGGTCACCGATGCCACCAACATCGCCAAGGAACTCTACCTGTCGATCCTCACGGATCGCGATTCCAAGTCGATCTCGTTCATCGCCTCCAAGCACGGCGGCGTGGACATCGAGCAGGTCGCCAAGGACACGCCGGAAGACATCCACACCATCGTGGTGGACTTCGTGGAAGGCCTGCAGCCGTACCAGTGCCGCCAGCTCGGCTTCGCCATGGACCTCAATGCGAAGCAGGTCGGCCAGCTGACCAAGATCATGCTGGGCCTGTACAAGCTGTTCAACGAGAAGGACCTGTCCCTGGTCGAGCTGAACCCGCTCGCCATCCTCGAGGACGGCAACCTCGCCGCCCTCGACGGCAAGGTCAACTCCGACGACAACGCCGAGTTCCGTCACCCGGACCTGGCCGCCATGCGCGACCTGACCCAGGAAGACCAGGCCGAAGCGGCTGCCGTGCAGCACAACCTCAACTACGTGACGATGGACGGCTCCATCGGTTGCATGGTCAACGGCGCAGGCCTGGCCATGGCCACCATGGACGTGATCCAGCTGGCAGGCGGCGAGCCGGCCAACTTCCTTGACGTCGGCGGCGGCGCCACCAAGGAGCGCGTGACCGAGGCGTTCAAGCTCATCCTTTCCTCCGACAAGGTGAAGGCCATCCTGGTCAACATCTTCGGCGGCATCGTGCGTTGCGACCTGATCGCCGAAGGCATCATCGCGGCCGTGAAGGAAGTGGGTCTGAAGATCCCCGTCGTGGTGCGCCTGCAAGGCACCAATGTGGAGCTGGGCCGCGAACTGCTGGCCAACTCCGGCCTGGCGATCACGCCGGCTGACGATCTCAACGATGCGGCGCAGAAAGCCGTGGCTGCGGCCAAGGCCTGAGGAGCAAAAGAACCATGAGCGTTCTCGTCAACAAGAACACCAAGGTCCTCGTGCAGGGCTTCACCGGCCAGCAGGGCACCTTCCACGCGCAGCAGGCGCTGGACTACGGCACCAAGGTCGTCGGCGGCGTGACCCCGGGCAAGGGCGGCACCGAGCACATCGGCCTGCCGGTCTTCAACTCGGTGGCCGAGGCTGTCGATGAAACCGGCGCCGATGCGTCCGTCATCTTCGTGCCGCCGCCGTTCGCGGCCGACTCGATCCTCGAAGCCATCGACGCCGGCATCAAGGTCATCGTGGCGATCACCGAAGGCATCCCGGTGCTGGACATGCTGCGCGTGAAGAACGTGCTGGCCCAGCATCCGGAAACCGTGCTGATCGGGCCGAACTGCCCCGGCATCATCACCCCGGGCGAGTGCAAGATCGGCATCATGCCGGGCCACATCCACATGCCGGGCAAGGTCGGCATCGTCTCGCGCTCCGGCACGCTGACGTACGAATCGGTGTTCCAGACCACCAACGAAGGCCTGGGCCAGTCCACGGTCATCGGCATCGGCGGCGACCCGATCAACGGCCTGAGCTTCATCGACTGCCTGAAGATGTTCCAGGACGATCCGCAGACCGAAGGCATCATCATGGTCGGCGAAATCGGCGGTTCGGCTGAAGAAGACGCCGCCGAGTTCATCGGCGAGTACGTCACCAAGCCGGTCGTGTCGTTCATCGCGGGCGCCTCGGCTCCTCCGGGCAAGCGCATGGGCCATGCCGGCGCCATCATCTCGGGCGGCAAGGGCACGGCGGCTGCGAAGTTCGCTGCGCTGGAGAAGGCGGGCGTCACCACGGTGAAGTCCCCGGCCGACCTCGGCAAGACCCTCGCCGGTCTGATGAAGAAGTAATCGAGTCATTACGATCGATAGGAAAGGGCCGCAGCGATGCGGCCCTTTTTTTTGACGCGGTAGCGCAGTGGCGCGCCCGCCAAGGTCAGCACATCAGAAGCACACGGCGGACAGCGCCGTGAAAAGCAGCCAGCAAGGCAGGAAGACCAGCCATCCTCCTATCCAGGCGGCACGGTTCAGCCGCGGAGGATGCCTGCACCAGCGCTGCCTGCTTACGGCGCGCAAGGTGATGCAGCACAGTCCCCATAGAAGCGCGCCCGCCAGTGCGCCGAGCGCGCCCGCGACGACGGCGAAGGGGAAGCTGCTCAGCATTGCCTCGGCAGTCGAACTCGAGCTGCAACGGCCATCCAGGGCCATCGCGCCATCGGCCCAGGCGACAGCCAGGCAGGCAAACGCCCATCGCATCATGTCACGGTGCGCAAGGCGCATTTACACCTCCATGGCTGCGCTTGACCATTCCTGCGCAGATCTGATCCACGGTAGGTGGGCATCGCCGCCCGCACCATCAGACGAGTCTCAGTTGAATGGTGGGGCGTGCTAGGCCTGCTGGCGCAGGCTCGCCTGCGCCGTGCCCAGCAGGGTCTCGGTGACCATCGAGAGCGTGGCCGAACGGATCGCCCAATGCTGCCAGTACAGCGGCACGTCCAGCCAGCGATTCGGCGCGATCGGCTTGAGCTGGCCGTCGGCGAAGGGCTGCAGCAGCATCGACTCAGGCGCCATGGCCCAGCCGAGGCCGAGCGCGGCGCCCTCCACGAAGGCCGTGGACGAGGGTAGGTAGTGCATCGGCGGCGCCAATCGTGCGCGGGTAACGCCATGGATGAAACGCCATTGCAGCGCATCCTTTCGGTTGAACACCAACATCGGCGCCTGGGCAAGCGCGGTGGCGTCCAGGCCACGGGCGAAATGCTTCTTCACGAAGGCGGGGGTGGCCACCGGCAGGTAGCGCATCACGCCAAGCTTCTTCACGCTGCAGCCGGGCAATGGCCGGGCGATCGCGGTGATCGCGCCGAGCACGGAGCCGTCGCGCAATAGATCGGTGGAGTGGTCCTGGTCCTCCACGCGCACGTCGAACAGCAGCCCGTCACGCGTGTGCAAGCTGGCCAGCGCGGCCAGGAGCCAGGTTGCCAGCGAGTCCGCGTTGACCGCAATGGGCACGGTGGACGGCGTCGAACTGTCGGCGTCGACGTGGAAGTCCTGCAACGTCTCGGCCTCCAGCAGCCGTAGTTGCTGCACGCGGCGCAGCAGTCGCACGCCAGCCGGGGTGGCGGTGCAAGGTGTGCGACGCAGGATCAGCACCTGGCCCAGCTGGTCCTCCAGTGCCTTGATGCGCTGGGATATGGCCGAAGGCGTCAGCGAGAGGCGCCGCGCCGCACCGTCGAAACTGCCTTCATCGAGCACGGCGGCGAAGGCGGCCAGCTGTGGGTTGAGCAGGCTCATTGGCTGCCTCCATGGCGGGGATGTCACTAGATTAGTAAAACTGAAGTACGGTAAGGATATTTAGTTTTACTTAATTAGTGGCCTGGGGCAGATTGGCCGTCTACTTGAGGATCCCCCATGTTTCCCTCGGCCTATCTGGCCGGCCTCGTCGCGGGTGCCGGTCTCATCATCGCCATCGGCGCGCAGAACGCCTTCGTGCTCCGGCAGGGGCTGCAGCGCCGTCACGTGGGGGCCGTGGTGACGGTGTGCATCCTGGCCGATATCAGCCTGATCCTGCTTGGCGTCGGCGGCATGGGCTTGGCCGTGAAGGAGCATCCCTCGTTGCTGAAGTGGCTGCGCTTTGCCGGGGCGGCCTTCCTCGCCGCGTACGCCGTGCTGGCGCTCAAGCGCGCCTGGCAGGGCGAAAGCGGACTGCAGCCGGCGGACGATGGTGCCGGTGCCAGCCGGGGGCGGGCGGTGCTGGCCTGCCTGGGCTTCACCCTGCTCAATCCGCATGTCTATCTGGATACGGTGGTGTTGCTGGGCAGTCTTTCCACCCACTACGAGGGCGCGGGGCGCTGGGCGTTTGCGGCGGGAAGCTCTACGGCCAGCGTGCTGTGGTTCGTCTCGCTCGGTTATGGCGCGCGCCTGCTCTTGCCGGTGTTCCGCAGCCCGCTGGCGTGGCGGGTATTCGACGTGGCAGTGGCGATCTTCATGCTGGTGCTGGCGGTACTGCTGTTGCTTCAGCCGGCGGCCTGACGGTCTCTAGTCTTCGCTGCCGCGCTTCTCCGCGCGCGGCTCGCGCGCGGTGTCCAGCGCTTCTTCGGCGGCATCGGGCGCACTCGAGCGACGCTGCGACTTGTACTCGTACATCATGCGGTCGGCGCGGCGCACCAGCTCGGCAAACTCGGCGTCGTTGAGCTGTTGTCCGTCCGCTGCGCCGCATACGCCGAAACTCAGGCCCGCACTGGCGAAGCCCTGCTGGCGCAGCTGGCGATCCAGCCGCACCAGTGAACGGGTCAGCCGGTGCAGCCCCATTTCGTCGCCAAAGGCGATCACGGCGAACTCGTCGCCACCGAGGCGGAACGCGCGGCCGTGTCCGGGCAGGCGGGCCAGTCCATGCCCTGCCGCCTGCAGCAGGGCGTCGCCGCGGTCATGGCCCTCGCTGTCGTTGATCTGCTTGAGGCCGTCCAGGTCGATCATCGCCACCTGCCATGCGCCGCGGGTGAGTGCGGCATCGTTGTCGCGGGTGATCTCCTCGATCCGCATGTTGAAGGCCAGTCGATTGCCCAGCCCGGTAAGCGGATCGGTGGACGCGCGCGCCACGGCATCGAGCATGCCTTGCCGGAAGCGCTCGCGCGCCGCCTGCACCAGTTTCACGTGGTCGGCCAGCGCAAACGCCAGCAGCATCGCCTCGCAGCTGTTGCCGATCAGGGTGAGCAGGTCGGCGTTGTCCACCGGGCTGGGCATCAGGCCGAAGTTGACCGGCAGGATGACCAGGCCGGGCAGCACCACGCAGACGTAGGCCAGCGCGAAGAAGCGGGCCTGGCGCACGCCGTGGGCCAGGGCCCACACGCTGACGCTGGCGGAAAACAGCACGACCAGGGTGATCGCCGCGGTGGCGATCAGGAACGCCAGCGACGGCAGTGCAACAGCCACCGGCAACGCCAGCACGGAGGCGAGCGCAATGGCGTAACCCAGGCGCGCGGCGCGTGGCGCATGCTTGCCCAGTTCAAGGAAGCGGACCGCGAAGGGCGCATGGACCACCGGCACCAGGATGAACCACAGCGTGAAATTCAGCCGTCCATCCGGCAGGCCGAGCCAGTCCTCGGGCAAGCCGAAAAAGGCGGCCCAGCCGGCCATCAACACCAGCGCCTGGCAGCCGTACAGGGCGTAGCTGAGGCTGCGCGTCCACACGCCCACGAACAGGATGAACACGCCCAGCCCGCCGAGCACGCCCAGCGACAGGAACATCAGGGCTGATTCGTTGGCCAGCCGGCGGTGGTGCTGCTCGGCGGTCTGCAGGTCGATCCGCGGCGGTGCGCTGAAGAACGGGGTGGTGACGCGGACCACCGCGACGTAGCGATGCCCGGCTTGCAGCCTGACCGGCCCGGTGCCATGCAGCATGGGGTCGCCGCCGCTGCCGCGCACGGCCGAAAACGCCTGCATGCTGCCGTCGTCCCCCAGCACCTGCAGCGTGGCGCGGCGGTACCAGGTGTTGTTGAAGGCCACCACCCCGTCCTGCGTGCTGGAGACAGGCGGCAGGGGTGCCACCAGCCAATAGTCCCCGCCCAGCATGTTCACGCGGGGAAGCGGGTGGCGAGGCATGAGCCAACTCGCCAGTGCGGTGAAATCGGTGGGGGGCGCGTCGTTGGCCGCCGCCGGGTAGATGGTGAGCGGCAGCTCCGTCGGTGACGGGCCGAACAGCGGCACCGGCGCCCGCGCCTGCACCGGCAGGCACCACAGGCAACCCAACAGCAACAGCAGCACGCCGCGCCACCAGGCAGGGGGCGGTGTGGTGCAGGCTGCGATCGCGGTGGGCCGGTAACGGCGCAACGCTGTCCCCTGTCAGTTTGTGTTTCGGGATCGTAACACCCGCCCCACGGCGGGACGTGAAGGCTCCACCGCGAGGGCGGGCGGGGCTCGGGTATCATTTCAGGCCCCAATCCGCGTGGATTCCCTGCATGTCCGTTCTACGTTTCGCGCTCGCCCAGTTCGATTTTCCGGTAGGTGCGGTGGCAGCCAACGCCGCGCGCGTGGGCGACCTGCTGGCGCAGGCGCGTGAGGGTGGCGCGGCCCTGGTGGCATTTCCCGAGCTGACCCTGAGCGGCTATCCGCCGGAGGACCTGCTGCTGCGTCCGAGTTTTCTGGCGGCCTGCCAATGCGAGCTCAATGCACTCGCTGGCGCCACTGATGGCGTGGCGGCTCTGGTCGGCCATCCGCACAGCGAAGGCGAGGTATACAACGCGGCCAGCCTGTTGCGCGGCGGCCGCATCGAGCTGACCACGCACAAGCAGGCACTGCCCAATTACGGCGTGTTCGACGACAAGCGCTATTTCCGTCCCGGCCGCGACAGTGCGGTGGCCATGATCGATGGCGTGCGCGTGGGCATCCTGATCTGCGAGGACATCTGGCAGCCCGAGCCGGCCGCCAAGGCTGCGGCGGCGGGGGCCGAGCTGATCCTGGTGATCAACGCCTCGCCGTGGGATGACGCCAAGCAGACCGAGCGCGAACAGGTGCTGGTGGCGCGTGCCACCGAAACCGGTTGTGCGATTGCCTATCTCAACCTGATCGGTGGCCAGGACGAAGTGGTCTACGACGGCGGCTCGCTATTGGTGAATGCCGACGGCAGCGTGGCCGCGCGCGCGCCGAGCTTCGTCGACGCCATGCTGTGGGCGGATTTCGACAGCGAGACACGCACGCTGCGCGCCGAGAACTGGCCCAGCGTGCCCGATGCCACGCCCGAGGCGACGCTGTATGCGGCGCTGGTGCGCGGCATCCGCGACTACATCGAGAAGAACGGCTTCCCGGGCGTGCTGCTGGGCCTGTCCGGCGGCATCGATTCGGCACTCACGCTTGCCCTGGCGGTGGACGCACTCGGCGCCGAGCGCGTCACCGCGGTGATGATGCCCACGCGCTATACCTCGCAGCTGTCGCTCGATGGCGCGCGGGCGCAGGCCCAACAGCTGGGCGTCGACTACCACGTCATCGACATCGAGCCGATGGTCGACGCGTTCCTCGGCGCACTCAAGCCCGCCTTCGGCGGCAAGCAGGCGGACACCACCGAAGAGAACCTGCAGTCGCGCACGCGTGGCGTGACCTTGATGGCGCTCTCCAACAAGCACGGCCGACTGCTGCTGGCCACCGGCAACAAGAGCGAGATGGCGGTGGGCTATGCCACGCTGTACGGCGACATGTGCGGCGCCTACGCGCCGCTGAAGGATGTCTACAAGACCGTGGTGTATGGCCTGTCGCGCTGGCGCAACGGGCTGGCGGCGCGCCTGGGCGAGCCGGAGGCGATTCCCCCGGCGGTAATCGATCGCCCGCCCTCGGCGGAGCTGCGCGACAACCAGACCGACCAGGACTCGTTGCCGCCCTACGACGAACTGGATGCCATCCTGGCCCGCTTCATCGAGGGCGAGCAGTCGCAGGCCGAGATCGCCTCGCAGGGCTTCCACGCCGACACCGTGCGGCGCGTGGTGCGCCTCGTGCTGCTGAACGAGTTCAAGCGCCGCCAGTCGGCACCGGGCCCGCGCGTGACCACGCGGGCGTTTGGGCGCGAGCGGCGTTATCCGATTACCTCCGGCTGGCGCTGACCGGGACCGCCGGATCGTCGCCGATCCTGTGTAGGAGCGCGTTCTGTGCGCGACCGAGTCGACGCAGGGACGGGCTACTCGTCCCTCGCCCCTTGGCGTTCAGCTTCGTAGGCCTTTCGTGCACGGGGTGCACACCTACAGAAAAGCGGTGGGCTGGTGAAAGAGGCAAGAAAAAAGCCGGTGGATGACCACCGGCTTTTTTTCACGTCGATCGGCGGTATTCCGATCGGGACAGGATCAATGGTGACCCGAGAACGGGATCATCTTGCGCAGCGTCGACGGCGCGTGCGGCCAGTTCGGATCCTTCAGGTACGGATGGTCCGGGTAGTTGAGGGCCAGCACCTGGCGCGTCTGGTCGGCCAGGTTCTTCTGGTCCATGCCCAGGTAGCTGCGGGTGAGGATGGCCAGCGCGTCGCCGGTCTGCGGCGCCTGCTGGTAGTGCTCGATCACGTACTGCGCACGGTCGGCCGAGGCGACATATGCCTTGTTGCGCAGGTAGAACTCGGCCACGTTGATTTCGAACTGGGCCAGCACGTTGCGCAGGTAGATCATGCGCTGGCGCGCATCCGCCGTGTAGGCGCTGTCCGGGAAGCGGCGCGACAGCTCGGAGAAGTCGTCGAAGGACTTCAGGTTGTAGCCCTGGTCACGGCGGGTCTGCGATTCGTTGCGCTGCAGGAGGCGTTCCATGGCGCCGCCGGTGCGGTCAAAGTTGATCAGGCCGCGCAGGTAATAGGCATAATCCACATGCTTGTGGGTCGGATACGTTTTGATGAAGCGGTTGATCGTGGAATAGGCGTCGTCCGGCTGGTTGTCCTTGTACTGCGCATAGGCCAGGTCGAGCTGGGCCTGCTCGTTGTACTCGCCGGACGGGAAACGAGCGATCAGTCGCTGGTACGCTTTGCTGGCTGCCGAATAGTCGGCGTGCTCGAGCGAGTCATGGGCCTTCGCGTAAAGCTTGTCCACCGGCAGGGTATCGTTGGTGTCTCGCTTGTGGTGGAACATCGAGCATGCGCTCATCGAAAGAGCGATGGCGAGCACGACAAAAACTTTGAAAGCCGGCAGCTTGGTTACGCGCATGAGTAAAGGGTTCAGATGTTTGATCGAAAAGGGATGATAGCCGAAACCGCCGAACACCCGGGCAGTCGGCCATGACGACGATCCGTCATGAGGCCGCGGTGCCCCTGTCTGCCGCGGGTCGGAGGTTCGACCAGGCTTTGGCCGAGATGTTCCCCGACTATTCCCGCTCCCGCCTCACGGCCTGGATCAAGGCCGGGGCGGTAACGCTCGACGGCGCCGTGGCGCCCCCCCGCCAGCTGCTGCGCGGGGGTGAAAAAGTCGTGCTGGAAGCGGAACTTGAGACCGAGGTGGAGCTGGCGCCGGAGGCCATTGCGCTGGATATCGTCCATGAGGACGCGCACGTGCTGGTGCTGAACAAGCCGGCCGGACTGGTGGTCCATCCCGGCGCAGGAAATAGCGCGGGTACGGTGCTCAACGCCCTGCTGCACCACGATCCGGCGCTGGCCCAGCTGCCGCGCGGAGGGATCGTGCACCGCCTGGACAAGGACACCTCGGGCCTGATGGTGGTGGCCAAGAGCCTGCCCGCCCATACGGCGCTGGTGGACATGCTGTCCCGCCACGACGTGGAGCGGCAGTACGAGGCCGTGGTGCTGGGCACCATGGTGGCCGGCGGCACCGTGGATGCGCCGATCGGCCGTCACATGGGCGACCGCCTGCGCCAGGCGGTGCGTGACGAGGAGGACGGCAAGCGTGCCGTCACCCATTACCGCCTGCGGGAGCGTTTCCGCGCCCACAGCCTGGTCCAGTGCAGCCTGGAGACCGGTCGCACCCATCAGATCCGCGTCCACATGGCCCATATCGGCCACCCGCTGGTGGGCGACCCGCTCTACGGCGGCGGCCTCAAGCTGCCCAAGGGGGCCTCGGCCGAGCTGGTCGCGGCCTTGCGCGGCTTCCGCCGGCAGGCCCTGCATGCCGAGCGGCTGGCCTTTGAACACCCGGTGACGCATGAGCCGATGTCCTTCAGCGCCGAGCGTCCGGCCGACCAGCAAGCGCTGATCGACGCCCTGCGCGCCGACGCCGCCCAGGCTGATCCGGACGACTGGTCGTGAGCGCTGACCCGGCCTGGATCACGCCCGACTGGCCTGCGCCCCGCCATGTGCGGGCTGCGGTCAGCACGCGCCAGGGGCCGGGTGTGTCGGAGGGGGCGTATGCCCGGTTCAACCTGGGCTCACGTTGCGGGGATGTACCGGAGGCGGTGGCCGCCAACCGCGCCGCCGTGCAGCTTGCGCTGGGTTTGCCGCGGACACCGCACTGGCTGCGCCAGGTCCACGGTGTGGATGTGGCCGACATCGATGGCTCCGGGCACGACGAGGAGCCGCGTGCCGACGCCGCCGCGACGGGTCGCGTCGGCGAGCCGCTGGCCATCCTCACGGCCGATTGCCTGCCGGTGCTGTTGTGCACCCGCGACGGCGCCGCCATCGCGGCGGCCCATGCCGGGTGGCGGGGGCTGCAGGCGGGCGTACTGGAAGCGGCGCTGGCCTCGCTGCCGGTTCCGCCTGCACAGGCGATGGCATGGCTGGGGCCGTGCATTGGCGCCCCGAGCTACGAGGTGGGGGAGGAGGTGCGCGAAGCCTTCCTTGGCGCGGACGCCGGCGCGGCCGGGTGCTTCGTGGCCACCCGGCCCGGCCACTGGCTGTGCGACCTGGCCGCCCTGGCCCGGCGGCGGCTGCAGGCCGTCGGCATCGGCAGCGTGCACGGGGGCGGCTTCGATACCCGGACCGATCCGCGGTTCTACTCCTACCGGCGCGATGGCGAGCACAGCGGCCGTTTCGCCAGCCTGATCTGGCTGGAAGGCTAGGCGAGCGCTCCAGGCGGGGTGATTATCTTGCGCTGGATCGTGGGCTTGGCCGGCAGGCCCGGCCCGATCGCGCGGCCAGGGCAGGGATGCGGGCAGGATGCTGCGTCGCGGCAGCCTTGACCCGCCTTGGGTTACAATAGGTGTTTCCGCATAGCCCCCCGTTCCCCGCATGATCGCACTCGATGGGCAGAGCGCCCTCTCGCCTTTTCGTCTCGACCGCCTGAACGCGCGCCTGGAAGCCATTCACCGTGGCACCCGCGTGCAAGCGTCGTGGTTTGTCTATTTCATCGACGCCGATCGCACGCCGGAAGGCGAGCAGCATCGCCGTCTGTTGGAAGTGCTTGAGGCCAAGGACGCCAAGCCGGAGGCCGCCTCGCTGTGGGTGGTCCCGCGCCTGGGCACGATTTCGCCCTGGTCGAGCAAGGCGACCGACATCCTGCATGGCGCCGGCTTCGACGTGCGCCGGGTGGAGCGTGGCGTGGCCTGGCAGGTGTCAGCGCTGCCCTCGGTGAACTCCCCCGAGTACCCCGCGGTGATGGCCGTGCTGCACGACGCCATGACCCAGTCGGTGCTGACCCACCTGGATGACGCCAAGGGCCTGTTCCTGGGCGGCCAACCGGGTCCGCTGGTGCATGTGGCGCTGGAAGGCGACGCCAAGGCTGCGCTGGACAAAGCCAACAAGGAGCTGGGCCTGGCCCTGGCCGACGACGAGATCGAATACCTGGTCGACCGCTACGCGGAGCTGGGCCGTGACCCGTCGGACGCCGAACTCTTCATGTTCGCGCAGGCCAATTCCGAGCATTGCCGCCACAAGGTGTTCAACGCCACCTGGACGCTGGATGGCGAGGCTCAGGACAAGAGCCTGTTCGGCATGATCAAGAACACCCACCAGCACTCGCCTGCCCACACGCTGTCCGCCTACAAGGACAACGCGGCGGTGATCGAGGGCTACGAGGGCATGCGCTTCTTCCCGGATGCCGACGGCGTGTGGCGTGCCCACCACGAGCGCGTGGAGTACGCGATCAAGGTGGAGACGCACAACCACCCGACCGCGATCGCACCGTGGCCCGGCGCGGCCACCGGTGCCGGCGGCGAGATCCGCGACGAGGGCGCCACCGGCCGTGGCGCCAAGCCGAAGGCCGGCCTCACCGGCTTCTCGGTGTCGGACCTGCGCATTCCGGGCAAGCCGCGTCCGTGGGAGGTGGATCGCCCGCTGCCGCCGCACATGGCCACCGCGTTCGAGATCATGCGCGACGGCCCGCTGGGCGCCGCGGCGTTCAACAACGAATTCGGCCGGCCGGCGCTGGGCGGCTATTTCCGCACCTACGAGCACGAGACCGGCGAAGCCGGCGTGCGTCGTGGCTACGACAAGCCGATCATGCTCGCCGGCGGCCTCGCCAACATCCGTGCGCGCGACGTGCAGAAGCGTGACGTGCAGCCGGGCAACAAGGTGATCGTGCTCGGTGGCCCGGCCATGCTGATCGGCCTGGGCGGCGGCGCCGCCTCGTCGGTGGCCTCGGGCACCTCCAGCCAGGAGCTGGACTTCGCCTCGGTGCAGCGCGACAACGCCGAGATGGAGCGTCGCGCGCAGCAGGTGATCGACAGCTGCTGGGCGCGCGGCGATCGCAACATCATCGTCAGCGTGCATGACGTCGGCGCGGGTGGCCTGTCCAACGCCATTCCGGAACTGCTCAACGACGCCGGCGTCGGTGGTCGCATCGACCTGGCGCGCGTGCCCTGCGACGACCCGTCGCTGTCGCCGATGCAGGTGTGGAGCAACGAATCGCAGGAGCGCTACGTGCTCGCGATCGACGCCGCCGACCTCGCCGAGTTCGAGTCGTACTGCGCCCGCGAGCGTTGCCCCTACGCGGTGGTGGGTGAAGCCACCGCCGAGCGCCGCCTGGTGGTGCACGACCCGCGCAGCGACCTCACGGTGATCGACCTGCCGATGGACGTGCTGTTCGGCAAGCCGCCGCGCATGCATCGCGATGCCACCCGCCTGAAGCCGCGCGTGGACGTGGTGCCCGACCTGGCCGGCATCAGCATGGACGAGGCGCTGATGCGCGTGCTGCGCCTGCCCACCGTGGGCAGCAAGAGCTTCCTCATCACCATCGGCGACCGTACCGTGGGCGGCCTCAACGCCCGCGATCCGATGGTCGGCCCATGGCAGGTGCCGGTGGCCGACTGCGCCGTCACCATCACCGATTTCGACGGTTACACCGGCGAGGCCATGGCCATGGCCGAGCGCGCGCCGGTGGCCCTGCTGAGCAGCGCCGACTCCGCGCGCCTGGCGGTGGGCGAGGCCATCACCAACCTGGCTGCTGCGCCGATCGCCTCGCTGGGCGAAGTGCGCCTGTCGGCGAACTGGATGGCCGCGGTGAATTTCCCCGGCGAAGATGCCGCGCTGTTCGACGCGGTGAAGGCCGTGGGCATGGAGCTGTGCCCGGAGCTGGACATCTCCATCCCGGTCGGCAAGGACTCGCTGTCCATGCAGACCGTGTGGAAGGACGGCGACACCGTGCAGCGCACCGTTTCGCCGGTGTCGCTGGTGATCACGGGCTTTGCCCGCGTCACCGACGTGCGCCGCACGCTCACCCCGCAGCTGCGCCTGGACCATGGCGACTCCGAGCTGTGGCTGCTCGACCTGGGTGCTTGCCGCGACCGCCTCGGCGGTTCCGCGCTGACCCAGGTGTTCAACCGCGGTGGCGGCGTGCCGCCGGACCTCGATGACGCCAAGCGCCTGAAGTCGCTGTTCAACCTGGTCCAGGAGGCCAACAGCAACGGCCTGTTGCTGGCCTATCACGACCGTTCCGACGGCGGCGTCATCGTTACCCTGCTGGAAATGGCCTTTGCCGGTCATTGCGGCCTGGAAATCCAGCTCGATGGCTGGGCGGAAGCCGCGCTGCGAGCGCTGTTCAACGAGGAGCTGGGTGCGGTGGTGCAGATCGCCACGGCCAACCGCGAAGCCTTCGAGGCGCTGCTGGTCAAGCATGAGCTCACCGGCATGGCCTACCGCATCGGCCGTCCCAAGGAAAAGCTGGGCATCAAGCTGTTCCATAACGGCGAGACGCTGTTCAAGTGGAACTGGCGCACGCTGTTCGAGGCCTGGAACGAAACCAGCCACGCCATGCAGCGCCTGCGTGACAACCCGCTCAGTGCCGATGCCGAAAACGAATGGCGCCTGGACGATGCCGATCCGGGCATCAGCCCCAAGCTCAGCTTCGAGCCGCAGGACGACATCGCCGCGCCGTACATCGCCAAGGGTGCGCGTCCGCGCGTGGCGGTGTTGCGCGAGCAGGGCGTCAACGGCCAGGTGGAAATGGCCGCCGCGTTCACCCGTGCGGGCTTTGACGCGGTGGACGTCCATATGTCCGATCTGGCCAGCGGCCGCATCAAGCTGGCCGACTTCCGCGGCCTGGCGGCCTGCGGTGGCTTTTCCTATGGCGACGTGCTCGGCGCGGGCCGCGGCTGGGCCACCTCGATCCTGTATAACGAATACCTGCGCGCCGAATTCAGCACGTTCTTTGCCGACGACAGCCGCTTCGCGCTGGGCGTGTGCAACGGCTGCCAGATGATGAGCCAGCTCAAGGACATCATTCCCGGCGCGCAGCACTGGCCGAAGTTCCTGCGCAACGCCTCCGAGCAGTACGAGGCGCGTGTGGCCACGCTGGAAGTGCTGGACTCGCCGAGCATCTTCTTCAAGGGCATGGCCGGTTCGCGCATCCCGGTGGCGGTGGCGCACGGCGAAGGTCGCGTGAGCTTCCCGCACAGCGCCAGTCCGTCCAAGGCGGGTGCCGCGGTGCGCTACGTGGACAACCGCGGCAAGCCGACCGAGGACTACCCGCTGAACCCGAACGGTTCGCCGGGCGGCCTCACCGGCTTCACCGCTGCCGATGGCCGCGTGACCATCCTGATGCCGCATCCTGAGCGCGTGTTCCGCAGCGTGCAGATGAGCTGGCATCCGGAGAAGTGGGGCGAGGATTCGCCGTGGATGCGCATGTTCCGCAATGCGCGGGTATGGTGCGGCTGATGTCGTACGGCCGCGCCGGGCTCGTGACTGACGCCTAGCGTGGCCGCTCCCGTCGCACGCTGGTGCATCCGCGTGCTCGCCGGCCTGGCCTGGGCCGGCCTGGTGGCCCTGCTGCCGTGGTGGGCGGGCCTGCCGTTGTTGTTGGTGGTGGCTCTGGGCGTGGCGCTGCTGGACCGGCGCCTGCCGACCCATGCGCGAATCTGCCGAAGGGCGCGACGCTGGGGTTTGCCGGGGTGGTTGTTCGCCTTGCAGCGCACCCTGGGTGGTGACCTGCTGGCTTGGGGAGCGGTCTTGCTCGGCGCACTGGTGGGTTTCACGCTGGTCGTGCTGCTGGAGTCGCTGCTTGACCACCGGGTCAAGCGCAGCGCGGAAGCGGCTGCTGCGCCGGAGTGGAGCGAACTGGCGCTAGCGCCGATCGGGCCTGCGGCGCACATCATCGAGTTGTCGCGCGTGGCCTGGCGGGATGCCGCCGGGGAGTTCAGTGACCCGGACGGCGGCGCGGTGCGTTACCAGGTCGAAGGCCCCCATCGCGGACACTACGTGTTCGGGGAGGGCCGGGTAATCGACCGCGCTGGGGCCCGCTGCTGCTTCGGCCCGGGAGGTCGCTGGTTTGCGGCGATGCTGCCGGGAGAGCGTGGCAACCTGCTGTGGGATCGTCGAGGCGGCGGCGTGCATCGCCTGGGCGGTTGGCAGCTCAGTGGCTGGGAGGGCGAGCAGCCCTGGCTGGCCCGTGGTGCCGATGGCGTGCCCGTTCCGCTGCACGAAGTGCTGGGGCTGGGAGGGCGCCACCGCCGTCATCCATAGGGATGAGGCCTGTGAAGCGCTTTTGCATTCAGAATACGCAACGTGTACCCGATGGCTGAAGCAGTGACTACCGACGCTACATCCTCTTTGTTCGCCGTGCTGCCCGTCAGCGTGGTCGTGGTGGCCGCCGACAGCGGCCCGTCGCTGCGCGACTGCGTGCGGCGCGTGCTGGCCTGCGAGCTGCCGCTGGAAATGATCCTGGTGGACAACCAGTCGAGCGACGGCATTCCGCAAGCCATCGCGCGTGCGCATGAAAGCGAGCCGCGCCTGCAGGTGATCTACAACCATGCCAACCTGGGCTTTGGTCCGGCGGTGAACCGCGGCGTAGCCAAGGCACAGGGCAAGTCGGTGCTGGTGCTCAATCCGGATTGCCTGATCGACAACGACACGCTGTCGCGCCTGCTCGGCATCCTTGCCACGCATCCGCGCGCAGGGGCTATCGGGGCGGTGGTCTGCGACGAGCAGGGCGTGCCTGATCCGGCGTCATATCGGCGCGACCCACTGATGCGGCGTGCGCTCAATACCTTGTTCAAGCGCGATGGCGAGGGCATCAACATCGAGGGGCCGATCCCGCACGAGCTGCTCGAGGCCGAGGCGGTTTCCGGCGCCCTGTTGCTGATACCGCGGCGCGTGTTCGATTACCTCGCCGGTTTCGACGAAGACTATTTCCTGCATTGCGAAGACCTGGACCTGTGCCGACGCGTGCGCGACGCCGGCTACAAGGTGATGCTCGCCGGCGACGTGCGCGTGTTGCACGGCAAGGGCGGCTCGAGCCGCCATCGTCCGGTGTTCGTCAGTCGCCACAAGCATCGCGGCATGTGGCGCTGGTTCCGCAAGTTCGACCCCGACGCAAGCAAGCCGTGGGTCGCGGCGCTGGTGTGGCTGGGCATATGGTCCCACTTCCTGCTGCAGATCCCAGGCCAGTTATGGCGGCTGGCGCGGCGCAAGCCGGCTGGCGGCACGCAGGCATGAGTGCGACCGCCTCGCGCACCGCGACCCTCGCCACGCTCGGACTCGTCGCCGTCACCGCCGTCTGGGGCTCCACCTTCTTCCTGATCAAGGACCTGCTGGCGCGCATGCCGGTGGCCGATTTCCTCGCCGTGCGCTTCGTCATCGCGGCGGCAGCGATGACGCTGCTGTTCTTCCGCCACCTGTTGCGGCTGAGCCGGCGCGAGTGGTGGCAGGGGGCCGCGCTGGGTGCGCTTTATGGCATCGCCCAGCTGTTGCAGACCTCGGGGCTGGAGCACACCTCGGCCAGCATCAGCGGGTTCGCCACCGGCATGTACGTGGTGTTCACCCCCTTGCTGGGCACGGTGCTGCTGCGACAGCGCCTGCCTTCGGTGACCTGGATCGCGGTGCTGCTCTCGGTGGGCGGCCTGGCGTTGCTGGCCCTGCATGGGCTCAGCATCGGTTATGGCGTGTGGCTGACGGTGGCCTCGGCCGCCCTGTACGGCCTGCATATCGTGGGGCTCGGCACCTGGTCCAGGCCAGGCAGCGCGTTCGCACTGTCCACCGTGCAGATGCTGATGATTGCCGCGATCTGCCTGCTGGCCACGCTGCCCAAGGGCCCCTCGCTGCCACCTGGCGCTGGCGCTTGGCTGGCGGTGCTGTATATGGCGCTGGCGGCCGGTGCGGGTGCGATGCTGGTGCAGACCTGGGCGCAGGCGCACCTGTCGCCGACGCGTGCCGCCATCGTGATGACGTTGGAGCCGGTGTTCGCCGCGGGTTTCGCCGTGGCGTTCGGCGACGACCTGTTGACCTGGCGCATGCTGGGCGGCGGCGCGCTGATCCTGGCGGCGATGTACCTGGTGGAGCTGGCGCCGCGCAGCAATGCACTGCAAGCGGAAGGCTTGCACCACGAGGTCTAGCCTGGGTCGCCCGGCACTGGCTATTGGGCCAGCCGACGCAGGAAGGCGTTGCGCCACGCGGTGACATCCTGCTTCTCCAGCACGTCCATCATGCGACGCCAGCGCAGGCGCCGCTCCTGCAGTGGCATGGTCAGCGCAATGCCCAGTGCTTCGGCCACTTCCTCTGTGTCGGCGGGATTCACCAGCAGCGCATCGCGCAGCTCCTGTGCGGCGCCGGCGAAGCGCGACAGCACCAGCACGCCCGGATCCTCCGGGTCCTGGCTCGCCACGTATTCCTTGGCCACCAGGTTCATGCCGTCGCGCAGCGGCGTCACCAGGCCGACTCGGGCCGAACGGTAGTAGCCGCTGAGCAGGCTGTGCGGAAAGGAGTTGTTGACGTAGCGGATGGGCACCCAATCGGGCGCCGCGTACATGCCGTTGATATGACCGGCCATGCGCTCCAGGTCACGCCGGATCTGGCGGTACTCGGGGACGCCGCCGCGCGAGGGCGGGGCGATCTGCAGGAAGCTCACCTTGCGGTGCAGCTGCGGCGAGCGTTCGAGCAGGCGTGCGTAGGCATGGAAGCGTTCGGGCAGGCCCTTGGAATAATCGAGCCGGTCCACGCCGATGATCAGCGCGCGGCCCTGCAGGCTTTGCCGGAGCTGGTGGATCTCCTCGTGCTCGTCTGCATGACTGGCCGCCTCGGCCACCCGTGGCGTGTCGATGCCGATGGGGAAGGCTTCGGCACGAAAGACGCGGCCGGCCTCCGTGCGCAAACGCCCGTCGCGGCGCATCGTCGATCCCAGTTCGTGCACGAAATACTCTTCCAGTGCGCGCCGGTCACGCGGCGTGTGCAGGCCAACCAGGTCGTAGCTGGACAGGGTCTCCAGCAGTTCGCGATGGCGCGGCAGGGCGATCAGCAGGCCCGCCGCGGGCAGCGGCGTGTGCAGGAAGAAACCGATGCGGTTGTCGATGCTGCGCTGGCGCAGCATCGCCGCGAGCGGGATCAGGTGATAATCGTTGACCCATACCGTGTCGCCAGGGTGGACCAGTGCCATCAGCCGCTCGGCGAACAGGCTGTTGACACGCAGGTAGCCGGCCAGATGCTTGCGGTCGTAGTCCACCAGGTCGGGGCGATAGTGGAGCAGCGGCCACAGCGTACGATTGGCGAAGCCATCGTAGAAATCGTTGTGGTCGTTGCGCGACAGGTCGATGGTGGCGTACTCCACCACGCCGTCGTGTTGACGGTGCAGCTCGCCGCTGGCCTGGCGGGACACCGTGCCGCTCCAGCCAAACCACAGGCCGCCGCGTTCCTGCAAGGCCGCACGCATGGCCGATGCCAACCCGCCCGTCGCGGTCTGGTCCGGCAACGCCACCCGGTTGGACACCACGATCAGCCGGCCGTGTTCGCCATGGCCGCTCGCCGGCATCACAAGGCATCCTCCCATCGCCGCGAGAGGCGCATGGCGGCCTGGATGAGTCCCACCATCGAGTAGGTCTGCGGAAAGTTGCCCCAGTGCTCGCCGGTGTTGGGCGAGATGTCCTCCGAAAGCAGGCCAAGCGGATTGCGCTGGGCCAGCATGTTCTCGAACATCGCGCGTGCACGCTCCTTGCGCCCGGTGGCTGCCAACGCGTCGATGTACCAGAAGGTACAGATGTTGAAGCTGGTCTCCGGCGCACCGAAGTCGTCCGGTGCGATATAGCGGAACAGGTAGTCGCCGCGACCCAGCTTTTCCCCGATGGCGTCCACCGTCGCGATGAAGCGCGGGTCCATGGCATCGATGAAGCCAATGTCCGCCAGCAGCAACAGGCTGGCGTCGAGGTGCTCGCCGTCGTAGGCATCCACGAACGTACCGAGCTGCTCGTTCCAGGCACGCGCCATGATGCGGTCGTGCAGCGCCACCGCTTCGTCGTGCCAGTCACGGGCATGTTCGTCCAGGCCGAGCTCGGTGGCGATGTGCGCCAGGCGTTCGCACGCGGCCCAGCACATGGCCGCCGAATAGGTGTGCACGGCGGCGCGCCCGCGAAATTCCCACAGGCCGGCGTCCGGTTGCTCGGCCATGCGCAGCGCCATCTTGCCCATGCGTTCGAGTCGACGGAAGCTGATCTCATCGCCCGGGTGTTCCAGGCGGCGGTCGAAATAGGTCTGCGCGGAGGCAAGTACCACCGAGCCGTACACGTCGTTCTGGCGCTGGCGCCAGGCATCGTTGCCCACGCGTACCGGGCCCATACCGCGATAGCCCTCCAGGCTTTCCACCTGCGACTCGTTGAGCTCGTGTTCGAAGGTGATGCCGAATACCGGTCCGATCTCCCGCTCTCCGTCTGCCGCCACCAGATTGAACACGTAGCGGATGTATTCCTCCATGCTGCGGGTCGCACCCAGGCGATTGAGCGCGCGAACGGTGAAGGCCGCATCGCGCAGCCAGCAGTAGCGATAGTCCCAGTTGCGCGCGGAGCCCGGCGACTCGGGGATGGAGGTGGTCAGCGCCGCGACGATGGCGCCGGTCGCCTCGTACTGGCAAAGCTTCAGCGTGATCGCCGCGCGGATCACGGCCTCCTGCCATTCGTAGGGGATGGACAGGTTGCGTACCCATTCGCGCCAGTAGGCCAGCGTGCGTTCCAGGGTGTGGTGTATGAAATCGGCAGAGCTGTGGGTGAGCGTCTCATCGGGGCCGAGCACGAAGTGCGCGGGACGCTCCAGGATGAAGGGCAGGGCGCGCTCGATCATCGGGGAGGCGACGTCGCTGGTCAGCCGCTGCACCACGTCGCTCAGCAGGAAGCGGATGTGGTTACTCCCCGAGGTGGTCTGCGGCGCGCGCGCGCCGTAGTCGCACAGCGGCCTGAGCAGCACGCGGATGCGCGGAGCGCCGCCGCGCGGCCGCACGCGCCGGGCGATCAATACCGGGTGATAAAAGCGGCCGCGCGAGCGAAAGCGCGGCATGTAGTCGACGATCTCCACGCCGGCTCCGTGGCGGTCGAACAGGCGCGTCACCAGCACCGCGGTATTGGGCAGGTAATGCTGCTCGGAATGATCGAAATCTTCGAGCTGGATGGCCCAGTCGCCCCCTTCACGTTGTGGCGACAGCAGCGCGCAGAAGCTCGCGTCGCTGTCGAGGCGGGGCAGGCAGCACCACACGATGCGGCCACGGCCATCGATCAGCGCGGCAACGCTGCCGTTGCCGATGACACCCAGCGCCAAATTGGCCTGGCTGTCAGGCGTTTCCTCCAGAGGGGTGGGCATGCGAGAGGGCTCCATGCTTGAGCGCGTGCAGTACGCGGAACAGCCAGGCCCGCGTGGCAGCGGGCTCGGGCAGCGAGAAGCGGGCGAGACTGGGTTCGCGTGCGCCCACACGGATACTGATGCCATGCTCGAGGTTGGCCATGGCAAAGCCGTGCTCGTCGGTCAGGTCGTCGCCGACATAGACCGGTTGCCGTCCAAGGAAGGGGCCACGCGCCAGCAGACTGGTGACGGCGGAACCCTTGTCCATGCCTTCGGGCTTGAGCTCGATCACCATGTTGCCTTGCTGCATTTCGTAGCCCGCCAGATGCGGAAGCAGTGCTTGCACGCTGGCGCGCAGGGCCTCGAATTGCTGGGGAGCGGTGCGGCAGTGCAGGGCCACCGCGATGCCCTTGTCTTCCAGGGTCACACCGGGCAGGCCGGTTGCGATCTCGCCGGCGATCTCGCGCACCAGCGAGCGCCGCGCAGCGCCGATATGCACGCCCCGATAACGGCCGTCCGCACAGCGCAGTTCCAGGCCATGCAGTCCGGCCATGGCCCACGGCGGATGGCCAAACAGGTCGTCGAGGTCGTCGAGGCTGCGTCCACTGACCAGCGCGAGCGCGCCGTCGAGCGTGGCGTAGAGGTCGTCGAGCAGCTCGCGCAGGCGTCCATCGACGCAGACCTGCTCCGGACGGTCGGCAAAATCGAGCAAGGTGCCGTCGACGTCGAGGAACAATGCCCAATGATCTTCCACGCCCGGCAGGGGCGGCGACGGCAGGGGCGGCTGAGCAGACATGGCGGAGGCGGTGGATGGGGCAAGCACGGCAACGAGCCTAGCAAGCCGAATGTGAAGGCAAGCTATGGGTGGCCGCCGATGGCTGAAGCTGCGGCATCCGGGACAGCGCGGGTGCGCTTGAATCGTGCGGGGCCGTCCGCATGTCCGAGGGCAGTGGCGGCGTGGCCGCCAGATCCTATTGACGAGGGGAGATTCCCATGAGGATGGACAAACTCACGTCGCGCTTCCAGCAGGCGCTGGCGGACGCGCAATCCATTGCGGTCGGACGCGACAACAACATGCTTGAACCGGTGCACGTGATGGCCGCCCTGCTCGACCAGCAGGGTGGTTCCACCGCACCGTTGCTGACCCAGGCGCAGGTCAACGTGCCGGCGCTGCGCCAGCGCATCAACGAACAGATCGAGCGCCTGCCGCGCGTCAGCGGACAGGAAGGCAATGTGCACGTCGGCAACGAGCTGACGCGCCTGCTCAACCTCACCGACAAGCTCGCGCAGCAGCGCGGCGACCAGTTCATCGCCAGCGAATTGTTCGTGCTTGCCGCACTTGAGGACAAGGGCGAGCTGGGCGCGGCGCTCAAGGCGGCAGGTGCCACCAAGGCGCACATCGAGGCGGCCATCGACAAGCTGCGCGGCGGCGAAAAGGTGCAGAGCGAGAATGCCGAGGACCAGCGCCAGGCGCTGGAGAAGTATTGCGTGGACCTCACCGCGCGCGCCGAAAGCGGCAAGCTCGATCCGGTGATCGGGCGCGACGAGGAGATTCGGCGCACCATCCAAGTGTTGCAGCGTCGCACCAAGAACAATCCCGTGCTGATCGGCGAACCGGGCGTGGGCAAGACCGCGATCGTCGAAGGTCTTGCCCAGCGCATCGTGAAGGGCGAAGTGCCCGAGGGGCTGCGTGACCGTCGCGTGCTCGCGCTGGACATGGGCGCCTTGATCGCCGGCGCGAAGTTCCGCGGTGAGTTCGAGGAGCGCCTCAAGGCCGTGCTCAACGACCTGGCCAAGAACGAAGGCCAGATCATCCTGTTCATCGACGAGCTGCACACCATGGTCGGCGCCGGCAAGGCCGATGGCGCTATGGATGCCGGCAACATGCTCAAGCCGGCACTGGCGCGCGGTGAGCTGCACTGCATCGGCGCCACCACGCTCGACGAATACCGCAAGTACATCGAGAAGGATGCCGCGTTGGAGCGCCGCTTCCAGAAGGTCTACGTGGGCGAACCCAGCGTGGAGGACACCATCGCGATCCTGCGCGGCCTCAAGGAGCGCTACGCGGTGCATCACGGCGTGGAGATCACCGACCCGGCCATCGTCGCCGCCGCCACGCTGTCCAACCGCTACATCCCCGATCGCCAGCTGCCGGACAAGGCCATCGACCTGATGGACGAGGCGGCGTCACGCATCCGCATGGAGATCGACTCCAAGCCGGAGGAGCTCGATCGCCTGGAACGTCGACTGATCCAGCTGAAGATCCAGCGCGAGATGCTGAAGAAGGAAACCGACGAGGCATCGAAGAAGCGCCTGGCCGACCTGGAAGCGGACATCGAAAAGCTGGAGCGCGAGTTCTCCGACCTCAACGAGATCTGGAAGTCCGAAAAGGCCGCGCTGCAGGGCGCGACCAAGGTGAAGGAGCAGATCGAGGCCGCCCGCGTGGAGCTGGAAACCGCCCAGCGCCACCAGGATTACGCCAAGATGAGCGAGATCCAGTACGGCAAGCTGCCGGAACTGGAGAAGCAGCTCGCCGCGGCGCAGGCCGCCGAGAAGCAGGACTTCAAGCTGGTGCAGGATCGGGTCACCGAGGAGGAAATTGCCGAAGTGGTGTCGCGCTGGACCGGCATTCCGGTCAGCAAGATGCTCGAGGGCGAGCGCGAGAAGTTGCTGCACATGGAAGACATGCTGCACAAGCGCGTGGTGGGCCAGGATGAAGCCGTACGCGCGGTGTCCGATGCGATCCGTCGCGCCCGTGCCGGCCTGTCCGATCCCAATCGTCCGTATGGTTCGTTCCTGTTCCTCGGCCCTACCGGCGTAGGCAAGACAGAGCTGTGCAAGGCGCTGGCCGAGTTCCTGTTCGATACGCAGGACGCCATGGTGCGCATCGACATGAGCGAGTTCATGGAGAAGCACTCGGTGAGCCGCCTGATCGGTGCACCTCCGGGTTACGTGGGCTATGAGGAAGGCGGCTATCTCACCGAGGCCGTGCGCCGGCGTCCGTACAGCGTGATCCTGCTGGACGAGGTGGAGAAGGCCCATCCGGATGTGTTCAACATCCTGCTGCAGGTGCTGGACGATGGTCGCCTGACCGATGGCCAGGGCCGCACCGTGGATTTCCGCAACACGGTGATCGTGATGACCTCCAATCTGGGTTCGCAGATGATCCAGGAGGTGTCGGGTGAAAGTGCCGGTGGTGCCGAAGCCGAATACCTGCAGATGAAGGCGGCGGTGCTGGGCGTGGTGCAGGCGCACTTCCGGCCGGAATTCATCAACCGCCTCGACGAACTGGTGGTGTTCCGTCCGCTGGGCAAGAACCAGATCCGTGCCATCGCCAAGATCCAGCTGGCCTATCTGGAGAAGCGCCTGGCCGAACGACAGCTCAAGCTGGAGATCGGCGACAAGGCGCTCGACCTGCTCGGCAACGTGGGCTTCGACCCGGTGTACGGCGCGCGGCCGCTCAAGCGTGCGATCCAGCAGCAGTTGGAGAACCCGCTGGCCAAGGAGATCCTCGAAGGGCGTTTTGCGTCGGGCGATACTGTGGTGGTGGACGCCGAGCACGGACACCTGAGTTTTCGCAAGCAGTAAGACGCGCTGACCGCGAAGCCGGCCTGAAACGCCCGCCCTGCATGTGCACGGCGGGCGTTTCCGTTTCAAAGGCGGCGACGCGCCAGGGTGCCATCGAGCATGTTTTTCCGCGGGGGCGCCTGCTCGGATGCGCACCGGGGCCCGGCCCGGGTGGTACAACGGTCATCCACTTCTTTCCTGGTGCCACTGATGACCGACGACACGCGCGCCTGTCCCGCCCTGATGGTCTCGGCGCCGGCCTCGGGCCAGGGCAAGACCTCGGTGACGGCGGCGTTGGCGCGCTGGCATCGGCGCGCCGGGCGGCGCGTACGTGTCTTCAAGACCGGTCCCGACTTCCTCGACCCGATGCTGCTGGAGCGCGCCAGTGGCGCCCCGGTCTACCAGCTGGACCTGTGGATGAACGGCGAAGCGGACGTGCGGGCGCGCCTGCACGCGGCGGCCGGGGAGGCGGATCTGATCCTGATCGAAGGCGTCATGGGCTTGTTCGATGGCGGCCTGTCCAGCGCCGATCTGGCGCAACGCCTTGGCCTGCCGGTGCTGGCGGTGATCGATGCCGCGGCGATGGCGCAGACCTTCGGTGCGCTGGCCCTGGGGCTGGCGCGCTATCGCGAAGGGCTTCAGGTGTTCGGAGTGGCCGCGAACCGCGTCGGCGGTCACTATCACGCGCAACTGCTGGCCGACAGCCTGCCGCCATCGCTGCGCTGGCTGGGGGCACTGCCGAACGATGCCGCGCTGGCATTGCCCGAACGCCAGCTTGGCCTGGTCGCGGCAAGCGAACTGCCGGACATCGATGCCCGCCTCGATGCCCTGGCCGATGCCTGGGCCGTGCATGCCTCGGCCGAACTGCCACCCCCGGTCGCCTTTTCCCGGGTGCCTGCGCCAGCGGCGTCCCTTCGGCTTGATGGCTGCCGCATCGCCGTGGCCAGGGATGCCGCGTTCTGTTTCCTGTATCCCGCCAACCTCGATGTACTTCGCGATGCCGGTGCCGAGTTGCGCATGTTCTCGCCCCTGGCGGGTGAATCGTTGCCCGACTGCGATGCGGTGTGGTTGCCCGGTGGCTATCCCGAACTGCACTTGCCGGTGCTCTCCCGCCGCGCAGACCTGCGCGAAGCCTTGCACGCGCACGTGGAACAGGGCCGGCCCCTGCTCGCCGAGTGCGGAGGGCTGCTTTACGCACTTGACGCGTTGGCTGATGGTGATGGCCAGGTCTTCCCGATGGCTGGCCTGTTGCGGGGCTCGGCGCGAATGCAGCCACGCCTGGGTGGACTGGGCCTGCAGTCGGCTGTGCTGCCCGAGGGCACGCTGCGAGGCCACACGTTCCACTACGCCATCGCCGATGTGCAGGCGGAGCCGCTCTCGCAGGCCACGAATCCCGACGGCGGCCCCAGTCGCGAGGCGGTGTATCGACACCAGCGGTTTACCGGAAGCTTCATGCACTTCTATTTCCCTTCCAATCCCGAAGCCGCATTGCGGTTGTTTGCCCCATGAGCGCCATGTCCACCACGGGCGCGGCTGGCGAGGCGCCCCCCCGCGCGCGTCAGGGGCGACGTCGATGACGGCGCGTGTGCTGATGGTCCAGGGCTGCACCTCCGATGCGGGCAAGAGCACCCTGGTCACCGCGCTGTGTCGGTGGCTGCATCGGCAGGGCGTGCGCGTGGCGCCGTTCAAGCCGCAGAACATGGCGCTCAATTCAGCGGTGACGGTGGATGGCGGCGAGATCGGCCGCGCCCAGGCGGTGCAGGCGCAGGCGGCCGGCGTGGCGGCGCATACCGATTTCAATCCCGTGCTGCTCAAGCCCAACAGCGATACCGGCGCACAGGTGATCGTGCACGGCCATGCCATAGCCGATATGGAGGCGCGCGACTATCACGCGTACAAGCGCATCGCGATGGAGGCGGTGCTCGCCTCGCATCGACGTCTGGTGTCCCAGTACGAGGCGGTCATCGTGGAGGGCGCGGGCAGTCCGGCCGAGATCAACCTGCGTGACCGCGATATCGCCAACATGGGCTACGCCGAAGCGGTGGATTGCCCGGTGCTGCTGATTGCCGATATCGATCGTGGAGGCGTGTTCGCGCACCTGGTCGGTACGCTGGCCTTGCTGTCGCCGAGCGAGCGCAAGCGCGTGGTGGGCTTCGTCATCAACCGATTCCGCGGCGACCTTGCCCTGTTGCAGCCCGGCCTCGACTGGCTGGCGCGCGAAACGGGCAAGCCGGTGCTGGGCGTGTTGCCTTATCTGCACGGGCTGCAGCTGGAGGCCGAGGACGCCTTGCCGCGTTCGTTCCTGCCGAAGAGCGAGGCGCGGCTGCGCGTGGTGGTGCCCGCGCTGCCACGCATCAGCAACCACACTGACTTCGATGCACTGCAGGCGCATCCCCAGGTGGACTTTCGCTTCATTGGTCCCGGCGAAGCACCGCTCGCTTGCGACCTGCTGATCCTGCCCGGCTCCAAGTCCACCCGCGCCGATCTGGCATGGCTGCGTGCACAAGGATGGGATGCGGTCATCACGCGCCATCTACGCTATGGCGGCAAGCTTCTGGGTATCTGTGGCGGCTTCCAGATGCTGGGGCGATTCGTGCATGATCCCATGGGTATCGAAGGCACGCCGGGATCGAGTGAAGGACTGGGTTGGCTGGACGTGGAGACCACCCTGGCGCAAGGCAAGCAATTGCGACGGGTGGACGGAAGACTGGTCCTGGGAGAGGCGAGAGTGAGCGGCTACGAGATCCATTGCGGCGTCAGCCAGGGCGCCGCGTTGGCGCGACCGTCGAGCGTGCTGGACGACGGTCGGCACGATGGTGCGCTGTCGGATGACGGCCAGGTGTTCGGCACTTACCTGCATGGCTTGTTCGATCTGCCGCAGGCACTCGACGCCGTGTTGGCCTGGTCCGGCCTGCGTGGTGTCGCGACGGTGGACATGCGCGTGCTGCGCGAGGCGGCGATCGATCGCGTGGCCGACTGCGTGGACGAACACCTGGATACCGCGGCCTTGCGCCGCCTGTTGGACATAGGCGCGGGAGAACACGCATGCGCACGCTGATACTGGGCGGAGCACGTTCCGGCAAGAGTGCACTGGCCGAACGACTGGCTGCGGGCTCGGGCCACGAGGTGGTGTATATCGCCACGGCGCAGGCGCTCGATGAGGAAATGGCCGCGCGCATTGCTCGCCATCGCGCCGACCGTCCTGCGCACTGGCACTGCATGGAGGAACCGCTGGCGCTGGCTGCCGCGTTGCGCGCGCAGGTACGGCCCGGCCGTTGCGTGGTGGTGGATTGCCTGACCCTGTGGCTCACCAACCTGTTTGCCACGCGCGATCCTGCGCGACTCGCGCAGGAACGTGATGCCTTGCTGGAGCTTGTGCCATCCCTCACCGGGCAGGTGTTGCTGGTCAGCAACGAGATTGGCCTTGGAGTGGTACCGATGGGTGAACTGACGCGTCGTTTCGTCGATGAGGCGGGTCGCCTTCATCAAGCGCTGGCCAGCCAGTGCGATCGGGTGTTGTTCGTCGCGGCGGGCCTGCCGCTGGCGCTTAAGGGAAGCCTTGCATGAGCCACAAGTGGCTGCTGGAACCATGTTTCGCCATTGATGAGGAAAGCAGGCTGCTCGCCCGCGAGCACCAGGCGCAGCTGACCAAACCGCCGGGATCGCTCGGCATCCTGGAAGGACTGGCGATCCGCCTGGCCGGCATGCAGCACGTGGTGCAGCCGTCCGCACAGCGTGTGTGGATCACGGTTTTCGCCGGTGACCATGGCGTCGCTGCCGAAGGCGTGTCTGCTTTTCCGCAGGTGGTCACTGGCGAGATGGTGCGCAACTTCGCCAACGGCGGTGCGGCGATCAGCGTGCTCGCCCGAAGCCTTGGGGCCATGCTGGAGGTGGTCAATCTGGGTACCGTCAACGACCCGGGCGAACTGCCCGGCGTGCGTCGCGCCATCATCGCCCCGCAGACCCACAACTTCTGCGAGCGCGAGGCGATGAGCGTCGCACAGCTGGACGCCGCGTTGCGCGCGGGCGCTGACAGTGCCGCGGCGGCGCAGGCCGCCGGCGCCCATTTATTCATCGGCGGCGAGATGGGCATCGCCAACACCACGTCGGCAGCAGCGTTGGCCTGTGCATTGCTGGGCGAGTCGCCGGTCATGCTGGCTGGCGCGGGGACCGGGCTGGATGCCGCCGGCATCCAGCACAAGGCCTCGGTGATCGAGCGTGCGCTGGCCCTCTACCCGGGCGACGACGATGCGCTGGCCTGGCTGGCGCGCGTGGGCGGCTTCGAGATCGCCGCCCTGGCAGGTGCGTATATCGCGGCGGCACAGATGGGGACGCCGGTGTTGATCGACGGTTTCATCACCACCGCGGCGGCGCTGGCGGCCGTGCGCATACAGCCGGCTTGCCGCGAGTGGATGTTCTTCGCGCATCGCTCGCGCGAACGCGGCCATGCGCGGCTGCTGGCCGCGCTGGAAGCCGATCCGCTGATCGATCTCGGCCTGCGCCTGGGTGAGGGCAGCGGTGCCGCGACGGCAGTGCCGCTGATCCGCCTTGCCTGCGAGCTGCACGGCCGCATGGCCACCTTTGCACAGGCGGGAGTGTCCGGCGCATGAACGGCAAGCACGCCGGCATCGATCTCATGCGTCACGGTGATACCGGCCAGCGCAGCTATCGCGGCCAGTTGGACGACAGCCTTACCCCGCTGGGCTGGACCCAGCTGCGCGCGGCCATCTTTGGCCGCAGCTGGGACAGCGTGGTCAGCTCCCCTCTTCGTCGGTGTGCTGACTTCGCGCATGACCTGGCGGCGGCGCGGCGCGTGCCGCTGCGCATCGATGCCCGCCTGGCCGAATACCACTTCGGCGATTGGCAGGGCGTGCCCATCGAGACCCTGGCCGAGCAGCAGGGTGAGGCGCTGGCGAGCTTCTGGTCCGATCCTGTCCATCATTTGCCACCGGGTGGCGAGACCTTTGCGGACTTTCGTCTGCGCCTGTGCGAAGCGATGAACCAGATCGCGATCGAGGCCCGGGCGCAGCGGGTGCTGGTGATCACGCACGGTGGCGTGATCCGCCTGCTGCGTTGCGAAGCGGAAGGGCGTGACTTTGGCGAGATGGCCAATCTCGATGTGCAGCATGCCTCGCTGCATGCGCTGGCCTGGTCTGAGCCCGTCGCCCGCCAGGCCCACCTTTGATGCGGGGCCTGCTCGCCGCCATCGGCTTCCTCACCCGGCTGCCGGTGCCGGCGCAGGCATTCGAGGGTGCCGGTACGCCGGCCAGGACGCTTCCGTGGTATCCCGTGGTGGGGCTGCTGATCGGCCTGCTGCTGTATGGCGCTTCGTGGCTGCTGTCGTCCGCGCCGCCACTGCTGGCCGCGGCGCTGCTGCTGGTGTTCTGGGTCGCGTTGACCGGAGGCCTGCATCTGGATGGGCTCGCCGACAGCGCTGACGCCTGGGTGGGCGGCCTGGGCGACCGCGAGCGCACGCTGGCCATCATGAAGGATCCGCGCAGTGGCCCGATGGCAGTGATCGCCGTGGTGCTGGTGCTGTTGTTGAAATTCGCCGCACTGGCCAGCCTGCCACCGCATGCCAGCGCGTTATGGCTGGCGCCCTTGTTGGCGCGCTCCGCGCTGACCGGTGCTTTCATGGTCACCCCCTATGTGCGCAGTGGTGGACTGGGCAGCGCGCTGGTTGGCGCCTCGCGAGGCGCCAGTGCGCTTGGTCTGGCGTTTGCGCTGCTGGTGAGCCTGTTCGCCGGCTGGGGCGGGATTCGCGCCGTGCTGATGGCACTGGTGGTGTTCGTGGTGTGGCGGCTGGCCTGCCTGCGCCGGCTGGGCGGCATGACCGGCGATACCTGCGGCGCGCTGGCCGAGTGTGTCGAGGCCGCCGTGCTGGTGGTGCTGGCCATCGGGTGAGCCGCCTGCGGGCCACGCAAACCGTTGAAATTGCCGGTGCTGCCTCGATAATGGAGGGCTGCCGGCATGCGATCCGGCGCTTTCGCCTGTCGCACCGGTCGGTTCCCGGAGTTTCCATGCCTATCTATGAATTCGAATGCAGCAGCTGCGGCCATCGTTTCGACCGCCTGCAGAAGCTGTCCGACCCCGATCCTTCGGTGTGCCCGGCCTGCGACGTGGCCGAGGTGAAGCGCCGCTTGAGCGCGCCGGGTTTCCGCCTGGCCGGCAGCGGCTGGTATGAAACCGACTTCAAGAAAGACGGTGATAAGAAGCGCAACCTGGCCGGCGACAGCAATGCGCCAGCCCCCGCGCCGGCACCCGCACCGGCTCCGGCTTCCAGCGACAGCTGAGTCCGCGGAGGCAGGCTGAACGGCGCTTTGCCGGCCGGCAGTTTTTTGCGAATCGATCGCAAGATATTCAATTTCGGTTTCACCTACGCCCGCTAGCGTGACGCCCTGTCACGAACTTAAGGAGCGGGCGCTTGTTCCGGATGCGAACGGTTTTGGTGGGTACCCTGGCCGGCCTGATGGCCGGCTTTTTGTGGCTGGCGGCACCCGTCGCCCAGGCGCAGGGCAGGGATGTGGTCCGTTGCGGCAGTGACAATGGCCGTTTCACTCGCTGCCAGGTGCCCTGGCGAGATGCCGAACTGATCCGGCAGGAATCCAACAGCCCGTGCGACCGCGGGCAATCGTGGGGCGTGGATCGCGGTGGCCTGTGGGTAGATCGCGGCTGCCGTGGCCAGTTCGTGGAAATGGGCCGCGGCTACTACCCGCCGCCGGGTGGCTATCCCCCTCCGCCACCGCCGCCGGGCGGTGGCTGGCGTCCCGGCCCCGACTGGGACAGGGAGATCCGCTTCCAGTGCGAGAGCAACGACAAGCGCTACCAGTTCTGCCAGGTCGACGTCGGTGGGCGCGGACGGGCGCGCCTGCTGCGCCAACTGTCGGGCAATCCCTGCGAGGAGGGCTACAGCTGGGGCTGGAACCGGGCCGGCGTGTGGGTCTCCAAGGGGTGTCGCGGCCTGTTCTCGGTGGACCGCCGCTGGTAAGCCGGCCGTGCGCGGCGGCGGGCGACCCCCGCCTGCCGCCGCGCCGGTGTTAACATTCGAGGTCTTGTCCACGCATCTCGCCGCCCCGCGGCACGGAGTTCCAAGCGCATGCGCACGCATTACTGCGGCCTCATCGATGAGGCACTGGTCGGCCAGACCGTCACCCTTTGTGGCTGGGTCAACAGCCTGCGCCTGCAGAGCCATGTGGCCTTCGTCGACCTGCGCGACCACGAGGGCATTGCCCAGGTGGTGATCGAGCGCGAAAACGGCGACGCTTTCGCCGTGGCTGGCGAGATCGGCAACGAGTACTGCCTGCGCGTCACCGGCACCATCCGCAAGCGCCTGTCGGTGAACGACAAGCTGCGCACCGGCACGGTGGAGCTGCTGGCCGACAAGGTAGAGATCCTCAACGCCGCGAAGGACCTGCCGTTCGCGCTGCACGAGAATCCCAACGAGGACATGCGGATGACCTACCGCTACCTCGACCTGCGCCGCCCGGAGATGCAGCGCATGCTGCGCACCCGCATCAAGCTGGTGCAGGCGCTGCGCCGCTACCTCGACGCGCGCGGCTTCCAGGACATCGAAACGCCCATCCTCACCAAGGCCACGCCGGAAGGCGCGCGCGACTACCTGGTGCCCAGCCGCGTGCATCCGGGCCAGTTCTACGCGCTGCCGCAGTCGCCGCAGCTGTTCAAGCAGATCCTGATGATGGCCGGCTTCGACCGCTACTACCAGATCGCCCGCTGCTTCCGTGACGAAGACCTGCGCGCCGATCGCCAGCCGGAATTCACCCAGCTCGACCTGGAGTTCGCCTTCGTCGAGGAGAAGGACGTGCAGGACTTCGTGGAGGAGCTGATCCGCCACGTGTTCAAGGAAGTGCAGTGCGTCGAGCTCGACGCCAGCTTCCCGCGCATGACCTGGGCCGAAGCCATGCGCCGTTTCGGTTCGGACAAGCCGGACCTGCGCATCGCGCTGGAGCTGGTGGATATCGCCGATGCCGTGAAGCACGTGGAGTTCAAGGTGTTCGCCGAGCCGGCCAACGCCGACAACGGCCGCGTCGCCGCGCTGCGCGTGCCGGGCGGCGCCAGCTACACCCGCAAGGAAATCGACCAGCTCACCGAGTACGTCGCCAAATACGGTGCCAAGGGCCTGGCCTGGCTGCGTGTGGACGACCTCGCCAAGGGCCGTGAGGGCATCAACTCGCCGGTGGCGAAGTTCCTCGACGACAAGGCGCTGGAAGGCGTGCTCAAGCTCACCGGCGCCGAGAGCGGCGACATGGTGTTCTTCGGCGCCGGCAGCTGGAAGGCCGTCACCGACTTCATGGGCGCGCTGCGCCTGAAGGTCGGCAAGGACCGCGGCATGGTGGAGAACAGCTGGAAGCCGCTGTGGGTCACCGACTTCCCGATGTTCGAGTACGACGAGGAAGAAAAGCGCTTCGTCGCCCTGCATCACCCGTTCACCGCACCCAAGGTGGACGACATCGACGACCTGCGCGCCAATGCCGCCATCGCGGTGAGCCGCGGCTACGACATGGTGCTCAACGGCAACGAGATCGGTGGCGGCTCCATCCGTATCCATCGCCCGGAGATGCAGAGCACCGTGTTCGACCTGCTCGGCATCGGTCCGGAAGAGGCCGAGGCCAAGTTCGGCTTCCTGCTCACGGCGCTCAAGTTTGGCGCCCCGCCGCACGGTGGCCTGGCTTTCGGTATCGACCGCATTGCCGCGCTGATGGCCGGCACCGAGTCGATCCGCGACGTGATCGCCTTCCCCAAGACCACCAGCGCGCAGGACCTGATGACCGACGCGCCGTCGCAGGTGAGCGAGCCGCAGCTGAAGGAGCTGCACGTCACCGTGGTCCCTGGGAAGTAAGACTCCGTCATGCGCCGGTGGCGGACGCGTGATACCTGGGCTACCTTCGCCAGCTTCCTGCTGGCGTTGGCGCTCTGCCTCTATTACCAGACGCATGCGATCGTGGACGGGCCAATCCGTTCCGATGCGGGGCAGTACGTGCGTCTCGCGGTGAACCTGCTCGAGCACCATGTGCTGTCGTCCGCCGATCCGGGTACCACCCCGTTGTTGCCCGAAAGCTATCGCACGCCCGGGTACCCGCTGATCCTGGCCCTGGTGATCAAACTCACCGGTGGCAACCTGCAAAGCTTCTACGTGGGTGCGCTGGCCTTGCAGGCGGTCATGACTGCGCTGACCGTGGTGCTGGTGTTTCGCATCGGGCGGAACTTCCTGGGCTTCTGGCCGGCGTTCGCGGCGAGCTTGTTGCTGGCCATGTGGCCGCTTGCAGTGGTGCAGTCGAGTTTCCTGCTGACCGAGACTTCGTTCGGTTTCTTCATGATGGCCGGTCTGTGGGCGCTTTGCGTGGCCCAGGCCAGGGCGAGTGTCGCTTGGTATTTCGCGGCCGCGGCGCTGCTGGCATTTGCCGCGGTGATCAACCCCATGTTCGCGCCATTTCCGCTGGTTCTGGCTGTCGCCTTTGTCCTTCGCAGGCAGGCTGCCGCGGCGATCTTGCTGATTGCCTTCATAGCGGTGCCCTGGGGGCTCTGGCAGGCCAGGAGTGCATCCCTGCCTGCGGCAACCGAAGCGACCAGTCAGGGACACCGGCTGGCCGAAAACATCCTCATCGGCATGTCGCCGGACATAAAGCGCTACTACAACGACCGCGTGAGTCCCGAAGGGGAAGCGGTATTTGCCGACTTCCATCGCCTGCTCGACCTGCGTGACCAGCGGCCCCGGGCGTTTTACGCTGAAGTATGGGCACGGTTGAGCCAGCAGCCGGGGAAGTACCTGCACTGGTACTTCGTCGAAAAGCCGGGGGATGTCTGGTACTGGCCAGTGATCCAGGGTTTTGGCGGTCTGTACGTGTATCCCACCATGCGGTCGCCGTATGAGACGACAGGGCTCTTCCGCCTCATGGCGATCGCTTGCCTCGTGCTTAGTCCGGTGTTCGTTCTGCTGGCGCTGGCTGGCGCGAGCTACGGTTTGCTGGCGTGGCTTGGCCGGCGGCGACCGTCCTTGCCCTTGTTGGTGCTTAGCCTGTTGTTCTGGTATTTCAGCTTGCTGTATTGGGTATTGGCCCCAGATGGTCGCTACGTCACGCCGTTTCGCGGCTGCGAGTTCCTGCTGGCGGCATTCGCGATGGAGCGTTCGGTCCAATGGCTGCGCCAGCGGCGGGCCGGGTGGGCTAGCCAGCAGAATCTTGTTCCAGGGCGTGCGGAAACTATTGCCCTCGAATCCGATCTGTAGACGTCATGGACCACGTCATACTCCTGCATGGCCTGTGGATGCGCGGTTTCGCGCTGCTGATGCTGCACCGGCGGTTGATGGAAGCCGGCTTTCGCGTGCACCGCTTCGACTACATGAGCGTGGCGCAGACCCAGCAGCGCATCCTGGGCAGCCTGGAGGAGCGCGTCCAGGAGCTGGCGCAGAATGCGCCTGCAGTCCACCTGGTCGGACATAGCCTTGGCGGCCTGCTGGCCCTGCAGGCGTGCGCCAGCGACGCCTCGTTGCCGCGGGGCCGGGTGGTCTGCCTGGGCTCGCCGCTCAAGGGCAGTGCGGCCGCGCGCCGCTTTGCCGGCAAGGGGCGCGGGGGCGAGGTATTGCTGGGGCATAACCGCGAACTGATCGAGCACGGCTTCGACCGCTGGAACGGCAGTCGACAGGTCGGGGTGGTGGCAGGAAGGCTCCCGTTGGGCCTGGGCAGCGTGCTGGGGCAGTTCGAGGGCGACAACGACGGCTGCGTCACCGTGGAGGAAACCCGCCTGCCGGGCATTGCCGACCATTGCGTGGTGGAGACCAACCATACCGGCCTGCTGTTCTCGCAGGAGGCCGCGCGGCAGGTCACCGAATTCCTGCACCAGGGCCATTTCCAGCACGCCGGCGCCTGAGATTGCCGGGGCATGATCTGACCGCTTGCCTGCCTGACGCCCCGAGGCGATAGAATTCGCCTCTTGTCCGTCCACCAGATTTGCAGGAAGTGCCATGGGTAGAGGCCCGTCCATCGAAGGTCGCAAGAACGCCGAAGACGCCAAGCGCGCCAAGGTGTTCACCAAGCTGATCCGCGAAATCACCGTCGCTACCCGCGCCGGTGTTCCCGATCCTTCGCTCAATCCGCGCCTGCGCTCGGCGGTGGACAAGGCGCTGTCGGCCAACATGCCCAAGGACACCATCGAGCGCGCCATCAAGCGCGGCTCGGGTGCCGACGGCGGCGCAGCGATGGAAGAACTGCGCTACGAGGGTTACGGCCCGGGCGGCATCGCGCTGATCATCGATTGTTTCACCGACAACCCGACCCGCACCGTTGCCGATGTCCGCCACGCGCTGACCAAGCACGGCGGCAACCTGGGCACCTCCGGCTCGGTGGCCTTCCAGTTCGCGCGCGTAGGTGAGCTGGTGTTCCCCACCGGGGGCGACGAGGCGGCCGAGGAAAAGGTGCTCGAAGCGGCGCTGGAAGCCGGCGCCGACGACGTGGTGAACGAGAACGGCGAAAGCACCGTGCTGTGCGCGCCGGAAAACTTCGAGGCCGTGCAGCAGACGCTGGCCGCGGCCGGTCTCAACGCGCAGCATGCCGGCGTGGGCATGCGCCCGAGCAACCGCGTGCCGGTGCCGGCCGAGGCGCTGGAGCCGCTGCTGGACCTGCTGGAAAAGCTCGACGGCCTGGATGACGTCAGCGAGGTTTCGCACAACGCGCTGCTGCCTGCCGACGCGGCAGGCTGAGCGACGCGTCGCGCCCGCACGCCCGGCGATACAACGCCATGACCCGCATCATCGGCATCGATCCGGGCAGCCAGCGCACCGGAGTCGGCATCATCGATGTCGACGCCGGCGGCAAGCTGCTCCATGTCTATCACGGCGCGCTGGCGGTGGCTGGCGAGGCCAGCTTCCCGCTGCGCCTGAAACGCATATTTGACGAGCTGTGTGCCATCATCGCCGCCCATCGGCCGGACGAGTGCGGCGTGGAGCGCGTGTTCATGGCGCGCAATGCGGACTCGGCGCTGAAGCTGGGGCAGGCGAGGGGAGCCGCGATCTGCGCGGTCGTCAGTCAGGGGATCGCGGTGCACGAGTATGCAGCGACAGAAGTCAAACAGGCCGTGGTAGGCAGCGGCCGAGGCGACAAGACCCAGGTGCAACACATGATCGGCGTCCTGCTTGGACTCAAAGGCCCACTGCAGGCTGACGCGGCGGACGCGCTTGCCATTGCGGTGGCACATGCGCACACCCGTGCCAGCCTCCAGCGCGTGGGCATTCCGCGCACAGCCTGGAGGCGTCGCCGATGATCGGTCGTCTGCGCGGCATCCTGGTCTCCAAGCAGCCGCCCTGGCTGATGGTGGAGGTGGGCGGCGTCGGCTACGAGCTGGAAGCGCCGATGTCCACCATCTACGACCTGCCGGCTACCGGCAAGGAAGTCACCCTGCTCACCCATTACGCAGTGAAGGAAGACAGCGTGGCGCTGTACGGCTTCCTGCACGAGGCCGAGCGCACCCTGTTCCGCAACCTGCAGAAGGTGAGCGGCATCGGCGCGAAGATCTCGCTGGCGGTGCTTTCGGGCGTGTCCACCAGCGATTTCGCGCGACTGGTGCAGGCCGGTGACGTGGTGGCGCTGACCAAGATCCCCGGCATCGGCAAGAAGACCGCCGAGCGCATGGTGGTGGAACTGCGTGACCGCGTGGACGGGCTGGCCACCGCCTTGCCTGGCCTGGGCGCCCAGTCGACCGGTGCGCCGCTGGATCCTGCCGGCGAGGCCACCGTGGCCCTGCAGCAGCTGGGCTACAAGCCGGCGGAGGTCACCCGCCTGGTGCAGAAGGTCGCCGCCGAGGGCGATACGGCCGAATCGATCATCCGCAAGGCGCTGCGCGCCGCTCTAGGAAACTGACACGTGACCCCGGATACCTCCCACGGCATTTCCGAAGCTGACGCCAAGCGACGCCTGGCCGCCCTGGCGCTGGGCGCCATCGGCGTGGTCTACGGCGACATCGGTACCAGCCCGCTGTACACCCTGCAGACCACGCTCAGCCACGACGGCATGAAGCCCACCCCCGAGAGCATCTACGGCGTGCTCTCGCTGATCTTCTGGGCGCAGATCATCGTGGTCTCACTCAAGTACGTGGTGTTCATCATGCGCGCCGACAACAAGGGCGAGGGCGGCATCATGGCGCTGCTCGCGCTGGCGCTGCGCAGCGTGCGCGGCGACGCGCGCAAGCGCTGGCTGCTGGCCATCATCGGCATCTTCGGTGCTTCGCTGTTCTATGGTGACGGCGTCATCACGCCGGCCATTTCGGTGCTCTCGGCGGTGGAGGGCGTGAAGGTGGCGGCGCCACACCTCGAGCATTGGGTGGTGCCGGTGACGGCGGTCATCCTGTTCCTGTTGTTTGCGCTGCAACGACATGGCACCGAGCGCGTGGGCAAGCTGTTCGGCCCGGTGATGGTGGTGTGGTTCATCATCATCGCCCTGCTCGGCGTGCGCATGATCGTGCAGAACCCGCACGTGCTGTGGGCGCTCAATCCGTATTACGGCGTGAAGTTCTTCTTCACCCATGGCCTGCAGGCCTTCATCGCGCTGGGTGGCGTGGTACTGGCGCTCACCGGCGCCGAGGCGCTGTATGCGGACATGGGCCACTTCGGCAAGCGTCCGATCCGGCTGGCCTGGTTCAGTTTCGTGCTGCCGGCACTGGTGCTCAATTACTTCGGCCAGGGCGCGCTGCTGCTCAACCACCCGGACGCGATCGACAGCCCGTTCTTCAAGCTCACCCCCGAGCCGCTGCTGTACCCCATGATCGGCCTGGCCACCGTGGCCACCGTGATCGCCTCGCAGGCAGTGATCTCCGGCGCGTTCTCGATGACCCGCGAGGCCATGTCGCTGGGTTACTCCATGCGCATGCCGGTGGTGCACACCTCGCGTGAGATGTCCGGCCAGATCTTCGTGCCGTGGGTGAACAACTTCCTGCTGGTGATGGTGCTGGCGGCGGTGCTCGGTTTCCGCAGCTCCGACAACCTGAGCGCGGCCTACGGCATCGCGGTGACCGGCACCATGACCATCACCACCATCCTCGCGCTGATCGTGGCGCGCCGGCAGTGGAACTGGAGCCGCTTCACCGTGGTGGTCGCAGGCATCTTCCTGCTGACCATCGACTTCTCCTTCCTCGGCGCCAACCTGATCAAGATCGAGTACGGCGGCTGGTTCCCGCTGGTGCTGGGCGTGGGCGTGTTCATCGTGATGACCACCTGGCGCCGCGGCCGCGAGCTGGTGGTGCGCGAGATCAAGCAGTCGGGCCTGGCGCTGGAACCGTTCATCGAGAACATCGCCGAGCATCCGCCGCTGCGCGTGCCGGGCACGGCGGTGTTCCTCACCGCCAACCAACACGCCGTGCCGCATGCGCTGCTGCACAACCTCAAGCACAACAAGGTGCTGCACGAGCGCAACGTGCTGCTCACGGTGGAAATGCTGGAAACGCCCACGGCCGATCCGGGCGAGCGCATCGAGATCAGCGAGCTGGGCGGCGATTTCTATGGCCTGGAGTTGCGCTTCGGCTTCGCCGAGGATCCGAACATCCCGCTGGCCCTGTCCAAGTGCTCCAAGGTGGGCCTGCCGTTCGACATGATGGACACCACGTTCTTCCTCTCGCGCGAAACCATCATTGCCGACGCCAAGCGGCCCGGCATGGCGCTGTGGCGCGACAAGCTGTTCGCCTTCATGGCGCGCAACGCGCTGCCGGCCACGGCGTTCTTCCAGATTCCCGGCAACCGCCTGATCGAGCTGGGCGCGCAGGTCGAGATCTGATCCAAAGGGCGCCGGAGGGCGCCCGTTTCGGTCATGGGCGGGGGCGAGGGCATTTTTTCACGCCTGCGTCATCCTGCTCTGCCATAATTTGGCGCATGACCGACCATCGCATCGTGACTGCCGCCGCCCAGTTGGATGATGCGGCCCTGGAAGCCTCCATCCGCCCCAAGCGGTTGGCCGAATACCTGGGCCAGCAGGCGGTGCGCGAGCAGCTGTCCATCTACATCGAGGCGGCCAGGAAGCGCGGCGGCGCGCTGGACCACGTGCTGATCTTTGGCCCCCCGGGCCTGGGCAAGACCACGTTGAGCCATGTGATCGCCAACGAGCTGGGCGTCAACGTGCGCTCCACCTCCGGTCCGGTGCTGGAGCGGGCAGGGGACCTGGCCGCGCTGCTGACCAACCTCGAGCCACACGATGTGCTGTTCGTGGACGAGATCCATCGTCTCTCGCCAGTGGTGGAGGAAGTGCTCTACCCGGCGATGGAAGACTTCCAGATCGACATCATGATCGGCGAGGGCCCCGCTGCCCGCTCGATCAAGCTGGACCTGCCGCCGTTCACCCTGATCGGCGCCACCACCCGCGCCGGCCTGCTCACCGCGCCGCTGCGCGACCGCTTCGGCATCGTGCAGCGTTTGGAGTTCTATACGCCCGACGAGCTCACCGCCATCGTGCGGCGCTCGGCGCGCATCATGGGCATTCCCTGTGAGCCAGAGGGCGCGCAGGAGATCGCCCGCCGTTCGCGCGGCACGCCCCGCATCGCTAACCGCCTGCTGCGCCGCGTACGCGATTACGCCGAGGTGCGGGCGGGCGGCCACATCACGCGCGATGCCGCCCGCGCCGCGACCGACATGCTCAAGGTCGACGCCGAAGGCTTCGACGAGCTGGATCGGCGCCTGCTCTCCACCATCATCGAGAGTTTCGACGGTGGCCCGGTGGGGGTGGAGTCGCTGGCGGCCGCGCTCAGCGAGGACCGCGGCACGCTGGAAGACGTGGTCGAGCCCTACCTGATCCAGCAGGGTTTCCTGGTCCGCACCGCGCGTGGCCGCATGGCCAGCGCCAAGGCCTGGCGGCACCTGGGGCTGACGCCTCCGCCGCGGCAGCCGGTGGCGGCGGACCTGTTCGGGCGCGAAGGCGATGCCTGAGCGACCGCCACGGCGTTCCCGGCGCGCGGTGGCGGGCATGGGAGCCTGCCCGCGCCGCCGGC
>NZ_QIRF01000008.1 GCF_003332825.1 Dyella sp. C9 | reverse complement strand
AGGCAGCATGACGGGCGCCTGCGGCGGCAACGGCGTCGGTGGCGGTGGCTCCGGCAGCAATGGCACCGGTGGCGGCGGCAATGGCGGCGGCGGCGGTGACGGCGGTGGCGGTGTGCTGCTGACCAGCGTTTCGGCCACGCTGAGCAACAGCGGCACCCTCACGGGCGGCAACGGCGGCAACGGTGGCGGCGGCGGCAGCCCGGGCAACAGCACGGGCGACGGCAGCTACGTGGTGGCCGGCGAAGGCGGCGGCGGCGGTTCGGGCGGCAGCGGCGTACTGGCGGTCAGCGGCGGCATCATTACCAACGCGCTCCATGCCAGCATCATCGGCGGCAACGGCGCCAACGGTGGTGGCGCCGGCTCCACCAGCAGCAGCGGCAGCGCCCGCGTGGTGGCCGTGGGCGGCACCGGTGGCGCCGCCGGCGAGGGCGGCAGCGGCGTATTCCTCACCGGCGGCAGCATGATCAACAACTCTGGCGCCATCACGGGCGGTACCGGTGGCAATGGCGAGAACGGCGGCTATGCGCAAGGCGCGGGTGAAGCCATCAGCGGAAGCGGCGGCCTCGGCGGCAATGGCGGCATCGGCGTGTGGGTGGTGGGCCGCGGCAACGTGGTCAACCTGCGCGGCGCCACCCTCACTGGCGGCAATGGCGGCACCGGTGGCGGCGGCAGCGCACAGAGCAGCAGCGGTACCAACAACATCACCGGTGGCGTGGGCGCGAACGGCGGTGCCGGTGGCGATGGCGTACTGCTCACGGCCGGCGGCACGGTCACCAATCAGGGCACCATCACCGGTGGCAATGGCAACCGCAGCGGCGGTGGCGGCAACACCACCGGCGGCGGCGTGGCCGGCAATGCGGGTGGCGGTGGTGATGGCGTGTCGCTGGAGGGTGGGGGCGCGGTCACCAATACCAGCTCCGGCATCATCGCGGGCGGCCACGGCGGCGACAACAGCGTGGGCGGCGGCGGCCAGGGCGGCGTCGGTGGCAACGGCATATCGCTGGCCAACGGCGGCATCGTGCAGAACGAAGGCCAGGTCAGCGCAGGCACCGGCGGCGCGGGCGCCAACGCCAACGTGACCAACGGCGCAGGCGGCGCCGGCAGCGCAGGCGGTAACGGCGTGCTGATCGCCGGCAATGGCGATGTCACCAACACCGCCGGCGCCACCATCGTCGGCGGCGGTGGCGGTACCGGTGGCGGCAGCAACGGCACCGGCGTCGGTGGCGCAGGCGGCGCAGGCGGCAGCGGCGTGCTGATTACCCAGGGCGGCAACATGACCAACGACGGCACTGTCAACGGCGGCTCCGGCAACCGTGGCGGCGGCGGCGGCGGTGCCGCCGGTGGCGCCGGTGGCGTGGGCGTAGAGGTCACCAGCGGTGGCACGGTGACCAATACCGGTGCGGTGACCGGCGGCAACGGTGGCAGCGGCGGCACCGCCGGCGATGGCGGTGGGCAGGGCGCCAACGGCGCGGGGGGCATGGGCATGAGCGGCGACGGCATCGCCATCATCAACAGCGGCATCATCACCGGCGGACTGTCGGCCGATGGCGTCACCCGCAGCAACGCGATCCAGTTCACTGGCGGCACCAACTCGCTGGAGCTGCATGCAGGCTCCCCCATCAATGGCACGGTGGACGGCAACCAGGGCACCAATACGCTGATACTTGGCGGTACGGCCGACAGCAGTTTCGACGCCTCGCTGATTGGTCCCACGGCGCAGTACGAAGGCTTCTCCGCGTTCCACAAGACCGGCAGCAGCACCTGGACGCTGACCGGAAGCACCACGGCAGTGACACCTTGGACGCTGTTTGCCGGCGTGCTCAACGTCAGTGCAGATGCCAGCCTGGGCGATCCATCGGGAACGCTCACCTTCGACGGCGGCACGCTGCAACTGGGCGCCTCGTTCAATCTGGCAGCCACGCGCGCCGTCACGCTGGACGCCGCGGGTGGCACCATCGACACCAACGGCTACGCCGGCACCATTGCCCAGGGCATCACCGGCAGCGGTGAGCTGACCAAGACCGGCGCCGGCACACTGACCCTCACCGGCAACAGCAGCTACAGCGGCGGCACCGTGATCAGCGCAGGCACGCTGCAACTGGGCAGTGGCGGCACCAGCGGAAGCATCGTGGGCAATGTGCAGGACGGCAGCCTGCTGGTGTTCAACCGCTCGGACACGGTCACCTTCTACGGCATCATCAGCGACTGGACCGACACGACGCCCGATCCTTCCGGGGCGGTGACGCAGAGCGGCAGCGGCACCACCGTCCTTGATGCGGTGAACACCTATACCGGCATCACCAGCGTCGACGCTGGCACGCTGGCCATCGGCGATGCAGCCCATACCACAGCGTCGCTGAGCGGCGGCGGCGAGGTGATCGTGGCCAGCGGCGCAACGTTCGGCGGCTACGGCAGCACGGCAGGATCGGTGGACAACAACGGAACGATCGCCGTGGCCAATGCTGTCCCGGCGTTCGCGGGCGGCGCCACGGGCAGCTTCACCATCGGCGGCACGCTCACCAATGCCGGCCTCCTGCAGATCGCCGGCCAGGGCGTGGGCAACCGGCTGGTGGTAGGCAACTACGTGGGCCAGAACGGCCGCATGGCGATCAACACCGTACTCAATGGCGACGGCTCGCCTTCCGACCTGCTGGTGATCAACGGTGGCAGCGCTACCGGCGGCACCGTCATCAACGTGACCAATGTCGGTGGCCTGGGTGGCACTACACCGGGCAACGGCATCCTGGTGGTGCAGGCCTTGAATGGCGCCACCACCGCGGCAAACGCGTTCGCCCTCGGCAACCAGGTCGAGGCCGGTCCGTACCTGTACACGCTCTACCAGGGCTCGCGTGACAACTCCTCGCCGGAGTCCTGGTATCTGCGCACGGAGAACCCCAATCCGCCGGTGACGCCGCCGGTCACGCCCGTCACACCACCGGTGACGCCACCGGTGACGCCACCCGGCACGCCCACCCCGCCCGAAGTAGTGCCCGATTACCGACCCGAAGTCTCGCTGTACACCGCCCTGCCCTCGATGATGCTCAACTACGGCATCACCCTGATCGGCACCCTGCACGAGCGCGTGGGCGAAGAGGAACAGCTGCACGGCCTCGTCTCGGGCGACGAATGGGGCCCGACGGCAGCGTGGGCGCGCGTGCTCGGGCAGGACGGCGAATGGGATGCCCGCAGCGGCGGCATCTATCGCGACGGCCCCTCGTTCGACGACAACATGATTGCGCTGCAAGGCGGCATGGACCTGTACCGCGCCGAGCAGGACGGTGGCCTGCGCGACTTTGCCGGCGTCATGGCCGCAGTCGGGCATGGCCATGGCGGCGTCACCAACTTCGACCAGACCTCGGCCGGCAACGATCGTTTCGACAGTTACACGATCGGCGCCTACTGGACCCGCTTCGGCGCCAATGACTGGTACCTGGACGGCGTACTGCAAGGCACCTGGTACAACGCCAGGGCCACTTCGAACTACCAGAACAGCCTGTCCACCGACGGCTTCGGCGCCGCGGCCTCGCTGGAAGGTGGCTATCCATTCAAGTTCGATGGCGGCTGGTCACTGGAGCCGCAGGCACAGGTGATCTACCAGAACCTGCATGTGGACAACGCCTCCGATGCCGCGGCCCGCGTACAGTTTCGCGACACCGACTCGCTGACGGCACGCGTGGGCGGCAGGGCCTCCAACACCTGGAGCTGGGACCAGGGTGGACAGCCCCGCCTGCTCACCGGCTGGCTGGTGGCCAACATCTGGCACGAGTTCAATTCCGATGCACAGACGCTGTTCTCCTCCGACGACGGCAACGTACCGTTCCAGTCCGACCTCACCGGCACCTGGTGGGAGCTGGGTGCCGGACTCAGCGCGCAGGTCAGCAAGGTCGCCTCGATCTATGCCACGCTCAGCTACCAGAAGGGATTCAGCGCGGGAGTGCGCGCGTTCAACGGCAACGTGGGCGTACGTTTTAACTGGTGACGACGGGATGATTCGCAATATGTGACGACGTGCCATGCGGCGGGCTTGGTCTCTTGCACGAACTCTGTTCGAATGCGCGCCCACCAGATCCACTGCGATAGAGGATGACCCGCATGCATGAACCGGAGTTCGAGCGATCGTTGTTCTCCTCGATCCAGCTGTCGCCGATTGCCACCCTGGTGACCAATCCCCGACTGCCCGACAACCCGATCGTCTGCGCGAACCCGGCTTTCCGTGCACTCACCGGCTATGACGACGCCGAAGTGATCGGCCGCAACTGCCGTTTCCTCAGCGGTCCCGACACCGAGCCCGATCGTCGCAAGCTCATACGTGATGCCGTGGCGCAATGCCGACCGCTGCTTACCGTGCTGCGCAACTACCGCAAGGACGGCACAAGTTTCCTCAACGCGGTGATGATCGCGCCCATCCTTGGCGCGGATGGCCGCGTCAACTATTTCATCGGCTCGCAGATGGACGTGACCGCCGAACAGGGCATTCCGCCGAACCCGAGGGCGCTGCGGGCGGCCGCGCAGGTGCAGTCGCTGACGCCCCGTCAGCGCCAGGTGCTCGAACAGATGGTCCGCGGGCACCGCAACAAGCAGATTGCCGCCCTGCTCGGCATCGAGGAAAAGACGGTGAAGATGCACCGTGCCAGCCTGCTTCGCCGACTGGGCGCGGCCAGCACCGCCGACGCGATACGCATCGGCATCGAATCGCAGGCGATCCGCTGATGGCATCCAGGGCATGGCCCGGGGTCTATGGACCAAAGGCGGTATTGCCCGGGACCTGAACCGGGCGGTAGAAGAGCAGACAACGTCGTTTTCGCCGCTTTTTGCCTTGCGGGGGGCTTGCGTGCGGTCACCCGGAGTGACCGTCCACGGCTGGCAAGGCAAGCGATCATCGAACCAAGAGCCCGTTCATGCCGAACATGTGCCGCTACCGGCAACACGCCATCGACGACCGCCTGGACGCGGTCGATCGATTTCACGCGCGCCATCGCTCCCGGCGGCAGCGAACCGACTAAAGCAAGCGATGGCCTGACCCCGCCGGCAGACGCCGTCGGGCATTGATTGAACAAGCCCGCCGCCAAGCGCATCAGGGGAAGGCGGGTCCATCAAGGATGGCGCAGCGCGGGCCTGGCCCGGCGCGCAAGAACGGAGTCGAGCTGTCCCATGTGGCGAAATCCTGAAGAGTTGCCGCCCTCATGTGCGGCACGCAACACGCATCGCTTGCCCGGACTGGACTACCAGGCAGCAGGGGCCGGCGTGACTTTCTATACCGACGAGCTTTTCCCGCCACGCGCCATCGAGCTGCTGCGCTCGGTCGGTGCCAGCGTGCAGACGGCCAGCGAGGCCAGGCTGCTGGGTCAGGCCGCCGAAGCCCACGCCGCGCACGCACTGGCGTGCGGCCTGGCCTTGTTCACCTGCGACCGCCGTTTCCTGGACGACGCGCAGTTCCCGCCCCAGCACAGCCCCGTGATCTTCGTGTTCCATTTCGGCGACGGCAGCCTGCAGGACATCCGCCGTGCGTTCCGCTGTCTTGCGCCGGTGCTTTCCGGGGCACCGCTCGGCCTCACCTGCTGCAAGGTCGACGCACGTGGCGATTCGTGGACAGAGCACGTCCATCATCCGGACGGCACCCATACCCGCATCTGTCGCCGCCTTTGGCGCGGCAAGCTGCAGCAGTGGACGGGGACCGTCGCGGTGACACCGCCCTGAGCCGGGATATCGCCCGGATACGTCGATACCGGCCCGACGCCATGGCATCGTGGGCGGGCCGGCGCCCACCGGCATCGCCGGGCTCCATGGAATCACCATGACATCATCCGACCTGCAGCTCTCGCCGATCCGCTTCCAGCACGTTGACGGGCGCCGACTGGGTTATCGCACCGCCGGGCCCGCCGATGGGCCAGCGGTATTGCTGATCCATGCGCTCGCCAGCCGATCGGACAGCTGGCGCGAGGTCGCCCAGGCGCTTGCCGCGGATGGCCACCGCGTGATCGTTCCGGACCTGCGCGGCCACGGGCGCAGCCAGCGAGCGCGCAGCTATGCGCTGGACGAGTTCGTACAGGACCTCGCTGCCATGCTCGATGCCTGGCGCTTGCCATGCATCAGCGTGATAGGCCATTCGCTGGGTGGCCAGCTTGCGCTGCGACTGGCGGCGCAGGCGCCGGCCCGCGTGCACCGGCTGGTGCTGGAAGCGGCGCCGGTACCGCCACGCGATGCGGCGGATGCGGCGTCGGTGGCGGCCCTCCGCGGCCCGACCGGTTGGCGCCGCTCGCTGCGACTGGTCGGCGCTGGCCGGCTGCTGCGATTGGTCTGCCTGCGGCAGTTCGACCTGCACGCGGCGCGCAGCGTACTGCGCGAACTCAGGCAGCCCATGCCCTCATGGTGGCAGTCGCTGCAACGCGTCGAGGCAACCTGCCTGCTGCTCGCCAGCGACACCGACGGATCGGTCAGCGCACGCCAGCAGATACTCGCCGATGCCTTGCCGCGGGCGAGCATCCAGCGCGTCGGAGACGGCCATCACCTGCACCGCGAACACGCCGAGGCGTTCCTGGCAGCCGTGCGCCCCTTTCTTGCCCCCATCGCCACGACGGCACCGGCTGGCCCGGCGCCGCGGCGTGCACAGCTCGCATAGCGGGCCTTCAGCGGGCGCCGGGCCATTGCAGGGCCTGCTGCAGCCGCCCCGCATACAACGTGTAGTAGCCCTGCGCCGAGGGCGACTGCACACGCGCGAGCAGTGGCATGATCCGCTGCCGCTGCGCGGCGTCGAGCGGATGCGCACTGACCTGCGCCAGCCCCAGCCAGGACGCGCTCAGGGTATCGAGATCATCGGCGTCGGCGACCTGCAAGGCCTGCGCGAAGGCGCGCTGCGCGTTGCCGCGATCGCCGTGCAAGGCCTGCCACTCACCGCGACGACGCCATAGCGGCGCCATGCGCGCCGGCTCGTTGGGCCAGTTCGCCGCGACGGTATGGCTCGCGTCGTCGAGCAGGCGCACGGCATCGTCCATGCGCCCCGCCTCCGCCTCGACCTGGGCACAGGCCAGGGCCAGCTTCAGGTGGATCGGCGCCTGCAGTGCGGGCAGGGCCTGCACATAGGGTGCGCAGGTAGCCAGCGCATCGGGCTGGTCGCCGTAGCGATCGTCGAGATCGATGTTGGCCTGGTCGATGAAGGCGGCCAGCACCACCTTGTTGCCCTGCCACTGCGGCGCGTGGATCGCATCACGCGCCTGGCGCAGCAAGCTGCGGGCCTCGTCGTGACGCGACGAGGCCATCAACAGATTGCCCAGGTACATGCGCGAGCGCGCCACCAGGAAATGATCGGGCCCCCAGATGGTCTGCTGGGTGGCCAGTGCGTGGCGCAAGAGCGGCTCGGCTTCTGCCGGGCGCAGCAGGGTGCCCAGCATCAGGCCGGTCTGCTCTTCGGCGGCGGCGGTCTTCCAGTCCAGCTCGCCGAACTGCTGCCGGTTGTTTTCAAGGCCCTCGCGCGCTGCGCGGTAGGCGTCTTCGTTGCGGTCCACCAGCAGGTAGTACTGGGTGAGGCGCTCCATCACCGAACCGAACTCGCTCTTGCCATAACGGCCGCGCCACAGCGCAGCCGCCTTCTGCAGGTGAGCCAGGTCGTCCGGATCGCCGGCAGCATGCGAATGCATGCCGAACGCCGCTACCTGGTAATGCGCCCGCGCCAGCCGGTCGGGATCGCGTTCACCCGTGGCCTGGTAGATCGCCAGCGCCTGTTGCGCATCGCGATAGGCATCGGGGTAGCGACCCCGCCCTTCCAGGTCCGAGGTCCGGTCGAGCAAGGCGTCGGCGTATTCGGGACTATGCGTGCCCATCAGCACCGCCGACTGCGCCAGGCGTGCCTCGTGCAGCTTGCCGGCAGCCTCGCTCAGGCCGAGGCTGGTGGTCAGCGCGGCCAGGTCGTGCATCAGCTGGAAGCGCGCCTGCGGTTGGTCGGGCAGGCTGGTGATGACGCGCTCGGCGCCATGTGCCACCAGCTCGCGTGCAGGCATGTCGCGGTAACGGGTATCGGGAATCGGCTTGTTGTCCGGATTGAACAGGCCGAGCACGAACTGGTACAGCGCCTGCGTGCGCGCCGCTTCGCGCCGGGCCACCGCCGCCTGGTGCAGGGCCACGCCGGTCGTCGCCAGCAGGCCGATCACGGCCAGCGTGGCCAGGCCCACGCCCAGGCGATGACGCCGCACGAAGCGTGACAGGCGATACCCCACGCTGGGCGCGCGCGCCAGCACCGGCTCGCCATGCAGATGGCGGCGGACGTCGGCAGCCAGCGCCTCCACCGTGGCATAGCGCATCGCCGGCACCTTGGCGAGCGACTTGCCCGCGATGGTGTCCAGGTCGCCGCGCAGCAGGCGACGCAAGCTCGCGTCAGCGCCACGCTGCGAGGGGGGCCTGGGCTCCTGGGCCAGGATGGCGCGCTCCAGCGCGCGACGTCCCTGGCCCTGCACTTCATAGGGGCTGCAACCGCACAGCAGGCGATAGAGCAGCACGCCGAGCGCGTAGATGTCCGAGGCGATGCCGGGCACGTCGCCCTCGACCTGTTCGGGCGCCGCGTATTCCAGCGTCAGCGGCCGCCCGGCCTGCAACGTGAGCGGGCTCGGCGCATCGTCGCCGTCGAGCAGCCGTGCGACGCCGAAGTCGAGCAGGCGAACCTGGCCGTGGCCGTCCACCAGCACGTTGGCTGGCTTGAGGTCGCGATGGATCACCAACCGGCCATGCGCGTACTGCACCGCGTCGCATACCTGCAGGAACAGCTGCAGCCGCGCAGCGACATCCAGCCGATGGCGCGCGCACCAGGCGAGCAGATCCTCGCCATGGATGTACTCCAGCGCCAGCCAGGGCTGGCCCTGCTCATCCACGCCGGCGTCGTACAGGCGTGCGATGTTGGGGTGCGTGAGCGCCGCCAGGATGTCACGCTCACGCGGATAGCGTTCCGTCGCAGTGCCACTGGCGCTGGCATGCAGGGGCAGCTTGAGCGCCACCTCGCGATCGAGCTGGCCGTCGTCGCGGCGAGCCAGCCACACCTCGGCCATACCGCCACGGCCCAGCGGCGACAACAGGCGCCATGGCCCGACCTTCCCGCCGGCACGGTGGACCGATTCGGCCACGCCCTCCATGGCATGCAGCGTGGGCAAGGTGTCGAGGAAGCCTGCTGCCGCCGCCTGCGCCTCCGCCGCCAGCAGTTCGCGCAGCCGCATCGCCAGCGCCGGGCGCTCGGCGGACAACTGCTCGATCGCCGCGCCGCGCTGCGCCGGCTCCAACTCGAGCAGGGCGTCGAGCGCGGGCTCCAGTACCGACCAGTCGTCACCGGATGGAACCTTCACTGCAACGCCTCCCACAGCAGCGCACGCGCCTTGCTCCAGTCACGCTGCAGGGTGCGGCGTGACACACCCATCGCCTCGGCCGCCTCGACCTCGTCCAGGCCCACGAAATAGCGCAGCTCCACCACGCGGGCGAGGCGTGGATCGAGCGTCTCCAGGTCCAGCAGCGCCTCATGTACCCGCAGGACCTGCTCATCGCCGCCGGTCGCCGGCAACTGCGTGTCCAGGGTCATGTGCACGGCATCGCCGCCCCGGCGCAGGGCTGCGCGTTCGCGCACGGCATCGACCACCACCGAACGCATCGCCTGCGCGGCGTAGGCGAAGAAATGCTGGCGATCCTGCTGCAGCAGGCCCAACCGGGCGGACAGGCGAAACCAGGTCTCGTGCACCAGCGCGGTGGTGTCCAGCAGGGTCAACGCATGGCCACGGCGCAAGCGCTGGTGGGCCATCTGCTTGAGGTCGTCGTAGATCGCCTCGAACAGCGTCTCGGGAGTACAGGCGGCAAGCGGTGGCGTGGGGATCATGGGGGGCATCACGAGGGACAATGACGGACCAGATCCCCTCCCCCGTGCCCTGGCACGGACGGCCGAACCCCGGGCCTTGCGCGGCATGGTGCCAGCTGCCCGGGCATGGCGCTAGCCGCCCGCCGATTCCGTTTGCTCAAGCAGGGACAGTGCATCCGCGCTGCCCGTGCCCCGTGGAATCGAAAGGAAAACCATGCAACCCAACCGCCTCGCCCTGCCCTGCCTGCTCGCCACAGCCCTGCTCGCCGGCTGCGGCAAGACCACCAGCGATGCCGCCTCGACGGCCAGCACCGCCACCACGCCCGCACCCTCGGGTGACGCGCCCACCGCACCGGAGCGGCGCGATGCCAAGGCACTGGATGCCTACCAGCTGATCGACCTGTCGCCCGCGCTTTACAGCACTGCCGAGTACACCAGCCTGTCGACCCAGGTTCGCGCGGCGTTCTGGTCGGGTACGCCCAAACAGCTGGACAAGCTGGCCTACGACTACATCACCGACTACCGCCACGAGCCGGACAGTTTCAAACGCAGCGACATGCTGAAGACGCTCACGCCCGAACTCGAGCACGACTATGCCGATGCGCAGGCGCGCCAGGACTATGCGGTGCGCACCAACACATTGATGCAGGTGTATCCCTACGATGCCGCGCTCGGCGGCTTCCGCGTGAGCTTCGCCAGCAACGAGGAAGGCAGCGCGGTGGGCATCTTCCGCAATGCCGGCACGCCGCATAACGAAGGTGCCTGGCGCTTCCGCTTCATCGGCGTGCCCGTCAGCGGACCCGGCAAGGACTTCATCTACCACCCCAGGGACGAAGCGGAGGCCCGCGCGATCGAAGCCACCCTGGCCGCCCAGCGCAGCCGCGACGGCGACAGCGTCAACACCTTCAGCCAGTACGAGGGCCACGTGCTCGGGGCCAGTTGGGGCCCGGCCAACGACGACACCGCGGTGTTCGGGGTGGATGCGATCACCGCGGTGGATCGCAAGACCGGCAAACCCCTGCTCACCATCGGCGGCAAGGCGCTCGGCCCGATCGAGGTGAAGTGCCAGTCCACCCGCGATGCGCTGAAACTCGCCAGCCCCCGTGCCACCGGCGGCGGCTGGGACATGTCGGCCTCCAGCGAATCGCCGTGCTGAGCCACGCAAGCGCCCAGCCCCCTCTCGACCCAAGGACATCCCTTATGAAGAAACTGCTATGTGCGGCGCTTGCCGCCACCACCCTGGCGGCCTGTTCCTCCGGCCCCAGCACCGATGATGTGAAGGCCGCGGTGCGCAAACAGATGGCCGCCATCGCCGGCAGCCAGGGCGCCGACATGTTCCGCACGGAGATCGACGCCATCAAGGTGCTGGACTGCAAGGCGGTGGACAAGGCCTACGAATGCGAGGTGCAGGGCGTAGGAGGCGTGCAGCGCCAGCGCTTTGTGAAGACCGACGACGGCTGGATGCTGGCGCAATGAACCACGGCGCCGCCCGCTCCCCTGGACGGGCGGCGCATCGCACGGTGGCAAGCAGCATCGTGCAGCGCTTATGCTGCGATGCTCGGCAGGGAAGCCACATACGGTCCCCGCCCTCATTCCAGGGGAGTCACGCGCTTGGGCACCACCGCATCGAAGGGAAGCCTTGCCTGCGTCGGCATCGGCATCACGCTGGGCTCGCACATCACGGCGCTGGCACGCAGCCATATCCAGACCGCCGACGTGGTGTTCGTCGCCGTGTCCGATGGCGTCGTGGAACTGTGGCTCAAGGAGATGAACGCTGACGTGCGCAGCCTCCAGCCCTACTACGCGGAGGGCAAGCGCCGCATGCAGACCTACCGCGAGATGGTGGAGGCCATGCTCACCGAGGTGCGTGCCGGCAAGCGGGTGTGCGCGGTGTTCTACGGCCACCCCGGTGTGTTCGCCTGGGCCCCTCACCGCGCCATCAAGGTAGCCCGCGAAGAGGGTTACCAGGCGCACATGGAACCGGGCATCTCCTCCGAGGATTGCCTGTATGCCGACCTGGGCATCGACCCCGGCAGCTTGGGCAGTCAGCATTTCGATGCTACCCAGTTCATGATTTACCGGCGCAACGTGGACCCTAGTGCCTGGCTGATCCTGTGGCAGGTCGGCTTGGCGGGTGAACAGACCGGCCATCGCTTCGCCACCAGTTCGGCTCACCGCCAGGTACTGGTGGACGTGCTGGCGCGTGACTACCCGCTCGACCACGAAGTCATCGTCTACCGGGCCGCCACGCTACCGACCCAGTCGCCGCGCATGGAGCGCATGCCACTGAGCCAGCTGCCCGGGGCTGACCTCAATGGTGCGGACACCCTGGCGGTACCTCCATCGCGTCCGCTTCTGGCCGATCTGGAGGTGCAGGCCCGTTTGTCCGCCCTGGACAGCCAGAACCCCGCCATTCCCGCGTAATCTACTGCGGTCACCCGCGAGACATCCGCCTCGAACAAACTGACACACCGGGCGGCCCTGCCGACCCGTCCTGTGCAGGGCGCGTGGGGCAGCAGGTCCGTTCAAACGCTCGGAACAACCGAAGCCGACCCAGCGTCGCGTACACATCTGCCCTTAGAAACGGGGTTATGATCGCCTTCTCCCAGTACTCCCCGGGGAGAGGGGAACGGCACGTCAGGGGGGATGCTGTCTTTCTTTCAAGACCATCAGGGGAACACAAGCCATGTCGAGCGTTATCGAGTTTTTGGAACGCCTGGGTGCCGACGCGCAGCTGCGTCACGCCTCAGCCGAGGAATTGACGAAGGCGCTGGAGGAATCGCAGATCGATTCCGCCCTTGGCGCAGCGATCATTGCCCACAGCACAAGCGCCGACGAACTTTATTCGCTGCTCGGCCTTCGCCCCATGTTCCACACCATGGAAAACCCGGGCCGCGAAGATGAGGACGAAGAAGGCGAAGGCGAGGATGAGGGCGAGGAAGAGAAGGACGCGCTAGCCGACTTCTCCGTCAGTGCGCTCGTGACCACCCGCACGCTTTGAGCAGCCCCATGTTCCGGCTTGGCAAGGCGAGTCGGAATTGGATAGGGAGCTTCATCGCTCTCACGGGCATCTGTGTGGGCATGGCCGTGCAGGCCATGCCCACCACCGAATCGCCAGAGCAGATGCTGCAGCGTGCCACCAGCATCAAGACCTCGGACCACGACGAGTTCCTCAGGATACTCGCACAACTGCACCCGATAGCCGACAGCCTTCCGCTCGACGAGCAGTGGTCGCTACGCTATCTCGAAGCCTGGCAGGCCGTGTTCGAAGGCAACGAATCGCGCGCCATGAGTGCGCTGCGCGATATTGCCGAGCACGCCAACAACCCGGCGCTACGCCTGCGCGCCATGGCCACGATGGTGGACACCTTCGGCTTCAACCATCGCTACGAAGAAGCCTTCATCCAGCTCAACCGCCTAACGGAGTTGCTGCCAAAGGTCGCCGACAAGGGAGCGCGCTACGCGGCGATGGGCGAAGCTGCCCAGTTCCTCATCGCCATGCACCAGTACGGACAGGCCATCAACTACGCCGACCAGATGCTGGACAACGCCCCTCCGGGCAAGAACGCATGCCACGCGGCGCGTTACAGGCTGCAGGCACTGTTCCAGAGCAACAATCCCCAGCTGACGCAGGCGCAGTTCGACCAGGGCATCGACCGCTGCACCAAGGACAACGACTCGCTGTTCGCCAACGCTGTACGCAGCGACCTGGCGGGCTTCTATCTGCGCAAGGGCCAGGGTGCCGACGCAATCCGCCTGCTGCAGGACCACTACGCCGAAGTACAGTCATACAACTACCCCATGCTCATGCAGTACTTCAATGTGCTGCTGGCGCAAGCTTATTTCAGCCAGGGCGATCTCCATCGCGCCCGCAACTACGCGATGTCCACCATCGTGGCAGACCACGGGGGCGCCTTCAGCGAGCCACTGAGGCGCGCTTATGAACTCCTTTACGAGATCGAGGCCCAACTTGGCCATGCCAGGGAGGCTCTCGCCTTCCACGAAAAATACATGCAGGTGGACAAGGGCTACCTCAGCGACGTCACCGCAGGGGCGCTGGCTTACGAAACCATCAAGCAGCAGGTGCAGGCGCAGAAGAGCCAAGTCGACTCGCTCAATCGCCAGAACCAGATACTGCAGCTTCAGCGCCAGCTCGACCGCAAGGCCATGGAAACCAGCCGGCTCTACATCGCCCTGCTGCTGACCGTGCTCGCCTCGATCGCGATCTGGCTGCTGCGCACCAAGCGCTCGCAGCTGCGCTTCAAGCGGCTGGCCACGCGTGACGGCCTCACCGACATATCCAGCCGCCAGCATTTCGTGGACCAGTCCGAACTGGTGCTTCGCCACGCCGCCAAGGCTACGCGCAGCGCCTGCCTGGTGCTGCTCGACCTGGATCATTTCAAGCAGGTCAACGACACCCATGGGCATGTGATCGGCGACCTGGTGCTCAAGCGCGCGGTGGCGGCGTGCCTGCATCACCTGGACGGGCGCGACGTGTTCGGCCGCCTCGGCGGGGAGGAGTTCGCCATCCTGATGCCCGACTGCAGCCCGTCCGCCGCGCTGGAACGTGCCGAGCGACTGCGCCAGGCCGTGGCGGCCGTGCCGCTGTGGGGCGAGACGCGCCACGTGCTGATCACCGCAAGCCTCGGCATCGCCTCCACCGATCGCAGCGGCTTCGAGCTACGGCAGCTGATGATCGACGCAGACAACGCGCTGTATCGCGCCAAGCGCGATGGACGCAACCGGGTGGTCTACGGGGATGACGGTGACCACCTGCTGCCCAAGGCGCCGCTGCCCGACCCCCTGCTTCGCCGCACCAGCGCCGAGCTGCAGACGCGGTCCGAATCGGCCTGCTGAGCACTGCATCCCGTCGCGCACCGGCACTGCGCGATCCGGCACGCCGCCATGATCGACGTGCCCCGGCCCAATGGCCTGTGTTGATCAATGCGCGGGTGTCGCGTGCTCGCGCGGCAAGGTCAGGCCGATCATCGTCGGCACCACCAACAGCACCAGCGGATATTGCAGGACCAGTCCGGCGATGATGGCAATGGCCAGTGGCTGCTGGATGCCCGCGCCTGCGCCCCATGCCAGGGCCAGCGGCAACAAGGTCAAGATGGCCGCCAGCGTGGTCATGGTGATCGGTCGCAAGCGGTTGCGGCTGGCCTCGCGGAGCGCCTGGGCGTGCGGCATGTGCCCGGCCATGGCTACGTATTCGGATACGTAGAAAATGGCCATCTCCGTGCCCATGCCAATGATCATGGTCATGCCCATCATCGCGGTGATGTTGAGGTCGACGCCGCACACCCATAGCGCGATGAACACCGCAGTGGCGGAGAACAGCGAGCAGGCGATCACGATCAGCGCGAGGCGAGTGCGCCCGTAGAGGAACAGCAACAGCACGAACTCGGCCACCAGCGCCATCAGGAACACCTTGCTCAAGCCCACGAAGGCAATCTGCTGTTGCTGGTAGAGGCCGCCCAGCTCGTAGCGCATGTCCGCACCCAGCATGCCGGGCCGGGCGAGCAGGTGTTTCACGTCCGCCACCGCCGCCCCCATGCCACGCCCCTCGATGCGGGCAGTCACCGCCACCATCTGCTGCAGGTCTTCGCGAGAAATCTGCGGCTGGCCACTCACCGGCGTGATGGTGGCCACGCGACTCAACGGGAACAGGTGGCCGTCGGGTGCGCGCACCGGCAACGACGACAATTGCGGCAGGCGCCACTGCATGGCACCGGGCATGCGCACGCGCACACCCTCGCTCTTGGTGGCCAGCGGAAGCTGCGTGGCGACCACGCCGCTCAGTGCATCGTTCACGGCCTGGGTCACGGTGGCCACGGTCATGCCCTCCACGGTGGCCTTGTCGGCATCCACATCCACATTCAGCGCGTCGCCCGCGAGCTGCACGCCGTCCTTGATCTCGACCACGCCGGGAATATCCGCGATGGCCTTGGCGATCTTCTGCGCCTGCGGCACCAGTTCACGCGGATCGGCTGCGTAGAGCTTGATCTCGATCGGCTGTGGAACCGCGGTGAGATCGCCGATCAGGTCCTCCATCAACTGCGCCAGCTCTACCTCGACGCCGGGCACCTCGTGCTCCACGTGTTCGCGCACGTCGTTCATCACGTCCTCGGTGGAACGTGCATGGTCTGGCTTCAGGCGCACGAAGAAGTCGCCGTGATAGGACTGGCCAAGGTCCCCGCCGAGGCCGGTGCCCAGGCGCCGCGAGAAGGTGTCCACCTCCGGCATGGCGCGCAGGATCGCCTCCACCTGGGCCACCTGCCGCGCTGTCTCCGGCAGCGAGGTGCCCGGTTGCGTGTAGTAGTCCATCACGAAGCCGCTCTCGTCCACGTCCGGCATGAAACCCGTGGATACGCGCGTATAGGCCAATGCACCCAGCGCCAGCAGCGGCACCCATGCCAGCAGCATCGTCGCCGGACGACGGGCGATGCCGTCGTACAGGCATGCGTGCACGCGCGCCAGCACGCCCTCACCGGCCAGCCCCGGGTCATACCAGCGCCTGAAGTCGACCAGCCGCCGCAACAGCGGCGGCACCACCCAGGCGGTGACCAGCCACGACACCACCAGCGCGCTGGCCATGGTGATCGACAAGGCCTTGGAGAATGCGCCGGTGACGCCGCTCAACAGGCCTAGCGGCACGAACACGATCAGCGTGGCGAGGCTGGAGCCGGTCAGCGGCGGCAGGAACTCGCGCGCTGCCGGCAATACGTCGTCCGCACCGGACGAGCCTTCGGCGCCCGCGCGGCGCGCCACATGCTCCACCATCACGATCACGTCGTCGATCACCAGGCCTACCGCGGCGGCAATGCCACCCAGCGTCATGATGTTGAAGCTCAGGCCCAGCACCTGCAGCAGCAATACGGTTACCGCAAGGGTCACCGGCACCACCAGCAGCGCGATCAGCGTGACACGCAGGTTGCGCAGGAACAGCAGCAACACCTTGCCCGCCAGCAGCAGGCCGATGAGCACGGCATCGCGCACGCTGTGCGCGGACTCCATCACCAGCTCGCTCTGGTCATACCAGCTGCGAAGGGTTGCGCCGGCGGGCAGGCGAAAGCCGGCCAGTCGCGCGCGCACCTCGGCCGCAACCTGCACGGCGTTGCCATCGGGCTGCTCGTACACGTTGAGCAGCACGGCCGGCTTGCCGTCCTCGCTCACCTTCACCCATTGCGGCACGTAGCCGTCGTGCACGCTCGCCACATCGCCAAGCCTGACCCAGCCGTGGGTATCGCTCTTCACCACGATGCGGCGTATGGCATCGAGCTTTTGCAGCGAATGATCGGCCACCACCAGGTACAGCTTGTTGCGATCCTGCAGGCGCCCCACCGCCTGCAGCTGGTTGGCGCCCTGCAGCGCGTTGGCCAGGTCGTCCAGCCCCAGGCCGTACTGGACGAGCCTGGCCGGGTCGGCATCCACCTGCACTTCGGCAGTTTCGCCGCCCTGCACGTCCACATGCGACAGCCCCTGTACCGAAGCCAGCAAGGGCACCAGCTGGTACTGCGCAAGGTCACGCAACGCCACCGGCGACAGCTGATCCGACTGCAACGCGTACGAGATGATCGGGTAGACCGTGGGGTCCATGCGCCGCACGTTGTAGCTGGCGCCGGCAGGCAGGCTGGACAGCACGCGCGCGATGGCCGAGTCGACCTGCAGCGTCGAGGCGATCATGTCGCGTCCCCAGCCGAAGTCGACGGAGATCTGCGCCGAGCCCCGCGTGGTTTCCGAGCGCAAGCCCTCCACGCCGGGCACGGTGCGGATGGCCTCTTCCACCGGTCGCGTCACCAGCAGCGCGGTCTGGTCGGCGGGCCGGTCGCCGGCATCCAGGTCCACCACCACGCGTGGAAACGACACTTGCGGAAACAGGCCCACCGGCAGGGTGAAGGCGCTCGCCAGCCCCGCAAGGGCCAGTGCAAAGGCCACGATGACGATGGCCCGGGCATGCCGGGCAAGCCAGCTGCCGGCACTCATGGGCGCACTTCCGGCGTGCCGGCACGCACGGCCATGCCGTCGTCGAGCTGCGTGGCACCTTCGGTCACCAGCGGACGGGAGGCATCGAGCCCGCCCGTGGCCACACTGATGCTGTCGGTCTCGCCTTGCACCTGCACCGGCACGCGCACCGCGTGGTCCTTGGCGACCTGGAACACGTAACGCTGCGACTCGTCGCCCAGCACCGCATCGCGCGGCAACAGCCAGCCTTGCCACTGGCCCACCACGATGTCGGCGCGAAAGGCCTCGCCGCTCACCGGGGTGCCATCGGGCACGATCTCCACGTTGATCAGATGCGTGTGCGGATCGAGCGCCTGCGCCACGCGACGCACCTTGCCATGCATGGGCGCAGTAGCATCCAGCGGCACCAGCTCCACCTCCGCCCCCGGCTGCACGCGCGGCAGTGCATCGCGCTCGATGCCTGCCGTGATCACCAGCCCATCCTGGCGCTGCACCGAGAGCAGCGCCGAACCCGGCTGCAGCACGTCACCCTGCACGGCACTGATGGCCACCACGGTGCCGTCGAATGGTGCCGTGAGCTCCAGCGTCGCCTCGCTGCCCTGTGCGCGTGTGAGCGCATCGAGGCTGGACTGCGCATCGCGCACGGCCTTGTCGGCCTGGTCCATCTGGTCGCGCGTGGCCAGTTGCTGCGCCAGCAGTTGGGCGGTGTGGGTGCGCTGCGATTGCGCCAGTGACAGCGCATCGCGGGCCTGTCGCCAGGCCGCCACGGCCGCGGGCGCCAGTTCAAAACTGAGCAGGCGCTGTCCGCGCGTGACGCGGCTGCCGGCCGTAACCGCCCAGTGGCTCACCCGCCCGGAGGCCTGCACGGCAAGCACCTGCACCGCGTCGGTTGCGGGGCCGGCCGTGCCATAGGCCGACAGACGCTCGGGCATGCTGCCCTGGTGCACCGCCACCGTGCTCACGGCGGCGCTCACGCTGCCCCTGTCGGCATCATCATCGGCCGCACAGCCCGCCAGCAGCACGAGCATCGCGGGAACCAGCCATGGAAGTCGCGCAGTCATGGAGCAAACACATCCTGTTGCAGTGAAGTGGGCATGCCTTGCCCAACCAGCAGCTCCAGCGCTGCCTGTTGTTCCAGCATGGCCTGTTCGATGGAGACATCCGCAATGCGGCGATTGAGCGCGGCGAACTCCAGGTCGGTGTGCGCGCGCACATCCAGCAGCTGTGCCTGCGCCGCGTGCCCGGCCTGCCGCGCGGCCTGCGCGGCTTCATTCATCGCGGGAGCCAGTGCGCGGCGCTGTTGCTGCAGCTGGGCGTACTGCGCCAGCAGGTCGTCCACCTCGTCCTGCGCGCTGGCCAGCCTGGCGCCGTATTCCACGTGCAGCTGTTCGCGGGTGGCGCGCGCCAGCGCGATGTTGCCCTGGTTGCGGTCGAACAGCGGCAGCGCGAAGGTCACGGCCGGTCCGCCGTTGCGTACCCGGCTGTTGTCCTGCGAGGCGGCATAGCCGAACGAGAGCGGCGGAAACTGCGCGAGCACGGCGGCGCGCAGGCTCGCCTCCTGCGCCTGATAGCCCAGTTGCAGGGCCACCAGATCGGGCCGACGCTGACGGATGCTGCCCGCCTCGCTGCGTATCGCCACCGCATCCAGCGCCGGTGCCGGCAACCAATCCACCAGCGGCAACGCCACCTCGAGCTTGAGCCCAAGCAAGGCATGCAGCTGTTGCTCGCTGTCGAGCTGACGGCGCTCCAGGTCGTTGAGGCTGCTGCGCGCATCGGCGGCGGCGGCCAGGTCCGCAGCGCTGCCAAGGCGCTCCATGTTTCCGTCGGCCACGGCCGCCTGCAGCTGCGACTGGCGATATTCCAGCGCCTGCACGGCCTGCCGCTGCAAGGCGATCAGGCGCTGCTGCTCGATAAGGTCGATCACCAGCAGGCGCGCCTTGCCCAGCGTCTGCCACTGCTCCCACAGCAGGCTGGCATCGACGGCGTCGGCCCGCGCCTTTGCCGCTACGCGGCGGGGGCGCAGCGTGATCAGCGCGGTGATGTCCTCGCTGATCGAGGCAGTCCACGCGGTGGCGTCCCCCACGCCACCGGTCAGATAGCCGGCGCTGCCACTCACCACCGGGTTGGGCAGCACACTGTCCTGCACCCGCTGGGCCTGAGCCTGCACATGACGTGCCTGCGCGCTGCGCAGGTCGGGGTTGTTCAGCAGCACCAGTTGCTCGACCGCCACCGTATCCAGTGGCTGGCCGCCGGCGTGATAGCCATGCAACTGCTGCAGCGAGGAAGCCGACTCGGCCTGCTCGGGCAACGGCTCGGGGCGATAGGTTGCGCAACCGGCCACGGTCGCCGCCATCAGCACCGCGGCGAGGCGATGGGCGGCGACCATGGGCGGCAGGCGCGAAATCTTGTGGAGAAACACCGAGAAATCCATGCACGGCAGGGGAATACCTACCCTAGCGAATCTCTCTTAGCGTTCACTTTGTAAAGCGGCCTCGTGGTTCCGATCAAGCCGCCGCGGACGGTATCCGGCCGTCGATGAGGGGAATGCGCACGCACACGCGCAGGCCGCGACCCAGCGGCGAGTCGAGCAGTTCGATCGAGGCATCGTGCAGCTGCGCGGCACGTTGCACGATGGACAGGCCCAGCCCGTAACCCTCACCCCGGCTGCTGGCCTCGCGATGAAAACGGGCGAACACGGCCGCACGGCGTTCGGGCGCAATGCCCTCGCCGTTGTCGACCACGTCAATGACCGCCGCGGCTCCCTCCGCCCTTATCGCCAACTGCACCTGTCCGCCATCGGGAACGTGGCGCAGCGCGTTCTCCAGCAGGTTGCGCATCAATGCGGCCAAGGCCACCTCGTGGCCCTGCACGGCCAGATGGCCAGGCGGCAGGATGACATCAAGCTCGGCATCGCTGTCGGCAATCAGCGGCGAGAGCTCCTCGATCACGGTGCGCGCCACCGCCAGCAGGTCGACTTCGGTGCGCCGCTGCTTGCGCGAACTGCTCTCCAGCCGTGCAAGCGACAGCAGTTGCTCCACGCGACGCGCCAGCGCCGCCAGGCTTTCGCGTGCGCTGGCCAGCGCGGCATCGCCCTCGCGCGAATCGCGACTCGCCTCCGCGTTCTCGAGGTTGATCATGGTGGACGCCAATGGCGTGCGCAGTTCGTGCGCTACGTCGGCGCTGAAGCGGCGCTCGCGTTCCAGTGCATCTTCAAGCTGGTCGAACTGGTCGTTGAGCGCCGCCAACACCGGCTCCAGTTCGCGCGGCGCGTCGGCGATCCGCAGTGTCTCGTGGCTGCCGGGGCGTCGACGGGCCAACTGGCCGGCCAGCGCGTCGAGCGGACGCAGGCCGCGGCGCACGGCCCAGCCCACCAGCAGGGCAAGCACCGGCAAGGCGATCAGCGGCGGCAAGGCGTGTTCCATCCACAGGGCGCGCGTGATGTCGCGTCGACTGTCGTATCGTTCGGCCGAACGCACCACCACGCCGTCAGGTGTCGGCGGCAGGGTGAACAGGCGCCAGCGATAGCGGCCCAGCCGCACATCGGTGAAACCCACCTGCCCCGCGGCAGGTGGCGGCAACGCACCCAGGTTGCCGGTGGCCATCAGCGTGCGGCCATCGTGGTCGAACACCTGGAACCCCACCTCCGATTCGTAGGTATGGCCGTGCAGCACCAGTTCCTGCATCGACTTGGCGGTGATCGGCACCACCACGCCCTGGTCGCCGGCATGCTGCTGCAGCGCGGGCAGGCCAATGTTGCGGATCATCACCTGCAGCGTTCGCGCCGACTGGGCCAGGCGGCCATCGGACAATTCGGCCACTTCATGGATGGTGCGTTGCAGGCTGAAGATGCCCAGCGGCACCAGCACCAGCGCGAGCACGCCGAGGATCAGCCAGCGCAGGCGTCCCTGCAGGCTGGTGGCCGTCATTGGGGATCCCGCGGGATCATGTAACCGAAGCCGCGCACATTGCGGATGGTCTCGAAGCTGAGCTTGCTGCGCAGCGCGTGCACCAGCACCTCGAGGGCGTTGTTGCCCACCACGTGGTCCAGCCCGTAAAGCGAATTCTCCAGGCTCTCGCGCCGCACCAGCCGGCCGGCGCTTTCCATCAGGGCCTGCAGCAAGGCGAACTCGCGCCGCGTCAGCTCCACCGGCTGGCCACGGAAGAGCACTTCGGACGAACCCAGGTCCAGGCTGAGCGCGCCCACCTCGATGCAGTTCACCGCCAACCCGCGCATGCGTCGGCTGAGCGAACGGATGCGGGCGGCCAGTTCTTCCACATGGAACGGTTTGATCAAGTAATCGTCGGCACCTGCGTCCAACCCGTCGACACGGGCCGACAGGCCATCGCGCGCCGTCATCACCAGCACCGGCGTATCGATGCGCGCGCGGCGCGCCTCCACCAGCACGTCGATGCCATCACGCCCGGGCAGGCCAAGGTCCAACAGCACCAGGTCGGCAGAGCGGTCGCGGATGGCATTGAGCGCGCTGCGCCCGTCGCGCAGCCATGACACCGTGTAACCCAGGCGCTCCAGCGCACGCTCGATGGCGCTGCCCAGCTGGGCGTCGTCTTCGACCAGAAGGATATGCACGAAACAGAAGCTCCAGCGCCGCCGGTGGGGAAAGGCGCGGCCATTATGCGGCGGATGGCTTATGAAACGCTTAAGTGGGGCTGCCAGGGGCGCGCTTGGGTGCTACGCAAGCCCCGCACCCTCACCCAACCCCTCTCCAAGGGGAGAGGGGCCAGAGTCCTGCCGTCTCAACAACTGAGACGCCTCCCCGCTGCAATGCCGTTCCCAGCCGGACGGAGCGCGCCGATGAATGCCTTGCCCAATCCCTTCGCCCAGCGCGCCGTGCGCGGGGATGGCGCGCTGGCCGCACCGGTCGCGGGCGGCGATCAGCTGGCCAGGCGCCTCGCCAGGCGATACGCCGACCGCATCACCGGCAGCTTCGTGCAACCCGGCCGCGAGGGTCGCTACGCACCGCTGCCCGGCGACATGCCGGCCACACTGGTCCAGGCCCTGCGCAGCCGGGGCATCGAGCAGCTCTACGACCACCAGGCCCAGGCGTGGAATGCCACTGCGGCCGGCAAGCACGTGGTGATTGCCACGCCCACCGCGTCCGGCAAGTCGCTGTGCTACACGCTGCCGGTGATCAGTGCGGCGATCCGCCAGCGCGCCAAGGCGCTGTTCCTGTTTCCCACCAAGGCGCTGGCGCAGGACCAAGTGGCCGAGCTGCTCGAACTCAACCAGGCCGGCGAGCTGGGCGTGAAGGCCTTTACCTTCGACGGCGACACGCCGGGCGATGCGCGCCAGGCGATCCGCCTGCACGGCGACATCGTGGTGAGCAACCCGGATATGCTGCACCAGGCGATCCTGCCGCATCACACCAAGTGGGCGCAGTTCTTCGAGAACCTGCGCTACGTGGTGATCGACGAGGTGCACACCTATCGCGGCGTGTTCGGTTCGCACGTGGCCAACGTGCTGCGCCGGCTGCAGCGCGTGTGCGCGTTCTACGGGGTGACGCCGCAGTTCATCCTGTGCTCGGCCACCATCGGCAACCCGGCCGAGCACGCCAGCGCACTGATCGAGCAAGCGGTCACCGCCATCACCGACAGCGGCGCGCCGGTGGGCGAGAAGCACGTGCTGCTGTGGAATCCGCCGGTGGTGAACCCCGACCTCGGCCTGCGCGCCTCCGCGCGTTCGCAATCCAACCGCATCGCGCGCACGGCCATCCGCGCGGGCCTCAAGACCCTGGTCTTCGCGCAGTCGCGCCTGATGGTGGAAGTGCTCACCAAGTACCTCAAGGACGTGTTCGACAACGATCCGCGCAAGCCGCCGCGCATCCGCGCCTATCGCGGTGGCTACCTGCCCACCGAGCGCCGCGCCGCCGAGCGCGAGATGCGCGCGGGACAGGTCGACGGCATCGTCAGCACTTCGGCGCTGGAACTGGGCGTGGACATCGGCGCGCTCGACGTGGTGGTGCTCAACGGCTACCCCGGCAGCGTGGCGGCCACCTGGCAGCGCTTTGGACGCGCCGGCCGCCGCCAGCAGGCCTCGCTGGGCGTGCTGGTGGCCAGCAGCGATCCGCTGGACCAGTACCTGGTGCGCCACCCGGAGTTCTTCCAGGGCGCGCCGCCCGAGCACGCACGCATCGCGCCGGACCAGCCGCTGATCCTGCTCGACCACATCCGCTGCGCGGCATTCGAGCTGCCGTTTCGCCTCGGCGAGCTGTTCGGCATGCAGGACGCCACGCCGTGGCTGCAGGTGCTTGCCGAGGAAGGCGTGCTGCACCAGGAGGGCGAACGCTTCGAGTGGATCGCCGACAGCTACCCGGCCAATGCGGTGTCGCTGCGCTCGGTGGCGGACGGCAACTTCGTGGTGGTGGACCGTACCAACGGCCGCCAGACCATCATCGCCGAGGTGGACTACAGCGCCGCCGCGCTCACCCTCTACGAAGGCGCCATCCACATGGTGCAGTCCACGCCTTACCAGGTGGAGAAGCTCGACTGGGAGGGACGCAAGGCCTATGTCACGCGCACCCAGGCCGACTACTACACCGACGCCATCGACTACACCAAGCTCAAGGTGCTGGAGGCCTTCGACGGCTCGCCGGCCGGCGCCGGCAGCACGCACCACGGCGAGGTGCACGTGGCGCGACGCGTGGCCGGCTACAAGAAGATCCGCTACTACACACACGAGAACATCGGCTACGGCCCGGTGAATCTGCCGGACCTCGAATTGCACACCACCGCCGTGTGGTGGCAGCTGCCGCAGCGCGCGCTGGACCAGGCCTTCGATCACCGCCAGCAGGCACTCGACGGGTTCCTCGCCGCCGCGCACGCGCTGCACATCGTTGCCACGGTGGCGGTAATGGCCGAGGCACGCGACCTGCAAAAGGCCGTCGGCAGCGGCGATGGCGCCTGGTTCGCCACGCCCGATGCGAACGGCCGTGCGCAGCTGCGCACCAGCCTTGGCGAAACGGACGCCGTCACGCAGGGGCCGTTCGTACCCACGCTGTATCTCTACGATGCGTTTCCCGGCGGGGTCGGGCTCAGCGCGCCGCTGTACGAGCGGCGCGAGGACCTGGTGCGGCTGGCGCGCGAGCTGGTGCTGCGCTGCGATTGCCGCGCCGGTTGCCCGGCTTGCGTGGGCCCGGTGCTCGCTGCCGACGAACACGGTGATGCCCCACTGAAATCACTCGCTACGCGCGTGCTCGACCTGATCGTGGCATTGTGAGCGCGCTCGCCGACAAACTGCGTGGCCTGCGCAGGCAGGCCGGCGTGCAGGCCCCCGCGCCAGCTACCGTGCGGCGCCCCGAACCGATGCCGGACAACCTGCGCGCCCTGCTCGGCGTGCGACGTCGCACCGACCGTGCGCCGGTGCGTGCAAGCGAACCGACGCCGCTGCCCGGACAGACCATTGCGCCCGGCCTGCAGTTGAGCGAGACGCGCTGCGCCTGGCCGCCCTCGCCGGGTCGCTTCCATGCCGGCTTCGCGCGGATCGATGCGGACATCGAGCCCGAACGGCTGCTGCTGTTCGACACCGAAACCACCGGACTGGCGGGCGGCACGGGTACGCGCGCCTTCATGATCGGCGTGGCCGACTGGCACAAGGGCCAGTTTCGCGAACGCCAGCTGCTGATCAGCACGTTGGCCGGCGAGGCGGCCATGCTCGATTGCTTCGTCTCGTGGCTGCGACCCGATACGGTGCTGGTGAGCTACAACGGCAAGTCGTACGACGCGCCACTGCTGAAGACGCGCCTGCGCCTGCACCGCCGCGAGTCACCGCTCGACGGCCTGGCCCATATCGACCTGCTGCACCCGGTGCGCCGCCGCTGGCGCGGCGTGTGGGAGAACTGTCGTCTCGCCACCGTCGAGCGCCAGTTGCTGCGCGTGGTGCGCGAGGACGACCTGCCCGGCGCCGAGGCGCCCGCCGCGTGGCTGGGCTTTCTGCGCGGCGGATCGGCCGCCGCCCTGCACCGCGTGGCGCGACACAACAGCCAGGACTTGCGCAGCCTCGGCGGCATCCTGGCCCACTTCACGCAGGCTTGCGACTAGAGAAAGCGGTAGACGAAGGCCAACGTGCCGGTGAACTGGTTGGACGAGCCGTAGCGATGTACCAGCGGACTTCCGCTGGACTGCCCCAGCAGGCGCGCGTAGTTGAGCATGAACGCAAAGCCGGTGTGCAGGCTGGTCGGCATGAAGGCGCTGTACTCGAGTTCCATCTGCTGCGTGCCGCCGGTGGGCTGCCACGAATCCACGCCCAGCTGCATGGCCTGCGCAGGCGTGACACCAAAGTAACGGCGCATGGCGGGCCCATTCATCGCCTGCCACTGCAGCTCCACTTCGTGCATCCAGTAGCCGATGCTCGGAAGTTCATAGCTGCCGTACACGCGCAGGTAGGCGCCGGCGCCCTGGGTATCGTGGCTCAGGTCCGAACCGACCTCGAACTTGTCGGCGAACTCGTATTCCACGTAACCGCCGGCGCTGATGCGCGGCGAAAACGAAGGGATGGTGCCTTCCAGCTCGCTACCCAGCTCGGAACGGTCGCGCCCCCACTGGTAGTTGCCGTAGATGCCACCGTGCCACCCATCCGCGTGGATGAAATCGACGGTGAGGCCATCGAGCGTGGAGATGGTGATGTGACAGGGCAACTCGGCCAGGATGAACGGCACCGGCTCGTTGCGTTGATTGTCCGAACCGGGCCAGGCCGGCATGCGCTGGATGCCGATGCCGACGATGCGCTGGCTTTCCAGTTCGTCGTCGGCGTGCGCCGCGCCCGCAAATCCCAGCCATGCCAGGGCCACCCCAGCCCAGCCCAGCCACCCACGCTCAGTGCACGCTTTCATGGCACGTCCTCCCGACGCGTCGCGCCCGCAGCACAATGACCAACCCGCGCCACTTTACGTAAGCGGGGTGACGCGGGCGTGGACGTCATCGCGCCCTCTTCACCCTCCGGCCGGAGTCCGCATCGTGCACATCCGGCACTACGGGGACGTGCTATGTTCCGCCGCGCAGTCCCCCGGGCCGATGCAGACCGCCAGACGGCGCCGCTTCAACGGGAGGATGAGCGTCAACCATCCTCCTTCACCGTCACCGGACTCGCCGCCCGCACTGCGTGGTGAAGGCGCACATGTCGCGCCGTCGGCCACGTCTTGGAGCACGGGTATCGACAACCATGTCAGGAGGGGAACATGAGCAAGTTCACTGCAACGGTGAAGCATGAGTTCCTGGAAATGCTGCCGCCCACGATCTACTTCTTCGTGATCCTGCACGTGCTGGCACTGGTTCGCACGCTGATGACCCGGGGTTCGGGCATCGAGCCGACCACCAGTATCTCGATCATCGTCGCGGCATTGATCCTGGGAAAGTCGGTGTTGCTGGCCAACCTGCTGCCTTTCATCAACCGCTTTCCGGAAAAGCCGCTGATCTGGAATGCCGCATGGAAGACGCTGATCTACGCCATCGTGGCGACGATCATCCATTACCTGGAACACCTGTATGAGTTCTGGAAGGAATCGTCCAGTCTCGGCGAGGCCAACAGCCAGTTGTGGGCGCACATCAACTGGCCGCATTTCTGGGCCATCGAGATCCTGCTGATCGTGCTCATCGCCAACTACTGCGTGTTCGCGGAACTGGCGCGCCTGATCGGCAATGATCGGCTGCGGGCGATTTTCCTGGGCCCGCTTCCCGCGCAGGTCACGCAGGCGCCGAGCACCTGAAACGACACCGGCCACCGCAGCCCGTTGCGGGACTGCGGTGGCCGGCGCCAGACAACGATCAGCGCGGGTAGCGTGCGGCGCCGATGGCGTTTTCCACGGCCTGCGCGGCCTGGTCAACGTGCGCCATCGCGCGATGCTTCAGACCGCGCGTCTGCGGATCGTCTTCCTCGCGATCGATGTCGTTGTGCACCTGGCCAAGCAGGTCGAGTGCGGCATGCAGGCGACCCGGCGGATCCATCGCGGTGTCGGCCGGCGGATGATCGTTGAGGTCCTTGCCGTCGTCGATCGAGGCATGCTTGATCTCGTCGATCGCATGGTCGATCTCAGTGATGGCTACGTCTTCCTGGCCGCTGACGGCGGCGTCGCCCGCGCGGTGCTCCAGCATCCAGCGTGCAGCGCGCAGGTTGGACAGCGCATGCAGATAGGCAGGGTGGCGGCCCGGCAGATCGGCGTGAGCCGACAGCGGCAGCAGCAGGCCCAGACCAGCAGTCAAAATCATGCGCTTAAAAAGCAATTTCATGCGACCCTCCCGAGTGTGTGAGCCGGCATTATCGGGATGGTGGCTTGCAGATGGCTTGCTTGAATCGACGTCCACAACGCGCGGCGGCCTCTTCGCCGCGTGGCGGAAGGCAGCCGTTCAGCGCGGGATCGCGCCGGCCGCAGCCGGCGCGATCCCGTTGCCGGCTAGGGTGCGGCGTCGTACACGTATTCGTGCTGTTCGTCGCGCAGCACCAGCTTCGGTTGCGCCTGGCTGCCCGACACCACGAACTCCAGCCCGTCCGCGCCCGGCGAGATGGTGACGAACGACACGCTGCCATCATCGTTGCGACGCGAGGCGACCTCGCTGTGCCAGGCACCGAAGTTGAACACGGTGGCGCCGCCGTTGTGCTCGACCTGGATGCCGCCCAGCGCGGCGTTGCGATAGTTCGACGCGAGCTTCGCGGTGGCGGCCGGGTCGGCGGGCACAGTCAGTCGCTTGCGCTCGGCGGCGATCTGGGCCTTCAGCCGCTTCACACCGGCATCGATGTCGCCCTGAGCCAGCGGCTTGCCGTCAAACAGCACCTCGAGCAGGCGGCGCTGGAACGGCCCACGGATGAATATGCCGGTATCGGCATTGGTGAGGATCACCGCGCCCACGCCCTGCTCCGGCAACCACATCATGTCGGAGTGGAAGCCGGACAGGTCGCCGCCGTGATGCACCACCGGGACGCCCCAGGTGTGGTCGACCATCAGGCCCATGCCATAGGTTGCTGTGGTGCCCAGGGCCACGTTCGGCTTGCGCCGTTCCAGCAGGGCCTCCTTGGACACATAGCGCTGGCCGTCGGGAAGCAGGCCGTTGTCCAGCTCCATCTGAACGTAGCGCAGCATGTCGCTCACCGCGCTCCAAGCGGCGCCCGCGGGGCGCGCGGCGCGGATCGAATCGTTGATGCCCATGCCGGCCACCGCGGTATGGCCGTCCACATCGAGGCCGTGCGGCGTGGCATGGTCGCCCAGCAGCGCACGGTCGTAATCGAAGGTAGTCACGCGCATGTGCAACGGATCGAACACCTGCTTCTGCATGGCCAGGTCATACGCCGCGCCCAGCTCCATGTTCGGGTACAGCACGTGCGCACCGATGTAGCCGGCCGCTGCCGCCATCAGGTTGGAGTACTGGAACAGCTCGCCGAACTTGCTGGTGGGCTGCATGCCCGACAGCGACTTGAACACGGTTTCCGGCGTGGCATCGCGGCTGTTGAGCAGCCACTCCATGTCCTGCCGCGGCATGCCGGTGCAGGCGCAGATCAGGTGGCGGATCAGCACCTGCCGCGTGGTGTCGGCATTGCCCAGCTTGAACGACGGCATCACGTCGACGACCGGCGTGTCCCAGGTGAACTTCTGCTGGTCCACCAGCCGCGCCAGCATCAACGTGGTGAGCGCCTTGGTGTTGGAGGCGATCATGAACAGGGTGTCGGCATCCACCGGCTCCGTCTTGCCGATCTCCCGCACGCCCAGCCCGCCGGCAAACACTACCTTGTCGTGGTCGATCAGGCCGATCGCCACGCCGGGCACGTCATACGCCTTGCGCGCGTACTCCACGAAGGCCTTGAGCGCCTCGATGCGCTGCTCGTCCAGCGGGTGCGCCTTGCGCCCGGCGAAGGTCTCGCGCTTGTAGCCCTTGGGCAGCAGCCGGTCGGAGATGGCGCGCAGCTGCGAGGCGCGCTTTTCGCCCACCGCATTGGCCACGTCGTAGATCAGCACGGTGTACTGGCCGCCGCGACGGTAGGCGATGGCTTCGACAGTTCGCTTGTCGTTAGCCGAGGTTTCGTAGTTGTAGACGCGAATCTGGTCCCAGTCGTCGCGCGGCGAACTGTCGGTGGCCACCTGCAGCGGCCAGGTCTTGGCCGGCGCGTAGAGTTTCCAGGCATCGGCCACCGCCGCATCGGCATCGGCGGCCTTCACGTCCACCAGCACGGCCTGCGAACCGGCCTCCGGTGGCGTCAGCAGCACCTTGGGGCCCTTCGCCTGCACGGACCAGCCTGCGGGCACCACGAACTGCGTGCCGGTGGAAGTGGTTCTTGGCTTGTCGGCCTTGGCGACAGCGGCGGTCGCATCGGCACCGCTTTCGGCAGGCTTGCTGGCCAGCACGGGCGTCGCCAGCAACAGCAGCCCGAGGAAGGCAACACAACGCATCAACATGGAGGTACCTCGTTCGTGGAGGGAACACTCTGCTGTCGTTCACTCACCCGATGGCAACACCTTCACGCCCCGGATGACGTCGGTCGTCCCCGGGAGTCTACACACGTTCGAGACGCATGCCACCCGCCGGGCCGCCCAGGAGCGGCACGGGGGTGGCATGTCGATGCAGCCCATGGCGACTCAATCCCACCGGATCAGTGCGGGGACAGGACGCACTCCGGCCGCGCCAGGTTTCGGCAGGTGGGACCGTCACCCGTACCCGCCGGGCGGCGGTCATCGGGTTCGGCCGATCGCGATTGCACCCAAGGGTGCCTCGCTTGCGGCGGGTATCAGTGCCCGAAATAGCCGGCGTTGCGGATATCGCTCAGCAGGCCCGGCTGCGTGGGCTCCCAACCCAGTTCCCTGCGCGTGCGCTCGCTGCTGGCGCGGTTGTCCATGGCCGCGAAGTGCGCGAACCAGCCAAAGTATTCGGCGGCTTCGCCGGCGTTCTTGCTGACCACCGGCAGGCCCAGGCCTTCGCCGATCGCTCCCGCGATGTCGCGGAACGGCACGCCCTCCTCGGCCACCGCGTGATAGCGCGCACCGCCCACGCCCTTCTCCAGCGCGAGGCGATACACGCGTGCCGCATCGAAGCGATGCACCGCCGGCCAGCTGTTGCGCCCTTCGCCGACAAAGGCGGCCTCGCCATGCTCGCGCGCGACGCCGATCAGGATCGGCACGAAACCGTGATCGCCCTCGCCATGCACCGATGGCGGCAGGCGGATCACCGAGACCCGTGGCCCGCGCGAGGCCTGTGCAAGCGCGGTCTGCTCCGATACGCGCGGCAGCGCGTGCGGACCCGAGGCAGGGGCCGTGTCTTCGGTGGCCACGCCACCCGGCGCGAGCAGGCCGGTGCCGGAGGTGACGATGAGCGGCCGATCCGAGCCGGCCAGCGCGCTGCCCAGCGCCTCGATGGCGAGACGGTCGATCTCGCAATTGGCCGCAAAGCGGCTGAAGTCGTGGATGAAGGCCGTGTGGATCACGCCATCGGCCTGGGCAGCGCCGCTGCGCAGGCTGTCGGTGTCCTCGAGCTCGCCGCGATGCACCTGCGCACCGGCGGCCCGCAGCTTCGCCGCACCCTCGTCCGACCTGGCCATGCCAAGCACCTGATGCCCCGCACGCAGCAATTCGCTGACCACGGCGGAGCCGACAAAACCGGTAGCACCCGTAACGAACACATGCATTGCGATACTCTCCAGTGGGGATGCCGGAGAATCTTGATCCGCGCTTCGTCGAACAAAAGTAGTGGCCTTATACGGGTATAGGGACTAACAGCCAGCATGAGCGGCAACCACGACAACCTTCTGGGCGCTTATCTGAAGGATCGGCGCGCAAAGCTCGACCCCGCCACGCTGGGCTACCCGCTGCAGCGTCGCCGCACTCCCGGACTGCGTCGAGAGGAAGTGGCACAACGGGCCTGCGTCAGCGCCACCTGGTACACCTGGCTCGAGCAGGGACGCGGCGGCGCACCTTCCGCCGAGGTGCTCGATCGCATCGCCCGCGCGCTGTTGCTTAGCGAGATCGAACGCGAGCATCTGTTCCTGCTTGCGCTGGGGCGTCCCCCGGTGATCCGCTATCACGCCTCCGAAGCCGTATCACCCCGGCTGCAGCGCGTGCTCGATGCGCTGGAGCTGAGCCCGGCCCTGGTCAAGACGCCCGCCTGGGACGTACTGGCCTGGAATCGCGCCGCCACCGTGGTGCTGTCGGACTACGGCCAGCTTGCACCGGCGCAGCGCAACATTCTCCGCCTGATGTTCTCCAGCCATCGCGTGCGCGATGCGCAGTACAACTGGGAGAGCGTGGCCCGTTTCGCCGTCGCCACGTTCCGCGCCGACGTGGCACGCGCGGGTGCATCACGCGAAGTGCAGGCGCTGGTGGACGAACTGAGCGCCACGAGCCCCGAGTTCGCCGCGCTGTGGCGCAGCCAGGACGTGCAGACCTACGGCGAGGGCACCAAGCGCCTGCGGCATCAGCTGGCCGGCCCCATCGCACTGGAGTATTCCGCGTTCGCGGTCGATGGCCGGCCCGACCTGGCGATGGTGGTCTACAACCCCGCCACGCCCGAGGATGCCGCGCGCATCCGTACGCTGCTCGACGCGCAGTCGGCCGGCTGACCGACCGCGCCGTGCAAGACCACCTCAGTCGCTTACGGCATCCAGGAAACTGGCCGAGGGTACGAAGAACAGCGAGCCGGTGACCGCCTTGCTGAAATCGAGCAGACGGTCATAGTTGCCCGGCGGGCGGCCGATGAACATGTTCTCCAGCATCTGCTCGATGCGGCGCGGCGAGCGCGCATAGCCGATGAAATAGGTGCCGAACTCGCCCTTGCCCACTTCGCCGAAAGGCATGTTGTCGCGCACGATCTCCAGCTGCTCGCCGTTTTCCTCGATGGTGGTGAGCGCGCTGTGCGCGTAGCTCGGCTTGACCGAGTCTTCCATCTCGATGTCGGAAAGCTTGGCGCGCCCGATGATGTTTTCCTGGACTTCCACCGGCACCGCATTCCACGCCTTCAGGTCATGCAGGTACTTCTGCACGATCACGTAGCTGCCGCCGGCGAAAGCGGCATCTTCGGCGCCGATGATGGCCGCATCGACGGCGGCCTGGTCCACCGGGTTCTCGGTGCCGTCGACGAAACCGAGCAGGTCGCGTTCGTCGAAGTACTTGAAGCCGTGTACCTCATCGACGGTCGCCACCGCGTCACCCAGGCGCGACATGAGTTGCGTGGCCAGCTCGAAGCAAAGGTCCATGCTGCGTGCGCGGATATGGAACAGGATGTCCCCAGGGGTGGACACCGCATGGTGCTTGCCCTGGATCTCCTGGAATGGATGCAGTTCGGCTGGGCGCGGCTGGCCGAACAGGTGGTCCCAGGCCTCCGAGCCGAAACCCATCACGCAGGACAGCTGGCCCTGCTGGTCGCGAAAGCCTATCGCCCGCAACAGGCCGGAAAGATCGGCGCAAAGCCCTCTCACGACCGCGCGATGCGCGGGCTCCGGCTTGAGCGTCAGGACCAGGAAAATCGCCGACGTGGTGAGCTTGGCCACGACCGGCTGCGAATTGACGGAAGACACGACTCACCCCTTGAACATCGTTTGCCCCAGTGTAGTCACCGCCACCGCATTACCCAAGCGCCCGGGCACGATGGGCGATCCACCGCGCCGTCCACGCGCGCCGGCTAGATCGCCACCGCGTCGATCTCGGCAGCGATGGCACGCGCGTAACGCTCCACCGTCTGCACCATGACCTGGTCCAGCAGACGCGGCTCGGTGTCCAGCGCGCACAAGGTGCCGAAGAACTGGCCGTTCTCGCGAAGGATCGGCACGGAGATATAGCTTTCGAAACCATACAGCGCCGGGGTGCGATGGCGTGAGAACACCGGATGCTGGCTGGCATGACTGAACATCACCGGCTTGCCGTGCTTGCGGATCTCGCTGCAGATGGTGGTTTCCAGCACGAGATCCTGGCCCTGGTGCAAGCCGAAATCGATCATGTCGTAGACCGCACATGCGGTCCAACGCGTTTCGGACACCCTGGCCACCGCCACCAGCCGCATGCCGGTCACCCGCGCAACCGCCGCGAGAATCGCCGAGACGCTGGGCGTGTGGGACACGACATCGAGATCACGCTGCGCCGCGTCGTTCTCCACCACGTCTCGGGACGAGTCATCGTCGGCCGCGATGCGATCGATCACCCGCCGCTGCAAGCTGAGCCGCGACACCCGATGCACGAAGTTGCGCAAGTCTGCCGTGAGGCTGCGCAGCTTGGTCGCAGCGCCCGTCGCCACCAGGCACTGCACGTCCAGCCGCAACGCCTGCAACTGGTGCTGCAAGATGAAGGCGCCCACTTCCGAGGCAAACACCTCGATCCAGTAATGGTCGGGCCGTGAACTCAGGAAAGCCACCATGCTCGGCTCCCCGCTCTCCCGCTCGATCGCCGTCGTCGATGGCATGTCAAAGCCGACCACGGCCGGCGGCCAGGTGTACTCGGATTCCGGGCTATGCGAGGACATCGTCACTGCGATCCTTGGTTCCCCCTCGCCGTACTCTACCCCGACTCAGGGTGTGCATGCGCCGCGTGCGCAAGCTGTCGAAAGATATTTCGGCAGCTCGCGCCGGTTGCCCTACGCAGGCGAGAGTCAGCCTTTGGCCGCGACCTGGCACGGCCTCCGGCCGTCCCTGGTCACTCCCTCGGGCAAGGGCATGCGGTCCTGTTTACCGACCCGCTGGAACGACTGGCCGGTCACGACGCCTTCTGCCGATGAATGGGGGCTTGGCCAAAGCGCAAGCGCGAACCCGCCAACCGCCGAGGATCAGCCGTGGACGCCTCCAGCCATCAAGGCAGGTTGCTGACTTCACCTGCCACACCATCATCGGCCGGCCCACGAACTAGGCGTGCGTCGCCCGGTCACGCCCCTCGTGCTTGGACTGGTAGAGCGCCTCGTCGGCTCTCGCAAGCGCGGCGTCGAATGTCTCGCCGTCGCGCATCTGCGTCACGCCGAAGCTCGCACTGATGCGTCCGAACGACGTGTACTCGGTGAACGCGGCAGGCACCGAGCGCTGCAGCCGCTCGACCAGGCCCATGGCCTCCGCCGCACCGGTCTGCGGCAGCAACAGCACGAACTCCTCACCGCCGATGCGGGCCACCACGTCGCGCGCACGCAGGCTGATCTTCAGGTGTTGCGCAAAGCGCAGCAGCACTTCGTCCCCCGCGGCGTGCCCGAGACGGTCGTTGATGTCCTTGAAGTGATCCAGATCGGCGACGACTACCGTCAACGGATCCATCCGCCCGGCGACACCAAGGAGCGACTGCATGGTTTCGTCCACGCCACGCCGGTTCAACAGGCCGGTAAGCGCGTCGGTGCGCGCCTGCTGCCGCAGGCCCTTGGCCAGGTCGGAGGCGACGATCAACAGCGTCATTACGCCGGTGCCGATCATGCCGGTGGGGGTGCCGATCGAGAGCACGAAAATGAAAGCACGATCGCTGATGAGCCCGCCGGGCTTGGCCAGTTCGGCCGCCACGCCGACGCCGATCACGTAAAGGCCGTAGAAGATCATGATCCAGCGCGCCAGGGCGCCGATGCCCCGCTTGCGCCAGAGCGTGGCAACGATCCAGGCCACCATGTAGGCATCGCCCGCCGCAGTCAGGATGCGCGAGGTAGCGCGCCAGGTCGGCTGGTGATCCACCCAGACCCAGATGAGCGCCGCCACGGCGAGCAGCCAACCTGCCTTCACGCCCCTGCTCGGTGCCGATACGCGCCAGCGGAAGCCCCAGGCCAGCAACGCAAAGCTGGCCACCGACGCGTGGCAGGCCAGCATGGCGAACAGCTCCTGCTGCGAAGGCCATATCTGGCCGGACGTACGCAGGCCATGCCCGACCGTCGCCGCCATGAACGACGACGACCATAGCGCCGCGTGGCGCTCCAGCCCGAAGCGCCACCATGCCACCAGCAGGGCCACGCCGAACATCAGGCTGATGACGACGATGCTGCCGGAAGTGATCAGAGACGAAAGCACGCGGCTACCTGGTTCCGGGATACGAAGAAAACACTTCAACGCGTCCACTTCCTGCCGGTGCACCTGCTGCCAGGCACTCGACACGCGTCGGGCGATCGATGTGCGCCTGGCGGCACGACGCACCGCGCACGCATGTGGCCCGTTGGCTATCGGCGAGCCTGTTCCGCCCTTGAGTCATGGACGAAGTTCTGCCTCCAGGACCACCCGCCAAAATCACCGCCTCCGGCGAAAACGGGAAACACCTGCGATGCCCCTCCATCGCAGCAACATGGACTCCAGAAATTGCGATGACGGCCGATACCGGCCGTGGAGTCCTGCCACATGGGTCGCAGGGCTCTCGACCACATCACGGTGGCAGCCAGCTCCGTGCATGGAAAGCGCCCAACCGAGGCGTGCATGAAGACATGCCGTTCATCCGGCAGGGAGGCGTTTGGCCGCAATACCCATCATGACGGCCCGCTGGATGAACCCGGCACCGGAAGCTCAGCGTGGGTGCCCACGCCCAGCCTGAACACGAGACGCGCCGTGCGCCTGTTTCGTGTCTTTCCGCCCCATGCCTGACACACCGACGACGCGAAACACGCGAAATGCCCGCCTGCGGGCCAACAGCGTTGGGGCGACCCTCGGCGTGCGCCGCGCTCGCTGCCGGGACTCCGCAACGAACAACGCTCCCGCCTGCACGGCCATGGGCATTTGAAAGTACAACAGTGACATAGGGATTTTTGTGAATCGCATCTACCGACTCGTATGGAACACGGCGCTTGGGCAATCCCAGGTTGCTTCCGAACTTGCCAAGGCCGCCAAGGGCGGCTGCACTACCTGCGCAGCGCAACCACTCAGCCGGACCATGAAGCCGCTGGCACTCGCCGTCGCGGTCGTGCTGGGCGTACTCGCTGCGCCGCAGGACGCCGCCGCCAAGACCATCTCGCGCTGGCAGGCGCCTCCCGCGCAAGGCGGCTCGGGCGTGCTCACCGGCAGCACCAGCTATGGCGCCGGCGGTTCGGGTGGACTGTCGAGCAGTGGCGGTGCGCAGGGCAGCAGCGCGACGGGAGCAACGACGGTCGGCGGCCTCGGCGGCACGGCCGGCAATGCGACATCGATCAACGGTGGCGACGGTGGCACACCCGGCCTCAACACGGCGGCGAGCACCGGCAGCTCCGGCGGCGGCGGTGGTGGTGGCGGTTATGACAACGTGCTCAGGCTCGCCAGCGGCGACGTCACGGTCTCCGCGGCCATGACCGGCGGCAACGGCGGCAATGGTGGTGCAGGCGGCGCATCCTCCGGCGAGCTCAGCGTGAGTGCAGGCTCCGGCGGTGGCGGTGGCGCCGGCGGCATCGGCGCCGCATTCGGCCTGGGTGTGCTGAACGCCTTGATCGAGGCGAACATCAGCGGCGGTGCGGGCGGCAACGGCGGCACCGGCGGCGCGGCGGGCTATGGCGTCTCCGGTAACGGCGGCGCGGGCGGTGGCGGCGGCTGGGGTGCCTACAACAACGGCAACGCATCGATCGCCAAGGGCGTGTCGGTCTCCGGCGGCGCGGGCGGCAACGGTGGCGACGGCGGTGCGGCTCCGGTCGGTGGCACCTCTGGCGCTGGCGGCACCGGCGGCAACGGCATGTACACCATTGGCCTGTACAGCAGCGGCCCCACGCCCTACCTCAACGTGCTCAATGACGGCAGCATCCTGGGCGGCGCGGGCGGCAACGCCGGCGCCCAGGCGCAGAACGGCCGCGGCGGCCAGACCGGCGCGCAGGGCGGTGCGGGCGGCACTGGCCTGCTGATGGCCTACGTGACCCTGCAGAACAACGGGCTCATCCAGGGCGGTGCCGGTGGCAGCGGCGGCATCGGCCAGCTCGCCCCGTTCGCCAACGGCGGTGCCGGTGGCCAGGGTGGCTACGGTGGCTACGGCGTCAATGCGCGCTACTCGGCCGTCAACAACACCGGCAGCATCGTGGGCGGTGCGGGCGGCAACGGTGCCGATGGCGGCCAGGGGATCTATGGTGGCCGTGGCGGCAACGGCGCCGTCGGCGGCATTGGCGTGTCCATCCAGTCGTACGGCAGCGTGAGCAACAGTGGCCTGATTGCCGGTGGCAACGGCGGCAACGGCGGTGTGGGCGGCAACGCAGGCATGGGTGGGCTCAACCCACGGGCCGGCGCCGGTGGCTACGGCAGCGCCGGTGGCCTCGGTGTGGACCTGGACCAGGGCACCTCGCTCACCAACTCCGGCACCATTCGCGGCGGCAACGGTGGCTCGGGTGGCAACGCCGGCACCGGCGGCATCATCGGCGCCACCGGCGGTGGCGGCGGCGCGGGCGGCAACGGCGTGATGGCCTCTGCAAGCACCGTGATCACCAACACCGGCAGCATCACCGGTGGCAACGCGGGCGCGGTGGGCCTGGGCTCGACGCCCGCCTATGCGACCGGCCCGAACGGCGCAGGCGGCTTCGGCGTCGAAATGATGGATCACTCGCAGCTGATCAACGGCGGCGTGATCTCCGGCGGCCTCGACAGCGACGGCACGCGCGCCTACGCCGTGCGCCTGGACGGCAACGAAAACAGCCTGGTGCTGTGGAACGGCTACCAGTTCAATGGCGACGTGGTGTCGCTGGGCTCCAACAACACGCTCGCGCTGGGTGGCCAGAGCGTTGCCGACGGCGGCCCGGGCAACGGCAGCTTCGATGTCTCCGGCATCGGCACGCAGTTCCAGCAGTTCGCCTTCTACAACAAGACCGGTAGCAGCCTGTGGACGCTGACCGGTACCACCACCCAGCACACGCCGTGGCAGGTCACTGGTGGCGTGCTGTCCATCAGCGACGATGCCGCCCTCGGCGATGACGCAGGCACGCTGACGCTCGACGCCGGCACGCTGCAGACCACCGCCAGCGTCACCAGCCAGCGCAACATCGTCCTGGGCGCCAACAACGGCACCATCGATACCGAGAACAGCGACCTGACTGTCAACGGCCTCGTCAGCGGCTACAGCCTGGTGAAGAGCGGCAACGGCACGCTCACCCTGACCGATACCGACAATGCCTACGTCGGCACGGTAATCCAGGGCGGTGTCGTGGCCGTCGCCAGCGACAGTGTGCTGGGGGCTTCGACCGGCGGCATCCAGCTCGACGGCGGCAACCTGATGGCGCTGGCCAACCTGGCGTCGTCGCGCACGATCACGCTCGGCGCCAACGGTGGCGGCATCGACACCAACGGCAACAACGTCACCTGGAATGGCCAGGTCACCAGCTCGGGCAACGACGGTGGGCTCACCAAGCTTGGCACCGGCACGCTGACACTCACCAGCGCGAACACCTATGTCGGCACCACCACGATTGCGCAGGGCACCCTTGCGTTGCAGGGCAGCGCCAGCCTGGCCACCTCGGCCAGCGTGATCGCCCATGGCACCTTCGACATCTCCGGCCTCGCCGGCGGCACCTCGATCGCCAGCCTGGGCGGTGACGGTTCGGTGGTGCTGGGCAAGGGTACGCTCACCCTCACCAATGCCCACGATACCTTCTCGGGCAACATCAGCGGCACGGGCGGCCTGACCGTCACCGGCGGCACCGAGATCCTCACCGGTACCAACACCTATACCGGCGCCACCATCGTCAACGGCGGCAACCTGATCGTGACGGCGGGTGGCAGCCTGGCGTCCTCAGCGGTCACCAACAACGGCCTGGTGACGTTCGCCCAGGGCGACACTGCCACCAACAGCAACGTGATGACCGGCACCGGCGGCGTTACCACCACCGGCACGGGCCTGACCATCCTCAATGGCGCAAGCACGGCCACCGGCCTGGCCCACGTAGTCACCGGCACGCTGGAAATCGGCGACGCCGACCACTCCGACGCCACCTGGAGCGGCGATGCACAGGTGGAAGCCGACGGCACGCTGCGCGGCCACGGCACGGTGACGGGCGACGTGGTCAACAACGGCACGGTTCGTCCAGGCGGCTCGGTCGGCATCCTGACCATCAACGGCGACTACACGCAGGCCGCCAACGCCACGCTGGCCATCGACCTCACCCCGACCGGCGCGTCGGAGCTGGTGGTCAAGGGCAACGCGACGATTGCCGGCGGCGTGAACCTGATCTACGCACCGGGCACGTACAGCGCCGTGAACTACACCATCGTGCAGGCCAACACGGTGACCGGCACGTTCTCCTCGCTGACCTCCAGCGGCTCGGTGCCCTCCGGCATCAATGCCGCGCTGAGCTACGGCGCGACCACCGTGTCGCTCGCGCTGACGGAATCGTCGACCAGCACACCGACCACGCCAACCAGCCCGACCAACCCCACCACGCCGACCAACCCGACAACGCCGACCAACCCGACGACGCCGACCGCGCCGGTGGTGGTTGCGCCGCGTGATGGTGCGCTGTTCGCCAACGCCCAGCGCCTGTCTGCCCTCGACGGCCAGCGCAACCTGACCACCGTGCTCGATGCATCGCTGCTGCCGGCCGCCGCCGATTGCGGCCAGGGTGGCGCCGCGCAGCAGAACCTCGCGCAGCGCGCCTGCTCGGGGGCGTGGGTGCAGGTGTCCGGTGCCAACGACACGCTCGACGGCGCCAACCGCATGCAGAGCACCGGCTTCGGCCTCAACGCCGGTTACGACGCCGCCGTGGGTGAGGTGTTCCATGTGGGCTTGGAAGCCGGCGTGGGCCGCATCAACGCCAATGATCGCGACGGCGGCAACAGCCGTGCCGACACCGCCCATGGCGGCGCCTACGCGTTCGCCAACCTGGGCCCCGTGGTGCTCAGTGGCGTAGTCGATGCCTGGACCGGCAGCTATGACTTCGCGCGCACCACCGGCGTGGGCCAGGCGGTGTCCAGCCCGGATGCCAAGGCCTACTCGGCCGCGATCCAGGCCGCGATCCCGATGCAGCTGGCCAGCTGGCAGGTCACGCCCAAGATCGGTGCGCTCTACCAGCACCAGAGCCTGGACAGCTTCAACGAACAGGTGGTGAGCGACAGCCTGGTGGCATCGGACTTCGGCGTGGAGGGTGCCAAGAGCACCGCCAATACGCTGCTGCCGTTCGTGTCGCTGGCGCTGGGCCGCAGCTTCCAGGCGCAGGGCGTGACCTACCTGCCGCAGTTCGAGGTCGGCTACCGCTACAACACCCGCGGCCAGGCGCCGTCGGTGTCGGTATCGGCCGCCGATGGCACGACGTTCCTGCTGCCGGCCAACGCCATCGGTCGCGGCATGGCAACGGCGGGTGCGCGCATCACGGCGAAGGCCGGCGAGTCCTGGAACCTGTTCCTCGACTACCAGGGCATGTACGGCAGCAACCTGCACGACAACGCCTTCTCGTTCGGCTTCACCAAGCACTTCTGACCACCCGGCAGCGTGCGCCGTTGAAGGCATGAAGAACGCCGTGGCATGGCCGATAACGACCCTGCCGCGGCCACGGGGTCATGCTCGTCGCCGGCAAGCCTGGCCCATCCGCCATTCAATGTGGATGGGTCTTCCCGTGCCCGCCTTTGCCGCGACGTGCCGCTGCGGCACACTGCGCCACTGGCCTACCTGCCCGAACCTGCCATGCAACGACCGCTGCACTTCATCTCCGGCCTGCCCCGCTCCGGCTCGACGCTGTTGTCGGCGCTGCTGCGCCAGAACCCGCGCTTCCACGCCGGCATGAGCGGCCCGGTGGCCGGCCTGCTCGGCGTGCTCAGCGGTGAGATGAGCCAGCGCAACGAGTACTCGCTGTTCATCAGCAACGAGCAGCGCGCACGCATCCTGCGTGGGCTGGTCGACAACTATTACGGTGCGGAGATCGCTGGCGAGGTGATCTTCGATACCAATCGCAGCTGGTGTGCCCGGCTGCCCGCCATCAGCGAACTGTTTCCGGAAAGCCGCGTGATTGCCTGCGTGCGCGACATCGCCTGGGTCATCGACAGCATCGAGCGGCTGGTACAACGCAACGCGCTGCTGCCTTCGCCGATCTTCAACTACGCGCACGGCAGCACCGTCTACACGCGCACCGCGATGCTGCAGAATGCCGAAGGCCTGGTCGGCTACGCCTTCGACGCCCTGAAGGAGGGCTTCTTCGGCCCCCATGCGGACCGGCTCATGCTGGTGCAGTACGACAGCCTGTGCAGCAACCCCGCCCGCGTGATGGATGCGGTGTATGACTTCATCGGCGAGCCGCGTTTCGCCCACGACTACGACAACGTGGTGTTCGACGCCGCCGAGTTCGACCAGCGCACCGGCACGCCGGGCCTGCACCACGTGCGCGGCAAGGTGAGCCACGAAGCGCGCCCGACGATACTGCCGCCGGACATCTTCCATCGCTTCGACAACGACTCGTTCTGGCGCAACGTGCAGCCCGGCAGCTGCCGGGCCCGCATCGTCTGATCCCGCCCGGGCGTCAGTCCGGCCTGGCGTAGAACACGTATGTGGCGGTATACGGCACGCCGACCAGCGTGCCGGCGCGTACCGGCGGCTGGGCCGGAGCCACGCCGCCCTGGGTGGCGATGCGCTGCACGAAACCGACCTTGGCCAGCGCGCCCGGCGCAGGGTCCGCGGTAACCTTCAACAGCAGCCAGGGAATGTCGGCGCTTGCATGTGCGGCCGGCACCGATGCCACCGGCACCGACGCATCGCGGGCGAGCTTGCTGCCGTCGGCCGCCTCCCACGAAGGGCCGGCATAATGATGGATCACCCCACCGGCATAGCTCAGCTCGGCCAGCGGCGCCTCCAGGCTCCACTTGAAGCCGGCGCCATCGGCGGTGCTCCGGTAGATCTGCACGCCGGTGGCCCTGGCGGTGAGCACCGCGGTGTAGCCCGCCGGCGGTGCCAGGGCTGGCGGAACGGATTCATCCGCCTGGGCAAGCCCCATGCTGCCGGCAAGCAGCAGCAAGGCAGTGGCCATGGTCACCAGCATTCGTCGCATGCGCATCGTGTATCTCCCAGTAAAGATCATTGGCCCTGTTGCCGGCACCGCCACGCGGTGACCCCACGCTAGCCGCGCAACAGCTCCATCCAGTTTCGTGGCACCTTGCCCGCGGGTCCCGGCGCCGGCTGCTCCAGCGGGTGGTGCAGTGGCGGGCGCAGCCGCGGCCCGGAATACACTTCGTCGGAGCGGTAGTCGTAGAACCATTCGTCGTCCGGCTCGAAGTTGGCGATCACCGGATGGCCGGTGGCATGGTAATGCGCAGTGGCGTGCTGGCTGGGCGAGCTGTCACAACACCCGATGTGCCCGCACTGCGCGCAGCGCCGCAGGTGAAACCACCAGCCGCCGTTGCGCAGGCACTCGACGCACCCCGCGCCACTCGGTTCCGCTTCCAGGTTGATGCCCGTGTCATTCGCGTTCATGGCCCGGCTCCTTCGGTGATGCATCGAGACCCACGCAACGCCTGCGTCCACGGCATGGCCGCGGCCTGCCCGCTCCCGGCGTTACGGCTTGTGCTGACCCTGTGCCCGGCGACGCGTATCCACGAAGCCGGCGACCAGTTCCACCAGTGCATCTTCGAATTCCGGCGTGACCAGCATGTGTTCGTCGCGCTCCAGGCCCGCACGGATGATGCCGGCGACGGCCTGGGTCAGGATGAAGGCGTCAATGGACGAAAGCTGCACCACGCCTTCGGCATCATCGGCGACCTCGCCTGCCGCCAGCATGGCAGCCAGGGTGGTGACCGGCCGGTCCATGTCGCGATGCTGGTCGTTGCGCCAGGCCAGGTCGAACAGGATCTTGCGCGCCCGCTGCCGACCATCGAAGGCATGCAGCTCGGTACGCACCACGATGCGGATGCGGTCGCGCAGGGTGAGCTTCCGTCCATGCGCCTCGTGGACGCGCATGGTGAGCGCCTCGGTCATGCGGACAAGTCGGCGATCGCGCTCGTGCCGCGCCAGCGCGTCGAGTATCTCCTGCTTGTTCTCGAAGTACTGGTAGATGGTGCCGACACTAAATCCCGCGGCCGTCGCCAGGCGGTTGGTGCTGAACGCGCGCAACCCGCGCTTCTCCAGCAACTGGATGGCGGCCTCAAGGATCAGCTCCCGCGTCTGGCGCGCACGCGCCTGGGCCGGCGCACGCCGCTTGGCCGTGGATTTGGAGGGCGGTTGGCTGGCCATGCGGGACAGGCGGATGAGGGGACCGTTCCACGAGGCTCACTCATTGCCTCGTCCAAGTCCAGCCCTATCGGTCCCCCTGGCCGGGGGAGGCGAAGTGGCCAGTCCGCCACCTCGCCCCGGCCGGTCAGAAGTTGTACTTCAGGTCGATGCCAACGGTGCGCGGCGCAATGGTGTATGCCTCGCCAAACGGCGAATAGTAGGTCTGCAGGCCCGTGGAGACGAAGGCGAGCTTGTTGAACATGTTCTTCACGTACAGGTAAGCGCTCCAGCGCCCGCTGCCGTCTTCCAGACCCACGCGACCGTCGACCATGGTGTAGTTGCCCATGACGGTGCGGCTCGGGTCATTGGGCCGGAAGGTGGAGTAGGACGTACCGACGTAGTTGGCATCCAGTCGCGCCATGCCTTCGAGCCCACTGCCGATCGGCCAGCGATAGCTCGCCCCCAGTGCGCCGCTGTACTTGGGTGTGTAAGGGACGCGATCACCCACCTGGCCCAGCACGCCCTGCTCTTCATAGGCGTTGCTGACCTGGTTCTGCGTCAGCACGGCATCCACGTAGTTGAAGTTGGCGGTGATATCCAGGCCATGCAGGGGGCGATAGAGCATCTCCCACTCGAAACCACGCATGCGCGCCGCGCCAGCGTTGGTGATGAACTCCGAAGTGCCGTCCTGGGTGATCGCGCCGACCTGCATGTCATGCCAGTTGATCTGGTAGACGTCCGCGGTCATGTAGAGCTTGCGGTCGAACCAGTTGGACTTGATGCCCAGCTCGTAATTCCACAGCCAATCGGCCTTGTAAGTGGTGAGATTGATCGGCAGGTTGATCAGCTGGTTGGCGCCACCGGGCCGCATGCCGTCCGCCGCCAGGCCGTACACCATCACGTTCGGCGCCAGCTCGTAGGAGATGTTCAGCTTCTTCAGCCAGCCGTTCTGGCCGGCGCTCACCGTGGTCGGCGGGATCAGGCCGCCACCGATAAGGGGGAAGTTGAAGTTGAGGTCGGTGTAGCCGGTGATGTCCTTGCTGTAGTCGTAGTAGCGCAGGCCGCCGGTGATGTTGAGCGCATCAGTGACGTGCCAGGTGGCCTCGCCAAACGCGGCCTTCTGCTGCAGGTCGTCCGCGATATGGCGCTGGAAGAACATCTGTGACGGCGACAGCGGACCGCCGGTGCTCGGGTCGGCATAGATTTCCTGGCTGAACAGGCTGCTCTTGCGCTGTTCCTCGTAGAGGCCTGCGGTCCAGTCCAGGGTGTCGTTGCTCTTGGAACTCAGGCGCAGTTCGTTCGACCAGTTGGTGGTGTGGCCGGGGTAGTAGAGATAGGAAGGGATGTACTGGTCGGCGTTGTAGACATGGCCCAGGCCAAGCTCGCCCACCAGGTACTTGGCGTACTGGAACAGCGGCGTGGAGTCCTGGCTGTAATAGCTGGCGCGGTCGAAATACGAGGTGACCGCGGTGAGCGTGGCCCAGTCCAGGTCCCAGTTCAGCGTGACGTTGGAGATCTTGGTGTGGTCACGGTATGGCACCAGCGTCGCCATCTCCGAACCATAGCGCGACGGCAGATCCACCGGATACAAGGCGGCCAGGGCCCAGCGCTCGGGATACGGCGACCAGAAGCTCGGCTCGGCGTTGGTGGCCTGGGTGGAGAAGCTGGCGTCGATGGTCACCTTGTCGGTGGGCTGGTAGCGCAGCATCACGCGACCGCCACCCTGCTTGGACTCGCCGACGTGCGTGCGGTCCAGCACCACGTTGTCGATGTAGCCGCCGGTATCCTCCTTGTTGGCCACCACGCGGATGGCCAGCTTGTCCTGGATCAGCGGCAGGTTGAACATCGCGTTGGTCTGCCACGACGGCGCGCCACCCTTGGTCACCGCGTAGCCTGCCTCCACGCTGCCACCCGCCTGGTCCAGATCCGGCTTGTTGCTGATCAGGCGAATCGCGCCGCCCATCGAGCTGGCGCCGTACAGCGTGCCCTGCGGGCCGCGCAGCACTTCCACGCGATCGATGTCGAACAGGTTCAGGTCCGGCTGGTGGCCACCCGCGTCGTTGGTGGTGCCCACAGAACCGGAGATCGGCGTCTCGTCGTAGTAAATGCCGGTGGTGGGCTCGCCCGCGGCGTAGATGCCGCGGATCGAGATGCGCGACTGGCCAGCACCGGCATCCTCCACGCTCACGCCGGGCACCAGCTTGATCATGTCGTTGACGGTCACCGCGCCGGTGTCTGCGATGACTTCGGCCGGCACCGCGGTGATGGCGATGGGCGTCTTGTCGATGGCGGTGGCGTGCTTGGTCGCCGTCACCGTGATCGCACCGAGCGAAGTTGCATCGTCCTTGGACGGTGCCGGTGGCTTGGACGCCGCGGCATTACCCTGTGGTGCATTACCGTTGCCCGCATCCTGCGCGTGCAACGCGGCCGAAGCCATCACGCCGGCCACCAGCAGGGCCGTCCACAGCGGCCGGCGCGCCAGGGCCACATCATCGCGCTTTGCAAAACCCATCATCTGCTCTCCCCTCTTGTTCGTATGTGCCATGGTCGACGTCGTGGCGTCGCTGTTTGCCTGGGGCGAAACATTCCCGGCGGCATGCGCTGCATGCCGCTGCGGAGGTTTCGCTGATCACCGCCGCACCCCACGCGCGGCGGCCGCGCATCAGCCGGCGGCGTTGCGCATGAACTGGGCCGCGAACTGCACGCAGTTCAGGTAGTCGCTGACCGGAATGCCTTCGTTGATGCCGTGGAATCGCTCGATGGTGGTCGGCGTCAGGTGGTACGGCACGAAGCGCAGCTGCTCGGTGGACACCGGCACGTAATGCGCGGCATCGGTGGCGGCGGTCACCAGATAGGGCACCACCGGCACGCCGGGCGAAGTCTGCTGGATGGTTTCGCGCACCAGCCGCAGGCCCTCGCCATCCACCGGCGAGGTGGGGCTTGCATCGGCCTGCTCGTCGCCCGGCGCGATGGTCACGCGCGGGTCGGCCACCGTCTTGCGCACATGCTCCAGCACGTCGGCCACGCTGTCGCCCGGCAGGATGCGGAAGTTCACCGTGGCCACCGCCACGGTGGGCAGTACGTTGTCCTTCACGCCTGCGTTGAAGGTGGTTTCGGCGGTGGTGGTGCGCACCATCGCATTGCCCGAGGGCGTCTTCGACAGCTGGCTGATCAGCATCGGGCCGAGCAGCCAGCGATTGCGCACCGCCATGCGCGCCGGAAACGGCAGCATCGGCGCCAGCGCATCGAACATGGCCGTCGCGGTGGGCGCCAGCCGTGCCGGCATCTGCTGGGCCTCCAGCCGCACCAGTGCCTGGCTGAGAATGCCGATCGCCGACTGCGGAGGCGGCTGCGACGAGTGGCCACCGGCAGCCTGCACGCTGAGGCGCACCGACACATAGCCCTTCTCGGCAATGCCGACCATCGCCAGGTCACCGGACACGCCCGGCATCAGGCCATTGGTATAGGCACCGCCTTCGTCGAGCACCAGCTGGGCATGCACGCCACGCTGCTTGAGCAGCTCGACGATGGCCATGGCGCCCTGGGCACCGCCGCGCTCCTCGTCACTGCCGAAGGCGAAGTAGATCGTGCGGCGCGGCTTGAAGCCCTGCTGCAGCAGCTGCTCGCCCGCTTCGAGGATGGACACCAGGCTGGCCTTGTCGTCCAGCGCACCGCGGCCCCACACCACGCCATCCTGCACGTCGCCCGACCACGGGTCGCGCGTCCAGCGTGCGCGCGTGTCCGGATCCACCGGCACGGTGTCCTGGTGCGCCATCAGGATGATCGGCGGCAGCGAGGCATCGCTGCCCTTCCAGGTGAACAGCAGCGCGCCGTGGCCCACCTGCTCCAGTTGGAGCTCGCGGTGCACGCGCGGGAACTGCCCGGCCAGATAGGCGTGCAGCGCATCCAGATCCTGCGTCGACGGCGGCGCCTCGCCGGTGGACACCGTGGACAGCTTCACCGCACCGGCGAAACGCTGCACCACCTCGCCTTCATCCAGCTTCAACGGCGTATACGACCCGGTCGGCGCGGCCGTCGCCAATGGCGGCGTCGACCATGTACGAACCAGCACGATGGCCGCCACCACGCCCACCGCAAGCAGCAGCACGCCGACCGCACCCAGCACCTTCTTCATCCGCCCAGTCCCTCCCCAGGACTCCCCGCCCCGGGTTCGAGGCATGGCATACGTCTATGACACCCCGACGTTACGAAGCCCCCGCCGCCAGCCGCAACGCGAAAATCTGAGCACTGGCGATTTGCGAACGCAGCGATGCCCTGCCGGTGGCCGGCTTGCCGTGTGGGTTTTCACATGCCATACACCCAGCACCGCCATATCAAACAGCCGCGTGGAAATCTGAGCGCCCCACCGGGCGGAGCGCCACAACGACGTCAGGTACCCCGCGGCTTGGCCCGGTGCGTCGGCGCGGCCGTCCACGGATCGTCCGGCCAGGGATGGCGGGGGTAGCGGCCTTTCAGTTCTTTTTTCACTTCGGGGTAGGTGCGTTCCCAGAAGCCCTTGAGGTCCTGGGTGACCTGGATGGGACGGCCGGCGGGTGAAAGCAAATGCAGCGTCACCGGGATGCGGCCGTTGGCGATGCGTGGGGTGTCGGCGAGGCCGAACAGCTCCTGCAGTTTCACGGCGAGCACGGGGGGTTCGCCTTCGGCGTATTCCACGCGGCGGCTCATGCCGCTGGGTACGGTGAGGCTCTCTGGCGCCTGCGCGTCCAGCAGGCGGCGCTGCTCGTAGTCGAACAGGCTGCCCAGTGCCTGGGAAAGTTCTTCGGCGCTCAGCGCGTCGAAACGGCGCTTTCCATCGAGATAGGGCGCCAGCCAGTCTTCCAGCGTGTCGAGCAGCGCGGCGTCGGATACATCGGGCAGGCCGAGTTCCGGCAACCAGATGCGCAGGGCCTGCATGCGCGCGCGCAGGCGCCGTGCGTTCTCGCTCCAAGGCAGGGCGTCGAGACCCTTGCTGCGAATGGCGGCGAGCAGCGCGGGCAAGGCGTCCTCCGGCTTCACCGGCACGCTGCGGCGTTCGAGCACGATGGCGGCGTAGCGCTGCTCCTCGAAGGCTTCAACGGCGTTGCGTTCGTCGTTCCAGCGCAGCACGCGCTCGCGTCGGAACTGCGCGGGATAGTCGCGCTCCAGCACGCGCGGATCGAGCGGCGCGGCGGCAAGAATCAGGCTGTCGCGTGCCTCGAAGCGCACATCCAGCGCCACTAGCCACGGCTCGCCGAGCAAGGCGGTGTTTTCGTGCAGGCGTACGCCACGCCCGTTGGCGAGCGTGTAGCGCAAGGGGTTGCCGTCATCGCGGCGCGCGACGCGATCGGGAAACGCGTGCAGCAGCAAATCGCCCACCGCGTGGCTGTCGGGCACGCCGCTCGCGGCGGAACGCACGTCCAGGCGTCGCCGCCAGCCCTTGCTGGCCTGTTCGATGGCGGCCAGCGCACCGGCGTCCGCACCACCACGACCACCGGCGGTGCTGCGATCGCGCCAGGCATGCTGCGCGCTCACGCGTGCGCGGAAATCGTCGGTGCGCGCCTGCTCGCCACGCAGCGGCGAGCGCGCTTCCATCAAGGCCAGAAGGTCGGCCACCAGGGCACGCAACTCGGCTGCCGCGCGCATGGCGGCGGCGCCCAGACGCGGTGTTGCGCCCAGCGCCAGCATCTCGCGGCCCAGCGCCGTGATGCGCCCGTCGGCGGCGAGTGCGCCCAACTGGGTGAGCAGTTCGCGTGCCTGTGCCAGTGCGCCTGCGGGCGGTGCATCCAGCCACGGCAGGTCGCTGCCGCTGCCGGCGGTGATGCCCCAGGACGCCAGTTCCAGCGCCAGGCCGGACAGTTCCGCCTGCGTAATCTCCGCGGTGCGCGAGGGTTCCAGGCGCTTGCTCTGCGGCCACAGGCGATAGGCCGTGCCTTCGGCCACGCGGCCGGCGCGACCCGCGCGCTGGTCGGCCGAGGCCTGCGAGATGGTCACCGTCTCCAGGCGGGTGAAGCCGGAATTGGGATCGAAGCGCGGCTCGCGCGCGAGGCCGCTGTCCACCACTGCGCGAATGCCCGGCAGCGTGACGCTGGATTCGGCCACGTTGGTGGCCAGCACGATGCGTCGCGTGCCCGGTTCGGCCGGGCTCAGCGCGGCCTGCTGCTCGGCCATCGACAGTTCGCCGTGCAGGGCGACGATGTCGATGTCCTCATCGAGCGAGGATTCGAGCACGGCCTGCGTGCGCGCGATCTCGCGGCGACCGGGCAGGAAGGCCAGCACGTCGCCGCCGTTCTCCTGCAGCGCCTGTCGCGCGATGCGCGCGAGATGGTGCTCGACGCTCTCCTGCACGCGCGCCGGTGGATAATCCACGCGCACCGGATAGCTGCGGCCAGGGCTGCTGATGCGCGGTGCATCGAGCCACTGCGCGATGCGCTCGCCGTCCAGCGTGGCGGACATCACCACCACGCGCAGCTCGGGGCGCAGCGTGCCTTGCACGTCCAGCGCGAGTGCCGCGCCAAGATCGCCGGCCAGGTGGCGCTCGTGGAATTCGTCGAACAGGATGGCGCCGATGCCGCTGAGTTCGGGATCGTCCTGGATCAGCCGGGTGAGGATGCCCTCGGTCACCACCTCGATGCGCGTGGCGTCGCTCACGCGCGCCTCGAAGCGGATGCGGTAACCCACGGTCTGCCCCACCTCCTGCCCCAGCTGTCGTGCCATGAACTGGGCAGCGGCGCGCGCCGCAATGCGGCGTGGCTCCAGCATCAGGATCTTCTGGCCGGCGAGCCACCGCTCATCCAGCAGGGCCAACGGCACCTGCGTGGTCTTGCCGGCGCCGGGCGGCGCTTCGAGCACCAGTCGCGGCGCCACGGCCAGCGAAGCGCGAATTTCCGGCAACAGCGGGGTGATGGGGAAGGACGGCGGGGTATTCATCGCGCCCATGATACCGGGCATGACGACGGGCCCGGCGGCTTGAGGCGGGGCTTGTCGCCAATGCGCCCCCTCGCCCTGCCCTCTCCCCACAGGGAAGAGGGCGCGTGCCGTCGATTATTGCTTGGACTGCGCCGGCGCAGCAGCGCCGGCAGCGCGCAACGGCGCCAGCGATTCGAACTTGCGCTGGTACTCGTCGGTGACCTGCTTGGCTTCTTCGCTGCTGGTGATCACGCGCGGGGTGATCAGCACGATCAGCTCGGTGCGGGTCCTGTTGTGGTCGGTGCTGCCGAACAGCCGGCCGACGATGGGAATGCGATTCAGCCCAGGAATGCCGGTATCGGTCACTGATTCATTCTGCTGGATGAGGCCGCCGAGCAGCACGGTCTGTCCGCTCTGCACCGCGATCTGCGTGCCCACCGCGCGCTGCTGGATGGTGTAGTTGCCCTGCGAGTTCGCCGAGCCGGTGGTGTTGCTCACCTGCTGCTGTACGTTGAGGTAGACCAGCCCGCCGGGATTCACGCGCGGCTGCACGTCGAGGATCACGCCAGTGGGGATGTAGCTCACGCTGGTGGCAGTGGAGCCGGTGGTGTTGAGGCCGGTGACGATGGAGGTCTGGTTGATCGGCACCTGGTCACCCACCAGGATGTGCGCGACCTGGTTGTTGAGCACCACCAGCGACGGCGCCGACAGCGTCTTGGTATTGCCACTGGTTTCCAGCGCGCGGATGGCCACCTGGAACTTGCCGTTGCTGCTCAGGAACGAATAGAAGAACGGCTCGCCGCCATACTGGTTGCCGCCCGAACCCAGGGCGATCTGGCGATGGGCGCCGGGGTAGATGCTGGTGGCGATGCCGTCGGAGTTCGGCGTGCTGTTGGCCAGGCCCTGCAGGTACCACTGCACGCCGAACTGCAGTTCGCCGGTCAGGTCCACCTCGAGGATGCGCATTTCGATCTGCACCTGCAGCGGCACATTGTCGAGTCGCTGGATGGCCTGCTGGATCTCCTGCCACTGCGACGGCCGCGCGCGCACCATCAGCTGGTTGTTGGCATCGACCGAACTGATGCGGATGCTGCCGTCCTCGGACACGTACTGCTGGCCGGCATTGCTGTTGGCGTTGTTGCCGGTGCCGAAGCTGCTGCCGGCGGCACCGCCCGTGGCGCCGGTACCGGTGTTGCTGCCGAAGCTGGAACTGGTGCCGGTGCTGCTGGTCGTGCCCAGCCCGCCCGCGCTGCCGAAGCCGCCGCCCACGCCGTTGACCGTGGGCGTGCTGCTGCCGAAGCTGCCGGCGGTGCTGCCCATGCCGCTGGCATTGCCGTTGGCGTTGTCGCTGGCGCCCAGCGTGGTGCCGTTGAGGCCGGGGCCCACCTTGCCGGCGTTGCCGTTGGCACCCGCGCCATTGGTGTAGATCTGCGCCAGGTACTGGGCCAGGTCCGAGGCCTTGATGTTGCGCACGTCGTAGACGTACAGCTCAGGCTCGTTGCCGCCGCCACGATCGATCTTGGTGATCCATTCGCCCACTTCGGAGAGATAGTTCGGCTGCGTGCTGATCACCACCAGCGCATTGGTGCGCTCGATCGGGATGAAGCGCAGCATGCCGGCCAGCGGCGTGTCGCCCTTGGGCCCGAACATCTGGTCGAGCTGGGGCATCAGGTCGCCGACATTGGCGTGTTGCAGGCTGAACACGCCCACCGACATGCCACGCAACCAGTCCACGTCGAAGGTGTGGATGGTGCGCTGGTAGTTGTCCAGTTCGGCCGACGTGCCCGAGAGCACGATGAGGTTGCGCGATGGATCGGCCAGCAGCACGGCATCGGCACGCGCGAACGGCTTGATCAGCTTCTGCATTTCCGCCGCGGAGATGTAGCGCAGCGGGAACAACCGCGCCTGCAGGCCGCCCTGCGGCGCCACCGCGTTGAGGCTGGGCACCAGGTTGCCGGCCACGGCGTCCTTGGCCGGCATCACCACGTAGCGGCCGTTCTGCATCACCAGGGCGTTGTTGGTCCACGACAGCAGCGTCTCGAGGATCGGCAGCGCCTGGCTGCTGTCCACCGGCTCGGAGGTGGAGAACGACACGTTGCCCTGCACGCCCGGCACGATGGTGTAGTTCTGCTTGAGCAGGTCGCCGAGGATGGCCTTCACCACGGCCTGCACCGGCTGGTTCTCGAAGTTGAAGGTGACTGCGCCATCACCGGTGGCGCCATTGCGTGGCTGCGCCATGCCGACGGCATGCACGAACTGGCCGCTGCCGGTACTCACGTCCGCGCGCGGCTGGCCACCCTGCTGCGAGGTGCCCTGGGTATTCAACGGCAAGGGGGCAGGTACCGGATTCTCCGTGCCGGCCATGGCCTCGCGCTGGAGCGCGCCGTCGTCGTGGGCCTGTGGCAGGGTCTGGCAACCGGCCAGCCATAGCGCCAGGGTGAGCGTACCGATGCGGTGGAACCGCGGCATGCGCTGGGTGGACATAACTCAGTGGGCTCCCTCGGTAGGCGCTGCCTGTTGTTGTGCGCGCCGCTTCTGGATGGCTTCTCTCAACTGGCGAATGCGATCGTTCTGCGCATCGCCGGCTGCGGGTGGGGGTGATGCCGTGGTGGGCGCCGGCACGCTGGTGACCTGCATGGCACCCGGCGGCAACGCCGCCCCCGCCGGTACCGGCACCGGTGGCGCAGCGCCTGGCGCCGCCTGCTTGGGCATGTCGATCGGCGCGCCGGCCGGCAGGTCGAGCTGGGTGCGTCCGCTGGCCGATTCGAAGATCGCAGCGCGCGGCTTGAGTTCGGCCAGCTTCCAGCTGCCGTCAGGCAACGCATCACCCTCGCGCACGCGCACGTCGCGGTCGGCACTCTTGTCGTGCAGCAATGCCATGTGCAGGGTCGGCATCAGGATGATGCCGGTGAGTTGCATATCACCCAGGCTGGCTCCGCCCCCGGCCGCATGCATCACCGGCTTGCGATCAGGATTGAACAATGGCTGCTGCCACACCGCCGCGAACTGGGTGAGCGGCACGGGCGGCGGCAAGCCCTGGTCGTGCGCCTCGGGCAGCGGCGCGGTGGGTCGCGACGGACCCCAGGCCACACCACGGCCAACGCCGGCGAGCAACGACAGCAGCAACACGCCGAACACCGCGGCGATGCCACCAAGCAGGGGCGTCAGGCGACGCTGGGCAGCGGCATTCATGGCGCACCTCCCTGCGCGTCCACACCCGCATTGCGCGCCTGGCGCACATAACCGGAAAGGGTGAACTGCACTTCCAGCGGCGCACCCGCCTGCTGCATCGCGGCCACCGGATTGCGATAGATGCTCATGTCATCGACGAACAGGTACGGCGTGCCCTGCTCCAGGTCGTGCAGCGTCTCGGCCAGCGGCTGCATCTCGCAACGCAGGCTGATGCTCACCGCTACCTTGCGGTAGGGCTCGTCGGGCCCAGCCGGCGGATTGGTCACCGGCATCTTCTGGGTGACGTCGCACGAACCGCCCTGCGGATGCGCCGCCACCGCATCGACCACGCGCTGCATCAAGCCTGCCGCCGCCGCGTTGGGATCGTCCTCGGGCAGGAACGCATGGCTGGCCGCCTGCCCCGCACCCATCGCCGCGATGCGCTGCTGCAACGCCGGCTTCTCGGCGATCGCGGCGGCATAGCGTGCATGGGTGTCGCGCAGGTCATCCATTTCCGAGCCGATGGCCTGCAATGGCGCCACGAACCACCAGTGCAGCAGCGCGAAGTAGGCGATCAGCAGGACCATGGCCAGCAGCACGATGGCGGCGATACGGCTTTCGCGCGGCTTCATCGCGGTCAGCTTCATGGCGCACCTCCCGCCGCGGCGCTGCTGCTTGCCGGCGCGATCTTGCTCTTGGCCTCGGCCGGCTTGCGCAACTGCGCCACCATGTAGAAGCGCTCCTTGCCGGTGGTCGGATCGGCCTGGATGGTGCCCTGGAAGTTGGCGTCGGTGATCACCGTCGAGCCCTTCAGCGCATCGACCAGCCGCGCGGCCTGCGGGCTCTGTCCCTGGAAGCCGACCTGGCCGCTGTTGTCGATGCTCAGGCGTTCCAGCCATGCGGTAGTGGGCAGCCGCCTGCTGAGGTCCTCCATCACCGCCAGCGCCGACACCTTGTTGCGCTTGCGATCAGCGAGGAAGCCCGCGGCGCCGGCATTGTCCTGCAACTGCTGGCGCAGATTGGACACCTGCTGCGCGTCGGCGCGCATGCTTTCCACCTCGCTGCGCATCTGCTCCAGCGCGGCCTCGCGGTTGTGCAGGAACTGCAGCAACGACAGCAGCAGCAGCAGGATGGCCGCGGCGCCGAGCGCGAGATTGAGGCGCTGGCGCGGGTGCTGGCGTCGCGGCACCAGCTCAGGCGGCAGCAGGTTGACGCCCAGGCGCTCATGGCCGACGGCGACGTCCACCGCATCGACCTGCAGGCCCGAGGCGCCGAGACGCGCCAGCAGCGGGTCGAGCGTGCTGCGCGGCACCACCACCAGCTCGGCCGCGAAACGCCCGGCCGGCGCGTTGGCGCGCAGCTCGCGCAGGTCGAAACGCACCTGTTCGACGCGGAACGGCGTCTGCCGGTCCATCTCGAAGGCACCGATCTGCAGCAGGTTGTCCCGCGCCGCCAGCGGCAGGGTCAGGCGCGGCCGCAGTACTTCGGCCGGATCCAGGCACAGCGCCAGCCGCAGGTCTTCACGATCGACGCCGCGCACCGCATCGCCCAGCGCCACCTGCTGGGCACTGGCATCGAGCTGGCTGCTCCAGCGCGCGCCGGCATACAGGTCGCCGGCACGACGCACCAGCCAGTCATCGCCCTCACGCTGCAACAGATACCAGGCCTGGCCGCCGCCGAAGCGGGTACGCCAGCGCGCCGGCAGCAGCGCCACCAGTTCGCCGGTCCACCAGGCCAGGGCCCGTGGCAGCGGCGAGCCGTGCCATGCGCGCCGCGCGCGATCCAGTTGCGCCTGCAGCGGCTGCGTTGCCGTGTTCATTCCCCGTCCCCCTCCTGCCAACGCAGCACGGCATACGGTGCCGCTCCCGGACGGCTGCCCTGCAGGCGCACCGTCGCGCGAAGAATCGCGCGCGTGCCATCGGGCAGCGTGGCTTCCGAACGAATACTATGCGTTACTCCCTGGGCCGCGACCAAGCCTTGCACGCCTTGTCCCGGTTGTCCCGCTGCACGGGACGCTACCACCGCCTGCGCCTGTTGCGCAGTCATGCCCGGAATCGCGGCCAGCGCCAGCGGCGGCGCGGTCGCCGGGTTGGGGCTGGGCCGCCCCGACCACAACGTGACCTGCGAGGCGATCGCGCGGTAGACGGCCGGGTCCATGCCCAACACCATCTGCAACTCTTCGACGCTGGCGAACGGGCCGTGGCGCGGACCGTAGTCCTTGCCAGCCTGCGCATAAGTGGGGTCGGGCACGCTGCCTACCTTCGGCATGACCGAAAAACTTCGCCAATCCACCACGTTGCCCGCCAGCGACTGCGCCGCGTTGTCGGACATGCCCGCGGCGCGGAACAGGTTCTGCAGCACATCGGGCGAAGCGGCGTTGAGATCCACCTTGCCCCCCTCGTCGATGATGCTGATGTTGACCTTGGCGCCGTCGAAATCGAACGGGTAGCTGCGCCCGTCGGGCACCCAGCGCTGCGGCTGCTGGGGATCCTGCAGGCTGTAGATGGCGCGCATCACGCCTGCCTCGGCGGCGTAGTGCGCCTGGGTCTGGGCAAACTGGTAGCGCGCCTGCAAACCTTCGGTACGCGCCAGCATGGCGTAGCCGCCGAGCAGGATCGCCAGCAGCGTGCAGGCCCACAGCACCACCAGCAGAGCTACGCCGCGTTGTGTCCGGGAAAGGCCGCGGGCAAGCCGGCTCATGGCGGGCTCCTGCGCTGCAGGCCCTGCAGCAGGTCGGCCTGCCCCTGCGTGGCCGAGACATCCACGCGCAAGGGCGCGTCCAGCTCGGGCCAGTTGCTGGTGCCCTTGAGCCGCAACGCGATGCGCACGATGCGCGGCATCGCACGCACGTCGCTCCACTGGTCGCGCCAGTCGCCGGCCTTCTGCGCCGTGTCTGGCGCGCGATAACTGAAGCTGCCGTCGCGGATGCCCTCCAGCAATACTTCCGGTTCGCCCAGGGCGTGCGGCGCGCTGCCGTCGGGAGGCATCAACGCAAAGCTGGCCTCCAGCCGCGATCCGCCCTTGCCGTCAGGCACCAGCTTGAGCTGCTGCAATTGCGGGCCGAGCTGACCCAGGTAGCCGGGCAACGGCGCCACGAAACGCATCACGTGCGCGTCGCCGGTGAAGTAGATCGGGTCGCCCTTGTCGGTGCGGCCAAGCGGCACCGCGCGCGCCTGGGCCAGCTCGCGCCGCAGGAACTGCTGCGCGGAGCGGATCTCGTCGAGCCGTCCGATGGCCTGCTCGCCGGAATGCACCGCATGCGTGGCCGTGCGCACACCGCCGTATACGCCCAACAGCAGCAGCGCGAGCAAGGCCAGCGCGCCCAGCACTTCGAGCAGGGTGAATCCACGCATGGCCGCGGGCGTATGCCTCATGAGGTCGACCCTCCCGGCGGGCCGAGCAGGCGCAGCGTGCTGAAGTGCGCGGTGTGCTCACGCGGGGCAGCACCCCAGATCACCTCCAGGTCGAGCTTCACCATGCGAAATGGCGCATTGCCGCCCGCCGCCTGCGGCGGATTCCACGGCGTTACCACCAGGCGCCAGCGGTAGGTGCCATCGAAGCGCCCTTCGGTGTGGCCGGGCTGCAGGGGCGTGGTGATGTCCACCGTGTCGAGCAGGCTGCGTGCCCACAGCGCGGCCTGGCTGTGATCGTCGGCGTTGCGGGTCAGTGCGATCGAACCGCCCGCCACCTTCATGAGCGCGGCGAAGGCGATCGCCAGCAGCAGCGTGGCCGCGATCACCTCCAGCAGGCTGAAGCCGCGCGTGCGTCGTGTCATGGCGGGCCACTGGTGTCGGCGACGCTGACCGCGCCGGTCAGCCACGACACGTTCACCCGCCACTGGCGGCGCTCGCGCTGCAGCGTGATGTGGCCCCCGGTGGAGCTGCCATCGGGAAAGAAACGGATGCGGCCGGTGTGGGCGTCCACCTGGTCCTCGCGTGCGCTGGTGATGCCGATGCGCATGCCCGAGGGCAGGCGTACCGGCGCACCGTCATCCGCGCGATAGGTGTTGTCGCGGGTATTCACGTCGAAGGTGTGTTCGTTGCCATGCACGATGGCCTGCGTACGCACCGCACGCAGCGCCGCCGCCAGCTCGCCGCTGGCGGCGCTGACGCGGGCGCTGGCCAGGCCCTGGGTCACCGATACGGCGACCGCGGCTGCGGCGATGCCGATCAGCAGGATCACCGCGAGCATTTCCAGCAGGGTGAAGCCGGCCTGCCCGCGCGCAACCGCGCCTGCGCCACCGGCGCAAACGCGAAATCGTGCACGGGGCGGCCGCGACGCCATGCCTACTGCCAGTTGCCCACGTCGGCGTTGTAGCCATCGCCGCCGGGCCTGCCATCCTGGCCGTAGAAGATCAGGTCGAAACTGCCGTGGTCGCCGGGATACTTGTAGCCAAACTCATGGCCCCACGGATCCTTCAGCTCCGACTCCTTCGCATACGGGCCCTGCCAGTTGCGCGCGTTCGCCGGTTTCACCAGCAGGTCCTGCAGCTGCTGCGGCGGGGTGCCGTTGTCCAGCGCGTAGTTCTCGATCTTCTGGCTGAGCGTGACCAGCTGGGCCTTGCCCGCGCCGTACTTGCCCTTGTCGACGTTCTTGCCGACCTGGGTGACCACCACCGCTCCGATGATGCCGATCAGCACGATCACCGCGAGCATTTCCAGCAGGGTAAAGCCGCGGGTGGCGCCGAAACGGCGGTTGTTCCTTTGACGCATGGGGTACCTCGTGGTCGTTCGATGAAAGGGGCTACTGGATGTTGCTGGTCAGGCTAAGCAACGGCAGCAGGATGGCGGCCATGATGATCGCCACCAGCACGGTCATCACGATGGTCAATGCGGGCACCAGTGCGGCCAGCAGGCGATCGATGGCGCGACGGCTTTCCAGTTCGAAGGTATCGGCCACCTTCAGCAGCATGGTGTCGAGCTGGCCGGCCTCCTCGCCCACCTGCACCATCTGCAGGGCCAGGCGCGGGAAGCGCTGCGACTGGGCGAGCGCGAGGCTCAGGCCGGAGCCTCCCTTCACCTGCTCGGCCGCCTGCTCCAGCGCCTGGTCCAGCGCGCGGTTGGCGGTGACCTGGCGCGCGATGCCCAGCGCGGAAAGCAGCGGCACGCCGTTCTTCAGCAACGTGCCCAGCGTGCGCGCTATGCGCGCGGTCTGGACCTTCAGCAGCAGCGGCCCCACCACGCGCACGGTGAGCAGGCGCGCATGCCAGGCCAGCCGCGTGGCCGGATCGCGCAGGCGCCCGCGCACGATCAGCACGCCCAGCACGATCAGGATGACGATCGCCCACCAGCCGTTCTGCAACGCGCCGCCGAGCGCCAGCACGGCCTGCGTGATCCACGGGATCGGCACCTGCATGTCCTCGAAGATCGGCACGAACTGCGGCACCACGTAAGCGAGCAGCAGCAACAGGGACCCGAGCACGCCTACCATCAGGAAGGCCGGATAGATCAGCGCATTGATGATGCTGCCGCGCAGTTGCTGCGAACGCTCCAGGTATTCGGCCAGGCGGCGCAGCGTGTCTTCCAGCGAGCCGCCGGCTTCGCCCGCGCGCACCAGGCTGATGTAGGGCTTGGGAAACACGCCGTGTTCGTCGTCCAGCGCCTGTGACAGCGGCGTGCCGCCACGCACGCGGTCGCGCACGCGCTCGATCAGCGCCTTGGCGCTGGCGCCTTCGGGCAGGTCCATCAGGATGCCGAGCGCGCGATCCAGCGGCTGCCCTGCGCCAAGCAGGGTGGCGAGTTGGTGGGTGAACTGGGCGAGCTGGTCGCCGGTCAACGGGCCACGCTTGAGCAGGGCCGCCAGCCCTCGCCCGCCGCTGGCGGCGTCGGCCGCGCTGGCGTCCAGCGGCGTGTGGCCCTGGTCCTGCAGGCGATTGACCACCTCCTCGAGGCTGGCGGCCTCCATCTGGCCCTGCAGCAGCTCGCCGGTGGCGCTGACGGCGCGATAGCGGAACTGCGTCATGGACGGGCGTCCGGTTTGGCCCGTACATGGCGCAGCGCGGACAGCACCCGATGCGCCACTGCAAGGCAGTCATCCCAGCGAAGGCTGGGATGACGGCGGATAAGGTCGGGCCAGCTCGCAAGCACGCAGGCGCTACCCTTTCTTGGGGACGCACCCCGGGCCATTCGGCAAATGCCGGGGGACGTCAAACCATCAGCTCTCCTGCGTGACACGCAGCACCTCCTCGATCGTGGTGATGCCCGCCACGGCCTTGGCGATACCGTCCTCGTACATGGTGCGCATGCCTTCGGCGCGCGCGAGACGCTCGATCTCGCCGGCGTCGGCGCGTTGCATCACCAGGCGGCGCAGGGGGTCGCTCATCACCAGGAACTCCATGATGGCGCGGCGTCCGCGATAACCGGTGGGATTGGCCGCGCTGCTGCCAGGCTTCCACAAACGGATGGGACGTTCGTTGGTGTACTTGTGCAACTCGAACTGCTCGATCACCTCGGGCAGTGCCTCGTAGGGAACGGCCGTCTCCGGATCCAGGCGACGCACGAGACGCTGCGCCAGGATGCCGTTGACGGTGGAGCCGAGCAGGTAGTCCTCCACGCCCATGTCGAGCAGGCGCGTGATGCCGCCCGCCGCGCTGTTGGTGTGCAGCGTGGACAACACCAGGTGACCGGTAAGCGCCGACTGGATGGCGATGCGGCAGGTTTCCAGGTCGCGCATTTCGCCGATCATGATGACGTCGGGGTCCTGGCGCACGATGGAGCGCAGGGCACCGGCGAAATCCAGGCCGATCTGCGGCTTCACCTGGATCTGGTTGATGCCTTCGATCTGGTATTCGACCGGATCTTCGACGGTGATGATTTTCACGTCGGGCGTGTTGATCTTCGACAGCGCCGTATACAGCGTGGTGGTCTTGCCCGAGCCGGTGGGGCCGGTGACCAGCAGGATGCCGTGCGGACGTTCCAGCACGTCGACGAAGCGCTGCTGGAAGTTGTCGGTGAAACCGAGCGAGGCGAAATCGAACACCACCGACTCGCGATCGAGGATACGCATCACCACCGATTCGCCGAAGCTGGTGGGCACGGTGGACACGCGAAGGTCCAGCTCCTTGCCCTGCACGCGCAGCTGGATGCGGCCATCCTGCGGCAGTCGCCGCTCGGCGATGTTGAGCTTGGCCATGATCTTCACGCGCGAGATCACCGCCGCGGTGGAGCTCGACGGCGGCGCCTCCACTTCATGCAGCACGCCGTCGATGCGGTAGCGCACCTTCAGGCGGTTCTCGAACGGCTCGATGTGCACGTCCGAAGCGCGCTGTTCCACCGCGCGTTGCAGGATCAGGTTGACCAGCCGGATCACCGGCGCCTCGGAGGCGAGGTCGCGGAGGTGCTCCACGTCGTCCTCGACGGCGGCGCTGCCGTCCAGGTTCTCGACGATGGTGCCCATCGCCGAACGGCCGGAGCCGTAGTAGCGCTCGATCAGGTCGTCGATTTCCGAGCGCAGGCCAATGCGCAGCGTCACCGGCCGGCCGGCGGCCAGCTGCATCGCCTGCAGCGGATAAGGATCGGCCGGGTCGGCCACCACCAGCGCCAGGCCATCCTCGCCCACCCGCACCGGCACCACGTGCTGCTGCTTGAGGAAGCGCACGGATACGTCCAGCTCGGCGGGCGGCAACTCGGGGGCATCGCGTGCCGCCAGCAGCGGGGTATCCAGCCGCTCGGACCAGGCCTCGGCCAGGTCGCGCTCCGACACCAGGCCCAGCCGGGCCATCAGCGCGGTGAGCGTGCCTTCCGGCGACTCCTCGTGCAGCCGGCGCGCCCGGACGAGATCTGTGTCCTTCAGCCGGCCACGGGCCACCAGCAGCGCGCAGACCGCCGCCTCACCGCTTTCCATCGCCATATCTTCCTTGTTGGCGACCGGCTTTGCGACTGCCGACATGTGCTCACCCCGCTTCCAGTGTAAGTACCCTCGCGCATGCCGCCCCCAACGGCAACGAGGACGCATTCGTAACACACCCATTGGGCGCCACGCGAGCACGGTTCCTCACCATCGCTCACAGTTGTCGACCACGCCCGGGTCCCTGCGTTCAACGAGAGCCGGAGCGTAATCGGGCCGCATGACGGTTCGCTTGCCGCCACCGGCTCGCACGGCACCGCCGTTCAGGCGCAAGAACTCGCCGAAACCCGCCCACCGATGCCCCCAGACCGGTGTTTTCCAGGGCATGGGGAGGGCCGTTTCCGGCCCCACCCTGCTTGCGCCAGCGACGAGCGCCGCCCTGCGGCCATGGGGCATGGTCATCGACACGTCATGGCCGAGCGGCATCCCGCAGCGCAGCATCCCCGCGCCGGCCCGTGCTTGGCGCATGCCTGCGGACAGGACATGGTCGCCGGCGCGGAACACGCCTTGCCCTTGCCCAGAGCGCCAGGCCGCCCTGCCGTCGGATGCCACATCGCCACGGGTCTGGGACAATAGCCGGCCCCTTCGCGCGTAGCCGTCCCATGCAGCTGATCGACATCGGTGCCAACCTTACCCACGAATCGTTCCATCACGACTTCGACGCCGTGATGCAGCGCGCGAAGGACCACGGGGTGGCACAACTGGTGGTGACCGGCGCCTCGGCCGACGGCAGCACGCATGCGCTGGCGCTGGCCCAGGCCCACCCTGGCGTGCTGTACGCCACCGCCGGCGTGCATCCGCACCATGCGATCGACTACGACGACGCCACCGACGCCCTGCTGCGCGCGCTGGCCACCCACACGGAGATGCGTGCCGTCGGCGAAACCGGGCTCGACTACAACCGCAACTACTCGCCCCGCGACGTGCAGCTGGCCGTATTCGAGCGCCAGCTGCAGATCGCGGTGGACGTGCAGAAGCCGCTGTTCCTGCACCAGCGCGACGCGCACCACGATTTCGTCGCACTGCTGCGCCGCTATCGCGACAAGATTCCCGGCGCGGTGGTGCATTGCTTCACCGATACCGGCGAGGCTTTGCGCGACTACCTCGCGCTGGATTGCCATATCGGCATCACCGGCTGGATCTGCGACGAGCGCCGCGGCACCCACCTGCGCGAGCTGGTGAAGGAAATCCCCACCAACCGCCTGATGATCGAGACCGACGCGCCCTACCTGCTGCCGCGCACCGTGCGCCCGCAGCCCTCGCACCGCCGCAACGAGCCGATGTACCTGCGCCACATCTGCCAGGAAATCGCGCGCGACCGCGGCGAGCCGGTGGAAGTGACCGCCGCCAACAGCACCGCCACGGCCAAGGCGTTCTTCAACCTGGATTGATCCGGCGAGCGCGCGCGATCACGCGCCGCGAAAGCGCCCGCTAAGCCGTTTTCCACAGCGTTTGTAGACGTGCACGGGAGAAGCCTGTGGATAGGTACGCCAGGTGGTTGATCCACAACGCCAACACGACATGGCGGTGAAGGATTGACCAGCGGTATCGCCGTCATGGTCGCGCACAGGGTGCGCTCCTACAGCGAGGGCGTGCCGCGCTTCTTGTAGGAGCGCACCCTGTGCGCGATCACACGCCGCGCGTGCGTCGATCCCCGCGTTTTCCACAGCCCATGTGGATGCGCACGGGAGAAGCCTGTGGATAGGTATCGCAGGTGGTTGATCTACAAAGCCAACACGACATGACGGTGAAGGATTGACCAACGGTGTCGCCGCCATAGTCGCGCACAGGGTGCGCTCCTACGGGGTGATGATGCGCGTAGCGCCCGGTTCCAACCCATCCAGCGCGTAGGGGCCGATGCGTTCGCGAATCAGGCGCAGGGTGGGGAAACCCACCGCCGCCGTCATGCGGCGCACCTGGCGATTGCGTCCCTCGCGCAAGGTGATGCGTATCCAACTGGTAGGGATGAGCTTGCGAAAACGCACCGGCGGGTCGCGTGGCCACAGCCAGTCCGGTTCCGCGGCGTGTTCGGCACCGGCCGGCAGGGTCGGCCCGTCGTTGAGCATGACGCCGCGGCGAAGCGCGGCGATGGCCTCGTCGGTGACCTGCCCGTCAACCTGCACCAGGTAGGTCTTGGGCTGCTTGTGGCGCGGGTCGGTGAGTTTGTGGGCAAGCCGGCCGTCGTCGGTGAGCAGCAACAGGCCTTCGCTGTCGTGGTCGAGTCGGCCGGCCGGGTAGACATCTTTCTGACGCACGAACTCGGCCAGCGTGCGACGAGCATCCGCATCGCTGAACTGGCAAAGCACGCCGTAGGGTTTGTTGAGCGCAAGCAACATGGGCAACACCATCGCGCGCCGCGGGGGCGCGTGATCCTGGCGACTCAGCGCGTGGACGCGGAAGCGGCGGGCGTCGCCGGCTTCACGAAGCGCAGCGTCATGCGGTCCGATTCGCCAATGGCCAGGTACTTCGCGCGATCCTGGTCACCCAGGGTGAGCGTGGGCGGCAGCGTCCAGACACCCTTGGGGTAATCCTTGGTGTCCTTCGGATTGGCGTTGATCTCGCTCTTTTCCTCGAGCTTGAAGCCTGCATCGGTGGCGAGTTTCACCACGTAGCTGGTCGGCAGGTAGCCGCTGCCCTTCACCGCATCGAGCGTGGCGTTGTCGGCCGCGCGATGGTCTTCCACGCCCAGCACGCCGCCCGGACGCAACACGGCATAGAACGCCTTGAACATGGCCGGCGCGGTATCCGCTTCGACCCAGTTGTGCACGTTGCGGAAGGTCAGCACCAGGTCGGCCGAACCCGGTGCGCCGAACGACGGCGCCTTGGGATCGAACTCCAGCACCTGCGCCTGGCCGTAATGGGCAGGATCGGCCGCGAACTTCGCGCGCAGGCCACTGAGGTTGCGGCTGGCCTCGCCTTCGCCCGAGGGTTTGGCGACGGCGGCGATGTAATGGCCGTTGTCCTGCAGCAGCGGCGCGAGGATCTCGCTGTACCAGCCGCCGCCCGGGGTGATCTCGACCACCGTCTGGTCGGGACGGATGCCGAAGAACTGCAGCGTGGCCTTGGGGTGGCGATAGACATCGCGGGCGCGGTTTTCCGGCGAGCGCCAGTTGCCGGCGATGACCTGGTCGAGCTGCGACGCGGTGAAATCGCTGGCGGTGGTCGGCGGCACCAGCTCGCCCGCAGGCTGGTCCTGTGCCTGCGCCTCCGGCGCAGTGCCACCACTACACGCGGCCAGCAGCAGCGCTGCCAGCCCCAGGATCACACGGCTATTCATCGAAAACCCCTGGTACGTAACATCAATCAAGACGGATAAAGCATAGCGGGGGCAGCTTGCCGGCCACTACGTATACAAATGGTGGATGGACAAAGCGCTCGCGCTCGTCCGACGGCAGGAAAACACGAATCGCTGGAGCCGGCCTTTCACCACCCACGGCGAAGGTTTTACGCCATGCCCTCGCCATTGGTTGCCGACGACATGGCCTGGGCGTACTTGCCCGCCTCGCACAGCAGCCATTCGCGGAACGTGCGCAGTCCGGCGTGACCCTTCGCGTGTTCCGGATACACCAGGAAATAGGCTTCGGGAATCTGCTGGTAGCGGTCGCCCAGCACCTTCAGCAAACCCGCTTCCACCAGCGGTCGCGCCATCACCATGCGCCCCAGCGCCACGCCCATGCCTTCGAGGGCACCGCGCTGCAGCGCATCGGTGTTGTCGAAATGGGCCACGTAGCGTCCCGGCGGCTGGCCACCGGCAGCGGCAAACCAGTCGCGCCAGCGATCACCGGGATCACCGAGCAGCGGCCACTGGCCGAGATCGTTGGGATCGGCGTCGCCCATGCGCGCGAGCAGGGCTGGCGAGGCCACCGGCGCGATCCATTCGCCGAACAGGCGCTCGGTGACCAGGCCCGGCCACGGGCCGCGTCCATAACGCACCGCGGCATCCACTGGATCGCGCTCGAAGTTCACCAGCTCCACGCTCGACTGCAGGTTGAGCTGCAGCTCCGGGTGGGCCGCCACCAGCCGTGCCAGGCGCGGCACCAGCCAGCTCGACATCACGCCGGGAATCGCGCTCAGCGTGAGCACGTCCTCGCGCCGGCAGCGGAAGCCGGCCATGGCGCGATCGATGCCCTCGAAGTGATGCCCCACCGCTTCCAGCAGGCGGCGCCCTTCCGCCGTGAGTTGCACGCCGCGCGGGCCGCGCTCGAACAGCTTGCGCTCCAGCCGCTGCTCCAGCTGGCGAACCTGGTGGCTGAGTGCGCTGACGGTGAGATTGGCCTGCTCGGCCGCGCGCGACAGATTGCCCAGCCGGGCCACCTGCACGAACTGCTGGAGGAGATCCAGTGACACCCGTGCCATTTGAATTTCTCTCAAGTCTGGCTTGCGAATATATCGCTTTTTCGCACCCTGCGAGGCGCCTATCTTGAAGCCACGCTTAGACAAGGCGGCAACGGGAGGATCTCATGAGCTCGCTCTTCACGAACCTGCTGTTCATGCATGGACACATCGCCGACCTCGAACTGGCCCGTCGACTGGCGGGCGAAGAGGAACGGGGGCGTCCGCCGAAGGGCAAGCGCCAACCCGCACCCAAGGCAGAGCAACAGCTGGCCAACGCGGTCGCCGTCCCCAGCCTGGCGGCGCAAGGCGGTTGCGGCTGAAGCATGCCCCCGCGGTAGGCGCGGTCGCCGCCCATGAAGGCGGCGAAGCTGAGTTTCAGAGCGCGCCCGGCTTGAGTTGCACGACGACCGGCGTACCCAGTTCGGCGGACGAGTGGCCTTCGGCGACGCTGTAGGAGCCACCCGGCACGACCCAGCGGTGCGTGGTGGTGTCGAAATGGGCGAGCAGGCGCGGTTCCAGCGGAATGGTCAGCTGGCGATGCTCGCCCGGCTGCAGGTTGACCTTGGTGAATGCCGCCAGCCGCCGTGCCTTGGCGCCGGGCAACTGCACATAGACCTGGGCCACCTCGGCACCCGCGCGGGTACCGGTGTTGCTGAGCTCGAGCGTCGCCTCGAGTTGGTGGCCCTGCGCGCTCACCTTGAGCGAGCCATGGCTGAAGCTCGTGTAGGACAGGCCATAGCCAAACGGGAACAACGGCTTGATGCCGCGCGACTGGTACCAGCGATAACCGACGTCGGCACCTTCGATGCCATAGTCGACCGAAGCGGGAGGCGTACCGCCACCGGCACCCGGCAACGCGGGACGCGGCAATTGCGAGACGTCGCGTGGCCAGCTCAGCGGTAGGCGGCCCGAGGGGTTCACCTTGCCGGTGAGCAGATCGGCGATGGCATGGCCGGCGTCACCGCCGGGATACCAGACCTCCAGCACCGCGCCGACCTGGTCCAGCCAGGGCATGGTCACCGGGCCGCCGTTTTCCAGCACGACCACGGTACGCGGATTGGCCTTCGCCACGGCCGCCACCAGGGCATTCTGGGCATCGGGCAGCGAGAGGTCGGTGGCATCCACCGATTCGGCGGCCCACTTCTGCACGAACACCACGGCGACGTCCGACTTCGCCGCCAACGCAGCCGCAGCGGCCACGTCGTTGCCCTCGGCAAACTGGATATTGGCCTTGGGTGCGGCTTCACGCAGCGCCTTGAGCGGCGCATACGGGTGATACATCACCGGGCCCGGCCAGCCGGCGGGCGCCAGTCCGGGCACCGCATTGCCACCCTTGGCGCTGACCAGCGACGAGCCGCCACCGGCGAGCACACCCTTGTCCGCATGGGCACCGATGACCGCCACCGAGCCCAGCTTGCCCACGTCCAACGGCAACAGGCCTTGCTGGTTGCGCAGCAGCACCGCGCCCGCTTCGAGCGTCTGCCGCGCCACGGCCAGGTTGGCCACCTCGTCGATCGGCGACGGCTGGGCGGGATGCTCGAACACGCCCGCGGCGAACATGCTGCGCAGGATGCGCAGAACCATGTCATCGACGCGCGCCTGCTTCACCTCGCCCTTGGCCAGCGCGTCGCGCAGCGGCGCATCGAAGTAGACCTGCTTGTCGAACACCTCGCCGGCCGACTCCTGGTCGAGGCCGGCATTCACCGCCTTGGCGGCGCTGTGCGTGCCGCCCCAGTCGGACATCACGAAGCCGGGGTAGTGCCAGTCGCGCTTGAGTACCTGGTTCAGCAGGTAATCGTTCTCGCAGGCCCAGTCGCCGTTGAGCTTGTTGTACGAACACATCACCGAACCTGGCTTGCCGCGTTCGATGGCCAGCTCGAACGCCAGCAGGTCGGACTCGCGCATGGCCTGCTCGCCGATCTCCACGTTGATGGTGTCGCGCGCGGTCTCCTGGTCGTTCAGGGCGTAATGCTTGATGGTGGAGATCACATGCGCGCTTTCCACGCCGCCCACCGCGGCGCCCACGATGGCACCGGCCAGCAGCGGATCCTCGCCGGCGTACTCGAAGTTGCGACCGTTGCGCGGCTCGCGCATCAGGTTGATGCCGCCGGCCAACAGCACGTTGAAGCCATTGCTGTGCGCCTCGCCGCCGATCATCGCGCCACCGCGAAACGCCACTTGCGGATCCCAGCTGGCCGCGGTCACCGGCCCCGCCGGAAGCGGCGTGGCGTAATGGCCCGCGCGGATGCGATCGGAACTGGCCACGCCCAGGCCGGCATCACTCTCCTGCAGCGCAGGAATGCCCAGCCGTGGTATGCCCGGCACGTAACCGGCCGAACCGAGCGAACCCTTCGGCACTGGGTTGTTGGCGGGACGATCGGGGCCGCCGTAATAGCTGCGGATCAGCTGGAACTTCTCGTCCTGCGTCAGCTGCGCCAGCAACAGCCTGGCCCGCGCGTCGGGGGCAAGCGAGACGTTGCTCCAGGGTTGCGCGGCGGGCTGCGCCAACGATGCGCCCACCCACGTGCACATACCCATCACGATCGCGCACCGCAGTGCGGTTACTGCCTTGGCTTTCATCGAACGTCCTCTCCGTAACGGTGGCGCGCTCGCCTCGGCATCACATCGGCGGCGCGTATACTCGCGCGAAACCAGCGTTTCGAGTATGCATGTAAACGTACCCCTCCCCCATCGCATGCGGAGCACATCCATGAATCTTCGTCCCCTTGGCCGATCCTCGATCTCGGTGGCGCCCCTTGCATTCGGCGGCAACGTATTTGGCTGGAGCGCGGACGAAGCACGCTCGTTCGAACTGCTGGACGCCTTCGTCGACGCAGGCTTCAACCTGGTCGACACCGCGGACGTCTATTCGGCGTGGGTTCCGGGCAACCGCGGCGGCGAATCGGAAACCATCATCGGCAAATGGCTCAAGCGCAGCGGCAAGCGCGACAAGGTGGTGATCGCCACCAAGGTAGCCAAGTGGGCCGAGCATCCTGGCCTGTCGCCGATGAACATCAACCAGGCCGTGGAGGGTTCGCTCAAGCGCCTGCAGACCGATTACATCGACCTGTACCAGGCCCACGAGGACGACGCCTCGGTGCCGCTGCACGAGACGCTGGAGACCTTTGCCAAGCTGATCGAACAAGGCAAGGTGCGCGTGATCGGCGCCTCCAACTACGGTGCCGACCGCTTTGGCGAAGCACTCAAGCTCTCCGCCGAGCTTGGCCTGCCACGCTACGAAACGCTGCAACCGGAATACAACCTGGTCAGCCGCAAAGCCTATGAGCAGGAGCTCGAGCCACTGGTGGTCGCCGAGGGCATTGGCGTCATCAACTACTACGCTCTGGCCAGCGGCTTCCTTAGCGGCAAGTACCGCAGCGAGGCGGACCTCGGCAAGAGCGCCGCACGCAGCGGCGCGGTGCAGAAGTACCTGAACCCGCGCGGCCTGGGCGTGCTCGCTGCGCTCGACAAGGTGGCGGCCGCACACAACGCCACGCCCGCGCAGGTGGCACTGGCCTGGCTGATCGCCCGCCCCAGCATCACCGCCCCGATCGCCAGCGCCACCACGATTCCGCAACTGAAGGAGTTGTTCGGCGCCGTCGAACTCCAGCTGGGCAAGGATGAGATCGCGTTGCTGGACCAGGCTAGCGCCGGATAAGCCACCGTTTGGACCATGTTCGGGGCGTTGCCGTTGGGCAGGCGCCCTGCCCTGTCGTCCCTCGCGCTATTTGCAGGAGCGCACCCTGTGCGCGATCAAACGTCGCGAAGGCGTAGGCCAGGCTGTTTTCCACAGCCGATGTGGATGCGCACGGGAGAAGCCTGTGGATAGGTATCGCAGGTGGTTGATCTACAAAGCCAACACGACATGGCGGTGAAGGATTGACCAGCGGTGTCGCCGTCATGGTCGCGCACAGGGTGCGAATGCGCCCGGTGGGCGGTGATTTGGCTGCGTTATTGCGCTGGCGCCACACCCTCGGCGTCGCTGCCGTCTGGCGCCTCCACCGAATAACCCTTTTCCTTCAGCTGCGCGATGAGGCCCTTGGGCGAAAGCACGTCTTCCATCGGCAGCATGGCGAAGGTCTGCGTATTGGTGTTCAACGCCTGCTCGGCCGCCTCGATCCACATCGACTGCGCTTTCTGCTGCACATCGCTGAAGCCTAGCTGCCTGGCGAAGCCCGCTTCGGTCACGGCGGAAATGCATGCCTCGCGCTGGTCGTTCATCGGCAGACCGCGCAAGGTCTCGATGTCGCCGGTGGCCCAGGCATTGGCGCGCTCGGTGATGCGCCCGAGGTCGCGCTCGACCGTATCCAGCGTGCGGCCAAAGCATTCGCGGTCGTCCATGGGCGAGGACTTGAAGGTCTTCACCGCGTTGCGCGGCTCGTCCACCATCAGCGTGTAGCGGACCGTCTCGAACTTCACGTTGTGCTTCTTGGCCAGGTCGCGCACGGCATCCTTCACGCCGCCCGAGCCGGTGAGGCCATGGCGCTTGATCGCCTTGTCGTACAGCTCCACCGCAGCAAAGATCGGGCGCCAGTCTTCCACGCTGCGGTCATTGCCCAGGTACTGCTGCTTGAGCACCAGCCAGCGTGCATAGTCCTGCGCGGGCACCATCTGCTGCAGGGTCTGGCCATCGGGGTTCTTGCGCGCGCCCACCAGCGAAGGGAGCAGGAACAGCTTGCCGAAGAAGTTGGTCTTGGGCTTGAGCGCCACCGAGGGCGGGCCCAGCACCTCCTGCGATTCGGCGATGGTCTGCTCGATTTCGTCGGTCTTCCATTCCATGTGGTCGGGCAGCGGCGACAGCGTACCGAGCACCCACATCACGTGGTCACCCTTGCTCACCTTCCACAGGCCCGGACCCGGCTGCACACCGCTTACCGTCACCGCTTCGAGGTTGGTCGCCGCCGCCGTGGACGGCGGCGCCGGCGTCGCGGACCCGGCGGTCTGCGCGAAGGCTGGGGTGAATCCGGCAAGGGCGAACAGACAGACGAACAGGGTGGGACGCATGCGCAGCTCCATGGCCAGTGAGCGTATCGGACCGGGATTATCCGCCAGCCCTCGCCGTATCGACCGCACCTCGACGCCTTGCGTTCATTCGGCCCTTAGGCTTCGTGCATGACAGCTGTCAGTGGCGATGGCTGATAGGCCACGCTGCCGGCGCCATCGCCTGGCGGGCACGCTTTGCACACCAACCCCGCCAAGGAGTGCGCCATGAAACGCTCGTCCCTGCTGCGACCGCTGCAGCCGTTCATTCCCACGGCGTTCATTGCCGCCCTGGCCATCACCGGCTGCCTGGTCGCGGGCCTGGCCGTCGCGCAGGCGGGCGGTGACGCCCCGCGCCAGCCGGCGGCGGTACAAGCCGACCAGCTGTTCCTGGACACGTTCCATCGCGGCGACTACGCGCACCTGCAGCAAGCCCTCGAAGCCGAGACCGCGGCCTACCTGCGCAACCCGCAAGATGCACAGACCGCGGCGCACGTGGGCTGGCTGCACATGTGGCGGGCCGCCGAGCGCAACCGGCTGGAGCACACGCCGCCGAGCATCACCGACGACCTGGTGCTGGCCCGCAAGTATTTCGCCCGGGCGTCGGCGCTGGACCCTGCCGACGCACGTTTCCGCGGTTTCCTCGCCAGCGCGATGCTGGCCGAAGCACAGCTCGATCGCGACGACGCCTTGCGCCAGCAAGGCATGGCCGTCATGCAGCAGGCGGTCAAGGACTGGCCCGCCTTCAACCTGTTCACCGCCGGCTACGTGGCCAGCAACCAGCCAGCCGACAGCGAGGGCTTCAGGCAGGCGCTGGAACTGCAATGGCAGGATCTCGAGGTGTGCGCGCACACCCGCCTCGATCGCCATGGCACCGACCTCGACCGCTTCAGCCAGGCCATGCGCGGCGCCAGTGCGGGCACGCGCGATGCGCGCGCCTGCCTCAACTCCGCCATGGCCCCGCACAACGAGGAAGGCTTCATGCTCAACATGGGCGACATGCTGACCAAGTCGGGAGACTGGCAGACGGCGACCAAGATCTACGCACTGGCGCAGCGCTCACCGGACTATGCGCAGTGGCCTTATCGCGAAGTGCTCGAACAGCGCATCCGCGACGCCCAGGCCAATGTCGTTGCGTTCAATGCGCCTGGCGTGCCCGGCCAGAAGCCCGCCAACCCGATCATGCTGGGCAGCGCGTTCTCCTGCACCGGCTGCCACCAGCGCTGAGCGCGACAGGCTTCGCCTGCAGGTGCGCAGCCTGTGCGTGATCGTGCAGTTGATCGCCAAAGGCATGCGCGCACAGGGTGCGCTCCTGCAAAAAAGAAGGCCGCTTGCGCGGCCTTCCTCTTGTTACGCGTTGTCGCCGTCGATCAACCCAGCGAAGCCAGCGCGTCGTTGAAGGTCTTGCTCGGGCGCATGGCCTTGCTCACCAGCGCCAGGTTCGGGTGGTAGTAGCCCTGGATGTCGACGGCCTTGCCCTGCGCACCGTTGAGCTCGGCCACGATGGCGGCTTCGTTCTCGGTGAGCAGCTTGGCCAGCGGCGCGAACTTTGCCTTCAGCTTGGCATCGTCGTTCTGCTCGGCCAATGCCTGCGCCCAGTACATGGCGAGGTAGAAGTGGCTGCCGCGGTTGTCCAGCTCGCCGACCTTGCGTGCCGGCGACTTGTTGTTGTCGAGGATCTTGCCGTTGGCCTGGTCCAGCGTCTTGGCCAGCACGCGGGCATCGGCGCTGTCGTAGCGGTTGGCCAGGTGCTCCAGCGAAGCGGCGATGGCCAGGAATTCGCCGAGCGAATCCCAGCGCAGGTAGTCCTCTTCGAGGAACTGCTGCACATGCTTGGGCGCCGAGCCGCCGGCACCGGTCTCGAACAGGCCGCCACCGGCCATCAGCGGCACGATGGAGAGCATCTTGGCGCTGGTGCCCAGCTCCATGATCGGGAACAGGTCGGTGAGGTAGTCGCGCAGCACGTTGCCGGTCACCGAGATGGTGTCCTGGCCCTTGCGGATGCGCTCCAGCGAGAAACGGGTGGCCTCCACCGGCGACAGGATGCGGATGTCCAGGCCGCTGAGGTCGTGATCCTTCAGGTAGCGCTCGACCTTGGCGATGATCTGGCGATCATGCGCGCGGTTGCTGTCCAGCCAGAACACTGCCGGAGTGTTGCTGAGGCGCGCGCGGTTCACGGCGAGCTTCACCCAGTCCTGGATCGGCGCATCCTTGGTCTGGCACATGCGCCAGATGTCGCCGGTTTCCACCGGCTGCTCCAGCAGCACGTTGCCGGCTTCGTCGGTGACCTTGACCACGCCGTCGCCGGCGATCAGGAAGGTCTTGTCGTGCGAGCCGTATTCCTCGGCGGCCTGCGCCATCAGGCCCACGTTGGGCACGCTGCCCATGGTGGCCGGATCGAACGCGCCATGCGCCTTGCAGTCCTCGATCACCACCTGGTACACGCCGGCGTAGCTGCGATCGGGGATCACCGCCTTGGTGTCTTCCAGCTTGCCTTCGGCGTTCCACATCTTGCCGGAGTCGCGGATCATCGCCGGCATCGAGGCGTCGATGATCACGTCGCTGGGCACGTGCAGGTTGGTGATGCCCTTGTCGGAATTGACCATGGCCAGCGCCGGGCGCTTGGCGTACTCGGCCTTGATGTCGGCCAGGATCTCGTCCTGCGTGCCCTGCGGCAGGGCGCCGAGGCGGGCGTACAGGTCGCCGATGCCGTTGTTCGGCTCGAAGCCCACGCTCTTGAGCACATCGGCGTGCCTGGTCAGCACGTCCTTGTAGAACCCGTTGACCACGATGCCGAACATGATGGGGTCGGACACCTTCATCATGGTCGCCTTCAGGTGCACCGAGAACAGGATGCCCTGCTTCTTCGCGTCCTCGATCTGCGCATCGATGAAGCTGGCCAGCGCCTTGCGGCTCATCACCGCGGCGTCGATGATCTCGCCGTCCTTCAGCGCGGTCTTCTCCTTGAGCACCTTGCTGCTGCCGTCCTTGCCAAACCACTCGATCTTCACGGTGGTGGCCTTGGGCACCACGGTGGACTTCTCGCTGCCGTAGAAATCACCGCCATCCATGTGCGCGACGTGGGTCTTCGAGTCGGAGCTCCACGCACCCATCTTGTGCGGGTGCTTGCGCGCGTAGTTCTTCACCGAAAGCGGCGCGCGGCGGTCGGAGTTGCCCTCGCGCAGCACCGGGTTCACCGCGCTGCCCTTCACCTTGTCGTAGCGCGCCTTGACGTTCCACTCGCTGACGTCCTTGGGCTCTTCCGGATAATCCGGCAGGGCGTAGCCCTGGCCCTGCAGTTCCTTGATCGCGGCCTTCAGCTGCGGCATCGAGGCGCTGATGTTCGGCAGCTTGATGATGTTGGCCTCCGGCGTGGTGGCCAGCTGGCCCAGCTCGGAGAGGTCGTCGGCGATCTTCTGGTTGTCCGGGAGGATGTCCGGGAACTGCGCCACGATGCGGCCGGCCAGCGAGATGTCGCGGGTTTCCACTTCGATGCCGGCGGTGCCGGTGAACGCCTTGATGATCGGCAGCAGCGACTGGGTGGCGAGGTACGGCGCTTCGTCCGTGAGCGTGTAGATGATCTTCGGCGTGTTCGACATTCTATGACCTCGCTGGCTACGGCATGACCAAAAGGGGGAGGCGCGCCGGGCGGCAGCGCCATCCGCGGACGCAGGAATCGTCCGGGGCCATTCCAGATGGGGGCAAAGGACGCGGACGAAAGCCCCTCATTGTCGCGATTTCGTCCAGAGGGGGAAAGCGCGGCCCCGACTATGCGCGAACGTATGGTCCAGCGCGCCGCCCTGGACGATGGACCCCCGGAACCCGCCCAGGGCTGCATGCCCCCCCTTTTCCACAGCGTGTGTGGATGTGCGCGGGAGAAGCCTGTGGATAGCTATCGCAGGTGGTTGATCCACAACGCCAACACGACATGGCGCTGAAGAATTGACCAGCGGTGTCGCCGCCGTGGTCGGGCACAGGGTGCGCTCCTACAGCTGGGGCGTGTCGTACTTTTTGTAGGAGCGCACCCTGTGCGCGATCACACGTCGCGAAGGCGTTGACCAGGCTGTTTTCCACAGCCGATGTGGATGCGCCCGGGAGAAGCCTGTGGATAGGTACTCCAGGCGATTGATCCACAACGCCAGGGCGACATGGCGGTGAAGGATTGACCAGCGGTGTCTCAGCCATGGTCGCGCGCAGGGTGCGCTCCTGCAGCTGGGGCGTGCCGCGCTTCTTGTAGGAGCGCACCCTGTGCGCGATCACACGCCGCGAAGGTGTTGATCACCCTTTTTTCCACAGCCGATGTGGATGTGCACGGGAGAAGCCTGTGGATAGGTATCGCAGGTGATTGATCCACAACGCCAGGGCGACATGGCGGTGAAGGATTGACCAGCGGTGTCGCGACCGTGGTCGCGCACAGGATGCGCTCCTACAGCGGGGGCGTGCCGCGCTTTTGTAGTGCGCGACCAAACGTCGCGAAGGCGTTGGCCAGGTTGTTTTCCACAGCCGATGTGGATGCGCACGGGAGAAGCCTGTGGATAGATGCGATAGACGCTTGATCCACCAAGCCAAAGCGACGCGGCGGTGAAGGATTGACCAGCGGCTTCATGGGACGGCAGCCACATCGCCCGTTCCCAGGCGATGCGGCCACTGCGCATGGATGCGATCAGGCGCCTTCGCTGGCCGGCAGGCGCTTGTGCTGGCCGAAGCGTGCGCGCCAGGCCGAGAAACGGTCGGCCAGGCAGGAGAAGATCACATACAGCGCCGGCGTGCTGAGCAGGGTGAGGCTCTGCGAGATCAGCAGGCCACCGATCAGCGCGATGCCGAGCGGGCGGCGCAGGTCCGAACCCTCGCCCAGGCCGATGGCGATCGGCACGGCGGCGAGGATGGCCACCATGGTGGTCATCATGATCGGGCGGAAGCGCACCATGCTCGCCTCGTAGGCGGCATCCTGCGCGGTGAGCCCATGCTCGCGCCGCGCCACCAGCGCGAAGTCGATCATCATGATCGCGTTCTTCTTCACGATGCCGATCAACAGCACCAATGCGATCTGCGCGATCACCGAGAGCTCGGTGTCGGTGATCCACAGCGCCAGCAGCGCACCCACGCCCGCCGCCGGCAAGGTGGAGAGGATGGTCACCGGGTGGATCAGGCTCTCGTACAGCATGCCCAGCACGATGTAGACGGTGACGATGGCGCCGAGCAGCAACCAGATCATGCCGCTCTGCGATTGCTGGAAGCGGCGGAAGTCGCCGCCGATGTTGATGCGGATGTTGCCCGGCAGGCGCATCTGCGAACCGGTCTCCTGGATGATCTCCAGCGCCTCGCCCATGCTCACGCCGGGGGCGAGGTTGAAGCTCATGCTCATCACGGTGTACTGGTTCTCGTGCGAGATCTGCGTCGGCGCCATGCCGGCCTCCTGGCGCGCAAACGCGGTGAGCGGCACCATCACGCCGTTGTTGCTGGCCACGTAGATCGCATCGATCGCCGCCGGCGTTGCCGTCTGGTTGGGCAGCGCGTTGACCACCACCTTGTATTGGTTGAGGTCGGAGTAGATGGTGCTGATCTGGCGCTGGCCGAAGGCGTTGTACAGCGCGCCGTCGATGGTGCCGATGCCCACGTTGAGGCGGGCGGCCTTGTCGCGGTCGATCACGATGTTCTGCTGCAGGCCGGCATCGTCGATGTCGCTGCCCACGTCCTTCAGCTTGGGATTCTTCTTCAGCTCGGCCACCAGCTTGGGCAGCCACTCCTGCAGTTCCTGCGGGTCATCACCCTGCAGCGACACCTGGTACTGCGCGCCCTGGCTAGTGCCGCCGCCGCCGAAGCTGGGCAGGTCCTGGATCGGGCGCAGGCGCACGTTGAGGTCGGGATAGCGCGCAGCCTTGGCGCTGAGGCGCGCGAGCACGGCGAAGGTATCGTCCTTGCGTCCCTCGGCATGGGTCTTCAGTTCGATGTCGAACGAACCGGAAGCGCCCTGGCGGCTGCTGCCCAGGCGCGAACCCACGCGGGCCACGTCATGGTCGCGCAGCAGCATGTCGATCAGGCGCTGCTGGCGCGACACGGCGTCCTGGAACGACACGGTGGCACCGGACGTGGCGCGGCCACGGATCAGGCCCGTGTCCTGCGGCGGGAACATGCCGGTCTTCACCACGCCGAACAGGAAGATGGTGAGCGCGATCAGCGCCAGCGGAGTCAGCGCGAACGACAGCGCATGCTTGATCGAGAACTTCAACGCCCTGGAATACAGGCCAAGCATGCCCGCCTGGAACTTCTCCAGCGCAATGCCGATGGGCGTGGTCGGCTTGTCCTGGTCGTGGCTGCTGAGGAACTGCCCGCACAGCGACGTAGTGAGCGTCAGCGAGACGATCGCCGAAACGATGATCGCCGCCACCAGGGTGATGGTGAACTCCTTGAAGAACAGGCCGGTGATGCCGCCCATGAACAGCAGGGGCAGGAATACCGCCACCAGCGATGCCGTGATGGAGACGATGGTGAAGCCGATCTCCTTGGCGCCGGCCAGCGCCGCGTCCATGCGCGTCATGCCCTGGTCGATATGGCGCACGATGTTCTCGATCACCACGATGGCATCGTCCACCACGAAGCCGATGGCGATCACCAGCGCCAGCAGGGTGAGGTTGTTGAGCGTGAAGCCCAGCACGTACATCACCATCGCCGCACCCGCGAGCGAGAGCGGCACCGCCGCGGTGGCGATCAACGTAGGCGCGAGGCGGCGCAGGAAGATCGCCATGGTCAGCATCACCATGGCCAGGCTGATCAGCAGCGTGGCCTGCACCTCATGCAGCGACGCACGAATGGTTGGTGTGCCGTCGAAGTACGGAGTGAGCGTGGTGCCCGGCTGCAGGTAGCCGCGCAACAGCGGCACGGCCGCCTTCACGCGATCCACGGTGCCGATGATGTTGGCGTTCGACTGCCGGTACACGTACATCAGGATCGCCGGCTTGCCCTGGAACCAGGCTGCCTGGTATGCGTCCTGGGTGCCTTCATAGACCTTGGCTACATCCGACAGGCGCACCGGCACGCCATTGTTGGACGCGATCACCAGGTCGGCGAAGTCCTGCGCGGTGTGCAGCGAGTCGTTGGCGGTCACCGCCATGGTGGTCTTGCCGTCCGACAGGAAGCCCACCGGCGAGGTGACGTTGGCGGCAGTGAGCGCATTGCGCAGCTGGTCGGGCGAGAGGCCCAGGCCGTTGAGCTGTCGCAAGTTCACGTCCACGCGGATGGCCGGCGTCGCCGCACCGAGGATATCCACTTCGGACACGCCGTCGAGCTGGCGCAGGCGCTGCGCCAGCAGCGAGTCGGCCACGTCATAGAGGTCGCGCGCCGACTGGGTATCGGAGGTGAGCGCGAAGGCGATGATGGGATCGTCGTTCGGATTGGCCTTCTGGTAGCTCGGCGGCGCGTTGAGGCCACTGGGCAGGTCTGACTGCGCGGCGTTGATGGCCGCCTCCACGTCGCGCGCGGCGGCGTCGAGGTTGCGGCCAGACTCGAACATCATGAACACCTGGGTGCTGCCCAGCGAGCTGGTCGAACGCAGCGTATCGATGCCGGGCACCTGGCCCAGGTGGCGTTCGAGCGGTGCGGCCACGGTGGAGGCCATGGTGTCGGCGCTCGCACCGGCCTGGCTGGCCTGCACGAAGATCACCGGGAACTGCATGTTCGGCAGCGCCGCCACGCCCAGCAGCAGGTAGCAGATCAGGCCCACCACGAACACGCCGATAGCCAGCAGGGAGGTGCCGATCGGGCGGCGGATGAAGGGGCCGGAAATGTTCATGCCATCAGGGGAGCTTGAGCTGCGCGCCAGGCACAGCGGTATTCAGACAAGCCATGCGCCGAAGGGCCGCGCAGGCACGAAGAAACGTATATACCGCACATGGTCTGCGAAACGCATGACGGCGGGTTTGGTTGATGCAGCGCGCTTGCCGGCGTCTGCGGAGACGCCGAAAGGGGCGCGCCGTGCCGGCCGCGCCCCCTCGGGGTAGTCACCGTGGCCCGGTGCGTACCGGGCCATCACGATCGCCTCACATCGCGCCTCGCGTCTGCGCGCGGGCCAGCTCACGCTGTTCGCGCCGTGCACGCAGCCAATCGGAGAAGCGCTCCATGTACAGGTAGATCACCGGCGTGGTGTACAGCGTCACCAGCTGCGACAGCAGCAGGCCGCCCACGATGGACACGCCCAGCGGACGGCGCAGCTCCGCGCCGATGCCGTTGCCCAGCGCCAGCGGCAGCGCACCCAGCATGGCCGCGGCGGTGGTCATCATGATCGGGCGGAAGCGCAGCAGACAGGCTCGACGGATCGCCTCGTGTGGCTTCATGCCATCGCGCTGCGCCTCGATCGCAAAGTCGATCATCATGATCGCGTTCTTCTTCACGATACCGATCAGCAGCACGATGCCGACGATGCCGTCCACCGACAGGCTCATGCCACACAGGATCAGCGCCAGCAAGGCACCGACACCGGCCGGGGGCAGCGTGGAGATGATGGTCAGCGGGTGGATGTAGCTCTCGTACAGCACGCCAAGCACGATGTAGATCACCACGATCGAGGCGATCAGCAGCAGCACTTCGTTGGTCAGCGAGGTGGAGAACTCCGCGGCCTTGCCGATGAACTGGCTACGCACCTGCGGCGGGAAGTTGAGCTTCTGCTCCACGCCGTGGATCGCCTCCACCGCCTCGGACAGCGAATAGCCCGGGGCCAGGTTGAACGAGATGGTCACCGCCGGCAGCTGCTGCTGGTGGCTCACCACCAGCGGCGCCGTGGTCACCTCGGCGCTGGCCAGCGAGGCGAGCGGAATCGTGCCGCCGGCGCCAATGATCACGCCGGTATTGGCCACGCCAAGGCCCGTGCTGGTGGACGAGTTGCTCGACGCCACCTGGCCGAACGCCGTGGCATTGCTGCCGGTGAGCGCGCCGTTGCCGTTGCTCTTCACCGTGAGCTGGTTGAGCAGCGCAGTGCTGGTACGGAACTGCGGCGCCACCTCCAGCACCACGCGGTACTGGTTGAGCTGGGTGAAGATGGTGGAGATCTGGCGCTGGCCGAACGAGTCGTACAGCGTGTCATCGATGGTCTGCACCGGCACGCCCAGGCGGCTGGCCTTCTCGCGGTCGATGGTGAGCTTGAGCGAGGTGCCCTGGTCGGCGAGGTTGTTGTCCACGTCGGCCAGCTGCGGCAGCTCGCGCAGCGCCTGGGTCATCTGCGTGGCATAGCCCGACAGCTCGGTCGCGTTCACGTCGGACATCGAGTACTGGTACTCGGTAGCGGACACGCGGCTGTCCAGCGTCACGTCCTGCACCGGTTTGAGGTACAGCGCCACGCCCGGGATATCGGCCGCTTCCTTCTGCAGGCGCGCCACCACTTCATCCAGGCTGTCGCGGTCGCCGCGGTCCTTCAGCACGATGCTCAGCTGGCCCTGATTGAGCGTGGGATTGATCGAGCCGGCGCCGATGAAGGCCGCCACGCCGGTCACCGCCTTGTCGCGGCGAAGGGCATCGGCCACCGCCTTGGTACGCTGCTCCATCTGCGGGAAGGCCACGTTCTGGTCAGCCGCCACCACGCCGGTGATCAGGCCGGTGTCCTGCTCGGGCAACAGGCCCTTGGGGATGACGATGTACAGGAAGATGGTGACCACCACGGTGGTCGCCGCGATCATCATCGTGAAGCGCTGGTGGCTGAGCACCCAGTCGAGCGAGCTCTCATACACGTTGACCAGGCGTGCCCACCAGGTCTTCTTGCCGGCGGCGGCGTGGCGCTCGTGCGCGTCGTCGCCTTCCGGCAGCGCGTCGGGGCGCAGCAGGTAGGCGCACATCATCGGCGTCAGCGTCAGCGAGACCAGCATGGAGATGGCCACCGCGATGGTGAGCACCCAGGCGAACTCGTGGAACAGGCGGCCGGTGACGCCGGGCATGAGCAGCAGTGGCAGGAACACCGCGATCAGCGACACGGTCAGCGACAGCACGGTGAAGCCGATTTCCTTGGCGCCGATCTCCGCCGCCTCCTTGCCCTCCTTGCCCTGCTCGATGTAGCGCACGATGTTCTCGATCATCACGATCGCATCGTCCACCACGAAGCCGGTGGCCACGGTCAGCGCCATCAGCGAGAGGTTGTCCAGCGACATGCCGGTGAAGGCCATCACGCCGAAGGTGCCCATCAGCGACAGCGGCACCGCCACCGACGGGATAACGGTGGCCCACAGGCGGCGCAGGAACACGAAGATCACCGCCACCACCAGGCAGATGGTGAGGATCAGGGTGAACTGCACGTCCTCCACCGAGGCACGGATGGTGATGGTGCGGTCGGCGAACACGTCCAGGTGCACGTCGGCCGGCAACACCGCGCGCAGCTGCGGCAGGATCGCGCGGCTCTGCTCCACCGTCTGCACGATGTTGGCGCCCGGCTGGCGGCGGATGTCGAGCAACACGGCTGGCTTGCCGTTGGCCCACGCAGCCAGCTGGTCGTTCTCGACGCCGTCGATCACCTCGGCCACGTCGGACAGGCGCACCGGCGCGTTGTTCTTGTACGCGATGATGGTGCTCTTGTATTCGGCCGCGTCGGCCAGCTGGTCGTTGGTGCCGATGCTGTAGGACTGCGTGGCGCCGTTGAGCGTGCCCTTGGGCGCGTTCACGTTGGCCTCGGTGAGCGCGCTGCGCACGTCCTCCATGGTGAGGCCGAGGTTGGCCAGCTGCGAGGGGTTCACCTGCACGCGCACCGCAGGGCGCACGTTGCCGGCGATGGACACCAAGCCCACGCCCTGCACCTGCGACAGCTTCTGCGCCAGGATCGAGTCGGCGTAGTTGTTCACGTCGCGCAGCGGCAGGCTGTCGGAGGTGAGCTTGAGCGTGAGGATGGGCGCATCGGCCGGGTTCACGCGGTTGTACACCGGCGGATACGGCAGCGTGCTGGGCAGCGTGCCCTTGGCCTGGTTGATGGCCGCCTGCACATCCTGCGCCGCGATGTCGATGTCACGGTCCATCGCGAACTGCAGCACGATGGTGGACAGGCCCGCCGACGAATCGGAGGTCATCATGGACAGGCCGGAGATCTGGCCCAGGTTGCGTTCCAGCGGCGTGGTGACCAGCGAGGCCATGGTGGATGCGCTGGCGCCCGGGTACTGGGTCGTGACCACCAGGCTGGGCGCGTCGATCTCGGGCAGCGCCGATACCGGCAGCTCGCGGTAGCCGAGGATGCCGAGCAGCATCACCGCCACCATCAGTAGCGAGGTGGCGATGGGTCGGCGAATGAAGAGTGTGGAGAAGCCCATGGGGTCAGCCGTCGATGTATGTGGGGGGCGCCAGTCCTGCGACGCCCCGTGTTGTTGCTAGGGACGAGGGGCCGGCAGCGACGGCGCACGCTCGCACCGCTTCACCGCGTGGGTGCCTGGCGAAGGCCACGGTTCCGGTGCCTTCGCTACGCATCCCTCGCCCCTCGCCTCTCCATCAGCCGCCGCGACGACCGCCGCCCTGCTGCTGCGCGCGCTTCTTGGCCTTGTCCACATCGGCCGCGCTCGGTGCGGTCGGCACCTCGCCCGGCTTCAGGGCCTTGACCTTGCTGCCCGGCTTCAGTCGGAACTGGCCTTCGGTCACGACCTGATCGTTGAGCGCCAGGCCCGAACCGATCATCACGTGGCTGTCGCCCACTTCACCGGCCACCTTGACCGGCTGCATCTTCACCGTCTGTTCCTTGTCCTGCTGCTGCAGCAGGTACACGTAGTCGCCATCCGGACCACGCTGCACCGCCTGCGCCGGGATCACCAGGCCGCCAGCCACGGTGCGCACCTTCAGGCGCACGTTCACGAACTGGCCCGGCCACAGGTCGCCCTTGGCGTTCTTGAACACCGAGCGCAGCTTGAACGTGCCGGTGGTGGTGTCGATCTGGTTGTCCACCACGTTGAGCTCACCATCGTCCGCGATGGTGTGCGCATCGGTGCGATCCAGTGCCAGCACTTCGAGCGGGTCGTTGCCGCCCGAGGCGCTGCGCACCATCTCCAGGTTCTGCTCGGGCAGGTTGAACATCACGTAGATTGGATGGATCTGGGTCAGCGTCACCACCGCAGTGGTGGTGGTGACCACGTTGCCCGGGTCGACCTGGCGGATGCCGGCCACGCCGTCGATCGGCGACAGGATGCGGGTGTAGTCCAGGTTCACCTTGGCCGCGCGCACGGCTGCCTTGTCGGCCGCCACGGTGGCAATCAGGTTGGCCACGTTGTTGCGGTAGGTGTCCATGTCCAGCTGGGCCACGTAGCCCTTGGCCACCAGCGCGTCGTTGCGCTTGAGCGTGCTCTGCGCGGTGGCCAGCTGGGCCTCGTCCTGCTCCTGCTTGGCCGTGGCCTGGTCATAGGCGGCCTGAAACGGGCGCGGGTCGATCTGCGCCAGCAGGTCGCCCTTCTTCACTTCCTGGCCTTCCTTGAAGTTGATGCTCAGCATCTGCCCGCTGATCTGCGGGTTGATGGTGACGGTATTGAGTGCCTGCACGGTGCCAAGCGCGGTGAGATACACCGGCACGTCCTGCTTCACCACCGGCTCGACGGTGACCGGCACCGGCGCATCCTGGCCCTGGCCACCCGCACCACCCGGACCACCGGCGCCACCCTCTCCCTGCCCCCGGTGCTGGCCGCGGTGCTGCCCTTGCGCGCTTTCCTCTGCGGCAGGCTTGTGCAGCAAACGGAAGCCCACGGCTCCCACCACGATCACAGCCACAACGATCAGCGCGATCTTCCAAAAACGCGACATGAAAAAACTCCCAGAAATATAAGGCGGGCCACCCGACCCCACCGGCGCAAACCGCGCCCGACTCGTCTGTCGGATGAAAGGATAGGGTCAGATCAACGGGAATAGACAATGCCAGTTGACATGGGTGCCCCATGACCGATGGCAGGGTTTTGCCAGCCTATCGCGTCAATATGAAGAAATTTGCATCAAAACAGGGGCCTCTGCGCGACCGAACGCCACGTCCATGCCCGACTGAAACTTGCCCCGGCCTTCCACTATACTCCGGGGCCTTGTTGTCTGAACCTATGCCCAACCCGGCTGCAAAGCCGTCCATTGACATGGAGTAATTGTGTGAGCGGTTCCCTGACCAAGTCCGACCAGAGCTTCATGCGCAGTTTCTCTCTGCTGATCGCAGGCCTTAGTGTGTTGACCCTGCTGCTGATCGGCGGCGCCTGGTTGATCTACAGCCGCGAACCCAAGGAAGTGAATCCGCAAACCACCCAGCAGGTTGCCGCGCGCATTGCGCCGGCGGGCGCGGTCTACGCCGGTGACACCGGACGCGCCGCCATGCAGGCCGCGCAGGACGCCGCCGCCAAGGCCGCCGCCGCGCAGGTCGCCTACGGTGGTACCACCGACGGCAAGACCATCTACGACAACCTCTGCCACAGCTGCCACACCGCCGGCGTCGCCGGCGCGCCCAAGCTCGGCGACAAGGCCAACTGGGGCCCGCGCATCGCCGAGGGCATCGACACCCTGATCAAGCACGCCACCGACGGCTACAAGGGCCCGGACGGCAACATGATGCCGGCCAAGGGTGGCAATCCGGCGCTGACCGATGACCAGGTGAAGGCCGCGGTGCACTGGATCGTGGATCAGGCCAAGTAAGCCCTCGCAGGCACGGATGTTCGGGAACGCCGCCTTTGGGCGGCGTTTTCTTTTACGGTGTCGGGGATGGCCTCGCTTCTTTCACCCTCTGCCCTTGGGGGAAAGGGCCGGGTGCTCGCCTCACGGTTTCGTCGATGCCGTCACCCCGGCGATGGGTCGGGATCCCGTAACGGTTGTAGTCGGTGGTCGCCTCATGCGATTCCGCGACCTGGCCCGCCTGCCGCGGGCTTCCGACCTACCGCCGGCGACGCGACGCTAGTCCCGTGGGAAGGCCGGGTTACTTTCTCTTGCTTGCCCAACGCTAAACGGTAGCTGTTGCACAAAATGTGCTTGGGCAGGTGCACGGCCGCAATGGCTGTAGAGCGGCGCTTGGTTTGAACGGTGGCGTCACATGGCCTGCCAACACCCCCTCCCGCAACACATTGCCCCGAAGAATCAGAGAAATAGGTCCTTTTAGGGCAATGGCCGGGTATCGCGGGCGGTCAAGCAAGCATCAAGTAGCTGCTCGGGCCAGCCTCCCAGCTCCTGGGCGTCCAGGAGCGAAGTTTTGGTGCGCTTCAGGGACTGCCGTGGGCGGCGGGACTGGCCGACTAGGCTTGGAGAGGGCCAGTTTGGGTTCAGGCAGACCGCCCTTCTCCTTCTAGATGCTGCGTAAGGCATCGCGCGACGACCATTTCAATTGCCTGCATCGGGTTGTGCCCGTAGAAGGCGCTCGGTTTGAACTTCTCTGCGCGAGCCAAATGCCGGTATGTCCCAAACTGCACGGTATTGTTCAGCTTCGACATAACCTCCCCAGGGATTCGATCATCGGGCTTGGTTAGCCCTCCCCCAGCCAAGTACTCGATCAACTTATGCGTGGGCGGGATTTGCCAGTCCACAACGGGTTGAACTCGATACCACCCTCCCTTTTTTGGCGGGACGTACGCGATGGCATGCCCGTAGTCCCATTGCGAGTCAATGTGGGGCAGCTCCGGGTCGCATGCGACCCCGATCCAATTGAGGGACATTTCAAGCTCGTGAGCCGCAATCACGGCCGGCCCGTAAATGAGTTTGGACCCCCAAGTAAATTCTCCATGAGCGACAGCTCCGCGCACGAGCAGCGACTTCGGCGCGCCGTTGTTTAGCAATTGGCGCGCAAAACTGATCAACACGCGCAGACCCTGTTCGGACGATTCAGCCGCAGCGAAAACCGTGTCTGAGATCAGCTGATAGCGCTCCAAACCCGTCTCTCTTGCGCTTGTCGCCACTAAGTCGATCCAATCGCCGATCCGATCCTCAAGTTGCTCAGGGCTTGAATTTGTGACGATCTGCCCGAAGCCCAACAGATCCGCTACCAAGAAATAGCCCGTCATGCCCGTACTCACGAGAAAGGTGACCCATCCTGCCACCGGCGAAGAACTAAGCAAGCCTCGTGTCGACTTTGGGTCGGAAGCCGACCTCAGTCCCAATGGCACGCACACGGCTATTGCATCAGCCCAGCGCAGCCACGAGGGCTTTGATGAGCAGGATATAGGCGACGCCACCCACGATGAGCCACGCGACAATCGTTAGGGCCAAGCGAAGGAATCCTTTTAGAACGGTCGTCCAATGCAGCGTCATTCCTTACGCACCTCGCCCCCGCTTCGCCTGGCATTCTGATAGGAATCGGCGTCGCCTGACACGGCCTCGCGAGTTGGACCAGTACTGATGAGTTCCTTTTCACACACGAGCCTGACCTCCGTACCTGCCTTGGTGAAAAAACTGGACGCGATGTTGGGGCATCGTGCTGAGGACATGGCTCGCCGTGAGGTGGCGCGTTCTCCACGCCGGTCGGGAAGCGTGGCGTCCCCTTCACCTAGCCAAGGCGATCGGGAAGCGTAGCGCGACCTGCTTTAAGTCCTCTTCGCCACGGCGCGTTGCGAAGCGCAATGAGGTACCCGCTGTGTAGCGGCGAAGGTTGCCAAATCACACGATTCCTCGCCCATTCGGGCTTTTCCCAGCGAAATGCTGCAAGCCCTGGCTCTGAAGGCCATTTTCTTTGGGGTACTTTTCTTTTGGGCCAGCAAAAGAAAAGTGACTCGGCGGCCGGCAGGACGTCGAAACGCCCGCCGCGTAGGCGGCCAGGTCGCGGGAGCGCAAGAGGCGAACCCACCCCTCACCCTGCCCTCTGATCGGTCCAGGAACTGGCCCACACCTCACGCCCACGCCCTCTTCCCCGGTACCACCACCGCTACCGTCGCCACCAGCACCACCACCAACGACCACGGCAACATCGCCACGCCGGTGGTCTTGAGCAGTACGCCGCCCAGCAGGCCGCCACCGGCAATTGCCAGGTTCCATCCCACCACCACCAGCGACTGGCCGAGGTCCTGCTGCTCGCCGGCGCGTCGCGCAACCGCCGTCTGGATCAAGGTGGCCGCCCCACCGAACCCCAGCCCCCCCGCCAGTACCGCGCCCACCAGCACCGCGGACGAGTTCGGCCACAACGCCATCGCCAGTGCGGCGAACAGGAACAGGCCCGAGCCGAGGGCCATCAGCGGACGCATCCAGCGATCGATCAGGGCGCCAGTGACCACGATGCTCAGCACCGATGCCACGCCGAATGCCAGCAGCAGCCGGTCCAGCGAGGCCTGCACGCCCGACAACGCGGAGAACGGCGCGATATAGGTGTAGAGCACGTTGTGCGCGAGCACGGCCAGCAGCATCACCAGGTAGACCGGCAGCAGGCCGGGCAATGCGATCACGTCGCGCAGCCTGCCGTGGGTCTGCGGCGGCAGGCCCGGCACCGGCGGCAGGGTACCGCGCGCCCAGGCCACCAGCACGAGGCTCAGCAAGGACATCAGGCCGAACACCCAGCGCCAGCCGATCAGCTGGGACAGCCAGGTGCCGAGAGGAATGCCGATGGTCATCGCCAGCGGCGTACCCAGCATCGCCACGGCAATGGCGCGACCTTGCTGGTGCGGCTCCACCATGCGGCTGGCGTAACCGGCCAGCAGTGCCCACAGCAGGCCTGCCGCCACGCCGGCCAGGAAGCGCGTGACCATCATCAGGGCATACGACTGCGACCAGGCCATCGCGCTGTTGACCAGCGCAAAGCCGATCAAGGCAGCGAGCAGCAGCGGGCGCCGTGGCAAGTGGCTGGTGAGCTTCACCACCGGAATCGCCGTCAGCATCGAACCAACGGCGTAGATGGTGGTGAGCTGGCCGACCAGGGCCTCGCTGATACCCAGGTCGCGGCTCATGGCCGGCAACAGCCCGGCGACGATGCACTCGGTAAGCACGGTGATGAACGCGCCGCAGGCCAGGGCGAGCAGGCCCAGCCACGGGAGGCGCGTCGGCGTCGGTGCGCAGAGGGCGCCCGGCACGGCGTCGTCGATGGCGCTCATGACTTCGCCTCCAGCATGGCGTAGATGGGATCGCGCAGCTCGTCGGCGAGGAAGCCGGCCGGCAATCCGTCGTGGAGCGTGTTGGTCAGGGCAACCACGCTGAGCTCGCTGGCCGGATCGACGAACCAGCTGTGCCCGTACACGCCACCCCAGCGCCAGCTGCCGGCGCGCTGCGGTGTATCCGCGGCCAGCGGATCGCGCAGCACGGCAAAGCCCAGTCCGAAGCCCCAGCCCGGCTGTTCATCCAGGTCTTGCGGACCGGTCTGGACGTGCGCCATCTGCGCGGTCCATGCGCGATCGAGGATCGATCCGCCGCCCCGGCGCAGCACGTCCAGCAGACGCATCACGTCATCCGCGGTGCCGACCATGCCGGCACCGCCGGAGGGGAAGGCCTCGCCATCGAGCGCACGCGCGGGGCTGTAGGGAATGCCGACGACACCCGGGAACGGCGCTACGACCTCACCCTCGGCCAACCGATGGGGCGCCGTCGCCCCGGCCACGTAGTGCGTGGCCAACCGTTCGGCATCGCGCACGTGGAAGGCGGTATCGGCCATGCCCAGCGGCTCGGTGACCGTCTCGCGGACGATGTCCCCGAGCGTCTTGCCCGTGGCCGCCTCCAGCACGCCACCGGCCACATCGATGCCCAGCGAATAAGCCCAGGCCTCGCCGGGTACGAACTGCAATGGCACGCTGGCGATGCGGCGCAGGTTTTCCGCCAGGGTGATGCCGCTGGCGTCCATGCCGTCGGACACGCCAGCCCGTGCGTAAGGGCCATCCGCCTCGGCTTCGAGGAAGCGGTAGCCGAGGCCGGCCTGATGGCTCAGCAACTGGCGCAGGCTGATGTCCGGCACCCCACCGTCGGGCAGGCGCGGCTGGAAATCCGGCAGCCAGCGGATGACGGGCACATCCAGGTCCACCACGCCTCGACTGGCGAGCACCATCGCCGCCGTGGTCACGATGGGTTTGCTGACCGACGCCAGGCGAAACACGGTGTCAGTGCGCATGGGACGCCGCTGCTCGCGATCCGCCCAGCCGGCGCTGCGGCGGTACAGCTCACGGCCACGATGCTGGACCAGCACCACCGCCCCCACCAGGCGCTGCTGCGCGACGGCAAGGTCGATGGCCGCATCGATGGGAGCGGTGATGGGGGCCTGGTCGGGGGCCGTGGCCGGGCGCGGTGTCATGGGGGCGTTCCTTACCTGGGAGGGGAGCGCTACGTTAGATACCGCGCATCGACGGAAAAAGACGGGTAGAGTTCGTGGCTTTACGGATCCCGAGTTCCGCAATCCATGAACGTGGACAGCCTGGGCCTGCTGCAGACCTTCGTGCAGGTGGCCGACAACCTGAGCTTTGTGGAAACCGGCCGCCTGCAGGGCGTGTCCGCCTCGGCGGTGGGCAAGGCCGTGGCGCGGCTGGAGGCGCAGCTGGGCGTGCGGCTGTTCCACCGCAGTACGCGCAGCATCGCGCTGACGGCCGAAGGACAGCAGTTCCTGGCGCGCAGCCGGCGCATCCTGGGCGAACTGGAACTGGCCGAGGCGGAGCTGCACAGCCAGTTCGCCGAACCTCGCGGCACCCTGCGGGTGAGCCTGCCGCTGGTCAGCGGCCTGGTGCTGCCAGTGCTTTCGGACTTCATGGAAGCCTACCCGCACGTGCGGCTGGACCTGGACTTCGACGACCGCCTGGTGGATGTGATCGAGGAAGGCTTCGATGCCGTGCTGCGCGTGGGCGTGCCGAACGACTCGCGCCTCGTCGCCCGGCGCGTCGGCACATTCCGCCGACTGCTGGTCGCCTCACCCGGCTACCTGGCGCGCCGGGGCATGCCGGCCACACCCTCGGACCTGCTGGAACACGACTGCCTGCACTACCGCTACCCCACCAGCGGCAAACTGGAAGCCTGGCCGGTGCCGCCGGAGGTCGAAGTACCCATCGCCATGGTGTGCAACGACGTGGACAGCCGCGTCTGTTTCGCCATGCGCGGGCGCGGTATCGCCTACGTGCCCGAGCACGCGGTGCGCGCGGCACTGGCCTCCGGCGAGCTGGTGCCCGTGCTGGACGAATACGCCCAGGTGTGCGGCACGTTCTACCTGCTGTGGCCCTCGGGGCGGCACATGCTGCCCAAGCTGCGCGCGTTCGTCGATTACATGGGGGAGCGCTTGCTGGGCGACAACCTCTGCGGCTAAGGCCGGCCGCCAGGTCAGTTCGCCTCGATCCATTGCGCGGCGAACTGCTTCAGCTGCGGAAAGAAGTTTTCGAACGTCGCCTGCAGCGGCCGATCCAGCCCCACCAGCACCGACATGGCCTGCGCCACCGGGTTGGGGCGCCGCAGACGATGGGAAATACCGTCGAACGCCGCGCCCATTTCCTCCGGCCGCGCATAGCCCGCGGGCAGCGCATGCGCGTCCATGTAGTGCCGAAAACGCAGCAGGCCGGGCGGCAGCAGCGATTCGTGCCGGTACAGCAGGCCGCGCACGCCGGCTGCGTAAGCATCCAGCGGCTGGCGACTCCAGCGCGGGAAGTCGCGCGCCAGCAGGTGGTCGAACCACATGTCCAGCAGGATCCCGCCGTAGCGGCGGTAGGGGCCCGGCAGCAACGCGCGGGCGGCCGTCACGTCGGGATGGCTGTCGGTGTAGACGTCGATGGCGCGGTGCAGGCGGATGCCGGCGATGACGCCGGCCGGCAGCGCCGGATCGGGCTGGCCGTGCACGAAATCGCCCATCAGGCCGCCCAGTTGCAGCAGCTCGTCGTCGCCGGCCAGCAGGGTATGGGCGAGGTGATTCATGCGCGCCTAGCCTCCCCACGCGAACGGTGGACACACGTGGCGGTTATCATCATGGCCATGAATCCCGTCATGCTCCCCACCCAACCCGACCATTTTCCAGAGCAGGCTGCCAGCTTCGCGCTGGACGGCCCCGCCGGCAAGCTCGAGACGATCAGCGACGTCGCCATTCCCGAGGAAGCCCGCCGCGGCACGGCGGTGATCTGCCATCCCCACCCGCTCCAGGGCGGCACCATGCACAACAAGGTGGTGACCATGGTGGAGCGCTCGCTGCGCGAATCGGGGCTGGATACCGTGCGTTTCAACTTTCGCGGCACCGGCGAGTCGGAAGGCAGCTACGACCACGGCAACGGCGAGGGCGACGACCTGGCCGCCGTGGTGGCCTGGGTGCGCCGCGTGCGCCCGCACGACGCCCTATGGCTGGCCGGCTTTTCGTTCGGCAGCTACGTGTCGATCCGCAATGCGGTGCGGCTGCATGCCGACGCGCTGATCAGCATCGCCCCGCCGGCCGGCCGCTGGCCGTTCGAGGGCTTCGAGCTGCCGCGCTGCCCCTGGCTGGTGGTGCAGGGCGAGGCCGACGAGGTGGTCGACCCGCAGGCGGTGTTCGACTGGATCGATGGCATGTCGAAAAAGCCCCAGCTGGTACGCATGCCTGACACCAGCCATTTCTTCCACCGCCGCCTGATGGACCTGCGCGGTGTGATCAAGCACGACGTGCAGCCCTGGCTGCCGCCGCTGCGCCAGGATTGAAGCCACCACGCCCGTTGTTGCCTGTCATGGCGCGCCGCCCCGGGCGGCGCGCATCAAGAGTCTGTCGTACCCATGAGTGATACCCCGTTGCTCGCACCCAGCGTGCGTTACCAGGAAGGCGTCGCCGCGCACCGCTGGGAAGCCGATCCGGCCCAGCAGACGCTACTGCCGGAATTCGATCGCATGCATGGCGCGCTGATCGCCGCCTCGGCCGGCAATGGCAACGGCGGCCTGTTCGGGCGCCTCAAGTCGTTGCTGGGCAACGACGTGCGCGAAGGCGTACCCGGCCTCTACCTGTGGGGCAGCGTGGGGCGCGGCAAGACCTTCCTGATGGACCTGTTCGTGGCCAGCCTGCCTTCGGGCATGGCGCTGCGCCGCCACTACCACCGCTTCATGGGCGAAGTGCACGAGCAGCTGCGCCAGCTGGGCGAGCGGCAGGATCCGCTGCTGGAAGTGGCCGCCACGCTCGCCTCGCGTTGTCGCGTCCTGTGCCTGGACGAGTTCCTGGTCAATGACATCGGCGACGCGATGATCCTGGGCACCCTGCTGCAGGCGCTGTTCGACCGCGGCGTGACCCTGGTGACCACGTCCAATACCGAACCGGCCAACCTGTACAAGGATGGCCTGCAGCGCGCCCGCTTCCTGCCAGCGATCGCGCTGATCGAGAAGCACTGCCACGTGGTGCAGATGATCTCCTCGCACGACTGGCGCCTGCGCGCGCTGACCCAGGCACCGGTGTACCACACGCCGCCGGGCCCCGAGGCCGAGCGCGCGCTGGCCCGCATCTTCGCCAGCCAGGCCGAGGGCGACGTGCAGGAAGGCGGCGAGATCATCCTCAACGATCGCCCGATCCCGGTGCGCAAGCGCGCGGCGAACATCCTGTGGTTCGAGTTCGCCGCGCTGTGCGAAGGCCCGCGAGCGGTGTCCGATTACATCGAGCTGGCCAAGGCGGGGCCTGCGGTGATCGTTTCCAACGTGCCGCAGTTCACCATCTACACCGACGACGCGGCCCGCCGCTTCGTGCTGCTGGTGGACGAGTTCTACGACCGCCACGTAAAGCTGATCCTCTCTGCCGCCGCGCCGATCACCGAGCTGTACGACGGCGAACGGCTGCGCGCGGAGTTCGGCCGCACCGAGTCGCGCCTGATCGAGATGCAGAGCGAGGAATACCTGGCGAGCCCGCACCTGCCTTGAGCGTCGCGCTCCCCGCAGGAGCGCCCCCATGCGCGACCGGCCATGCAGCAACCAGGCACGCGAGCGGCGAAGAACCTCGGCGCGTCGTGGTGGTGCACGGGGTGCGCTCCTACCAGGGATGCAATAAGGTGGAGCTTTCCGCCCGCCCGGAGTCGCCATGCCCATCCTGCTTGCCCTCGCCCTGCAACTGGGCCCTGCCATCAGCGACGATTTCCAGGCACGCGTGAGCCAGGCCAAGCTCGCCGAGGGCGCGGGCAGCGGCCCCGCATACCAGAAGGAACTGTGGGATCGCATCGGCAACCCGACCACGGACGCGTACAAGTCCTGCCTGGCGAGCAACACGCCCGCGGACAAGACGCCATTCACCCTGGTGGCCAATGTCATGTCCGACGGCAAGCTGGCACGCATCCAGGTGCAGCCGACCACCGAGGTGGCCAAATGCATGGCCGGGCAGTTCAGCAGCTGGACCTTGCCGGTGCCGCCGTCCAGCCCGGTGCCCTACCCGATCGAGATCGATTTCAGCATCAAGAAGTAGGCCATTGGGCCGATCCATAGGGCAGGATTCTGCGATCCGCCGCCAGCCGATTGGCCTTCCATTTGTCGCATTGCTACACGTCACGCCGCTGCAGTAGCCTCGGTTCCTGACAAGGGGACGCTGTTCAACACAGGGGCGAACAGGCAATGCACACGACCACGGGAAGCGACCCGGGGCAGTACGCGGCCGAGATGGGAGCCGACGCCAAAACGTCTGCGGCCTCCCCTGGCACGCCCGCGGGCGACGCTTTCGCCGTACCCGGTTTTGATGCGGTCGTGCGCCTGGCATCGCGTTCGCTGGGCGTGCCTCTGGTATCGCTGGTGCTCAACGGCGGCACCGCATACTGGTTCGCCAACGGCAATGCGCTGCCGGCGCACGATCCGCGCACGCTGCATCCACTGTACCTGGAGGCTGCCCGCAGCCTGACCTCGCACGTGGTGCTGGACACCCTGCAGGACGAACGCTTCCGCGACGCCACGCTGGGACTGGCCGTGTCGCCGGCCCCGATCCGTTTCTTCGCCAGCGAACCGGTGTGCACGCTCACCGGGCAGCAGATCGGTGCGCTGTGCGTGATGGACACCTCGCCCCGCGAGGCGCTCACCGAAAGCGAACAGACCGCGTTGCGCGATGCCGCCTCGCTGGTCGGCGCGGGCGTGGTGCTGCGCAGCTATCTCGGCCGCACCGACCCGATCACCCAGCTGCCGCATCGCTACGCCTTCTTCGATGACCTGCGCCGCCACCTGCACGACCGTGCGCCGCATGCCTGGGTGATCGCCATCGACGTGGCGCCGGTGCAACGCTTCAACGCCTTCATCCGCGCCATGGGCCACGCCTACGCCGACGAGCTGATGCGTGCCGTGGCCAGCCGCACGCTGGGCTGGATTCCACCGGACACCCGTCTTTACCAGGTGGGCACCACGCGCTTCGCCGCAGTGCTGCGCGACCATCACGTGCTCACCGACACCACCCGGCTGGACGACCTGGTCGCGCGACTGCGCGAGCCATTCGACTGCCTGGGCATTCCACTCACCATCCAGCCGGGCGTGGGCCTGGTGCGCATCGACGCCAGCGAATTGCGCGGCGGCGATCCATTGCGGCTGGTGATGAATGCGTCGCACGCCGCGCAGCACAGCATGCGCGGCTGGGCGGTATACGACCGCCACCAGGACGAGCAACACCGGCAGGAGTTTTTCCTGGTCACCGAACTGGCTGCCGCGCTCACCGACCGCACCGAGCTGGACCTGCACTACCAGCCACGCGTGGACCTGGACAGCGGCCGCTGCGTGGCACTGGAAGCACTCGCCCGCTGGCACCACCCTACGCTGGGGCCGATTCCGCCCGGGCAGTTCATCGGCCTGGCCGAACGCGCTGGCCTGATGCGCTCGCTCACCCAGTGGGTGCTGGAACACGGTGTGGCCCAGCTGGCGGCGTGGCGCCGCGAGGGCCATGACATCAAGCTATCGATCAATGTGTCCAGCACCGACCTCGGCGCCGACCTGGTGGGGCGCGTGCAGCAGGTGGCCGAGCAGCACAAGGTCGGGCTCGACATGCTGGAGCTGGAGTTCACCGAAAGCACCCTGATCGAGCACAGCGCCACCACGCGCCGCCACCTCACCGCGCTGCGCCAGCTCGGCGCAGGCATCGCGATCGACGACTTCGGCACCGGCTACAGCAACCTCGCCGCGCTACGGCAGATGCCGGCCACCAGCCTGAAGATCGACCAATCGTTCGTACGCGGCATGGGCACCAGCCAGCACGACGAGGCCATCGTGCGCTCGGTGGCGGAGCTTGCCCGCAACATGGGCTTTCGCGTGGTGGTGGAAGGCGTGGAAACGCCGCAGCTCTACGACAGCGTGCTGGGCATGGCCTGCGACGAGGCGCAGGGCTTTCATATCGCCCGCCCCATGCCCTCGGCCGAGCTACCCGCGTGGCTGGCCGCGCATCCGGGCATGCCGGCACGGCGCTGGAGCCGCTACACCCGCGTCTAGGAACCCGCGCCGGATCCACGTGCCTGCAACGACTGCTCCATGCGCTCGCGCATCAGGTACTTCTGTACCTTGCCGGTCACCGTCATCGGGAAGGCGTCGACGAAACGCACGTAGTGCGGCACCTTGAAGTACGCCAGGTGGTGGCGGCAGTAATCCTGGATCTCCGCCTCGCTGGCCGTGCAGCCTTCGCGCAGCTGCACCCACGCGCAAACCTGCTCGCCGAACTTCGGGTCCGGCACGCCGAACACCTGGACGTCCTGCACCTTGGGATGGGTATAGAGGAACTCTTCGATCTCGCGCGGGTACACGTTTTCGCCACCGCGGATGATCATGTCTTTCAGGCGGCCGACGATGGTGCAGTAGCCGTCGTCGTCGATCACCGCCAGGTCGCCCGTGTGCATCCAGCGCGCGCTGTCGATCGCCTCGCGCGTGCGCGCGTCGTCGTCCCAGTAACCCAGCATCACCGAGTAGCCGCGCGTGCACAGCTCGCCCGGCGTGCCACGGGGCACGATCCGTCCCTGTTCGTCGACCAGCTTCACCTCCAGGTGCGGATGGATGCGGCCGACGCTGTCCACGCGACGCTCCAGCGGATCGTCCAGCGTGGTCTGGAAACTCACCGGGCTGGTCTCGGTCATGCCATAGGCGATGGTCACCTCGCCCATGTGCATCTCGCCGACCACACGGCGCATCACTTCGATCGGGCAAGGCGAGCCGGCCATGATGCCCGTGCGTAGCGAGCTGAGGTCGAAGCGACGGAACTCCGGATGCTCCAGTTCGGCGATGAACATGGTCGGCACGCCATGCAGGCCGGTGCAGCGCTCTTCCTGCACCGCCTCCAGCGTGGCGATGGCGTCGAACCCCTCGCCGGGTATCACCATGCAGGCGCCATGCGTGACGCAGGCGAGATTGCCCAGCACCATGCCGAAGCAGTGGTAGAACGGCACCGGGATGCACAGGCGATCCTGCTCGGTAAGGCGCATGGCCTCGCCGATGAAGAAGCCGTTGTTGATGATGTTGTGGTGGGTGAGCGTGGCGCCCTTGGGCGAGCCGGTGGTACCCGAGGTGAACTGGATGTTCACCGGATCGTCGAAGCCCAGCTGTGCTTCGACCTCGTGCAGATGATCGATCGCCTGCGCGTCGCCGCGCTCGGCCAGCGCCTGCCACGTGCGCGTCCCGCTGGCGGGCTCGTCAGCGAGCAGGATCACCTCGCGCAACGCCGGCAGCCGCGTCGCCGCCAGCCGGCCCGGTGCGCACGAGGCCAGCTCCGGCGCCAGCTCGGCAAGCATGTCCAGGTAGTGCGAGGATTTGAAGCGGCGCGGCAGCACCAGGGCGCGGCATGCCACCTTGTTGAGCGCGTACTCCAGCTCATGCAGGCGATAGGCCGGGTTGATGTTGACCAGGATCAGCCCCGCCTTGGGGGCAGCGAACTGCAGCACCACCCATTCGGCCCGATTCGGCGCCCAGATGCCGATGCGGTCGCCCGGCTGGAGACCTAGCGCCAGCAAGCCGGCGGCCACGCGCTCCACTTCGGCGTGGAACTGGCGGTAACTGAGGCGGACGCCCTGCGAGCGCACCACCAGCGCAGGCTGGTTGGGATGCGCGGCGGCGATGCGATCGAGCAGCGAACCCACCGTATCGCCAAGCAGCGGAACCGTACTCGCGCCGTGGACGTAGCTTGCCGCTCGCATGAAACCACTCTTGAAGCCCCTGGGCGTCCGAGCATAGCATCGGGCCGCCGCCGCCCAGGCTTCGACCTTTGTAGGAACGCACACTGTGCGCGACCGGCAGTGGCGCCCCATGCGCCTGGTCGCAACGAGATCGTGCACGGGATGCGCTCCTACGACCGGCGTTGTCACGCTAGGATCAGGGCTCGTTCCGTGGAGAGCACCCATGCGCCTGCCTACCCTCGCCTTTGCCGTGGCCACCGCCCTGATCGGCACCGCCCACGCCGCTGACACCAGCCAACTCGTGCAGGGCGAACTGCCCCAGGTCACCGCATGGCGCCGCGACATCCATCAGCATCCGGAGTTGAGCAACCGCGAGACGCGCACCGCCGCGCTGGTCGCCGCCCAACTGAAGAAACTCGGCCTGGACGTCCATACCGGCATCGCGCATACCGGTGTGGTCGGCATCCTCAAGGGCGGCAAGCCGGGTCCGAAGCTGGCCATCCGCGCCGACATGGATGCACTACCGGTGACCGAGGAAGTGGATCTGCCCTTCGCCTCCAAGGCCAAGGGCGAGTATCGCGGCAAGCCCACCGGCGTGATGCACGCCTGTGGCCACGATGCGCATACCGCCATGCTGCTGGGCCTGGCCACCATTCTCGCCGGCATGAAGCAGGACCTGCCGGGCGAGGTGATGTTCGTGTTCCAGCCGGCCGAGGAAGGTGCTCCTCCGGGCGAGGAGGGCGGAGCCTCGCTGATGCTCAAGGAGGGCGTGTTCCGCGACTTCAAGCCGGATGCGATGTTCGGCATGCACGTGGTCAGCGCGCTCAACACCGGCACCGTGGGCGTGCGCCCCGGCCCGACCATGGCAGGCTCGGACTGGTTCAAGCTGGTCGTGCACGGTCGCCAGACCCACGGTGCGATGCCGTGGAACGGGGTGGACCCGATCGTGACCTCTGCGCAGATCATCAACGACGCACAAACCATCGTCAGCCGCAGGCTCAACATCGGCGAGCTGCCTGCCGTGCTGAGCTTCGGCATCATCGAGGGCGGCGCGCGCTACAACATCGTGCCCGACCAGGTGGAAATGCAGGGCACGCTGCGCACCTTCGACCCGGCCATGCGCCAGCAAGCGATCGACGGCCTCAAGGGCATCGCCGAACACGTGGCCGCCGCCAATGGCGCCACCGTAGACATGCAGATTCCGGTGGGCGACAGCAACCCGGTGCTGGTCAACGATCCAGCGCTCGCCGGCCGCGTGCGCGCCAGCATCGCCAAGGCCATCGGCAACTCGCACGTGATCGAGGCCAAGCCGTGGATGGCCTCGGAAGACTTCGCCTACTTTGCCCAGGAAGTACCCAGCGTGTACTTCTTCGTCGGCTCCACGCCGTTGGGCCAGGACGCGTCGAAGGCACCCGCCAACCACTCGCCGAAGTTCTTCATGGACGAAGGCGCGCTGACCATCGGCATGGAGTCGATGCTGCAGGCCACGCTGGATTACCTCAACGGCGTCAAGTCCTGAGCGCTCTCTTCCTGGCCCGCCGCCCGGCGGCGGGCTGGCGCCCCAACACTTGCCCTACCATCGCGTGATGACGACCCCATCGCTTTCGCCACCCACCCTGCCGGCCCGCGGCAATCTCGCCTGCATCGGCCTGGGCATGACCCTCGGGTCCCACCTCACGCCGCTGGCGCGCAACCACATCGAGCAAGCCGACGTGGTGTTCGCCGCGCTGGCGCACGGCGCCACCGAGAAGTGGTTGCAGCGCATGCATCCCGACGTGCGCAGCCTGCAGCCGTACTATGGGGAGGGCAAGTCGCGCCAGAAGACCTATCGCGAATGGGTCGAGCTGATGCTGGCCGAGGTGCGTGCGGGCAAGCGCGTGTGCGGGGTGTTCTACGGGCATCCCTGCATCTTTGCGTGGTCGCCGCGCAATGCAGTGAGGATCGCCCGCGCGGAAGGCTACGACGCGTACATGGAACCCGGGATCTCGGCCGAGGACTGCCTCTACGCCGACCTGTGCATCGACCCGGGCCAGTACGGCTGCCAGCATTTCGAGGCCAGCCAGTTGCTGTTCTACGAACGCCGCATCGACCCCTCCGGCTACCTGGTGCTGTGGCAGGTGGCGATGGTCGGCGATTGGTCGTTGACCCGCTTCGAGACCGGTCCGGCCTATCGCCAGGTGTTGGTGGACGTACTGGCGCAGGACTATCCGCTCGATCACGAGGTCATCGTCTACCGTGCAGCCACGCTGCCGATCGAACAACCGCGGATCCGTCGCGTGGCGCTGCGCGACCTGCCGGCGACCCGTCTCACCGGCGAAGACACCGTCGTCGTGCCACCCGCGCACGCGCTGAAGCCCAACCTGGCGATCCGCCAGCGATTGGAAGCGCTGGACAAGCACGCTGCCTTCACATGAAGTGCAAGCTTGCCATGACACAGTCGCCCTCCTGAGTTTGCGCAGGGCTTGCCAGGCGGCCCTGTACTAAGGGCTGACGGTACCGGCGACGGGGTCGCAATGGCCTGACTGGCCATGATCCGCGTAGGATCTGCCCGAAGGATGACCGTTTACACGACGCTGCAACACGACAGGGAACAGGGGAAAAATAATGTCCGACACGCTGGATTTGCTCGAAGCCATCGGCGGTAACGCTGCCCTGCGCCATGCCTCCGCCGAGGAATTGGCGAAGACGCTGGCCGAAGCGGGAGCCTCCGATGCACTGCTCGCGGCCGTGACGGCCGGGGACAATGCGAAGCTCGCCGAGGAGCTGGGCCTGCGGCCCATGCAGGTCAACCACGACTCCCACACCGGTGGCCACGAGGACGACGACGAAACGCCGGATCACGGTGATGGTGGGGAAGAGCCCAGCCAACCCTCCCCGCCCGCCCAGGGCGGCCCCTCGCACAGCTGACCGGCCGCACCCGCATGCCCGGGTGGTCCTGCCGCATACGGCCGTGGCCCGCTCTCGCGGCCATGGCCGTATGCGCGTGGTTCGTGCCCATCCACGCCCGCGCGCAAGAAGCGCGCCTGGGCGCGCAGCTCGAACAGATCGAGAGCCTGCGCACCAACGACCACGCGCGTTTCGTGCGCTTGCTGGAAACGGTGCGCCTGCGCGTGGCCGACATGTCGCCACGCGAGCGCTGGCAATTCCGTTACCTCGACGGGTGGGAAACTTCCTTCCAGGGTGACTATGCGCATGCCGAGCCGGTGCTGCGCGATGTGATCGGCCATTCCGGTGACCCGGCGCTGGTGACCAAGGCCTCTGCCGTACTGATGGGCGACCTGGGCCGCAACAAGCGCTACGACGAGGCGTTCGAGCTGGCCAACGGGTTGGTCGCCGGCCTGCCCCAGACCCAGGACAAGCTGGCCCGGTTCGTGGCGCTGTCCTATCTCTCGCAGCTGCTCAGGTCGGCCGGCCAGTACGACCTTGCCGCGAAATACGCCCGCGACATGGCGCAAGAGCTGCCACCGGGCGAGTCGGCCTGCAAACCGATGACCATCCTGCTCAGCGTGCTCTACGACAGCCACAAGCTCAGCTCGTCCAGCCCGGAGCTGCAGCGCGGCGTCGAGACCTGCCAGGCCGCGCGGGATTCGGTCTTCACCAACACCATCTGGCTGGTGAAGGCCAGCCTTTACCTCGACGAGGAGCAATCGCAGAAGGCCATCGACCTGATCCAGCGCATCATGCCGAGCATCCGCGGCGACCAGTACTACTCCAACACGCTGGCCGCGCAAACCGAGCTGGCCCAGGCCTACTGGAAGCAGGGCAACGACGCATCCGCGCGCAAGGCCGCACTTGGCACGCTCGCCTCAAGCGACCCCAATGACATCGACGAGACGCTGCGCGACGCCTATCAGGTGCTGTATCGCATCGAACGCAAGCACGGCAACGCCGCCGCCGCGCTGGCGCACTACGAGCACTACGTGGCGCAGGACACCGGCTATCTCAACGACGTGCGTGCCCGCGCGCTCGCCTACGCCGTGGCGCAGCAGCATCTGCTCGCACAAAAGCTCGAGACGGAAAAGCTGAGCCGGCAGAACAACGTGCTGCGCCTGCAACGTGCGCTGGATACCCAGGCCATGGAGACCAGCCGGCTCTACATCGTGCTGCTGCTGGTGGTGCTGATCTCCGTGGTGCTGTGGCTGGTGCGGCTGAAGCTCTCGCAGCTGCGCTTCAAGCGACTCTCGTCCATCGACGGCCTCACCGGCATCCTCAACCACCAGAACTTCATCGGTGCCGCCACGCGCGCGCTGCACCTGCTGGAGAGGAAACACGGCAGCGCGGCCCTTGTATTCATCGACCTGGACAACTTCAAGCAGATCAACGACAACCACGGCCACGCCACCGGCGATGCCGTGCTCAGGCGCACTGTCGCCATCTGCCAGCAGGCATTGCGGACCGGCGACTTGTTCGGTCGCCTCGGTGGAGAGGAGTTCGGCATCCTGCTGCTCGACTGCCCCGCCGACCAGGGCAAGGCCATCGCCGAACAGATCCGCCGAACGATCGAGTCCACCTCCGTGGACAGTGAGGGCGCGCAGGTGGCGTTCTCAGCGAGCGTGGGCGTGGCCACCACCGAGGCTTCCGGCTACGACTTGCAGCACCTGTGCCGGGAAGCCGATGCCGCGCTCTATCGCGCCAAGCGCGCCGGACGCAACCGCGTGGTCGTCGACACCGGGCATGACGGACTGGTCGAAGCCTGAGCAGCGTCAGGGCGAGCCGATGACCGCGACCGTCGGCCCCGAGGGGGCCGCATCGCAGGCATACAACGAGGTCTTGCCGTCGACATCGCCGACGAAGGTGAGGTTCACGCCCTGCGGACTGCTGTCCCAATGAAGCAACTGCCATCGCTCGACCTGGCCACGCAGCCGCGGCTGCAACTTGGCCTGGCAGGCCTGTACGGCGACATCCACCGCGCGTTGCGCCGCGATCGATGCATCGGCTGCGGGCCGCCGCCACTTGTCCAGCAGCGCGAGCATCACCACCAGCGCCACCACGGCGCAGGTAAGCAGCGATCTGACCAGGCGTCGCTTCGTACGTCGCTTCACGGCCCCCACCTCTGCGAAGGTTGACCCGGTCCCGTGGATGGCCCGCTGGAGCGGCACGGCTGTACCGCCAGCGTGGCCGGACCTTCCTGGTCCGTGGGGCTATCTTCATATGCACGACCGTGGAGCCGATGTGTTCGTCCGCGACCGCCAGGCCTGGGGCCCACCCGCGATCTCCACCGGGCCCGGGTCGGGCCGGACTCGGCAAGTTCATGCGCAGGGTGCGCGGGCCGGAGTCCGCTTCAGCCCAGGCGCATGGACAGCTCGACGTCTTCAGCGAACGGCGTGGACAGGTAGCCATGCTGCGGCGAACGCACGCGGGCGAGATAGTCCGGACTGTAGTCGGCGTTGTCGGCCACGATCATTGCACCCGGCCGCAGACGGCTCTCCAGCAGGTCCAGCACCTCCGGGTACAGCGACTTGGCCCCATCGAGCAGGAGCAGGTCGATGGAATCGGGCAGGTCCACGCCCAGCGTCTGCAGCGCGTCGCCTTCGCGGATCTCCACCAGGTCGAGCAGGCCACCGGCGGCGAGGTTCTCGCGGGCACGTGCCACCTTGCCTGGTTCGAACTCGCTGGTGATCAGCCGACCGCCGCCGTTGTCGCGCAATGCGGCCGCCAGGTGCAGCGTCGAGATGCCGAACGAGGTGCCGAACTCCACGATGGTCCGGGCGCGGCAGCTGCGCGCCAGCATGTACAACAGCACACCGGTTTCCTTCGACACGGCGAGCGGCAGGTCCTTCAGCCGGCTGTAGAAATCACGGTATGCGGTCTTGCTCCGCATCAGCTTGCCGCGCTCTTCCGATGAGAGCGCGGCCAGATCGGGAACCGAGGCAAGCGAGGTGGCATCGGCATCGGCAAACAGGCGCTCCAGCATGGGCGCCACGGGGGCGGTGGTAAGCGTGGTCATGCGAATCTCCGGTAATGGGATGCGTGGTTAGTTGCGCCGGACTAGAATGCGACGAATTCGTCACGTTTCCTATTCGCATTGCAGGACCACCCATGACTGCACGCAAGACTGCGCAGATTTCCTCGCGAAAACAGCCCAAACAGGCGCGCTCGAACGAACTGGTGGCCGCCATCCTCGAAGCGGCAGTTCAGGTTTTGGCGAAGGAAGGCGCCACGCGCTTCACTACCGCGCGCGTGGCCGAGCGTGCCGGCGTGAGCGTGGGCTCGGTCTATCAATACTTCCCGAACAAGGCCGCCATCCTGTTCCGCCTGCAGAGTGACGAATGGCGACAGACCACGGACCTGCTGCGCACGATCCTCGAAGAGACCGGCACGCCGCCACTTGAGCGGCTGCGCAGGCTGGTGCATGCCTTCATCCGCTCCGAATGCGAGGAAGCCGCCATGCGCGTGGCCCTCAGCGACGCCGCGCCGCTCTATCGCGATGCGCCCGAAGCGCGGGAGGCACGCGCGGCCAGCGCTCGTACCTTCCAGTCATTCATGCGCGAGGCATTGCCCAAGTCGAAGCCGGCCGCGCGTGCGGCCGCGAGTGCACTGATCACCGCCACGCTCAGCGCCGTGGGCAAGGCATATTCGGAAAGCCCTCGCAGCCCCCGCGACATCACGCTCTACGCCGATGCCATGGCCGACATGTTCTGCGCCTATCTCGAGGACATCGGCCGCCGTTGAGCCACGCGAGCGATCGCATGCACGGCTAGGCCCCGGCCAGGTGCTGCGTGCTGTTGACTGCCTGGACCGCAAACGCTTCACCGGCCTTGACGATGCTGACGCCACAGGGCGAGGGCTGGAACAGCCAGTAGCTGGACAACGGCAGCCCCGCGATGTGGCACAGCAGGACGCGAATCACGCTGTCGTGCGTGACCACCGCCACGGTGTCCTCGCCATGCAGCGCGAGCACCCCGGCCAGCGCATCGGTGGCGCGCGCTGCCACTTCCTGGATGGTCTCGCCGCCGGGTATGCGAAAGCGGTGCGGCGCCGTCTTCCACAGCCCCGCCTCACGAGGCCAGCGCTGCTCGACCTCGGCCACCGGACGGCTGTTCCAGTTGCCGTAGTCGATGTCCGTGAGCCCCGGCAGCGGCGTGCCTTCCAGGTGAAAAGCACCGCCGATGGTCGCGGCGGTCCGCACGCAACGCGACAACGGACTGCAATAGATCCCGTCCAGCACCCAGTTCGCACGCACGAAGTCGCGGGTGCGTTCGGCCTGATGCCTGCCCCTGTCTGTCAACGCCAGGTCCATGCGGCCGCGAAAGATCGGGGGCGTGATGCCCTCCACTTCGCCGTGGCGGATCAAAAGCAGGGTGGTCATGCGCAGGTCTCCGGACCGGTCAGGGAGGGGGAGCGCGAAACGATACAGGCTGCACCAGTCCTTGGAACGTCAACGCACCGCCCGCTCGCCACGGCCCTCGCCCCGGCCGGCGGTTCACGGATGGATCGAAAGCTCGGCTTCGATCTCCACCGGGGTATGGAACGGCAGCTCAGCCATGCCCACGGCACTGCGCGTATGCGCACCCCGCTCCGGCCCGAACACCTCGAGGATGAGGTCGGAGCATCCATTGATCACTTGCGGCTGCTGGGTGAACCCCGGCGCGGAATTCACCATGCCGAACACACGATGCCAGCGCCGTATCCGGTCCAGGTCGCCGAGGCTGCGCCTGAGACTGGCAAGCATGGAAAGGGCGACGAGCCGCGCAGCCTGATAGCCCTGCTCCACCGTAAGCTCCTCGCCCAGTTTGCCGAATGGCGGCGCCATCAGGCCGTCCGGTCCCTGCGGTCCATGGCCGGACACGAATACGCGCGATCCGTCGACCTGGACGAAGTCGAACGGCAGCCGCAATCCGCTGGGAACGGTAAAAGGCGGCGGAAGGATCAGGCCAAGGGCGGCCAGGCGGCTATCAATCTCGCTCATCGGCACTCCGCTTCACCGCGCTCGTTGACGGTCGAACCCACGGCCCATGAACGACATCCAACCCCGGGGCCGCGCTCGACATTAGCCGAAAACAGGCATCGTCGCCCGCGTTTCGACGCATCGCTCACGCTATGCTGCTGGACACTGGGCCGTCTTGCTTTGCGAACCCTCCAAGGATCTGGCATGGACTCTGTCCGTCTGACCGATCTTGCCCACGGCGGTGGCTGTGGCTGCAAGCTCGCACCTTCCGTGCTCCAGCAGCTGCTGGCCAACCAACCGGCGGCCGCGCCGTTCGCGCAGCTGCTGGTGGGCACCGAGGCCAGCGACGATGCCGGCGTGTGGCAGGTGGACGAGCACACCTGCGTGATCGCCACGACTGATTTCTTCATGCCGGTGGTCGATGATCCGCGCGACTTCGGCCGCATCGCCGCCGCCAACGCGCTGTCCGACGTGTACGCGATGGGCGGCAAGCCGATCATGGCGCTGGCCATCCTGGGCATGCCGCTGGACAAGCTCGACGTGGCCACGGTGCGCGAGATCCTGGCCGGCGGTGCCTCCATCTGCGCGGAGGCCGGCATCCCCATCGCCGGTGGCCACTCGATCGATTCGGCCGAACCGATCTATGGCCTGGCGGCCATCGGCATCTGCAAACCCACCGACATAAGGCGCAACGGTGATGTGCGGGTGGGCGACGCGCTGATCCTGACCAAGGCCATCGGCGTCGGCATCTACTCGGCCGCCTTCAAGAAGCAGGCGCTGCCTGCGGAGGCCTATGCCGAGATGCTGGCCTCGACCACGCTGCTCAACCGCGTCGGCCACATACTGGCGCAGGATCCGGACGTGCATGCCATCACCGATGTCACCGGCTTCGGACTGTTGGGGCATGCCATGGAGATGGCACGCGCCAGCGGGCTGCGCCTGCGCATCGACCAGGCGAGCATCCCCTGGTTCACGCAGGCCCAGGCGCTGGCGCAGGCCGGTTATGTCACCGGCGCCTCGAAGCGCAACTGGAGCAGCTATGGCCACGATGTGCAGCTGCCCGACCAGCTTCCGGAGTGGCAGCGCGCATTGCTGACCGATCCGCAGACGTCGGGCGGCCTGCTGGTGGCCTGCCCGCCGGAGCGGGCCGCAGCCATTCGCGCGCAGATCGAGGCGGCCGGCTATCCGCGCGCCAGCATCATCGGCAACGCGACCGCGGGCACGCCGGGCATCGAGGTGATCTGACCAGGCCGCCGGAGATGGCGGAAGAGAATGGGAGTCGAACCCACCCGAGACAGTCTTGGCTGCCTCACCCGGATTTGAAGTCCGGACGCCCCACCGGAGACGATTCTCTTCCATGCTGCAGGGTCATTGCGGGGCGGGTCCGAACAGGTCGAGATACCGCGCCTGGATTCGCCGCAAGGTGCCGTGGTTGAGCGTGACGCCCTGGCGGTCGAGGAATTCTAGTATCTGGATGGCCACTTTTCGACCGTTGTCCAGCCGGTCGCGGAACCGCGCCGCGGTGAACTGGCCGTCCTTCGCCTGCGCGGCCAGCTCGGCGGCGATCAGCACCATCTCGTGTACCGTCACGCGCAGGAAGTAATGATCGTGCGCCACCTCGTCGGCCAGCCCGAGCCGCGCGGCGAACTTCATCGTCTGGCGAATCTCCGCTTCGGGCCGCTTGAGGACCGCTGCGATATCGCGCACGCGCGGCGGGCGAAAGCGCGTCTCGCCGCCCAGCAGCGGCGCGATTGCCTGCCATAGCGCCTCGCGCTCCGGCCCGAGCTTCAGCGTGTGCCCGGCCAGGCGCACGAAGGCACCATCGCGCACCACGCGCCCCGCCAGGTCCGCGTGCAGCAGGGCCAGGGCAAACGCGCCGGGCGGCAGGCGCGGCTGCACCGCCAGGCGCAGCTTTTCGCGGCCGACGCCCTGCAGGTCCGGATGGGCGGCATGAAAGGTTTGCAGATGATCGAGCAGGCTCTCGACGAAACGCTGCCAATGCGTACGGCCAAGCACGATGCGTTGTTCACCGAGATCGAAGATCACTGGCGACAGGGCGGCGGCGATGGCGTCGAGCCTGTCCGTGGACAGCGCACGATCGCGTCCGAAGGCCAGCAGGTCCCAGGCGTACGGCGAAGCATCGAGCAGTGCGGCGAACGCCGCCTGCGGATCGGCCATGGCCAACGCGGCGCGTTGGGCCACGCGCTCGGGCGTGCGTCGCTGTCGCGACGGCGCCCGCAGGTCGATGAACTGGCCGCCGCCGATCGTGCGCTGGGCGGAGACATCGCGCAGCACGAAACGATCCAGCGCGGCGGCAGCGATGGGGCGAGCCAGGACCAGCTGGACGTCCGCCACCTCGCCCGGCTGCAAGGCGTCGCCCTCGAGCGGCACGACACGCGCACCGACTTCCACCGAGCCGTGGTGCAGGCGCACCGGGTGCCACGGCCCGATGGATTTCGTCTCGCTGGACAGCAGGCGCAGACGCGCGTCGATGCGGTCGGTGGGCGCATGCAAGCCGGGATCGACGACCATGTCGCCACGATGGATGCTGTCCTTGCCCACGTGTTCGCCGGCCAGATTCAGTGCGCAGCGATCGCCGGCGCGGCCCTGCTCCATCGGCTGGTTCTGCGCATGCAGCGAGCGCATGCGCGCGCGCAGGCCCGATGGGCTCACGCGCACCTCGTCCTTGACCTGCACCACGCCGCCCAGCACGGTGCCGGTGACGACCACGCCAATGCCTGACAGGGTGAACACGCGATCCACCGCCAGACGGAACCGGCCGTCGCTGGCGCGCGCGGCGTGTCTGCGCGCCTCGGCGGCGAGCCGTTCGCGCAGGCCTTCCACACCCTGCCCGGTGATTGATGACACCGGCACGATGTCGGCATCCTGCAGCACGCCGCCGGCCGTGGCGGCGCGGATCTGTGCATGTACTTCGGCCAGCCGCTCGGGCGTGGCGAGATCCGCCTTGGTCAGTACGACCAGGCCGTGCTCGACCTGCAGTAGATCCAGGATCGCCAGATGCTCCAGCGTTTGCGGCATCACGCCGTCGTCGGCGGCCACCACCAGCAAGGCGAAGTCGATGCCGCTGGCCCCGGCCACCATGGTGTGCACGAAGCGCTCGTGCCCCGGCACGTCGACGAAACCCAGCGTGATGCCATCCGTCAGCGGCAGGTAGGCGAAGCCGAGGTCGATGGTGATGCCGCGCGTCTTCTCTTCCTTGAGCCGGTCGCAATCGACGCCGGTAAGCGCCCGCACCAGCGCGGTCTTGCCGTGATCGATATGGCCCGCGGTGCCGATGATCATGGAGCGTGCGTGGCCATCCCTTCGACATCCAGTTGCGCCAGCGAGGCCAGCAGCGGCGCTTCATCCGCCTCCGCCAGGCAGCGCAGGTCCAGCCAGAGCGCGCCATCGGCGATGCGCCCGATGACCGGGCGCGGCAATGCACGCAAGGCGGCGGCCAGCGCGTCCAGCCTCCGCTGGCTGCCACGCGAACGGATCAGCAGCGCCGCGCTGGCGAGCGTGTCCAGCGGCAGCGCGCCGGAGCCGACCTGGCTGAGGCAATCGCCCACTTCGACCGTGAACGCTTCGCCCAGGCGCCCGGCCATGCTGGCCAGCAAACGGTGCGCCTGCGCCTCGATATCGCCCTTGTGACGAGCAAGGACGCGTAGCGTGGGCAGGCGTTCGGCCAGGCGATCGGGATCGCGGTACAGCCTGAGCGTGGCTTCGATCGCAGCCAGCCGCAGCTTGTCCACGCGCAGCGCGCGCTTCAGCGGGTTGCGGTTGATCCGATCGATCAGCTCACGATCGCCCACGATGAAGCCGGCCTGCGGACCGCCCAGCAGCTTGTCGCCGGAAAACGTCACCAGGCGGGCCCCTTCGGCCACGGCCTCGCGCACGGTGGGCTCGCGGGCCAGGCCGTAGCGGGACAGATCGACCAGGCTGCCGGAGCCCAGGTCGTTGAGCAGTGGCACGCCGGCAGCATCGGCGATGGCGGCGAGTTCGGCGGCGGCGACCTCGGCGGTGACACCCTGGATGCGGTAATTGGAGGTATGCACCTTGAGCACGATGCCGGTGTCGGCATGCAGTGCGTTGCGGTAATCCGCCGGATGGGTGCGGTTGGTGGTGCCCACCTCGACCATGTGCGCGCCTGCCCGCGTCATGATGTCCGGCATGCGGAACGCGCCGCCGATCTCGATCAGCTCGCCCCGCGACACCACCGCCTCGCGTCCCAGCGCGAACGTGTTGAGACAGAGCAGCACGGCCGCCGCGTTGTTGTTGACCACGGTGGCGTCCTGCGCGCCGGTGAGCCCGCACAGCAGCTCGCGCAGATGATCGTCGCGCTCGCCCCGTTCGCCATCGGCCAGGTCGTACTCCAGCGCCACCGCGTGGCGCATCGCCGCCACCGCGGCGTCGATGGCCGCCTCCGCCAGCACCGCGCGGCCAAGGTTGGTGTGCAACACGGTGCCGGTGAGGTTGAACAGCGGACGCAGGCCGGCCTGGCGGCCATCGAGCACAGCGCCGGCCCGCTGGGCCAGCTCATCGGCACCGGGCGCGGCAGCCTTGGAGGCGCGCAGCAGCTCCCTCGCCTCGTCGATCACCTGGCGGATGGCGTCCGTGGTGGCCAGTCGTCCGTGGCGTTCCTGCAACTGGGTCGCCTGCGCCGTCGCCAGCACGGCGGCGACTGCAGGAAGGTGACGCAGTGATCCGGCCTCGCGTTCGGTCATGGCGCTCATCCAGTGACGTCGCCGGGCCCCGGCGACAGCTGCGCGGGCGCGACGACGAAGACTCGGGGTCGCGCCTATGCTGCGGTGAGGGCCGGGGTGGGTCAAGCTGTCACAAAACCCGCGCCATGGTGACTTCACGCACCGGCTGTAGCATGCTGCGATTCGCAGCCGCTCCAAGGTCTTGCCCCCACTGCAGTGCGTCCGGCCTGCGGCTCCAGGGGACAACAGCGTGCCCTGTAGGGCCATCACCTCCCTGATTGTCTGCAGGAGGATCCATGGCCATCGCAGTGCAGCGTGCGCGCACCCTGCGCGTTTCGGTATTGGTCTTTGTGTTGCTGGCCGTGACCGGCCTGTTCTACGTGAAATGGCATCCGTACTACGACCGTGCCTTCGTGGCCGCGTCGCAGCATGCCATCGGCCATTCGATCCTGATGGGTGACCAGGCCAGCGCCCCGGCGCCCTCGTGGGACGCCGCGCTGGGCTATGCGCTCGCCTACGGCAAGGCGATCTGGCAGGCCATGTTGCTGGGCCTGCTGCTGGGCTCGGGTATCCAGGCCTTGCTTCCGGTGAACTGGGTGCAGCGCGCACTGGGCCGACGCAGTTTCGACAGCGTGGTGGTCGGTGGCCTGCTGGCGGTACCCGGCATGATGTGCACCTGTTGCGCCGCACCGGTGGTGGTGGGGCTGCGCAAGCACCAGGCCGCGCCGGGTGCGGCCATGGCCTTCTGGCTGGGCAATACGGTGCTCAATCCGGCCACGCTGGTGTTCACCGGCTTCGTGCTCGGCTGGCACTGGACGCTGCTGCGCGTGGTGCTGGGCATACCCATGGTGTTCGGGCTGGGTCACCTGGCCAACCGCATGGCCGGGCCCAGCCAGCCGGTGCTGGTGGAAACACCGCTGATGGAAGAGGAATCCCGCACGCTGGCCGAGGTCGGTGCGCGCTGGGCACGGATCTTCCTGCGCATGACCGTGCGGCTGATTCCCGAATACGTAGTGATCGTGCTGCTGCTGGGCGCGGTGCGCGCGTGGATGTTTCCGCACATCGGGCCGGAAATCGGCAACCAATGGTTCTGGATCGTGGCGCTCGCGCTGGCCGGCATGCTGTTCGTGATACCGACGGCCGGCGAGGTGCCGATCGTACAGGCCATGCTGGCACTGGGCCTCGGTGGTGGCCCGGCCGCCGCGCTGATGCTGACCCTGCCGCCGGTGAGCCTGCCGTCGCTGACCATGCTGTCGCGCTCGTTCCCGCTGCGCATGCTGGTGACCATCGCCGTGGCCGTGGTCGGCTTCGGCATCCTCGGCGGCGCGATCGCCGCGGCGCTGGGCATGCACTGAGGGCGCGCGGGTACGCCCTAGTCGACCATCGCCTCGCCATCGCCCACCAGCAGCAGCGGGTTGGGCGCATGGCGGGCGTAGCCCTCCTCGCTGACCAGCATGTCCAGGCCCAGCGAGGCGAGGTCGTCGGCATACGGATCGACCTGCGTGTCCTTGAGCTGGTACAGCAGCTTGGCGTAGGTGTGGCATTCGCAGCAGGTCTCGGCCTTGACCACGCCGTCATCGCCGTCGATGGACTGCAGCAGCAGCTCGCGCGTGCCTCCGCAGGTGATGCATACCGCGCGCACGTGGTTCCACGCGGTCGAGCACAGCGAGCAATACAGGTAGCGGGTACCGGGCGTCACGCCGCTTGCCGTGATCAAGCCGGACACCGATGGCGAACCACAGCACGGGCAAAGCGCGCGCTCGTCCAGCAGGCGCAACTCAGCGGCCTGCAACTGCGCCGCCGCGCAGGTGAAGTACACCTGCAGGGCGGCCGCCACGTAGACGGCCATGCCGATCTCGGACGCGGCCAGTCCACCACGCAGGAAGCGGTCGGCCAGCTTGTCCACGGCGACCGCATCCATCGCCTGCAACTGTTTGATGGCATCCATCGCGGCATCCGGCAACACGCCGCGATCCATGCGAGCCAGCAGCAGGCCGAGTCCTTCGTGCCAGCCCTTGTCGCGCTGGTGGCCATCCGCCGCCAGCGGCGGAAGTCGCGCCTCGACAGCCTGCGCCACGGCCTGCGCACCGGGTGCGGCGGACGGCGCCCGTATCGCCGCCACCGCATGCTGGGCCCGGGCCACTGCCGCCAGGAAACGCAGCCACGCGTCGAGCGGATGGCCGTCGGCCAGTTGCTCCAGCCGTTGCGCGGTGGCCATGAAGCGCCTTGCCGGGTCGGGCAGGAGAATCGGATCCGGTGCTTTGACGCCGGCGTGGGATGGGCCGGTCCATTTGCCGGTGGGAGGGGTGCCGGCCTGCTTCACGGACGCTTCCTGAGGGTTGCCTTGTCATGGCCGGAAGCGATTTCCTCCAGCCACTTGCGATGATGCCGCCAGGCCCAGCCGGGTGTCACGTAGCCCTGTGTCATCGCGCGTACCGAGTTGCGCACCCAGATCGCCGCGTACACATGCACCACCCACACCAGGATGGCCGCCACCGCTGCCAGGCTGTGAATCAGCACCGCCACACGCTGTACCGGAATCGAGGTAGCCTCACCAAAGTACACCTCCCAGATCAGCAGGCCGCTGAAGAACAGCACCGGGATCAACAGGGTCATCGACCAGAACACGAACTTCTGGCCGGCGTTGTTGCGGCCGACCGGCGGCACATGCGCCTCATCGTTGGCCACCACGAAACGCATCTGCTTCATCCACTCCACGTCGTCCTTGTGCACCAGGTTCTCGCGCCAGAACTGCACGATCAGGCCCAGGTAACTGACCAGCAGCACCACGCCAATCCACGGGTGCACCGCACGCGCCCACTGTCCGCCGCCGAACAGGCCGGACAGGAAGAACAGCAGCGGATGGAACATCGACAGTCCCGACAGCACCAGCAGCACGAAGCAGATCGCGGTGATCCAGTGGTTGACGCGATTGACCCTGTTGTAACGGACGATCACGGTCTTGGCGGGACTCATGGCGTCTTCTCCGTCTCCGACTCGCGCAGCACGCGCTCGCCTTCGGCCTCGTCCTCGTCGGTCACTTCGTTCGGGCCTTCGGTAATCCAGTGGAAGAATCCGCCCAGCGCGGCCAGCGCGATGCCGATCAGTGCCAGCGGCTTGATGATGCCCTTCCAGCCACGCACCACCGGACTGATCTCCGGCTTGTCGGGCAGGCCCGAATACAGCGACGGCTTGTCCGCATGGTGCAGCACGTACATCACGTGCGTGCCGCCCACTGCAGCGGGATCGTAGAGGCCGGCGTTCTCGAAGCCGCGCGATTTTAGGTCCTCGATGCGCTCACCCGCCCACTGCTTCATGTCGGCCTTGGAGCCGAACATGATGGCCCCGGTGGGACAGGCCTTGACGCAGGCCGGCTCCAGGCCGACCGACACGCGGTCGGAACACAGCGTGCACTTGTACGACTTGTGGTCCTGCTTGCTGATGCGCGGGATGTCGAACGGGCAACCCTTCACGCAGTAGCCGCAGCCGATGCACTTGTCGCTGATGAAGTCGACGATGCCGTTGGCGTACTGCACGATGGCGCCGGGCGACGGGCAAGCCTTCAGGCAACCCGGGTCCTCGCAGTGCATGCAGCCGTCCTTGCGGATCAGCCACTCGAGGTTGCCCTGCTCGTTCTCGTACTCGGCGAACTTCATCAGCGTCCACACGCTGGGCCCGAGGTCGTCGGGATTCTGGTACGAACCCTCGAAGTGGCCGATTTCCGGACGCAGGTCGTTCCATTCCATGCACGCTGCCTGGCAGGCCTTGCAGCCGATGCAGCGGCTGACATCGATCAGCTTGGCCACCTGCTCCTCATGGCTGCGCGCCATGGGCGGCGTCATGGTCGATGCGGAGCGCCGGACGTAGTCTTGCGATTGCAGATCGAACATGACGTTGGCCTCAGGCTGCTACCGGTGCGTGGGTCTTTTCGACGTTGACGAGGAATGCCTTGAACTCCGGGGTCTGCGTATTGGCATCGCCTACCGACGGCGTGAGCGTGTTGGCTCCATAGCCCTTCCTGGCCTGGCCGGTGAAACCCCAGTGGATGGGGCAGCCGATCACATGCGTGGGTTTGCCATCCACCATCATCGGCTTGATGCGCTTGGTGACATAGGCCTTGCACACCACCTCGCCGCGCTTGGACGACACCTTCACCCAGCCGCCCTGCTCGATGCCCTTTTCCTTGGCCAGTACTTCGCCGATCTCGATGAACTCCTCTGGCTGCAGGATCGCATTGATCAGCGCGTGCTTGGTCCAGTAGTGGAAGTGCTCGGTAAGTCGGTAGGTGGTAGCCACGTAGGGGAACTTGTCGGGACTGCCAAACGCCGCGCGGTCATCGGCAAACACGCGGGCTGCGGGATTGTTCTGCACCTTGGGATGCAGCACGTTTTCCACCGGCGATTCCAGCGGCTCGTAGTGCTCGGGGAACGGCCCTTCCGCCATCAGGTCGCGGGCGAACAGGCGGCCCATGCCTTCGGCATTCATGATGAATGGACCCACGCCATCGGACGGCTTCACCGTGGGGCCATAGTCGGGCACGTCGATGCCCACCCAGCGCGTGCCGTTCCAGGTGATCACCGGTTTGGCCGGATTCCACGGCTTGCCGTCCGGATCGGCGCTGGCACGGTTGTAGAGAATGCGCCGGTTGGCCGGCCACGCCCACGCCCAGTTCGGCGCGATGCCCTGCTCGCGCGGATCGGTGGCATCGCGCCGCGCCATCTGGTTGCCCTTTTCGGTAAAGCAGCCTGCGAAAATCCAGCAACCGGACGCGGTGGTGCCGTCATCGCGCAATTGCGCAAAGCCATCCAGCAAGGTACCCGCCTTGGTCGCCACCGTGTTGGTGGCAGGATCGACCAGATCCGCCAGCGCGCGGCCGTTCATTTCCTTGGCCAGCTCTTCCGGATCAGGGCTCACCGGATCGGTGTATTTCCACGTCACGTTGAGCAAGGGATCGGGGAAGGCGCCGCCTTCCTTGCGATACAACTCGCGCAGGCGATGGAAGATGCCGCTCATGATCCAGATGTCGGAGCGCGCCACGCCAGGCCCTTCGGCGGCCTTCCAGTGCCATTGCAGCCAGCGCGCCGAATTGACCAGTGAGCCGTTCTCTTCCGCGAAGCAGGTCACGGGCAACTGGAACACTTCAGTCTGGATCTCGGCGGACTTGGCCGGGTTCTGCGGACCAAAATCCTGCCAGAAGCGCGAGGTCTCGGTGTCCAGCGGATCCATGGTGACCAGGAATTTCAGCTTGCTCAGGCCGCGCCGGATCTTGCCGCGATCCGGGAACGCCTGCAGCGGGTTGAAGCCCTGGCAGATGTAGCCCGTCATCTGCCCGTTGTTCATCATCTCGAACGCCCGGATGATGTCGTACAGCGGCACGTCCAGCTTGGGCAGCCAATCGAAGGCCCAGTTGTTGTCCTGCGTGGCCGCGTCGCCGAACATCGACTTCTGGAAGCTCACGAAGAACTTTCGGTAGTTCTGCCAGTAGCTGGTCTGCCCCGGACGCAGCGGCTTGAACAGTTTGGTCTTCATGTACGTGTCGAGATCGATTTCCTTGTCCAGCGGCAGGTTCATATAGCCCGGCATCTGGTTGGAAAGCAGACCGACGTCCGTCAGGCCCTGGATGTTGGAATGCCCGCGCAAGGCGTTCATGCCGCCACCGGCCACACCGATATTGCCGAGCAACAACTGCACCATCGCCATCGAACGGATGTTCTGCGCGCCCACCGAATGCTGCGTCCAGCCCAGCGCGAACAGGCTGGTCATGGCCTTGTCGGGCGCGGCGGTGCTGGCGATCAGCTCACACACATGCAGGAACTTGTCCTGCGGCGTGCCGCAGATGCGCGACACCATCTCCGGCGTATAGCGCGACACGTGCTGCTTGAGCAGGTTGATCACGCAGCGCGGGTTCTGCCAGGTGTCGTCGGACATGGCAAAACCTTGCTCGTCCAGTTCGTAATCCCAGCTCGACTTGTCGTAGGCGTGGGTTTCCTCGTTGTAGCCGCTGAACAGGCCATCCTGGAATCCGAAGCCGTCTTTCACGATCAGGCTGGCATTGGTGTACGCGCGCACGTACTCGTGCTGGATCGCATCCTTCTCCAGCAGGTAATGCATCACCCCACTGAGGAAGGCGATGTCCGTGCCCGGGCGGATGGGCGCGTAGTAATCGGCCACCGACGCCGTGCGCGTGAAGCGCGGATCGACCACGACGAGCTTGGCGCCGTTCTCGATCTTCGCCTCGATCACCCACTTGAAGCCGCACGGATGCGCCTCGGCGGCATTGCCACCCATGACGATCACGACGTTGGCGTTCTTGATGTCCTGCCAGGTGTTGGTCATCGCACCGCGACCGAATGATGGGGCCAGACTGGCCACCGTCGGTCCGTGTCAGACGCGCGCCTGGTTGTCGAACACCACCATGCCGAGCGAACGCACCACCTTCCACGTGAGGTAGGAGGTTTCACTGGACGACGCCGAGGCTGCCAGCATGCCCACGCTGGTCCAGCGATTGACCGTGGTGCCGGCGGCGTTCTTCGCGATGAAGTGCTTGTCGCGATCGTCCTTCATCAGGCGCGCGATGCGGTCCAGCGCGAAATCCCAGGAGACTTCCTCGAACTCCGTGCCACCCGGCTTGCGATAGCGCGGCGCCTTCAGGCGCGTGGGCGCATGCACGATGTCGAGCAAGGCCGAGCCCTTGGGACACAGCGTGCCGCGATTCACCGGATGATCGGGATCGCCCTCGATGTGGATGATGTTGGAACGGGCATTCTTGGCACGGTCGCCCATGCTGTAGATCAGAATGCCGCAGGCGACCGAGCAATAGGTGCAGGTGTTGCGCGTTTCGGTCGCGTGGGTGAGCTTGAACGGCCTGACGGCGGCGGCCTGGGCCTCGCCGGAGGCTCCAAAGCCGAGTACGCCCAGGCCGGACGCGGCCAGCCCCAGGCCTGTGAACTTGATGAACTCGCGGCGCGTGAGTGCCATCGCTTGCGCTCCCGGGAAATCTGGCTAGACATACCGCCCCAAGGGGCGATGGACGTTGCTCGAAAATCTCCGTGGCGACGACGGGGATAGACCCCGCCGCCTGTTCAAAAATGTAGCACAGCTAGTGGGGTCTGGCGGTCCAGGTTCTTGCGGTTTTACGCCGTGGCGCGGGGGGCGCCCCGCTTGTCACAAACGCCAGGCGGGCATCGTGTCGCGCGGGCGCGTGGATTGTTCAGGGCAGGTGAAAACCAGGCGACGCCTTCGGTTATCCATGCGGTGGTTCGTACATCACCGTCACGTAATAAAACATGTGGCCCTGCACACTCGCCCGCCAGAAGCTGCCAAAGACGAACTTGTCAGCCCCCTGGTGCATCGGCGCCATCTGCATCTTGTTTCCCATGCCCACGTTGGCGCCGGCAGCGGCACCTACCGCCTCGGGTGGGATATCACCTTCACCCGAAAGCTGGAGGCCGGGCAACTCCATCTCGCCGAACATGGATTTCAGCGTTGCGTACGCACGACCCCAGGTAGCGGCAGCCTCCTTGGCGTCCTGGCCTTCATAGAGGTAGATGCCGATGCGCGCGAGTCTTCCATCCCGGAAGAAGAACTGCACATTCTCCTTACGGTCATTGAAGATTCCCGCATAGGTTTCCAGGTCACCGTTCCTGAAGGACTTGTAAGGACCGTATACCTGAAACGCCGAGACCTGCTCCGGTGTCATGCCAAACTGCCAGGGCGGCAACCCGCCAGGTTCGGCAGAGGCGACGCGCACCGTACTGCACACGATGGCCACGCAAGTGGCGAGTTTCAACAGCGGTGTAGCGCGGGTTTTCCATTTCATGATGATTCTTCCCTTGTGGACGGACGCATGGCCTGTGGACGCGTCCCGTTTGATCGGCATGGCAAGCCCTGAGATCGAATTCGGCTATGGGGTTGCGACCGCCCCAGCATCTTAGCCATCACCCACCCGCGATGCAGGTGCGATCGAGGAACATCTCCTCGCGCCGTCGGCAGACGAGACGCCAGCCCCGGCAGCTGCCATTCCGGCCTCCGCACTCCGTCGTACATCGCGATCGGCGGCGTTAGTATCCCGCTGATCAACGACAGGAACGTCGAATGCCGCGAACTCCCAGCCTTCGGCGAGAGTGTCTTGCCATCCTGCTTCGGCGCCCCCGGCCGAGTGCTGCCCTTGTCGCGAGCCATCCCCCGGGGCAACGTTTTACAACGGCCAACGGGCCGGTGACCAGCGTCCTGCTGCCGGTGGTCCTGGTCGGGCTGATGGGTGATGTTCCGTTGTCGCTGGTGATCGTCGCGCTGTGCCACCCGACCCATCCCTGGCTGGTTCACGCGTTGATCGCGGCCTTCGGGCTTTATGCGGTGGGCTGGGCACTGGCGGCGCGCAGCGTGGTCGCGGCCGTGCCGCATGTCATCGATGATCACCAGCTGTGGATAGGCGGGAGCATACGGCACAGCGGCAAGCTGCCTCGTGGCGCGATGGTCCGCGCGGTTCCCGTGCAGGGCTCCCGCCATGCCTGGGCCGCAACGCAGGGCGTGGCGATGCGTGACACGCTGAGGATGAGCGAACTGGATCCGCCGAACCTGGCCATCGAGCTCGATGCCGGCGCCATGACTGGGGTGGAGCTGCTCCGGAACGGCAAGCCACTGCCACCGCGCCGATGGTTGTTGCTTTACGCGGACCACCCGAGCGAACTGGTCAGGCTTGCAACGCGCAAGGATGCAACGGCCCTTGCAGGCGAGGCGGCGACCATCTCCTGAGCCGCAGGCCGCGAAGCCATCGGCCGTTGCCGGCATCCCGGCAACGGCTTCGACACCAGGTGCGTGGGCGTCGAACACGCCCACGCCTGTCGATGGCAATGGATCAGTAGTGAATGACCGTGCGGATCGATTTGCCTTCGTGCATCAGGTCGAAGGCCTCGTTGATGCCGGTGAGTGACTTGGTGTGGGTCACGAACGGCTCGAGCTGGATCTTGCCGGCCATCGCGTCTTCCACCATGCCCGGCAACTGCGAACGACCCTTCACGCCACCGAACGCGGTGCCCAGCCAGCGTCGCCCCGTGACCAGCTGGAATGGACGTGTGGAAATTTCCTGGCCGGCGCCGGCCACGCCGATGATCACCGACTGGCCCCAGCCGCGATGCGCGCACTCGAGCGCCGCACGCATCACGTTGACGTTGCCGATGCACTCGAAGCTGTGGTCGACGCCCCAGCCGGTCATCTCGACGATCACCTGCTGGATCGGCTTGTCATGATCCTTCGGGTTCACGCAATCGGTGGCGCCGAAGCTGCGTGCCAGCTCGAACTTGCCGGGGTTGGTGTCGATGGCGATGATGCGACCCGCCTTGGCCAGCTTGGCGCCCTGGATCACCGCCAGGCCGATGCCACCGAGGCCGAACACCGCCACGCTGTCGCCTTCCTGCACTTTGGCCGTGTTCTTCACCGCGCCCAGCCCCGTGGTGACGCCGCAACCCAGCAGGCAGACCTGCTCGTGGTTGGCTTCCGGGTTGATCTTGGCGAGGGAGACTTCGGCCACCACGGTGTATTCGCTGAAGGTGGAGCAACCCATGTAGTGGTAGATGGGCTGGCCGTTGTAGCTGAAGCGCGTGGTGCCGTCCGGCATTACGCCCTTGCCCTGGGTGGCGCGCACCGAGACGCACAGGTTGGTCTTGCCGCTCTTGCAGAACAGGCACTCGCCGCACTCGGCCGTGTACAGCGGAATCACATGGTCGCCCGGCTTCACGCTGGTGACGCCTTCGCCCACTTCCACCACCACCCCGGCGCCCTCGTGGCCCAGCACGGCGGGGAACAGGCCTTCCGGATCATCGCCCGACAGCGTGAAGGCATCGGTGTGGCACACGCCGGTGTGGGTGATCTTCACCAGCACCTCGCCCCTGCGGGGCGGCTCGACGTCGATCTCGACGATTTCCAGGGGCTTGCCCGGCGCGAAGGCAACAGCGGCACGTGATTTCATGGCAGTTCCAGAGACTCAAGGATGGAAAACGACAGGCGGCACGCGTGGCCACCCGAACAGGTCAGCGAAGATACGAGCGCACGAGGGAAACCACCTCGTCGATGGACTTCTCCGGCGCTCCCTTGGCTTGCGCAAGATGGGAAAACTCCTCGCGCAGGTGGCTTTCGAGCACGCCGGCCATCAGGCCGTTGATGGCACCACGTACCGCGGCGATCTGCTGCAGGATCGGACCACACTCGGCCCCCTCCTCCAGCGCGCGCTCCAGCGCATCCAGCTGGCCGCGCACGCGGCGAACACGGGCAAGAACACGCTTTTTTTCTTCGACAGAGTGGGGCATGGGCCGTGCCTGACGATACTGGAGGGGAGTAACCTAACATACCCGGGGGTAGTATGCGAACACACGTTCCATTCCCCGCGCGTTTCCCGCCGGCGGCGGCGCCCGGGCCGGCATCACGAAACACACACACCCGCTGTTCGCGAAGACGCCATGATGGATCACCGCCGGCCTCGTGCCGGCGTCTTCAACACGAGGAAGCACCCATGAAACCTGTTGTCGCCGCGGCCCTGCTCGCCATGTCCGTCCTGCCCGTCGCAGCCTTTGCGCAAACGGGCGGATGCAACGCCAAGCAGCAGTCGATCGAAAGCGAGATCGCCTATGCCCAGGCCCATGGCAACACGTCGCGCGTGCAGGGACTGCAAAGGGCTTTGGCCGAAGTAAAGGCACACTGCACCGAGGCATCGCTGCGTTCGGACGCGGAGCAGAAGGTCACCAAGGCCCGGCAGAAGCTGGCCGAACGCGAGCAGGAGCTGCAGGAGGCGAAGGACGAGGGCAAGAGCCCGCAGAAGATCGCCGACCGCCAGCGCAAGGTCGATGATGCCCATGCGGATCTCGAACAAGCCTTGCTGGATACCTCGCTTTGAGCTGAAGGCGCCCGCTTCGTCGCAACGTGCTTCCCTGCAAGGAAGCGGGCGTTTTGAAAAGTCCGTGTAGGCGGCTTGCCGCAGCATGGCCGTTTTCCAAGCCATGCGAACGACCACGATGGAAACACGCTACACACCATCCGGCGTGAGGATGCGATTCCACTCCAAGCGAGGGGACCACCTCAACTGGTTGCTATTGCCCGGTGGCCCCGGCATTGGATCGGAGAGCCTGCACGAGCTCGCCGATGCGATGGCGGTGCCGGGACAGATCTGGCTGGTGGACCTGCCAGGCGACGGGTCCAACACGTTGCACGACGATGACGATCCCTACAGCCAGTGGCCGCAGGTACTGGTCGAGGCTGCGCAGGTCCTGCCCAATGCGGTCTACGTCGGCCATTCCACCGGCGGCATGTACCTGCTCGCCACCCCGCAGCTGCACGGACTGGTGCGCGGCCTGGCGCTGCTGGATACGGCGCCCGACGCCTCGTGGCATCCCGCCTATGTGGAGATGACGCGCAAGTACCCGCTGCCTGCCTTCGAACAAGCCGCGGTGGCTTACGCCGAGGAGAAGTCGATCGGCAACCTGACCACGCTTGCGGTGTCGTCCGCCGAGTGGAACTTCACCGCCGATGCGCTCGAAGTGGGGCGCGCGCTGCTTGCCCGCATGCCCTACAACAGCGCGGCCGTGGAATGGTCCGATGCCTGCTTCGACCACAGCTATCGCGCCGCATGGTGGCCCACCGACATACCGGTGCTGCGCCTGTGGGGCGACCGCGACCGCATCGTGACGCAACGCGGCTGGTCGGCACCGAAATACAACACGCCCAACGTGATGGTGCGCCCGATTGCCCGCGCGGGACATTTCCCCTGGATCGACAACCCCGGCGAAGTCGCCGAGGCCTTCAGCACCTTCGCACGGCGAGTGATGGCCGCCTGAGTCCCGCGCCCCTGCCTGGCGGATCAGCCCGCGGTGGCATCGAGGATCTTCTCCGCGTCCACCATGTCCACGCCCTGCAACTGCCCCAGCCAGCGATCGAACCATGGCTTGTGCGTTGCACCGACGATCACCAGCACGCGTGCACCGGGGCGGTCGGAAAAGCTGCTGCGGATGTTCGCGACCATGCGCAGGTTGCGCCCCTCCCAACCTGCCACGTAGCGCTGGCCATAGTGCTGCGGCGATGGATCCTTCAGCGCGGCGCCGAAGTCCGATTCCGAGGTCAGCTGCTGGTTGGCCGGGTCATTGATGAAGCGGTAGAGCCCGAGCATGTCACCCTTGGTGGCAAGCTCGTCCCCACGCTCCCTCATCGACCGGGCCCTCGGCGCCGCCTGGGCCCAGGCAGCACGGATCGCCTTGCCGTAGGCCGCCGGATCGTCGATGGCGATATTGTCCCCGGTATGGTCGTCCACCGGATACACGCGCTGCAGGCCCAGTCGCGCGGCAAGCACGGCGGCAATCTGGTTGCTTTCGTTGGGGCGGCTTTCGCCCTTGCGCAGTTGCTGCACCAACGCCTCGCTCAGGCCATCGCCGGCATGGCGCTCGGCATCGGGCAATTGTAGCCACTGCACCACGGCCGACACGGGATCGCCCGCGGCCAGGAACACCGCGGCCAGGTGGCGCCGCTGCGCCGGCGTGGGCTGCTTCGGCCAGCTATCCAGAAGACGCCTGGACTCGGCGATGGCCGCCGGCACATCGAGCCCGGTGGCCGCCCTTGCCGCCGAGGTATCCGGGCAGTACGTCTTGACGTCATCGGCGTCGTAAACCGCGGGATGACGCGCCATCAGATCGCACGTCTCGCCGGAAAGGCCTTCGATGGTGATGATGCCGGGCCGATAGGCGGCCAGCCGATCGATCACGGGCTGCAATTGCGCGGGCGTGACATGGGCACCCTTGGGCAACTGCGAAAGGTGCACGCTGCCAAGTACCAACACCTCGCTGCGCGGCCCGGCCATGCCCTTGTCCAACCCCGAGAGATCCACTTGCGCACACCCCAGGGCCGGCGCCATCAAGGCCAATCCAAAAGACCATGTCGACAGTCGTTGCAGCATGTTCACTCCTCTTGAACGCATCTGCTCGTTGATGACACCACGGCTCGACGCCCCCGCGATCGCCAAGCCTGGCCACGCGACGGCGCACCGCGCATGACGCCCGGTCCGCGCGCGCCCGTGATGGAGATGCTTCCAGAGATATCACCACCCGGCAGGCATGGCGATGTGCACAACGTCATGGCGTTTCCCTTTAAACCTTTTTGAAAACGCTCATGCGTGATGACATTCGGTCCGTAAATCCGGGCGAGTGAATGCCCGACCCCACGTGTACCGATGCAGCCGCACCACCCTGGTGGCCGCGCCCGATGTACGCCGCGCGAGAGCTTTCTACATGCAGCGGCCGCGCATCAGCGGCAACGTTTTCACATGCTCGGGGCCTCTAGCGCCTGCGCTTGCGCAGGTTGTCGCCGAACTGGTCCAGCCAGCCCGAGATGCTCTTCAACGCGTGACTGCCTGCACCAAGCAACGACACCACTTCGTCATCGATCTTCTGGCGAGTCCCGCGCTCGTCCACTGGAAGCGGCGGCAATACGTGCGCGAAGTAGGTCTTGTCCAGCAAGCGATGCAGCAGGCGCTCTCCCACGAAAGGCTGGTTGTTGTTGATGGTGCGCGCGGCCTTCAGCAGGTGGCGAATGTCGTATTGCGTGGGCGACAGGTCGGGCACCTGCTTGCGCAGCCCAAGCAGGGTGTACACCGCGATACGTGCGGTGCGCACCGAGCTCTCCATGGTGAACACCACGTCGTTGTGGGTTTCCACGAACTGCCCGAGCAAGCCCAGATTGGTGCAGCCGGCCGGCACCACGCGCGGGCGATCACCAGCAGCGCGCGGCATGAACTGGGCCGTGATGTAGGGCATCAGGGCGGTGCGCACCTTGGTGTGCTTCGCCACTTCGTCGATCTGGTCGGCCAGGCCAAGGTGATGGCAAAGCTCCGCCAGGATTTCGCGCCCGGTACAGGCCGGCATGGGCTTCTTCACATGGTTGCCGTCCTTGTCCATGAGCAGGGCATACACCCACACCACCAGCACGTCCCTGGGCTGGTCGGGGAAATGCGGCTGCCGGTTCACCGTGAAGCTCAGCACCCAGTTCGAATCGGTAAAGGTGATGACGCCACCGGTCGCGGTCTTGCCCGAATACGGGTCGTTGACCGAAAGCTCGCGGATCTTTTCCGTCAACGGCGAGGGTTTGCAGGTCAGCGTGGCGGATTCCCACATCGACTTGTCGACGTTGCCGAAGAACTTCCCGGGTCGCCCGAAAATGGCCGATTTCTTTGCGAGGTTGCGCCACAACGACCAGCCGCCCTCCGGCGCCGTGGCGAGCTTTTCGCGATCCAGCACTGGCACGGTATCCATGTCGCCATAGGCGGTGTCCTGTGTCATCGACCCGGTCAAGGCGAACACCAGGTCGCCCGCCGCCACCGGTATCGTCCGCTCGCCGCCGGCTCCGCCGCAGCGCAGGCCGGTAACCGTGTACGCCGCACCGTCGGTGCGCAGGTCCAGGTCGTATACCAGGGTGTCCAGCTCCACCTTCACGCCCTGCTCGCGCAGCATGTTGGCCAACGGCCGCACGAAGCTGTCGAACTGGTTGTACTTGGGAAACACCAGCGCCGACATGTCGTTCAGTCCATCGATGGCATCGAGGAAACGGTGCATGTACAGCTTCATCTCCAGCAGGCTCTGCCAGTTCTCGAAGGCGAACATGGAACGCCAGAAGAACCAGAAGTTGCTCTTGAGGAAGCCGTCGCTGAAGTAGTCCTCGATGGTCAGGTCGTCCAGGTCTTCCTTGCGCTTCAGCAGCAGGCGGATCAGCTCCCATTGCTGTGACTTGTCGAGCCCGAAGGTGGAGAAATCCTTGACCTGCCCCTGCCTGTGCAGGAGACGCGCCTTGGACCAGTTGGGGTCCGCGTCGTTTACCAGGCGATACTCGTCGAGCACGCTGAAACCCGCCGGCAGTTCCAACGCCGGCACGTCCTGGAACATGTCCCAGAAATTGTCGTAGTTCCAGTTCATTTCGCGACCACCGCGGACGAGGTAGCCATCCTGCGCATTGCCGGCGCCGTCCAGCGAACCACCCTCCACATCGAGTCCTTCGATGATGGTGATGTTGGCGGCCGGCATATGCCCGTCGCGGATCAGGTAGAACGCCGCCGCCAGCCCCGCGATGCCGCCGCCGATGATCCATGCCTTGCGCTCGTTTACGCCTTCGGGTGCCAATGGCCGGTTGCGGGAATACGGCCCGAGCATGTCCGGCGGCGGCAAGGTGTTTTCCGGGCGGTTATGCCAGTACTGGCGAGTGGCATCCGGCTCGTTGTCGAATGCGACGCTGGAATCGTGGCGAACGGTCATGACGTATCCCTGTGGACGGGCGAAGAAAAGGGCGCGCCGAACAGGGCAGGCGCGGCCAGATCAAACAGCCGCACGTGGAGACCGGCAAAGCTTGCCCATCCGCAGTGCTCGACGACGCCGCCGATTGGGCGCGTTGCCGGGCGATGTTTCCATGTGCGATGTCATGGAAATGTGTCAGTGCTTGCGCGAGCAAGACCGCACCCGGCGCAGATGCAATCCGTATCAGGCGAGTGTGGCGAGGTCCGTCTTGCGGAATGCATGCAGTTGATCGAAGCGACCTTCGCGTACCTTGGTGGCCCAGTCGGGGTTGCTGATCAAAGCGCGACCCACGGTGACCAGGTCGAACTCGTTGGCCTCCATGCGGCGCAGCAGATCGTCCAGCGAACCGATGGGCGCTTCGCTGGACTGTCCACGTACCTGCTCCGTGAAGTCGGGCCCGGCGAGACCCACGGAGCCGACGCTGATCGCGGGTCGGCCGGTCAGCTTCCGCGCCCACCCGGCCAGGTTGAGATCGGATCCGGCGAACTCCGCTTGCCAGAAGCGGCGCGTGGACGCATGGAAGATATCCACGCCCGCATCGACCAGCGGCGCGAGCACGCGCTCCAGTTCCTGGGGTGTGTCGGCAAGGCGGGCGCCGTAGTCCTGTAGCTTCCATTGGGAGAACCGCAGGATCAGCGGGAAATCGCTCCCCGTCGCGGCCCGCACTGCGCGCACGACCTCCGCGGCAAAACGCGTGCGCTCCCCGGGGTTGCCGCCAAAACGGTCCTCGCGACGATTGGTGGTGGCCCACAGGAACTGGTCGATGAGATAGCCATGCGCGCCGTGCAGCTCCACTGCGTCGAAGCCGAGCTGCCGCGCCGTGGCCGCCGCCGCAGCGAAGGCGGCGATGGTGTCGGCGATGTCCGCGTCGGTCATCGCATGTGAGCGCTCATCCACGGCCGTGGGGCCGTCCGACGGCGCTTCGGGGTGGGGCCCCGCACCGGCCGCGCGTGCCAGGCCCTGGTGCCACAGTTGCGGCGCGATCTTGCCACCCTCGGCATGCACCGCCTGCACCACCCGCTGCCAGCCGGCGATGCTTTCCGGCGCATGGAAGTTGGGAATGCGGGTGTTGTCGGATGCCGCGGCACGGTTGATCGTGGTGCCTTCGGTGATGATCAGGCCGACGCCACCCGCCGCCCGGCGGCGGTAGTACTCCACCACATCGGCGCCGGGGACGCCGCCCGGGCTGAAGCGTCGCGTCATCGGTGCCATGACGATGCGGTTGGGCAGGCTGAGCTGTCCATGATGGAAAGGGCGAAACAGCGGCGTGGTATCCATCGCGGTCCTCAGCAGTGCATGACGGGAAACGCCGGTGACCCGATGCTTTTGCCAAGGCATCGCCATCGCCGTCGTTCCGGACTTGTAGCCGAGCCCATGTGTGCGGCGCATCACTGCGCGGTGAGGGCGCCGCTCTCCGCGCGCGTCGCCACTCAAGGGCCTGGCGTTCGCTCAGCGCTCCGGCGCGCCGTCGTCATCGACGGCCTGCAACGACTGCAGCCGCCCGTCCCTGAGTATTTCTTCGGCGAGCGCGGGATCAGCCTCGGCGACCGCGCGCGAAAGCAGCAGCGAGCCCACCATCTGGCTGAACAGCGCAATGGCCTTCCGGCGCTTCTCCTGCGCGCTGTTGCCATCGATGACACCGGCCAGCTGATCGAAATTCCAGTCCAGCCCGCGGGCGTACCGCTGCCGCGCCTCCTCGCCGAGCCGGCGGACGTCGCCCGCAAACGCCGTCAACGGACAACCGGCCTCGATATCGGCCAGGTGCCCGGGGGACAGGTAGTAATCGATGTACTCCTTCATGGGCTCGGCCGCTTGCGCCCTGGAGGCCTCGAGCCCACCCAAAAGCGCGGCGGCCCCGCCCTCCATCGCCTTCTCCATCACGGCGGCGACCAGGGCGTCCTTGGACTTGAAGTGGTTGTAGAAGCCGCCCTGCGTGAACCCGGCCGCCTTGGTCAGCTCTGCCAGGCCCACCGCCGACACGCCCTTCTCGCGAAAGAGCCGCTCGGCCGCATCGGTAATAGCCTTTTTGTTTTCAATGGCTTGCTGCTTGGAAACGCCCATACGGTTACTCCTGTCCGGCCACCCGACACCCCTTGGAGGGAAAATACAATGGTGATCACCATTGACATTGAATTCGGGCGGGACCATTCTACGCCATGTCAATGGTGATCGCCATTGTGATTTGAATTCCACCCCTAGGCGCACCAGGGCCACCCTCGAAGAGGAAACGACCATGTCAAAGACCACGCCCGAACAGAACAAGGCCCTGGTCCTCAAGGCCTTCGATACGCTCTTCAACCAGCGCGACTACGAAGCGGCCGAAGCCTTCTGGTCCGATCGCTACATCCAGCACAGCGCGCACATCGAGCCGGGCCGTGACGGCCTGTTCAAGCTGATACGCAGCATTCCCAGCACCCTGCGCTACGAGCACGGGCTGATCCTCGCCGAAGGCGACTACGTGATCGTGCACGGCCGCTTTTCCGGCAACGGGCGCCCGGCCGCGTGGATCGCCGCCGATGTCGTGCGCGTCGAGGACGGCAAGCTCGCCGAGCACTGGGACGTGTTGCAGGACGAAGCAACACAAGCCGAATCCAGGAGCGGACTGCCGATGTTCGGCAATCGCTTTCCTGCCTGATCCCTTCTGAGGAGAACCCCCGTGAAACTTGCTGGCAATACGATCTTCATCACCGGCGGCGGCTCCGGCATTGGCCGCGGCCTTGCCGAAGCGCTGCACAAGCTCGGCAACAAGGTGATCATCGGCGGCCGGCGCCGCAGTCATCTCGACGCCGTGATCGCGGCCCATCCGGGCATGGAGGCGGTCGAGCTGGACGTCAACGATACAGCCAGCATCGAGCACGTGGCGAAGCGGCTGGTCGCCGATCATCCCGGGCTGAATGTGCTCATCAACAACGCCGGCATCATGCAGCCCGACACCGTCGCCGGAAGGATTGACGATGCGCTGCTGACCTCGACCATCACCACCAACCTGCTGGGGCCGATCCGCATGACCTCGGCGCTGATCGATCACCTCAAGGGCAAGGACAACGCCGTTGTTGCATACACGAGCTCCGTGCTCGCGTTCGTGCCGCTGGCGGTCACCGGCATCTACTCAGCCACCAAGGCCGCGCTTCATTCGTACGTGCTGTCGCAACGCTTCATGTTGCGCAACACCGGCGTGCGCGTCCTCGAGATAGCACCACCCTGGGTGCGCACCGAGCTGATGAACAGCCAGGAAGCCGAACAGGCGATGCCGCTGGACCAGTTCATCGCCGAGACGATGGCGGCACTCGGTACCGATGCTGACGAAATCCTGGTCGAGTCCGCCAAGCCGTTCCGCGCCAACGTAGGCCCGGGCGAGCACGGCTTCGTGAACGGCTTCAACGAGCAGGCCCTGGCGATCTTCGGCGGCGCCTGAACCGACGCTCGTCGGCGCAGCAACCTGGGCGACACGGAGGGCGCTCGGCGGCTTCGATTGACCGGGGCACGTTGCGCCCGACCAGCCACGGATGAAGCATGCCCGCCGCCGTCAAACCACGGCGAGCATGCCAACGAGCGCGCGAATACCGGTCTGTCTCGGCATGGATATGCCCCTACTTGCCGAGACTTAGCCAAGCATGGGCGGGTGGCCTTGGACGACAAGGCCACGCCACCCGCCGGCATCGCCGGCTCAGACCATGGCCATCAGGCGCGCATTGCCACCGGCAGCCGTCGTATTGATCGACGTGGACACTTCTTCCACCAGCCAGTCAGGGCGGTAACGACCCTGCTGATCGCCTACCTGCACGATGGGAATCGGGCCCGTCATGCCGGCCAGGCGAGCGATCAATGCGTGCGTACCTTCCTCACGCGGCTCGACAAGAACGGCGGCGAAGGTGGACGCCGACGGAATCTCTGCAAGCCACTGCACCCTGGCGGCAACCTGCGTCGGCAAGCTCGCGAAACGGGCCGGCCTGGCGCCTGGCCACACGACGCTCACGCGGTTGCCGGCGGCCAGCGCGGCGCCCAGCTGGGCGATCAGTCCGTCTTCGGTGGCCGGAACGGCGAGCACCTGCCCGCGCGGATGCAGCGCGTACATGTTGCGCTCGCCCACCGGGCCCGCCAACTCGACCTGGTAGCCGTTCATGCGCTCCGTCGCCGCTGCACGCACCTGGCGGGCCGCCTGCGCATGGCCGGAGGCATCGAGCCAGGATGCAAGCGCTTCGCACGCGTTGTCCGTGCTGCCGTTGCCGCTGATGCCGAGCTTGGGCCGGCCCTGGGTGAGACGTCCGATATACAGCGGGCCACCTGCCTTCGGACCGGTACCCGAGAGTCCGCGACCACCGAAGGGCTGCACGCCGACCACGGCGCCGATGATGTTGCGGTTGACGTAGATATTGCCGGCGGCGGCCTTGGCGGTGACCTGCTCGATGGTGTCGTCCAGGCGCGTATGCAGCCCGAAGGTCAGCCCGTAACCGGTCGCATTGATGGCGTCGATCAGGCCGGGCAACGCTTCACGACGGAACCGCACGACATGCAGCACGGGGCCGAACACCTCGCGCCCGATCTGGCCGATGTCGGAAATCTCGATGATGGTCGGTGCGACGAAGGTGCCGTGCTGGGTCGCCTCCGGAAGCGGCAGCTGCTGCACCTTGCAGCCCAGTCCACGCATGCGGTCGACGTGGGCTTCGATGTTGCGCTTGGCTTCCTCGGTGATGACCGGGCCCACGTCCACCGAAAGGCGGTCCGGATTGCCGATGGACTGCTCGAGCAAGGCTCCCTTGAGCATCACCAGCTGGCGGTCGGCGATGTCTTCCTGCAGGCACAGCACCCGCAAGGCCGAGCAGCGCTGGCCGGCACTGTCGAACGCCGAGGCCATCACGTCGGCGGTGACCTGTTCCGGCAGGGCCGAGCTGTCGACGATCATGGCGTTCTGGCCGCCGGTTTCCGCAATCAGCGGAATCGGACGGCCATCGGCCAGGGCGTGCCCGGCCAGCTCGACCTGGATGAGCTTGGCCACCTCGGTCGATCCGGTGAACATCACGCCTGCCACTTCAGGCTGGCGCACCAGGGCCGCGCCGATGGCGCCGTCGCCCGGCAGCAACTGCACGGCTTCGTTCGGGATGCCCACGCCGTGCAGGATGCGCACGGCCTCGGCCGCGATGAGCGGCGTCTCTTCGGCCGGCTTGGCCAGCACGGTGTTGCCCGCAGCCAGTGCCGCGGCGACCTGTCCGATGAAGATCGCCAGCGGGAAATTCCACGGGCTGATGCAGACGATCGGTCCGAGCGGCCGCTCGGCGTCGGCCAGCGTCGTACGCGCCTGCTGGGCGTAGTAGCGCAGGAAGTCGACCGCCTCGCGCACTTCGGCGATCGCGTTGGGCATGGATTTGCCCGCCTCGCGAATGATCAGTCCCAGCAGGATCGGCATCTTGTGTTCGAGTTCGTTCGCCGCGGCCTCGAGCAAGCCTGCGCGGGCCTCCGCCGAATGGGCGGACCAGGCCGCCACGGCCTGCGCGGCGCGCTGCGCCGCGAGTTCGACGTCACGCTCAAGCGCGAAGGTGACCTCGCCCACGAAATCGCGGTGATCCGCCGGATTGCGGACGGGCTGCGGATCGTGTCCTGCCTCCGGACCGACGAACGTGGGAGCGGCTGTCCAGCGCAGGCCGGCGCTTTCCTGCAACTGCACCTTCAGCCTGGCCAGGTCGTTCTCGTTGGAAAGGTCCACGCCCGCGGAGTTGCGCCGCTCGCCATAGATGTAGCGGGGCAACGCCACAACCTCGTGCGGCGCGCCCAGCGGCACGATCTTTCGCACTTCGTCGACCGGATCGGCGGCCAGCTCGTCGGCCGACACGTTCTCGTCCCAGATACGATGCGTGAAGGACGAGTTGGCGCCGTTCTCGAGCAGGCGGCGCACGAGGTAAGCCAACAGGGTCTCGTGCGTACCGACCGGTGCGTAGATCCGGCACGGCCGGCCCAGCTTGGCCTCACCGACGACTTCCTCGTAGAGCGCCTCGCCCATGCCGTGCAGGCACTGGAACTCGTAGTCGCCGATCGAGAATTGCGGTCCCGCCATGCGGTAGATGGTGGCGAGCGTATGCGCGTTGTGCGTCGCGAACTGCGGGAACACGACATCGCGGGCCTGCAGTAGCTTGCGCGCGCAGGCGATGTAGGACAGGTCGGTATAGACCTTGCGCGTATACACCGGGAAGCCGGCCTGGCCGTCCACCTGGGCGCGCTTGATCTCGCTGTCCCAATAAGCGCCCTTGACCAGGCGAATCATCAGCCGGCGGCCGGAGCGGCGGGCAAGATCCACCACCCAGTCGATCACGAAGGGGCAACGCTTGCCGTAGGCCTGGATGACGAAACCCAGGCCGTCCCAGCCCGCCAGGTCGGGAGCGAGCGCAAGGCTTTCGAGAAGGTCCAGCGAAAGTTCAAGCCGATCGGCCTCTTCGGCATCGATATTGAGGCCGATGCCATAGCCCTTGGCGAGCAGGGCGAGCGAATGCACGCGGGGCAGCAGTTCATCCATCACGCGGCCGGCCTGGGCACGGCTGTAGCGCGGGTGCAGCGCGGAAAGCTTGATCGATACGCCAGGGCCGGCGTAAACGCCACGACCGTTCGAAGCGGTGCCGATCGCGTGGATGGCACGCTCGTAGTCGGCGAAATAACGATCCGCGTCGGCGCGCGTGGTCGCCGCTTCACCCAGCATGTCGTAGCTGAAGGAAAAGCCCTTGGCCTCCAGCTCGCGGGCGCGCTTGAGCGCCTCGTCGATGGTCTCGCCGGTGACGAACTGTTCGCCCATCATCTGCATGGCCAGGTCGACGCCGCGGCGGATGACCGGCTCGCCGAGCCGCGCGATGACACGGGTCAGCGCGGCGCCCAGACCTTCCTGGCTGTGGCTTGCCGTGAGCTTGCCGGCGACCACCAAGCCCCAGGTGGTGGCATTGACGAACAGCGTCTTGCCGCCACCCAGGTGGGCCTGCCAGTCACCGCCGGCGATCTTGTCGCGGATCAGCGCGTCGCGCGTCTGGTTGTCGGGAATGCGAAGCAGCGCTTCGGCCAGGCACATGAGCGCCACGCCTTCCTGGCTGGAAAGCGAGTACTCCTTCACCAGTCCCTCGACGCCGCCCTGCTGCCCCTTCGCGCGCAGCGCCAGCACCAGTTCCTTGGCCAGTGCCGCGATGTCCCGGCGCAGCGCGGGATCGACTTCAGCCAGCGGCAGCAGGGCCGCGACGGCCTCAGTCTCGGGGCGCCGATAGGCGTCGGTGATCCGTTGGCGAAGCGGAGTCACGGTGCTGATCGCCGGAGCGAAGGTGGCGAACGGTGCGGAGGGCTGGTTCATGGGGCTCGAATCCTGCATTTAGCTAATGCGCGATGGTACCTCGACGCCGAAAGTCGATTTGACTATATTTATCAAAGATGTAGGTCTAATTACCTAATTAACTGCCAATTTATTCATGTATTGGTGACTTATATGTCGACTTATAGCCAGATCGACCAAATCGACCGCAAGATCATCGAGGAACTGCGCGGCGACGGTCGCCTGACCGTGACCGACTTGGCCAAACGGGTCGGCCTCTCCAAGACGCCGTGCCAGATCCGGCTCAAACGGCTGATCGACGACGGCTACATCCGCGGCTTCAGGGCGGTGACCGACCCGGTGAAGCTGGGCCTGGGCCATATCGCCTTTGCGGAAGTGAAACTCTCCGACACCCGCGAGCGGGCACTCCAGGCGTTCGGCAAGGCGGTCATGCAGGTGCGGGAGATCGAGGAGTGCCACATGATCGCCAGCAGCTTCGACTACCTGCTCAAGGTTCGAACCTCCGACATCCACACCTACCGGCGCGTCCTCGGCGAAAAGATCTCCAGCCTCCCGCACGTGGCGAGCACCTCGACCTTCGTGGTCATGGAAACCATCATCGATGCCGGCGCCTGAGCGGCGCCGCGCCGCGCAGGCTGCCTAAGCGTTCGACGCAAGAGGGCAATGCGTCCGCTTCCGGCAACGCATGCCCTCTTCACGACGGGGCCTGATACCCGACGATGCGTCAATACTTCGCGCGTACGGTCAGCATGAAACTCCGTGGCGCGCCGTAGAAGCCGCCAGCCGCGTAGAAGCTCTGGTAGTAGCGGCGGTCCAACGCGTTGTCGATCGTAGCCGTGACGTTCCAGTGCGGATCGATGCGGTAGCCCACTTGAAGTGATGCGGTTGCATAGCCTGGCGCGTGCACATTGCCGCTGGTCCATCCACTCGAAGCCAACAGTCCCGCGCCGATGTTGAATTTGCGCAGCGCCTCGCCCTGGAAGTGGTAGTTGCTCCAGATCTTTGCGTTGTGCCGCGGCGTGATCGCAGAGAGGTTCGCCTCATCCTGCTCGGTCCGGTAATGCGGGTCCAGATAGGTGTATCCCGCGCTCAGGTCCCAGCCGGGCATCGGCGAACCGCCTATCTCGGCCTCGGCGCCGTTCATTCGCACTTCGCCAGCCGCGCTGTAGAAGAAGATGTCGCTGGAGTAATACGCGCGATTACGATCCTTGAGATTGAACAGCGCCATCGAGGCATTGAGCTTGCCGTCGTAGAACTCGCCCTTGGCGCCAATCTCATACTGGTCGCCGGTGCGTGGTGGCAACGGCGATCCGCTGGCGGTCAGCTCGGACTGCGGCACGAAGATCTGCGAGTAGCTGCCATAAAGCGAAATCTGGCTGTTGAGGGTGTAGATCAGTCCCGCATAGGGCGTGAACTTGTGATCCACGCCGCCCGGGTCGCGCGGCATGTCCGGCGTGGTGCCGTAGTCGGCGTTGCCGCTGAAGCTGTGGTAGTTGCTCACGCGTCCACCGAGCACGAAGGTGAACGGATCGGTGATGCTGAAGCGAGCCTGCCCATAGATGCCGTATTGCTCGGTGCGCGTCTGGTAGTTGCCCACCAATGGGATCGAGGGCTGTGGCAGCTGGACGAGCTGGAAGAAGTCGGTGCTGCCCCAGGGTTCGTTGGAATACTGGTCCTGCGTCTTCACCTCGTCGTAGTTCATGCCGACCATCAGCTGGTGGGTGCGACCGAACAGTTCGAATGGACCACTCGCATTGGCATCGGCGGATATCCAGCTGAAGCGCGTGTTATCCGCCGCGGGGAAGTACTGCACCTCGCCGGTCTCAGCGTCGACCGGCCCTGGCAGGCCGATATAGCGCGCATCGGTGTCGCTGGAGCGATAGCGCGCGCTCGCGCGCATCCGCCAGCCACCATCGAAGAAGTGGTCAAGCTCGGCAAACGCCTCGCGGGTGTTCTGGTTGCTGCGCGTCCAGTCGGGAAATGGGTTGGTCGACGGCGACAGGTCCAGCAGCTGGCCGGTGCTATAGGCGGGAATGGCCGAAAGGATGCCGTGCGTCTCGTCGTGCTGCACCGTACCCGACAGCGACAGCAAGGTACTCGCACCCAGATGGTATTCCACGATGCCATACAGCATCCGCGATTCGTGGTGCGAGTGATCGTAGAACTCGTCGTTGTCCGTATCGGCGATCACCATGCGGCCCTGCAGGGTCTTGTCCTGGTTCAGCGAGCCGGATACGTCAAGGTCACCGTGGAACTGGTTCCACGACCCTACGCTGAGGCTGCCGGAAACCTGCGTGTCTGCGGTGGGGCGCTTGCGCGCGAAGTTCACGAGACCGCCGGGCTCGCCCGAGCCCTCGAGCAATCCCGCTGAGCCACGGATGATCTCGATGCGGTCGTACATGGACATGTCGAACTGCGGTGCACCGACGTTGAGCGACCCACTGGACGGAATGCCGTCCAGCTCTGCCTCGAGCGCATAGCCGCGGGCGTAGTAGCTGTTGTTGAGGTACGGATTGGCGTTTCCCTGCACGGTGACACCCGTGGTCTGGGTCATCGCATCCTTGATGTCGTTGATGTTCTGGTCATCCATGCGCTGGCGCGTGATGACGCTGACCGATTGGGGAATCTCGCGCATGCTGTACTCGCCCTTGCCCAGCGTCAGCGCACGCGTGGTGTACGAGCCGCTTCCTTCGGTAGTGGCGTTCTGCGATTCGGCCGTGACCTGGATCGTCGATAGCGTGGTCGTCCCCGGTGCCGAACCGGCCTGGGTCGCGGCCGCCGGCGCCGCCGCCCTTGCCCCGGCCGTGGACTGGGAGGCGTGCACCAGCGAATAGATCCCGCGGCGGTCAACCGTCGCCTGCCATCCGCTGCCGGCAAGCAGGGCATCAAAGCCCTGCTGCGCCGTGTATACGCCATGCAGTCCGTTCGAGGTAGCCGAACCGAGCTGGGCTGCGTCGAACGAAAGGGTCACGCCCTGCGTGCCGGCAAACTGGCTGAGCACCAAGGGCAGCGGGCCGGCAGCGATATCGACCCGCCGCGCTGCCGGGGCGGAAGAGGCCACAAGGTCCTGCGCATGAACCGAATTCAGCAAGGGCATCGCGATGAGGCAGCCGCATAGGATGCCGCGCAGGTGCCTGGACAGGGCGCGGTGGGGCAAGGTGATGGAGTGATCGAACGACATGGGTTTTCCCGGGCATGGATAGGTTCTCCAGCAGGGGCCGAACGAGCGATGGAAAAAGTGCAACCCGGCGGTCAGCGCGGCTCCAATGTCACCCAGAGCCGGGTACGCTGGACCACTCGCACAGGAAACGCCTGGACGAGTGCATCCATTGCCCGGTCGGTATCGTCGATGGGGAAGGCGCCCGAGACTTTCAGGGCGGCGATGGACGGATGACAGCCGAGGTATCCGTGGCGGTAGCGCGACAATTCCGCGACGAGTCCGCCCAGGGGCATGTCCACTGCGATGATGCTGCCGTACTGCCACGACGCCACGGAGACGTTGTTGGGCTGCGGCGCCTCGGCGCCATGAACGGTGAAGCGCGCGTGGTAGCCGGCCGGCACGATGAGCGGCGCGATGCCGCCCGCCGGCTGCACCTTGACCGCCTTCTCCAGCACCGAGACTTCCCCGTAGTCAGCCTCGGTGCGCACGGTAAAGCGAGTACCCAGCGCCAGTACCTCGCCATGCCGCGTCGCGACCACGAACGGTCGGTGCGTACTTGCCGCCGCGTCGGCACCCGTGCGTATCAACACCTCGCCCGCGTGCAGCTTGAGCAAGCGCCGCGTGGACGAGAACTCGACGTCAACCGCACTCGCCGTGTTGAGCGAAAGCGCCGATCCGTCAGGCAGTGCCACATCCCTGCGCTCACCGACACGGGTTCGGTAACCGGCCAGCCAGCCGCCCCAGGGCAACTGCCGCCACGCGAGCATGCCGGCGGTGCCGACCCCCAGCACCGCCAACAGCTGGCCTAGCGCCCGACGTCGCGCCCTGCCCGCCGCATCCAGTGCATGCCCGGCTACGACGCGGGGAACGCGTTCGAACTGCGCGCGCACATCCTCCACCAGCTGCCATGCGCGTTGATGGCTGGGATCGGCCGTGTGCCAGCGCGCCCATGCCTGGCGGTCATCCTCCGAGGCCTGCTCCGCGTGGAGGCGAGCAAACCAGCGGGAAGCTTCCAGGATGACGGCATCGTCGAGGGGACGAACAGGCATGACGGCGGGCTCAATCCAATGCGGCGTAGCGCAGGCGAAGACGGCAGCAGTGCTCCATCGCCTTGGCCATATGGTTGTTGACCGTGCGCAAGGAAATGCCAAGGGTCTTGGCTATCGCTGCATAGGTCAGGCCGTCGCATTGGGACAGCAGGAAGGTGCGCTTAACCTTCGCTCCCAGGCCATCGAGCATCGCATCGATGTCCATGAGCGCATCGATGACCGTCGCCCGCTCCTCCGGCGAAGCCGCTAGTGGCTCGGGAAACTGCGCGAGAACCTCCAGGTAGGCCTGCTCGAAGGTGCGCCGGCGGAAGAAGTCGACCACCAGGCCTCTGGCCACGGTAGCCAGGAAATCGCGGGGCTGTCGGATTTCCGGCGCTTGCCGTGAGCGAATGACGCGCACGAAGGTGTCCTGCGCCAGGTCGGCGGCATCCGACTCGTTGCCCAGCCGATGGCGCAACCAACTGCGCAGCCAACCATGGTGGTCGACATACAGGGCTTCGACGGCGCGGGAGGCAGGCGTGGAAGAGGTGGACATCGCGACGGTTGAGGGTGGCCCGAACCCGCCACGCCGAGGGGCTGCAGGTCACTAAATGCGAATCATTATTATTCGTGGATGAGCCCAGGTAAAGGCTTTTCCCGTTCAAGGTGCGAGGCCGCCCATGCCGCAGATGGCCACAAGACTGCAAATCCGCGAACGGCTGCCAGGTACGCCGAACCAGTCCCCCCAACAAAGCACCCGCACCGCTGCACGCCGTACGGACTTGTCCCACCGTCCCTGGCATTCCGCCCTGGCTGCCGGCCGTTGCGTCATGTGCACGCACAGCCCCTGGTCGGAAGCACCGGAACAAACTTCCACTCAAGCAAGCGAAGGCCGCCGCTACAGCACGCTACGCAGCATGGCCGCCGCGTCGCACATCGGGCCGAACATCGTCCGAAGCAGGGCCTCCGGACCGTACCGTTGCGGCGAGACCACGACATTGAGCGCGGCAACGACGTTGCCTTGGGCATCACGCACGGGAACCGCCAGTGCACCCACGCCGGTTTCGTGCTCCTCATAGACGAGGCTGTAATCCTGCTTGCGCACTTCATTGAGGATCGCACGCAGCGCGCTGTTGCTGGTGACGGTCTGCGGAGTCAGGCGCCGAAACTGGCGCTCCTTCAACCACGCCGACAGTTCAGTGCGTGGAAGGCCCGCCAGCAGCACGCGCCCCGACGATGTGGCATGCGCGGGCAGGCGGGCGCCCAGATGGAGACCATGGGCAAGCAGGCGCCGCGTGGAACCGGGCGTGCCTGAGCCTTCGTTGCCGCTACGCGACACGATGACGGCCTCGTCGCCATCGAGCACGGCGGCCGCAAAAGCCTCCTGCGTCTGCGCAGCCAGTTGGTCCAGCACTGGCTGGACGGCGCGTGGCACGCGTGCGGAAGCCAGGTAACTGCCGGAAAAGCGCAACACCTTTGACGATAGCCAGTAGTAGCCGTCCGCCGACTCCAGATAGCCAAGGTGCGCGAGCGTCAACAAATGGCGACGTGCGGCCGCGCGAGTGATGCCGGCACGCTGCGCGGTGAGCGTGGCATTGAGGCGTTGGCGACTGGTGTCGAAACACTCCAGCACCGCCATACCCTTGACCACGCCTTCGATCAAATCGATTTTTGCGATGCCCACCATCTCGACCCGTTGTGCGATTACCGCACATCGTGCGCGATAATCGCGCAACAGGCAAATATCCCACGCTGTTGGAAGTTTCTTCGCACAGTACTTTGTCCGCCCGTGAATGGCCGATCCGTTCGGCCCCGAAGGAGGGTGGAAAGCGTGCGAACGCAGGTGGCCATCATTGGTGCAGGTCCATCGGGCCTATTGCTCGGGCAGTTGCTCAGCCAAGCGGGCATCGCCAATGTGATCATCGAGCGGCAGCGAGCGGATTACGTGCTCGGGCGCATCCGCGCCGGCGTGCTGGAACAGACCAGTGCCGACCTGCTTCGCGAGGCGGGCGTCGGTGACCGCATGGAGCGCGAAGGCATTCCGCATGCGGGCTTCGAGCTGCTGTTCGACAACGCGCGCCATCGCATCGACATGCAGGGCCTCACCGGGGGCAAGCAGGTCATCGTCTACGGACAGACCGAAGTCACCCGCGATCTCATGGAGGCCCGCGAGGCATCGGGAGCCCAGACGCTTTACGAGGCCAGCGAAGTCGTCATCGCGAACTTCGACTCGGCGCAACCCACGGTCAGCTGTACCAGCGGTGGCCGGCGGCACGAGATCCACTGCGATTTCATTGCCGGTTGCGATGGCTTCCACGGCGTGTGCCGCGCAAGCATCCCGCGCAACGCCATTCACGAATACGAAAAGGTCTATCCCTTCGGCTGGCTTGGCTTGCTCGCCGACGTACCTCCGGTAGCCGATGAGCTGGTCTACGCCAACACTGCACGGGGCTTCGCGCTGTGTTCCATGCGCAGTCGGACGCGCAGCCGCTACTACCTTCAGGTGGCCATCGACGACCGGGTGGAGAACTGGTCCGACGAGGCCTTCTGGTACGAACTGCGCGCACGCCTGGACCCCGATGCACGCGAGCGCCTGGTGACCGGGCCCTCGCTGGAGAAGAGCATCGCGCCGCTGCGCAGCTATGTGGCCGAACCCCTGCGCTTCGGACGCCTGTTCCTTGCCGGGGATGCCGCGCACATCGTGCCGCCGACCGGCGCCAAAGGCCTCAACCTCGCCGCCACCGATGTGAAGTACCTCGCGGCGGCCCTGATCGAGCACTACGACGAGCATAGCGACACCGGCATCGATACCTACTCGGAGCGTTGCCTGCGCCGCGTATGGAAAGCGGAACGATTCTCCTGGTGGTTCACCTCGCTGATGCACAACTTTCCCGACGGTGGCGACTTCGGCCGGAAGCTGCAGGGCGCGGAGCTGGACTACCTGGTCAACTCCGAGGCGGCCTCGCGTTCGCTCGCCGAAAACTACGTCGGACTGCCGCTCTAGGACCTGGCCATGGCGAATCCTGAAAACACGCTGCGCGGCATTTCCTCCATGGCCACGCGCCACGTCCTGTCGGAGCTGGCGGCCCGCTATCACAGCGAGGGCCTGGGTCGAATCGAGATCGAATCGGTTGGCGGCGTGGACGCACTCAAGCGCGTCAGCGAAGGCGAACGCTTCGACCTGGTCTGGCTGGCAGCGGACGCCATCGAGAAGCTCGACCAGGGAGGCCATGTCGTACCGGGCAGCCGGGTCGACCTGATGCGCTCGGATATCTGGGTGGCCGTGCCAGGCGGCGCGGCGCATCCACCGATCGACACCGAAGCAGCGGTGCGCCAAGCGGTACTGCGCGCCAGGACGCTTGGCTATTCCACCGGGCCCAGCGGCGTGTATCTCGCCGGGCTCTTTCAACGCTGGGGCATCGCGCAAGACGTTGCGCCTCGCCTCGTGCAGGCGCCCCCGGGGGTACCGGTGGGCACCTTGATCGCCCGCGGCCAGATCGAGCTCGGTTTCCAGCAACGCAGCGAGCTCATCGATATCGAAGGCATCGACGTCCTCGGGCCACTGCCCCCGGACATACAGAAAACCACGGTGTTCGCGGGCGTGGTGTGCGCCACCAGCGAACAGCCCGGCGCCGCCCGCGCGCTACTCGCCTTCATGGCCTCGCCGGACAGCGCGGCCACCTTGCGCAAGCACGGCATGGAACCCGCCTGAGGCCCCTCTTCCCATGACCATGATCATCGACATCCACGGACACTACACCACCGCGCCCAACGCCCTGGAGGCATGGCGCAACCGCCAGATCGCCGGCATCAAGGAACCTTCGCAGATGCCCAAGGTGTCGGAGTTGGCCATCAGCGACGACGAACTGAGGGAAACGATCGAAACCAACCAGCTCAAGCTGATGCGCGAACGCGGATCGGATCTGACCATCTTCAGTCCGCGCGCAAGCTTCATGGCGCACCACATCGGCGACTTCAACGTCAGCAATACCTGGGCATCGATCTGCAACGAGCTATGCCACCGGGTGTCGCAGCTGTTTCCCGAGCACTTCATCGGCGCCGCCATGCTGCCGCAATCATCCGGCGTCGACCCGGCGACCTGCATTCCCGAGATCCGTCGCTGCGTGGAAGAGTTCGGCTTCGTCGCGGTCAACCTCAACCCGGACCCGTCGGGCGGACACTGGCGCGAACCGCCACTCACCGACCGCCATTGGTATCCGATCTACGAGGTCCTGGTCGAATACGACATCCCGGCGATGGTGCACGTGTCGACCAGCTGCAACGCCTGCTTCCATACCACGGGTGCGCACTACCTCAATGCCGACACCACAGCCTTCATGCAGTTGCTGACCGGCGACCTGTTCAAGGACTTCCCGTCGCTGCGCTTCGTCATTCCGCATGGCGGCGGCGCCGTGCCCTACCACTGGGGGCGCTTCCGCGGCCTGGCGCAGATGCTCAAGAAACCCGAGCCGCGGGAGTTCCTGCTGGGCAACGTGTTTTTCGACACCTGCGTGTACCACCAGCCGGGTATCGACCTGCTCGGCACGGTGATCCCGGTGGACAACATCCTGTTCGCGTCCGAGATGATCGGCGCCGTGCGCGGCATCGACCCGGACACGGGCCACTACTTCGACGACACCAAGCGCTACGTCGACGGCTCGCCCCGCTTCAGCGAGGCGGACAGGCAGAAGATCTTCGAGGGCAATGCGCGCCGCGTGTATCCGCGCCTCGATGCAGCACTGAAGGCCCAAGGGCGCTGATCGCCCGGGCCAACACCACAAGGACACGATGATGTACGAACTGGGTGTCGTCTATCGAAATATCGAGCGCACCGACCGCGCCACCGCCGATGCACTGGCGACGCTGGGGTCGGCCACCGTGCACGAAGCCATGGGGCGTGTAGGACTGCTCAAGCCCTATATGCGCCCGATCTACGCCGGCGTGCAGGTGTCTGGCACGGCCGTGACGGTGCTGCTGCATCCCGGCGACAACTGGATGATGCACGTGGTGGCCGAACAGATTCAGCCCGGCGATATCGTGGTGGCCGCCACCACGGCCGAATGCACCGACGGCTATTTCGGCGACCTGCTGGCCACCAGCTTCCAGGCACGCGGTGCGCGCGCCCTGGTGATCGACGCCGGCGTACGCGACGTGAAGACGCTCACCGAGATGGGTTTTCCGGTGTGGAGCCGCTGCATCAGCAGCAAGGGCACCATCAAGGCCACCTTGGGCTCGGTGAACATTCCCGTGGTCTGTGCGGGCATGTGGGTGACGCCGGGCGACGTCATCGTGGCCGACGACGACGGCGTGGTCTGCGTGCCGCACGCCCTGGCCGACAAGACTCTCGACGCCGCGCGCAAGCGTGAAGCCCTGGAGGGAGAGAAGCGCGCGAAGCTGGCCAGCGGCGTACTTGGGCTGGACATGTACCGCATGCGCGAACCGCTGGCAGCCGCCGGCCTCAAGTACATCGATTGAGAGAGTGCCGATGAGCAAGCCTACTTCCGGTCCCTTCGAGAAAACGCCAGGCTGGCTCGACTGGTACGGCAATCCCAGCCAGCCGGCGTTCCGCGTGCCCGCGGGCAGCGTGGACGCACATTGCCATGTGTTTGGCCCAGGCGACCGCTTTCCCTATGCGCCAGAACGCAAGTACACGCCCTGCGATGCCGGCAAGGATGAGCTGTTTGCCCTGCGCGACCGGCTCGGCTTCGCCCGCAACGTGATCGTGCAGGCCACCTGCCACGGCGCAGACAATCGTGCACTGGTCGATGCGCTGCGCTCCTCCGGCGGCAAGGCGCGAGGCGTGGCCACGGTCAAGCGCAGCGTCACCGACCATGAATTGCAGGAACTCCATGACGCCGGTGTCCGTGGCGTACGCTTCAACTTCGTCAAGCGGCTGGTGGACTTCACGCCCAAGGACGAGCTGATGGAGATCGCCGGCCGCATCGCCGAGCTGGGCTGGCATGTGGTGATCTACTTCGAGGCGGTGGACCTGCCCGAACTGTGGGACTTCTTCACACGCCTTCCCACCACCGTGGTGGTGGACCACATGGGTCGACCCGATGTGCGCAAGCCAGTGAAAGGCCCCGAGTTCGCCCTGTTCGAGCGCTTCATGGCCGAACACGCCAATGTATGGAGCAAGGTCAGCTGCCCCGAGCGTCTTTCGGTAGCGGGGCCGGCCGCGCTGGACGGCGAACGCCAGGCCTATCGCGACGTCATGCCCTTTGCGCGACGCATCGTGGAAACCTTCCCCGATCGCGTGCTGTGGGGCACCGACTGGCCGCATCCCAACCTCAAGGACCACATGCCGGACGACGGTCTGCTGGTGGATTTCATCCCCCACATCGCACGCACGGCCGAACTGCAGAGGAAGCTGCTGGTGGACAACCCCATGCGCCTCTACTGGCCCGAAGAAGTCGCCTAGGCCACGCCGCGATGTCCCTGGACAAACCCTATCTCGACATCCCCGGCACGGTGATCTTCGACGCCGAGCAAAGCCGCAAGGGCTACTGGCTCAACCAGTTCTGCATGAGCCTGATGAAGGCCGGCAACCGCGCGCGCTTCAAGGCCGACGAGCGCGCCTATCTCGACGAGTGGCCGATGACCGAAGAGCAGAAGCAGGCAGTGCTCGCACGTGACCTCAACCGATGCATCCAGGCCGGAGGCAACATCTATTTCCTTGCCAAGATCGGCGCTACCGACGGCAAGAGCTTCCAGCAGATGGCGGGCAGCATGACCGGCATGACCGAGCAGGAGTACCGCGACATGATGATCGGCGGCGGCCGCGGCATCGAGGGCAATCGCCACCTCGGCGAAAGCGGCGACGCGCAGCCGCAGAACCAGCCACAGGGTGCCGCCGGTAGGCGCGGCCAGGAGGAGTAAGCCATGGCCCGCATTTCCGCCTCGGTCTATACCTCGCACGTTCCCGCCATCGGCGCCGCCATGGACCTCGGCAAGACGCAGGAGGACTACTGGCGTCCACTGTTCGCCGGCTACGAGCGCTCCAGGCAGTGGATGAAGGACAACCGGCCCGACGTGATCTTCCTGGTGTTCAACGATCATGCCACTGCCTTCAGCCTGGACATGATTCCCACCTTCGCCATAGGTACGGCGGCGGAGTACCAGCCCGCCGATGAAGGATGGGGGGCGCGGCCGGTGCCCAGGGTCATCGGCCATCCCGAGCTCGCCAGCCATATCGCGCAGAGCGTGATCCAGCAGGACTTCGACCTCACCATCGTCAACCGCATGGATGTCGACCACGGCCTCACCGTGCCGCTGTCGCTGATGTGCGGCGAGAAGGACCCCGTGGCCGACGCATGGCCCTGCCCGGTCATCCCCTTCGCGGTGAACGTCGTGCAGTATCCGGTGCCCAGCGGCCAACGCTGTTTCCTGCTCGGCCAGGCCATACGCAAGGCGATCGAGAGCTTCGACGAGGACCTCAACGTGCACATCTGGGGCACCGGCGGCATGAGCCACCAGCTGCAGGGCCCGCGCGCCGGGCTGATCAACGCGGCATGGGATGGCCAGTTCCTCGACCGGCTGATCGCCGAGCCGGCCGAGCTGGCCAAGGTGCCGCACATCGAATACGTACGCGAGGCCGGCAGCGAAGGCATCGAGCTGGTGATGTGGCTGATCGCCCGCGGCGCCATGGCCGACGTGGCCGGCGGCGCGGCCCCGCGCGTCGCACATCGTTTCTACCACGTGCCGGCATCCAACACCGCCGTGGGCCATCTGATTCTGGAGAACCGTTGATATGTCATTGAAAGTCGCACTCGCCGGCGCCGGTGCCTTCGGCATCAAGCACCTGGACGGCATCAGGAACATCCCCGATGTCGAGGTCGTTTCCCTCATCAGCCGTGACCTTGCCAAGACCCGCGAAGTAGCCGACCAATACGGCATCGCGCACGTCAGCACCGAATTGGACGACGCGCTGGCAATCCGGGAAGTGGATGCGGTGATCCTCTGCACGCCCACGCAGATGCACGCCGACCAGGCCAAGGCCTGCCTCAGGGCCGGCAAGCACGTCCAGGTGGAAATTCCCCTGTGTGACGTGCTGAAGCAAGGCGAGGAAGTGCTGGCCCTGCAGAAGCAGACCGGCAAGGTGGCCATGGTCGGTCACACGCGCCGATTCAACCCCAGCCACCAGTTTGTCCACCGCCGGATCCGGGCCGGCGAGTTCCATATCCAGCAGATGGATGTGCAGACCTACTTCTTCCGCCGCACCAACATGAATGCGCTGGGCCAGCCGCGCAGCTGGACCGATCACCTGCTTTGGCACCACGCGGCGCACACCGTTGACCTGTTCGCGTACCAGACCGGCAGCCCGATCGTGAAGGCCAACGCTATCCAGGGCCCGATCCATCCCGAGCTTGGCATCGCCATGGACATGAGCATCCAGCTGCAGGCTGCCAACGGCGCCATCTGCACGCTCAGCCTCTCGTTCAACAACGATGGCCCGCTGGGCACGTTCTTCCGCTACATCGGCGACAGCGCCACCTATATCGCGCGCTACGACGACCTGGTGCAGTCGCACAGCAAGGGGGCGGAAACACCGGTGGACGTGAGCAAGGTCGACGTGTCGATGAACGGCATCGAGCTGCAGGACCGCGAGTTCTTCGCGGCGATCCGCGAAGGCCGCGAACCGAACGCCAGCGTCGCCCAGGTATTGCCGTGCTACCAGGTGCTCCACCAACTCGAGCAGCAGCTACTCGACCGTTGATGGCAACGCCGGCTGCCGTTGCCTAGCAGCACTTCATCCGAGGTCTTCGCGACCACCTGGGCCCGGCTTATGGCTCGGCCCAGCCTGAGGATGTTCCAGGTGGCCGTGCCAGATCGCCCGGAGCCCTTACTCGTACGGAAATCGTGACGAACCGCACCGCCGTCATGACCTGGCAAGTGAAGCTGCCGACAAGACCGACCTGAGCCCAGGACCGCGCCATCGGAAGCATGGACATGCAAAGGGGCAAGCCAGCATGGTGGCATCGCGTGGCGCCATCCATGCCGCCGGCGGGGCTTTGACACCAAGGATGCATGGCCTCGTGCACGCTGGCCCAATATGAAAGGCCGGGGCCGCACCGGCCATCCGGCTGCCTGTGCATTGCTCAAGGGACGTGCGGGCGGTGGCCGGTTTCGGGAAAGAGCCCCCGTATGGGCTGCCGGACTGCCACCAAGCCAAGATCAGCAGCATCCGGTTCGACAGCAAGCGAGGAACGCATGCCATCCGACGGACCAAGCCTCCCGGTTGAATCGTTGACGGACGGGAGGCCGGCTTGGGCGCGCTGGCTGCCGGGCATCGCGATGCTGCGGGAATATCAGGCCGCCTGGCTGCCGAGAGACATCGGCGCCGGCCTGGTCCTGACCACCATGCTGGTGCCTGTTGGCATCGCCTATGCCGAGGCTTCGGGCGTGCCGGGTGTCTACGGACTCTACGCCACGATCGTGCCGCTGCTTGCGTATGCCCTGTTCGGCCCCAGTCGCATCCTGGTGCTTGGCCCGGACTCCGCCCTTGCGGCGCCGATCCTTGCCATCGTCGCGCCCATGGCCTTCGGCGATCCGTCGCGGGCCATCGCGATCGCCGGCATGATGGCCGTCGTGTCTGGCCTGTTTTGCATCGTACTGGGATGGCTGCGGCTTGGCTTCATCACCGAACTGCTGTCCAAGCCGATCCGATACGGTTACATGAATGGCATCGCGCTGACGGTCCTGATCAGCCAGCTGCCAAGGCTGTTCGCCATTTCCATCGATAGCCGCGGCCCGCTGCGCGATGTATGGAGCCTTGGAAAGGCGATCGTGGCGGGACAAGCCAACTGGTACAGCTTTGCCGTGGGTGCAGGCTGCCTCGTACTGATCCTGTCGCTCAAGCGCTACCAGCGGCTGCCGACGATCCTCATCGCCGTCATCCTGGCAACGCTGTGCGTCGCCCTATTCAAGCTCGACGCATTAGGCGTGCAGGTGCTTGGCACCATTCCGCAAGGCTTGCCATCCTTCGTCATTCCCTGGGCCAGCGATGCCGACCCGGTGAGGATCCTGCTTGGCGGCTGCGCCGTGGGCCTGATCTCGTTCGCGGATACCAGCGTGTTATCGCGTACCTTTGCGGCCCGCTTCCATACCCGCGTGAATCCCAACCAGGAGATGGTCGGCCTGGGTATGGCCAACCTTGCCGCAGGCTTCTTCCAGGGCTTCCCGGTCAGCAGCAGTTCGTCGCGCACGCCGGTCGCCGAGGCGGCCGGCGCCAGAACCCAGATGACCGGTGTCGTGGGCGCGGTGGCGGTAGCGATACTGCTGATGGCAGCACCCAACGTGATGCGCAACTTGCCCAGCAGCGCCCTGGCGGCTGTCGTCATTGCGGCGGCGCTCGGCCTGTTCGAGTTCGCCGACCTCAAACGCATCTACCGGATCCAGCAGTGGGAATTCTGGCTATCCATTGCCTGCTTCACCGGTGTCGCGGCCTTGGGCACCATCCCGGGCATCTGCCTGGCCGTGGCGATCGCCGTCATCGAGTTCCTGTGGGATGGTTGGCGCCCGCATTACGCGGTGCTCGGGCGCGTGGAAGGCCTGCGCGGATACCACGACACCAAGCGCTATCCCCACGACGAGAGAGTCCCGGGGCTCGTGCTGTTTCGCTGGGATGCACCGCTCTTCTTCGCCAATGCCGAGCTCTTCCAGGAACGCCTGCTCGAGGCCATCGATGCCTCTCCCACGCCAGTACAAAGAGTGATCGTGGCGGCCGAACCGGTGACCAGCATCGATGTCACGTCCGCCGACATGCTGCGGGACCTGAGCCGCATCTTGCGCGACCGTGGCATCGCACTCCATTTCGCTGAAATGAAGGACCCGGTGCGTGACAAGCTCAGGCGTTTCGAATTGATGGACATCATCGGCGACAAGAGTTTTCACCCCACCGTGGGCAGCGCCGTGGATGACTACCTTCAGGCAACCTGAACGGACACCCTGCCCCTTGCACTCAATTATTGATGTATCAGTCAATAATCGGTAGCTTGATGCCATGGCCAGACCGCGCGAGTTCGATCGAGACACTGCCCTTGAGCAGGCCCGTCTGGCTTTTTCGGCCAAGGGTTACGCCGGAACGTCCACCGACGATCTGGTCAAGGCCATGGGCATCGGCAGGCAGAGTCTGTACAACGCCTTCGGCGACAAGTGGCAGCTTTACGTGGAAGCGCTCACGGGCTACCAGAACCATTCCACCTCGTCTCATCTGCATCGGCTGCAGGCGCCCGCCTCGCCCTTGCAGGGCCTGCGGGATATGCTCGAAGGCCTGGTGGTGGATGACGATGCGCTGCGAGCGTTGGGTTGCATGGGCGTGGGCTCCGCCTGCGAATTTGGAACGAGCGATCCACAGCTGTCCCAATTGCGCGCAAAAGCTTCGAGCTACCTGCACGGTCGCCTGGCCAAGCGGATCCGCGAGGGACAGGAGGCCGGCGAAATCGATCCGTCCTTGAGCGCGAGCGAAGCCGCTGACTACCTGATGATGAGCATGACCGGCATCCAGCTTGCCGCTCGAAGCGGGGCCAGGAAGTCGCAGCTGCAGCGCCTCGCCCGCTTTGCCGTGGATCGCCTGCAGGCCTAGCCCCCCGTTTACCGTCGCCGGCCATGGCGGCTTTTCTCGACCATTTATTGACTGATTATTCCATAACGAGGATGCGTATGAACACTGGTGTCCGCAACAAGGAAAAGGTTGCTCTTGTCTTCGGCGGCTCACGCGGCATCGGTGCCGCGGTGGCCCGCCGCCTCGCAAGCGATGGCTATGCCGTTGGCCTGACCTACGTCTCTCGCCCCGACAGCGCGCAGCGGGTGGTGGACACCGTCGTGGCCGAAGGCGGCGAGGCCATCGCCGTGCAGGCGGACAGCGGCGACGCCACGGCCATCCGGCAGGCCGTGGACATAGTGGTTGAGCATTTCGGCCGACTCGATGTGGTGGTGGTCAACGCCGGCATACTCCGTTTGGGCACGGTGGACGCCTTCACCCTCGCCGATCTCGACCAGGTGCTGCAGGTCAACGTGCGCGGCGTGTACGTGGCGATCCAGGCAGCAGTGGCCCACATGGGCGAGAACGGACGCGTGATCACCATCGGCAGCAACACGGCGGTACGCCCACTGTCGCCCGCGGGGACGGTTTATGGCATGAGCAAGGCTGCGGTGGCGGCCATGGTCAAGGGGCTCGCGCTCGATCTCGCCCCCCGCGGCATCCGCGTCAACAACATCCAGCCGGGCCCCATCGAAACCGACATGACGGCCGAGCATATCGAGCGCATCAAGGACATGGTGCCGCTGGGGCAGGTCGGCCAGGCCGACGACATCGCTGATCTGGTCTCCTACCTGGCCGGCTCGTCATCCCGCTACATGACGGGCGCGAGCCTCACCATCGATGGCGGCATGACGCTCTGATCCATCCCGGCGGGTTGCCGGCGCGCAGGCCAGAAGCCCTTGTATCCACCCGGGCATCTGCGCGCTGCGAAGCGCCGCCCGGGGCTATATCTGGATGATGCCCCGCTTTATCGCGGTCACCACCGCGTGCGTGCGGTCCTGCGCGTCGAGCTTGGACAGGATGCTCTTCATGTGCGACTTGACGGTGTCCTCGCTGACCCCAAGCTCCGACGCAATCTGCTTGTTCGCGTACCCGCGCGCCACCGTGCGCAAGACCTGCAGTTCGCGCTCGGAAAGCGTGTCGCCGCCCACGTGCACCGCCAGGTCGGAGGCCACGTCAGGATCGATGACGCGCCGACCGGCGCGCACCGCGCGGATGGCGTCGCGCAACTCCTTCCGTAGCGAGGCCTTGAGCAGAAACCCGCTGGCACCGTGGCGCAATGCATGGCTCACCTGCGCATCGCCCCGGTAGGTGGTAAGAATAAGAATGCGTGCCTCGGCGAACTCCGAGCGGATGGCACGCATCGCATCGACCCCGCTCATGTCGGGCAACTGCAGATCCATCAGGGTAACCTCCGGCCGATGGGTGCGAAACGCCTCGATCGCCGAACGACCATCCGCCGCATGCGCCACGATGCGCATGTCCGCCTCGCCGGAAAGCGCGAAGGCGACCCCATCGCGCAAGAGCGGATGGTCATCGACCACCAGCACCGTAATCACTTCGACGTCGCTGGTCGGCATAGGCGTTTCATACTTCGTCATGGTCTAGGGTTCTCGTACTCGTGCTGCGTCCGGCGAATATCTGGCGTAGCAGGCGCATGCGCCGGCTCCACCTGCTCGTCGGCCGGCGGAAGGCCATGGCCGCCGGCACCACCAGCTCCACCGCCGTACCCGCGCCCGCCCGGCTGGAAAGCGTCAGGCGTGCGCGAAGGCTTCTTGCACGCTCATGCATGCCTTTCAGGCCCCAGTGACCGGCGGGCGCCTTTTGGGCGATCGCGTCCACGTCAAAGCCTACACCGTCATCGGTGATGGCCAGCGTCAATCGCTTTCGTTCGTAGCACAGGCTGACGTCGATGCGGCTGGCCTTGGCATGGCGCAGGGCATTGGACATCGCCTCCCGTGCGATGCGCAGCACTTCGTCGCCGACGGCAGGGTCGACCGGCCGGTGTGCACCTTCCACCGTGAGCCCGAACGTGATGCGGCTGTCACGCGTGAACTCCGCGCCAAGCTGCTGCAGCGCGTACTCCAGATCGGCTTCCCTGTGCTCAAGGGCCCGCAACTGGGTCACCCGGTCGCGGCCCTCGATGATGACCTTGTCGGCGTGATCGAGCGCGCCCTCCATGAGCTCGCGCGCCGGTTGGGAGGGCGGAATACGCTCCATGGCCGATTGGAAGCGCAGCATCAATCCCTGCACAGCCTGCAGGAACGTATCGTGCAGCTCGCGCGCAATGCGCTCGCGTTCGGCGTGCCGCTCCTCGAAGAGCGTACGCATCTGGACTTTGATATGCGCGACACGCCAGGAAAACAGCAGCCAAAGCGCAAACGCGATCACGGCCACCACCAGCAGCGTGAACAGGCTGGTCTGGTAGAACGCCGGCAGTACGGTGAAGCTCAACGCCGCGGGGCTTTCCTGCCACGCGCTGCCGTCCAGTCTGGCGGCCACACGAAACCGGTAGGTACCCGGCGGCAAGTCCGTATAGAACGCCTGGCGGCGCGAACCCGCATCCATCCAGCCGCGGTCACGTCCATCGAGCCGATAACGGAAGCGGATGTGCTGCGGCGTGGCGAGTTCTATCGCCGTGTAGTCCAGCTGTATGTTGCGCGTCAAGGCAGGCAGCGCCAGCTTGTCGTCCAGCGGGTAGGTTTTTCCGTCCGCGGTCAGCCGCTCGATGTGGATGGGCAACGCGGCATCGCTGGCCACGCTTGCGCGAGGGTCGAGCGTCTGCAGCGACGCGCCGTTGACGAACCACAGCCTGCCATCCGGATCGCGTGTGATCACCCGCTGGAACGGGGACAGGCCGGAACGTACGCCGTCGATCGCATCGAATACCCTCGCACTCGTCGTATGCGTGGGATCATGCAGGGCGCTTTCGACGTCGGAACGTTCAAGCCTGACCAGGCCGCAGCCCATTTGCAGCCACAACGACCTGGCGTCACCGTCGACCACACCATTGACTTCATCGCAGGGAAGTCCATCCTTGCTGGATAGGACTCGAAGAACCCCATCCTTGAACGCGACCAGCCCCTTGCTGCTGCCGCCGAGCACCAAGCCGTCCCCGGCAACAGCCAACTCCACGATGGGCGTGTCCAGGTGCGTTGGCGCCAGCCCTCCCGCCTCGCCCGGATGGGTCAGCTCACCGTCGACCGTGCCAACCCAGACGGTGCCCGCCGCATCGGATGCGAGGCTGCGCGGTACGGGATATCGGGGAGCGGCGAATTCGTCCACGACCTGGCCATCCCGTATGCGGACGAGCTTGTTGGGGTAGGCGCGCACGACGGCCCACATGTCGTCACTGGCATCCTGCGCCAGCCCGTACACCATGCCCTTCAACGGCTTGCCATGCTGGTCGAGGACCGCGGAGAACTTTCCATCCGCATGGATCCAGAGGCCCTGGTCAACGCCCACCCACAGGCGGCCTGCGTGGTCCTCGAGCAACGAGGTCACCTGGTTGCCTGGCAACTCCTTGCCGAAGCGGAGCGACTGGATGCGACCGTGGTCGAGGACATCCAGGGCTCCCGCCGTGCCTACCCAGATTCTTCCGTCGCGGCTCGCCGCCACCGAATCGATGTCATCGACGGTCAAACCTTGCCGGGTCGTGTAGCTCCAGACCCGGAAGTCGCGAAACCGATCGATGCCGCCCGACGTCGAGACCCATACGTTTCCCTCCTTGTCTTCGAAGAAGGCGTAGATGCAGTCGCTGGTCAAGCCGTCCTTGCTGTCGAAATGATCCACTCGCCCCGCGACGTAGCGATAAATGCCGTGATCGATGGTGCCTATCCAGAGCCCACCTTCACGATCCCGGTACATGGCCTGGACCGCCAGCGAGCTTCCCGTGATGCCATCGGCCTCGAAAGGCTGCCATTGGCCCTTGACCAGGCGCTGCAGGCCAAGCCCGGCTCCGGTCAGGGGCAAGCCCGCCCACAACGCACCGGTGGATTCCCGGGAGAGGATGATGATGCCAGGCGTGTCCGCCTTGACCTTCGCCTCGATGGGAAACGTCCTGGACGAAGCATGTTCGCTCCACTCCACCACGGCAACATCCGAGCCCATCCAGAAGGTACCGTTGTGGTCGGTGATCATCCGGTCACAACACATGCGGGACACGACCAGGCCATCATCCTTGCCATGGCATGTCGTGCCGGTATCTGTCACTTCACATAACGGCTTCAGTTCCTTGTTGTACGTCGAGAGCCAGATCTTGCCGCCCTTGTCCTCGGCGAGCGAGTTCACTCCGCCATCGAACGCGCCATAGTCGGTCAGCTTGCCGTCTTTCCAGCGGCTCAGGCCCTTGGTGGTACCTATCCACAAACTGCCGTCCCTGGCGCCCAGGAGCGCCAGGATGAAGGAGCTGCTCAAGCGACTGGCGGTCAGGGTATCGAGCGCTACGAAGCGCGCACCGTCGTACCGCACCACACCGGTCTGCGTGCCGATCCACAAATAGCCGTCCGAGGTTTGCCCGATCGGATAGGCGGAGGCGGGAAGTTCCCCATCCTGCAATCGCCAGGCGGTATGCCCGTACTGTGAAAGCAGGCGACCCGCATCGACCGCGTGCGCAAGGCCACTGGCGCCAAGCATGGCGACGAGTGCAAGCACCGATGCGCAACGGATCCAGGGAAGGCAGCGACGCCCAAGGAGGGAGAACCAGTCCGAGCGGTAAGCCACTGCCCTTCCTCTCTGCCATCGGCCAACGGACGTTCAATCTTCGCCGAACCCGGCTGGATTGAAAATGCTCGAGTTGCCACCAGCCACGCATGCCGCCCGGTGGCAATGCCTCAAAAGGGTGACTCCAGTTCTCCACCATGTGGGGTCGCAGCCACATCCGGGCGCGCCTAGGCTATGGCCATGCAGCGCCTATTCTCCATGTTTCCGGTCGGCTTACCCGGTATCGGTTTGCTTTGCCTGCGCCTGACGGCAGCGCTCGCGCTATGCCTGGCGACGCAGTCGATGCAAGCCCGATTCCCGGCACTCGCATGGATGCTGGAGATACTTTGCTTCCTGTTGCTCATTGGCTTCGCAACACCCTTGCTCGCTTCGTTTTGCGCCTTGATCGGGGTCTATGCACTGATCCGTTCGGGCGGCGCGGCATGGGCGTGCGCCGGAATCTCTGTGCCCGTGGCCGTTGCACTGGCGCTGCTCGGCCCGGGTGGCTACTCCGTCGATGCCCGCATGTTCGGACGCAGGAGCGTGGTGATCAACGATCCCGACGACCCGCCAGAAATGAAGCATTGATCGCATGGCCACGCACGTGATGTCCCCACGCAACGAAAGTCAGATGGACCGGTGATCGACCAAAACACGCGGGCGACCGCCTTAAAGAGTTGGCCCCCACCCACTCCAGCCAGGAAGGACCCGCCATGAAAACCAGGAAAACGCGCTCGATTGCAGCAGTGCTGTTGATGACGGCAACACTGGGTGGCGCAGCGCTTGCCGTAACAGCCCAGGACAAATACGCCCTGAAGGCTCCTGGCGGCCTCGCCTTCTCCGAATTCAAGGGATACGAGAACTGGGAGGTGGTGTCGGTGAGTGAGGACGGCGGGCTTCTGGCCGTCATTCTGGCCAACCCGACCATGATCAACGCCTACCGCTCGGGTATTCCGGGCAACGGCAAACCGTTCCCCGATGGCTCGAAGATGGCCAAGGTCCATTGGAACACCAAGAAGATGGAAACCTTCCCTGCAGCGACCGTGCCGGCCCACCAGCAAGACGTCGACTTCATGGTCAAGGACAGCAAGCGCTTTGCGGACAGTGGCGGCTGGGGCTACGCCGTATTCGACCGCGCCCCCGAAACCGACACCTTTGCGCCGGGCACACAGGCAAGCAAACCGCCGCAGGGCAACGATGCCAAGTGCGGGCTCGCCTGCCACACGATCGTAAAAGGCCGGGATTACGTCTTTACCGACTACGCCAAACGGTAGTCGTGCGCGCCGGACGCGTCCGGCGATCGATGCCGATTATTCCAGGGCAAGACCACGATGATCACGATCCGCAGCTATAGCACACGACTTTCCGCCGAACTGGCCAGGATCCGGCTGGATGCCGCCGGCATCGAGGCCCAGGTCGTCGGTGTCGACTTCGCCATGGAGGGCGGCACGGGTGGTATCCAACTGCAGGTGCCGGACGAATACAGGAACCAGGCGCTGGCCCTGCTCGACGAAACCTGACAACCCCGTTTGCCGAAGGAACGGCTGCAGTCTCTTTCAACGAACCGCTTCCCTACCGGAGACATCCCATGCAGTTGAAAAAGAACGTTTCGGCTCGCGGCTTGCTGCGCACAGCGCTCACGGCCGCACTGGTGATCCAGGCAGGCCTGCTCGGCCAGGCGCATGCGCAATCGGCACCGGCACAACCGGCCGCCACCCCCGAGGCCTGGGGTGCACTCAAGCATGTGCATGCCGGCGTGCTCGACGTGGCCTACGCGGAGATGGGGCCGGCCAACGGTCCGGTGGTGATCCTGCTGCACGGCTGGCCGTACGACATCCATAGCTACGAGCAGGTGGCGCCTGCGCTGGCGGCGAAGGGCTATCGCGTGCTGGTGCCGTATGCGCGCGGCTACGGCGACACGCACTTCCTGTCCGCCAATACCGCGCGCAATGGCGAGCCTGCTGCCCTGGCGCAGGACGTGATCGACTTCATGGACGCGCTGCACATCAAGCAAGCCGTCTTCGGCGGCTTCGACTGGGGCGCGCGTTCGGCCGACATCGTCGCGGCGCTATGGCCGGAACGGGTGAAGGCGCTGGTCAGCGTGAGCGGCTACCTGATCGGCACGCAGGAAGCCGGCAAGGCACCGCTGCCGCCCAAGGCCGAGTACCAATGGTGGTACCAGTTCTACTTCGCGACCGAGCGTGGCCAGGAAGGCTATCAGAAGTACCACCGCGACTTCGCCAAGCTGATCTGGCAGCTGGCCTCGCCCAAGTGGAACTTCGACGACGCCACCTTTGAGCGCAGCGCCGCGGCGCTGGACAACCCGGACCACGTCGCGATCTCCATCCACAACTACCGCTGGCGCCTCGACCTGGCCAAGGGCGAGGAGAAGTACGCGGCGCTGGAGGCCCGCCTGGCGAAGCTGCCGACGATCTCGGTACCCACCATCACCATGGAAGGTGACGCCAACGGCGCTCCGCATCCGGCACCGGAAGCCTATGCCAAGCAGTTCACCGGCAAGTACGAGTTTCGCCTGATCACCGGCGGCATCGGCCACAACCTGCCTGAGGAAGCCCCGGCGGCCTTCACCCAGGCAGTCATCGATGCCGATCATCTCTGATCCCGCGCGGCGGAGGGAAACCCAATGAAACGGACTCACGTTGCCATGCTGGCCGTGGCCGGTGCCTCCATCGCGATGGCCACCATGGCGTTTGCAGCGGACCTGATGGGCAAGAGCCAGGCATCGCCCATCTACGGCGTCACCTTGCCCGACGGTTACCGCCAATGGGAGTTGATCGCACCGGCCGAGGAAGCCGCACCGCTCGATGAATTGCGCGTGGTGGTGGGCAACGCCGCCGCGCTCAAGGCCTACCGGAGCCAGAGCTTGCCATTTCCGGACGGCGCCGTGCTGGTCAAGCTCGCGTGGAAGCGCAAGCCGTCGCCGGAGTTCGAGCCGGCGACCATTCCCGGTGCTGCCTCGACGGTGCAGGTGATGGTCAAGGACTCCAAGCGGTACGCCGCCACGGGCGGCTGGGGCTTTGGCCGGTTCATCGATGGCAAGCCGGCCGATGAAGCGCAGCACCGTACGTGCTTCGCCTGTCACCAGGCCAAGGTGAAAGACCACGACCTGGTCTTTACGCGCCTGGCCCCCTGATCCGCGTCGCGACAACGTCCGTTCATGCCATACCAAAACCTCAAGGAGATGTGAGATGAAAAAGATCCTCGTCGCGCTTGCGCTGTGCGTCACCGCGATGCTCGCCATCAATGCATCGGCGCAGATGGCCAAGCCGGCACAGAAACCCTTCATCGTGCTGGTGCACGGCGCCTTCGCCGATGCGTCAAGCTGGAACGGCGTGGCCAAGATCCTGCAGAAGGACGGCTATTTCGTGATTGCCGCGGCCAATCCCCTGCGCGGCGCCAAGAGCGATGGTGCCTACATCAGCAGCCTGGTCGGCGACCTCAAGGGACCGGTGGTGCTGGTGGGTCATTCGTATGGCGGCAACGTCATCACCGAGGCAGCCAATGGGCACGCCAACGTGAAGTCGCTGGTCTACGTCAGCGCCTTCGCCCCTGACACAGGCGAAACCCTGGGTGAACTGACCGGCAAGTTCCCGGGCAGCACGCTGGGCCAGGCACTCGCCCCGCCGGCCGAGCTGGCCGATGGCGGCAAGGACCTGTACATCGTGCAGGACAAGTTCCCCGCGCAGTTTGCGGCGGACGTGCCGGCCGGCGAAGCCGCGCTGATGGCGGCCACGCAGCGTCCCCTGCTGCAGGCAGCGCTCGATGAAAAGGCTGGCCAGGCCTCCTGGAAGACCATCCCGTCGTGGTGGGTCTACGGCGATGCCGACAAGAACATCCCGCCGCAGGCCATGGCCTTCATGGCCAAGCGTGCCGCGGCCAAGGACGTGGTGGTCGTCAAGGGCGCGTCGCATGTCGTGATGGTGTCGCATCCCGAAGTGGTAGCGCGCCTCATTGAAAAGGCCGCCGTGGCCAACTGAGGCCAGCTCCGGCGCGGCAGGTGCACCATCCGCGACAGGTGCGTGGACTTCACACGACAGGAGTCCACGCGCCTTTGGCCTGCAGCGGTTTGCAGCGAAGCACTACCCTGCCGGCATGCTCACGCGCGCGCCCGATCAGGAACCTGGTCGATTACGCATATGCCCCTTCATGGCATCCAGGCTCAGGCTGATCGCCACGTGCGATAGCTCGGTGGCGGCCGCTTCGGCGGACGCCTTCGCCGCTGCCTCGACGCGCGAGAACATGTCGCTCTCATAGTCCCTGACGGCGGACCGCCAGTCATCGGTCTCCACCAGGCGCCGCGCCAATTCGGCGGCATCCAGGAGCGCTGCGTTTACTCCCTCGCCACCGAAGGGCGACATCACGTGGGCCGCATCGCCCAGGAGCGTCACGCCAACGCGGTTGGCCCAGTGGTGGCCGACCGGCAACGCGTAGATTGGCCGGGCAACGATCTGGTCGTTGCTTGCACGGATGAGATCGAGCACGCTGCTCGCCCAGCCATCGAACTCTGCGACGAGTTGCCCGCGTGCAATCGCCGGCGACGAGAAGTCGAAGTGATGGCTGACCCAGTCCACGGGCACCCGGAATATGGCGTAGCCGCGCAGATGCGCATTGCCGTTGCGCTGGACAATAAGCGCACGACCATCATTGCCCTCGACGCCAAGCTTGCCCCGGCCCACCATCGCGGAAAGCGCCGGATGGCGCACGTCCACGTCATCGAGGCCGAACTCGATGAAGGTAAGCCCGGTGTACTGTGGTTCGTAGCGCGACACCAGGTGCCGTACCGTCGACCAGGTTCCGTCCGCTCCCACCACAAGGTCAAATGTCTGCCTGTCGCCGTGCGCGAAGATGACGTCGTAGCTTCCATCGGCGTTGGGCTGCACGCGAGAGACCGCGTGATCCCAACGCACGGCCTGCGCGGGAAGCGAGGCCAGCAGCATGTTCCTTAGCGCCGTGCGATCAACCTCGGGACGGTCGCCCTCGCTGGCGTCATCATCGGCCAACAGCAGCCTGCCGTGCTTGTCGCACAGGCGGCCGCCCTGATCCTCGTAGCGGGCAATGGCGAGGAACTCCTGCTCAAGGCCAGCCCGCCGCAGCGCCAGCTGGCCGGAGTCCGCATGCAGGTCAAGCGTGCCGCCCTGCGGCCTGACCCCGGCATGGGCTTCACGCTCCAGTACGGTCGAGGTCATTCCTCCCAGGGCAAGGATGCGGGCCAGGGCGAGGCCGCCGGGGCCTGCCCCGATGATGGCGATACGTGGCTGACTGCTCATCGACAATACCTCTACGCCCATATACATTGGAACCTATATAACAATATAGGTGACTATCTATATGTCAAGGTCCGTCGACTGGAGCCTGTTCGACAATCCCGCTCCCCTTATCAACATGGCCTCGCGTAGCTTCGCCAGGCTTGGCGATCGCCAGGTCAAGCCGCTGGGTTTTGCCATCGGTCAGATGCCGGTTGTCTACCTTTTGCGCGATGGTGGCTCGATGTCGCAGAAGCAACTGGCAACGCTCGCCAAGATCGAACAGCCATCCATGGCCCAGATGCTTTCACGCATGGAGCGTGACGGGCTCATCCAACGCTCGCCAGACCCTGCCGATGGACGGAGCAGCCTGATCTCGCTCACCCGCGGTGCCATGGCGAAAATCCCGAAGGTCCGGGAAGTGATGAATGCGGGTAACCGGCAGGCGTTCGACGACTTCAGCAAGGCCGAGATCACGATGCTGGTGGACCTGCTACGACGCCTCAACTCAAACCTGGATCGCCTTCTCGCCGAGGAAAACCCCGGCGAACCCAGGTCCTAGGCAACCCGGCCGGCGCTCGCCCGGCCATCGGCTTTGCCTCCCCACGTCAGGCCAACTGACTTCGGAAGCGGTTTGATCGAGTGCGCCTGACCGACGATCCACTCATGGGTTCAAGGCGGCCTTGAATTGCTCGGCTGCGGCCGTGAAGCCCGCCGCGCCGACATCAAACACCCACCGGCGCAATGAGGGCGCCGGCGCCAGGCCGTATCTCGCTACACTCAGTTGGGCGTCGATGGCGCGGGTCAAGGCCTTTGCCATGGCCGTGGCGACACCAGCCGTGGCCTCGGGCGCCAGCCCCGTGTCGAGCAGGCTCGGCGCAAATGCGGCACTGGTGGCGCCCAGTTGCATCGCAGCACGGACCGCGGTGGCGACTGCCCGGGCCGTCACTGCCGTCGTCCATTGGGCCGGATCGCCTATGCCGATCACCATCACCGCCCGCGCCGCAATGGCCGGAGGCGGCTGACTGAGCAACAGCGTCTCCGTCGCCTCACCCAGGAATGCGCCCTCATCGCGCAAACGTACCAGCAGGCCCGACAGTGCATTGTCCAGATGAAGCAACCCGCCATGCGGTCCACCATCCAGCTCACGGGCGAACATGCAGGCAAAGGACAGATCCACATCCACCGTCACGCCGTCCCGGGCAGCAATGTCGATCGATACGTCCTGCCAACGTCCCAGCCTCTGCTGCTCGGGCATGCGTCCTCCGGAGGTCATCAAGGCTTGATCATGTCACGGGAATAGGCGAGCCCGATCCCATAGCCGCCCCCGAACTCCTCCACAATGGCCCTGGCGCCGTCGTAGGTGTCATGTCGTGTCCAGTCCCTCTGCAGTTCAAGCAGCACCTGGATCCAGCTTGTCATGTGGATACCGGCCGACTGCATCCGCGTCAATGCAAGCTCGTGGCTGCGCAAGGTAAGTCCGCCGCAGGCGTCGCCCACCACGAAGACCTCGTAGCCATCGTTCGCCGCCGATAGTGCCAGGAAGCTCACGCAAGCTTCCGTCAGCATGCCGGAGACCAATAGCTTCTTGCGGCCGGTCTGGATGATCGCTTCACGGACCGTGTCATCCTCCCAGGCGTTCATGTTGCGCCGGTCGATCGCAGCCACCTCGGGGATGGCGCGCTGCAATGCCGGCATCATCGGCCCGCTGTACACCTTGGTAGCCGATGTGGACGCCACGATGGGCAGCCCAAATACCTTTCCCGTTTTCGCCAGGGCGATCGAATTGTTGAGCAGCACCTGGCGGTCTTCCGAGCCGACACCAAAGGCCAGACCGGCCTGTTGATCCACGAAAATCAACGCGCAATTGGTGCGATCCAGCAGGGGTAGGCTCATGAAGGATTCTCCGTTGGAAAGTGCAGTTTCGGCGTCGCCCTTGGCGAACGAGCTTATCTGGACGAACCCGGCAAGATGCCACCCTTTGTCCGTTGGCGAGAAGACCCGGGATAGCATCCGCCATGGCCTGCCCACCGCTGCCTGCCCTGACGCGTCCAAAGTCGTACATCTACGCCATCACCTGCGACGAAAATGCATACGCTCGCCCGGTCGCCTGCCCGATCGGTGGCGCGCTGCTTCAGCCCAGCGACGATGATCGCCACCCGACACGTTGCATCACCCCGCGCACACCGCAGCGGCCAACTAGTGCTTGGGCTCCCACAGCTCGATCTTGTTTCCTTCGGGGTCCAGGATCCACGCAAACCGGCCATTCGGATCACTGTCGTCGCGCTTGAGGACGGTGACGCCCTTGGCGCGCAGCCGCGCAAGCAGCGCATCCATGTCGTCGACGGCGTAGTTGATCATCCATCCACTGTCCGACGGTGCGAAGTATTTCGTCGAGGCAGGAAACGCATTCCAGGCCAGTACGGGTGGATGCTTGGGTGCGTCGTAGCGCAGCGCGGCGCCGCCCCAGGCTTCCACCGGCATGCCAAGGACGTCGCGATACCACGCGGCGAGCGCCTTTGGATCTTTCGCCTTGAAAAAAACCCCACCCACCCCGGTGATGTGTCCGGCCGGAGGATCGGACGCGGCAAACACCAGGCCGGCAGTTGAAAGCAAGCTTACACACAGCAAGAGACTCGATCGCCGTTTCATCCATGTGCTCCCGTTCGGCATGACTGGCCCTTTTCCTGCCCATGGCTTGCCCGCTTCGGGGCGATGGCGGACGCTTGACGCAAGTTCCATTCTAAAGGCCCATGAGCTGTCGATGGCCGGGCATCGCCAGGGATCGCTCAGCCCAATCGAATCTCCCACGACGCAACCCACCCATCAGGTGCGTCATCAATGTGCGACTAACGCAAGGCGTGCGCCAAAGGACGATCCGACCGCTCCAGGCGAAACTCACCCGGGGTGATTCCCGTCCAGCCCTTGAATGCCCGAAGAAACGAATTCGCGTCTCCAAACCCCAGAAGGTAGGAAATCTGCCCTGGCGCGAGGTCGGAATGCAGCAGGTAGTGACTGGCCAATTCGCTACGCACGCCATTGAGCACGTCGCGAAATGGAATACGTTCTTTTTCGAGTTGGCGCTGCAGCGAACGCCTGCTCACGGCGAGTCGCTTCGCCACCTGGTCAATGGACGATTGCCCACTAGGAAGCATATCAAGGAGGGCTGCGCGGACCCGCTCACCCATGGTTGCCCCCACATCAAGCTTCGACAGACGAACACGCAGGTCGGGCTCGAAAACCTCCCACATCGCCACATTCTCGGTCAGGAAGGGACGAGTGGCATCCTCTGCCGAGAATCGAATGATGTTGGATTGACCGAGCTCGATGGGGCAACCCAAGAACGCCTCGCACTGCGTTGCTTCCGGCGGAAGCGTCACCAGCTGACAGATAGTCGGCTTCACGTCAAAGCGAGTGGCCAGCCGTGCGAGCTGGACCAGGAACAGCGCTTCGAATACCCCAAGGCTTGGGGGAAGCGGATCATCCTGTCCATAGCAAGCGAGCGTGACCTGCGTGAATTCCGGACCGATGAGCACATCGCATGTTAGCGGGCCTATCAAGCGCTTGTACTCAGCCAGCCGTGACAGTGCAACATTCAGGTGAGGACTGCAAAGGCTCGCAAAGATCGGCGGGTCAAACGCCTCCACCGAGATGGCGCGAACCAGCGTGAGAGCGACGTTCCGCTCCCCGGCCGCAGCCCCCAGGCCATGCCAAAGACGAAAATATTCCGCCGGGGTTAACGACGCATCTTTGCGGGTGAAAAGATCCGCAGGAAGTCCGGCATATGACAACGCATCCGCCGCACTGATGCCGGCATCACGCAGGATCAGACGCCAGCCCGGTTGCACCGCGAAACGGCTTGCTTGTCTGGTCGTCATGACATCCATACCCATGCCTTGTTCCAACCGAGGTCACGCGCCCCATGAGTGAAACAGAGGCAACCCCATGTCCTCGGCGGTCGCTTGCAACTCGATCTAGGCCTTGGTGAAAACACCACGATCAACCATCTGTTCGAACATGTCGTTCATTGAAACCTCGAGCGGACGATAGGTTGCGCCAAGATTCTTCACGCCGCGACCATTATCAGACTTCCACGGAAGATTCACGTTCTTCGATACGGCCTGGCGGGTCAGGCCGCCATCTGCCATCGGACCGATCAACCACAACAACCATTTCGGCATCACCCGCCTGGGTATGGGGTAACGGCTACCGTACCTGGGAAGCAACAGCCGCGCTGCTTCATAAAGGTCGGTATCGTGGCCGCTGATGATATGGCGACCCGACGCAGCTGGCGTGAAAGCTGCTGCCAGATGAGCCTTCGCCAGGTCACGAACGTCGACCATTCCGAAACCCCAGCGCGGAGCCCCCATGCGGAGCGATCCGTCACCCATTCTCTTCACCATCGCGAAGCTCTCCGATGTCGGCTGGTCGTTGAGCGAAGGTCCAACGACCAGGGAGGGATTCAACACGACGAGGTTCCAGCGGCCTTGCTTCCGCGCAATCGCCCACGCCTCCTTCTCAGCGACGGTTTTCGAGTACGAGTACGGGTTGTGCTGGAGCGAAGAGCTGGTATTCCAGATGTCCTCGGTAAAAACACCTGCCGGCGTCTTCAAGAGATCGGCATTATCGCCATAGATGGTGGCACAGCTGCTGGTGAGGACCACGCGCCTGACGCTGCTCGTGCGACTGGCCTCTTCCAATATGTTGCGGGTCCCGAGCAGCGCAGGGTCTACAAGTTCTTTTTGGGCATCCTTGACGTCAACCTTGAACGGCGAAGCCGTATGAAGGACCACCTCGCATCCGGCCATCGCGTCACGATATGAACCGGGTTCAAGCAAGTCCGCCTTGAACAAGCGGATAGATCCCGTGCTTCCCGCCGCCAACGCCTCAAGATGATCCACTTTCGCACGATCATCCGGATCGCGAACCGGAGCGTGTACCGTCAAACCCGCATCGAGCAGTTCCTTGACGATCCACCCGGCGACGTACCCCGTGGCGCCCGTGACCATGACGGGCTGAGTTGTTTTGATGGCGACCATGATCGATTCCCAAGGCGATTATTCGGCATTGTGTCCCCAGAATGCCCTTGGGTAACTAGCAAAAAGCGCCAGAGTTCCTGCAAACGGCGCCAAGCTTCCCAGCCCCACGACGACTGAATTCAGCACCTGAGAGCGGAAGGCACAGCGCCATGTGGTGTCCGCTTCGGACCGGGGGTGGACGCTTTGCATCGTCCGCTAAGGATTATTTCCCGGCGAGAACAACCCTCGATCGCCGCGCAACTCGAACTTGTTATAGCTGGCCACGGGGGAGCTCTCGATCGAGATGACCCCGCGCGAAAGTGAATATGTATAGGTGGGCCGCCCACGGTAGTTCGGTGACTGGCACATGATGCGATAGCTGTCGCTTCCCAGCTTGGCGACGTTCTTGCAGTACAGACCGTGGTACGTCCACTCCTTCATCGGCATGGCCTTCGGAATGACGATTTCCAGCCCCCCTGTCATGCAATAGAAGGCCTGATTACCACAATCATCATAGGAACCGCCAAAGTCGCCACCTGCAGCACCTATGCGTACGTGTTCCTTTCCCTGTACGTCTATCCAGGTTCTTCCGACATCGATGACTATCGCCACGTTATCCAGCCCGCCCCCCCATCATAGATATAGCCTCTGGCCGGCTTGGCATCGTAGACCACAGAGACCAGGCTGACGGATAGCGCTGCCATGAACATGACAGGTCCCACAATGCGTTGCATGACTTACTTCCCCCTCGTAGAGCACACTAGCGGCAAGCTTGTGCCATCCGTTACTGCGCCCCTGTCAGAACTGTCCGCGACGGGTCGAAAACGGACACTTCAATCAAGATAAGTCCAGCTATCAGACCCGTCGAAGCGGCGCACCCTAAAGCCGGTCGCCGATGAAGGACTAAAGTTACGCATATTGATCCCAAGCTTTGGCTCGTCCTGGGAGTTAATGGGCTCCCAATGAGTCACGCATCCACAGATTACGCAGTGCATGGTGCGGATCGTTCGTCGTCCCCAGACGTAGGCGCGCAAAGACTCCAATTGACCAGAAATAGTCACTGCTCTTGGCTCAAATATCGCCCAGAGCGCACCATGCCTTCTGCAGATTGAACAGTTGCAGTCGATTACGTGATCTGGAGCGGTCGCAAGCTTCAGGCGAATCGCACCGCAGTGGCAACTACCTTCCATCATGCGAATCGCCGCTCCCGTTCAAGTTGTGCTGCCTCGCCGTTGTGCGAATGACGTCCGCTATGAGTCGAAAGCAGACGGGTCACCTGCTTGTTTTCGAGCGGCACGAGCCAGAACGGCGGACGTGACAGCATCAAAACGCAGTCGCCAAAAGCTACACCACTCAACATGGATGCCATCCAGGACCCCTGATACGGCGTTCGGACCACCGAACGAATCAACGATAGCTGGCCTCCAGCATTGCCGTGCCAAGCTCTCCGATCTTCATGTGATCGAAGCTCGTGTTGTTCATCACGATGACGGTATGCCCATCATCCAGCGTGCGCCAAGCCAATACGCGAAAGGCGCCATTGGAACCGTACTCCCAGGCAACGGGATGGCTCACGCCGGCGAATGCCAATGTTTTGGTACGTCCGCCCAGGGCATAGTTCTGAGCGGGACGCTCAACGGCCATCAAGGTGTGCGTGGATTCAACCGACAGAATCCTGCCTGTAAAAAGGCCGTTCATCAGGGCGAAGAGATCGTTAGCGCTGGCGTAGAATCCCCCAGCAAGCACCATGAAGTTCGGTATCGGTTTGTCGAGCGGCTCGGGTTGAGGGGCGGGCTGCCGGTAACCGCGCGCCATACCCGACACCGCCAACGAGCTACCGCTGTAGATGCCGCTGTGATGCAGAGCGAGCGGCTGGATCAAGTAGCCGTCTACCAGTGAGGCATAGTCCCGCCCGGTGACTTTCTCGACAATCGCTTTGACCAGAAGCCAATTGGAGTGCGAATAGTCCCAATCCGTTCCCGGCTCGAAACGCAGGTCACCACTGGCGAAGCGGCGCACAGCTTCAGCGTTGTTGAGCGATAGCTCGCGTATAGATGGATCGCGCTTGATGGCTTCGTCGACGTCGTTGGGAACACCGCTGCTGTGAGTCATCAAGCTACGTAGCGTCAATTTGGCACCGTTGTCACGCCGATAATCTGGCAGGTAGGTCGAGATCGGCTCATCCAAGCCGAGTTGACCTTGTTGGACTAGCCGCATGACTAGCATCGCAGCGATCCATTTCGAGATCGATCCAGCTTCGAACGGCGTGTCGGTCGTTATAGTTCGGCCAGTGCCGGCATCCGCCAGTCCGAAGGTCTCGGCGTAATCGATTTTCTCGCCATGACCTACCAGCACAACGCCGCTGAAATTCTCCTTCGCGGCAAAGCGCCGGGCAATGGCCGCACAATCGCCGCAATCAGCCAGGGCTGGAAAAGCAGAAAGCAGGACGAGGGCCGTGAGCACAATTTTCCATACGGTGTGCCGCCCCATCATGTTCCGCAACTTCAGTGAGCCATCCATCGGGGTAGTTTCCAATCAGGGAAGGGAGACAACTTCCACATTGGATGTCGCATGGCGCCACAAGGTTTAAGTGCATTGCCGCTGATCCGCGATAGCGCACACCGAGAAGAGGCCAGAGCCTCTCTCCCGGGTGTTTGCCGACCCGATTAGCGGCATCAAGAATGACCATTATCGGTCGGAAGCGGATCTTTCACGCGTAGAAATTTATGGCCATCCACGCTGCCAAGTAGCAGAACAGTACTCGATCGGTAGCGAACGGCCAGCAAGGGTGTGGCGGCGACTTTCCCCGGACAGCAGCCCACCAAGCCAGTCGCACGAGCCAGAGAATGCCAGGGAGGCTAGCGAGCAGTTGCCATCTTGAGGGCTCTTGGCGCGACGCGCCGGCAAATAATTCACCGATAACTGCGGCCACGCCGGCCAAGACGATCAACGCAGCGAGGATCCGGAACGGCCAACGGACAGATGGATTTACGTCGACGCCGGTCGAATTCATTGCATTGGGAGTGCCTTCCACTGCTCTATCATCCTTGTCAAAGATTTAGATAGTTCGCAGTCTCCGCTTCGGGTTGCGTATTCGGCCGGTCAACGCAAAACACTATAAATGGCCGGGCGGATGGCGTGTTGCATGCCCAACCAGGCTTCCGCGGCGCCTCACTGACAGGCAGAAGACCCTCCTGTGGGATCGAAGGCAGCAAGGCGACTCGCGCCAAGAGATCGCTCGGCTGCTGGGGTGCATGCATTCCATAGTCCGCCAAGTGCTGGCACCAAGCGGTGGTATTCGACCTGCATCTTGGCCACTACTTGCAAACCAATCCGTCTGCGCTGACCGCGCATTGCTTCTGGAAGCCCGGCTGATAGAACGATGCCGCCAGCCAAGTCGGTATCGACGGATCACTATCGCTTGGCGTCGCCGCGACGAAGTTAGCTGCCTGGTCCACATCGCCTTTACCGGCGTAACGAGCTACTTGCGGATAGGCAAAGATGGGACGCGTGCGATTGACCGGAAGCGCGGGCTTGAGCCCCGAGGCGCCACCCATCGTCGGCGGCATCGTGCCTTTGGGCATCGTCGACCTGTCTTCAGGACTGCCTCCCGGCCCCGGAGCCGCGGCAGGAGCTGGACCCATCATCAAGGGCTCCACACGCGGGCGACCGGCAACGATCATCTCAGGCGCATGATGCGACTCCACCCACTGCATCAGGGGCGTAAGCAAATCGAATTGGTTCGGACCTTGCCCACCGAAGCAATGCCCCATGCCAGGGAACAAGAACAGCCGAACCGCATTGTCCGCGGCACTTCCCAACTGTTTCTTGACCGCGTCGTAATAGGCGATGGTGTTGAGCGGCGAGATGTGAGGGTCGGCCCAGCCATGCCAAAGCATGAGCTTGCCACCGTGCTGTACGAAGGCCGCGATATCGGGATTGGTGGCGTCGTACAAGCCATGCAACGGCACCAGCTTGTTGAACGTCGCCTCATCAAATTTGAAATCCGTTACCTGCATGGTCGACGGCGGATTCGTTTCAAAGACAAGATTGCGCACTGCGCTCATCGCCATCTCTGCACTGGGAATCGGGCCATCGCCACGCTCCGGAACGAACACTCCCTTCCAGTTGAGCTCCGACCCGACTTGCACGGTCCCCACCAGAAAGTGGCGGCCCTTGTCATCGGTGGGCCCCGCATAGATCTTTCGAGCCGCTTCAACCTGAGCAGCGCTCAAGCAGCGCGACGCGTCGGCCGGCCCCTCCTTGCACTGAACCACCGCCGGGTCGAAGTTGCAGCGTCGCGGGTCGTCAATCTGACTATCCTTGAGACCGTCCAGCGCATCGCATTCCGCCAGCGCCGCCTCATGGAGAATCGGCAACGTGTCGGCAGTGATGATCGCCTTGCCCTTTGCGTCCATGTTCGAGCGTGCTTGCCAGGCATGATAGAAGCTGTTTTGAAGCTGGAAATTCATGGCCGGTGCACCGGCCGCAATACCGTCGAAATCATCAGGGAAACGCTGGGCCTCCATCAGAGCCTCTCGTCCTCCGTCGGAACAGCCGGAGAAGTAGGCATACGTTTGGGGCTGACCATAGAACCTCCTGATGATCGCCTTAGCTGCCACCGACGTTAGGTGAACTGCACGGTAGGCAAAGTCGATACGCAGTTGGGGCGTTCTGCCGAAAGATCCATCGCCCATGGACGCGCCTTCGTGGCCCATATTCGTGGTCGCGGTCACCAGCTCCCCATTTTCGGCGGGCACGCAACCGTTGGCGTGCTCAATGTCCAGTCGCATGAGGCCACACAGGCCGCCGCAGCCGAGCTGGAGGTAGCGCTGGCTCCACTTTCGCATGGGCAACCGCATTTGAAATCCGATGCTTGGATCGATGTTGCCGGTGACAGCACACATGTCACCTTCGAGACGCGCGCTCGTCAAACGGGTCGGTGCACCGACTTCTTTGGACACGTCCACGGATGTCAGTGTTTCGCATGACAGTACCGCAGGCACGGGCTTGAGAGCGGCCAAACCCGCGACCTCCGCCGGACCCGCGCCGGGGCCCGCCCAGGCGTTGAAACCCGCCGACAAAAGCACGACAGCCATGAACACCGTCGTGAATCTTTGGAATTTCATTCGAGTTGATTCTCCGTGCCGTTTTCGCTGCCTGATTCTGGCCAAGGATGGGCAGCTAGCTGCCGAATCACCTCGACTGGGCCATCCAATGAATTGGATAGCCGTCGCACCAGTGCCTATCTCGATCTGACCGTTCCCCAGCAAAGTCGACTACCGCAGAGCATGCAGTAGAGGAAAGGCGGCCCCCAATCAGCTAGGCCAATGCTCCTGAGATGAGCGGCACATCGCCAAGCGGACCCCGTTACACCATCCTAGCCATGTCCACTCCGGGTCGGAAGCAGCCCTGTCCGGTGATGCCATGTGACCACTGTCCGCCCGGCCTTCCCCAGGCCCCATCGGCAGGCCGGGGACCCTGATCGGCGTACATATCACGCTTGGTCGAGCCATCGCTGGACCAGGCCAGCAACGACTTCTGGATACTCCCGATGGGGCGAGTGGCCGCAATCGGCGAGTATTTCAAAGGCAGACCGTCCGCGACTCAGCTCGGCGATCCGTTGGGGATGAAGTGCAGATCCGAACTCGTCCTGCTCGCCATGGATCGCCAAGGCGGGACAGAAGACCTGCTTCAAATCAGCATCCAGGCTCCAGTCCGCAAAGCCTGGTGAGAGCCAGGTATCGATCCACGCACTCAATACCCATTGAGCCTTGTCGCCATGATATTTCGCCAGGCGCTCCAACTGTCCCGGCTGACCAAACGCAACTCGCGCGTCCATGATACCGCGCAGCGTTCGATCCTCGACGAACGCCTGCGCGGACACCGTTATCAAAGCTTCGCAATCAGCGCCAAAACGCGCCGCACACCCAACCGCCATACCGCCGCCCACACTGTGTCCAAAGGCGACGAAGGAGACGACACCCAGCCCCTGGCGGACAGACTGGAAGCCATCCAATGCCTCATCGCGAATAAAGTCGGCGGCAAGCACCGCCGGGTTGGCGTCCGATTTCCCAAAACCCAGCCGGTCATAAGCAATCACGCTGCGACCAGTGGCCTCGGCCAGTTGCTCGGGAAACGCTCGCCAGAGCTCCACGCTACCCAGTGAATCGTGGAACATCACGATGGGAGCGTGGCCCGATCCACCACGCGATGGCGACCATTGCTTGACGTAAAGTCGACCGCACGGCGTACTCAACCATTGATCTTGCGTGACGACTGCGACCATAAACCGGAACTGGTTTCTTGGGTGGGCACCCATCTTAGCCGTCTTTCCAATGACGGTCCGCCGGAGGACAGCTCACCACCTAGCGCGACGATCGCCCAGACCCTTTGAATTCGCTTCGGGTCGGTAGCGCTCGTTCATAGCAACCGATAGTCGACCTTGTAGATCATGCCCTTGGGCATGTTCAACGTAATGACGGTGCCACCGCATTCATAACGGTGGGGACCAACAGACACCTGCAACGGCGTGTTGTACCCACCCTTCCATCCTTCGCCATCAAACGTCGGCGCCTGGCACTTCTTCCCTGGGCCGTCATAAACAACGAAGTATGTCTTTCCATCGACTGATGTCCCTGCCGGACCTGCCGAAAAAGTCTGGGAGCATCCAGCCAGGCTAAGAAGGGTAAAAGCCAATAAAAGCTTCCGTCCGTACATTGCAATATCTCCTCCCTGATATTGTGAAGTCCGCTCCGGCTCAGCATGGGTTGCGTTGACCTGCTCGGGCGCTATCGAAAGCAGCCCCCTCACCTTTCTAGCCTAACAAGACGCCCCTTCTGCGGGCCTTTCTATCGCATGGAACAAGCCATCAGGCCCCAACCGAACTTTGATGGGGTAGCGGTCGGCATATGTACCACCGTTCGTTGCCTGGTCCGTGATGCAGAGCTCCTTGGTGTCCCCATGGTCCGCCGTGAGCTCTACCGCGAAGCACCATTCACCATCGTCCTCGATCGACTCCACGCCGCGATCCTTCACCTTGAAGTGCGTGAATCCGTAGTCCATGAGGGTATGTGCTCCGTCACGTCGTCGGGGATAGATGGAACTCGGAAAGGAGAGCACATCAAGGTGGCGGGCAACGAAAAGCACGTCGGTTGCCGCGGTGGCATCACCCGCCACTGATGCTGGTGCGAACGACGACAGCCACGACACGACGGCGATGGACAGGAATCTTGAAACCCATTTCACGATGCAAGTTTCCTTTATGTACCGGGTCAATCGAGCAGCGACCGCTGCGTCGGGCCGGAATCGAAAGCCTAAAAGTTCGTGGTCGCCCTTTGGTGATGGCACCTACCGCTAGCCATCACGCGCTAGCCTGGTGACGCAAGGCGACGCCGAATTCGTCGCCGCGTGGCCTTTTGTCATGTACCAAGTTCGCCAGATACATGTTCGACCAGCCCCCGGGTGTTACTGAAAAACTCGGCTTCCAAATCAATGCCGCACTTATTTGCCAGAACGATAATCGACCATAAGCAGTCGGACAATTCATGACCAAGTTTGGCCTTGCAGTCTTCGATAGTTCGGACACCTGCGTTCGCCTGGATCAGCTTTGCAAGGTCGCCTACATCCCCAACGAAACCAAGCGCGAGTTCTTCTGTGGTCCAGACGCGACCATACCTCTTGATTTCAAGCTGTTCGTAAAGTTCGTTTAGCTGTAATGCTGATTCTTCGAGCTCACGGAATTGCATGTTGATTGCCCCTGACACTGGCTATACGGCGCGGTGATGATGGCGCTCCCAACCCCTGTACGCGTTTGCGACCACTCGTCACATCATTCCCTGCTTTTGCCGCATGACCCCAGCCCTGGGTCTTAGGGTTGCATTGGGCCTAGAGCGGCCGTTCCCGACAAAATGGACGACCACGCCCAACACCAGGGAACCTCAAGCACTGGATCGCCCGACAAGCCTCAGTTTGGGTTGTCCCAAAACACGTCTACCGCATCCCGGTTCATGATGCCCCATATGGGCGTGCCGAGCCGCACCAAGCCTGTGCGTATGCGATGAATGGATTCGTCGTAAACAGAGATGCGAAAGATCATCTGGTATTTCGAAGTAGTGAGCCACATCGACAGCGGAACGGACAGCCAGAAGGTGTTGGATTTCGCGTGCAGGATGCGCAATCCGTTGGCGTCGGCCCAGTCGTTCAGCAGTGCCCTGGCGTTCTGGTAGTGGCGCCAGCTCAGCCCGATTGCTCCCGCGATCAGCAGCAAAAAGAGCAAAGGCATTGCTCTGATCATAAAGCCCCCAAGGGTTTCGCGCGGAGCCTAAGCGGCTTTGTGCGACTGCGCAAGCCAACCTGCGACCTGAGGCGGATGGTGGCTATTGCGAAGGTCCGCTCCGGGTCGAAAGCGGACATTCGGTTACGCCCCGCTCGAAGCCAGATAAATGCAGTCGCCCACGACGAGAAGAAAGGCAACGATCAGGCCGGTTCCAGCGAGTCTGGCGGACCAGAGCAACACTTTGACCGACCTCGAATGCCCCTTCATCTCGCAGGCTGAGGCCCAAGGCAAGAACAGTTTCACCCGCATCTGAAAGGACTTGAACGGCATCAGTCCAGGAGATGAGTCTGAAGCAAAAAGGGCCTTCACCACGCGCTGATCGCGGCGCACGGCAAAGCGAACTAGAAGGGCGAAAGCTAGATGCGCCCAGAAGAATACCGTGACGGCCATGGCAAGCAGGAAGACAGACGTGGGGATCTGATGCATGGGCAATGAGTGTCCATCGTCTCTATGGAAGTTAATGTCCGCTATGGGTCGGAAGCAGACATCCCGTGTTTAACAGAGAACAATTCTAGGGTCGTCCCCAGCTGCTGAAATCAAGCTTCAACAACGGGACGGGCTCAAGTGCAGCAATGGCGGGAAAATCACCAGCGCGGCCCCACCAGTCATTGATCATCAAGCGGGCTGATCGCCCAAACGTGAGGTGATATCCGTCTGGAACTCGCTGATCGTTGTTGGCTGGCGAAAGGACTGCCACGGCCAAGAGACCAAAGATCATCCTGTCGCTGAGCCGCACCCCACCCCCTTTTCGGATTTCAACATGGGTCAGCCCGGGTGGCCCAGCCACATCGGGAATTAGCTCGTAGCCACCCGGCAATTCATCGCCGTGGCCATGCGTACAGCGGTGAATGGCATAGACGAGATCCGCGAGATCCGGCTCTCCGCCGGGCGCAGTGGGATTGTTGACCTTTATGGGAAATCGGGTTTCAACAAGATTGATGCCAGGGGCGCCCATCGGCCCAAGGACGCCGTAGTTGTCGCGAAGCATCTGCGTAAAGCGCTGCTTATTGAGCAAAGCCGGATAGATCTTCTTTGCCGTTCCGTCCACCGAGTTGCAGGCATGCAGCATTGCTGACTCTTGCTCGCCTCGCTCCCAATCATTGATGGCGAGCCGAACGGAATCCCCCACCTTCATCGCTACCACCTCGCTCGAATTGAACGCAACAAACTATGTCCGATTTGGGTCGGAAGCGGACGTTTCCCTGTTAGTAACAGTCTCCAGGCACGTTGCAGGCGAACCTAGCCAAAAATCAGCAC
>NZ_QIRF01000007.1:22648-172632 GCF_003332825.1 Dyella sp. C9 | reverse complement strand
CTCGGAGATGGGGAATAGAGACTGGGCAGGCATAGTTCATTAAAGAACTAGCGGGTACAGATAATACGCCCGAACATCCGGAAGTCAATACCCGCCAGTACAAGAATTAAGCGCAGCGGCACCAGGAGCGCCCTGCGGGGCTCAGTAGCGGCGGTAGGTCAGCGCTTCAGCCAGATGGGTACGGTCCAGCAGCCCGGCGCCTCCATCGAGATCGGCGATGGTGCGGGCCACGCGCAGGGTGCGGTGGTAGGCACGGGCGGATAGTCCGAGCCGCTCCAGCGCCGCATCGAACCAGCGACGCTCGGCTGGCCCCAGGGCACAGTCGCGCTCCAGCTCGCGGGTGCTGATCTCGGCGTTGGACCGACCGGCACGCATCAACGCGTGGTGCCGCGCCTTGACCACCCGCGCGCGGACCGTGGCCGAATCCTCGTCGTGCTCGCCGCGCGGACTGCCGAGCTCCGACAATGGCATGCGCGGAACCTCCACACCCAGATCGATGCGATCGAGCAGCGGACCCGAAATGCGGGAGCGGTAGCGCTGTACCTGGTCCGGCGTGCATTGGCAGCGCTGGCGCGGATCGCCGGCATAGCCGCAGGGACACGGGTTCATGGCCGCCACCAGCTGGAACTGCGCCGGAAAGGTGGACTGGCGCGCGGCGCGCGAAATGACGATGTGCCCCGACTCCATCGGCTCGCGCCGCACGTCGAGCACATGCCTGCCGAACTCAGGCAACTCGTCCAGGAACAGTACGCCGTTGTGGGCCAGCGAGATCTCTCCGGGGCGCGGCACGGCACCACCACCCACCAGCGCTACGGCCGAACTGGTGTGGTGTGGCGCGCGAAACGGGCGACGGCGCCACTGCGCGGGATCCACCGCCTGCCCGGCCACGGAACGCACGGCGCAGGTCTCCAGCGCCTCGGTCTCGCTCATGGGAGGCAGGATGCCGGGCAGTCGCTCGGCCAGCATGGTCTTGCCGGTGCCCGGCGGCCCCAGCAGCAACAGGTGATGGCCGCCGGCGGCGGCGATCTCCAGCGCGCGGCGGGCCTGGCGCTGGCCTCGAACGTCGGCCAGGTCGGGCCCGGTGCTCTCTGAGGAAATGCCGGGCGCCTCGGCAGGCAGGGCCAGGTCCTGCGCCCCGCGCAGCCAGCCGCATACTTCGGCCAGGGTGTCGGCGACCAGCACGTCGGCATCCGACACCAGCGCAGCCTCCGCTGCGTTGGCGCGCGGCACCACCACGCGGCGGCCACGCGCACGCGCCCGCAACAGTGCCGGCAGTACGCCGGAGACTCCGCGCAAGGCGCCGGACAACGCCAGCTCGCCCAGAAACTCGCAGTCATCCAGCTTCTCGCGCGGCACCTGCCCGCCAGCGGCCAGGATGCCCAGTGCGATGGCCAGGTCGAAGCGGCCGCCGTCCTTGGGCAGCTCCGCCGGGGCGAGGTTCACGGTGACCTTGCGGTTGGGGTATTCGAAAGCGGTGTTCTGGATCGCCACGCGCACACGATCGCGCGCCTCGCGCACAGCCGCTTCAGGCAGTCCGACAATATTGGTACCGGGCAGCCCCCCGGAAAGGTGCACCTCGACCATCACCTGCGGAGCTGCCACGCCTTCCTGGGCACGGCTGAGCGTGACAGCAAGGCTCATGGGACCGACAGCGCCTCGAGGCGTTGAGCGGAGCAGCTGCCAGGTTCAGACACGGAGCGACTCCCTCGTGCGGCCTGCGGTGAAAATAGCCGCCCCCGATCGTTCTCGGGGTGAGGGTGACGGATCGGGGGCGGCTCCCGGGACGTGGGCCCGCGCCCCCCGTTGCTCAGGGTGCCGCGCTGGCCTCGAGCTGTGCGATTCGTTGCTCCAGAGCCTCGACCTTGGCGCGGGTGCGCGCCAGCAGCTGGGCCTGGACTTCAAACTCTTCGCGGGTGACCAGATCAAGGCGGCGCAATCCCTGCGCCAGGACATCGCCGAAGTTGGTGCGCAAATCCTGGTGCGCCTGGGCCAATCCCTGTGGAACCAACGAAACAAGACGCTGGGCAAGTTGATCGATATCCTGCCTATCCATCATGGATAGCACCTCGAACTTGTCGAAAGAAAGTGTAGATTCACATCTCTAAACGCCACCATCGGCATGCTCCGCTTCAATCTGTAGGTATTTTCCTACAGAGAACCCCCAGGCGACAGCCAGCCGTCCAGACAGGCAAAATGTCCGGCCCGGGCGCGCCGCCCGATCGACGACGAATTCCGAGGAATACCCATGAAGCTGGTGGTTGCGGTCATCAAGCCGTTCAAGCTGGACGATGTGCGCGAGGCCCTGGCCGAAGTGGGCGTGCAGGGCATCACGGTGACCGAGGTCAAGGGCTTCGGCCGGCAGAAGGGCCACACCGAGCTCTATCGCGGCGCGGAGTACGTCGTCGACTTCCTGCCCAAGATCAAACTCGAAGTGGCCGTGGCCGACGAACAGGTGGACCGTGTGGTCGAGGCCATCCAGGCGTCCGCCCGCACCGGCAAGATCGGCGACGGCAAGATCTTCGTGCACCCGCTGGAGCAGGTCATCCGCATCCGTACCGGTGAACTGGACAGCGACGCGCTGTAAGTCCTTTCACGCCACCGGCGCGGTGGCCTGCGCCCGCTCGAAGCGGCGATGGTGCACCAGCAGCCCGGCGAAATAGCACACGTAGTAGCCAACGGTGAGGCCGAAGATGGCCAGGGTCAGCGGGCTGTTGCCGATGGCCGGGCCCTGCTCCTGCGGCACAGCCACCAGCAGGCGCCAGGCCAGTCGGCCGACCAGCAGCACCGTCAGCACGCCACCGATCCAGGCATTGGGGATGTACACGTCGGCTCCGTCGGCATTGCGCTCGAAACGGGTCAGCTTCAGGCCCAGCAGGCCCAGTGCCGCGCCAGCGACCACGCCGCCGGCCAGGCCTTCGAGCAGGCGCAGGTTGTGCAGCCCGCCCAGCGCCAGCAGCACGCCGATCAGGGACAGCACGCCAATGCGCGTCATCATGCGCTTGCGGCGGATCGGCTGGCGGCCGAAGAAGCCCCGCACGCGGCGCCAGACGATCCAGGCCATCAGGGGAATCATCAGCGCGTAGATCGTCTGCGGGGTCATGCGCGTGCCTCGGCGTCGGGAAAGCCCGGAGCTTACCGAGCCGCCGCCGCGCAGGCGACTGACGGCATTCCGCCATCGCGGATGACGCCTGTCACCCGCGATGGCCGACGGACTTACTTGGCCTTGCCCTGGTTGGCCACGGCGGCCATCTTGGCGGCGATGGCGTCGGCGTCGCCCAGGTAGTAGTGGCGGATCGGCTTGAGGTCGGCGTCAAACTCGTACACCAGCGGCACGCCGTTGGGGATGTTGAGCTCGACGATGGCCTCTTCGGACATGTTGTCCAGGTACTTCACCAGGGCGCGCAGCGAATTGCCGTGCGCCGCGACCACCACGCGCTGGCCCGAGCGGATCGCCGGCGCCAGCACGTCGTGCCAGTACGGCAGCACGCGGTCCACGGTGTCCTTGAGGCACTCGGTGTCGGGAATCATCGACGGGTCGAGGTTGGCGTAACGCGGATCGGTCACCGCCTCGTTGGCGGCGCGGTCCAGCGGCGGCGGCGGGATGTCGTAGCTGCGGCGCCAGACCTTGACCTGGTCCTCGCCGTACCTGGCGGCCGTCTCAGCCTTGTTGAGGCCGGTGAGGCCGCCGTAGTGGCGCTCGTTGAGGCGCCAGTCGGTGACCACCGGCAGCCACATCTGGTCCATCCCGTCGAGCACGCCCCACAGCGTGCGCACGGCGCGCTTGAGCACGGAGGTATGCGCGACGTCGAAGGCGTAACCTTCGGCCTTGAGCAGGCGGCCGGCTTCGGCGGCCTCGGCCTTGCCCTGTTCGGTCAGGTCCACGTCGGCCCAGCCGCTGAAGCGGTTGTCGAGGTTCCACTGGGACTGGCCGTGACGGATGAGTACGAGCTTGTACATGGCTGGGATTCGTGGCGGAAACCTGAAATGGTGAGGCCCGGCCCCGCCCCCGTCAAATCGGCGGATGCCCCTGTCGAAGGTCACGCTAAACCCCAGGCCCGGCAGGCGCATCTGAGGTCCATGCAACCACCTACACGGAGTTCGATATGCGCCACCACCTGATAGCCCTCGCCTTCGCCCTGGCCCTGCCGATGTCGGCGATCGCGGCGGACAACGATATCGACAAGGTCAATGGCAGCGTCCACGTCGACGCCGGCCAGCACGCCGGCAATGTCAGCACCGTCAATGGCCCCGTGCGCGTCGGCGACAACGCCGTGGTGGCCAAGGCCAGCACGGTCAATGGCTCGGTGGAACTGGGCGATCACGCCCAGGCCAGCAACGTCGACACGGTCAACGGCGGCATCAGCCTGGGCCAGGGCAGCCGCGTCACCGGCGCCGTCGGCACCACCAACGGCGGCATCCGCCTGGCCAAGGGCGCCGATGTCGGCGGCAAGGCCGGTACGGTCAGCGGCAGCATCAGCCTCGATGCCGCCCATGTGGGTGGTGGCCTGAGCACCACCAATGGCGACATCCTGGTGGGCGCCAACTCGCACGTGGAAGGCGGCATCCTGGTCGACAAGCCCGGCGGCTGGTTCAACTGGAGCAGCAACGACCGCCTGCCGCACGTGGTGATCGGCCCGCACGCGGTGGTGCAGGGCACGCTGGAGTTCCGCCGCGAAGTGGAGCTGCGGGTGAGCGACACCGCGCAGATCGGCCCGGTGAAGGGCGCCACGCCGGTGAAGTTCAGCGGCGACGCGCCGACGCAGTAAGACCCGCCTTCAAGGCCGTCATTCCAGCTTTCGCTGGGATGACGGATCAACGCCCGAGGCGGTTTAAACCCAGTCGCGCGGCTTGAGGTAGTCCTCCAGCCGCGCTTCGGCCGACCCGGGCTCGGGCTGGTACGCGTACTCGAAGCGCACCCGCGGCGGCAGGCTCATCAGGATCGATTCGGTGCGACCGCCCGACTGCAGGCCGAACAGGGTGCCGCGGTCATACACCAGGTTGAACTCGACGTAGCGGCCGCGGCGATACAGCTGGAATTCGCGCTCGCGCTCGCCATAGAGCGTGTCCCTGCGGCGCTCCACGATCGGCAGGTAGGCATCGAGAAAACCCTGGCCGACGTCGCGCGTGAAATCGAAGCAGCGCTCGAAGCCGCCCTCGTTGAGGTCGTCGTAGAACAGGCCGCCCACGCCGCGCGTCTCGCCGCGGTGCTTGAGATAGAAGTACTCGTCGCACCACTGCTTGTAGCGCGGGTACACCGTTTCGCCGTAGGGCGCGCAGAGGTCGCGCGCCACGGTATGCCAGTGCACGACATCCTCGTCATGCGGATAGAACGGCGTGAGGTCGAAACCACCGCCGAACCACCACACCGGATCGACGCCCTCCTTGCTGGCCTCGAAGTAGCGCACGTTGGCATGGGTGGTGGGCACATGCGGATTGCGCGGATGCAGCACCAGCGATACGCCCGTGGCGACAAAGCTGCCGCCAGCCAGGTCGGGACGATGCGCGGTGGCACTGGGTGGCAGCTGGTGGCCGTACACGCGCGAGAAATTCACGCCCGCCTGTTCGAAGATGGCGCCGTCGCGCAACACGCGGGTACGTCCGCCGCCGCCGGCAGGGCGCGTCCAGGCGTCCTCCACGAAACGGGCCTTGCCATCGATCTGCTCGATCGCCGCGCAGATGCGGTTTTGCAGCTCGCGCAGGAAGGTTTCGGCTTGGTCGGCTTGCTGGCTCATCCGCTGGCTCGTACGTTTTCGAAGGCCGCAAGCTTAGCAAGCGTCAGCGGCTTGCCCTCTGCGACGCTGCGTCGCGCAGGCATTCCACGCCGTGCCTGCCTCAGCTCAGGCGGGTAGTGATGCGGCGATGGCCGATCAGGCCGGCCCAGCGCACGCCGAGGTCGATCCACATCAGGTAGCCCGATTCCGCCAACAGGCGGAAGACGTAGCGGCGATTGAGCACCAGTCGCGGTTCGGCCGCGACCGGCACGCTGTCGAAGCCCAGGCGCCGAGCCAGCAGCAGGCAGCGAGCCAGGTGGTAGCGACTGGTCACCAGAGCGACCGGCGGCAGCACGCACATCACTGGCCCATCTTCCTGCAGGAGACTGCGGGCGTGACGCAGGTTCTCCAGGGAATCCACCGAGGCCTGCTCCAGTTGCAGGACGATCCCCGCCGGCAGCTCGTGGCGCGCCAGCCAGTTTCGGCCAGCCGCCGCCTCACTCAGGGTGCCCCCGCTGCGTCCGCCGAGCAGCAGCACATGCTCGGTCTGCGCCGAGCGCATCAGCGCCAACGCCCGGCCCAGCCGCTGCTCGTAGTCCGCCTCGGGATGGTCGCGCACCAGGCGGCGGCCGAACACCAGCACGGTGCGGTGGCCAGACACGGTCAACGGGCTGCGCGCCGCCACCCGCCACACGTGCACGAAATAGGCGACCCAGACCAGGCCCAGACTCAGCAGCACGGCGACCAGGGTGACCGCGGCCGCGTGCAGCACGTCGCGATCGCTCAGATAGCGCCAGGGGCCACGTTTGAGCGGGGCAATGATGGGAGGCACGACAGGGCAGGGCATACAGCGACGGGCTGATGGGGCAGTGTGCGCAGAGCGCGGGGTATGCGCAATCGTCGCAACGCCAAGCACAACAAACATGAACGACGACCCGTGCACGACTCGGCCAGACTAGGAAATGGCCCAGTCGCTGGTTAGGCTCGCGCGATGTCCGTGCCGTTCCAACCCCTTGCCGTCAGCGCTTTCACGGCCACGTCCGCGCTGGGCCAAGGACTAGACAAGCAGCTTGCCGCCTTCGCCGGCCCCTTCGGCGGCCTCCGCCCCAACGATTTCAGCAGCGTCCCGCTGGACTGCTGGATCGGCCGGGTCGACGGCGTGGAGGATGCTGCGCTGCCGGCCGCCCATGCCGTGTGGGAATGCCGCAACAACCGCCTGGCCTGGATGGGCCTGCGCCAGGATCGTTTCCTGGAGCACGCGCTCGATGCCCGCCAACGCTATGGCGCGGCCCGCGTCGCCCTGGTGCTGGGTACCTCCACCGCCAGCATCGGCGCCACCGAGGAGGCCTACCGGCAGCTCGACAGCGAAGGCCGCATGCCGGCGGCGCTGCGCCGGCCGCTGATCCACGCACCCCATTCGCTGTCCGGCTTCGTGGCCGAGGCACTGGGACTGGAAGGCCCGTGCCTGACCATCTCCACGGCGTGCTCCTCCAGCGCCAAGGTGTTCGCCAGCGCCGAGCGGATGATCCGGCTGGGCCTGGCGGATGCAGCCGTGGTGGGCGGAGTGGATACGCTGTGCGACAGCGTGCTGTTCGGCTTCAACGCACTGGAACTGATGTCGCCCGAGCCCTGCCGCCCGTTCGACCAGGGACGGCGCGGCATTTCCATCGGAGAGGCCGCCGGCTTCGCCCTGCTGGAGCGCACCGAGGCCGCGCCCCGGACGCCGCGCCTGCTCGGCTACGGTGAATCCAGCGACGCCCACCACATGTCCAGCCCCCACCCCGATGGCCTGGGCGCCGAACTGGCGCTGCGCGACGCGCTTGCCCGCGCGGGCCTGCAAGCGGATCAGGTCGACTACATCAACCTGCACGGCACGGCGAGCCTGAAGAACGATGAGGTGGAAGCGGCCCTGATCAGCCGCGCCTTCCCAGCCTCCACCCGGGCCAGTTCGAGCAAGGGCTACACTGGCCACACGCTGGGTGCAGCGGGCATCGTCGAGGCCGCCTTCGCATTGCTGGCGATCGAGCATGGCCTGATACCCGGCAACTACGGTTGCGCTACCCCGGATGCGATGTGCGGGCCGCACTTCGCGCTGGCCACGGAGCACCAGCGCGTCAACGTCGCTCTGAGCAACTCGTTCGGGTTCGGCGGCAACAACGCCTGTCTCGCCTTTGGGAGCGCTCCGGCATGAGCATCCTCCACGTCCATCTGGAAGGGGTCGGACTATGGTCGGCCGCGCTAGGCGATTTCGCGGCACTGCAGGCCCAACTGGAGGGTGCGGGAGTGACTCCGCCGCCGGCCCGCCCGCCCGCCGTGCGGTTACCGGCCAACGAACGGCGACGCGCACCGGAGAGCGTACTGCTGGCGGTGGAAGTCGCCGGGCAGGCCGTGGACATGAGCGGGCGGGCAGCGTCCGACCTGCTGTGTGTATTCAGCTCCGCGTACGGCGACCAGCTGATCTCGGACTACCTGTGCAGCGTGCTTGCCCAGGCCCCCACCGAGCTCTCGCCCACGCGCTTCCACAACTCGGTGCACAACGCGCCAGCGGGCTACTGGACCATCGCCACCGATTGCCACGCCGCCTCCAGCGCGATCACTGCGGGTACCGCCAGCTTTGGCGCCGGACTGCTCGAGGCGGCGACACTGTGCCTGGCCGAGCAGCGCCCCGTACTGCTGGTGTGCAGCGACATCGTCGGCAACGGTCCCCTGCTGGAAATGAGCAACACACACGCGGCGTTCGGTTGCGCGCTGGTAATGTCACCGCAAGCCGGTCCGGATACCCTGTGGCGGCTTGCCCTGAGCCTCCAGCCGCATGCCGGCGGGAGCCTACACCCCGGGCCGCCGACCGGCGCCTGGCATGAAGCCAACCCCACATCCGCATCAGCATGGCCGCTGATGCAAAATCTTGCACGTGGTGACGGCGAGTGCATGCTCGCTGCCGCTGAAACCCTGGCGCTGCGTGCTGTGCTGGAGAAGTCTGCTTGAATACATCCGATGTCCGCTGGTGCGTGCTGATCCCCTGCCTCAACGAGGAGGCGGCGATTGGCCAGGTCGTGCAATCCGTGCTGGCACTTGGAGCCTCCGTGATCGTCGTGGACGACGGCTCGGACGACCGCACCCCCGCGATCGTGGGGGCGCTGCCGGTCACCCTGCTGCGCCATGCGCAGCGCCGTGGCAAGGGCGAAGGCCTGCGCACGGGCTTTCGCGAAGCGCTGCGCCAGGGTTTCGACGCCGTGCTCACCATGGACGGCGACGGCCAGCACCTGGCCAGCGACATCCCCCGGATCGTGGCCGCGGCGAAGCGCTACCCCAACCACATCGTGATCGGCGCCCGCCTGCTCGACCGCGAACAGCAGCCCAAGGGCCGCCGCCGCGCCAATGCGGTGGCCGACTGGGGCATCTCATGGGCCTGCGCCCAACCGGTGGCCGATACCCAGAGCGGCCAGCGCTGGTATCCCCGCGCCGCACTCGACCTGGCCGACCTGCCGGCCGAGAATTTCGTGTTCGAGGCGGCGATCCTGATCGCGGCGACCCGCGAGAAGGGCCTGGGCGTGGTCTCGGTACCGATCGCCTCGCGTTACCACGGCGAGTTCCGCCTCAGCCACTTCAGCCCGGTGCGCGACGTGGCGCGCATCACCGGCTACACGGTGGGGCAGGTGCTTCGCCACGGCGACATCGTGGCGAGCTATCGCCGCTCGCGTGCGTCACGCCCGATCGTGTTCGACGCCGCCGTCACCTGAGCACGGCAAGGACCTAGGCCTGCGGGTGGATCACGGCGGCCCGTCCGCTGACCAGCAGCCGCCCCTGGTGCTCGACCCGGAAGGTGTACTGGGCACCGCTGGTGTCCGAGAACAGTCGTCGCGCATGGACGTCCAGACGTCCATCCAGCGCATCGACGTACTCCACCGCCAGCACCACGTCGCGCAGGCTCACCAGGCGACCCGGCCGCACCACCCCGCCACCATCGCGGCGCTCCAGCAGTGCGCCATGCACGGCCATGGCCTGTGCGCCGTATTCGGCCAGGTGCACCGCATGCAGCCCCGTGTCGCCGCGCAGCGGATGGTCGGCATGCCGGTGATTGCCGCTGATGGCGTGGATGCCCTCGTCGTCCCAGCGCAGCACCGCCTCCAGCAGGCACATGCTGCCCTGGTGCGGGATCAGGTGGGACCAGTCAGTCTTGTCGAGCATGCGGGGCCATCAGGATCGATAGGCAGAAATGGAAGGCGACGCCCAGGCTCACCGTGAGCCCGATCGCGCGCAGCACGGGAATCGAGCTCCACGCGAGCATGCCGAACACCAGCAGGGCCGACGCCACGCACACCAACGTGGCGTGCAGGGTACGGCGCCGTTCGGCGGCATCGCCGATGTCGCGCTCGAAGAACAGCGCATAGTGCAGGCCCAGCCCCGCCGCCAGGATCAGCGCCACCAGGTGGAACAGCGATACCTCCACGCCAGCGACGCGCTCGACCGCCAGCACCAGGAAGGTCGCCAGCGTCATCGGCGCCAGCACGTGCCAGGCCCGCCGCAGGCTGCGCAAGGCAAGCGTGACGGTCAACACCAGCAACGCGGTGGCCACCAGCAAGGCCCGAAGGATACGAGCGCGGTAGTCCACCACCAGCGACTCGGCGGCGACCTTGAGATCAAGCAGGCGCACCTGGCCCTGGCTGTCACGGGCGAACCGTTCGACGGCAGCCATGTCGTGCACGCCACTGAGTGTACCCAGGCCCAGCCAGCGACCATCGCGCTGCACCAGCATGGCGGCCAGGCGCTGCCCGAGCGGCGACGCCGCGAAACGTTCGGGCGTGAGCAGCGGCAGCGCCCGCGCCCGTTGCACGTCGTCGACGAAGGGAGCGAACAGGCCTGGCTTGAACGGCAGTCCTTGGCCGGCCTCCTGCAAGGCCTGCTCCAGCGTGGGGCGATCCGGCAAGGCCTGCTGCCGAGCACGCTGCACGCCCTCGCTGGGAAGATAGCGCGAAGGCCATTCGATCGCGTCCACCGCATGCGTCGCCACCAGTTGCTCGATCGCGGGCTCCCAACGTTCCGACAAAGCCAGCACGCCTTGCTCGGTCGGTGCCTCCACGATCAGCAGGTAACGCACGTCCGGTGCGCCCAGCGCCTCGCGCAGGCGCGCATCGCGCAGCAGCAGATCCTGTGGCAACGGCGTCAGGGCGGACAGATCGTTCTGCCAGAACGGTGCCTGTGCACCAGCCAGCATCATTACCGTGGCGATCGCCACCGCCAGTGGAATCCAGCGCGGCCGCGGCAGGGCATCCGCCCAGCGGCGAGCCGCGTGCAGCCACGCCATGTCCGCCACGTCACGCACACGCAGGGGCAGCAGGTAAGGCAAGGCGTAGCGGGTGCTGAAACCTGCCGCGAGCAGGCCCGTGACGGTGAACACCGCCAGCTGGCGCAGGCCATTCACGCCAGAAGCGTAGAAAGCCAGATAGGCGATGCTGGCTGACAGGATGGCCGTGAACAACAATGGCCACAGGTCGCGCACGCTCTGCACGGCGTCCTCACCGGCTCGCCGGTGACTGAGCACGCGTATCGGGTATTCCTGCGCCACGCCCAGCAAGGTGAAGCCGAACGCCAGCGTGATGCCGTGCACTTGCGGAAAGCACGCCACCAGCATGGCGATGCCAGCCAGTGCGGCGGTGGCGATCGGCAGCGCCGACAGCAGCAGCGATCCCACGCTGCGATAGGCCAGCAACAGCAGCAGCACGAAGCCGATGCTGGAGATGCGCCCGATCCATTCGGCCTGGCCGCGCGTCTGTGCATTGGCCACGACGCTGAAATAGCCTGGCCCACTCACCACCAGATGGGCGCCGGCGTGGTCCGGCAGCGCGTCGAACGCGTGACGAATGCCATCGATGGCCAGCCCCTGCGCGTCCGGATCGAAACCGGCCGCCCGCGTCTGCACGACCAGCAGCGCCTCGCCCCGGTCGGAGAACCACACGCCGTCGCGCACCTCCGGCGATCTCGCCGGCATCCAGCGCTGTGCCAGCTGCAGCACCTCCAGCGTGGGATCGCGCGGCAACAGCGGCTTGAGCAGAGTGGCGGCTGGCGAGGACAGGTCATCCAGCCGCTGCTGCAGCTGGTCACGCAGGAACGCGGCATCCAGCCTGTTCTGGTCGAGCGTGGGCGACAGCAGATAGCGATACGGCAGCAGCGCGGCGTCGAGCGAGGCGAGGTCGAAACTGCCGTTGAGCACCTGTGTGTAACGGGCATCCCCGCGCAGCGATGCGACGAGATGCTGGCTCAACCCAGCGGCCTGCGCCTCGTCACGCCCGGTGATAGCCAGCAGCAACAAGCGCGAGCCCGGCCCCTCGCCGACCTGCTCCATCAGCAGGCGCTGATCGGGCGTGGTCGGAGCAGGCATGAAGCTGCGCAGGTCGGTGCTGATGCGCAGGCGGGTGGCGACGAAAGCACCGAGTGTCGCCAAACCCCCCAGCCACGCCAGCAGCAGGAACAGCCGCCGGGTCGAGCGCATGCTCAACCGCCCGCGCAGAGCGTGGCCAGCGCTTCACGGGTGGGCGCCGGCGGCATGCGTGCGGCGAGCTCGCCCAGCAGATCGATGGTGAGGTCGCCATCGGCCTCCTGCATGCGCATGCAGCGCGGCTCGTTGCCGCGACCATCGATCTGGACCTGGCTGACCGCTTGCGCCAGGCGTGGATCACGCGGGGTGAGGATCAGGCTCCAGCGCGTGGCGTCGACGGCATCGCGCCGGATGGTGAAGGCCTGCTCCAGGCGTGTGGGATCGCCGCCGAGCAGGGCCACGAAACTGTCGAGCAAGAGCTGCAGCTGCGGCGCACGCTTCAGCGAGAAGCGGCGCACCTCGTGGCCGTCGCGCTGCTGCGTCACCTCGCCATCGGCGATGGTCGACACCTCGTTGCCGGGATGTTCGACCCGTCGCTCCAAGCGATCGCCGCCCAGCCACGCCAGCTGGCCGGACACCACCAGGGGCTGGTCCAGCATCTTCATGAAGCGCGCTTCGGCGAAAGGCGTGCTCGACGGTGCCGGCCGCCCGAGCGAGGTGACCAGGGCGCGCGCCGTGATGGCGTCCTCAGGCGCCGACGCGTTCGCGCACAGCGATAGGATCAGGCCGCACAGCAGTAGCCACGTCTTGCTGCCAGAAGTCATAGAAATTGAACCAGTTGTAGGGAGCCACACGCGCGTAGTGTTCCACGCGCCGGGCGTAGCGCGCGAGCAGCTGGTCCAGCGCGTGCGCACGCTCGTGCCGGGGTATCTCCACCCGCTCGGCAAACGGCTCGAAGATCAGCCGGTAGCGGTTGCCGCCCTCGTACAGGCCAAAACACAGCATGACCGGCACGCCCAGCGAGTGCGCCAGCAGCCACGGCCCCACCGGGAACGGCGCCGGTTCGCCCAGCAGTGGCGCGCGTCGCAACACTTCATGCTCGCGGCCGCGATCGGCCAGCAGCGCAACCATCGCCCCCGTCGCACAGGCCTCGGCCAGGGCCAGGGTGACCGACGCGCCACCCTGCGAGGCGTCGATCACGTTGGCGCCGATGTCCGGTGCCAGCGCTTCGAACAGCTCGGTCATCGCCGGGGTCTTCTGCTTGTCCAGCAGCACGCGCAGCTGGAGGTCCGGCCGGCGCGAGCTGAGCGCGCGCAACGCCTCGAAGCTGCCCTGGTGCGTTCCCACCAGCAACAGGCCGGTGCCGCGGTCCAGGCGCGCCTCGAGCTCGTCGAGCCCTTCCACGGTGATCTCGAAATCGCGCTCGCCATGCGCAAGCAGGAAAATCCTGTCGAGCAGGGTCGCGGCAAAACAATGGATGTGCCTGAGCACCTGCCACACCGTGGCCGGATGTCCCTGCACGCGCTCGAGGAATTCACGCGAGGCGCGCCGCTCGGGCTCGCGCCGCCAGTAAAAATACAGGGTGATCGGCCACAGCAACACTCGGCCGAGCCGGCGGCCCCCATAGAGCGCAATGCTGCGGATCACCCACAGCGCGAAGGGGCCGCCGCCTTCGGGCCGGCTTTGCCAGTGCTCGCTCACGACGCCTCCTCCACGGTGCCGCGCGCGAGCAGCTCGCCGTCGCGCCGGATCTCGAAGCGCAGGCGCCCGTTCGCCTCGGACAGCTCCAGCAGCGCAGCCTGGTCGGGCAGCAGCGGCGCAACGAACTTCGCGTCGACGATGCGCCCGAGGCGCGCGCCCCGCCATGCACGCAAGGCCTGAGCCACCTGCTCCAGCATCAACACGCCCGGCACCAGCGGTGCACCCGGGAAATGCCCCGGCAGGCACGGGTGGTCGGCCGCAACGCGGAACTCGCGCTGGAACGTCGCCGCGCTCATGGCAGGTCAGCGGTATGGCGCGACGGCATCCTGCTCGATCGGGGAGTGGGGAGGGACAACATCACGGGGCTGCCTGCTCGCTTCGTCGACAATGACGGTGGCCACAGCATGCCGCGCTTGCAGTGCACCATGCGCGCTGTTGGTTAAACGGCGCGATGCTGCTCGACATGGTCGGACAGGGTGCGCAGGGTCGCGAAAATCTGCCGATTCTCGGGATTGTCCGAGCGTAGCTGGAACCCGTAGCGCTTGGACACGGCCAGCGCGATTTCCAACGCATCGATGGAGTCCAGGCCCAGATCTCCGCCGAACAGGGGCGCATCCGGCTCGATCTGGTCCGCTGTGACGGTTTCCAGATTGAGGCTCTTCACGATCAGCGAAGCCAGTTCGTGTTGTGCGGCGGTCTGTTCGGCCATGCGCAATTCCGTACGTCGATAAGCAATCCCGCTCCCGAAGAGGGGGACCGTCGAGTGTAACATGGGGTTCTCCAGGCCCCGGCGGATGCCCATGGTTCAGGGTTGTGAAATGGTCAGGAGCGCACCGCCGCGTGCGCCCCGGGTGTCCTACCGGATAGCCGACCCCTCCACCGTACTGGACGAGCCGGGCACACTGGCATTGTTCGGCTTTGGCGCCGGCGTGTCGCGCAGCGACGATGCGCGCTGGCTGCGCGTGGCGCTCGAAAGCATCGAAACCGCCGCGCCGCTGGAGGTGTGGCAAGTCGATGGACCGGTCCGCCACGGCCGCCACGAAGGACTGCGCTGGTCCGCCGGGGCGGGTTGGCTGTTCGCCGTGCTGGAACTCGACGAACGCGAGCATGGCGGCCCGCGCGGGGCTGCCCAGGCCGCCTATGCTCAACTAAGTGCATTCCTGGCCGGACGCAGCGAACAGCACCTGCAACGCATCTGGAACTACCTGCGCGCCATCAACGACGGCGATGGCGACGCCGAGCGCTACAAGTTGTTCTGCGAGGGCCGCGCCGCCGGGATGGGCCGCTGCTTTGCCGACGGCTTTCCCGCCGCGACGGCGATCGGCCACCATCTTGCCGAGCCCCTGCTGCAGGTCTACGCGCTGGCCTGCCAGCGCCCCGGACAGCAGGTAGAGAACCCACGCCAGGTCAGCGCCTGGCGATACCCGAGCCAGTACGGCCGCACGCCGCCCAGCTTTGCGCGTGCCATGGCCTTGCCCGCACGGGACGCGCTGGCCATCTCTGGCACCGCCGCCGTGGTCGGCCACGCCTCCGCGCACACCGACAACCTGCCGGCGCAACTGGACGAAACCCTGGCCAACCTGGAAGCCCTGCTGGCCCGTGCCGGCATGCCGTACGGCTTCGATGCGCGGTCGCCACTCAAGGCTTACGTCCGCCGACCCGCGGACGCGCTCCCTGTGCGCGACTTTCTGCAGCGACGCCTGCCTGGCGTGCCGGTTTTGGTACTGCACGGCGACATCTGCCGCCACGAGCTGCTGGTCGAGATCGACGGCTGGCGCTACGCCTAGGAACCCGGCCAGCCGTTCGGTGCGTGGCAGGCGGGAAAGACCTGCTGGAAGCGACCGACCAATTGCTCCGCCAGGTGCGCCTGGCGCTCCGGCAATGCGGCGTACACCTGGGCCAGCGACAAGTCGCCCTTGCCACTGTCAATGGCAGCGATGGAAACACTGCTCAGCACCGCCGCCCGCACCGTGAGTCCACCCGTGCGGTAGCGGAACAGCGCCGTGCATTCGTCCGGGTGCGACTGCCAGCTCATCACCGGGTTGGTCTGGCCCAGGCGGATCGGCGGCGCTTCGTTGGTGATACTCGCCAGGTGCTCGCCGGCCTCGGGCAGCAGGCCCGCCGCCTCGTCGAGCAGGCAACCCTGGCAGGCGGGAATGACCGCGTAGCTCAGCCAGCCCGCCGAGACACCCTCGGGTGCGGCGTAGGTATAGACGGTATTGCCGTCCGCGCCGATCGACGCCTGCTGCACGCGCCAGCCGGCGGGTACCGCCATCCAGCCGACGCCATTACCGTAGAACCACTGCGGGGGATCCTTTGACGGTACGGGTGCATCGCCTGGCAGCGGCGGCACATGCGCCGCATCGATGCGTGCCCAGTCGCCAACGGCCGAATGCACGTCGATCAGGGTGACCGTGACGCCGCCGACGGTGGCCGCATGCAACGCGTAGTCGGTGCCCGCCGTGGATACCGCCTGTGGTGCCGTCGGCAACTCCCGCACACCCGCCGCGGCATGTGCCGCGGACAGCGTCGCCATGCACAACACGACCGCCGCAGCGGCACGCCATGACCTGAAGAACCCACGAATTTGCATGTGCCCCTCCTGTTGCGTGAACCGGGACGTTGCGTTCGACGCCCGGGCCGAAATCGATACGTCGTCGTCAGGACGACGGCCTGGCCTTGGCGTAGGCAGGATCCAGGTGGCCAAGGAAAGCTTCCACCTGTGCCTGCAGGTAGGGATTGGCCGCACCGTGGTCCTGATCGGCCATTTTCTGGTCGTGGTAGCTCTGGGTCTTCAGCAGGCTGCCGCTGGTGGAGTCGAAGATCTGGGCGGTACCCGCGTAGCTCACCATCGGAAGACCGGTGCCGCCGGTTCCTGCGAGCGAGTTCTGGCTTGGCGCCATCTCGGGTGAGTAACGCACGGCCAGGCGATACGGCACGGCCTGCTCGGTCGGCTGCGAGGGCTTGCCAGCCGAGAAGGCCGGGTCGTCGCGCGCGACGGTATGCATGGTCACGTGGTGCATCGTGGCCCACGCATCGAACTGCCGCTCGACGATCTCGCAGTTCACCGTCTTGCTTACGCAGGAGAAGTAGAAGCTGAAGCGCGCGTGTGCGTCAGCGTCGAACAGCTGGGGCGGTACCGCCCCTCCCGCACCGGTGGTGGCACAGCCGGCAAGCAGGCACGGCAAGGCCGCGACTGCCCATCTCCACTTGCCCATCGTCGGACTGCCCATGCCCCGCTCCTTGTGTGAAAGAGACCGCTACGGCGAAACGACCTGACGGCGAACGATCGCCTCAGGGCTTGCGCGTGGGACGGCGCCAGCCCGGAATGGTGACCTGCCGTGCACGCGCCACGGTGAGTTCGCCCGCGGGTGCATCCTTGCCAATCACCGAACCCGCGCCGATGGTGGCACGGGTACCGATCGTCACCGGCGCCACCAGCGCGCTGTTGGAGCCGATGAAGGCACCATCGCCGATGGTGGTGAGGTGCTTGTTCACGCCATCGTAATTGCAGGTGATGGTGCCGGCGCCGATGTTCACGCCGCTGCCGATCACGGTATCGCCGAGATAGCTGAGGTGGTTGGCCTTGCTGCCCTCGCCGATGCGCGCCTTCTTGGTTTCCACGAAGTTGCCCACGTGCACGCCGGCGGCCAGCTCGGTACCCGGGCGCAGGCGCGCGAACGGGCCGATCGTGCACGGGCCGTGGGTGACCACGCCCTCCAGGTCGCAATGCGCCAGCACCACCGTGCCGGCGGCGAGGTTCACGTTCTTCACGCGGGTGAACGGGCCGATGCGGACGTCGTCGCCCAGCACCACCTCGCCCTCGAGGATCACGTCGACGTCGACCTCCACGTCCATGCCCGCGCGCACCACGCCGCGGATATCGATGCGCAGGGGATCGGCCATGCGCACGCCTTCCAGCGCCAGCGCCTTGGCCGCGCGCTCGCGGTACTGGGCCTCGAGCTCGGCCAGCTGCCAGGGATTGTTGGCGCCCGCCGCTTCCACCGCGTCCTCGCATTCCACGCAGGCGGCCGCGCGATTCTCGGCCGCGGCCATGGCGAAGATGTCGGTGAGGTAATACTCGCCCTGCACGTTGTTGCGGTCGAGGCGGGACGTCCACCGCTTCAGCGCCATCGCCTCGGCAGCGACGATGCCGGTGTTGATCAGGTTGATCGCGCGCTGCGCGTCGTCGGCATCCTTTTCCTCCACCACCGCGCGCACGAAGCCGTTGCCGTCACGTTGCACGCGGCCGTAGCCAAACGGGTCGGCCACGCGCGTGGCCAGCAGGGCCACGGTGCCTTCGGCCGCCACCAGCCGCTGCAGCGTTTGCGGGCGGGTCAGCGGCACGTCGCCGTAGAGCACCAGCACGATGGCTTCATCGGGCACGTCCAGCAGCGCTTCGCGCACGGCGTGGCCGGTGCCCAGGCGCTGCGACTGCAGCACCCAGCGCAGGTCGGCCTGACCCTCGAACGCCGCGCGCACCTGGTCGCCGCAATGGCCGTAGACCAGGTGGATCGCCTGCGGCTGCAACGCTCGGGCCGCCTCCAGCACGTGCGCCAGCAAGGGCCGGCCGGCCAGCGGCATCAGCACCTTGGCCTTCTTCGACTTCATGCGCTTGCCCTCGCCCGCGGCGAGGACAATGACGTGCAAGGGGGCGGCTTTGTTCATCGGAATGCCTGTATGGAGCTAGCGGCGGAGCATAACAGCCACCGGCGGGACGACTTCAGTCATCTGAATGGCGTAGTGCGGGCGGCCGGCCGGTGGGCACCGCGGCGTCGACGCCGGTCACCGGCCGACCGTCCTTCCAGGCAAAGCGGAACACGAGATCTACGCTGAAGGGGCGAGCCTCGCTGCTCACCACGTGCGAATTGCCGTTGGCGTCCGCGGCCCATTGGCTCACGGTCAGCGGCGCGAAAGTCCACTGCAGGGCCGCCGCTCGCACCGCGGCGTCGAACAGGCGCTGCTGCGCATCAGCCTGTGCCTCGCCTTCGATGCGCACTTCGCTGACCTTGCCCTGGGTATCCACGAACAGCCGGGCGCTGACCTCCCGTGACGGCAGGCGAAGGTCTAGCAGCGAGGGAGGATAGACCGGCGGCGGCCGGTCCTGCGCCACGGCGCCACTGGATACCTGACCCAGGGCAAGCTCGTAGTGGGCGACGTCACCCTGATCGGCGGCATGGTACGAGGTATCGGCACCAGTCCGCGGCGAGGTTGGCGCCGCGGAAGGGTTGCTGGCGCAGGCCGCCAGCAGCACGGGGAGCAGCAGGCTCCCTGCACCGAGCCAGTGCCGGTCATTGAAGCGTCCTGCCCCCATGCTGCCTCACGCCCCGCGTTGTCTGGCCAAGCATAAACAAAACGCCGGCATGGAGCCGGCGTCGTGTCGTGCTGTCCTGCCTGACGCAGGCGGCGGCGCTTAGTGCTTGAGCGTCTTGCGCAGGCGCTCCAGCGCCTGCAGCTGGGTGATCGCCTCGGCCAGCTTGGCCTGCGCCTCGGCGATGTCCACCGCGTCGGTGCGGCTGGCCAGGGCGTCTTCGGCTTCCTGCTTGGCGCGCTGGGCGGCGGCCTCGTCCAGGTCGGAGGCACGCGCGGCGGTGTCCGCCAGCACGGTGACGACCTGCGGCTGCACTTCCAGGATGCCGCCGGACACCCAGAACTGCTGACGCTCGCCATTGCCCAGAACCACGTCGACGTGGCCGGCCTTCAGGCGGGTGATCAGCGGCGCGTGGCGGGGCGCGATGCCCAGTTCGCCCATCTCGCCGGTGGCGACCACCAGCTGTGCCTCGCCCGAGAAGATCTCGGCTTCGGCGCTGACGATGTCGACACGGAGGGTATGACTCATTGGTGTTCTCGCTTTGCTTCGAGGGAATAGGGAATAGGGATTAAGAGAATCGGGGAAGCAGGGTGCGCCAACGTGCAACGCTTTAGCTATTCCCTATTCCCGATTCACTACTCCCTGAAAGCGGCCGTTAGGCTGCTTTCTTGGCGCCCATTTCCTCGGCCTTCTTGATGGCCTCGTCGATGCCGCCGACCATGTAGAACGCCTGCTCCGGCAGGTGGTCCACTTCGCCGTCGACAATCATCTTGAAGCCGCGGATGGTTTCCTTCAGCGGCACGTACTTGCCCGGCGAGCCGGTGAACACTTCGGCCACGTGGAACGGCTGCGAGAAGAAGCGCTCGATCTTGCGGGCGCGCGACACGGCCTGCTTGTCGTCTTCGGACAGCTCGTCCATGCCCAGGATCGCGATGATGTCCTTGAGCTCCTTGTAGCGCTGCAGCGTGCCCTGCACGCGGCGGGCAACGTCGTAGTGCTCGGTACCCACGATATCCGGGTCCAGCTGGCGGCTGGTGGAGTCCAGCGGATCCACGGCCGGGTAGATACCCAGCGAAGCGATGTTACGCGACAGCGTGACGGTCGAATCCAGGTGGGCGAAGGTGGTGGCCGGCGACGGGTCGGTCAGGTCATCCGCGGGCACGTACACGGCCTGGATCGAGGTGATCGAACCGGTCTTGGTCGAGGTGATGCGCTCCTGCAGCACGCCCATTTCCTCGGCCAGCGTCGGCTGGTAACCCACGGCGGACGGCATGCGGCCGAGCAGCGCGGACACTTCGGTACCGGCCAGCGTGTAGCGGTAGATGTTGTCCACGAACAGCAGCACGTCCTTGCCCTTGCCGTGCTCGTCCTTCTCGTCACGGAAGTACTCGGCCATGGTCAGGCCGGTCAGCGCCACGCGCAGACGGTTGCCCGGCGGCTCGTTCATCTGGCCGTACACCATGGCCACCTTGTCGAGCACGTTGGAGTCCTTCATCTCGTGGTAGAAGTCGTTGCCCTCACGGGTACGCTCACCCACGCCGGCGAACACGGACAGACCCGAGTGCGCCTTGGCGATGTTGTTGATCAACTCCATCATGTTCACGGTCTTGCCCACGCCGGCGCCGCCGAACAGGCCGACCTTGCCGCCCTTGGCGAACGGGCAGACCAGGTCGATGACCTTGATGCCGGTTTCCAGCAGCTCGCTCGAATTCGCCTGGTCGGCGTAGCTCGGGGCTTCGCGGTGGATGACCCAGCGGTCCTGCTCGCCGATCGGACCGGCTTCGTCGATGGGGCTGCCCAGCACGTCCATGATGCGGCCCAGGGTGGCCTTGCCGACCGGCACCTTGATGCCTTCGCCGGTGTTGCGGGCCAGCAGGCCGCGCTTCAGGCCATCGGTGGAACCGAGGGCGATGGTGCGGACGATGCCGTCCCCCAGCACCTGCTGGACTTCCAGCGTGATGTCGGTGCCGTCGATCTTCAGCGCGTCGTAAACCTGCGGCACCTGATCGCGTGCGAATTCCACGTCGATGACCGCGCCGATGATCTGTACAACTTTGCCCTGACTCATGGATGTGCTCCGGATGGATCTTTTAGGTTCGTTACAAGCGCCGCTAGTGCGTCGCTCTTAGTGAATAGTGCGGCCATGGATGGTCGCTTTTTGATTTGCCCTTGCAGGCATGGATGCCTGCACTTATACAGCCGCCGCACCACCCACGATTTCCGAGATTTCCTGGGTGATCGCCGCCTGGCGCGCCTTGTTGTAGATCAGCGTCAGTTCGCCGATCACCTTGTTGGCGTTGTCCGACGCCGCCTTCATGGCGACCATGCGCGCGGCATGCTCGGAGGCGAGGTTCTCCAGCACGCCCTGGTACACCACCGACTCGATGTAGCGGCCAAGCACGTGCTCGAGCACGGTCGCCGGATCGGGTTCGTAGATGTAGTCCCAGTCGTGCTTCTGCTCGAGCTTGAGGCCCGCCACCGGGAAGTCCGGCGAGGTCGGCGTACCCTCGGCCGCCACCATTTCCTCAGCCACCACCGGCAGCGGCAGCAGCGCATGGATCGCCGGCTTCTGCGTCATGGTGTTGATGAAATCGTTGTGCGCCAGGAACACGCGATCGAGCTTGCCGTCGGTGTAGGCGTCGAGCACGACCTTGATCACGCCGACCAGGCTCTCGACCTTCGGCTTCTCGCCCAGGTGGCTGACGCTGCCGATCAGGTTCACGCCCTTGAGGCGGCGGAAGAACTGCACGGCCTTCTGGCCGACGGCGACGACGTCGATCTCGGCACCCTTGTCCTGCCATTCGCGAATGATCGGCAGCAGGCGACGGAACAGGTTCGAGTTCAGGCCGCCGCACAGGCCGCGGTCGGTGCTGACGACCAGGAAGCCGACGCGCTTGACCACCTCGCGCTCCTGCAGGAACGGATGGCTGAAGTCGGTGCTGGCCTGGGCCACGTGCGCGATCACCTTGCGCATGGAGCGCGCATAGGGACGCGAGGCCTTCATCAGATCCTGCGCCTTGCGGATCTTCGAGGCCGAGACCATTTCGAGCGCGCGCGTCACCTTGCGCATGTTCTGCGTGCTCTTGATCTTGGTTTTGATTTCGCGTCCGCTTGCCATTGTTCTCGCTCGCCTTGCTCGCTCGGGGGGAATCGTGAATAGGGAGTAGGGAATAGTGAGAGCGTAGAACAAACCGGCTCTTGGCTATTCCCGATTCTCTATTCCCTATTCCCTGCTACTCACCAACTGCCGGTCTTCTTGTACTCGTCGAGCGAGGACTTGAAGGTGGCTTCGATCTCGTTGTTCCAGTCACCGGTGGCGACGATCTTCTTCATCAGGTCGCCGTGGTTCTGGTGCATGAAGGCGTGCAGGCCCTTCTCGAACGGCAGCACTTTGTTGACCGGCAGGTCGTCCAAGTAGCCCTTCTCGGCGGCGTACACGGACAGGGCGAGCTCGGCGATGGAGAGCGGGGCGTACTGCGCCTGCTTCATCAGCTCGGTCACGCGCTGGCCGCGGTCCAGCTGGGCACGGGTGGCCGGGTCCAGGTCCGAGGCGAACTGCGCGAACGCAGCCAGCTCGCGGAACTGCGCCAGGGCCAGCTTCACGCCGCCGGACAGCTTCTTCACGATCTTGGTCTGGGCGGCACCACCGACGCGCGACACCGAGATACCGGCGTTCACGGCCGGGCGGATGCCGGCGTTGAACAGGTCGGTTTCCAGGAAGATCTGGCCGTCGGTGATCGAGATCACGTTGGTCGGCACGAACGCGGACACGTCGCCAGCCTGGGTCTCGATGATCGGCAGCGCGGTCAGCGAGCCGGTCTTGCCCTTCACTTCGCCGTTGGTGAACTTCTCGACGTACTCCTCGGAGACGCGAGCGGCGCGCTCGAGCAGGCGCGAGTGCAGGTAGAACACGTCGCCCGGGTAGGCTTCGCGACCCGGCGGGCGCTTCAGCAGCAGCGAGATCTGGCGGTAGGCCACGGCCTGCTTGGACAGGTCGTCGTAGATGATCAGCGCGTCTTCGCCGCGGTCACGGAAGTACTCGCCCATGGCGCAGCCGGAGTACGGCGCGATGTACTGCAGGGCGGCCGACTCGGAAGCCGAGGCGACGACGACGATGGTGTTGGCCAGCGCGCCGTTCTCTTCAAGCTTGCGCACCACGTTGGCGATCGACGAGCGCTTCTGGCCGATGGCGACGTAGATGCACTTAATACCGGAGTCTTTCTGGTTGATGATCGCGTCGATGGCGAGAGCGGTCTTGCCGGTCTGGCGGTCGCCGATGATCAGCTCACGCTGGCCACGGCCGATCGGGATCATGGAGTCGACGGACTTGTAGCCGGTCTGCACCGGCTGGTCGACCGACTTACGCCAGATCACGCCCGGAGCGACCTTTTCGATCGGCGAGCTGGTCTTGGCGTTGAGCGGACCCTTGCCGTCGATCGGGTTGCCCAGCGCGTCGACGACGCGGCCCAGCAGTTCCGGACCGGTCGGCACTTCGAGGATGCGGCCGGTGGTCTTGGCGGTGTCGCCTTCACGCAGGTGCTGGTACTCGCCCAGCACCACGGCGCCGACCGAGTCACGCTCAAGGTTCAGCGCCAGGGCGAAGGAGTTGCCCGGCAGTTCGATCATTTCGCCCTGCATCACGTCGGCCAGGCCGTGGATGCGCACGATGCCGTCGGACACGCTGATGATCGTGCCTTCGTTGCGTGCTTCCGCGCCGAGCTTGAACTGCTCGATACGGCTCTTGATCAGTTCGCTGATCTCGGACGGGTTCAAGGTGGAGCTGGACATGGGTCGATATCCTGAATTTTGAGTCTTTTTTGAAGAGTCCGGCCAGGGATGGCCGGTTTTTGCTCTTCGCGAAATGGACTTCGCTTAAATCTTTGAGTTGTCCGGCCAAGGATGGCCGGTTTTGCTCTTCGCGAAATGGACTTCGCGTGAAACTTAATGGGTCAGCGCGCGGGTCATGCGCGCCAGACGCCCACGGGCGGAACCGTCGATCACTTCGCTGCCGGTGTCGATCACCACGCCGCCGAGCAGCGCCGGATCGACCTGGGTCTCCAGCTCGATCTCGCGCTTGAAGCGACGCTTGAGCGAGGCCTTCAGCTGCTCGGCCTGCGCGGCATCCAGCGCAAACGCACTGGTCACCTTGACCAGCAGCTGCGACTCGGACTCGCGCTTGTACTCTTCGTACAGCGCGGCGATCTCCGGCAGCAGCGCCAGGCGGCGATGCTCGGCCAGCTCGGCCAGGAAGTGCGCGAACGGCGCATCGGCAGCCACACCCTGCGGCAGGTGGAGGGCCACCAGCTGCTCGGGCAGCACGCGCGGATCGTTGACGAGGCTGGCCACGCGCGGGTCCTGCGCCACGTCGGCAGCGAACGCCAGCGCCTGCGACCATGCGCCAAGCGAGCCGGCCTCATGGGCCAGCTCGAAGGCTGCACGTGCATACGGGCGGGCGAGGGTGATTGCCTGCGCCATGGCTTAGATCTCGGCCACGAGCTGGTCGAGCATGGCCTTGTGGGCCGACGCATCGATCTCGCGCTGCACGATCTTCTCCGCACCCTGGACGGCCAGGCGGCCGACCCAGCCACGCAGTTCCTCGCGGGCACGCTGCTGCATGCTCACGATTTCCTCGGCGGCATTGGCCTTCAGGCGGTTCGCCTCAGCGGTGGCTTCGGCACGGGCCTTGTCCACGATCTGGTTGGCCTGGCCCTGGGCGCGCTCGATGATCTCGGCCGCCTGCTGGCGGGCCTGCTTGATCTCAGCGGCGACCTTGGCGTCGGCGTCCTTCAGCTCGGCGCGCGCCTTTTCGGCGGCGGCCAGGCCATCGGCAACCTTCTTCTGGCGCTCTTCAATCGCGTGATTGAGCTGCGGCCAAATGAACTTGGTGGTGAACCAGACCAGGATGGCGAAAGAGACCATCTGGCCCAGGAAAGTCAGATTGATATCCATGAGCTTTCCGATTAACTCCGGTAACGCGTTAAACCGCCGATCGCCGCAGCGCTACTGCACTGCGGCGACGCTTGCCGAGCCGAATTAGTGGCCGACGGCGTTCTGGATAGCCGAGAGCAGCGGGTTCGAGAAGGCGAACAGCAGCGCCACGGCCAGGCCGATGATGAACGCGGCGTCGATCAGGCCGGCGAGCAGGAACATGCGACCCTGCAGCAGCGGAACCAGCTCCGGCTGACGGGCGGCGGACTCGAGGAACTTGGAACCCATGATGGCGATGCCCAAGCAAGCGCCGAGAGCGCCGAGGCCAATGATGATGCCGATGGCGATGGCGGTCAGGCCCTGCACATGGGTAAGAAGTTCGGCGACGTTCATGGAATTCTCCTGTGGATCTTTCTAAAGAGTGATAAAGGCAAAGCGGTTTAAAGCGGAACCGGATGAAACAAAAACCTCAGTGATGCTCACGCGCCGTGGCGATGTACACGATGGTCAGCATCATGAAGATGAATGCCTGCAGCAGGATGATCAGGATGTGGAAGATCGCCCATGCGGTGTTGAACAGCACACCCGGCAGGAAGCTGATCCAGCCCGCGAAGAGACCCGCGATCAGCATGAACACCAGCTCGCCACCGTACATGTTGCCGAACAGTCGCATGGCGAGCGACACCGGCTTAGACAGGTATTCCACGACGTTGAGCAAGAAATTGAACGGCACGAGGATCGCCACCACGACCGGGTTGTGGGCGTGGAACGGGGCGGTCATCAGCTCCTTGCCGAAGCCCAGCGCACCCTTGGCCTTCATGCCGTGCGCCAGCACGATGAAGAACACGGCCAGGGCCAGGCCCACGGTGGTGTTGATGTCGGCGGTCGGCACCCAGCGGAAGAAGGTGTGATGGGCCACCTCGGCACCGGCGGCGGTTTTCACCGTCCAGCTCGGGGCGTCCAGCGGCAGCAGGTCCATCGCATTGAGGAAGGTCACCCACATGAAGATCGACAGCGCCAGCGGGGTCACCGTGCGGCGGTCGCCGTGGAAGGTGTCCTTCACCTGGGTATCGACGAACTCAACGATGAGCTCGACGAAGGCCTGGCCCTTGGACGGCACGCCCGAGGTGGCCTTGCGGGCCTTGAGCCAGAACCACAGGCAGAACACCGCGCCCAGCAGGAAGGCCACCAGGATCGAGTCCAGGTGGATCTTCATAAAGGCACCATCACCCAGGCTCACCGTGTTGTGGTGAAGGTGATGCTGGATGTATTCGGTTAGTCCGCCCTGCGGCTCGCTTGCCATGTGTTAGCCCTTGAATCTGAACGCCAGCAGATTTATTGCGTAAGCAGCCACCAGCCCCGTGATGGCGGCTAGTGGCGGTAATTTCCATTGACCCAGGATCGCGACGAGCCCTCCGCCGATCACGATCCACTTCAAGACCACGCCTGACATCACGCGCCACATGGTCATGCCGCCACCACTCAATCCGGCGAAGGTACGCCACGCCAGCAGCGCGGTACCCAGCGCCACCAGGGTGGCGCCCGCAGCGGCCGCCAGTGCAGCGCGGCGCCCCTGCGTCAGGAAGGTGAGGCCTACGACCGCCGCCACGGCTAGCTGCAGCAAGATAATGCGCAGCGCCAGACGACGACCGGAAGCAAGACTGTTGATCACGTGACGTTCCCGTGCGGTTTCGCTCTAGGCGGCACCGAACCAGCTACGGGCCACGGTCCAATCCCAAAAAGTATATCAGTGCGGGACTTACAGCGACAAGCCGCGCCTTCTGCGACATCTTGTCCAGCACCGAATCGTTCACAAATTGCCCACATGAACTTTCGCGCATAGAAAAAGGGCCGGACATCCGTCCGGCCCTTTGACGCAACTGGGGGGAAGAAGCGCTGCGTCGGTAAAGCAGTCTTACTTGGCGGCTGCAGCAGCCTTCTTGACGGCGGCTACCGGGGCAGACACGGCGTCATTGGCGGCCTGCTGCTGCTCCTGCACGAGGGCGCTGATCGATTCGGCGGTCTTCTGCGTAACCGCGATGATCTCCTGGGTCACCGCCACGGCGCGCTCGGCGTTCTCGCGGCCGGCACTGGCAGCCTTTTCCCACAGCGCGCGCAGGCCATCGATATCACGGGTTTCCAGCGCATCGCTGATGAACTCGGCAGCAGCTTCGGACTGTTTTTCCAGCGCCCGGATCTGCAGCTCAGCGACCTTTTCCAGACCCTTGAGCGCCACCGACTGAGCCTTGAAGGCGCTGTCAGCAAGCTGCTTGGCGTAGGCAAAAACCTGGGTGTTCAGTTGCTGCGTCATGACTTGGTCCCTCGAAGGGAGTGGGGGGTAGTGGCACGCACCCTACCAAGTCGTTTTGTGCAATGCAATATATTTTTCCTGAATCGGTCGTCGTGTAACAAAAAATTCAAGATTTACGCTGAATTACGACAAGCACGAGAAATTTTGCGACGCATCAAAAACTGTCGCGGCTGCAACTGGCGCCGGAGGTGCAGGTCTCGTGGACTACCACCTTGTCCAGGCCCGGCAGGCTGGGCTGCAGGCGCGTGAAGATCCAGCGCGCCAGCATTTCGCTGGTCGGGTTTTCCAGACCCTCGATGTCGTTGAGGTAATGATGGTCGAGCTGATCGAACAACGGCGCAAACGCCGCCTTCACGTCGGCGAAGTCCATCACCCAGCCCAACTGCGGGTCGGGCTCGCCGGCAACATGGATCTCGATGCGGAAAGAGTGGCCGTGCAGGCGCGCGCACTTGTGCCCCGGCGGCACGTTGGGCAGGCGATGGGCCGCTTCGATATGGAAGACTTTGAAGATATGCATGCCGGCATTGTACCGCCCACACGCCGCCCGACCGCAGGCGCACAGGGGACGGCGCAAGAGATAACGCCAGATCGACGGTGGATTGACGGCCAGTGGCGCCTAATACGCCACTCGGGGGCGTAAGGCGGCACGTTGGGAGTGTTCACGCCATCGACTTCATCCATCCACGGCGCGACCACTGTTGCGTGCAACTGGATGCCTCCGGGTGAGTGACGTCCATCCGAAGCCTTTGACCGGGGGCCTTGGCCATGTGCCCGCGCCTGGTGTTTGCCGCCTTGCTCGCATTGGCGGCCACAACGGTGTCAGGAACAACACTCGCCGGCGACAGCGGCACGGGCGGTGCTGCGCCACCGGCCGCCGATGCACAGGCGATGGCCACGGCCGACTGGCGTTCGCCGGGCATTTTCGCGGGGGCGCTTGCCGGCACGGCCTCCCACGCCGCCGAGGTGGCGCCAGTGCCACTGACCATGCTGAGCTCGCCGACGGTGTGGCAGTCGTGGGGCGACCCGCAGGCCCGCTGGAGCTTCGCCTCGCTGGTCATCGGTCCAGCACTGCCCAGCGCCTACGGCAGCGGCACGCCTGCGACCGCCGCATCGGGCAGCGGCGCCCAGGCCAATGCGCCGCACTATGTGATTGGAGTGATGCCGCTGGCCGCCAGCTATCGGATCAACCAATCCAATCGCATCACCGTCGCCTATGGCATGCCGGCGACCAATACGGCTTCGGGCAACTGGCGGCCCAACAACACCGACCCGAGCTTCTGGACTTTCACTCCCAAGGTAGCCTTTGCACAGGAAGTGCCTTCGGCCGACCAGCAATCCGCCACGGTGTTCGGCGTGAACGTGTTTTCCACGCGATCCAGCCAGATGTACGAGAACACCGCCGTGGGCCGTGTCGAAGCCATGGTGATGCACCAGAACGCGAATGGCTGGGGTTTCGGTGGCGTGGCTGCCGCGATCGAGCAGTTCAGCGAAGACCCGGGCACCCCATCGAACAAGCCACCCAGCCTGAACGGCAATGACGGCATGGGCCTGGGCGTCGGTCCGCAGGTGACCTGGGACACGCGCTGGCTCGGCGGCAACGTGCAGCTGCGATATCGCTGGATCTACGAGCTGCACGGCCCCGGCGGACATACCATCCAGCCCATGCTGCTGTCGGCTACCGTGCACCTGTAGCCGCGCGGCTCAATCCCAGGACAGCTCATACCAGGCTGACAGGCTCTCTCCCGGCGCGAGCCGGGTCCCGAGCCCAAGGTTGCAGGCATCCGGTGGACCGGTCTGCGGCTCCACGCAGGTGGCGTGTCCGGGCTGGTCGTAGACCACCCAGTGATCGCAGTCGGAGCGCAACTGCAGGCGTTGGCCCGCGCGCTCCAGCACGATCGGCTGCGCGTGGATGAAGCAGTCGTCCCACGGGCTCGGCGGCGGAACGGCCAGCGGAAGCGTGGCCATGCCCTCGTCGTCGCGCGGGTAACAGGCACTCGGCGCGAACAGCATGCGATCCGGCTTGAGGAACCATGGATGCCAGCCCAGCGTGGCCGGCATGGCCTGTTGCCCGGCGGTCACCGACAGTTCCATGCGCAGGCAGGCGTCGACTACCGCCAGACGCTGGCGAACAACACCACCGAATGGCCAGCGCGTGTCTTCGGGCAGCGCCAGCGACAACACGGCGTGCGTAGCCGAATACTCCTCGACCCACCACGGCAACGCGAACGCCACGCCGTGGATGGCATGCGCACCGAGGTTCACCGGCAGCTGCCAGGCTGCGCCCTCGAAATGGAAGCGACCATGCCGGATCCGCCCAGCCCAGGGCGCCATCGGATAGCTGCCCCAGGAAATCATGGCCGCACTGTGCTCGTGGCCAACCAGCCACGGCTGTCCACGGTAGTGGATCTGCGCCACGCGCCCACCGGCGGCAGGCGCGATGTCCACCGACAATTCGCCGTGGCCGATACGCAGCAGCGGGCCGGGCTCGATCGGCGCCGTGGCGGCATCTGCCGTCGTCACCGGATCACCCGCCATACGGCTGCAGGCATGCGATGCGGCCCTGCGCATCCACTTGCAACTCAGCCATCTTGATCGAGCGCAGGTGCGTCACGCCGCCGGACAGGATGGAGTCGTGATAGAACAGATACCAGCGATCGCCCCAGGCGCAGATCGAGTGGTGCGTGGTCCAACCCACCACCTCGGTGAGGATGCGGCCCTGGTAGGTGAACGGCCCGTAGGGGTTGTCGCTGGTGGCGTAGCACAGGAAGTGCGTGTTGCCGGTCGAGTACGACAGGTAATAGCGCCCCTGGTGCCGGTGCATCCACGGCCCTTCGAAATAGCGGCGATCGTGGTCGCCCGCCTTCAGCGGCTGGCCGTGCTCATCGAGGATGAGGATCTCGCGCGGTGCCTCGGCGAAGCCCTTCATGTCGTCGGACAGCCGCGCGATGCGCGGGCCCAGCGCGGGCTCGTCCGCAGCCGGCTCCTCGTTCGCCGCGTCGTAGGTGTTGTCGCGGTACTTCTGCAGCTGGCCGCCCCAGAGGCCACCGAACACCATGTAGTAGGCGCCGTTGTCCTCGAGCACGGCCGGATCGATCGAATAGCTGCCCTCGATGGCCTCGGGCTCGGGCGTGAACGGGCCCTCGGGCTGGTCGGACACCGCCACGCCGATCTGGAACCGGCCGTTGCTGCGCTTGGCGGGAAAGTACAGGTAATACTTGCCGCCCCTTTGCGCGGCGTCGGGCGCCCACATCTGGCGCTCGGCCCAGGGCACATCCTTCACGTGCAGGGCCACCCCGCAGTCGACCACCTCGGCATCCGGCGCATCCATGCGAAAGACGTGATAGTCCTCCATGCAGAAATGATCGCCGTTGTCGTTGAACGGCACGCCACCCTCGATGTCGTGCGAGGGGTAGATGTAGATCTTGCCGTTGAACACATGCGCCGAAGGGTCGGCCGTGTAGATGTGCGTGACCAGCGGCGGCGAGATGGCCTTGGCCGCGAGTGCGGCCAGCTCGTTGTCGGAATACGCGTCGGACATGGGATACCTGTTGAACGGGGCGCGACGTTCAGGTCGCCGTGCTGGCCAGGAGGCGCCGCTCGCCGAGCTCGCGCTCGATGCGAAGCTCCATGGGCTTGTTGATCTTGTAGAGGAACAGCAGCAGCACCGCCACCAGGAAGGGCACCGAACACAGCACGCTCACCGTGAGGCGAATGCCGTTGACCACTTCCGGCGACTCGGAGGCCGCTTCGGCGACATAGCCGTAGTGGGCCAGGATGCCCGCCACCAGCGCACCGCCCACGCTCAGGCCGACCTTGAGGCCGCACAGCATGGCCGAGAAGATGATGGCGGTGGCGCGGCGGCGGTTTTTCCATTCCGAATAGTCGGCCACGTCGGCGATCATCGCCCACAGCAGCGGAATGGTGATGCCGTAGAAGAAGCCGTGCAGGATGTACGAGCCCACCACCAGCCCGATCGCATTCGGCGGGTAGGCGTAGAACGCCAGCAGGAACAGCGTCGACACGAACAGCGCGGCGCCGAATACGTCGCGCTTGCCGAAGCGGTCGGCCAGCCGCTTGGAAAAGCTGATGCCGACGATCATGAAGATGATGCCCAGCGCGTTGAACAGGCTGAAGGCCGAGGGCGGCGCATCCTTGGGCCAGCGGAATTCCGTCATGCCCATGCTGGACAGCAGGTGGGTGAGCCCGCCGATCAGGCCATTGAAGCCCACCCGCTCGAGGAAGCCGGCCAGATCCGCCTCGTTGAGGTAGTACTTGAAGTAGTAGATGTACATGCCGCCCTTCAACGCGAGGTTGATGAACAGCAGCACGGTGATCAGCAACATGATCTGCCAAGGGCGGTTGCGCAGCAGATCGGCGAGGTCGTCACGCACGCTGGAGGCCTGATCCTGCACTGGCACGATACGCTCGCGCGTGGTGAAGAAGGTAACCAGGAAGAACAGCGTGCCCACGATGGCGAACACCGTCATGGTGTTGTGGAAGCCGCGTGCCTTGTCGCCATCACCCAGGATCAGCACCAGCGGCAGCAGCAGCACCTGGATGATGAACTGCGCCACCATCACCGCCACGAAGCGGTATGAAGAAAGACTGTTGCGCTGGGCCATGCTGCCGGTGAGCACGCCACTGAGCGCCGAGTACGGCAGGTTGTTGGCCACGTATACCGCCACCAGCAGCGTATAGGTAGCCATGGCGTAGGTGACCTTTCCCTGCTCGCCGAGTGCCGGCGTACTGAAGGCCAGCAGCGACAGCGCGCCGAACGGGATGGCCGTCCACAGCACCCATGGCCGGAACTTGCCCCAGCGCGTACGGGTGCGATCGGCCACCAGGCCCATGATGGGCGTGAATACGAACGCGCCCAGCATGCCGACCACGAAGATGATGGTGGCGGCCGTGCCGGCGGGTATGCGGAACACGTCGGTGTAGAAGAACGCCAGGAACGTCACCAGCGTCTGGAAGATCAGGTTGGCCGCCAGGTCGCCAAGGCTGTAGCCCACCTTCTCCGTGACCGAGAGAACTTCGGAAGTGCTGTTCATGCGCTGGTTCTGTGCCGCCTGTTCGCTGAAAGTCGGGTGAGCCTACATGCTGCGGCCCACCCGGCACGATGCCGGGTGGGCCGCGATGGTTTCATGCGATGGAGCTCCGATCAGAAGCTGCCTCGAATGCCGAGCATGATCGTATAGCCCGGAGTGTAGTAGCTGTACGCGGCGTTCTCGTAGGTGAGCGTCTGGCGGAAGTTCGCGTTGGTCATGTTGATGACGTTCAACGTGAGCATCGGCTTGGACGGCAGGTTGGCGAACTGGTAGCTGGCCGACAGGTCGAGCTGGCCACGCGCGTCCGTCTTGATCTGCGCGAACGGCAGGCCGTTCTGGTTGAGCGTGGAGCTGATCTGCGAGGAGTTCCACACGTAGGACAGGCGCACCGAGGCACCGTAGCCTTCCCAGTAGGTGGTGACGTTGTAGGTGTGCGGCGAGATGCCGATCGCCTGCGCCGGCACGCCGCTGCCGATGTTCTTCTGCGACACCACCGTGTAGTTGGCCTGGAAGCCCAGGCCCTTGTAGATGAAGTCCAGCGGCTGCACCCAGTTCGTCTCGGCGCCCTTGATGAACAACGTGCCGTCGGCGTTGACCTGCTGCTGCACCTGCACCATCGCCGAGCCCGGGCCACCACGCAGGTTGATCGCCTGCTGCTGCGTATCGGTGAGGCTGGAGAACGGAATGCCCATCGAGGAGAACGGCACTAGGTTCACGCCGTTCACGGTAAAGCCGGTAATGCGCTTGCCGAACAGGTCCAGCGCCACGTAGCCCTCGTTGCCGGTGTACCACTCGCCACCGAAGTCGAGGTTGGTGGACAGGTACGGCTTGAGCTTCGGATTGCCCTCGGTGGCGATTTCCGCCGCAGGGTCGCTGAAGTTGGTGTTGGGCACCATCGCGCTCGGGTCGGGGCGCGTCATCGAGCGCGAAGCCGCCAGGCGCAGCACGACGTCGTCGGTGGCGTTGTAGGCCAGATTCAACGACGGCAGGTAATAGCCGTAGTTGTGGCCGAGCGTGATGGTCTGCAGCTGACCGCCGATGGAGGACGGACCGGAAATGGTCTGGTCGGTGGAGGCATGGCGGATACCGCCATTGATGCGCAGGTCATGGCCCCACAGGTCGAACTTGCCGTTGCCTTCCAGGTACCAGGCCCAGGTGCGTTCCTGGATGGTGCCCGCGTTGGCGCCGCTGGCGGCCGCGGTGGTCAGCGGCGCGGTGGCGTTGAGGTAGTCGTAGTTGGTGGCATTCATCAACGCCTGGCTGTTCACCGAGACGAAGCCGTACGGGCCCGGGCTGAGGTACTGCGTCCAGTTCGAGCCCACCGTGGACTGCACCGCCGCCGCCCATGCCGCGCTGTTGTCATACGCCTTGATCTGGCGCGTGATGTCGTCGTACGCGATGCCGGCGCGCAGGTTGTTGTAGTCGTCACCCCACTGGAAGTCCTCGTGCGTGCCCTTGTTGTCGGTGACGCGCGCTTCGTTGTGGATGTTGACGCGGTAATAGGTCCACGCCTGGTTCGGGTCGTTGAGATTGATGCCCGGGGTGATCGTCGGGTAGCTGCCACCGGTGTTGTTGTAGTTCACCGTGGTGGTGGGCGAGCTCACGTCGATCGACGGCGCGTACTGGCGGTACCAGCTGCGCTGCACGTAGCCCTGGAAATCCAGCTTCATGTTCTCGTCGGAACCGAACAGGAACTCGCCACCCGGATTGATGTTGAAGAAACGGGTGTGCTGGTCGTACGGGCGATCTTCGAGGAAGTACTGCGCGTTGGCGAAGGTCGCCTGGGTGACCACGTTGTTCTGGTCGACCTGCATGTTCAGCGGGATCATCTGGCCGCTGCGGCCCACCAGGTCCATGTCGGCGCGGTCGAAGTGGCGCTCCTTCTGCGAGAACAGGGTGTCCAGGTAGAAGTGCGCCCAGTCGGCCGGACGCCACTCCAGCGACATCATGCCGGACTGGTGGTCGTTGGTGCCCTCGGTGTACGCCTGGCGGGCCAGGCGCGGGATCAGCGCATTGGCCAGCTGCTCGGTGGTGAGGCCGGGGTTGTGCGCCAGCAGCCAGGCATTGTTGATGGTCTGGCCCGGCGTGAGGCCATTGCCGGCGTTGGCCGGCACGGTGCCCGGGATCACCCAGCTGCCACCGGCGGGACTGCAGCCTGCCGTGCCACCGCACTGCGAGGCGTTGAGCTGCGGCGTGGTCCAGCCCACGGTCTCGAAGCCGCGCATGTCGTAGTCGTTGCGCGAGGCCTGCAGGCCGACCAGGGCGCCGAAGGTGTTGGAATCGTTGGTCCAGCTGGCGAGCAGCGCGCCGCGCGGCTTCACGGCGCTGCCGATGGAGTTGTAACTGCCCTGGGCCGAATAGGTGACATGGGGGCCCGGATTGTCGAACGGACGCGTGGTGCGCATGTCCACCACGCCGGCGATGCCGCCTGCGGTCATGCTGGCTTCGGGCGTCTTGTTCACCGTGAGCTGGGTGAAGAATTCGGTCGGCAGCAGGTCCAGGTCCACTTCGCGGTTCTGGTTCTGCGAGTTGAGGCCGCCAGCCGAGGCGACCGCAAGCTGGTTGCCGTTGAGCAGGATCTTGGTGAAGTCCGTGCCGAGGCCGCGGATCTGCACGTTCACGCCTTCACCGTCCACGTCACGGGTCAGCTGCACGCCGGGCACGCGGTTCAGCGATTCGGCGATGTTGGTGTCCGGGAACTTGCCGATGTCCTCGGCGTATACCGAGTCGGTGACGTTGGTGGCGTCGCGCTTGGCATCGGTGGAGAACTGGATACTGCTGCGATAGCTGCCGCTGACGTTGACCGCATTGAGCGTCTTGGTGTCGGCGGACGACTGGGCCTTGCCGTCGGTGGCGGCCTGGCCGTTGGCTGGAGCGGCTTTGCTGTTGCCCTGCGCATTGGCCTGGCCCTGCGTGGAGGACGGCGTCGAGGCCGGTGCCGCGGCATCCTGCGCCTGGGCAGCCCCCACGGCTCCGAGCAGGGCGAGACTCAAGGCATGCGACAACACGGTTTTTGCGATACGAACTTGCACCATACTCCCCTCTCGATTCTGGCGGCGGAATCGTCCCCAGAGCGCCATTGCGGTACTCCCGACTCCATCTGTCTCTACGAACAGCTGACTCAGTGGCCGCACTGCTGCGGCCTCTAGAAAAGGTAGCGCTAACAATATCGACTGGCACGCTGCACGGCAGCATCCCTGAAACGCGACGTGCAAATGGCTAAACGACAAGCCAAATTCGGCATCCGGCGAGAGATTGGCGACGTGGTGCAAGTGCAAATGACTTTGCCTGTTTTGCGTGCCAATAATGGTAGCGCTATCACTTTTGATAGCGATGCAGCGAGGGGACGGCATGGCGGGAGCCGAATACACACGGGCCTGGGCATCGGGGTCGCCCACGCCGTGCGAGTGCGTACCAGACGGCGCCGAATGTTGCGATGCGGCGAGCGAGGACCGCGACAAGCTTGCGATCGAGCGGGCCCCGTCCGCAGGAATAGGACGTTTTCGCTGGCGCGTGTGCGCCATGCTGCTGGCCGCGACCACCATCAGCTATATCGATCGCCAGGTACTGGGCGTGCTCGCGCCGTTCCTGCAGGAAAAGATCGGCTGGACCGAAGTGCAGTACAGCAGCATCGTCACCGCGTTCCAGGCGGCCTATGCGCTGGGCCTGCTGTGCGCCGGCGCGGTGATCGACCGCTTCGGCACGCGCATCGGTTACGCGCTGGCCATCGGCATCTGGAGCCTCGCGGCGATGGGCCACGCGCTGGCCAGCGGCGTGGTGAGCTTCGCCGCCGCGCGCTTCGCACTGGGCCTGGGCGAGTCGGGCAATTTCCCGGCGGCGATCAAGGCCGTGGCCGAGTGGTTTCCGCAGCGCGAGCGCGCACTGGCCGCAGGCATCTTCAACTCCGGCTCCAACATCGGCGCGATCGTGGCGCCGCTGATGGTGCCCGTGATCGCCTCGCGTTGGGGCTGGCAGGCCGCATTCCTTTTTACCGGCGTGCTCAGCGCCACCTGGTTGACCGCGTGGTTGATCACCTATCGCACGCCGGACCGGCAACCGCGGCTTTCGGCGGCCGAGCGCGCCTACATCGGCAGCGAAACGACCCCGGCGACGATGCGCATCTCGTGGTTGACCCTGCTGCGCCACCGGCAGACCTGGGCGTTCGCCGCGGCGAAATTCATGACCGATCCGATCTGGTGGTTCTTCCTGTTCTGGCTGCCCAAGTTCCTGCACGCGCAATACGGGCTCAGCCTGCTGGAACTGGGGCCGCCGTTGATCACCATCTTCCTGATGGCCGACGTGGGCAGCATTGCCGGTGGCTGGCTGGCCGGCCGGCTGATCCGCCGTGGCTGGAGCGTCAACCGCGCGCGCAAGGGCGCCATGCTCGCTTGCGCGTTGTTGATCCTGCCGGTGATGTTCGCCGCGCGCGCGAGCCACCTGTGGCTCGCGGTGGCGCTGGTGGGGCTGGCCACCGCCGGCCACCAGGGCTGGTCGGCCAATGTGTATACGCTCACCTCGGACATGTTCCCGCGCCACGCCGTGGCCTCAGTGGTCGGCATGGGTGGCTTCGCGGGCGCGGTGGGCGGCATGCTGATCTCCACCGTGATCGGACTGCTGCTGCAGGCCACCGGCAGCTACGTGCCCGTATTCATGATGGCCGGTGGCGCCTACCTGCTGGCCCTGCTGGTGGTGCAATGGCTGGCGCCCCGGCTCGAACCCGTTGTGATGGACTCCACCGATCGCCCGGAGGCGACTGCATGAAGAACACGTTGGTCAGGAGCACGCTCGTCGCGGGACTGCTGCTTGCGCTCGCCGCGGTCCTCCCTGCGGCACACGGCGCGCCGCTCGCCGCGGGACAGTCCAAGTTCCTTGGCAGCACCTACAGCGCCAGCCAGTCGGAAGGTTTCGCCAACTACTGGAACAAGGTCACGCCCGAGAACGCCGGCAAATGGGCCAGCGTGGAGCCTGTGCGCGGACAGATGGACTGGAGCGGGCTCGACCGCGCCTACCAGTTCGCCAAGAGCCACGACATGCTGTTCCACATGCATGTGCTGGTGTGGGGGGAGCAGCAGCCCGAATGGGTACGCCACCTCCCGCCTGCCGAACAGCGCAAGGCGATCGAGCACTGGTTCAGCGCCGTGGCCCAGCGCTACCCTGACCTGGATTTCGTCGAGGTGGTGAACGAACCTCTGCACCATCCGCCCTCCGGCAACAAGAAGGACGGCGGCCACTACATGGCGGCACTCGGCGGCAAGGGCAGCACCGGCTGGGACTGGATCATCAGCGCGTTCCGCCTGGCCCGGCAGAACTTCCCGCATGCGCGACTGCTGATCAACGACTACAGCATCACGCGCAGCGACCGCGACACGCTGCGCTACCGCCGCATCGTGGAACTGCTGCAGCGCGAACACCTGATCGACGGCATCGGCCTGCAGGAACATGCCTTCGAGACCGCGCCCGGCGTGCCGATGTCGGTGCACCAGGCCAACCTGGATCGACTCGCCGCCACCGGCCTGCCGATCTACATCACCGAACTGGACATCGACGGCCCGAGCGACGCCGTGCAGCTGGCCGGCTACCAGCGCATCTTTCCGGTGTTCTGGCAGCACCCGGACGTCAAGGGCATCACGTTGTGGGGCTTCCGCCCCGGCCTGTGGCGCGACAAGCAGGGCGCCTACCTGGTGCGCGCCGACGGCAGCGAGCGCCCAGCGCTGAGCTGGCTACGCGACTACGTTGCCGGCCGGCTGGCCACGCCCACCGCCACGCAACACGCGCCGTCCTCCGGCTCCGTCGTCCCGGCCACACCCTGATCGACTTCACCCACGAGACACCCGATGAACACCGCACCCCGCCCGCTCGCCCTGCATGAGGACCGGCTGTTTTCCTCCGACCCGGTGCAGCGCGCCATTGCACGCCGCCTGTTCGCGCAGGTGGAAGAATTGCCGATCGTCAGCCCGCACGGGCATACCGATCCGTCGTGGTTCGCCGACAACGCGTCCTTCGTCAACGCCACCGAGCTTCTGCTCGTGCCGGACCACTACGTATTCCGCATGCTCTACAGCCAGGGCGTGTCGCTGGATGCGCTGGGCATTCCGCGCGCCGACGGCTCGCGTGCCGCGGTGGATCCGCGCGAGGCGTGGCGGGTGTTCGCCAGTCGCTTCCACCTGTTCCGCGGCACGCCTTCGTCGATGTGGCTGAACCACGTGTTCCACGATGTGTTCGGGTTGCGCGCGCGCCTGGGCGCGGATACCTCCGACCTTTACTTCGACCACATCACCGAGGCCCTGCAGACAGCGAACTTCCGTCCGCGTGCATTGTTCGAGCGCTTCAATATCGAGCTGATCGCCACCACCGAATCGCCGCTCGATCCACTGCAGCACCATGCAGCGATCCGCGAAAGCGGCTGGAAGGGTCGCGTGGTCACCGCCTACCGGCCGGATCCTGTGGTCGATCCCGAGCACGAGCAGTTCCCCGATGCCTTGCGACGTTTCGGCGAGATCACTGGTGAGGACGTCTACCGCTGGGACGGCTACCTGCGCGCACATCGCCAGCGTCGCGCGTATTTCGCCGCGGCGGGCGCCACCTCCACCGACCACGGCCACGCCAGCGCGGCGACCGCCGATCTTTCGCGCGCCGAGGCCGAACGCCTGTTCGACACGGTGGTGCGCGGCAAGGCCAGCGCGGCGGAGGCGGAACTGTTCCGCGCGCAGGTGCTGACCGAGATGGCGGCGATGAGCCTGGACGACGGCCTGGTGATGCAGCTCCATCCGGGCTGCTTCCGCAACCACAACCGCCAGCTGTTCGAGCACTACGGCCGCGACAAGGGTGCCGACATTCCGCTGCGCACCGAGTACGTCAACGCGCTCAAGCCGCTGCTGGACCGCTTCGGCAACGAGCCGCGCTTCCAGCTGATCCTGTTCACGCTGGACGAGAGCACCTACAGCCGCGAACTGGCGCCGCTGGCGGGCCACTACCCGTCGCTGTTCCTCGGCCCGGCCTGGTGGTTCCACGACGCGCCCGAGGGGATGTGGCGCTTCCGCGAGCAGACCCTGGCCAGCGGCGGTTTCTACAACACCGTAGGCTTCAACGACGACACGCGCGCATTCCTGTCGATTCCCGCACGCCACGACGTGGCGCGCCGCATCGACTGCGCCTTCCTCGCCAAGCTGGTGGCCGAGCACCGCATGGACGAGGACGAAGCGGCGGAGCTCGTGGTGGACCTGGCCTACCGCCTGCCAAAGAAGGCCTATCGCCTGCCCTGAGTCAAGGCGGCGCGTCGCATGCCGGCACGCCGCCTTCGGTCACTGGCGTGCGATGGCATGCACGCGCACGCGATAGATGCGCATGTGCTGCGCATCCATCATCAACTGGCGGCCCTGGTTGCTCTGGTCGCCGTTGAGGCGGCGCCGCACGACCCAGTCGGCGCCCTGGCGCGTGACTTCCTCGATGCTGCTTATGCCCGCTACCTTGGCGTCCGCGTCTGGATCGCGCCTGACGTTGACGGTGAGGCCGCTGCCCACCACGAAGAATTCGTCCGGCGCCGATTGCAGCACCAGCATGGCGCCATCGTCGGTGAGCAGCTTCTTCTCCGGCCAGGAGCGCGACAAGGTCGCCTCGAACAGATAGCCGCCGAGTGCCACCACCTGGGTCGGCCGCGGGCTTGCCGCATGCAGCACCAGTCCACGCGTGCGCGCCTGGGCCTGCGCCGCCGGCAGCAGTTCGCCCAATTGCGCGAGCACGCCGTAGACCTGGGTCATCAACGGCTGGCTGTCGGTGTCATCGCCCATCACAGGCACGCTGTCGATGTCGAACGGGCTGAAACCAAAGCCGCGTGCCTCGCCGTAGGCGTACAGCGCGTTGTACGGCGCCACCTGCAGCTTGGCCTCGGGGATGAACACCGGGTTGCCCAGCGCCTGGTAGCGCTTCACCCACTGCTCGAATTCCGGCCAGTAGATGTCCGGCGAGTAGAAGTCGACATGCGGCGCCGTCGCGCGATAGACCTGCTGGTAATACGGATGCGGTCCTCCGCTGGGATAGTCGCCAGCGCGCTCCAGCGGTGCCGGCAGCTGCCCGTTGAGGTACATGGGCAGCGCGTATTCGGCCTTGCCGGCCTGCGCCACGCGGTCGATGTAGCTGGCGTAGCGCCACGCCATGAACACCTCGTCGGCGGCGTCGCCAAACACGTCCTTCCAGCGGCTGCCCTGCGCGTTGAAGTGCGCGGCCAGTTCCGGCGTCAGGTTGGCGCGCTGTGCCTGCAGCGCCTGCACCAGCACCGGCGGCACCTCGCCCTGGAAGGCGCGATCGGCGTCGGCGGAACGGTCGCGGCGGTCACCCACCAGGCCCACCTCGTTCTCCACCTGCACCATCAGCACGGTCTGCTGCAGATCCTTCTGGCGCACGTGGGCCATCAGCGCGGCAAAGGCGCGACTGTCCAGGCGCAGGGTTTCCTCGCCAAAGGTGGAGAGGATCTCCAATGGTGTGCCGTCGATGGCTCGTGCCCGGGGAAAGCGCGTGGTGTCCGCCTTGATCCATGCCGGCGCGTATTCGGAAAAGCCGTTCTTCCAACTGCCGAACCACAACAGCACCAGATGCATGCGCTGGCTGCGCGCCACGTCGATCCAGTGATCGAGGATGCGGAAGTCGTACCGGCCCTCAACCGGCTCGATCTGCTCCCACGCCACCGGCATCAGCACGGTGTTGATGTGCTGACTTGCCAGCCGTGGCAGGATGGTGTCGGCCTGCGCCGCCGTGCCCGCGGAAGAGTTGCCCAGCTCACCGGCCAGCATCAGGTATGGGTTGCCGTCGACGACCAGCTGGCTGGCGCCGTCCTGCACGCGCACGACCGGCAGCGTGGCGGCTTGTGCGGCGGCGCCAAACAGGGCGCAGGCCAGCAGGGCAAGGGCGCGGGGATAGATGGTCTTCATGGATGCTTCTCGTGCGAGGCCGGCATGGCGCGCCCGCCGGAATGAAGGAGGCAAGGCATCACACCGCATGGCGAGCTAGCGCATTGGCCACCGCGTCAGGCGAGGCATCACCCAGCGCGGCATAGGCCGCGCGCACAGTCTCGCCGAAGACCGGGTCGACACCCAGCGCACCGAACACCGCCTCCAGCTGCAGGAAGCGAGCCACGTCGTGACCGGCATCGCCGGTGCAACCCTTGCCCAGTGCCTGCAGGGTGTCGTTGATCGGATCCACCAGCGCCACGCCGCGCGAAGCCTGCCGCCGCACGAAGTGCATCCACGCGGCGATGGGCAGGCACAACGCGTCGATGGATTGACCCTGCCGCAGCGACTCACCGATGGTGCTGAGCAGGCGCACGGGCAGTTTCTGTGAGCCATCCCACGCGATCTGCGAAAGGCGATGGCGAATCGAGGGATTGCGGAAGCGCTGCAGGATCGCGTCGATGTAACCCTCGGCATCCATCGCGCGGGGCAACGCGATCACGGCGGCGATGTGCCTGCGCATCAACCGTTCGACGAAACCAGCCAGTGCGGGATGCGCCATGGCATCACCCACGCTGTCCAGCTCCATCAGCGAGCCGAGATACGCCAGCGAGGAGTGCGCGCCGTTGAGCAGGCGCAGCTTGGCGCGGTCGTAACCGGCGATATCGCTGCTCAATGTCACGCCCACGCGCTCCAACGGCGGACGCTCGCCGCCGAAGCGGTCTTCCACCACCCATTGGGTGTATTCCTCGCGCTGGATCGGCCAGGCGTCGTCGCAACCCAGTTCGACATCGATGCGTTCGCGCAGGGCGTCGTCGGTGGCCGGCGTGATGCTGTCGACCATCGAGCACGGAAAGCACACGCTCGCCTCGATCCACGCAGCCAGCGGCGCATCCACCCGTCGCGCGAACTGCAGCACTGCCCGATGCAGGCGATGGCCATTGTCGGCAAGGTTGTCGCAGCTCAACACCGTGTACGGCGCGATGCCATGGCGCTGCCGCTCGCGCAGGCCGGCCACCAGGTAGCCGATGGCGCTGCGCGGCTGCGCCGGATGCGCCAGGTCATGCGCGATGTCCGGGTGCGAGAGATCGAGGTCGCTGCCGGCCAGGCAATAGCCTTTCTCGGTGATGGTCAGCGTGACCAGCCGCACCGCCGGATCGGCCAGCCGCGCCAGCACGGCCGCCGACTGATCGCGGGCGCTGAGCATCTCGCGCAATGCGCCGATCACGCGCAAGTGGCGCTCGCTGCCAAGCAGGGCCAGGGTGTAAAGGCCGCCCTGCGGATCGAGCGCATCGCGCACGTCAGTACTGTGCAGGGAGACGCCGCAGATGGCCCACTCCGGATGCGTGGCCAGCAGGTCATCGATATAGACCGCCTGGTGCGCGCGATGGAACGCGCCGGCACCGATGTGCACGATGCCGATGCGCACGCCATCCAGCGCGTAGGCGGGTTGTTGCACGTTCGCCGGCAGCTGCGCAAGGCAGGCCGGCGACAGGCGGGGACGGGCAGCCGGGGCGGCCATCAACGCTTTACCTCGTAACCGCCACCCTGCAGGAAGGCCAGCATGTCGGCCTCACGCAGCAGGTTCACGTCGCCCGGCACCGAATGCTTGAGGCAGGCGGCTGCGGTAGCGAAGTCGAGCGCGGCCTGTTCGGGCATGCCGCGCAGCAGCGCATGCAGCAGGCCCGCGGCAAAGGCATCGCCACCGCCGATGCGATCCACCACTCCCTGCAGGGAGTGGGCATGGGTCACGCGCGCATGCTCGCGGGTGGAGAGCATGCCGGTCAATTCCTGGTCGTCCACATTGCGGTGGCGCCTTTCCGTCGCGGCAACGTAGCGCAGGTGCGGCCACGCGGAAAAAGCAGCGCAGGCGGCGGCGCGAAAACGCTCGCCGGCCTGCGCCTGGGGAAAACTCTGGCCCAGCGCGAGGGCGATGTCACGATCGTTGCCCAGGATCAGCTCGGCTTGGCTCATCACCTGGCGGATCAACGCCGGCGCCTCATGGGCGCGCTCGCCCCACAACCGGCTGCGGTAATTGCCGTCGAAGGACACGTGCACGCCCAGCGTCCTGGCGGTGGCCACCGCATCCAGCGTGGCCTGCGCGGTCGCCTGGCCCAACGCGAGATTGATGCCGGACACATGCAGCCACTGCGCATCGGCGAGCAGGCGCGGCCAGTCGTAGGCGTCGGGCGACGTCTGCGCGAACACCGAGCCTGCGCGGTCGTACAGCACTTCGGCGGGTCGCTGCATGGCGCCCGGCGACAGGAAATACAGGCCCATGCGGCCCTCGGCATAACGCAGCGCACTGGTGTCCACGCCATGCCGACGCAACTCGCCGGCGCAGGCATGACCCAGAGCCTGCGCCGGCAACGCGCTCACCATCATGCTGTGATGGCCGAGGATGGCCAGTGAGGAAGCGACGTTGGCCTCGGCGCCGCCGAAGCGCGCCTCCAGCCGGTGCGACTGCAGCAGAAGCTCATGGTAGGGAGGCGACAGCCGCAGCAGCAGTTCACCGAAGCAGACGATGCGTGCGGGCGTGGATACGGGAGACATGACGGTGGTTCCTTACGGGCTCACGTCGAACGGCTCGCTGAGGCGGATGTCGGCGCTGGAGGCGCCCACCTGCACTTCGTAGCGACCGGGGTCGACGGCATAGGCATGCTGTTGGTCGTCGTAGTAGCGCAGCGCGGTGCGCGGCGCGAGGTCGAAACTGATGCGGCGCTGCTCACCCGGCTGCAGGCTCACCCGCTGGAAACCGCGCAGTTCCTTGTTGGATCGCCACGGGCCGGCATGCAGGCTGCGCACATAGAGCTGCACTACTTCGTCGCCCGCACGGCTGCCGCTGTTCTTCACCGTCACGCTCACGCTGAGCCTGCCGTCGACCGTCACGCTGGACGAGGCCAGCTGCAGGTCGCTGTAGCCGAACGTGGTGTACGAGAGACCGTAGCCGAACGGATACAGCGGCGTGCCCTTGAAGTAACGATAGGTGCGGCCGGCCATGTGGTAGTCGTCGAAGGCGGGCAGCGCCTCGTCGGCCTTGTAGAAGGTGACCGGCAGGCGGCCGGATGGATTCACCGAGCCGAACAACACGTCGGCCACCGCATCGCCGCCGCGCTGGCCCGGATACCACGCCAGCACGATGCCCGGCACGTGCTGTTGCGCCCAATCCACCGCCAGCGCCGAACCGGAGGTGAGCACCAGCACCACCGGCTTGCCGGTGCGCTGCAGCGCTTCCAGCAGCTTCTGCTGGGTGGCGGGCAGGCGCAGGTCGGTGCGGTCACCACCGGCAAAACCGGGGTAGTTCACCTTCATTTCCTCGCCTTCGATGTCGCTGGTCAGGCCGCCCACGAACACGATGGCGTCGGCATGGCGCGCCGCATCCATCGCTTCCTCGAACGCGGGCCTGGCACCGGGCTCGCGCCAGGCCAGGCGGACATCGTTGTTGTGCTCGCGCTTGCTGTACTCCAGGCGCACCGCGTAAGCCTTGCCGGCGACCAGATCCACCGATGCGGTCGCGGCCTTGCCGGTGGCGTTGTCCCAGGCGTCGACCAGCAGGTGACCGTCGAGGTACAGGCGATAACCATCGCTGGCCGGCGCCGTGAGCGTGTAATGGCCGCTCCTGGGTGCCACCAGCTCGCCACTCCAGCGCACGCTGAAATGCGCCGGGTCCAGCGCCTGGTCGGCGGCCAGCTCGCCCTGCGCAACCAGATCGTCGGTGGGTGCGCTGTGATCCCAACGGAAGCTCACTTTCGCATCCACCCGCGTCAGTACCGGCGTGCCCTGCAGGTCGCCACCGCGGAAATACTCGCCCTTGAGGCCATGCTCGCCGGAGCCGGCGTCGGGCCGCAGGTCGGCCGCGTCGATCAGTGGCGTGCCTTCGTCGTCGAAGCCCTGCACCAGGGCCGCACCCTTCGCATAGGTCACTTCCGCCTGCGGCAACGCGTTGCGGATGCCCTGCAGCACGGTCACCGGCGCGGCCGGCGTGCCGTGGTAATTGCCGAGCAGGGCGGTGACGTCATCGGCGGTGGGGCCGATCACCGCCACATGGCGCAGTTCGCGCGACAGCGGCAGCACGCCATGGTTCTTAAGCAGCACGATGGATTCGTCGGCGGCGCGGCGGGCCAGCGCATCGTGTTCGGCCGACTGGTTCACCGAGATCGGCAGGCTGGACCATGGCACGCGGGCCGGCGGATCGAACATGCCCAGGCGCATGCGCGCCGTCATCAGGCGCGTCAGCGACACGTCCAGTTCCGCCTCGCTGATCAGCCCCTGCTTCACCGCCGCGGTGAGCGCGGCATAGGTGTGGCCGCAGTTGAGATCATCGCCGCGCTTCACCGCCAGCGCGGAGGCCTGTTCGGCGGTCTGCACCAGCTGATGGTGTTGGTAGATGTCCTCCACCGCGTCGCAATCGGACATCACGTATCCCTGGAAACCCCAGTCACGGCGCAAGGTGTCCTGCAGCAGCCGCTGGCTGGCCGAGGCCGATTCGCCGTTCACGCGGTTGTACGCGCCCATCACCGCGTCCACGTGCGCGTCCTGCACCAGTGCCTGGAACGCGGGGAGGTAGGTCTCGTACAGGTCGCGCTCGTCAGGATGCACGTCAAAACGGTGGCGCTCGGACTCCGGCCCGCTATGCACGGCGAAGTGCTTGGCGGTGGCGTCCAGCTTGCGATAGATCGGATCGTTGCCCTGCAGGCCGCGCACGAAGCTCACGCCCATGCGCGAGGTGAGGAAGGGATCCTCGCCGTAGGTTTCCTGGCCACGGCCCCAGCGCGGGTCGCGGAAGATGTTGATGTTGGGCGACCAGAAGGTGAGCCCCTGGTAGCGGCCATGCATGCCGCGCCGCTGGAACTCGTTGTACTTGGCGCGCGCCTCGTCGCTGATCGCGCTGGACACCTGGTCCATCAGCGTGGTGTCGAACGTGGCGGCCATGCTGATAGCCTGCGGGAACACGGTAGCGCCACCGGCACGCGCCACGCCATGCAGGGCCTCGTTCCACCAGTCATACGAAGGCACGCCCAGGCGCGGGATGGCCGGCGCGCTGTTCTGCATCTGCGCGACCTTCTCCTCCAGCGTCATGTGCGCCACCAGGTCGGCGGCGCGCTCCCCGAAGCTGTGGCCGGTATCGAGATAAAGCGGCGTCGCCGGCTGGACGCCCGCGGCGGTTGCCGCCGGCAAGGAGGCCGTCGCGGCCAGCATGGCCAGCGTCACTGCCGCGCACAGCACGGGCTGCACGCCGAACTTCCACTTGCGGTCCATCAGGACTTCCCCCGGTATTTCATGCGGTTTCCTCTCACTGGCCGCCAAGCACGCGCGCGTAGGGCCCGACCACGGCACCAATGAAGCCGCCAGCCACATCGGTGCTCAGCACGGTGCCGTCCTCGTGGCGGCTCAGCCAGGTCCAGCCCGCGCCATCGTCATAGGCAAAGCCATACACGCCGCCATCGCCGCTGATCATCAAGGCCAGCGAGTGCAGCGTGCCGGGCAGTTCGGCCGTGGCCACCGTGGCCACTTCGCCGCCGCGATGTCGACGCAGGGACAGCAGCAGGTGACCGCCGTCGCGGCGCACGCCCAACGCGTACCAGTAGTGCTCGTTCTGGAATGCGGCGATGCCCGCCTCCACGTCGCGATCGACCGGCACGGCGAATGAGGTGCTCGCTTCGAACTGCGTGTTCTGCTGGCGACGCGCGAGAAACGAAGGATTGCGCAGCGTGTCCAGGTCCTCGGCCAGCGGATGGATGGCGAGCTTGCCCGGATGACTGCGCAGGTCGGCCCACGGCTGTTTGGGTACGCGCACGAACAGCCAGGCCGGATCGAGCGCAGCGCCATCGAAGTGGTCGTGCCACTGCACGTTGCCGGTCAGCATCGATGGCCTGGCCTCCGCTTGCAGGAATGACGGCCCCTTGGCCGCCGGCGGTATCGGCTGACCAGCCGGCAGGATCGTGGGCCAGCCGTCCTTCCACGTCACCGGCAGCAGGAAGGTTTCGCGTCCGGTGTTGTAATGCACGCGGTCGTAGGCGCGGCTGGCCAGGAAGATCGCCCACCAGCGGCCATCGGCGGCCTCGACCAGGTCGGCGTGGCCCGCATTGATCACCGCATTCGCGCGGTCCGCCGGCAGGTCCCGCTGGGTCAGGATGGGATTACCCTCGTATGGCGCATACGGACCCCACACGGACCGGCTGCGCAGCACCACTTCCGAATGTTGCGGGCCGGTGCCGCCCTCGGCACACATCAGGTAGTACCAGCCGTCGCGCTTGTACAGGTGCGGGCCTTCGATCCAGATCGGGCGCTGCTCGAAATGCGTGCCACCGTTGAGCACGACCTTGCGCTCACCCACCGGCACCTGTTTCGCCAGGTCGATCTGCTGCAGCCAGATGGCGCGATGGCCCTCGTACTGCGGCTTGCCTTCCGGCGTACCGTTGTTGAGCAGGTACGCTTTGCCGTCGTCGTCGAAGAACAGCGATGGATCGATGCCGTCCACCCCGCGCAACCAGACCGGATCCGACCAAGGGCCAGCCGGATTGGTGGCGGTGGCGATGAAATTGCCGCCACTGTCCACCGCCGTGTTGACCACGTAGAAGGTGCCATCGTGGTAGCTGATGGTCGGCGCGAACACGCCGCGCGACATGCCCAGCCCGTCGAAATCCAGCTGCGAGGGACGGTCGATCACATGGCCGATCGGCGTCCAGTGCACCAGGTCGCGACTCTCGTACACCGGGATACCGGGGAAGTACGCAAAACTGGAATTGACCAGGTAGTAGCGATCGCCCACGCGCACCACGCTGGGGTCCGGGCTGAAGCCGGCGAGCACCGGGTTGCGGTACTCGCCCGGTGCCAGCGGCTGCGCGAACACGGCGTCGTGGCCGGCATACTCGAAGCCGTCGAACAGCACGGGCTGCCGCGCCTGCGCGGCGAAACCGAGCATGGCGAGCAGGCCACCGAGCATGAACCGGCCCAGGCGCATCACCAGTCCCACATCGAACCGTCTTCCAGGCGCGCGATCGGCAGCTGCTTGGGCGCGTAGGGGAAGCGGGCGGCGAGTTTCTCGTCGATGGTGACGCCATGCCCGGGCGCTTCGCCGCAATGCAGGCGACCGGCACGGAAGGCGTAGTCGTGCGGGAAGACTTCGTTGGTTTCGTCCGAGTGGAACATGTATTCCTGGATGCCGAAGTTCGGCACCCAGGTGTCGAAATGCAGCGCCGCACCCATGCACACCGGCGACAGGTCGGTGGCGCCGTGAAAGCCGGTGCGCACCTGGTGCAGCGCGGCGAAATCGGCCAGGCGACGCAGGTGGGTGATGCCGCCGCCGTGCACGATGGTGGTGCGGATGTAGTCGATCAGCTGGTTCTCGATCAGGTGCTTGCAGTCCCAGATCGAGTTGAACACCTCGCCCACCGCCAGCGGCGTCACCGAATGCTGGCGGATCAGTTCGAACGACTTCTGGTTCTCGGCCGGGGTGGCGTCCTCCAGCCAGAACAGGCAGTACGGCTCCACGCTGCGCGCCAGGCGTGCCGCCTCGATCGGGGTGAGGCGATGGTGCACGTCGTGCAGCAGCTCCACTTCGGGGCCATGGTCAGCGCGCAGGCGCTCGAACAGCTGCGGCACGATGTCGAGATAACGCGGGGTGGACCACACCGTCTCTGCCGGCAGTTCGCTCTCGGCCGGTTCGTACGGCTTGCCACCGGTGGAGATGCCGTAAGCCTTCTTCACGCCGGGCACGCCGCACTGCGCGCGGATGGCGAGGAAACCCTGCTCCTTGAACTGACCCACCACCTCGCTGGTTTCGCTGATGTCACGGCCATTGGCGTGGCCGTAGACCAGCGCACCCTCGCGCGAGCGTCCGCCCAGCAGCTGGTAGATCGGCAGGCCCGCCATCTTGCCGAGGATGTCCCACAGCGCCACGTCCACCGCGGCGATCGCGGTCATGGTCACCGGGCCGCGGCGCCAGTAGGCACCGCGATAGAAGAACTGCCACATGTCCTCGATGCGGCCCGCGTCGCGGCCGATCAGGTTGGGCACCACGTGGTCCTGCAGGTAGGACGCCACCGCCAGCTCGCGACCGTTGAGCGTGGCATCGCCCAGGCCGGGGACGCCCGAGCGGGTGACGAGCTTCAGCGTGACGAAGTTGCGCCCCGGGCAGGTGACGATGACCTTGGCCTCGACGATCTCGCGATCGCGGGCCGAGGAGTGCGAGACGGCTTCAGGCGTGGTGCTCATCGATGGCTATCCTGCGTGGAACGGTTGGGTGAAACGGGCATTTCGAACGGACCGGCCGGCAGGCCGGAGTGGTCGTACAAGGTGCACACCGGGCTGTCGGCCCAGCAGTAGCGCACGCGTGCGATGTCCCCGGCGGGCAGCGAGGCGTGCAGGCTCACGCTGTCGCCGTGCACCTGGGCATCGGCGTAATGGCAGCTGCCGGCCTGTGCGCCGCACAGCTCGAAGCCCGCGGGATGATCCGCGCCGTAGACCACCAGCGCGTCGGTGACATCCTTGAAGCGGATGCTCGCGCCATCGCCATCGCGCTGCACGGAGACAGGCACCGGCCCGGACGGCGGCAGGTTCTTCTCGCCATAGACCACCTGGCGCGCGGCGCGCGCGAGGCGACGACCCAACTCCTGCTTGTTGGCGGGATGGATGTCAGTACGCTCGCCGATATCCACCGCCACAGCGAGTGCCGAGTGGGCGTCATTGGCAGCGGCCAGACGCTGCGCCTCGCGGATGCCCGCGGTGCCGCTTTCGCTCGGATGCGTGGGCGCGGCGCCATAGCCGGCGAGCTGCACGATCAGCATCGGCAGCTGCGCGCCGAAGCGCTGGCGGAAGTCCGCGCGCAGTGCTTCGAGCAACGCCTGGTAGTGCGCGGAAGCGTCACCCGTGTTGGACTCGCCCTGGTACCACAGCGCACCGCGGAACACGAAATCACCCAGCGGCGCGATCATGCCGTTGTAGATGGTGGAGAGGCCCTGCGTAGACTGCCACGGCACGCTCGGCGGATGGCCGTAGCTGGACGGCACCACGCGGTACTGCCAGTGGTCGGCCAGCGATACCGCGCTGCCATCGGCGAGCTGGATGTTGCGCTGGGCCGCGTCGCCGTACAGGCCGCCGTCGCGATAGGTGTTGAGCACATTGATGGCGATGAGGTTGTCGCCCTCATGCAGCAAGCCCGCCGGAATGGCATAGCTGCGCGGCTGCCCGCCGTACTCGGTGCCAACCCAGTGGCCGTTGACCCAGGTCTGGTCGGCCTCGTTCACCGTGCTCAGATGAAGCGTGGCGCCCTGCTTCGCCTGCGCGGCGGTGAGTTTCACGATGGTGCGGTACCACACGGTGCCGGTGAAGCTGGCCAGCTCGGGCTTGCCCCAGCGCTGCCAGGCGCCCTTGTCCAGCGGCGCATCCTGCCAGCCGGCCTGGCTCACGTGTGCCGGATTCCATGGCTCGTCATTCGCTGCCACACCCGCACGCGCATGCCACCAGGCACGCCACTGGGCATCCCATTGCTGGCCGGCCCGCTGCGGATCCCTGGCGTACTGCTCCAGCAGATCCAGCGCGCCGTCGTAGCCGCCGACCTTGCGCAGCGCCTGCGCGCTCATCCACGGCTCGATGCGCGAGCCGCCCCAGGCCGATACCACCAGGCCCATCGGTACGTCCACCGTCTTCTGCAATTCGCGCGCGAAGTAGTAACAGGCGGCGGAGAACTCGGGCACGTTTTCCGGCGTGGTCTTCAACCAGTGGTCGGCGGCGGGAATGCGATCAAGCGGCGTCACGCTGCTCACGTTGTCCAGGGTGAGCATGCGGATGCGGTCGTTGTCGGCGTTCTGGATCTCCGAGCGCGAGTCCAGCGTGCGCTTCACCTGCAGCACCATGTTGGACTGGCCCGAACACAGCCACACATCACCCACCAGCACGTCGCTGATGCTCTGCGAAGCGCCGCCCACCACGCTGGCGGTGAGCTGATAGGGGCCGCCCGCACCCACCGCCGGCAGCGTCGCCTCCCAATGCCCCTTGGCATCGGCACGCGCCGTGGCCTGCTTGCCGGCGAAGCTCACGGTGACCTTGTCGCCCGCCTTGGCGTCGCCCCACACGTGGTTGGGCTGGTCGCGTTGCAGGATCGCGTGATCCTGGAACAGCGGATTGAGCAGACCCGCCCCTGCATCAGTCGCGCTTGCGCCAAGCGGAGCGGCGAAGGCGAGGGCGAGCAGCGCAAGCGCCGAACGACGGACCATCGAAACCTTGGGTGCTGCGTGCTGGATCATCATGGGTAACCCGGAACGAAGGGAAAGGTGAGCGATTCGTAGTAGCTCAGCGGATGCGCCGGCGGCCGGTAGCCGGCAGGCAGCGGCAAGCCATTGAGGCTCTGGAAATAGGCGATGCTGGCGTCGCGCCACCACTGCGCCTCGTCCTGCTGGATGGCGAGGAAACTGGCGGCCTTTCGATAGCGGTCCGCATCGACGTAGCCATCCAGGCGCGCCCAGGTGTTGCGCATCTGCGCCACCTCTTCCACGCCCCGGGTGTAATGCGCCACCAGCGCATCCCACAGGGTCTGGCCCGAATGCAGGCGATAGTTCCACGGCAGGTGGTGGAACCACAGCAGGAGCGCCTCCGGCGCGCGCGCCGGATCGTTGAACTCGGCCGCCACCGGCGGCGCGTACTGCGCCACCGCGTCGCTACCGCTGCTGCTGCGGTCGAAGCCGATGCCGTTGCGGTCGGCGCGGTGGTAATACACCGGCGTCCAATCGGCGCGCGGGCCGCTGGCATCCCATGGTGCCGGGCCGTAGTGGTGCCCATGGCCCATCAGGTGATGCAGGCCCAGCGGAGTCATGTAGTCCACCACGGCCTCGCGCGAGCCCATCATCATGTCGACCACCGGCTTCACGAAGGCGGGATCGTTGCTGAAGGTCATGCGCACCCAGTCCTCGGCGATGTCGCGCGACGAAGCCTCCGGATTCCACGCCAGCCGCCCGTAGGCGTACCAGTTGGCCTGGTTGAAGTCCGATCCGGTCCAGTCGCGATCGGTGCCGATGTTGGCCACGCCGGCCATGCCGGTCAGCACGTGGCCGTCGAGCTGGCCGTCGATCACCTTGGCCACGGTGGAGCCCTTGCCGCGCGCCTGCGTATCGGCCTTGAGTACCTCCTCGAACAGCGGGCCGAGATAGGCCAGGTGCGTGGCGAAGCCCAGGTATTCCTTGGTGACCTGGAACTCCATCATCAGCGGCGTGCCGGGCATCGCGCCGAACAGCGGATTGAACGGCTCGCGCGGCTGGAAGTCGATCGGACCGTTCTTCACCTGCAGCAGCACGTTCGCGCGGAACTTGCCGTCCAGCGGCTTGAACTCGGTATAGGCCTGCTTGGCGCGGTCGTCGTTGTTGTGCTGCGAATAGACGAAGGCGCGCCACATCACCACGCCGCCGTGCGGGGCCAACGCATCGGCCAGCATGTTGGCGCCATCGGCATGCGTGCGGCCGTAATCCTGCGGGCCGGGCTGGCCCTCGGAATTGGCCTTGACCAGGAAGCCGCCGAAATCGGGGATCAGCGCATAGATCTCGTCGGCCTTGGCGCGCCACCAGCGCTGCACCTGCGGGTCGAGCGGGTCGGCGGTCTTGAGCCCGCCGATCTCGATCGGTGCGCTGAACTTCACGCTGAGGTACACGCGGATGCCATAGGGCCGGAACACGCCCGCCAGCGCCTTGACCTTGTCGAGATACGCCGGCGTGAGGATCGCCGCGTTGGCGTTGACGTTGTTGAGCACGGTGCCGTTGATGCCGATCGAGGCATTGGCACGCGCGTAGTCGGTGTAGCGCGGGTCCAGCCAGCCCGGCAGCTTCTGCCAGTCCCAGAGCGAAGCGCCGGCATAGCCGCGCTCCACGTGGCGATCGAGGTTGTCCCAGTGGTCGAGCACGCGCAGCTTGAGCCGGGGCGCGTCGCGCAGGTCCAGCTTGTCCAGCAGCTGCCCTGTCTGCACCAGCCGCAACAGGTGGAAGGTGCCGTACAACGCGCCGACGTCGTCGTTGGCTGCCACCACGGTGACCGGATGGCCGGCGATCACGGCGCTGCGGATCAGGTAACCCTCGCGGCCGAGGCCCGCCGTATCCAGCCGCAGCCGCGCGATGGCCGGCGACGACGAAGGCGTGCCCACCACGATGGCGCCATCGCCGCTGACCGCATCGGCCAGTGCGGGCGACTGCCCCAACAGTCCGCCGAGGCCGCGCTGCAGTTCGTCCCGCGTAGCCAGCTCGATCGGCGTGGCGGTGGCCATCACCAGTTGCGCAGCATGGCTGCGGTAAAGGCTCGCCTGGGCTGCCGGCAGGGGGCGATAACGCAGCCACAGGTCGTAGCCGTCCTCCGCCCTGACCGTGCCGGCGCAAGCGAGCAGCAGGCCACCGAACACACCCAGCCATCGGCGCAGGATCGTGCCGCGTGGCCGCCGCGCGGCACGAATGTTAGACGGCGGGTCAATCACAGTTATCGCTAACATATGCAAGAATGAATTCATATCCGATCCGAAATCACCACCGGCAGGACGTCCGTGGTAACCGTGACACGGCCTGTGCGGTGCCTGCGCAGCGCGAGGGGAAACGGCATTGAAGAAGACAGGCAAGAAGTCGGTCCGCCGCAAGGGAGCTGCCGTCACCATCGACGACGTGGCTGCGCTTGCCAAGGTGTCGCCGATGACCGTGTCCCGCGTGGTCAACGGGCACAGCAAGGTGCGCGACGCCACCCGCGAACGCGTGATGGAAGCGGTGCGCGAACTGGGCTACATACCCAACCTGGCGGCCAGCTCGCTGGCGGCGGCGCAGGATGCGCGCATCGCGCTCATCTACACCAATCCCAGCGCGGCCTACCTGCGCGAACTGCTGCTCGGCGCGCTGCGCGGTTCCGCGCGCACGGCTGCCCAGCTGGTGATCGACGACTGGGAGGAACTGGACGCCAGCGGCGAGCGCAAGGCGGCGCGGGCGCTGGCCAAGAGCGTGGCCGGCGTGATCCTGCCACCGCCGCTGTGCGAATCGAAGGTGGTGATCGAGGAACTGGTCAACGCCGGCGTGCCGGTGGTGGCCATTGCCGCGGGTCGCTTCAACCACGACATCTCCAGCGTGCGCATCGATGACTTCCTCGCCGCGCGCGAAGTCACCGAGCATCTGCTGAAGATGGGTCACACGCGCATCGCCTTCATCAAGGGCCACCCCAACCAGACCGCCAGCACGCGGCGCTTCGAGGGCTACCAGGCCGCCTTGAAGGAGGCCGGCATCGCGCCGGATCCGGCGCTGGTGCAGCAGGGCTACTTCACCTACCGCGCGGGCCTGGACGCCGTCGAAATGCTGCTCTCGCTGAAGCAGCCGCCGACCGCCATCTTCGCCAGCAACGACGACATGGCCGCGGCCGCCATTTCGGTGGCGCACCGCCGCGGGCTGGAAGTACCGCGCGACGTGTCCATCGTGGGCTTCGACGACACCTCGGCCGCCACCACCGTGTGGCCGGAACTGAGCACAGTGCGCCAGCCGATCGCGAGCATGGCCGACTCGGCCATCGACATCCTGCTGCGCACGATCCGCCGCAAGGAAAGCGACACCAAGGTAGTGGTCGACCACGTCGTCGCCCACCAGCTGATCAAGCGCGACTCGGTGGCGCCGCCGGTGGCCTCCCGCAGGACGCGCACCTGACGCGCGCCCCGACGGCGCGCCTGCGGAGTGCCGTCCCGCGACGAGGGCGCGAGGCATCGCCTCAGCCCTCCATCTCTTCGAGTTCCTTGCCGCGCGTCTCATGCACGCAACGCAGCACGAACACCACCGAGATCACCGCCGCCGCCGCGTACAGGCCGTAGGCACCGGCCAGGCCGATGCTGGCCAGCAGGATCGGGAAGGTCACCGTGATGGCGCAGTTCGAGGTCCATTGCGCGGCGCCAGCCACGGCCAGCCCCGAGCCACGGATCTGGTTGGGGAACATCTCGCCCAGCATCACCCACATCACCGGTCCCCACGACATGTTGAAAAAGGCCACGTAGACGTTGGCCGCCACCAGCGCCAGCGTGCCCATGGCCGGCGGCAGGCTGAGCTTGCCGGCCGCGTCCATGCCCGCATGCGCAAAAGCCCAGGTGACCAGCGACAGCGTCACCGCCATGCCGGCCGAACCCACCCACAGCAGCGGCTTGCGGCCGACCTTGTCGATCAGCATCACCGCGACCAGGCAGGCGGCAATGCTCAGCGCGCCGGAGAACACGTTGATCAGCAGCGCGTCGCTCTCGGAGAAGCCCACCGCCTGCCACAGCACCGCGCCGTAATAGAACACCACGTTGATACCGACCAGCTGCTGGAACGAGGCCAGCCCGATGCCTACCCATACGATGGGGCGGATCTTGCCGGTGACCTTGTCGAGCAGGTCCGACAGGCGCGGTCGGTGGCGGTCCTGCGCCAGCGACGCACCGATGTCCGCGAGCTTGGCGCGCGCCTCGTTCTCGCCGTACAGGCGGGTAAGCACGGACAACGCCTCGGCATCGCGCTTGCGCACCACCAGAAAGCGCGGGCTTTCGGGAATGAATACCAGCGACACCAGGAACAGCGTCGAGGGCAGCGCCTGCATCCAGAACATCCAGCGCCAGGCATCCTGGCCCAGCCACAGCGCACCGGTGGATGAACCGGCGGCGCGAGCCAGCAGGAAGTTGCTGAGGAAGGCCGTGAACAATCCGCTGATGATGGCGATCTGCTGCACGGTGGCCAGGCGGCCGCGATAACGCGCCGGCGCCACCTCGGCGATATAGGCCGGCGCGATCACGCTGGCTGCGCCCACGGCAAAACCGCCGGTGATGCGCGCGATGACGAAGAAGGCCGCGTTCGCTGCCGCACCGGCACCCAGTGCAGATACCAGGAACAACAGGGCCGAAACAATCAGTACCGAGCGGCGTCCCCAGGTATCGGACACGCGGCCGGCGAAGAAGGCACCCAGCGCACAGCCCAGCAGCATCGAGGCCACTTCGAAGCCGATCGCGGTGGAGCTGGACTGGAAGGCCTGCTTCAGGCCATCCACGGTGCCGTTGATGACGCCGCTATCGAACCCGAACAGGAAGCCGCCGAGCGTGGCGACGCAGCTGATCTGGATGATGAGGCGCGTGTTTTCCGCTTGCCTGGTTTCGAGCGTGCGTTCAAGCAGGACGCTGTTCATGCCGACGAGGTCTCATGGTCATGTTTCCGGTCTCCCCCGACCGGCAAGCGATGTTCCCCCACCGCTTGCCGACCACTCAGATCAGACGCGAGCCCGTCGCGTCGCCGCCACTCAGCGCAGCAGGTACTGGTTGAGCAGGTTCTCGTAGAGCTCCTGCTTGCCGCTGCGCTTGGCCGGCTCGCCGTGCTTGGCGGCATAGGCATGCAGATCGGCCATGCCGAGCTTGCCCTGCGCGAAATCCTTGCCCGCGCCGGCGTCGAAGCTGGCGTAACGCTCGGCGCGCCACGTCTCCAGCGGCGAACGGGTGAGCAGCGCATGCGCCACTTCCAGGCCGCGAGCGAACGCGTCCATGCCGCCGATGTGGGCCAGGAACAAGTCATCCGCGTCGGTCGATTCGCGGCGCACCTTGGCATCGAAGTTGAGGCCACCCGGGGCCAGGCCGCCCTGGCGCAGCACCACCAGCATGGCGCCCACGGTGTCGTACAGGTCGGTCGGGAACTGGTCGGTATCCCAGCCGTTCTGCGCGTTGCCGCGGTTGGCGTCGATGCTGCCCAGCAGGCCGTGGTCCGAAGCCACCTGCAGGTCGTGCTCGAAGGTGTGGCCCGACAGCGTGGCGTGGTTGGCCTCGATGTTGAGCTTGAAGTCCTTGTCCAGGCCATGCTGCTTGAGGAAACCGGCGACGGTGGCGGAGTCGAAGTCGTACTGGTGCTTCATCGGCTCCATCGGCTTGGGCTCGATCAGGAAATTGCCCTTGAAGCCAATGCTGCGGCCGTAGTCGCGCGCCATGGTGAGGAAACGCGCGAAATGCTCCAGCTCGCGCTTCATGTTGGTATTGACCAACGTGGCGTAGCCTTCGCGGCCGCCCCAGAACACGTAGCCCTCGCCGCCCAGCTCCACCGTGGCGTCCAGCGCGGCCTTCACCTGCACGGCGGCGCGCGCCACCACGGCGAAGTCCGGATTGGTTCCGGCGCCGTTCATGTAGCGCGGATGGCTGAACAGGTTGGCGGTGCCCCACAGCAGCTTCATGCCGGTGGCCTTCTGGCGCTCCTTGGCCAGGGCGACCATGTGCTTCATGTTCTTCTCGTACTCGCCGACATCGTCGGCGTCGGGCGCCATGTCGATGTCATGGAAGCAGTAGTACGGCACGCCCAGCTTGGTGAAGAATTCGAACGCGGCATCCATCTTGGCTTCGGCGCGCGCGAGCGGCGTGCCCTCGGCATCCCACGGATACACGCGGGTACCCGGACCGAACGGATCGTGGCCGGCGTTGCAGAAGCTGTGCCAGTAGCACACCGCAAAACGCAGGTGCTCGGCCATGGTCTTGTCGCCGATCTTCTTGTTGGCGTCGTAATGCTTGAACGACAGCGGGTTGTCCGACCCGATGCCCTCGAACGGGATGCTGCCGATGCCGGGGAAGAATTCGCGTTTGCCGATGAAAGGAGTGCTCATGTGTTCGATCCTGGTCGGGAAGTGAGATGAAGCCGGACTCGGCGGCGAATCAGACGGCACCCGCGGCCGGGGGATTCGCGTGGAACGATTGGGTCGCCTCCAGATGGCGGAGGAACTGCCGGTAAGGCGCCTGGTAGGCCTGCACGCTGCGCGGATCGGGCCGCGTGGACAGGCCCGGGGCAATCAGCACGTGCTCGCGCGCCAGCTCGGCGAGGTCGGTGCCGCCGCCCAGCGACCACAGCGCCTGCAGCGCGGCACCGAAGGCGGCGCCTTCGGCCTGCAGCGGCACTTCGACCGGCAGGTCGAACACGTCGGCGATCATCTGCCGCCAGGCCGGGCTGTGGCTGCCGCCGCCGGTGAGGCGGATGGCATCGAAGTGGAGGCCGGCACGGCACAACGCGTCGTAGCCGTTGCGCAGTGCGTAGGTGGCGCCTTCCATCGCGGCGCGATAGACATTGCCGCGCGTGAAGTTGCCCAGGTCCATGCCGTGCAGCGCACCGCGCGCATACGGCAGGTCGGGCGTGCGCTCGCCGTTGAAGAACGGCAGCATCACCAGCCCGCCGGCGCCAGGCAGCGTGCCGGCCATCACCGCATCGCCATCGCGCGTGTTGAAGCCGAAGGCCCTGGCCACGCTCTCGGTGGCGATGGTGCAGTTCATGGTGCAGATCAGCGGCAGCCAGCCGCCGGTGGACGAGCAGAACGCGGCCCAACCCGCGTCATCGTCCACCACCGGGTGGTCGGCGCAGGCGAACAGCGTGCCGGAGGTGCCCAGGCTCATGCTGAGCACGCCGGGCTCGACGTTGCCGGTGCCGATGGCCGCCATCATGTTGTCGCCGCCGCCGGCCGATACACGCACGCTGCGCGGCAGGCCCAGTTCATCGGCCATCGCCGGCGCGATCGGGAAGCTAGCGTTCGACTCCACCAGCGGCGGCAGGCAGGCGCCCAGGTCGCGATCGGGATCGGTGGCGTGCAGCATCTCGGCCGACCAGCGGCGCGTGCGCACGTCGAGCCAGCCGGTGCCGGAGGCGTCGCCGTACTCCATCCAGCGCTCGCCGGTCAGCCAGAAGTTCACGTAGTCGTGCGGCAGCAGGATGCTGGCGAGCCTGGCGTAGACCTCCGGGCGATGCTTGCGCGTCCACGGCAGCTTGGAGGCGGTGTAGCCGGCGAGGATGGGGTTGCCGGCGATGGCCACGCAGCGCTGCGCGCCGCCCACCGCGGCCATGATTTCATCGCACTCGCGCTGCGTGCTGGTATCGCACCACAGCTTGGCCGGCGCCAGCACGTTGCCCGCCGCGTCCAGCGGTACGAAGCCGTGCTGCTGCCCGGATACGCCAATGGCGACCACGCGGGCACGGTAGGCCGGGTCGAGCTTGGCGAAGCAGGAACGGATCGCCTCGATCCACCACTGGGCCTGCTGCTCGCGGCTGCCGTCGTCGCCAGCCATGAGTTCCAGCGGATGGCCATGCGTCGCCACCAGGCGGCGCGCCACGGCATCGTAGGCGACCAGCTTGACGCTCTGGGTTCCTACATCAAGTCCAACCACAAGGCTCATACGTTATCCGCGACCAAAAATGTTAGCGCTACCACCGAGCTGCCCAATAAAACCCCCGAGCTGGTGGGCAGGGCCGGAAGAGGCCGCCTGCCGTCAGATGGAGGTCGTTCTGGCGGACTGTACTAGCGCTCCGCCGAAATGCCATGTCGCATTGCAAAAAAATGCTTTTCCCGGCTTGATGCAGCGCAGCGTGTCGCCACGTGTGCGAGACGCTACCGTCCGCCGCTACTACCTGTGCCCCTGGGGTTGCTGGATGTTGCCGCACCGCGTCGCGCTGCTTTTCAACGCCAACAAGGTCTACGACCGGCAGGTCATCGCAGGTATCGGCGAGTACCTCACCTTCACCCGCGTGAAGTGGGACCTCTTCATGGAAGAGGATTTCCGTAGCCGCACCGTCGGCATCCGCCAGTGGCGGGGCGACGGCATCATTGCCGACTTCGACGACCCGGTGGTGGCCGAGGCCGTCTCGGCGCTGTCCATTCCGGTGGTGGCCGTGGGTGGTTCGTACACCGACGAAACCCAGTACCCGGCGGGCATTCCCTATGTGGCGACCGACAACCGAAAGCTGGTGCAGCTGGCCTATGGCCACCTGATCGAACACGGGCTGGAGCGCTTCGCCTTCTTCGGCAAGCCGCCCGAGCGCGACAACCGCTGGGCCCACGAGCGCGAGATGTGGTTTCGCCAACTCACCGCGGCCGATGGCCTGGAAGGCATCGTCTACCACGGCTCCTCCACCAGCGCGGGCGGCTGGGGCCGCGCGCAGGAGGAAGTGGTGGAGTGGGTGCGTTCGCTGCCCAAGCCGATCGGCATCATCGCCGCCACCGACGCGCGTGCGCGGCAACTGCTGCAGGCCTGCATCGTGGGCGACGTGCCGGTGCCCGAACAGGTGGCCATCATCGGCATCGACAACGATCCCATCGTGCAGGTGCTCAGCTGCATCCGGCTCACCTCGGTGATCCAGGGCGCCGAGGAAATGGGCCGCACCGCGGCGCAGCTGCTGCACCAGATGCTGCACGGCGGCGATTGCTCCGGCACCCGGGTGCTGGTGCCACCGGCGGGCATCAACATGCAGGCCAGCAGCCAGTACCAGTGCATCCGCAGCCCGCACGTGATGCGCGCGCGCCACTACATCCGCCAGTTCGCCTGCATGGGCATCAAGACCGAGCAGGTCGCCAGCTACGTGGGTGTGTCGCGCACGCTGCTGGAGGAACACTTCAAGCGCGAACTGAAGAAGTCCGTGCACCAGGTGATCCTGGAGCACAAGCTGGAACGGGCACGGCACATGCTTGCCGACCCGAGCATCTCGCTCACCGATGTCGCCGTGCGCAGCGGCTTCACCTCGCTGCAGTACATGTACGTGGTGTTCCGGCGCGAGTTCAACTGCACGCCCAAACAGTACCTGGAGCGCCTGCAGGCCTGAGCGCCGGCTCAGGGCGACACCGGGTCGCCGTAGAGGATGCCGCGCCCGCTGGTGCCGAAGTAGACACGCCCAAACACACGTGGGTCGCCGGTGATCATGCTGATCTCGCCGTAACGGTGCGCGTCGTCGTCGATGCGCCGCCAGTGCGCGCCGCCGTCGACGGAGCGGAACATGCCCTGCTGCTCCCCGCGCCGGCCCGCCGCATACAGCGTGGACTGCCCGCTGCCCGGCGCGGCCTTGCCGAAGCCCAGTGCATCGACGCGGGTGAGTTCGCCCGCGGTGGCGATGCGCCGTCCGTCGTCGCTGCCCAGCAGCAGCCCGTCACGGCTGGACAGATACAGCTGCCCCGCGGCATCCGGCGAAGCCTGCAGGCGAAGTCGCGACGACGATGAAGCAACCGCACCCAGCTCCCCCTGGATCGGCTGGAAATGCGCGCCGCCATCGTGGCTGGCGAACAACCGCTTGCCTTCGGCGTCGATCGCGTAGAAGCGCCGCGGGTCGACGCGATCGGCCACCACGCGCAGCTCGCCATCCAGCCCGCTGATGTTCTGCCAGCTCACGCCGAAGTCGTCGGTGAAGTAGCCGTGGCGCGCGTCCCGCGGAAACCACAGCACGCGCTTGCCGTCGGCGGCTATGGCGATGCTGCCGCCGCCAACGCCTTCCATGTGGGCCGGCTCGCTGGCGAACGCCTGCCAATGGACGCCGCCATCGGTCGAATAGGCCGCGCGCACCAACGGCTCGGGCATCCGTCGCAGCCAACCGCTGCGCACGATCACCTCGGGCTCGCCGCCGGCGTAATCGATGTCGTCGGCGTCGGTATAGCGCGGCGGCGAGGCGAAGTGGGGCGGCGCCACGTCGAGTTCATCGTGGCGATAGCCGTCCAGGTCATACATGGCACTGAGCAAGTGCGCACCCGTCGGCGGACTGATGATCTGCTTGGCGACGATTTCCTCCAGTCCGTCGTCAACGAATCGCCAGTGTACCGTGCCGCCGTGCTCGACCTGGCGCAGGTCGCCGGTGGCCCATACGCCATAGCCGGTGGTGAACCACGCACGATCGGGATCATGCGGATCGACCGCGATCGAGGCGATCCAGTGCGGCATGTGTTCGGGCAGCCAGACCGGTTGCGAGGTGTCGAACTGCGATTGCGTGAATACTTCCTGCCAGTGCGCGCCGCCATCGGTGCTGCGGAACAGTTGGTCGCGCGGCGTGTAGTGGCCGAAGGTGGCGGTGAGCACGGCCTGCGGATCGCCCTCATCGACGGTGATGGCGCCCCAGCCATAACCGCTGGGCTGGCCCTGTGCGCGCGGCAGCGGCGTGATGTCGGTCCAGCGTCCGCTGCCGGGCTCGTACTTCCACACCGCGCCTTCGTGCATGACATCCGGGCCCGACTCGTCGGCATAGCTCAGGTAGTAGCTACCGTCACGCGCACGCACCATGTGGTTGGGACGCAAGCCCGTGGGCTGGCCCTGCACCGCGCTCCAACTCTTGCCGCCGTCGCTGGAGCGGTACAGGCTGGTGCCCTTGGTGGACACTCCGGCGTACACGGTGCGACTGGCGTGGCCCTGCGTGCCGCTGGACGGATCGAACACCACGAGCACGACGCCCACCGGTTGCGTGCGCGAGCCGTGCCTGGCGCTGCTGTCGGGACCGCTGGCGACGTCGGGAAATCCGCTCACCCTGCTCCAGTGGGCGCCATGGTCCGCGCTGCGCCACAACCCTGCGGTGCGCGATCCAAGGAACAGGATGCTGCCGTCGTTGGGATCGATCGCGATGCGCTCGCCGTTGTTGCGTCCCTGTTCGTTGCCGCCGACGGGAAACGGCAGGTCGCTGCGCGTGAAATGAGCGCCGCGATCGGCGGAAGCGAGCACCGCGCCGTTGCCGGCCCATTCGGCGGTGTAGGTGCCGGCCAGCAGGTAAAGCCTGCCGGCGTCACGTGGGTCGACCGCAAAGCCATCGACGCCGTAGAGGTTGTTGTCCGAAGCAGGCAGCCAGTCGAGCAACGGCACCCATTGCGCCTGTGCCTCGTCCCAGCGATAGGCACCGCCGACATCGGTGCGTGCGTACAGCAACCCATGGCCCGCGGGCTGGTAGAGCAGGCCACTGACGAAGCCGCCGCCGCCGATCTTCACGTTGGCGTAGTGGTAGGGCACCGCGGGCTCCGCCGCATGTGCCCATGCCGCAAGCAGAACGGGCGCGGTGGCCACAAGCCACCGCGCCCGCCTTGCCCAGCCGTGTGCTGGTCGTGTCATCAGAAGGTGGCTCGGAACACCAACTCGTAGCGGCGGTCGTTCATGAACAGCGAGCGTGTGTAGAGATTGTAGTCCACCTGGCCCGTCGTATAGGTGGTGGGTCCCATCAACACCTTCTGCGTGGTGTTGCTCAGGTTGTTCATCTGCAGGCCAATCTGCATGTTCTTGTTGAAGTGGTAGAACACCGAGGCATCCAGCTGGCCGGAGGCGGCATTCCACATCGGCAGGTAGGTGTCGCCGGTGTCATCGGGCGTGATCAGGTAGCGGCTGCGCCACGACCAGGCCAGGCGGCCCGACCAGTTGCCGTACTCGTACATGCCGATCACGTTGTAGCTGTGCGTCGATAGGCCGGCCATCGGCAAGCCTGGGTTGGTGACGATGTACTGGGGCGAGCACGAACCATTGGCATGGTTCGGATCGCACGAGGTGGTGCCGTAGATCTTGCTGCTCTGCAGGTAGGTGTAGTTGGCCTGCAGGCCCAGGCCCTTCAGCGCGCCCGGGAGGAAGTCGAAGAACTGCGAGTAGCCCACCTCGCCACCCTTTACGTTGCCGGTGCCGGCGTTGACCGGTCCGCTGACCGCCACCTGCTGGCCCTCGACCTCCTGCTGGAACACCTCGTTGGTGATGTAGTTGTGGATGTCCTTCTTGAACAGCGTGGTGTACAGCTGGCCGGTGGGTGCGAAGTACCACTCCAGCGCCAGGTCATACTGGTTGGCCGTCATCGGCTTGAGCGCGGGGTTCCCGGTGCTGCTGCCGGTGAAGCCCTGGAAGCTGGCCTCCTGGCCTGCCGCACCGCCCCACGAGGCGCCGAGCTTCAGGTACGAGTAGAGCTGCGACAGATCGGGGCGGCTCATGCCCTTGGATGCCGCCAGGCGCAGCTGCAGGTCGTCGGTGAACTTGAAGCGCAGGTTCAGGCTGGGCAGCACGTTGTGGTAATCGTTGCGGCCGTTGAGCGGGTAGTACTCGCCATTGAACAGCGCGGCCTGCTCAGGCGTCAGCGTACTGGTGTTGCCGGAGAGGTTGCTGGAAGTGGGGTTGAGCACCGAGCCCATGGCGTTGAGCTGGGTGTAGACCAGGCGCGCGCCGATGTTGCCGTCGAACGGCACGCCCAGCGCCTCCTCATTGCCAAAGTACAGCGCGGCATAGGCCGCCTGCGTATTTTCCTTGAGCGAGGCGTTGTAGCCCAGCGTGCCCACCAGCGGCTCCTGCGACTGCCAGCTGCCGGAGTTGGCCATCTCGATCTGGTACAGCGCATTGACCGCCCTGGCGTAGTTGCTCACGAGCGCGTTGCTGGGGAACCACAGCGTAGTCGGCAGGTTGGCGCCACGGAAGAAGTTGCCCATCGAGAACGACTGCTCCATCCACGACGGGATGGTATTGGCCCAATCCAGGCTCGACGGACCGGTGTAGCCCCCCTGCCACACCTGGCTGATCGGGCCCCAGTTGTAGTTGCTGTTGGTGTTGTTGCTGTCCGCATCGCGATCGGTGGCGCGCAGGCCCACGCGGAAGAACTGCAGCCAGCTGCTGTCGACGAAGTTGTACTCCAGGTCCACGCGCGCGGTGCGCTCCATGGCGTAGTCGTACTCGAGGTGATCCATCGCCGCTGCCAGGTAGTAGTTGGCGGAATTGGCGAAGAAGCCGGGGTTGCTGGATACCAGGCTGGGCGTGCCGGTCACGGTCACGTAGGCGGGCGGCATGTAGAACTGGTTGTAGACAGAGAAGTCCACGGTATTGCTGGTGGACTTGACGAACTGCACCGAGCCGCTCAGCAGCATGTTGTCGCTGAGGTTGTACTTGAAGCTATTGGACCAGTCGGTGGTGCGCGTGAACTGGGTCTGCATGCGGTTGTCGGTGTAGTACTCGACCGCACCGTTGGGACCTGCCGGCGGCGAGCCCTTCCACGCATTGGACGCCATCTCGCCGCTGGTGAACACGCCCTGGTCGTTGTAGTTGAACTGGGTGCCAGCGGCCGGCAGCACGTCGTTGTAGTTGCTTTCGTTCGTCTGCACCCAGTGCTCGTTCCACTGCAGGTTGTAGTTGGAACGGAAGAACTGCGAGGACAGCTCGAGGTTGTCGTTCGGACGCCACTGGAAGGCACCGTAGATGCCGGTGCGGCGGCGCTGCATGTCCATTTCCTGCCAGTTGATGTCGCCCGGCACGTAGACGTTGCTGGTGGGCGATCCGGCGGCGATGTTGGGCGCGTAGTACGCGGTGTCGGTCGCGTTCGGACGCAGCACGTACGGGTTGGTCTGGATGCCGTCGCTGCGCGTGGCCAGCTCGGAGTAGGAGACGTCGATCAGAGCACCGAATTCGCCGAGGTCGTCGCTGTGCCAGCGGTTGCTGTAGAGGAACGAGGCCGACGGCTTGGACTTCTTCGCCATGTCGCCTTCGTTGACGCCGCCGGAGAACGCGATGAGCTGGCCTGGGTTGTCGAACGGCATGCGCGTGCGCAGATCCACCGTGCCGCCGATGCCGCCCTCGATCATTTCCGCCGACGGGTTCTTGTACACGTCCACGCCGGCCATCAGCTCGGCCGGCACGTCCTCGAAACCCAGTGATCGGCCATTGTTGGCCGAGAAGCTTTCGCGCCCGTTGAGCAGGCTGGCCACGTAGGGCAGGCCGCGGATGAGCACGCTGCTGCCTTCGGCCGAGGGATGGTCCGGATCGTCGTCGGCGAGGAAGTGATCCACCGTCACGCCGCTGATGCGCTGCAGGGTTTCGGTCACGCTGCGGTCCGGCAAGGCATTGATGTCGGAGGCGGTCACCGAATCGATGATCTGGCTGGCGTTCTGCTTGAGCGACTGCGAAGACTCAAGGCTGGCGCGGATGCCCGTCACGGTCACACCGTCGAGGTTCTCCACATCCTTGCCGTCGGCCGTCTTCTTCTTGTCCTTGCTCTTGTCCGCGTCGGTCTTGGCATCCGGCTTGGCCGGTTGCGCCGTGCTGCCGCTGGCTGGCTGGCCTGTGTCCTGCGCCAGGGCGATGGCAGGCACATACAACAACGACAATCCCAACGCGATGGCCGTCGCCAGGCGGCGGTTACGCAGCGACGTACGCGAGGGTGGATACAGGCCTCCCTGCAACGCGGACGATTGCATCGTGCTCTTCATTATTTTCTCTCCCCCGACAAATGTGACGTCGCCAACGGCCCTCGCCGAACGGCTTGGTTGTTCTGTTCGCTTTGCAGGCAAGGCCCGCAAGGACTTCCGACCGACTGCTCCCCACAGCGCGGTCTTCGGTGTCTGCCTAGTGAATAGGACGAGTTCCCGCTAAACAATTATGAAAATGCAGGCGCGGCTTAATGATTCTTCATTTGCTGTTGCCGCAAACCACTGCCGGAGGCTTCCGGGCATGAGTCTTTGACCAGTGGCACTGGTGAAATTTGCTGGTGCAGCGCAACAGACATCCGCCGCAGGCGCAAACAACATGGCGCAACTTCCTGCGCGACTGCGGCCGACGGCCTACTGGAATGCCTTCACCAACTGCAGCCAGCCGCGCGCCGACGGACGATGGCCCGCCAGCGCCGGCGTACCACCGATGGGCGTGGCGACCTGCAGCCGTGCCGTCCATCGCGAGGGTCCGACCCAGGCGAGACCGAGTCCGCCACTCGAAAGCACACCATGATTGGGGCCGCCGGCACCCGGCCAGGACTTCGCGTTCACCCACACGGCGCCCTGGTCGAGCAGCACCGAGGCCTGCCACTGCCCGGGCCAGGACAGGTGCAGGTCGCGCCGAAGCTCCGCGGTGGCGAGATAGCCCGAGGCACCGGCCAGCGTGTTCACCTCGTAGCCGCGGACACTGTCGGGACCGCCCAGCAGGAACTGTTCGGCGCTGTCGAGATTGCGCCGGCTGTATTGGCCGTCCAGCGCCAGGTAGAGGCTGGTGGACGCGGACAACGCCTGCAGCCGGCCGAGGCTGGCATCCCAGCGCGTATACGTTCCCTGGGTGTCGGCCGACGCGGCATCGGCGGCCTGTGCATCCTCGTTGTCGAACGACACGCGGCCGTGCGTGGCCACCAGCGAAACCGTCGATGCGCCGCTGCCTTCCCAGGCGTCCCGCTCGCTGGCGAGCACGCCTGCGTTCCAGGCCAGGATGCGGCGGTCGTCGCGCACGTCGGTGCTGTCGACGTCGTCGTGCAGGCGCTTGTCGTCCACGCCAAGCCGCGCGCTCACATTCCATGCCGTACTTCGCCACAGCACCTGCGAGAGCCACAGGCTGCCCTGGTCGGCCGAACCGCGCGACTGCGTGTCGGACAGCGAGCCGCCCAGCCGGTAGGCCAGTGCGGAATAGCTGGCGCCCATGCGCATGCCTCCACCACCCAGCGCCAGCTCGTAGGCCAGCCGCCCATAGCGCATGTCGCTGCCCGAAGTGGTCGCGCTGATGCCGAGCAGGTCGCCCAGCCCCAAGGGCTCCACCACGGAAAGGTCACCATCACCGCGCACGCGGCCGGTATAGCGATCGCCGTAGTCGTCCAGCTTCAGGTCGCCGATCACCGGTGGCGCCGGGTCAGCCTGTACCAGCAGGTCGGAAGTGCCGGGCTGGGTGCCCGCGCTCAGCGTGGCGTGGGCATCGCCACCGGGAAGATCGTCGATCAGCAACAGGCGGCGATCCAGCACATTCTGGTCCACCATCGCTCCCGCCTGTACCGGACCCAGCGTGGATTGCAGCAGGCCGTCGCGCACGGGTCCGTGGTTGTCCAGTCGCACCTGGCCGTAGCGCGCCTCCACCACGGCGATGCGCACCACCTGCTGCCGCACTTCCTGCGGCGGCACGATCGCCCGCGCCAGCGGATAGCCGTGGGCGTGGTAGTAGTCGGTGATCCTGTGCGCCAACGCCCGCAGCTGCTCGAGGGTGAGCATGCGACCTTCGCCGTCGGCCACCAGCGCATGCAGGCTGGCGGTATCGAACACGGTGTTGCCCTCGATCTCGATGCGCTGCACGAGAAGGGGCGGCGACTGCGTCGCGGGCGCGACCGGCAGTGGCTGCACCGTTACGCTGGGCGGCGTGTTGGCTGGCAGGCCTGCGCGCGGCTGCAATTGCTGCAACAGCTGGCCACCGGTGGGGGCGTTCTGCGCCATCGTCGTACCTACGGCGCAGAACGCCAGCAGCCATGCCGACACGGTCGCGCGTGCAACGCTCGGGTTCACCTTGACTCGCTTGCGCATGGCGTGGAAGGACCTCAAGGCGTCACGGCAGCGCCACCCCTTGGCCCACTACGCGCACACTGGCCTTGGACGGTAGCGCTCCCGCCGTGCTGCCGCCCGAGGAAGCCGACTGCGCGTCATCGAGCAGGGTTCCGCCGGACAACGGCGCTGCCTCCGCGCTTGCGACGGCGCCACGTCCCGTGCGCACGGGGCGCAAGGTCAGCGCAGTCGCGTTGCCTGGCGATTGCACGAACACGTAGTTCTGTGCCGTAAGCCCGCTGCCATCGATGGCGTAACTGCCCGCGAGACTGCCCGACGTGGCGCTCGTCGTCCACACCAGCGTGCCGCTGGTCGCGTCGGCGAGATTCTGTCCATCGACGAAACCGACCACCCGGCCCGACATGCCCGTCGGTGTTTCGCCATCGGGCAAGCTGAGGCGATTGGCGATATAGGTCAGCGTGGCCGGGTTCACCGTCAGGGTGCCGTCGACATAGGTGATCGCGTAATTGGCGGCCGTCAGCCCCTCGGGCGCGATGCTGTAGGTGCCGACATTCGTGGCGCCCTGCGCGGTGCCTGCATATTGCAGCCGGCCGCCCAGTACCGATGCGTTCTGGCCATTGACGAAGCCGCTATAGCTGACGCCGTGTCCGCCGGCATAGGCACGGCCGTTGTAAGTCTCGCTGGTGCTGTTGGCAGTCACGGTGAGCGGAGCCGGATCCACGTACAACAGGCCCGGCATATAGGTGATCACGTAATTGGACAGCCCCGTGCCCACCGCCTGGCTGGCCGCGATGGTGTAGGGCGAGCGGGCCACGTTGGCGCTGGCAGGCGCGCCCGCGCTGGCCAGCGTCACGCCGCTGACGCTGTCATTGCCCACCAGCCCGCTCTCCGAGAAGGCGGTGCTCCCGAGGCTGAGCGTCTGCCCATAGGTCTTGCTCTGGTTGGAGGCCGTGATGACGAGCGAGGCAGGCGTGATGGTGCCAATGTCCGCATTGGCGCTGTTGCTCGCCAAAACGTAGTTGCCTGCGCTGGCGCCGATCAGCGCGAGGCCGTTCACGGTCACCTCCAGCTTGCTGCCGACGTTGGCCGAAGCGTAGCTTCCCGCAGCGGGGTCATCGAGGCTCACCTGGTCGCCGCCGATGATGCCCGACAAAGTGTAATTGCCGGCAGCCAACGTGGCCGTGCTGGTGCCGTCATAGACCTTGCTGACCGTACCGGTGAGCCCGGCCGCAAGCACCGCCGGATTCACCGTCAGCGTGCCGTCGTCGTAAGTGATGATGTAGTTTGCGGCGGAAAGCCCTTCCGGCGCGATGCTGTAGCTGCCGGCATTCACCGCGCCCTGCGCCGTGCCGCCGTAGGCGAGTGAGCCACTCAGCACCGATGTGCCGTCGCCATTGACGAAGCCGCTGTAGGTCACCCCGTTACCCCCGGAGTAGGCCAGGCCGTTGTAGGTCTTGCTGGCGTTGTTCGCGGTGATGACGAGTGACGCGGGATCGACAACGAGTGCCCCGACGTAGGTGAGCTGATAGTCCGGCGCGACCGTGGCGCCCTCGCCCCCGATCACATAGCCACCCGCATTGCTTGACGCGCTTGCCGTGGTCAGCCAGTTGATGCCCGACGTGTTCACCAGCGCGCTGGCATCATTGCCGTCCTGGTCGGTGACGCCGGTGATGCCGATGGATTGCGCGGAAGACCCGTAAGTCTGGCTGCCCGAGGCAGTGACCAGCACATAGGGCAACGCCTTCAGCACCGGGTACGGATAGCCGGCCACCCAGGTGTTGCTGGTATCAAAGGCGCCGGTGGCGACGGGGCCTTCGGTGAGCCATTGCGGGGTGGCAAGGCCGATGGCACCGGTGCTGCTGCCCAGACCGATACCGGTGGTCGAACCCGACGTGCTGGTATCCCAGTAGACACCCGTGAGCGAACCTTCGTTGTGTCCCGCGAAGGCACCGACGTAAGCGCCACCGCTGCCCGAGGCGGATCCAAGGCTGTAGGCATCGGCGATGCTGCCGCCCGCCATGTTGTAGCCGATGAATCCGCCGACGCCGAAGCTGCTCTGGTCGGTCGAGACGGCACCGGTGGCGTAGGCATTGCTGATGCTGCCGTCGTTGCCGCCGGCAAAACCACCCGCGTCCGCTTCGAGTCCGGTGGTCGACACCGCGCCCGACGCATAGGCACTGGCAATGGTGCCGCCGTTGAAGCCGGTGAGGCCGCCCGCGTAGACCGCCCCCTGCGAGGGGCTGGTCAGGCTGGAAGGCGCAGCGCTGGTGACCGCGCCAGTGGCGAAGGCATTGTTGATGGAACCGGCGTTGTAGCCGACAAGGCCACCGAGGAAGAGATTGTAGGCTCCCGATACCGCACCGGTGGCATAGACCTGAGTGAGGCTGCCGCCGTTGTAGCCGACCAGCCCGCCGATCGACGGGATGTTGAGCCCGCTGTTGCCGGCCAGTTCCACCCCCATCGCATTGGGGTCGCTCACTGTCGTGGTGGCGTAGGCATTGGAGATCGTTCCCTCGTTGTCACCCGCGAGCGCGCCGACTTCGTTCTGCGCGCCACCGCTGACCGTGCCGCCCACCAGTCCAACATCCGTCACCAGGCCATTGCCGCCGCCGTCGCCCACCTGGCCGAACAGGCCGGCATTCGTGGTCAGATCGTTGATGGTGAGGCCATTGATCGTGTGTCCCAGGCCGTTGAACGTGCCGGTGAACGGCGTGGTGGCACTGGCCGGATATGCCGTGCCAGTCGCGGTCACCAGATTGTTGTAGCTGGTGCCGATCGGCACGAAACCACCACTACCCCAGACATCGTTGCCGGTGCCGGTCGCGCTTGCATCGATATTGCCGCCAAGCACGTAGCTGCCTGCCGGATTCATCGCCATCAGTTGCAGCTGGTGCGCATTGGTGATGGTGGTGGCGTATTCCGAGGCCAGCATCGGCAGCGTGCCGCCATTGCTGCCGTTGAGCGTGCCGTCGCTGTCGACCATCACCCAAGCGTTGCCTTGCGCGCCGGGCGTGGTGGTGAAGTTGAAGCCTTGATACGACGACGCGGCATACGGGCTGGAGCCACTGCCGCTAAGGCCGGTTACGCCAGTGGAAGTACCCGCTGCAACGCCTGTAGCGGTGCCACTGCGGTCTTCGTTCCAGTAAGCGTTGCTGATCGTCCCGCTGTTGTAGCCCACGAAACCGCCTATCGTGCCATCCCCTCCCACGGTACCGGTGGCATAGGCGTTACTGATCGTTCCCCCACTATAGTTGGAGCCCACGAGGCCACCGACATAGTCGCTGTTGGGGCTTCCGTTGACGGCGCCGGTGGCATACGCGTCGGTGATCGCGGCCTCATTCATCCCGACCAAGCCACCTACCGAATAGCTTCCGCTGACAGCCCCCGTGGCGTAGGCATTACTGATCGAACCTACAAAGAGGTTGTAGCCTACCAAGCCACCATCAATGCCGCCGCCAGCCACCGGGCCGGTAGCGTAGACGTTGCTGAGCGAGCCCTCGTTGATACCCGCCAGACCACCCACGGAACCAGACCCGCTGACATCGGCTACTGCGCCATTAGCGTGGGCGTCGTTGATCCAACCGTCGTCGTAGCCCACCAGACCGCCGATGGATCCACCGTCCCCCGTGACCTCACCGCTGGCGTAACTGTTGCTGATATAGCCAGCGTTTGCCCCAGCCAAGTCTCCAACATCGCCTTCGCCGGTTACCGTGCCCCCGATCAGTCCCAGATTGCGAACATCTGCATTGCTGCCGATCCAACCAAACAGGCCTACCGCGATCGCACTGGGCCGGTCGATTGTCAGATGAGTGATCGTGTGCCCGAGCCCGTCAAACACGCCCATGAAAGGCGATGCGCTTGTACCCAGCGGCGCAAAACCCGCACCGCTATTCCAACCGCTGGTAGCACTGGCATCGATATCAGCGCCCAACGCGTAGTCGCCGGACAAATTGCCATTGATGCCCTGCACGTCGGTGCCGGTGGTACTGCCCGGCGCCCCCAGGTTGGTGATGATGGTATAGGGGTTGCCATTGATGGCCAGGCTATTGGCGCTGCCGGTGAAGTCGACGCGACCACTGCCCAGCGCCACGTTCACCGTGCCGCCCGCAACGCCGGTGTCGGTACCATTAGCGGTGGCGGTATTCATCACCAGTCCCGCATTGCCGCCTGCCGTCATCACCGCGTTGATGTTGATGTTGTTGGCGGCGGTGATGGTAAGCGTGTTGGTATTCCAGCCCACGGCATCGTTCACGTTGATGTTGCCGCTGCCGCTCACGCTTCCGCTGCTGGATTCGATGGTGACGTTGTTGCTGCCCAGTTCGCTGCTGAGCGTCTTGCCGGTGATGTCCCCGCCGCTGGCGGCAATGGTGAAGTCCTGCGGGTCGATCAACCAGCTGCCGTTCTGGCCGTACGTGGCCTTGCTGGTGATCACGGCATCGTTGGCCACCGAGACCTGGCTGGCCGAGGTCTCGATATGGCCGCCGTTGCCACCTGCTGGCGCGCTTGCGTCCAGCGTACCGTCGACGTTGACCGTACCCGCCTGCGCGCCGCCAAGCAGGCTGATGCTGCCCGCATGGTCCTGCACCGTCTGCGCTTCCACGCTACCGGTATTGTTGACTGCACTGGCAAGCAGGCTGTCCTGTGCACCGGCGGTCATCACCACACGTCCACCATCGGCGACGATCAGGTTGCGGTTTTCCGCCAGCGCATCGAGCGCGCCCTGGTCCACCTGCACGCCAACGAGCTGGTCGCCCGAGAAGCTGAGCGTGGCCGCGCTGCCGCCCGCCAGCACCACGGTACCAAGTTGCGCGCGGATCACGCCCTGGTTCGATACCTGGCCCGCCAGTAGCGCCACGTAGCCACCTGGAGCCGCCGCAAGCTGGCCTTGGTTGACCACCTTGCCCGCACCCGAGCCACTGAAGCTCATCGTGTTGCTGTTGAGCGCGGCGTCGGCGACGTTGAGCGTGGAGGCCACCAGGCCGCCTGCGTTGACCTGTGCTCCCGGACCAAACAGCACGCCATAGGGATTGATCAGGTAGACCTGCCCGTTCGCATCCAGGTGACCGTAGATCTGCGAGCCATTGACGTCGGCAATGCGGTTGACCGCGATGCTCGAAGCGTTCGGCTGCTGAAAATCCACGGTGGCCGCCGCGCCAACGTTGAAGCTTTGCCAGCTCAGCGAAAGATGCTGGCTCTGCTGGGAGATCGTGGTGGTATTCGACGATTGCGTGATGCGACCGCTGCCCGACGTCACCTGGCCACCCGCGGGCAAGGTATTGGCTGGGGGTTCACCCGCCCTTGCCGTGTCTACCACGGTGAACAACATGGCCGCCGGCAGCCACAGGCACAGCCAGGCGAGACGCGACGGGCGCGGCACGGCGTGGCGCGGTACCCGGCCTGCCTTGGTCCGGCGCGTGGCCAGTTCCGACGCGATGACCCACAGCTGGCGCGTGGGGTTCCAGACGAGGCGATAGGTCCGGTTCATGGCAGCAACCTCGATGTCAGCGAGGAGGGCGCGTCACCGGCCGCAATCGGTCATGCATGACGCGTGGTTTGCACGCGTGCCATCAGGGAAAGTCGCGCCATGGCACGCATGCGTAGTGCGTGCCCTAAAGTCCTACGGTGGGAAGGTCTCGTCATCATCCGAACGGATGACGTCCGGCACGTGTCCGCGCGCGGTGTTGCGCAACGGGCACACGGCAAGGACTTGCGATGAAGGCACGCCCTAGCTCAGGGCCGCGACAGCACCAACAGGCGCACCAGCTCGGCCTGTCGGCCCACGCCGGTCTTGGCAAGAACGCCACGGAGCTGGGTACGCACAGTGTTCTTGCTGACGCCGCAGACGTCCGCGGCCTGTGCGAGCGTCTGTCCGTTGGCCAGGCATTGCGCCAGGTCCGCCTCCGCTCGCGTGAGTTTCCACAGGCTTCGCCAGTGATCCCGGTGGGGCAGCGGCTGGTCTTGTGATGCGCGACTGAAGAACACCACCACGCCGGTGTCCGCCTCGCTCCACGACAGGCTGACCATTCGCTCCACCGGACACAGCTTCGCCACGCCGACCCAGCGGCCACGTGCATCCACGATGCGCATCGACACGGGTTCCAGCGCGGGGCTGCAAGCGAAGATGTAGTGGCGCATTACCAGCGTCTGCTGCAACGTCGGCAGGCGCAACGCGCCGTCGGGCTGGCGCGTGAACAAGCCTTCGGCGGCCATGCCCTCGGCGGAGGTGTTGCAGTGGCGGACACGCCCCTGGCGGTCCAGCAGCACCACGCCTTCGTCAAGCCGGTCGAGCGCGCTGCGAAACGTCCTCACGTCGGCCTCGAGCCAGCCCATGCGCTGCTGCAGCAGGTAGGCGCCGCGCAGGTGCGGCAGCAGCGCGCGCCCCAGGGCCCGCTCGTCGTCGTTGTAATAGCCCTCGCGTCCTTCGCGGTTGATGGTCAGGTGCGCAATTCTGTCCGGGCCTTCGTTGTGCAGGCACAACGCCATGCCATGCGCGACATGGGCCGGCTCCATCAGTTCGCCGTAGAAGCGGGAGTCGTACAGCTCCGCAGGCGTCAGCAGGCCTTCGTCATCGGCCATGCCCTCGCGATACAGCCGCTCGCCACCCCGGATGTACCAGGGGTGTTCGTTGGACAGTTCGCGGTATCGCGGCAGCAGGTCCGTGGGCATGCCTACGCAGGTGTCGATCTGGCCATGCTGATGCAGCACGTCATGGGTCTGGAATGCCACCGCATGCGCGCGAAAGGCATCGCCGAGCAGCCCGAGGAACGGGCTCCAGTCCGCGTCCACCTGGGGCATCGCATACAAGGCATCGAGCAACGGCACCAGAACCCGACGGTCCATGGGACGGCCTCCCCGCACAACCCTCGCAGAGGTTTCATCCAATTGGATGACCTCGCAATACGTCTTACGGGGGACAACATCACAGCCACGACCACGCGCCCCGCAGACTCCGTGGAGTCTCAGCGGATCGTGCGCCGACGGGGGAGAAAACACAGTGGTGGCTATGGGTGGACTCGAACCACCGACCCCAGCATTATGAGTGCTGTGCTCTAACCGGCTGAGCTACATAGCCTTGGGTGCCGCCCGCCTCATGGGTGTCGACGTGGTGTCGATCAGGCAGGGCCCGGCAGTTTAGTGGGCTCTGGCCGAAGGATCAAGGGGTCAGCTTGCCCCGGTCTCCCCCGCATGGTTGAATCGTTTTGCGGGCAACAGCGCTGAGCGGCAGGTATTTTTTGCCGCGCCGGCCGACCCCAAGGAGGCAACATGATCGACGTCGATGGCTATCGTCCCAATGTAGGCATCGTGCTGCTCAACGCAGACGGCCGCCTGTTCTGGGCGCGCCGCGTCAATCGTGATGGCTGGCAGTTCCCCCAGGGCGGCATGCGCAGCGACGAGACGCCGCTCGAAGCGATGTACCGCGAACTGGAGGAGGAAACCGGCCTTTCGCCGCACCATGTCGAGGTGATCGGGGCCACCCGTGGCTGGCTGCGCTATCGCCTGCCCAGCCGGTATGTACGGCACCACCAGCGCCCGACCTGCATCGGCCAGAAGCAGGTGTGGTTCCTGCTGAAACTGGTAGGGGACGAGCAGTCCCTGCGCCTCGATGCCAGCGAGAAGCCCGAGTTCGACCACTGGCGCTGGGTGGATTTCTGGTATCCCGCCGGCCACGTGGTCAATTTCAAGCGCGACGTCTACGAACGGGCCTTGCGCCACTTTGCGCCCATGGTCGAGGCCCTGCTCAGCGTGCAGCTGGGCGAGCTGCCCCAGCGCGCCAACGACGGTCCGCAAGGCGGCAACCGCAAGGGCCGCGCAGCCGCCTGACCGGCCCCGCAGGCCCCCAGCAGCCCTGACACCCGATCCGTCCGGCGCCCCGCGGCAGGCCGGTCAGGGGCGTGCCTGCGTCTGCCGGCTCCCTGGAGGCGCCCCGGTCGCCCGGCCGGGTCCCGCTGGTCGTTTTCTGTTCAGCTAACACTTGTTGACAATCATTCGCGTTTACATTCTTATACGCAGCCATGTATATCTGCATGTGCAACGCCGTCACCGACGGTGACATCCGCCGAGCCGCCGCCGATGGCGTGCATCACTTCGCCGACCTGCAGGCGCGCACCGGTTGTTCGGACTGCTGCGGCTGCTGCGAGCAGGATGCCCGCGCTACCCTGAGCAGGGCTGTGCAGCAGATGACGTTGGCCATCCCGGTGGTGGCGGTCGCCTGACCCCTGCAGCACCGTCGAATTCCCGTGAAACGCGCAGCCCCGGCTGCGCGTTTTTGTTTGGCCACTTCTAAGTCATTCTCGTTCCGTCATGGCCGTCAAGGACGCCGTATAGTCGCCTGCTGTAAACGCAAGGAGACTTCTCATGAAGGGCGACGCCAAGGTCATCGAGTTCCTCAACAAGGTGCTCTACAACGAACTGACCGCCATCAACCAGTACTGGCTGCATTACCGCATGTACAAGGACTGGGGCTACGGCGAACTTGCGGAGCATGAGCACAAGGAATCCATCGAGGAGATGAAGCACGCCGATCACCTGATCGAGCGCATCCTGTTCCTCGACGGCCTGCCCAACCTGCAGCATCTGGGCAAGCTGCGCATTGGCGAGAACCCGGTGGAATGCCTGCAGGGCGACCTCGACCTGGAAATGGCCGCGGTAAGGGACCTGCGCGAAGCGATTGCCTACAGCGAAGGCATCGCCGACTACGTCAGCCGCGACCTGTTCAAGAACATCCTCCACGACGAGGAAGAGCACATCGACTGGCTGGAAACCCAGTTCAGCCTGATCAAGGACATCAGCGCCGAGCGCTACCTGCAGACCAAGATCGACAGCTGATCCACGGGCAGCCCGATGCCTGTCCCGCCACCGGGCAAGCCGGTGGCGATCGGGGCCGGCCCCATGGCGGTCCCCCGGAGCATCCGCGTTATCGTGCCGGCAGCGCGGGCGCACGCGCGAAGCGTGTCACGGTTCCTTGACGCTTTCGCCATGGCGCGGCTATACCTTGGCTTTTCCCGGGAAGGCCGCGCATGGCGTCACGCCCACCACCGCGTTTCGTGGTTCGCCCGCACGACGCGGCTGGCCTGCGGCGGCGTGCGTTGTGGCTGGGGGCCGCCTGGCTGGCCACCCTGCTGCTGACCGGCCTGGTGGTCGGCATGCTGGCCCACCGCGGTACCCCGGCGGCCATCGAGAAGCGCGAACTCACCACGCTCACCCAACGCAACGACGAGTTGCAGCAGCAGGTGGCCAACCTGCAGCGCGCCAATCAGGTGGCCGACATCGCCACCCGTTCGCTGCGCCAGACCTTGTCCGAGCGCGAGGAGGAAATCAGCGGACTGCGCGCCGACCTGGGTTTCTACTCGCGGCTTACCGGCGGGGATGCGCAGCGCGAGGGCCTGAAGGTGCAGGAAGTGCGCCTGCAACCGGTGGCCAACTCGCACGCCTGGGATGTGACCCTCAGCCTTACCCAGAACGCCAAGCGCGGTGAGGACGTGAGCGGCAACGCCAGCCTGAGCGTGGAGGGCTTGCGCGGTGACAAGGTGGTCCAGCTCGCCTGGGATTCGCTGGGTGACAGCGCACACAGTGCGGGCATCCCCTTCCACTTCAAATATTTCCAACAGCTGCACGCCACCATCGTGCTGCCCGCCGACTTCCGGCCGACCCGCCTGCTGATCACCGCCCAACCCGGCGGCGACGATGCGGTGAGCCGCAGCGTGGCCTGGGGTGATGCGCTGTCCGGCCACCTCACACCGACGCAAGGAGAACAGGATGCTCAACCGTAAGCGCGCCGAGCGCACGCCCGCCAACCCGGACACCAGCCTGATCGCCCGCGGCACCCTGATCCGCGGCGACGTGCGCTTCAGCGGCACCCTGCACCTCGATGGCCGCATCGAAGGCTCGGTGCATGCGGAAGACGATGGCGCCGTGTTCACGCTGAGCGAGCACGGTCTCGTGCAGGGTGAGATCCGGGTGCCGCACGCCATCATCAACGGCCACGTGCAGGGCGACATCCACGTCACCGATCGCCTGGAACTGGCGCCGGAGGCCCGCATCACCGGCGACGTGCATTACCGCTCGCTGGAAATGGCCGCCGGCGCCCAGGTCAACGGCCGCATGAGCCATCACGCCGCCGAGCTGCCGCGCGAGCTGCCCGCTCCGTCCCTGGTGGCGGAGCCGGTGCCGGCCTGATCGCGCTATCCTTGCGCCCAAGCCGTATCACCCCCAACTTGAGCACCATGGATACCGTCGTCCCCCTTCCCATCGTCCCCGACTATCGCAGCGCCGGCGCGCCGCTGGTCTTCACCGAGGCCGCCGCCCGCAAGGTGCACGAGCTGATCGTCGAGGAGGGCAATCCCGAGCTGAAGCTGCGCGTGTACATCACGGGCGGCGGTTGCTCGGGCTTCCAGTACGGCTTCACCTTCGACGAGACCCAGGCCGAGGACGACTTCGCGATTGATCGCGAGGGCGTCACCCTGCTGGTTGATCCCTTGTCGCTGCAGTACCTGACCGGCGCCGAGATCGACTACTCGGAAAGCCTCAGCGGCTCGCAGTTCGTCATCCGCAATCCCAATGCCAAGACCACCTGCGGCTGCGGGTCCTCCTTCTCTACCTGAGCGCCATCCCGGCATGGAACGCATCCCCTCGCCGCGCCTGAATACGTTCGCGGGTCTTAGCCATGTGCTCGACCGCGTCGCCGAGCGGCGCGACGAGTCGATGTGGGTCAACGAGCTGGCGGCCTCGGACGAGGCGCGGTACCTGCTGATCGATCCGCTGGGCGACACCTACCTGTGGCCGGAGCGCGACGCGCTGCGCTGGCTGGACGCCGCCGAACGCGAGCGCTGGCTTGGCGAGCTGAAGGCCAGCTTCCTCGGCTTTGCGCATGGGCGGCCCCATTTCCTGCTGGCGCTGGACGACAGCGACCGCGCGGCGGAACTGGAAGCCGTGCTGGGCGCCCGCCGCGGCAGCCTGCGCACGGTGGGCCTGCATCTGGCGGCGGATGAGGCCGGCCTGTTCGCCTACGGCAAGGGCCTGGCGCACTGGCAGCGCGAGACGCGCCACTGCGCCTATTGCGGTTCGCCCGTCGTGCTGGTCGCTTCGGGCCATCGCGCGCAATGCACCAACAACGATTGCGGGCGCATGCACTTTCCGCGCACCGACGCGGCCGTCATCGTCATCGTGGAACACGACGGCGCCTGCCTGCTGGGCCGCCAGGCCGGCTGGCCCAAGGGGCGCTATTCGACGCTGGCCGGCTTCGTGGAGCCCGGGGAGGCACTGGAAGACGCGGTGCGCCGGGAAGTGGCCGAAGAGTCGGGCGTGATCGTGGGCGAGGTGCACTATCACTCCTCGCAACCCTGGCCGCTACCGCAGTCGCTGATGGTGGGCTTCACCGCCAGGGCCGTCTCGCCCGACATCCGCCTGCGCGACCACGAGCTGGAAGACGCGCGCTGGTTCACCCCGCAGGACATCGTCCACGGACTGGCCGACGGCAGCTTCCTGCCATCGATGCCGCTGTCGGTCTCCTATCACCTGCTGTCGGACTGGCTGCGCCGGCAAGCCGGGCTCGACCTGGACGCCCTGGTCGCGCAGCGCGCCGCCAGCTGACACCACGCGCGCGGCCGCGCGGACCGGCCAAGAGATGGGCTGGTCCGTCATGGACCTTGCCCTACAATGCCGGCAACGACCGGGAGTATCGTTTTCATGGCTGTCAGCCTGCTCACTGCACTCATTGCGCTGGGACTCGTGCATATCGCGCCGCAACTGGTGCATTGGCGTGGCGATGGCGGCTTCCGCCGCTGGGTGAAGCAACTGGGCGATACCGCCGGCCCGGCGCGCGTGGCGGTCACGCTGGGCGTGCCGGTGGTGTTGTGCCTGCTGGTGACCTGGGTGATCTCCTGGCTGCCGGGCAGCGAACTATGGCGGCTGATCTTCTCGCTGGTGGTGCTGCTGTACTGCTTCGGTCCCCACGCCTACGAGGCGGACCTGGAAGCCATCATCAAGGCGTCCGACCAGCCTGCGCGCGAAGCCGCCGCGCAGGCGCTGTCCGATGACGGCGAGGCGGTGAGCTGGAACGCCGTCGCGCTGGGCGAAGCCACCGCTTATGCAGCACTGCGCCGCCGTTTTGGCGTGCTGCTGTGGTTCTTCCTGCTCGGCCCGGTCGGCGCGCTGCTGTACCGGCTGGCGCAGACGCTGGGGCGCGATCCCAGCCTGCAGCTCGACGCCCCCGCGCGCAACGCCGCCCGCGCCTTCGCGAACGTGGCCGACTGGCTGCCGGCGCAGCTGATGGTGTTCACCCTGGCCCTGGTCGGCCATTGGGATGCCGTGATCGGCGCGTGGAAGCGCTGGCACCAGCAGCAATCGCCGAACAGCTGGTACGTGGAGGGCCCGGGTTTTCTCGGTGCCGCCGCGCGTGCCGACGTACAGGTCGACATCGAGGCGGGCGACGGTTATGCCGAGGAACGCATCGACACGCTGGGCGAACTGATCCGCCTGCGCGGCACCTTGCTGCGCGCCCTGCTGGGCTGGCTCAGCGTGGTGGCGTTGATCGTGCTGGCCGGCTGGATGAGCTGAACACCGCCGCCGATGGGGTGGGCGCGCCTGCGGTGCGCGACACGCCATCGAAACGGTGACGATACGACGCGGCGCTCGCGCACAGGGCCTGCCCTGGACTGGATCCAGGGGCGCGCATCTGCATGACCGCGACGCTCAGGCGAAGTCGCCGCGCAACTCGCGCACCCGTGCCTCCAGCGTATCGGGCTGTGCATCGGCCGGAGCGATCGGCGCACCCGCCACCAGTTCCACCCGCGCGCGGAAGCGCCGTGGCAGGCGTGCCCGGTGCAGCATCGAGTCACGGCGACTCCACACGCTGCCCCACAGGCCGCGCAAGGCCAGCGGCACCACCGGCACCGGCCGGCGCAGCAGGATGTGCGCGGTGCCGGGACGGAACGGCGCGATGTCGCCGTCAGGCGTGAGCCCGCCCTCGGGGAAGATGCAGACCAGTTCGCCATCGGCCAGTGCCGCGTCCACTTCGTCGTAGGCGCGTTGCAGCACGGCGGGATCTTCCCTGTGCCCGGCGATGGGAATCGCCTTGGCGGTGCGGAACACGAAGTTGAGCACCGGGATGTTGAAGATCTTGTAGTACATGACGAAGCGCGCCGGCCGACGCAGGTTGGCCATCAGCACCAGCGGATCCATGAAGCTGACGTGGTTGCACACCAGCAGCGCCGGTCCCTGCTCGGGAATGCGCTCCAGCCCGTCGACGCGCACGCGATACAGCGTGTTCACCAGCACCCAGGTGATGAAGCGCATCAGGAACTCGGGCACCAGCGTGAAGATGTACACGGCCACCGCGACATTGAGCACGGCCGCCGCCAGGAAGATCTGTACCGCCGTGAGGCCCAGCATGCCCAGGGCCAGACCGAAACCGGCGGCCAGGCATATCAGCAAGGCATTGAGGATGTTGTTGCCCGCGATCACGCGCGACAGGCGGTCGCGCGGCGTGCGCGCCTGCACATAGGCGAACAGCGGCACCACGTAGAAGCCGCTGAACACGCCGATCAGGGTGAGGTCGAGCACGATGCGCCAGCTGCCGGCGCTGCGCAGGAAATCCAGCCAGTGCAAGCCGTGCGCGGTGGCCAGGCCGGGATGCGCCAGGTACAGGTCGACACCGAAAGCGGTGAGGCCGAACGCACCCAGCGGCACCAGGCCCACTTCCACCCGACGCCCGGACATGCGCTCGCACAGCAAGGCACCCACGCCGGTGCCCAGCGAGAACAGGGTGAGGATCAGCGTGTTGACGGTACCGTCGCCGCCGAGGTTCATGCGCGTGTAGTTCGGCAGCTGCGCCACCAGCACCGTGCCGAAGAACCAGAACCAGGAAATGCCGAGCACCGCGTTGAAGACCTTGGGGTCCGCGCGGGTGATGCCGAGCACGCGACCGGTCTCGGTGAGCGGATTCCAGTTGAACACCAGCTCCGGCGCCGTCGCAGGCGCGGGCGGAATGCGACGGCTGGCGAGATAACCCAGCACTGCCACCAGCACCGTCGCCAACGAAGCCGCCACCGGGCCATAGCCGGCGATCAGCATCAGCGAATTGCCGGCGACCATGCCCAGCAGCATCGCCAGTTGGGTGCCCATTTCCACCATGCCATTGCCGCCCACCAGCTCTTCGGGCCTGAGCGCCTGCGGCAGGATCGCGTACTTGATCGGCCCGAAGGTGGTCGAGTGCAGCCCCATCAGGAACAACACCACCAGCAGCAGCGTGGTGTGATGCGTGTAGAAGCCAATCGCCGCGATCAGCATGGCCGCGATCTCGAACAGCTTCACATAGCGGATGATGCGCGATTTCTCGTACTTCTCCGCCAGTTGTCCCGCCGTGGCCGAGAACAGGAAGTAGGGCAGGATGAACAGCGCGGGCGCCAGGTTGGTGTAGAGCGACACCGTCTTGTCGTCGAGCCCCATCTGGAACGCCACCAGCATGATCAGCGCATTGCGGAACGCGTTGTCGTTGAAGGCACCCAGGGCCTGCGTCCAGAAGAACGGGGCGAAGCGACGGCTTCCCAGCAGGTTGAATTGGCTCATGCACGATCCAGGTATGGACTGGCGGCAAGCCTAGCGCGAAAACGGGGCGGCGATCATGCCGCCGCACGCGCTCACTCTCCCCATCGCGCCGTCGAGTTCGCGGATCGCCATGCCTTGTCAGCCCGTTGCCCACCATGAAAGGATGTCGACACACCATACAGCCCGATGTGAACCAACGAGGTCCGGCTGCATCAGGGAATCAAGTAGCTGTTCCTTGCAGGCGCCATGTAGCGATGCGGATCATTGGAGATGGGCATAGATCATCGGCGCTCGCTACGACTACGCCTCTAGTCAAACGGCAGCGTCGCCACTTGGATACAACGCCAGCGAGCTTCCCATGCCACCACTTGATACCGTGCTTTCGTTCCTGAGTTTTGCAGGTGTCGCGACCCTCCTTCTCTTGTTTCGAAAGGGCCTTCCGGCCTACGTTACCGAGAAAGGGAAGAACCTCGCCACGCGCGAGGATATCGAAGAAATCACCCGAAAGATCGAGGGGGTCAGGGGCGACATCTCGCGTGCCAATGCCGTGGAAGAGCAAAAGCGGGCATTGAAGTACGAGGCATGCCTTGAAGCGTTGGTCGTCATCGACGCTCATTTTTCCCAACTGTTCGCGATGACCCCCCAATCGATTGATACTTCCAAGGCAAGAGAGGCACACAGCAAGCTCATTCTTTCTTGCAACAACGTTGCCATCGTCGAAAAGTTTGGTGAATTGTATTTTGGTCCGCGCGCTGGTGAGCCACGTCAATCGCCGACCGATCTTCTGAATGAGTTTCGCAACCTGATACGCCAGGAACTTGGCTTCGGATCAGAGCTACCACTGGATCGGGAGCGCGCCTGGATCGGGCGAAGCGCAGCTGATTCTCAAACCCAGGCGAACGCCAGCGTGCCAACCCAGCTTTCAAGCGGAACTGCTTAAGCAATAAGGCGTCGGCTGAGCAGAGCACGCGGTGCAAGTCACTGCCCTTCCGCTCACCGAAATCCATGCTCGACTTCGGGTGGACGGCAGACCAACCAGGCGCCGACACGGCCATTTTCATGGCGGCAAGGTGCGCGCTTCGAACTCTGGCCAATCGCTGCCGTCACGGGCGGCATCAAGCCCCAGTCACTACTCGCGCATCGAGCGGGTATGTCGAAATAGCGGAGGCCTCTTCGTCGTGTCTATGCATATGCCCACCCATTTCAGGGAGCCCGACATGACCACCCACACCGTCCGCCTCCACCGCGTGCTTCGCACCACGCCGGACAAGATCTACCGCGCGTTCCTCGACGCCGATGCCATGGCGCGCTGGTTGCCGCCCTACGGCTTCACCGGCCACGTCCATCAGCTGGAGCCCAAGATCGGCGGCAGTTATCGGATGTCATTCACCAACTTCACCAGTGGGCACAGCCACGTGTTCGGCGGCGTCTATCGCGAGCTGGTGCCGAATGAGCGCATTTGCTACACGGGGACCTTCGAAGATCCCAGCCTGCCGGGAGCGATGCAGACCACGGTGACGCTCGCGGCGGTGTCCTGCGGCACCGTGCTGGATGTGGTGCAGGAGGGCATCCCCGCCATCATTCCCAACGAGGGATGCTACCTGGGCTGGCAGGAATCCCTGCACAACCTGGCGCACCTGGTGGAGCCCGATATTCCGGGTTGATGTGCCGCCACCGGTGTTTTCTCCCTCCCGTTTCCGAAGAGGTCGTGATGTCGAAACTTCGCGTGCAAAGCTTTGCGCTTTCGCTGGACGGATATGGCGCCGGCCTGCACCAGGACCTGCACAACCCGATCGGTGTGCGGGGCCTGGAGCTGATGGACTGGTTCTTCAACACACGTGCCTGGCGCGAGATGCATGGCCAGGAAGGCGGCGATACCGGCATCGATCACCGCATGGCCATGCAGGGCTTTGACGGCATCGGCGCCTGGATCCTCGGACGCAACATGTTCGGGCCGGTACGCGGACCGTGGCCGGATGAGCAGTGGAAGGGCTGGTGGGGCGAAGAGCCGCCATACCACGTGCCGGTATTCGTACTGACGCATCACGCGCGGCCTCCGCTGCCCATGAAGGGCGGCACCGTCTTCCACTTCGTCACGGATGGCATCGAGGCGGCGCTTCAGCGTGCAAGGGATGCAGCGGGCGGCAAGGATGTCCGTCTCGGTGGTGGCGTTGCCACCGTACGGCAATACCTGCGGGCGCAACTGGTCGACGAGTTGCACCTGGCCGTGCGCCCGGTGTTGCTGGGCCGGGGCGAGCATCTGTTCGATGGCCTGGACCTCCCGGCGCTGGGCTACGCCTGCGCGGGCAGCGTGGCGGGCGAGCGCGCGACCCACGTCATGCTGCGTCGGCAGCCATAAACCGACGCCCCGCGGCAGGAGCGCACCACGTCAACGGCGCGCAGGACATGCGCGCTTCGTGGACGACTGACTGGAACGCTGAGCGATCGTCCTCCGGCCACAACCGGAAGACGATCCCAAGACATCAGCGATGCAGCGCGCGGTGCGCGATGTCGCGGCGGCAGAAAGCGCCTTCGTAGTGGATCTTGCCGACGGCGGCGTATGCGTTTTCACGCGCCACCGCGATGTCCTTGCCCAATGCGCACACGGTGAGCACGCGGCCGCCGGCGGAGACGACATGGCCTTCGGCATCGAGCGCGGTACCCGCGTGGAACACCTTTACGTCGGGGCCGAAATCGTGGTCCAGGCCAGTGATGACGTCACCGCTGCGCACCTTGCCCGGATAGCCACCGGCCGCCATCACCACGCCCAGCGAGGGACGCGAGTCCCACTGCGCATGGGTGTGGTGCAGCTCGCCATCCAGCGCCGCCTCGATCAGGTCGACCAGGTCGGACTTCAGGCGCAGCATGATCGGCTGAGTTTCCGGATCGCCGAAGCGCACGTTGAACTCGATGACCTTGGGCGTGCCGCTCTTGTCGATCATCAGGCCGGCGTAGAGGAAGCCGATGAAAGGCGCGCCTTCGGCCGCCATGCCGCGCAGCGTCGGTTCGATCACTTCCTTGAGAATGCGCTTTTCCACGTCGGGCGTGACCACCGGCGCGGGCGAATACGCGCCCATGCCGCCGGTATTGGGGCCCAGGTCGCCTTCGTCGCGGCGCTTGTGGTCCTGGCTGCTGGCCATCGGCAGCGCGTGCTGGCCGTCGCTCATCACGATGTAGCTGGCTTCCTCGCCATCGAGGAATTCCTCGATCACCACGCGGGCCGAGGCATCGCCGAACTGGTGCGCGCCGAGCATGTCGTGCAGCGCCTGCTCCGCGTCGGCCAGGGTCAGCGCCACCACCACGCCCTTGCCCGCCGCCAGGCCATCGGCCTTGATCACGATGGGCGCGCCATGCTGGCGCACGTAGGCCAGCGCGGGATTGAGCTCGGTAAACACCGCGTAGCGCGCGGTGGGAATGTTGTGGCGGAGCAGGAAGTCCTTGGCGAAGGCCTTGGAGCCTTCCAGCTGGGCAGCCACGGCGCGCGGGCCGAAACAGCGCAGGCCGGCGGCGCGGAACTTGTCGACCACGCCTGCCACCAGCGGCACTTCGGGACCGACCACGGTCAGCGCGACCTTTTCGTCCTTGGCCAGCTTGAGCAGGCCGTCGATGTCGGTCACCGCCAGGTTGGCGTTGCGCAGCCCCTTCTCCCGGGCGGTACCCGCGTTGCCGGGCGCCACGATCACCTCGCTCACGCGCGGCGACTGCTTGAGCTTCCACGCCAGCGCATGCTCGCGACCGCCGCTGCCAATGACCAGGACTTTCATGGGTACTCCAACTGCCTATGGATGGCGCCGGGGAGGGCGCAGCCTGTCATTGTAAGGGGCAGAGGGCGTGTTGTGCTGTGCGTCATGGGGGAGGGTGCAGGCCGGGGCACCAAGGGCGACCCCTCACCCTAGCTCTCTCTCCCACAGGGGCCACCTTCGGGTCGCCCGTGGGGAGAGGGAACAGGGCGCTCGCCCAGCCCCCTGTAGGAGCGCACCCTGTGCGCGACCGGATCGAAGCAGGGACGGGGGGCGGGTAGTGGGGGCGCCAAGTCCGGCCACCTGGGGCCTGCTTGCAGGCTACGACGGAGCTGAGGCTTGCGTCCTCGCTGCTCGTCCCTCGCCCTTCGGCGTTCCGCTTCGCAGGGTGTTCGCACACGGAGCGCCCCCGAACTCGATTCAGGGGTGCGTTCCTGCAAAGGAGCGGTGCAGCTCAGTCGCGGGCGTCGAGCATGGCCAGCAGGGCGGCCCGGGGCAGCTTGCCCGTCTCGTTGCGCGGCAGCGCATCCACCAGCTTCAGGCGACGCGGCAGGAACACCGGATCCACTGCGCGGCGCAGGGCGTCGAGAATGGCGTCCTCGTCCAGCCCGGGCGCCACCGCGAGCGCGGCGATGCGCTGCACGCCCAAGCCCTCGCCACCGTCCAGCTGAAGCACGATGCCGTCCTTCACCCCGGGAATGGCCTGCAGGCGCCGGGTCAGGTCGCCCAGCGAGGCGCGCTTGCCGGCAATCTCCAGCATGTCGGCGTGGCGCCCGCACAGGCGGAAGCGACGACCGCCGTCATGCAGGGTGACGATGTCGGCCAGGGTCATCGGCTGGTCCAGCTGCGGCGCCAGCACCTGGGTGCCGTCGGGCTGCGGGTGCAGTTCGGCGCCGTCGTACAGCGTCCAGGGCTCGTCGGCCGAGGTACGGCGGCTGGCGAACACGCAGGTCTCGGTCGAGCCGAACACTTCCAGCAGCGGGGCGCCATAGCGGGCCTCGGCCAGCTGCGCGAGCTCCAGCGGCATGGGCGCGGTGGCCGAGAGCAGGCCCGCTACCGGTGGCAGCATCACTGCCGATTCGATCAGCGCACGCAGGTGCACCGGGGTGATCACCAGCAGGCGGGGCGCCGGCACCTCGGCCAGCGCAGCGGCCACGTCGGCCGGGAAGAACGGACGGCCCGCGTGCACGCCCACGTCGTCCAGCAGCGGCAGCAGCACCGACATCTCCAGGCCGTACATGTGCTGCGGCGGCACCGTGGCCACCACGTTGAAGCCGGTGCCCACGGCGGCGTGCAGCATGCGCAGGTTGCCGTGGTTGCTGGCGGTGAAGCTGCGCCAGGTCTTGGCATTGCCCTTGGGCACGCCGGTGGAACCGGAGGTATAGGCGATCGCCACCACCTGTTCGGCAGGAATCATCGGCAGCTCGCCCAGCGCCGTGGCCTGCGGCGGCTCCAGCAGCGAGGGCAGGTGGCGGTAGTGCGGCGGCGCGGGGTCCAGCGCGCGCTCGCCCACCGCATAGCAGCCCGGATGGGTGGCCATCACCTCGGCGACGGCCTGCGGTGCGCGCGAGGGCGGCAGCAGGTTGGTCTGGCCACGCAGCGCGATGGCGCAGAAGGCCACCAGGAAGGCGTAGCGGTCCTCGCACAGGTTCACGCCCGAGGCCGCCGGAGGCAGCTGTGCCGCCACGGCTTCCACATGGGCTAGGAAACGCGCCGCGCTCACCGGTTCGCCATCGCGCCATGCCACCGTGCGCTGCGGACCGTCCGCCACCAGCAGGGGCAGGGACTGGAGTGCCGGATCGCGCTGCAAGCTTTCGAAAACGGTGGACAAGCGTGGTCTCCCTGGACGGCCTATAAGGCGCCCGCACCGGAAGCCACCGGCACGAGCGGTTACGGGTGAGGTCGATAGCCCGTGAGGTCCCCATCCTCAGGGCAGCCACTGAATCGGCCCCTACCGACTCGGCATGGCGTGCGGAGCGCGTTCATCCTTCGAAGGAACTTGTGGGACGAGCGGCTCGATCAGGCGCGAATGATAGCGCCAGTGAGCGCGTCCCGGATGACAGACGGCCGGTCGAGCCCGCCCAGCGGGGCATCCAGCACGCCGTCGAGGATGGTGCCGAAGTAGTCGAGCACGGTGTCCACCGAGCGGGCCGGGGGCTGACCATGCGGATTGGCGCTGGTCGACACCAGCGCGCCGCCGAAGGCCCGGCACAGGGCGGCGGCCGGGGCGTGCGCGGTGACCCGCACCGCGATGCCTGCGTGCGCGCCAGCCACCCATTCGGGCACGGCGGCCGAGCGGGGAAAGATCCAGGTGTTTGGCCCCGGCCAGCTGGCCTGGGCCTGCGCCAGCGCCTCGGCCGGCACGGCGGCCAGGTCGATGTAGCGCTCGACCTGGGCGAACTCGGCCGCGATCAGCAGCACGCCCTGGGTGGCCGGGCGCTGCTTGAGGGCGAACACCTGCTCGAACGCACGCCGGTCATGAGGGTCGCAACCCAGGCCGAACACCGCCTCGGTGGGATAGGCCAGCACGCCGCCGCCATGCAGCAGCGCGGCAGCGGCGTCGAGCTCATCCAGGGTGAAGCGCGCCGCCACTCAGGCGCCGGCCTTGGCCGAGGTCTTCTTGGCGGCAGCCTTCTTGGCGGGCGCCTTTTTCGCGGCGGTCTTCTTGGCCGCCGTCTTGGTCGTGGCTTTCTTCGCCGCGGCCTTCTTGGCAGGCGCCTTCTTCTCGGTGGCCTTCGCTGCCGCCTTCTTGGCTGCCGCCTTCTTGGCTGCCGGCTTCTTCTCGGCGGCGGCCTTCTTGGCGGCGGTCTTCTTGAACGCACCGCGGCCCTTCTTCACCGGCGCCGCGGCCAGCAGCTCGATGCACTGCGCCTCGGTCAGCTCCTTCGGCTCCTGGTCCTTGGGAATGCGCGCGTTCTTCTCGCCATCGGTGATGTAGGGACCGAAGCGGCCGTTGAGTACCTGCACGCCGTTGCCGAAGTCCTGGATGATGCGGTTGGCGATCATCTCCAGCTTTTCCTGCACGATCTGCAGGGCGCGCGGCAACTCGATGGTGTACGGATCGTCCTCGGCCTTGAGCGAGGCATAGGTGCTGCCCTGCTTCACGAACGGACCGAAGCGGCCCACGCCCACGCTCACTTCATCGCCGTTCTCGGCCGTGCCGAGCTTGCGCGGCAGCTTGAACAGCTCCAGCGCCTCTTCCAGCGTGATGGTGTGCATGCTCTGGCCGGGGCGCAGCGATGCGAACTGCAGCTTCTCGTCGGTGTCCTTGTCGCCGATCTGCGCATACGGCCCGTAGCGGCCCAGGCGCACCGACACCGGCTTGCCGCTCTTCGGATCGCTGCCCAGTTCGCGCGCACCGGTGGCTTCGCTGCGATCGACCGTCTCGGTCTTCTCGTCCACCTGCTGCTTGAACGGCTGCCAGAAGCGCTCCATCAGCGGCACCCAGGCCTCTTCGCCGCGGCTCACAGCGTCCAACTCGTCCTCGAGCTTGGCGGTGAAGTCGTAGTCGACGTAGCGGGTGAAGTGCGAGGTGAGGAACTTGCTCACCGCGCGACCCACGTCGGTGGGCTTGAAGCGGCGGCTGTCGAGGAACACGTATTCTCGGTTGAGCAGCACCTGGATGATGCTGGCGTAGGTGGACGGACGGCCGATGCCGTATTCCTCCAGCGCCTTCACCAGGCTCGCTTCGGAGTAGCGCGGCGGCGGCTCGGTGAAGTGCTGGTCGGCCACGATGTCGTGCAGCGCCACCTGCTCGCCCACTTCGAGCTTCGGCAGGCGGCGACCCTCGTCGTCGTCCTCCGCGCTCTTCTGGTCGCGGCCTTCCTCGTACACGGCGAGGAAGCCCGGATCGACCACGGTGGTGCCGGTGGAGCGGAACGCCGCGTCGCCACCGGCGACGTGCTTGAGGTCGAAATCCACCGACACGGTGTTGAGCGTGGCGTGGATCATCTGGCAGGCGACGGTGCGCTTCCAGATCAGCTCGTACAGCTTGCGCTGTTCGTCGTTGAGGAACGCGGCCACTTCGCGCGGCGTGCGCATGGCCGAGGTCGGGCGGACCGCCTCGTGCGCTTCCTGTGCGTTCTTCGACTTGGACTTGTAGGTCTGCGCATGATCCGGCAGCGCCTTGCGGCCGAAGTCGCGCGCGATCAACTCGCGCAGTTCAACCACGGCGTCCTCGGACAGCGCGACCGAGTCGGTACGCATGTAGGTGATCAGGCCGACGTTGCCTTCGCTGCCCAGCGACACGCCCTCGTACAGGCCCTGCGCCACCTTCATGGTGCGGCTGGTGGAGAAGCCCAGCTTGCGCGCGGCCTCCTGCTGCAGCGTGGAGGTGGTAAACGGCGGCGCGGGTCGGCGCTTGCGCTCCTTGCTGCCCACTTCGGTGACGGTGAGGCGGCCGTGCGCGGCTTCCTTCAGCGCCGCACGCGCGGCCATCGCATCGTGTTCGTTGGTGAGGTCGAACTGCTCGAACTTCTTGCCGTGCAGCTTGGTGAGGCGCGCGCTGAAGTCGCCCTCGGGATGGCGCAACGCCGCTTCGACGGTCCAATACTCGCGCGCCTTGAACGCTTCGATCTCTTCCTCGCGTTCCACGATCATGCGCAGCGCCGGCGACTGCACGCGACCGGCGGACAAGCCGCGCTGCACCTTGCGCCACAACACCGGCGACAGGTTGAAGCCCACCAGGTAATCCAGCGCGCGGCGCGCCTGCTGCGCATCGACCATGTCCAGCGACAGCTGGCGGGGCGCGGCCACGGCGGCCTTGATCGCCTTGGGCGTGATCTCGGAGAACACCACGCGATGGAGCTGCTTGCCCTGGGTCAGGCCGCGCTCCTTGAGGATCTCGCTGATGTGCCAGGAGATCGCCTCACCCTCGCGATCCAAGTCGGTCGCCAGATAGATGTCGTCGGCCACCTTGGCCGCCTTGGCGATGGCATCGACGTGCTTCTCGTTGCGGTCGATCACCTCGTAGGCCATGGCGAAGCCGTGGTCGGGATCCACCGCCCCTTCCTTCGGCTTGAGGTCACGCACGTGACCGTAGGAGGCCAGGACCTGGAAATCCTTGCCGAGGTATTTGTTGATCGTCTTGGCCTTGGCCGGCGACTCGACGATAAGCAGGTTTTTTGCCATGAAACTCGGTATCCGCCATCTGTGGCCGGGCCCGTCCGGGCCGGCTTCTTATATTTAGTTAAAGGCATGGCGGCTCAAGGCCGTCAAGCTGGATCATGTGAAAGCGCGCTGCACACCGGCTTTGGCAGGCGCTGGTAACGGTTGCCCGGCAAGGCTTCGACCCAGCCGGCGAGCTCCAGCATCAGCAAGGCCGACGACAGCCTGGCGACAGCTTGACCGGTATGTTCGGCCAGTTCCTCCAGCGTCATCGTGGCATGGCCCAGCGTTTCCAGCAGGGCACGCCCCGTTGAATCCAGCCCTGCCTCCAGCTCCGGCTGCCCCGGCACAGTGGCCACGCTGGCCAACCGGATGGCCAGCTCATGACCCAGTGCGACAGCCGCCGGCGTCAGCGCCTCGACGATCTCACCCGCGGTTTCCACCAGCCGCGCGCCTTCGCGGATCAGCCGGTGGCAGCCTTGGGCGAGCGGATTATGAATGGAACCGGGCAAGGCGAACACCTCGCGGCCCTGCTCGGCGGCCAGCCGTGCCGTGATAAGCGAACCCGAGCACAGCCCGGCCTCCACCACCAGCGTGCCCAGGGCCAGCCCGGACAGGATCCGGTTGCGGCGGGGGAAATGGTCGGCACGCGCGGCGGTGCCGGGTGGAAACTCACTGATCATGGCGCCGTGCTCCACCACCCGCCGGGCCAGCAGCTGGTGCTTGCGCGGGTAGACCCGGTCCGGCCCGGTACCGACCACGGCCAGGGTGGGCAGGTCGTCATCCAGCGCCCCCAGGTGCGCCGCACCGTCGATGCCGTCGGCGAGCCCGCTGGTGATCACGAAGCCCGCCCGCCCCACCACTTGGGCGAATGCGCGCGCATGAGTGCGTCCGGACAGGGTTGCTGCACGTGCGCCGACCACCGCCAGCTGGGGGCGCAGCAGCAGGCTGGCGTCACCCGCCACGAACAACGCGGCGGGCGGCTGGGAGATGCTTTCCAGCTGCGGGGGAAAGTCCTCGTCGGTATGCAACAGCAGACGATGGCCCGGCTCCGCCAGCCAGGCGAGATCCATGGCCAGGCGACGTTCGTCGGGATCGCCCAGCCAGCGGCGGGCGGCGTTTGAAAGGGCATCCCGCCGGCCCCTGAGGGCCGCCAGCGCGGCGTCGGCGTCACCGCCGCTGGCGGACAGGGCGGCACGCAGGCCACCGGGGCCGAGCCCTGGCGTGCGCAGCAGGATCAGCCAGGGTCGATATCGGTCGAGTTCGTCCATGGCCGCCAAGCCTAGGCAGCACACGAACAAAAACGGCGCGGTAGACACCGCGCCGTTCTGTCATCCCGAGCCGTAAGGCTTATTCGGGCATTTGCAGCTTGTCGCCGCGATGCACCGGACGCAGGCCGTCCATGATCAGGCCGTAGCTGACGCGGTCGAACGTGCGGAACACCATCACGTGACCGACGAACTCGTCAGGCAGCGTGACGTAGCGACCCGTGCCGCGATCCCAGCTGTTGTGCGCCACATCGTCGGGGATGTCCTCGCCCGGCTGGAAGATGGAGTAGGTCTGGCCGTTCTCCACGCCGTCCTGCGTACCGATGTTCAGCGCCACCACCTGACGCGGACCGACGGCGTCGTAGGCCTCGGAGGTGAAGGCGATCACGCGCGCATTGCCCGGGATCTGCTTGGGCGCATGCGGGTAGTAGTACGGGTCGTAGGGCTTGTCGTCGATCGGCATCAGGCGGTCACCCTTGCGGATCTCCATGGTGGAGTCCAGCAGCAGCAGGGTGGACGGATCGCCGGTGCGCAGCACCTCGGCCGTGCCGATCACGGAGAGTTCGACGCCCAGGTCCTCGCCGCGGCCGTAGTGGCCGTCGTTGCGGAAGTCTTCGGACCAGGGCGAGCGCACCATCGAGGCATCGGCGTCGAGCGGATGGGCTACCAGGTCGGCGCCGTTGTCGCGACCGGCCTTGCCGTTGAACTGGCGGAACACCTGGGTCGGCCGCACGATGGCAAAGCGCTGGCCCGGCTGGGCGTCGAGCTTGCGCACGTAGATGTTCTTGCCGACGGTACCGCGCAGGTCGGCTTCCTCGAAGCCCATCACGTAGGGCAGCGACGAGGCGACGTTGGAGTCGACCACGCGCATTTCCTTGAGGAACAGGCGCAGCTTGTCCAGCGGGATCGCCGGCACCGCGTCATCCTCGGCATGCACGCGCGGCTGCAAGGTGAGGCGCGGGCCACCGTTGATGAAGGAAAGATTGAGCACGTCGCCCGGGTAAATCAGGTGCGGGTTCTGCACCTGCGGGTTGGCCTGCCAGATCTCCGGCCATAGCCAGGGCTTGGACAGGAAGCGCGCGGAAATGCCCCAGAGCGTGTCACCCTTGCGCACCGTATAGGTATCGGGATGATCGGCTCGCAACTGCGCACCCGCAGCGTAAACGGCTACCGTGACCAGCATGCCGGCCAGCAGCCCAATGGACTTTCTGATCATAAACGGGAATCCCCCATCCCCCGACGCTCGGGCGAGTGTAACCGAACCACTTGTTCACGCAACCGTGTCCAGTTGGCAAAATGGCATGCCTTCCGGGGGCTTGGCGGCGTACAATAAAGGCCATTCTAAAGTGCGCCCGGGCTTGGTTTTCACCGATTCGCCCGCATTTTGAGCGCTTGAGGTAAAGCCATGTCCGTCCTGACCATCCTTGAATTCCCCGATCCCCGCCTACGCACCAGGGCCGAGCCCGTGCGCGCCTTTGACGCGGAGCTCAAGCAATTCGTGGCCGACATGTTCGAGACCATGTATGACGCCAATGGCGTCGGACTGGCTGCGACCCAGGTCAACGTGCACCAGCAGGTGCTGGTGGCCGACATGAGTGACGAGCGCAACCAGCCGCTGGTGCTGATCAACGCGCAGATCCTTGAGAAGGATGGCGAGCAGGTCTACCAGGAAGGATGCCTGTCCTTCCCCGGCATCTATGCCGACGTGACCCGCGCGCTCAAGGTGAAGGTGAAGGCGCAGGACGTGGACGGCAACGAGGTCGTGATGGACTTCGAAGGCCCGCTCGCCGTGTGCATCCAGCACGAGATGGATCACCTCGCCGGCAAGGTGTTCGTGGACTACCTGTCGCCGCTGAAGCGTTCCATGCTGCTCAAGCGCATGGAGAAGCAGCGCAAGCAGGCGGCCAGCGCTTGAAGCTCCGCGTCGTTTTCGCGGGCACCCCCGATTTTTCCGTTCCCTGCCTTGAAGCGTGCCGCGCCAGCGGCGCCGAGGTGGTGGCCGTCTATACCCAGCCCGACCGCCCGGCTGGCCGTGGCCGCAAGCTGACGCCCAGTCCGGTGAAGCAGGCCGCGCTGGACGCCGGCATCCCGGTGGAACAGCCCGAATCGCTGAAATCGGCCGAAGCGCGCGACGCGCTGGCCGCCTACGCACCGGACCTGATGGTGGTGGTGGCCTATGGCCTGATCCTGCCGCGCAAGGTGCTGGCGATCCCGCGCCTGGGCTGCTGGAACGTGCATGCCAGCCTGCTGCCGCGCTGGCGCGGCGCCGCGCCGATCCAGCGCGCGATCCTGGCCGGCGACGCCGAGAGCGGCGTAGACCTGATGCAGATGGAAGCGGGGCTGGATACCGGTCCCGTGCTGCTGGAGCGCCGCACGCCGATCAGTCGCGACGACACCGGCGGCACGCTGCACGACCGCCTGGCTGCCCTGGGCGCCAAGGTGCTCGCCGATGGCCTGTCGCGCGTGATGGCGGGAGAAACGCTGGTTCCGCAGCCGCAGCCCGAGCAGGGCGTGAGCTACGCGCACAAGCTGGACAAGGCCGAGGCGCGGCTGGATTTCACTCGACCGGCGATCGAGCTGGAGCGCCAGGTGCGCGCCTTCGACCCGTGGCCGGTGGCCGAGGGCGAGATCGGCGGCGAGACGCTGCGCGTGTGGGCCGCTCGCGCCATCGAAGGCAACGGGGCACCGGGTTCGGTGCTCGGCATGAGCCGCGACGGCATCGACATTGCCTGCGGTGACGGGGCCTTGCGCGTGACCGCACTGCAGCGCGCCGGCGGCAAGCGCATCACGGCGGCCGACTACCTCAACGCCATGAAGACACGCGGCGCCTGAAAGCACCTGCGCCAGGGCGACCGGTGGCGTTGACGCCCGCACCTCCCTCACTTCGCTATGTTCCGCCCATGACCGATCCCCGCGCCCTCGCCGCCCAAGCCCTTGCCGACGTAGCCCTGCGTGGCACCTCGCTGCGCGACGCGATGGAGCGTCATGCGCCCAAACTGGCCGACGGCCGCGACCGGGCCTTGCTGATGGCCCTGCTCAGCGACGGCGCGCGCTGGTGGCTGCGCTTCGACCCCGTGCTTGACCGCCTGCTCGACAAGCCGCTGCGCCAGAAGGAGCCCGCCGTACACGCGCTGATGGTGCTCGGGCTGGTGCAGCTGGAGATCCTGGAGCTGCCCGATTACGCCGCCGTGGCCGCCACCGTGCAGGCCACCCGCGCGCTGCAGCGCCCGCGGCTGGCCGGACTGGTCAACGCGGTGCTGCGCCGTTGGCAACGCGAGCGCACCGAACTGCTGGCCTGGCTGGATGCCAAGCCACAGACGCGCCACGCCCACCCGGCGTGGCTGGCCAAGGCGATCACGCAGGACTGGCCGGAGCACGCCGATGCCATCATGGCCGCCGACAACCGCGAGCCGCCCTTGATGCTGCGCGTGAACCGCCGCCGCACCACCCGCGAGGCCTTGCTCGAACGGCTGCGTTCGGACGGCTATACGGCTGAGGTGCATGATTGGCTGGTGGACGGCATCGTACTGCCCCACAGCGCCGACGTGACGCGCATGCCTGGCTTCGCCAGCGGGGAGTTCGCCGTGCAGGACGGCGCCGCCCAGATCGCCGCCGATCTTGCCGAGGTGCGCGATGGCCAACGCGTGCTCGATGCGTGCGCCGCGCCCGGCGGCAAGGCCTGCCACCTGCTGGAGCGTGCCAACGTCGCGTTGACCGCGCTGGAGTTCGACCCGCGGCGCGCCCTGCGCATCACCCAGAACCTCGAACGCCTCGGCCTGCGGGCCAAGCTTGCGGTCGGCGATGCCGGCGATCCGGCGGGATGGTGGGATGGCCAGCCATTCGACCGCATCCTGATCGATGCGCCCTGCTCGGCCACCGGCGTGCTGCGCCGGCGCCCCGACGTGCGGCTGCACCGCCGCGAAAGCGACATGGCGCCCCTGGTGGCGCAGCAGCAGCGCATCCTTGAAGCCCTGTGGCCACTGCTGGCCCCGGGCGGCCGCCTGCTCTACATCACCTGCTCGATGCTGCGGCAGGAGAACGAGGCCGTGATCGGTGGCTGGCTGTCCGCGCATCCGGAGGCGCGCGTCATCGCCCCCGACCTGCCGGTGGGCCAAGCCGCCGCGGTGGGCTGGCAGGTGCTGCCGGGCGATGGCGACCTCGACGGCATGTACTATGCCGTTCTCGAAAAGCCCTGACGCCGCCATCCGGGGCCCCGCCAGACCCCTCGCCAGCGCCCCGCGGCGCCCACCGGCGTGTCTCAGCGGGCCATAAGGTGCGGCCGGGTACGCTATAGAACGTTGGCGATGCGGCAAGGCCGCTCCGGAATCCACGCATGCTTGCTTCATCCCAAGTCACTCCCCAGGAACGCCGCCGCTTCTGGCTACTGTTGCTGATCGCACTGGTGGTGATCGGCGCCGGCATGGGCCTGCGCGATCCCTGGCCCTCCGACGAGCCGCGCTTCGCCCTGGCCGCCAAGCAGATGGTGGAAAGCGGCGACTGGCTGTTCCCGCATCGCGGTAGCGAGCTGTACTCGGACAAGCCACCGATGCTGTTCTGGCTGGAGGCCGCCAGCTACTCGGTGGTGGGCAACTGGCGCATTGCCTTCCTGCTGCCCTCGCTGCTCGCCGCGCTGGGTACGTTGCTGCTGGTCTACGACCTCGGCCGCCGCCTGTGGAGCCGACAGGTGGGCCTGTACGCCGCCTCCGCGCTGCTGATCACCTTCCAGTTCGTCTACCAGACCAAGCGCGCGCAGATCGACCCGCTGGTGATGTTCTACATCACCGCGGCGAACTGGGGCCTGCTGGTGCACATGCTGAAGGGACCGAACTGGCGCGCGTTCTGGTTTGGCTGCTTCTGCGCGGGGCTGGGCGTGATCACCAAGGGCGTGGGCGTGCTCGCGCTGTTCATGTTCCTGCCGTACCTGGTGGGCTCGCTGGGCCACTGGAACGGCGTGGCGCGCATGGGCCAGGGCGCGTGGTGGCGCTGGGCGTTGGGCCTGGTGGCCTTGCTCGCGGCGATGGCGTTGTGGCTGGTGCCGATGCTGCTGGGCGCAAAGGCGCACGCCGGCGACCCGGCCTATGCCGCCTACGTCAACGACATCCTGTTCCACCAGACCGCCGGCCGCTACAGCAAGTCGTGGGATCACCACCACTCGCCGCTGTACTACGTGCCGATCGTGCTGTTCACCTGGCTGCCGCTGTCGCTGACCTACCCGGGCACGCTGCCGCGCTGGTGGCGCAGCCTGAAGGCGAAGGAGGCGCGCATCCTGCTGCCGCTGGGCTGGATCGTGCTGCTGCTGGTGTTCTTCTCGATCCCCAAGGGCAAGCGCGACGTCTACATCATGCCGGCGTTGCCGATGCTGGCGCTGGTGAGCGCGCCCTACCTGGACGAGCTTCTGCAGAAGCGCTGGCTGCGCATCGCCGGTATGCTGTTCATCGGCGCGATGGGCGCAGCCATGCTGGGTGTCGGCGCCGTCGCCCTGGCCGCGCATCCCAAGTTCGCCAGCGAGTTCGCCACCGCGCGCGGCTTCGACGATGGCGGCCATGCGCTGTGGTGGATGTTCGTGGTGATCGGCGCCGCCCAGCTGATCCTGCTCGCCACGCTGCGCGTGCGTCGTGCGGTCGCCGCCGTGGCGGGCGGCATGGCCGCAATGTGGCTGGTGTGGAGCCTGTGGGCATACCCCATCCTCAACGATTCGAGCTCCGCGGCCGGCCTGATGCAGGACGTGCGCGGCCACCTGGCCCCGGGCGACCAGCTGGGCATGGTGGCGTGGAAGGAGCAGAACCTGCTGATGCTGGACCACCCGGCCACCGATTTCGGCTTCACCCAGCCCTGGCACGAGCAGTACGCCGCGGCCGTGAAGTGGCAGGCCGAGGACCCGGCCCATCGCTGGCTGTTCGCACTCGACCCGGTGATGGCCAACTGCGTGGATCGCAGCAAGGCGGTGAGCCTGGGCCATGCCAACCGGCGCGAATGGTGGATGTTCAAGGCTGACGCGGTGATCCCTGGCTGCCTGCCGCCCGAAAGCGTGGATCGCGTGTCGGCGGCATCGCAGGAGGACTGAGGCGACCTGCATCGCGCACAGGCTGCGCTGCTACAGGGACTCGCTTCCCTGGCGGCTGGCCAGCAGCCGCTGGTAGACCGACTCCGTGCGCTGCACGAACAGGGGCAGGCCGAATTCGCGCTCGGCGCGCTGGCGTGCCGCCGCGCCCATGACAGGCAGGGCGTCGCGCTGCTCCAGCAGCCGGGCCACCGCAGCGCCGATCGCGCTGCGATCGCGCACCGGCACCAGCCAGCCATCCACGCCTGACTCGATGTTCTCCGGCAGGCCCGCGTAGTCGGTGAGCAGCATCGGCTTGCCCATCGCCATCATCTCGCGGCAGGCGAAGGAGATGGTTTCCACGTCCCAGGACAGCACGAAGCCCGCGTCCAGCGCGGCTACCATCGGTCGCGTATCGGTGAGCACGCCGGGAAACACCACGCGATCGGCCAGGCCCAGTGCCGCGACGCGCTCCAGCTCGATGGCCTTGGGCGGCACGCCGGCGATCACTACGCGCAGGCGTCGACGCGTGGCTTCGGGCAGCGCGGCCACCGCTTCCAGCAGGTCCATCCAGCCCTTGTAGCTTGCGGTTCCGGCGTTGCTGCCCAACAGCAGCACGTCGGCTTCACCGCCATCCCAACGGCGCCGCTCGGACGCGACGTCGGCGGCCGACCAGGGCGACCAGTGCTCGATGTCCACGCCGTTGTGCACGGTATCGAGGCGACAACGCCGGTAGGCGGTATGCGTGAGCTCGCTCCGCGTGTAGTCGCACACGGCAATCACCTGGTCGGTGCGGCGCGCACGCAGCCAGTGCCCGATGCCGCGCACGGGCTTGGAGTTGTGCTTGGTCCACACCAGGGCAGGCCGTCGCGCCGGCATCGCCGAGAGCACCAACCGGTGATCGGCCGAGCCATTCACATGCACCACGTCGAACACCTGCTCCCGCAGGTAGCGCGCCAACTGGTCGCCGGCCTGCTGGCGTGCCTTCCACTGCTTCAGGCCGTTCGGAAACGGCTGGTCGAGCACGATCACGCCGGGCAGGGTGCGTGCCTCGTGGTTGAGGCGGCTGCCGGGTGGCGCGGCGACGTGCACCTCGTGGCTGGAAGCCAGCGCGGCCGCCAGCTCGCGTATGTAGGTGGTGTGGCCACCGCCATCGCCGGTGTGGAAGTTCGTGTAGAGCAGCTTCATGGCGCGCCGCCGGTTGCCTCGAGCAGGTCGACGTGCTGGTTAATGCCGCGCTCGCACCAGGTGATGCCCTCGGTGCGCGTGGCGAGGAACAGCCGGTTGTTGGGCAGGTCCATGTCGTCGACGTCCGGCGGCGAACGCGAGTTGTGCCACAGGTGCACCGCCAGCGCGCACCATTTCAGCGCACGGCGGCGCAGGCCGCTGTTCTCCAGTCGCGCGGCCAGTTCGCGGTCCTCCGCGCCATAGCCTTCCATGCGTTCGTCGAAGCCGTTCACGCGCAGCACGTCGTCGCGCCAGAAGCTCATGTTGCAGCTCATCACGCGACCGCCATTGCGCGAGCGTGCCTTCCACCGCGCCAGCCAGGGCGCACGGAAGGCGTACAGGCGCTTGGTGCCGTCGAACTCGTCGAAATGGGCCGGGCACCAGGGCGCGAACACCGGCTTGCCGCCCGCCAGCAGGCGCTGCGATTCCTCGGGCGTAGCCTTGAGCCGGCCGCCCTGCAGGAAATAGCCGCGTTCGGCCAGCATCAGGTGATCGGCGACGAAGTGCGGATGCACCAGCATGTCGCCGTCGAGCAGGATCACGTAATCGCCACGACTGGCGGCGATGCCACGGTTGCGCGCACGCGCGGCGCGAAAGCCATGATCCTCCTGCCACACGTGGCGCAACGGCACCGGGAAATCCTTCGCCATGCGCTCGACCAGCGCGGCGGTATCCGGGCCGGAGCCGTCATCGGCAATGATCACTTCGTATGGCAGCTGGGTTTGCCTGGCGAGACCTTCCAGCATGCGCTCGAGGGCCGTGGCCCAGTTGTAGGTCAGCAGCACCACGCTGACGCGCAGGGCGAGCGGGTCATTCATCGACCGGTGCTCACTTGCCGGCCCCGCCCTCGCGCTGCCGGCGCTTGCCGTGGCGAAGGATGGCGATGGCCCGGTCCAGGCGCTTGGGCCACGCGGCCGCGCCGCGGCGCAGCGCGATGGCGGCGTAGCGCCAGGCCTCGTCCCTGTCCGGTGCCGGCTTGCTGCGGAACTCGGCCTTGGCAAGATCCAGCGTATGGACGTCCATATGCATGCGCTCGGCGTAGTGGTTGATCAGCGTGCGCGAGCGGAACAGGTTGAGGAACTGGTTCTCGCGGTGCCGTGCATGCCACCAGCCGTTGGCGCCATGCACGCGGTAATGCACCATGCCGGTGGGCAGGTAATACTTACGCGCGCCCAGCACGCTGGTGCCAAACACCAGGCAGTTGTCGGCCGAGATGCGCCAGGTGGACAGGAAGCTGGCCGGCAGGTCCAGCGCGCGCTGGGCCCAGGCGCGGCGCATCGACAGCGCGGACGTCGCCGCGCCGTACCAGTATGCCGTGACCCAGGTGCTGATCGCGGTGTAGCCCAGGTCCACCGCGTGGTCGGCGTAACCCTGGATGCCCTGCTCGTTGCCGAACAGGCTCACGTCGGTGAACACGAAATCGATGTCGCGGCGGCTGTCGTACAGTTCGCCGATGCGGGCCAGGTAATCCTTGTCCCAGTAGTCGTCGGCATCGAGGAAGCACACGATGTCGCCGGTGACGCCCTCCATGCCGCGCACGAAGGCGGACAGCTGCCCGCCGTTGCTGAGGCAGCGCAGCGTCACGCGCGCATCGTTGCCGTACTGCGACGCCAGCCACTCGGCGGATCCGTCGGTGGAACCGTCGTCCATCACGATCACCTGGGCGGCAGCGCGCGTCTGCGCCAGCACGCCGTCGATCGCCGCACCGACGTAGTCGCGATAGTTGTAGTTGGTGATGATGACGCTGAACGTCACCGGGGTACTCATGCAACGGCCTCGCCGTGGAGCAGCTTGCGGAAGTAGGCGATGGTCTCGCGCAGGCCATCGTCCAGGCCCACCTTCGGCTCCCAGCCGAACTTCTCCTTGGCCAGCGCGATGTCCGGCTGGCGCTGGCGCGGGTCGTCCGAAGGCAGCGGGCGGAACACCAGCTTCGAGCGTCCGCCGACCAGCGCAAGCACGCGCTCGGCCAGCTGCAGCATGGTGTACTCGGACGGGTTGCCGATGTTCATCGGGCCGGTGAAGCCGGCCTCGCTGTCCATCATGCGCACGATCACCTCGATCAGGTCGTCCACATAGCAGAAGCTGCGCGTCTGGCTGCCATCGCCGTAGATGGTGATGTCCTCGCCACGCAGGGCCTGCACGATGAAGTTGCTCACCACGCGGCCGTCGTTGGGATGCATGCGCGGGCCGTAGGTGTTGAAGATGCGAACCACCTTGATGTCGAGGTTGTGCTGGCGGTGGTAATCGAAGAACAGCGTCTCGGCGCAGCGCTTGCCCTCGTCGTAGCAGCTGCGGAAGCCGATCGGGTTGACCCTGCCCCAGTAGTCCTCGCGCTGGGGGTGCACTTCCGGATCACCGTACACCTCGCTGGTGGAGGCCTGCAGGATGCGCGCGTGGGTGCGCTTGGCCAGGCCCAGCATGTTGATCGCGCCATGCACGCTGGTCTTGGTGGTCTGCACCGGGTCGTACTGGTAGTGCACCGGCGAGGCGGGGCAGGCGAAGTTGAAGATGCGGTCGACCTCCACGTACAGCGGAAAGGTCACGTCGTGCCGCATCAGCTCGAAATACGGGTGGCTGAGCAGATGTGCGATGTTCTGCTTGCTACCGGTGAAGAAATTGTCGACGCAGAGCACGTCATGGCCGTCACGCACCAGCCGGTCGCACAAATGCGAGCCGAGAAAGCCTGCGCCACCGGTTACCAGCACCTTGTTCATCGAGTAAGCCCCCGAACCCCCAATCCGCATCGGGGTACTTTAAATTTATTGAAGTGGAGTTGTCCGTGCCGCCTGGCGCTCCCGCCAGGCCAGGCCCAGCGTCAGCGCGAACGGCAGCCAGACCAGCAGCCAGCCCGGACGCGGACTGTCCAGCAGCTGCGGCATGTCGAACTGCAGGGCCACCGAGGCATAGACCCACAGGGTCAGCACCAGCCGGCCCTGCATGGTCTCACGGTGGCGCCAGCCCTCGCGCAGCACCATCACCCACAGCGCCAGCAGCAGCAACAGGCCCGGCAGGCCCAGCTCCACCATCATCTGGGTGAGCACGTTGTGGGTATGGGTGTAGGACTGGCCGTAGACCATCAGGTTGAACGGCACGCCCTGGCCCAGGCCCAGCAACGGATGCTGGGCGATCAGATGCATCGACTGCTGGAAAAGTTCCGGACGCAGGGACGTGCCACGCTCGGTCAACAAGGCCGAGAGGCCGAATATGGCCGCCATGGCGATGACCAGCACGCCCAGCGCCAGCCAACGATGGCCCCGGCCTGGCCGCCACAGCGGCATCAGCACCGCGGTCACGCACAGTGCCAGCCAGATGTTGCGCGTGTGGGTCAGCCCCACGAACAGCAGCAACGCCAGCATGGCGCCGTAGCGCAGCCATGACCAGCGCCGTTCGGGCAGGTCCAGCTGGCTCAGCCACAGGGCCACCACGCCCATCAGCGCCGCCGCGTAGTTGGCGGTGGCAATGGTGCCTTCACCCACGATGCGGCCGTCCGCCACCGGGGTCACCACGAAGGTCACGCAATAGAAGGCGGCGCACACACCGATGGCCAGGCCGGCGGCAAGCAGCAGGCCGCGGATGCGCTGCGGCTCGTCAGCCGCATAGGCCTGCCAACCGAGCACGAAGGCCAACACGCTGAGCAACCGGCCGAATTCGTCACCCGGCCGGGGCAGCCGCCCCCACAGCAGGGACAGCGTGGCCCAGGCCAGCAGCAGCAGGAACAGGCGAAACGCGGGCAACGGCCACAACTGCCGCCAGACCCGGGCACGCTGCGAAAAGGCGAGGTACAGCGCCGGCAGATACAGCAGCACCGCCAGGCTGGCCTGGTACGACTTGCCCGGATTGAACGAGACGCCGGCCGGCATGACGACCATGCCAACCATCATCCAGACGATGCCGACACCGAGGATCCAGCGCCCGATCTCGCGGCTGCGCGGCTCGACTTGTGGGTTCAATGGGCTCGCCCTGCGTTCCATACTGCCTGCTTGCTTCAATCATCATTGCGGCCCCGGGGCGCTACCCCGTCCGGCGCCCTCGCGGCGCCCGGCATAGTCTCGTGCCTGGAGCCGCACTTGTCAGCACCATAGTGCACAGCGCCAGCTGAAAATGAGCCGACCACCGCGCCGGCCCGCCCGCCCGGGGCAGACAGCCAATTGCGGCTAGAATTCGCGGCATGCCTACCTTGCCCCTCACCCTCGTGGTCATCACCTACAACGAGGCGAAAAATATCGCGCGCTGCCTGGACAGCGTGCCATTCGCCGCCGAGAAGGTGGTGATCGACAGCGGCAGCACCGACGACACCGTCGCCGTCGCACAGGCGCATGGCGCTCGCGTGGTGCACCAGTCGTGGCTGGGGTTCGGACCGCAGCGCAATTTCGCCACCACCCAGTGCAATAACGACTGGATCCTCGCGCTCGACGCCGACGAGTACCTCTCGCCAGAACTTGCCGCCGAGCTGCAGCAGCGCATGCCGGGGCTGATGGCCGGCAACGTCTGCGCCGTGTTCCTGCGCCGCGCGACCATCTACATGGGTGCGCCGATGCGCTGGTACCTCCCCGCGATGGGCGAGAAGATGGCGCGCCTGTTCCACCGCGACCGCGCCCGCTGGGCCGACGTGCGAGTGCACGAGTCGCTGCGCTTCGATGGCCCGTCGGTGACGTTCAAGGCCCGTTTCAACCACGAGAACAACCCCAGCCTGCCGCAGAAGCAGCTCAAGGTGCTGCGCTACGCGGAACTGAAATGCCGCGACTGGCTGGAGAAGGGCAAGCCGGTGCGCATGTGGCAGACGCCGTTCGTGTTCCTGCTGGCCTTCATCAAGGACTACTTCCTGCGCCTGGCCTTTCTCGATGGCTGGCGCGGCTTCGTGATCGCGCAGACAGCTGCCTCCTACGCGGCCTACAAGCGCATGCGCTACTACGAGATGCGTCGCAACCCGGCTTCAGTGGAAACCGCCAATGACGCACTGATCCGCCACGGAATCGATCGATGAGCAAGCAGTCCGATCCCAAGAAGCACTACCTCCTGTACGGTTCCGAACGCTATGCGCTGGCGATCCTGCGCCCGGTGCAGGAGGCGATCCGCGCACGCGGCGACGAGGCAGCCTGGTTCTTCGACGGCCCCGGTGCGGAAGACCTGGTGGACGGCGAGCGCCTGCTGACCGTGGCCGAGGTGCGCGCCTGGAAGCCGCGCGCGGTGATCACCTCCAGCAACGCGGTGCCGCATTTCTTTCCTGGCGTGAAGGTGGAGACTTTCCACGGATTCGATGCCGGTAAGCCCAGGCATATTTATGTGCGCGGCTTCTTCGACCTGTACTGCACCACCGGCCCGCGCGACACCGCCAAGTTCAAGGAGATCGCCGACCGGGTCGGCCACTTCTCGGTGGTGGAGACCGGCTTTCCCAAGCTCGACCCCTTCATGAAGGAAATCAGCGGCCCGCTGCCGCCGGTGCGCCAGCCGCCCGTGATCCTCTACCACTCCACCTTTTCGCCCTCGTGGAGCGCGGCCGAAACCCTGTACGAGGAAGTGAAGCGCCTGTCGCGCGACGGCCGCTGGCGCTGGATCGTCACCTTCCATCCGAAGATGGAGCCGGAGACGGTGGCGAAGTACAAGGCGCTGCAGAACGAGTACCTGACCTTCGCCGAGAACGACAACATCCTGGAGCTGTTCCCCCAAGTCGACATGATGTGCTCGGACACCTCGTCCGCGCTCAACGAATTCCTGCTGACCGGCAAGCCGGTGGTGACCTTCAAGAACCGCCGCCCGGGCCCGCAGCTGATCGACATCAGCGAGGCGTCCCAGTTCGAGCCGGCGATCGAGCGCGCGTTGGCGCGACCGCCTGAACTGATGCAGGCGATCCGCGACTACGGCGACGCCATCCATCCTTACCGCGATGGCCATTCGAGCGAGCGCATCCTCCAGGCCATCGACGCCTTCATCGCGGCCGGTGGGCGCAACCGTCGCCGCAAGCCATGGAATCTGTGGCGAAAACTGAAGATCCGCCGGCGCATCGGTTACTGGGGACCGGTGTAGGCGAAGCGACGCCTCAGGGCGTTGATCTTCATTCCGGCGCGGCGCCGGGAATCCGGGCCCCATGAACGCCCGTAAGACCCCAGCACATGGCCCGCGCCCCGCTCGGGATAGAATCGTCTCACTCATCATCAAGAAGACTGCCCGTGGCATCCAGCAGCTACAGCCGCTCCGAACACCTGCGCTCCCTCTGGCCCTGGCTGCCGCTCTGGGTCCTGGCCGCCCTGCTGGCGATCTTTTCGCATGGCCCGATGCCGCTGTACTCCACCCGCACGCTCGCCGTGGCGTGGGAAATGTGGACGCATCACGACTGGCTGGTGCCGCATATCAATGGCGCTCCGTACAGCGAAAAGGTGCCGCTGCTGTTCTGGATGATCCATGCCGGCTGGGCCGTGTTCGGCGTGAGCGATGTATGGCCGCGCATACTCGAGGTGATCTTCGGCGGCACCCAGCTGGTGCTGGTGTCGCTGCTGGCGCAGCGCCTGTTTCCCCAGCGCCCATGGGTGGCCAAGGGCGCGCCGTGGATGCTGCTGGCCCTGGGCTATGCGTTCCTGTTCGGCCTGCAGATCATGTACGAGGTACTGCTCGCCGTATGGGTGCTGGCCGCGCTGCTGTGCCTGACCCCGAAGGCGGGGCGCAATGAGCCGCGCTGGCTGCTGTTCGGGCTGTGCATCGGTGCCGGCCTGCTGACCAAGGGCCCGGTGATGCTGCTGCACGTCGCGTTCCCCTGGTTGCTGGGTCCGCTGTGGAACGATTGGGCTCGCGACAACCGCGCCCGCTGGTACGGCCGCGGCGTGCTCGCGGTGCTGCTCGGTGGCGCCATGCTGCTGGCCTGGGCGCTGCCGGCCGGCTTTGCCGGCGGCGAGGCTTATCGCCAGCGCCTGTTCTTCACCCAGACCGCCGGCCGCGTGGTGAATGCGTTCGACCACGCCCGCCCGTTCTGGTGGTACGTGCCGATGATCCCGGCGCTGCTGTTCCCATTCAGCGGCTGGCCGCGCGCCTGGGCGGCGCTGGCCACGCTGCGGCGTCCGCTGGACAGTGGCCTGCGCTTTGCCCTGTGCTGGCTGGTCCCGGTGATGCTGGTGTTCTCCTGCATCAGCGGCAAACAGCTGTACTACCCGCTGCCGGAGTTCGCCGGCGCCGCGCTGCTGATCGCCGGCGCGGTGGCGGTATTGCGCGACCAGCGTCCCGAGCTGGCCAGCAACCCGTGGCTGGGCACCTGGCCGCTGGGCGTGGGCGGCATCCTGTTCGGCATCTTCCTGTTTGTGCTGCCGATGCTGGTGGCGCACAACGACCTGCACGGCGAATGGTTCGACAGCACGCAGCGCTACAGCCGCTTCTTCAGCGTGGTGTTCGTGCTGCTGGGCATCCTGCTGTTGCTGCGCGGCCGTGGCGAGATGCGGCGCCTGGCGTTTGCCGGCCTGATCGGCACGCTGGCGCTCAACACGCTGTTCACCCTCACCATGTGGCAGAACTTCGACCTGCGCCCCTCGGCCGAGCTGCTCGGTGCTGCCGACGCGGACCATCGCGCGATCGGCCTGCTCGGCAACTACGAGGGCCAGTTCCACTTCGCCGGCCGCATGACCCACGCCATCGAGCGGTTGTATGAAGGCGAATCGCTGCAGCAGTTCGCGCAGCAGCATCCGGACGGCCTGGTGGTGGAGCATCCGGAGAAAATGACCAGCAATGCGCTGCGCTATGCGCTGCTGGTGCAACCGTTCCGCTCGGGCTGGGTGGTGATCTGGCCGGCCCAGGCGCTGGCCGACCTGCGCGCGGGGCGGGTACCGCCGGAACCGGCGCATCCGACCCGCATCTACCAGGTCGACGAGTGGCGCTTCCGCGCCCTGCAATGAACGCCGCACTGATCGCCAACCTGCGTGCGCAATGCGGGGGCCCCCGCGATGGCGCGCTGCTGCGCTTTTCGCTGGGCAATGCCCTGCTGGCGGCCGGCGATGCCACCGCCGCCGCCGTGGAGCTGCGCCGGGCGGTCGTTTTCGATGGCGGCTATTCGGCCGCGTGGAAACTGCTGGGCAAGGCCTGCCTGGCGCTGGATGACCGGCCCGGCGCCGCCGACGCCTGGCGCCAGGGCATCGCGGCGGCGCAGGCGCGTGGCGACAAGCAGGCCGAGAAGGAAATGACCGTCTTCCTGCGCCGCCTGGGCTGATCCGCCCGGCGGTGCCGGCACACCGGCGCTAGATCGCGCGCTCGTTGTCGTAGGGGCTGGGACGGGCGTCGGCCGAATAGCGCTTGTAATGCCACTGGTACTGGGTGAAGGCGAGCTCCACGCATTGCTCCACCCCACGGTTGAGCGCGCGGCAGGCCACGCCCAGGTCGGCATCGGCCAGCCCTTCCGGCGCAGGCAGCAGGTGCACGCGGAAGCCCTGGCCATGCGCCAGCCGTTCGGCAAAGGCAAACAGCACGGTCGACCCGGTACGCGCAGCCAGCCGCGGCAGCAGCACCATGGTCAGTGCGTCGCGGCCGAAGAACGGGGCGAACTCGCCTTCGCCCGCACGCGGCTTCTGGTCCGGCAGGATGCCTACCGTGCCGCCGCCGGCCAGCCGCTTGTACAAAGTACGTACGCCGGCGCCCTCGGCGCGCACCTGCTCGGGCGCCAGCGCACCGCGCACCTTGCGCAGCAGGCCTTCCACCGCGGCGATGCGGGGCGGCCGGTACAGGATCGCCATCGGCGTCTTGCGGCACAGCCAGTAATTGAGCACTTCCCAGCAGCCCAGGTGCGGCGCGGCGATGATCACGCCCTTGCCGGCCGCCAGGGCCGCGTCAAACAGGGCTTCGCCGCGCACCTCGCGCACCAGGTCGAGCGCGCGCTCGGCGTCATTGCCCCAGATCTTGGCGATCTCGGTGGCCGACTGGCCGCTCTGCGCCATCACCTCGCGCAGCAACGCGGCCTGGGCGGCCTTGTCGAGGCCGAGCCGAACGATGCGCAGGTTCACCGAGGTGTTGTGGGCGGTGCGACTGTGGCGCCACAGCGAGAAGCGGCCGATACCCGAACCGATGGCGTGCAGCACCCGCAGGGGCAGCTTTCCGAACAGGCGCAGGAGGAAGTAGAGGATGGCTATGTCGAATCGCATGAGCGCCGAAGTGTAACCGTCCGGAACCGGCCAGCGGAGGTAAACGGCACGACGCGAGCCACGTTCTGTGGTGCCGGAGGCTATCGTCGGCATCAACCAGGCCCTAAGCTTCGAAGCCGTCGCCAGCCGTCACTCCATCCATGATCGCCCTGATCCAGCGTGTCCTGTCTGCCCGTGTCGACGTCGAGAACGAAACCGTGGGAGCCATCGGGGCAGGCCTGCTCGCGCTGGTGGCCGTGCAGCCGGGCGACGACGAAGCCCGCACGCGGCGCATGCTCGAACGACTGCTGGGCTATCGCGTGTTCGCCGACGAGCAGGGCCGCATGAACCGCTCCCTGGCCGACACTGCGGGGGAACTGCTGCTGGTGAGCCAGTTCACCCTGGCCGCCGATACCCGCTCGGGCATGCGCCCGAGCTTTACCAGCGCCGCCACGCCCGAGGAAGGCCGCCGCTGGTTCGACCGGCTGGTGGAACTGGCCCGTGCCGCACACCCCCGGGTGGAAATCGGCCGCTTCGGCGCCCATATGCAGGTTCATCTGGTCAACGACGGGCCGGTCACGTTCTGGCTGGAGACGCCATGAGCGGCCGGGCCGCGGCAACTGACGGACTTCCCTCACAGGATCATCGGAAGATGCCTATTTGGCGCGTTTTTTGCGTGTCGGCGATCCCATTATCCTTACTTGAAAACTGGTCAAAAAAGCATCACATCGGTATACTGATCGGTTCCTGCATACGCGGCGGTAGGTATGAATAGCAAAGCTCCCGAGCAACAATCGGAAATCAAGGCGCTCATCTCCAAGGGTCTGGAGCAGGGCTACCTGACCTACGCCGAGATCAACGACCACCTGCCCGACGACATCGTCGATCCGGAGCAGATCGAAGACATCATGGCGGTGCTCAAGGGCGTCGGCATCGAGGTGCACGACGCTGCGCCCGACTCCGATCCGCTCTCGGACAACGCCCCGGGCGCCTCCACCGACGATGAAGCAGCCGCGGAAGAAGCCGTGGCGCTGCTGTCGGCAGTCGACTCCGAAGTGGGCCGCACCACCGACCCGGTGCGCATGTACATGCGCGAGATGGGCACGGTCGAGCTGCTGACCCGCGAGGGCGAAATCGCCATCGCCAAGCGCATCGAGGAAGGCCTGGGCCAGGTGCAGACCGCGCTGGCCAGCTTCCCGCTGACCATCGAGCTGCTGCTCGAGGAATACGACCAGCACCTGGACGGCAAGCGCCGCCTGAGCGAGATCCTGGCCGGCTTCGCCGACCTGGAAGACGCCGCGGACGCTGCCCAGGCCCTGGCCGATGTGGAAGTCAGCGATTCCGACGTCGAGGAAGACGAGGACGAGGAAGACGGCGCCGTCGACGAGGACGCCGGCCCGAGCGGTCCGGACCCCGAAGAGGTCAAGCGCCGCATGGAGCTGCTGCGCGACTACTACAGCAAGTTCCAGAAGGCGGCTCCCAAGGCCGCCGACATCAACGACAAGAAGGTCGTCAAGCTGCGTGACCAGATGGCTGAGGAATTCCTCAAGCTCAAGCTGCCGTCCGCGCTGATCGATGGCTTCGTGCGCAAGCTGCGCGACGTGGTGAACGACATCCGTCACCACGAGCGCGTGCTGATGGACATCTTCGTCAAGCAGGTGAAGATGCCCAAGGCCGAGTTCCTCAAGGCGTTCCCGAGCAACGAGGGCAACCTCGAGTGGGCCAATGAGCTCGGCCGCAAGCGCCAGAAGTGGTCGCCGAACATCAAGCCGTACAAGGAAGCGATCGACGCCGAGCAGGAAAAGCTCGCCTCGATCGAGCGCCAGCTGTTCCTGCCGCTGACCGACATCAAGGAAATCAACCGCACGATGTCGATCGGCGAGGCCAAGGCCCGCCGCGCCAAGAAGGAAATGGTCGAGGCGAACCTGCGCCTGGTCATCTCCATCGCCAAGAAGTACACCAACCGCGGCCTGCAGTTCCTCGACCTGATCCAGGAAGGCAACATCGGCCTGATGAAGGCGGTGGACAAGTTCGAATACCGCCGCGGCTACAAGTTCTCCACGTACGCCACATGGTGGATCCGCCAGGCCATCACCCGCTCGATCGCCGACCAGGCGCGCACCATCCGCATCCCGGTGCACATGATCGAGACGATCAACAAGTTGAACCGCATTTCCCGCCAGATGCTGCAGCAGTTCGGCCGCGAGCCGACGCCGGAAGAGCTGGCCAAGGAAATGGAGATGCCCGAGGACAAGATCCGCAAGGTGCTGAAGATCGCGAAGGAACCGATCTCGATGGAAACCCCGATCGGCGACGACGAGGATTCCCATCTTGGCGACTTCATCGAGGACACCAACGCGTCCTCGCCGATCGAGTCCGCCACCGAGACGGGCCTGATGGAAACCGTGCGCGACGTGCTGGCCGGCCTCACCCCGAGGGAAGCCAAGGTGCTGCGCATGCGCTTCGGCATCGACATGAACACCGACCACACGCTGGAAGAAGTCGGCAAGCAGTTTGACGTCACGCGCGAGCGCATCCGCCAGATCGAGGCCAAGGCGCTGCGCAAGCTGCGTCATCCGAGCCGCTCCGAGCAGCTGCGCTCGTTCCTCGACATCGACTGAGCACTGCGCTGGTGCAAGTACAGGAAGCCCCGCGAAAGCGGGGCTTTTTGTTTGGGCGACGCTTTGTTCTGTAGGAGCGCACCCTGTGCGCGAAGATCTTCAGCGTCGCTGCTCCGTTGGCTTGTCGCGCACAGGGTGCGCTGCTACAGGGGAAGTCAGGCGACGGGGCTCAGCCCATGTCGTAGAAGAACTGCTCGCTGACGATCTTGTCGTCCTGCACGTGATACACGCATACCTCGCTCAGGGTCATGCGGCCACGCTCCTTCATGGTCACGTCCATGCTCAGGGTGAGGCAGAACCAGTGGCCGGCGACCAGCGGTTCGCTGACCTCCACGGCGTGCACCTGGGCCACGCCGGCCTGGAAGCGGCGCCCTTTTTCCAGGATCGCCTCGAGGCCTTGCACGTTGCCCAGCGGACCATTGGCGGCGGCCTCCGGCTCGATGCTCACGGCATGCCTGGCGTAGAGTTCGTGCTGCGCTTCCTCGAACTGGCCGTGGCGGCACATGGCCACCAGGCGCTTGGCGACGGCTTCGGTACTCATGGGGCGACTCCGGCGTGGGAAACGCGGAGGTTAGCGCCGCGCGTCGAAGGCAGGCGTGAAGGCGCGGCTCGTCGCCGCGCCGCCACGATCAGCGCTTGCCGACGTTGTCGGTTTCCTCGATGAAGCGCGCCACGTTGTCGTGCAGCTGCTTCAGCGATTCCTCGTGCGCATAGACCATGTGGCCCGAGGGGTACCACGCGTACGAGATGTTCTTCTGCAGGCTGTCCGGAATCGGCATGTGGTGCATCTCGTAGTCGGCCGCGAAATAGGGCGTGGCCAGGTCGTAGTAGCCGCCGTTGAGCGAGACGCGCAGGTTCGGGTTGGTCTTCATCGCCGTGGCCAGGTCCGGCATCACGTTGGTGGACTGCTGCAGCGATTCGCTGGCACCCGGTGCCTTGTGCGAGAACTCCCAATGGTCGATGTCGGCGAACAGGCGATAGGTCTGGCCGTCGCCGAACTTCAGCTGGCGGCGCACGTAGTCGTTGAAGGCCGCCACATAGGCGGAGCTGATCGCCGAGGACTGCGGATCGTAGTCGGCCGACTTGCTCAGCGGATCGAGCGACGGGCCGGAGAAACGCGAATCCAGGCGCCCGGTGGTGATGTCGCCATCGGCCTGCAGCTCGTGCTCGAACATGCCGCCATCGACGCGCAGGTTGGCCTTGAGCAGATAGGCCACCGGCAGGCCGGTGTACTGGTGCAGCTTCTGCGCCACCGCCTGCTTGCGCCCTTCGTCCAGGTGCGAGCCGGCCATCAGTGCCGAGGCGTAATCGGTCATGGCGTACTGCTCCACCTCGCGCAGGAAGGGCTCCAGCGCGGCCGGCTGCTGCGGCAGCCTGTGGTGGTAGTAGGCCGTGGCGGCAAAGGTAGGCAGGCCCACCACGTAGGGCAGGTCCACGCCCGGATTGTTGGCGGCACCGTCGATGTCGGTGTCGAAATTGAGGATCTGCGAGAGCAGCACCACGCCATTGAGGTCGACGCTGTCCTCGTTCTCCAGGATGTTGGCCACCACCGCCGAACGGGTGGTGCCGTAGCTTTCGCCGAACAGGTACTTGGGCGAGTTCCAGCGGTTGTAAGTGGACAGGAACTGCGTGATGAACTTGGCGAACGCGTGGCCGTCGCCGTCGACGCTGTAGATCTTCTTCTTGCGATCCTTCATCAGCTCGTCGCGCTTGCCCTTGTCGGCGTCGTCGGCAATCAGGCGGCTGAAGCCCGCGCCCGGCGCATCGATGAACACCAGGTCGGAGGCGTCGAGCAGGCTGTAGTCGTTGTTGACCAGGCCATAGGGCGCCGCCGGCGTGTGCGAATCGTCGGCGGTCACCACGCGCCTTGGCCCGAACGCGCCCATGTGCAGCCACACCGTGGCCGAGCCAGGGCCGCCGTTGTAGATGAAGGTGATCGGCCGCTTGCCGGGTTCCGCGCCCTTCTTGAAGTAGGCGACGTAGAACATGCTGACCTGCGGCTCGTTCTCCTTGTCGCCATTGCCGTGCAGCACCAGGGTACCGGCCACCGCCTTGTAGTCGATGCTCTTGCCTTCGACCTTCACCGTGCCGGAGGTTTCCGACGACTGCGGCTTGAGCAGCGTGGCGGGGGACTTCTCGTCGGGCTTCTTGTTCGGGTCGCCCTTGTCGTCGGCATGGACCACCGTACCGAGCATCAGCGTGGCGAGGGCAAAGGCGAGGGGGAGCTTGCGCATACGGGTGAAACCTCCGACGGACGTGATGGCGCGTGTTGCCCAGCTTAGGCAGCGAGCGCGCCGGCTTTCATACGCCAGAAGTCACTGCGCAAGTTCATGCTGTCGTTCGCCCGGGCCGAGCGCGGGTCGACGTCAGCTCCAGGCAATCATGCCGATGGCCGCCAGTGCCAGGGCCAGGCCCAGCACGTTGACGGCGCTGAGGCGCTCGCGGAACACCCCCGCGCCGATCACCGCGCCGAGCGCCACCACGCCCAGGTTCATGCTGGCGAACACCAGCGAAGGGTGGTCGGGCAGCGCCTGGTGGCCGCGCACGTAGAACACGATGTTGCCGAAGTTGGCCAGGCCCAGCAGCAGGCCGGCCACCGCATCGCGCAGGGTGAAGAAGGTGCGGTCGTGCCAGCGGCGCCACAGCAGCAGGATCACCGAGACCACCAGCGCCAGCGCGAACATGGCCTGCAGCGAGGCGGCGAACGGCGTACCGGCCTGGGCCACCCGCTTGAACAGGATGTCGATGGCGCCAAAGCCGGCGAACACCACCAGCGGCCATAGCCAGCCACGCGCGGCCGCTTCACCGTTGACCGGCGCCGCGCGCCACACCATGCACAGCAGCGCCAGCAGGCCGAGCGCGATGCCCGCGCCCTTGCCCACGCTGAGCGTTTCGCCGAACAGCACGAAGGCCGCCAGCAGGGAAATCAGCAGCGACAGGCGTTGCGCGGCGTCCGTTCGCACGATGCCGGCCGTACGCACCGAGGCGGCCAGCGCCAGGAAGATCAGCGGCAGCAGCAGGCCCAGCCCGACGAAGCCCAGCCAGGGCGCCTGCGGGCTGCGCAGCACCGCCAGCGACGGATGGAACACCAGCGCCGTGAGCGCACTGGTCGCCACGTAGTTCCAGGCAATGGCCTGCCCGACGTCGATCGACAGCCGGCGCGCCAGCTTCAGCAGTACCGACACCAGCACGCTGCACACGACGCTCAACAGGACATAGATCATGGGGGAACCTTGGTGGCTGGACGGGACGCGCCTGCGCGGCCCCGGGGCGGCGCGTAGGGTACCCGCCCCGGCATGACGGTTACCATGCCCGCCATTCCCAGGGGATCGACCCATGCTGGAACTGCGCCCCACCTGCGAGCACTGCAACCGGTCGCTGCCACCCGACTCGACCGAGGCGATGATCTGCACCTTCGAGTGCACCTTCTGCCGCGACTGCGTGGCCCTGCTGCACGACGTCTGCCCCAACTGCGCCGGCGGTTTCGCGCCGCGGCCCATACGCCCGGCGCAGGACTGGGGCCTCGGCCGCATGCTCGGGCAGCACCCGCCCACGCCGCACGCCGTGCACCGGCCGGTGGACCTGGCACGACACGCCGCGCTGGTCGCGCGAGTCGGCATACGGCCGCCGGAACAACGCTGACCGCGCACGCGGGCATGCAACGACGGACCGTTGACGTGCGCCGACCTAAACATGGGGAGTACAGGCGGCCCGACGAACGCAGGCATCATGGTCCAACCCGAACACCTGCAGCGCCATCGCAAGCGGCACCCCATGCTGGTTCCGTCAGCGATCCTGTTCGTGGTGATCTTCATCGCCGCAGGCGGAACGCTGCTGCTGGCCCGCTGCACCGGCAGCATGGCCTCGGTGTGGGCCGCCAACGGCATCGCCGCCGGTGCCATGCTTACCGTATCGAAGCGGCACTGGCCGCCCTACCTGATCGCCATCGCCGCCGGGTTGCTGGCGGGTCAATACCTCAGCTTCGGCCTGCACTCGCCGGATGACCTGTGGGTGCCGCTGATCCTTGTCCCGGCCAACCTCATCGAGATCCTCGTGGTGGCGGCTGCCATACGCCATTACGTTCCGCGCATCATCGAGCACCACACGCACTACCTGCGGCTGGGCGCGGTGGCGATCGGGGCGACGCTGGCCGCCTGCGCGGCATCCACCCTGCTGGCGATGGTGACCCGCTACTTCGCGACCGGCGACGCCTTCCTGGGCACGGCCAACGAGTGGTTCCGCGCACATCTGCTGGGCATGGTGATCGTGGGCACACTGACCCTGGTGGCTCTGCGCCAGCGTGGCCGCATGCTCGGACCACCGGGCCAGCGGCTGCGCATGTGGTGCGAAATCGCACTGCTGGCCGCCATCACCGCGGGCGTATTCGCGCAGGTGCGCTTCCCGCTGCTGTTCGTGATCTTCGGGCCGGTGCTGTACCTGGTGTTCCAGTACCGTTTCCCGGGACTGGTGGTCGGCATGGCGATCGTGGCGATCATCACCAACGTGGGCACCGCCCTCGGCAGCGGGCCCTTCGACCTGATCCAGCATGCCAGCGCCGGCGAGCGTGCGCTGGTCGCACAGATTTTCCTCGGCACGCTGTGTGCCGTGGCGGTTCCGGTGGCGCTGACGCTGGCCGACCGCCAGCGCCTGTCGTTCGAGGCCAACGCGAGCGAAAGCCGCTATCGCCTGCTGGCTGACTACGCCAGCGATCTGATCATGCGCATTGCCCGCGACGGTACGCGGCGCTACGTATCGCCCTCGGTGCGGGACATCCTGGGCTGGGAGCCGGACGAATACGCCGCCTCGCGCGGCAGCATGATCCACCCGGACGACTACGAACGCGTGATGGCCGTGGTGGCGCAACTGTGGCTGGATGGCATCGCCCGGCTCACCTGCTACCGCATCCGGAGCAAGTCGGGCGAGTACCGCTGGTTCGAGGCCCTGGCCAGGGTGGCCCCCAGCCCCGACCACCCTGGCGAGGTCGAGATGGTCTACATCGGGCGCGACGTCACCGCGCGCATCGCCGCCGAGCAGGCACTCGCCGACAGCGAGCTGCGCCTGCGCACCATCACCGACAACATCCCCGCGCTGATCGCGCAGCTGGATGCCGGGCAGCGCTACGTGTTCATCAATGCCTACGCCCGCACCCTGATCGGGCGCGAGCTGCCCTCCATCCTCGGCCGCAGCGTCGAGGAAGCGCGGCCCTCGGTCTATCCCACGCTCAAGCCCCACATCGACAAGGTGCTGGACGGCAAGATCACCTCATTCGAGTACCACACCGAATTCAACGGCCGGCGGCATTACCTGCACGCCACCTACCTGCCCATCGTCAACTCGAAGGGCGAGCGCAACGGCTTCTACACGCTGACCACGGACATCACCAAGCTCAAGCGCGCCGAGCAGAAGCTGGCCTTCCTGGCCCACCACGACACCCTCACCGGCATTGCCAACCGCCTCGCCTTCCACAACGGTATCGAGCTGGCCATCCAGCACGCCGCCATGGCGCGCGAGCCGCTGCTGGTGATGATGATCGACGTGGACCACTTCAAGCAGATCAACGACACCCACGGCCACGCCGCCGGCGATGCGGCACTGCGCGAGGTGGCCGCGCGCCTGAAGACCTGCGTGCGCAAGAGCGACCTGCTGGCGCGGCTGGGCGGCGACGAGTTCGTCATACTCTGCCGCGACATCGGGGATGCCACCACGGCCGAGGCCCTGGTACGCAGCGTGGCCGAGGCGATGAAGCCACCGGTGGACATCGAAGGCGTGCGGCTGCAGGTGACACTGAGCATCGGCGCGACGCTGCATGCCGGTGCCACCACCGCCGACGCGCTGCTGCAGCGCGCCGACGAGGCGCTGTACCAGGTCAAGGAAAGCGGCCGCAACGGTTACCGGCTCAACCTCGGCGACCTCTGAGGCCGCGCCCGGTCAACGATGCCGGCCGGCTACTCCCTGGCAGCCAATGCCCGGTTCACGCGCAGCGCCAGCAAGGTGCAGATCACGCCGGACAGCAGGTAGGCGCTTACCGCCACCAGGCCGAAGCGTGCCGACAGGCCCAGTGCCACCAGCGGCGCGAAGGCCGCGCCGATCAGCCAGGCGAAGTCGGTAGTGAGCGCGGCACCGGCATAACGCAGGCGGATCTCGAAGTTGGACGTCACGCTGCCGGCCGCCTGGCCATAAGACAGGCCCAGCCCGCCAAAGCCCAGGATGATGAAGGCGTCCTGCCCCAGCTTGCCGCCACCCAGCAGCCACGGCGTGATCAGCGCGAAGATGGCGATCAGCGCGGCCATCAGGCCCAGCGTGGTGCGCCGGCCGATGCGATCGGCCAGCAGGCCCGAGATGATCATGCCGAAGATGCAGGCCACGGCGCCGATCAGCTCGGCCACCAGCACCGCGTTCACCGACTGGGTGGAGCCCAGCACGATCCACGACAGCGGGAAGATGGTCACCAGGTGGAACAAGGCGTAGCTGGCCAGCGCGGCGAAGGCGCCGATGAAGATGTTGTAGCCCTGGCTGCGCAGCAGGTCGATGATGCCGATGGGCTCGAGCTCGCGCTCTTCCATCGCCACCGTGTATTCCTCGGTCACCACCAGGCGCAGGCGTGCGAACAGCGCCACCACGTTGATGGCGAAGGCCACGAAGAACGGATAGCGCCAGCCCCAGTCGATGAAGTCCTCCTGGCTGAGGCTGCTGTGCAGGAACAGGAACAGCGCACCGGCCACCATGAAGCCGATCGGCGCACTGAGCTGGCCGAGCATCGCGTACCAGCCACGGCGCTGCGCCGGCGTGTTGAGCGCCAGCAGCGAGGGCAGGCCGTCCCATGAACCGCCCAGGGCGATGCCCTGCAGGATGCGGAACAGCACCAGCAGGCCGATCGACCAGGCGCCGATTACCTTGTAGCCGGGCAGGAAGGCCATGCCCGCGGTGGCGCTGCCAAGCAGGAACAGCGCGATGGTGAGCTTGGTGCCGCGGCTCCAGCGCCGCTGGAAACTCATGAACAGCGCGGTGCCGAACGGCCGCGCGATGAAGGCCAGTGAAAAGATCGTGAAGGCGTACAGCATGCCGTCCAGCTGGCTGGCCGAGGGAAACAGCAGGGAGGGAAACACCAGCACGCAGGAAATGCCGAACACGAAGAAGTCGAAGTGCTCGGAGGTGCGGCCGATGATGACGCCCACGGCGATCTCGCCCGGCGCCACCTTGGCGTGGGCATGCAGCCGCCCGATGTCCTCGACCGTGGTGCCCGCCGATCCATGTTCAGGGAACGTGCTTGACATAGTCGTTACTCGGAAAGAGGGAGGATGGCGCCGCCGCAGCATGGCACCGCCACGCCTTACGCGCTATGGGAAGTTCCTGTACCGCGCCGATCGGCGTACCGTTTCCACCATCCAGCTCATCGGTTGCGTCGTCGGCTATGTCTATGAAGGCTTTCCGTGGACTGCTGCTACCTGTCGCCCTCCTGCTTGCGGGCTGCCAAACCGTGCTGATGTCGCCATCCGGCGACCTCGCCGTGCAACAGCGCAACCTGATCATCACTTCAACGGTACTGATGCTGCTCATCATTGTTCCGGTGATTGTGTTGACGCTGTGGTTCGCCTGGCACTTCCGCGCTTCCAACAAGAAGGCGACCTACGATCCCGAATGGGATCACTCCACCATCCTCGAGCTGTTGATCTGGTCCGCGCCGCTGCTGATCATCATTGCGCTCGGCGCGATCACCTGGGTCAGTACCCACAAGCTCGATCCGTACCGGCCGCTGGAACGCATCGACGCCAGCCGCCAGCTTCCTGCCGATGCCCGACCGCTGGTGGTCGACGTGGTCGCGCTCGACTGGAAGTGGCTGTTCATATACCCCGAGCAAGGCATTGCCACCGTGAACGAACTGGCCGCGCCGGTGGATCGGCCGATCCAGTTCAAGATTACGGCCACCTCGGTGATGAACTCGTTCTTCATCCCCGCGCTGGCCGGGCAGATCTACGCCATGCCCAACATGGAGACCACCCTGCAGGCGGTGATCAACAAGCCGGGCGAATACCAGGGCTTCTCCGCCAACTACAGCGGCAACGGCTTTTCGGGCATGCACTTCGTCTTCCACGGCCTGGACGAGGAAGGATTCTCGCGCTGGGTGGCGCAGGCCAAGGCGAACGGCGGTGACCTCAGCCGTGAGGTCTACGTGAAGCTGGCCGAGCCGAGCGAGAACGAGCCGGTGAAGTTCTATGCCACGGTGGAGCCAGGCCTGTACCTGGCCATCCTCACCCACTGCGTGCAGCCGGACGACCCTTCGTGCATGGCCCATATGGAAATGAAGCCGCCCAGGACCGAGGGCGAGGCCGGCGCCGCGGCACCGGCCGGGGACATGGCCGACATGTCCAACCACCATCCCCATTCCGACTGAACCTAGCGACAGGCGGTGTTGACGATGCTTGCCCAGACCGACCTTACCAAGCTGATCTTCGGTCGACTCACCCTGGAGTCGCTGCCGCTGCACGTGCCCATCGTGCTCGGCACCTTCGCGGTGGTGGCGATCGGCGCGATCGCCGTGCTCGGCGCCATCACCTACTTCAAGCTATGGGGCTACCTATGGCACGAGTGGTTCACCAGCATCGACCACAAGCGCATCGGCATCATGTACATGATCCTTGGGTTCATCATGCTGCTGCGCGGCTTCGCCGACGCCATCATGATGCGCGCGCAGCAGGCGATCTCCTTCGGCGACAACGTGGGCTACCTGCCACCGGAGCACTACGACCAGATCTTCACCGCGCACGGGGTGATCATGATCTTCTTCGTCGCCATGCCGATGGTGACGGGCATGATGAACTTCGTGATGCCGCTGCAGATCGGTGCCCGCGACGTCGCCTTTCCCTTCCTCAACAACTTCAGCTTCTGGATGACCGTGGCCGGCGCGCTGCTGGTGATGGCCTCGCTGTTCATCGGCGAGTTCGCACGCACCGGCTGGCTGGCCTATCCCCCGCTGTCCGACATCGTGTCCAGCCCCGACGCGGGCGTGGACTACTACATATGGGCGCTGCAGATAGCGGGCATCGGCACCTTGTTGTCGGGCATCAACCTGCTGGTGACCATCATCAAGATGCGCGCGCCCGGCATGACCATGATGAAGATGCCGGTGTTCACCTGGACCGCGCTGTGCACCAACGTGCTGATCGTGGCGGCATTCCCCGTGTTGACCGCCGTGCTCGCGCTGCTGGCGCTGGATCGCTACGCCGGCACCAACTTCTTCACCACCACGCTTGGCGGAAACGCCATGATGTACGTGAACCTGATCTGGATCTGGGGGCACCCGGAGGTATACATCCTGATCCTGCCTGCGTTCGGCATCTTCTCCGAAGTGACCGCCACCTTCAGCCGCAAGCCGCTGTTCGGCTATGCCTCGATGGTGTACGCCACGGTGGTGATCACGGTGCTGTCCTATCTGGTGTGGCTGCACCACTTCTTCACCATGGGCTCGGGGGCGAGCGTCAACTCGTTCTTCGGCATCACCACCATGATCATCTCCATCCCCACCGGTGCGAAGATCTTCAACTGGTTGTTCACCATGTACCGCGGCCGGGTCGAGTTCGAGCTGCCGATGATGTGGACGGTGGCCTTCATGGTCACCTTCGTGATCGGCGGCATGACCGGCGTGCTGCTGGCGGTGCCCCCGGCGGATTTCTCGCTGCACAACAGCCTGTTCCTGATCGCGCACTTCCACAACGTGATCATTGGCGGCGTGCTGTTCGGCCTGTTCGCCGGCATCAGCTACTGGTTTCCCAAGGCGTTCGGCTTCCGGCTCGATCCGTTCTGGGGCAAGTGCTCGTTCTGGTTCTGGGTGGTGGGCTTCTATTTCGCCTTCATGCCGCTGTACGTGCTCGGCCTGATGGGCATCACGCGCCGCCTCAGCCACTTCACCGACCCGGCACTGCAGATATGGTTCGTGCTGGCCGCGTTCGGCGCGTTCCTGATCCTGCTCGGCATCGGCTGCATGATCCTGCAGTTCGTGGTGAGCTTCCGCCGCCGCGAGGCCCTGCGCGACGTGACCGGCGACCCGTGGAACGGGCGCACGCTGGAATGGTCGACCTCCTCGCCGCCGCCGAAGTACAACTTCGCCTTCACCCCGCTGGTGCATGACCACGACGCGTGGTGGATGATGAAGAAGTACCACTACCAGCGTCCGCTTGACGGCTTCGTGCCGATCCACATGCCGCTCAACACGGGCGCCGGCATCATCCTCGGCGGCCTCAGTTTCATCTTTGGCTTCGCGATGATCTGGTACATGTGGCTGGTGGCCATCCTCTCCTTCGCGGGCATCCTGGTGGTGGCCATCGCGCACACCTTCAATTACCACCGCGATTACTACCTGTCGGCGGACGATGTGCGCCGCGTCGAGGCATCCCGTACGGAGCTGCTGGCCCGCCATGTCTGAGATATCCACCACCTATCCCGCCTCGGCCGGACCGACGCAGCCGCTGGTCTTCCACGAGACTACCGAGAGCCATACGCCCAACGGCACGCTGCTGGGCTTCTGGATCTACCTGATGAGCGACTGCCTCATCTTCGCCTGCCTGTTCGCCGTGTACGGCGTGCTGGGCCGCGAATATGCCGGCGGCCCCACCGGTGCGGAGGTGCTGGAACTGCCCGCGGTGGCGGTGAACACCGCGCTGCTTCTGCTGTCCTCGATCACCTATGGTTTCGCGGTGCTGGAAATGCAGCGCGACCGCCAAAGCCCGATGATGCTGTGGCTCACCATCACCGGCCTGCTGGGCGCCTGCTTCATCACGCTGGAGCTGCGCGAATTCGCCCATCTGGTGTCGATCGGCGCCGGCCCGCAGCGCAGCGCGTTCCTTTCCTCGTTCTTCACCCTGGTGGGCACCCACGGCCTGCACGTCACCTGCGGCATCATCTGGCTGATCGTGCTGATGAGCCAGGTGGCGAAGAAGGGCCTGATCCCGGCCAACAAGCGTCGCCTGATGTGCCTGTCGATGTTCTGGCACTTCCTCGACGTGGTGTGGGTGGGCGTCTTCAGCTTCGTCTACCTGATGGGAGTGCTGCCATGAGCGCGCATGACGACACCCAGCACGCCCACGACGACGGCCACGGTCACGACGACCTGGGCATCCACGCCACCTTCGGCGGCTACATGACGGGCTTCGTGCTGGCGGTGATCCTCACCGTCATCCCGTTCTGGCTGGTGATGGGCCATGTGATCGAGAAGTCGAGCACGGCGGCTGTGGTGATCCTCGCGCTGGCGGCGGTGCAGATCGTGGTGCACATGATCTACTTCCTGCACATGAACGCGAAGTCCGAGGGCGGCTGGAACATGCTCGCGCTGGTGTTTACCATCGTGCTGGTCGTCATCACGCTCAGCGGATCGATCTGGATCATGTATCACCTCAACAGCAACATGATGCCGTCCATGATGGATCCGGCGAACCTGCCGTGACGGTTCACGCAGGTCGCACAGCCACTTCCGCGAGTCATCCATGAGTGTTACCGAAGAAACGGGCCGCCAGCCGCGCGGCCCGCTGGCCTTGGGCCTGCTGGCCCTGTTGGGCCTGATCCTGTTCGCCGGATTCATCGCCCTGGGCACCTGGCAGGTGTACCGGCTGGCGTGGAAGCGCGACCTGATCGCCCGCGTCGACCAGCGCGTGCACGCCGCGCCGGTGGATGCACCCGCGCGCGACGCGTGGGGCGGCATTACCGCGCAATCGGCCGAGTATCGCCACGTGCAGCTGCGCGGCCGTTTCCTGTACGACCGGCAGACGCCGGTGTGGACGGCATCGAACTACGGCACCGGCTACTGGCTGATGACGCCGCTGCAGCTGGCGGATGGTTCGGTGGTGCTGGTCAATCGCGGCTTCGCGCCCGAGGACTGGTGCGGGCTCAAGGCCCAGTGCGCACCCGGCCCGGACGGCGAGACCACCCTGACCGGCCTGCTGCGCATGAGCGAACCACCGGGACTGTTCCGCCACAACGATCCGTCGCGCAACACCTGGTACACGCGCGACGTGGCGGCCATCGCCACCGCGCGCGGCCTCCGGGACGTCGCGCCGTACTTCGTGGACGAGGATGCGGCACCGGGCACGCTCGATGCCGGCAAGCCCGCCTGGCCGCAAGGCGGGCTCACCGTGATCGCGTTTCCCAACAATCACCTCAGCTACCTGATCACCTGGTACCTGCTGGCACTGATGGTGCTGGCGGCGGCCATCTACGTGGCGCGCGACGAGCGTCGGCTGCGGCGCTCCACACCGCCCCGGGTGTAGGAGCGCACCCTGCGCGCGGCCACGACCGCGCCAGGCTGGTCGCTACAGGAACGACTTGCCCTGCTTGAGCACGGTGTCGCAGGCCTTCTTGGTCAGTTGCGACTTCATGTCGCTATTGCCGCCACCGAGGCTGTTGAGATCCATGCTCTGGCCGTTGCTGCCCTGCAGGATGCCCTTGGCACCGCTGAGGTAGGCAGGATCGCTGGTCGCACCGCCGCTGGCGCTGCCGCCACTGCTGCTGTCCGACGACTTCTTCTTGCTGCCGGTCAACTCGCCCAGCATGTTGCTGGTGCTCGACCCCTGGCTGTCGCTGGCCGATGAACCCGAGGAACCGCCACCCATCTTGCCCAGCAACTGGTCCTTGATGCCGGAGGCGCCCGAATCGCCACCCAGGTAATTGTTCTTCACGCAGTATTCGAGCAGCCCCGCCACGTTGCCCATGCTCCCTGAACTCATGGAGCCACCACCGGGAATCATCCCGCCAAGCTTGCCCAGGTCTTGCGCCGCACCGCTGCCACAGACGAGGCCCAGGATGATGGCCAGGCCGACCGTGATGCCGGTTCCGATGTGCTTGTTCATGTCCGTCCCTCCATCAGGTCCGGCCATTCAACACCTTGCGTCGTCATGGTCGCGTCAGCGCACAACGCACTTCGCGCGTTTGCCGTTCAGGTGCGCGCCGGCCGGCGCGCCCGTACCATGGGCACACGCCCTCAACGACTTCATGGAAGCGACTCGATGAAACGATATGTGGCCCTTGCCACGCTGGTGACGCTGATGGCCGGCTGCTCCAGCCAGGGCAGCCTGCGCAACTCCAAGCCCACGGCGGTCTACGAAGGCCGCGGCGCCGTGGCCGACATCGCCACCTGCATCTCCGGCGCATGGGGCAGCAAGCACATCTTCCTGCAGGGATCCGTGCTCTATACCGGCACCACCATCGAGATCCACCAGACCGAAGACGGCCCGGCCGTCGCCTTGGTCGACATCAAGCCGGTGAGCGATCGCACGGTGGCGACCTACTATTCCAACTTCGACGAAGACGATTCGTGGTATTTCCACGAAGTCGAACGCTGCGTCGACGAAACCCCGCCGCAGCCAGACTGAGTCGACCTCATGCGTTGAACAGCGGGCGCTGCGCATACCACCAGCGCCCCCACAGCGCCACGACCAGCACCGACAGGCCGGCGAACACGTACGCAGGCATGCGCGCGGACTCCGGCACATCGCTGCGGAACAGCGCGTAAAGCTGCATGAAGGGCGCACCCGCGATCAACAAGAATCCGCCGCGCCACGCCAGCAGGCGCCGCTGGTAGACACCCCATGCAAGCAGCAGCGCGAGCACACCGATCGCTCCACTGAGATAACGCAGTCGCTCATCGGCGTAGTGCGTGATGATCGCGCCCGTCGCGTCCCCGCGGTACTGCTGCACGCCGGTGCTGGCCGACACACACGCAATCACGCCTGATAGCGCCAGTACGCCCGTGATCAGCAGGATCGGCGGCGGCCTCGCGCCCGGCCGGGCCGCGCGTGCGGGCGGCGCCGCGCCGACGCCCGGCGGGGTCGAACCCAGTGCACGCCGGCTCACCTCGGACAGCCACGCCGGCTCGTTGCGCGAGAGCCAGGCGCCCAGGCGCAGCAGGGCAAACCCGAACGCGAGCATCAGCAAGCCGAACGGCGCGGCGGCCAGGGCCTTCGGATGGGCCAGGCCGGCGAGCAGGTCGCCGACCACGAACACGCCGACAAAACCGAACCAGACCAGCATGAACAACCGCACCAACGCGAGCATGGTGAAACGGCCGGTCAGCACCACGCGACCCTGGCGTCGCTCGAAGCGACCGATGAAGAACGGCTTGAACGAATTGCCGACCATCGGGATCACCCGCTGCAGGGACACGCGGGATTCGGACACACGGCCCGCGGCCACTTCGCCCGCGACACGAAACATCCCCCAGCGCGCGGTCGCCGCCCTGAGCCGCTCGACCGACTCGTTCATGCCATAGGCACTCTCGAACTCGACGGGCGCCGAACCCGTCCACACCTCGCGGAACCAGCGCAGCATGCCCTCCCCCTGGCGGGCCTCTTGCCCGCATGCGCGAGCACTTTATGCCCGGCGCCAGACCTTGGCCAGCCGTGGCCCTACAGGTTGAGATACACCATCGACAGGAACTGGCCCAGGCCGTCCTGGGCCGAGCGCATCACCGTCATGGAGTAACCGGCATGGCCCGGCAGCTCGCGCTCGATCCTGGGGGCGCCGTTGTTGCGCGCGTCGACGCCTGCGGCCTGCAGCGATGCCGTCACCTGCGCCGCGCGCTCGGGCTTGAGCACCAGCTGGCTCACCATGGTGGCGCGCTGTTTCCAGATCTCGTCCGCCACGCCATCGCGTGCATCGGTCCACAGGCGGGCCACCAGCACCGGCTTCAGGCAACCGGTCTGGGCCACCCGCAGCACGTCGCCGTTGGCGAACAGCACGGTGGCCTGCGCATGGCCGGCATCCATCACCACGTCCTGCACGCCGATGGCGGCACGCACGGTCGCCTCGTCCAGCTCCAGCGTACGTGCGGGGCAGGCAGCGGGTGGCAGGTCCGCATGTGCCGGCGGCGCCACGGCATAGACGCCCAGCAGCACCACGCACAGCGCACCCAGGCGGGTGATCACGCTCATCGACGACTCCTGTCCATGGGGAAAGCCCTGGCGGGCATCAGTACCACACGGACGTGCCGGCGACCATCGCCGAGGGGCCCGGTCGCTCCGGGCCCCTCCCTGCAAGCTGCCTGCCTATTGCTCCAGCGTGGTGATCAACCCGGCCTTCGGGCTGCCCCAGCCGGTCACCAGGTCATAGCCGGTCACCGCCGAGTAGCTGCCGGACTTGCCGCTGGTGATGTCGTGGAAGTCCGTGGCATAGGTGCTGGTGATGTTCTGCGGGTAGATCGTCGCGTTGAAGTTGCCGATGCGCGAGCCACCATTGGCCACGATCTGCTGGTTGACCAGTGCTATGAAGCCCGCCCACATCGGCGCCGCAAAACTGGTGCCGCCGTACTCGTTGGCGAGGCAGCTGGTCTGGTCGGCGCAGGTGTAGAAGGTGAAGTTGGCGTTCGCCGACACGTCCGGACCGTTGCGGTACTTGGTCGAGCCCTTGTTGGTGGACGTGATCACGCCCGAGAGCTGCTGCCACGACGGAATCGCGATCTTGTCCGGCGAGATGCCGCCTCCGCTGTCCGTCCACGCCGTCTCCGACTTCCACGCGCCCGCCGCGCTGGCGGTGGTGAGGTCGGTGCCGCCTACCGAGATCACGTAGGCATCGTCCGCTGGCCACGCCTCGTTGCGCGACGACCAGGTCGAGTCGTCGCCTGAGGCCGCGAAGAAGGTCTGGCCCTGCGCGGCCATCTTCTCGAAGTAGGGGTCCAGTGTCGAAGGATCGGCCGGCGTCCAGCCCCACGAGCAGCCGATGGTGGTCGGCAGCGGGCTGTGCGTGGTCATCGCGCTGATGATCGCCGTGTCGGTGGAGCCGATGTACATCACCAGGCTGCTCAGGCCCGGCGCCATGCCCAGCGCCTGCGTCATGTCCAGCGTCTGCTCGGTGTCGTCGCAACCACTGGAGTACAGGCAGCTGGTGCTGGTGCCATCGGTCGACAGCAGCGTGATGGGCACGCTGTTGGTCTGCTTCACGTTGGTGTAATACGTGGTGAGGTCGGCCAGGTCGGTGCCTTCGTATTCGAACAGGCCAAGGTTCTGGCCCGAGCCGGTCAACGCCGTGCCGCCGTAGTAGGCCGCACGCATGTCACTGCCGAGGAACGAAGCGGAAGGACCGGAGCCTGTCGTGGCATGCGCCACCACCGCTTCCGGACTGATGCCATTGGCCTTGGCGTAGTCGCTCTTCTTCACGTACAACGGGTGCGGGATCGAATAGTTGTCCAGGCCCGATACATGCCACAGCGGGATCGCCAGCGCCGTGGTCGGCTCGCGGTCGGGACTGTAGAAAACGCGGTTTTCGCTGGGATGCTGGTACGTGCGCATGTGCACGTTGAAGGCCTTCTCCACCGCCGCCACGCTGCCGCTCACCTGCACGTCCAGTCCGTCACGACTGCCCCCGACGACCGTGAGGCCGTTGCGGGTGAGGTAGTTCACCACGGCGTCGTAGTCGCTCTGAGTGGGACCGAACCGCGCGGTGAATTGCGCCGGCGTGAGGTACTGGCGATACGAAGGACTGCTCGGGTTGGTGACATCCGCCACGAACGCATCCAGGCCAGCCTGGTCGCGTACGGGCAACACCACGTCGAGCCGCATCACCTGGGTGGCGGGCAGGCTGCCCACCGATGCGACCGCATTGCTGCTCACCACGTCTCGCACATGATGGGTGAGCACACCGGCCGCCTGCGCGGTTCCCGTTGCTGCCAGGGCCAAGGTAATGGCCATGGACAGGCTACCGGTCTTGCGCAGCATCAAGCGAACTCCGTTTCCTGCATATGTTCCAGTCAAAGCTGTTCTATTCATTGGGACTCTCCCGGATGTAGACAGTGACCGTGAAACATGTCGTAGGGGAGCTGGCGACACGCTCCCCCGTGTGCGCCGTTAGGCCGCGGGAGCGTAGGTCCCGATCTGTTGCCTTGGGGTGAATACGCGCGGCCTTGCGACGAGAAAGTTTTTGCGTCGCAGGAGCGCACGCCCGGCCCTCCTTCGATGGCAAGTAACTACGCAAGCAGCGAGAAATCGCGTGCGCCATGGTGCACCTGAATCGTCATGGATTTGCCTGGCACCGATGCCAGGCGTGGTTTCTTGCTGGAAGCGGCACATGTGCCGCGATTCACTTAATGGCGGAGGCGAACACCTGCTTTGCCGTCGCTTCACGACCTTCCGCAAAACGCACCAACGCCGGGTTCGGTAGTGGGCCTGGCATGCAACATGCGAGGCGAAGAGAGAAAGCGCCGCACGGCTATCCGCAAGAATACGCACGCGTCGGTGCACTGCCGTTATCGGCTAGGAAAGGCGGCTTTCCCCGTGTCCTGCCAGATCATGACGCGCCTGCAACACCAGCCAGAACACCGGTGTAGCGTCCAGCAGTCTGGACAGACGCAACGCCTGCTCCGCGCTGATGCGCCGACGCCCGAGGATGATCTGCCTCAACATGGGTAACGGGATGCCGGTACCACGCGCCAGCCGGGCAAGCGAGATGGCGTGGCGTTGAAGGTAATCGGTCAGCAGCACTTCACCCGTATTGCGCGAGGGCATTGACGGTTCAAAGTCCATCAGCGGATCGGTTTGTATGAGGCACATACGGATTCATTTCCTGTCAGGCAGCGCCCAACGATGGATCAAGCCCTACAGGCTTCCATGTCCGCACAGGTCGGGGGACGACGTAGGTGATCGCTTAGGCGCGCACACTGGCCACACCGCCCGATGCGCCACGGAAACGGTCACGGACCACCGAAAACACTTGCTTCGAAGATCGATGCGCCCTGCAGGATGAGGGGCTAAAGTAACGCGGCGGCGCCCGGGCCAGGCGCCAGGGATGGAGGCGTCGATGAACCTTCGATCTCGCGAAACCGACGCCGCTGCCAGTAGCGACGGTACCGCCGCAGCCCCCCGTCACGCGTCGCACGCGAGCGCGATCAACATCTTCTTTTTTGCAACCTGGGTGGCGGTCTGCTCCGCCGCTCCGGAACTCATCTGGCAGGGCTTTCTCACCGTCATCCACCATTTCAGCTGGACCACCGTATGGTCGGCGGTGCTGATCGGCTCACTCGTGGCTTTTTTCGTGGAGCCACTGACGGAGCGAATGCGCCATTTCAGCCTGCATCTCTCGCACCGGCATAGGACGACCACGCATGCCACGGTGTCCGCGTTCGGTTTTGCCGTGCTCGCGGTCCTGGTGCATGAGGCCATCACCAGTTATGTATCGGTTGCCAAGACCAGCGAACCCGGCAGTGACAGCCTGTTTGATGCGATATCCGTGGTCTTTCAGTGGGCATGCATCCCGTTCACGACGACGGTCGCCTGGTACTGCGCGGCGGGCCGTCGCTGGATCGGGTTGCCCGCATTGCTGCTGGCCCTGCTTGCCATTCCGCTGGTGGGCGTGGTGTTTGACTGGGATGTGCCGGATATCGTCTCCACCGCGATACCTTGCACGAGCATTCTGCTGGCCGGGTTTTTCCACATGCGCGAGTACCGTGACCCACAGGTGCTATCGCGCTGCATCATGCTGACGGCAGCCATCGCCTTGGTCTGGCTGATCGTGGCGGGCGGCCTGCAACTCGCCCTGTTGCTGTTTGCAGCCAGGCCCATCCACATCTACTCATGGGCGGAGTACACGATCGATCTTCGCTTCTACGTGGGCTGGATCATTGGCCTGGCCGTCGCCCCGCGGCCGGGGGAGCGGCACCCGGCCTGAGCCGAAGCTGCCTCGCACCGAAGGCGAGGCGGCCCGAAACAGAATGCAGGGGTTTCCAGGTACTGCTTCTTACCGCCGGTGGGCTGCAGCCGCGCCAGCTCGGCAAGCCATGCAATCAATGATTGGCCGGGCCAAGCTTGCTGGCGTTGTAGGCCTTCAGTTGATTGGCGGTGTCCTCGCTGATGCGCTGGATCTGCGGCCCCATCGTCGCCATTTCGCTTTTCAAGTACTGCATGGTCTGCGCCATGACCTGCGGCATCTTGGTCACCATCGACTGACCCGACGGCGACAGGTAAAACGCGGTCATATCGTCGACTTCCTTCTGCGTGAACGACTTTCGGTAGATGTCCATGTACACCGGCTCGAGCTTGGCCCAGGCCAGCTCGTTCGCCAGCAGTGCCTGCATCTTCTGCTCGCTGTCGCTGATGATCTTGCGCTGGCCGTCATCCAGCTGCGACTGGCTGGCGAGGTTGGCCTCGACGGACTGCTGCATCATGGCGCGCGTCTGCGCCATCATGTTGTCGACCAGGCTGTGCACGTGGGTGACGTCCAGAAGCTTGTGCAGCGATGCGTCGGTGGGGGGAGCCTCCACCGCCATGGCGGGCATGGCCAGTGCTGAGGAAAGTACGACTGCTGCAATGAAACTACGCATGCTCCGTGTCTCCGGGTCGTGATCCATGGGATGGGCCGCCAACGCCTGCCGGCGGGTGGCTGCACTCTAAGCCAATGGCGTCATGTCATCCATTCGCACTTCGCGCCGCCCGCGCCACCCGCGCCGCACCTTGCCATGGCAGCTCACGGCGCGCGGGCGCTGCCTGGCACGCGCCATGCCCGGGGCGAGGGGGTGACCCGCGCCTCAGCGCAGCGCTGCCGCCTCGCGCGCCAGCTGCTCGATGCCGGCCCAATCACCGCCGCGCAGCTTGTCGGCCGGGGTGAGCCACGAACCGCCCACGCAGATCACGTTGGGCAGCGAGAGGAAATCGTTTGCGTTGGCGAGGCTGATGCCACCGGTGGGGCAGAACTTCATCTGCGGCAGCGGGCTGGCCCAGGCACCGATCAGCTTGTGGCCGCCGGCCGGCACGGCGGGGAAAAACTTCACGTGGCGGTAGCCGCGCTCCAGCAGGGTCATCACTTCGCTTGCGGTGGCCGTGCCGGGCAGCAGCGGCAGCTCGCTGTCGTCCGCCGCGTCGAGCAGGCCGGGCGACACGCCGGGCGACACCGCAAAGCGCGCACCGGCCTTGTGCGCGGCGCGCAGGTCCTTGGCGCTGAGCACGGTGCCCACGCCGACCACGGCGCCTTCCACTTCCTCGGCGATGGCCTTGATGGCATCGAGTGCGGCCGGCGTGCGCAGCGTGATCTCGATGGCCGGCGTGCCACCGGCGACCAGCGCGCGGGCCATCGGTACCGCGGCGCGCACGTCCTCGATGATGACCACAGGCACCACCGGCGCCAGGCGCAAGGTGGCTTCAACCTGTTTCTGCTTCTGTTCGATGCTCATGGCGTTCCGTGGACTGAAAGAGGGGAGGCCTGCGCCTCCGTGATCGTCATCCCGGCGCTGGCCGGGATCCAGTGACTGCACCTCGATGGCGCGGAACACGCTCGAAGCCTGCCTGCGCAGGAACGACGAGCGAGGCTTCGCGCCAGCGGACCGTCAAAACACCCCCGCCCCGAGGTCGGCGGTGGTGGCGTTGCGGCGGAACAGCCCGAACAGCTCGCGGCCCATGCCGAACTGGTGCGCGGAAAGATCGGCGGTGGCCGGTACGCGCGCGACGAATTCGGCCGGATCCACCAGCACGTCGAGGCGGCCGTGCACGGCATCCAGGCGCACCATGTCGCCGTCGCGGATGCGCGCGATGGCGCCGTTGTCCTGCGCCTCCGGCGTCACGTGGATCGCCGCCGGCACGCGGCCCGACGCGCCGGACATGCGGCCGTCGGTGAGCAAGGCGATGCGATGGCCGCGGTCCTGCAGCACCGACAGCGTCGGCGTGAGCTTGTGCAGCTCGGGCATGCCGATCGCCTGCGGGCCCTGGAAACGCACCACAGCGACGAAGTCGCGGTTGAGTTCGCCACGCTCGAAAGCCTTGCGCACGTCGTCCTGGTCGTGGAACACGATGGCCGGGGCCTCGATCACCAGGCGGTCGTCCGGCACCGAGGACACCTTGATCACCGCGCGACCGAGATTACCGGTGAGCATGCGCAGGCCGCCGTCGGCACGGAACGGCTCGATCGCACCACGCAGTACACCGCGGTTGCCGCTTTCCTTCGACACCGGCTTCCACACCAGCTGGCCGTCGCCATCCAGATACGGCACCTGCGCATAGCCGTCCATGCCGGTGCCGAACACCGTGCGCACGTCGCGATGCAGCAGGCCGTGCTCCAGCAGCTGGTCGATCAGGAAGCCCATGCCGCCGGCTTCGTGGAACTGGTTCACGTCGGCATAGCCGTTCGGGTACACGCGAGCCAGCAGCGGGATCACCGAGGACAGTGCGTCGAAGTCGTCCCAGCGCAGTTCGATGCCGGCGGCGCGGGCAATGGCCACCAGATGCAGCAGATGGTTGGTGGAACCACCGGTGGCATGCAGGCCGATCACGCCGTTGACGATGGCGCGCTCGTCGATGATGTGGCCCAGCGGCAGATGCGAGGAACCCGGTGCACTCAGCTCCGCCACGCGGAGCACGGCCTCGCGCGTCAGCGCATCGCGCAGCGGCGTATCCGGCGCGACGAAACTGGAGCCCGGCAGGTGCAGGCCCATGATCTCCATCAGCATCTGGTTGGAGTTGGCGGTGCCATAGAACGTGCAGGTGCCGGCCGCGTGGTACGAGGCGGCCTCGGCCTCCAGCAGCTCGGCCTTGGTCGCCTTGCCTTCGGCATAGGCCTGGCGCACCTTGGATTTCTGTTCGTTGCTGATGCCACTGGGCATTGGCCCGCTGGGCACGAAGATGCCGGGCAGGTGGCCAAAGCTCAGCGCGCCGATCAACAGGCCCGGCACGATCTTGTCGCAGATGCCCAGGTACAGCGCACCATCGAACATGTCGTGCGAAAGCGACACCGCGGTGGCCATCGCGATCAGGTCGCGCGAGAACAGCGACAGCTCCATGCCGGCGCGGCCCTGGGTGATACCGTCGCACATCGCCGGCACGCCACCGGCCATCTGCGCGGTGATGCCCGCCGCGCGGGCCACCTCGCGGATCAGCTCCGGGTAGCGCTCGTACGGCTGGTGCGCCGACAGCATGTCGTTGTAGGCATTGATGATGGCCAGGTTCGGCGTATGGCCTTCGCGCAGGCGCTCCTTGTCGGTGGCGCCGCAGGCCGCGAAACCGTGGGCGAGGTTGCCGCAGGACAGGCGCTCGCGGTGCACACCGGAGCCCTGCGCCGCGTCGATGCGGCGCAGGTAGTCCGCGCGCGAGCCGCGGCTGCGTTCGCGCAGGCGTTCGGTGACTTCGGCAATGACGGGGTGAAGCACACTCATGTTGGAACTCCGCAGAAATCAGTCGGCGCGCTCAGGGGCGCGCAGTCGTTCGGGCGTGGCTGCCGGTGCCTCACGGGCACCAGTACACGGCCACCGGCACGCGCGGCTGGGTGAGCACCGCGCGCACGGGGTAATGCGCGGCCTCGCCCTTGCCCTGTTGCGCGTCGTCGAGCAGCTGGCGCTTGGCCTCGCCCTCGATGTGCAGGAACAGCGCACGCGTATCGAGCAACGCGGACAGCGTGAAGGTGATGCGCGGTTCGCCAGCGCCGGCCGCGCGCATCGGCAGCACGCGCACCGGGTTGTCCGGATCCAGCGCCTCGGGCAGGCGATCGCCGCCAGGAAAGAACGACGCCGTGTGGCCGTCGTTGCCCATGCCCAGTACCACGGCGTCGAACGGCAGTGCAAGCGCAGCCATGCGCGTGCGCACCGTGGCGAGTCCCGCCTCCGGCGTCGGCGCATCGGTATACAGCGGCACGAAGTGCGCGGCCGATGCCTCGTGCTGCAACAACAGCGCCTTCACCATGCCGGCATTGGAGCGCTCGTTGCTTTCCGGCACCCAGCGCTCGTCCACCAGGGTGACCTGCACGCTGGACCACGGCAGCGTCTCGCGTGCAAGACGCTGGAAGAAGTGACGCGGCGTGCTGCCGCCGGACACCGCGAGCAACGCCGAGCCGCGCGCGGCGATGCCTTCGCGCAGGCGCTCGGCCACGGCGGTGGCGAGTGCCGTGGCAAGCACTTCGCTGTCGTTGAAACTGTGGGTAATGACGTTCACGGTGTCAGGCATGGCAATGGGGCGAAGGCGCTGCGCGGGAAACACACGCGCGGCGGGCAATGCAGGAAGGAAGCCGAGTGTAGGTGGCCCGCCGCGACGCACAGGTGAAGCGCCCATGCATCGCCGTGAACCATACCAAACGCCCGCTTATTCACTGTCCTCGTTCCAGGTGCGACCGTCGCGCTCGATCAGCGCCACCGCCGCGCTCGGGCCCCAGGTGCCCGAGGTGTACGGACGCGGCGACTCGCCGCTGTCCGCCCACGCGGCCAGGATAGGGTCGGCCCAGTGCCATGCCGCTTCCACTTCGTCGCGGCGCATGAACAGGGTGGGGTTGCCGCGCACCACGTCGAGGATCAGGCGCTCGTACGCGTCGGGTTGCTGCACGCCGAAGGCCTCGGCGAAGCTCATGTCCAGCGACACGTGGCGCAGGCGCAGGCCGCCCGGACCCGGATGCTTGATGGTCACCCACAGCTTGATGTTCTCGTCCGGCTGCAGGCGCAGCACCAGGCGGTTCTGCGCGAGCGGGCCGGCCGAGGCGTCGAAGATGGAGTGCGGCACCGGCTTGAACACCACCACGATCTCGGACACGCGCTCGGGAAGGCGCTTGCCGGTACGCAGGTAGAACGGCACGCCGGCCCAGCGCCAGTTGGCGATTTCCGCCTTCACCGCCACGAAGGTCTCGGTGTTGGACTTGTGGTCCTTAAGCTCGTCCAGGTAGCCCGGCACGCTCTGGCCTTCGGCGGCACCGGCGCGGTACTGGCCGCGCACGGTGAGCTGGGCCGCGTTGCTCTCGTCGATGGGCTTGAGCGAGCGCAGCACCTTGAGCTTCTCGTCGCGCACCGCATCGGGCGCCAGCGAGGAGGGCGGCTCCATCGCCACCATGCACAGCAGCTGCAGAATGTGGTTCTGCACCATGTCGCGCAGCGCACCGGCATGGTCGTAGTAGCCCGCGCGCTGGCCCACGCCGAGCGTTTCGGCCACGGTGATCTGCACGTGGTCGATGTGCTCGGCGTTCCATAGCGGCTCGAACAGGATGTTGCCGAAGCGCAGCGCCAGCAGGTTCTGCACCGTTTCCTTGCCGAGGTAATGGTCGATGCGGAAGGTCTGCGACTCGTCGAACACCTGGCCGACGTCGTCGTTGATCTGGTTGGCGCTCTTGAGGTCGCGGCCGATCGGCTTTTCCAGCACCACGCGCGCCTTGCCCTGGTTGAGGCCGTAGGCGCCCAGGCGATTGCAGATATCGACGAACAGGTCCGGCGAGGTGGACAGGTAGAACACGCGGACGTGGTCGGGCTGCTCGCCGATCAGCTTGGCGAACGCGTCCCAGCCCTCGTCCTTGCGCGCATCCAGCGAGCGGTAGTGCAGCAGCTTGAGGAAATCGTCGACCTTGCTCTTGTCGCCGCCGTTCTCCATCAGCGCCTTGCGCGCATGGGCACGGTAACCCTCATCGTCCAGGCCCTCGCGGGCGATGCCGACGATGCGGCTGGTATCGGGAATCTGCCCGTCGGCATAGCGGTGGTACAGCGCAGGCAGCAGCTTGCGTACGGCGAGGTCGCCGGTTCCGCCGAAGATCACCAGGTCGAAAGCGTCGACCGGCTGGGGAGAAGCAGTCACTTCAGTCACCTCGAGGCGATGCGGGGAGTGACACGTGGGGTGCATACCACGTGCAATGCCTGTCGATCGTACCAGTGACATACCAGACAAAACCAGTTCCCTCGATCCAAGCCGAGGCCCCAGTCAACACAATGATTGCGACGTGAAATTGGTACGACCGAAAATCCGCGCCGGCACGCATGATTGCCAAACTGGTATGGTCATTGGTATCGTTTCGGTATGGAAACCGCCCTCGTCAATGAATACCGCCGGCTGAGCCGGGACCCGGCCGCCAGCCAGCCTCTGGCCTATCTGCGCCTGCGCCGGGCGATCCGCAACGTGGTCGAGCACCGGGACATCGAACCCGGCCAGGCCCTGCCCAGCGAACGCGACCTGTCGCGCCTGCTGCAGCTGTCGCGGGTGACCGTGCGCAAGGCCATCGCCGGCCTGGTCGAAGAGGGGCTGCTCAACCAGCGCCACGGCGCGGGCACCTTCGTGGCCGAACGCATCATCAAGCCGATGTCGCGCCTCACCAGCTTCACCGAGGACTTGCGCGCGCGCGGCCTCAATCCGCGTTCGGAGTTCTTCGAACGCGGCATCGGCGAGGTGACGCCGGAAGAGTCGATGGCGCTCAACCTGTCGCCTGGCGTGCTGGTGGCGCGCCTGCACCGCGTGCGCTACGCCAAGGAAGAACCGCTGGCGATCGAGCGCAGCGTGGTGCCGGCCAGCATCCTGCCCGACCCGATGATCGTGCACGACTCGCTCTACCAGGTGCTGGAAACCCTGGGCGCCCGCCCTCGCCGCGCCTTGCAGCGACTGCGCGCGGTGTCGCTGGGCGCACAGCAGGCGCGCCTGCTGCACGTGGCCCCGGGCAGCGCCGGCCTCAACATCGAGCGTCGCAGCTTCCTCGACGACGGCCGCGTGGTGGAATTCACCACCTCGTGGTATCGCGGCGACATCTACGATTTCGTGGCTGAATTGCAGACGGACTAACGGCACTCCTCGTGAAGTAGCCGGACAAGGTGCCACCGTGCCTTGCCGCTGTAGGAGCGCGCCCTGTGCGCGACCGTCTTGGGTCGCGGTGGTCGTTCCAGCGATTTTTGCTCGCCGGTCACCAACAGTAGTGGATGTCGATTTGGCACTCGTTTCTTACCGCGTCGACGGCGATTGAGCAGCATCGGGCAATACACGCGCCACACCCTTTGGTGATTCCAGACTAGGCTGCGCCGCCGAATCAGCTGAAAAATTTATCGAACCCCAGCTCGGGAAATCGCTCAGCAAGCTCTGCGAACAACGCGATGACCTCTTCATCTCGATCAGCCTGGCTCGATAACGAGCGGTTGACCGCGATAGTCCAAATGCCGCACAAGAACGATGCTCGCTCTCGCCATGCTGCTGCATCAGCCACGCCAGGAGCGTGCGCTTATGCGCCTGGTCTGCAGCTTTTTAAGACGGGATCCTTCAGTGCGTGGTTCTCCATCGCCGGTTCTGCATCCATTCGCTTGAACTTGACGTGCTCGGCTTCGACATCACGTAGCCGCTGCACGTCCGAGTCTTCCATGCCGCCGCACTTGGACTTCCAGACGTAGTACGTCGCTTCGGAAATGCTGATCTCGCAGCAGACATCCTTAACCTCGCGCCCACTCTCGACCTGCTTCAGCGTCGCGACGATCTGGCTCTCCGTGAACTTGCTTTTGCGCATCTTCGGCCCCCTTGGGGCTAGTTTGCCCGGGACCTCTAGTTATGGGTGAGTGGGCTTACGGGGATTCGACATTACGAGGCGAAGCCCCATTCTTGGTCTTCGCGCACCAACTGCTTTTCAGATTAGTCCGATTGTTGCCAAGACATCGTCACCGCAGACTGCATCTGCCTTAAAAGAGTAACCCTTGCCGGTCGATAGCGCACTTCTGCGCTTGTCGACTGGCATGCGTGTCAGTAGACCCTCACCCGATCTGGGGATGATCAGGTGCAAGAACCCTCATTCGCACGGCGCAGCCGAACTCGCTGAGAAGGATCTCTTATGTCAATGGCTGTGAAGCTTCGATGGACGCTCTTGGCCGCAAGCATGGCATTGGCCGGCCCGGTCATGGCCGGCACCGCTGATGACAATCATGTAGCGGAGCAAATCAACGGACCACCGCCGCCGCCATCAGTGACAGATGCAGCCCCCGTGATAGTGCAAGGGTATCGACTGCCAGATATCCAATTTGATCCCGTGGATCATATGGCGCAAGGTGCGCTCATGGCGCCGACCGGCAACGGGTTTGCGGGGCATGCCTTTGTAACGGCGAGCACCACGCCATCCGCTGTGCCAGGTAAGAACCAGGCCCCCTGCAACAACACCGGCGATCCGATTCTCCAAGCCACCGGTACCAAAGTAGAAACATACCCGCTCTTTTCGGTACCCGGGGAAATGGGTCTGAACTATGTGCTCTATCTGACAAATGGAAGTTGGTACGACAACTTTTCCTCCAGCCTTGATACGACCTGTGTAATCAATCCTCCCGATAACGGCGCCTGCAAAGTCACCACACTCCATCGCGCCGACGGCTCGACCATTATCTTTACGGGTGGTCCGACGGCTACGTCCTATACGGAGCAGAACAGCAGCGTCAATGGACTCGCCACCTTGACGCGGGACCCTGTATCGGGCCGCTATACGGTGCACGACGAGGACGCAACTACCCAAGTCTATTCGTCGTCCGGTGGACTTTTGTCGATTATGGATGCCTCGGGTGTGGGCTGGACGATATCCAGTAGCGGGAATCTGGAAACCGTTACACACACCAATGGCAAAAGTTTCACCATTGCCCACGGTACCGCTACACAGACAACCGTCAATGGCGCGATAGTCTGGCTCGAAACAGATACGGTGACTGATCCCGCCGGAAACGCCTACACCGTCAACTACAACAACTGGGCCGTGTCCCGCATCGTTTACCCGGGTTCGCCGAGTACCGTCATCTCGTTTGCATACACCAGCTTTGGGTCCGCCCCGTATGGCTCGAGGTTATCCGAGGTGGACTACAACGGGACGCCCTATTCGTACACAACGTATGTCATGGATGGCACTAACCCGAATTACGAGTGGGCGAACGGCACTCATCTCGCCGACGGCTCCATGAATGTCGTCATTGGCTACAAGTCGCTCAACAACGGCACGATGAGCGTCACGATCACCAATCCGCTTGGTCATCAGACGACTCAGTCCTATGACAGCATCCTTTACAGCGGTAAGCCAGGCGGCGTCTCGAATGCGCGCCTTACACTGACCAGTGATGCTGCTGTTGTCACATGCGGTGGAACCACGCAAGGCCGCACTTATGATTCCAACAATCACCTTGCCGCTACTATCGATAACAACGGCAACGCCCACACGTACACGTACGCGGCCAATGGTCAGCTGCAAACCGAAACCGAGGCCTATGGAACACCACAGGCGCGCAAAACTGACTATGTGTGGGACGCCAACCAGCAGCTCAACCGTCTGCTGTCAGCCACGGTGGAGGGATGGCGCAAGACCGCCTACATCTACAATGCCCAGAATCGGATCGCCTCCGTCACGGTCACGAACCTATCGGCCAACGGCAGCGCCAATCAGTCGCTGACGACGACCTACGGTTACTCGCTGTCTGGGAACGGCATGGTGCAAGCCATGACGGTCACGCGGCCGTCGCCGAACGGTAGCGATACCGTGACATCCAAGTACGATGCGTTGGGCCACTTGACGTCCGTATCCAATGGGTTGGGGCAAACCACCACCTACGGCAATTACAACGGGCTGGGTTTAGTGGGCCATGTGGTCGGACCCAACGGCGATGCCACGGATTACACATACGATGCGCGTGGGCGAGTGGTCACCAAGACCACATATCCGAATGGGACGGCCGCCACCTGGTCGTACACCTATGATGGTTTCGGCTTGCCGCATACCCAAGCATCGCCCGACGGGCAGGTGACGACGTGGAATCGCGATCCATCAAGCATGCGCGTGACGTCCATCACGCACAACGATAAGGATGGCACATCGACGGAGAGCTTCAGTTACGACGCCAATGGTGATGTGCTGGAGCATAAGGTCGCCCGCGGCAGCACGGTGGGATTGGATCAGCTGTTTACCTACGACGCGTTGGGCCGCCTTTACCAATCGGTCGGTCGCAACGGCCAGTTGCAGACCTACGCCTACGATGGCAACGGCAACACCCTGTCCGTGGCCGATGCGACCGGGCATACGGTGGCGTACCAATATGATGCGCTCAATCGCATCACGCAAAAGACCGAGAGTGGTGGTGCCAGTCCGGCCATGCCAGCCACCGCGCCAACGCTTAACGTGCCAAGCACCAGTGCAACGGGTGCCTATACCGTTAGTTGGAACAGCATCACTGGTGCGACGTTCTATGTACTCCAGGAACAAGTGAGTGGCGGCAGCTGGAGCACCGTGCAGAGCAGCTCTGCCGTGACCTGGCAAGCCACCAACCGAGCCACCAACACCTACAGATATCAGGTGAAGGCCTGTAACGCCACCGGCTGCGGCCCCTGGAGTAGTGCGGGATCGATCAGCGTAACCATCCCCGCCGCGCCAACGAGTGCACCAAGTTTGACGGTGCCGAGTACCAGTGCCAACGGAAACTACACGGCCAGCTGGACCAGCGTGGCTAACACGAGCGCCTATACGCTACAGCAGCAGGTCAACGGTGGCACATGGACCACGGTCCAAAACAACACCTCGCTAAGCTGGAGTGTCACGGGCAAAACCAACGGAACCTATGCGTATCGCGTGCAGGCGTGCAACGCGGTGGGATGCGGGCCGTGGAGTGCGACGGGAACCACGGTCGTGACGTGGCCGCCCGTACCGGCCACGCCGGTGATGACCGTGCCCGCTTTCAGCCTGTCGGCTAACTTCACGATCTCCTGGACGGCGGTCAGTGGGGCAACGTCGTATTACTTGACGACCCAGCCCAATGGCGGCGCATGGGCATACCTCACGAGCATTTCGTCCAGCAGTCTCGCCACGTCGGTGGGTAGTAGCGGTACCTATGCCTATGCGGTCGAGGCCTGCAATATCAGTGGTTGCAGCGCGTGGAGCAATACGCCCACCGTCACGGTGACCATTCCCGCGCCCATCGGCATCAACGGACAGACCTATTCGGGCACGAATTCCCTCAAGTCGGGTTCGGGTAACGAAGGCATCGGTTTCGACCTGGCCAACGGAACAACCTGGGAGGTCTTTCACACCACGCCGGGTAACACCCATGTGGTCAATGCCAGTGGCCCTATCCCGTTCGGGGCGGCCACCGTTCAATACACCTGGACGGACGCCGGCGTGCTGCCCGGGATGAACGATGCGAAGGGGAGCATCACCACCAACGGCGCAAGTTCGCGCGTCGCGGTGACCAGTAATCCGTCGACCGAATACGTGACGGCGGCCTTCAACTACAACAGTGCGAACAACGCTCACGAGTACAACTTGCGCGTCGATTTCTTCAATGCGGCGGGACAGAACATCTCCTCGTCGACCTGTCTGCTTATTGGCCAAGTCGTGGGGAACCAGTGATGAAACACGCACGTATACCCGGTAGCACGCACGGAAAAGGTCTGGCCCTCGGTGGTGCACTGTTGTTCATGGCGGCGCCCGCGGCCTTTGCGCAGACCGTCGTGACCAAGTACAGCTACGACACCGGCGACAATCTGACGACCGTGACCGATCCCCGCGGTCTGGCCACACACTACACCCATGATGGGTTGGGCCAGCTATGGCAGCAGGTCAGTCCGGATACCGGAACGACCAGCTTTAGCTACGACGCCTACGGCCGCCTGGCGAGCCTTACCCGAGCCAATGGCGCGCAGACAACCTACGGCTACGACGGCATCGGGCGCCGCACGAGCGTCAGTGCCGGAGGGTCGACGCAAACGATGACGTACGACAGCTGTACCAACGGTGCCGGGCGTCTGTGTACGGCGACCGACCCCACCGGCAAAACGACCTACACCTACAGCCCGGAAGGGCGGCTCACGGGGCGCGGTTTTGCGATGGGCAGCACCAGCTACGCCCTGGGCTACAGCTATAACGCACAGGGGCAGGTGACCGCGGTGGCTTACCCCGACGGGGTTCAAGCTATCTACACCTACAGCCTCGGCGTCGTGTCGACGCTCCAGGTGAAGTCGGGCAGCACCACCGCCAACGTGGCCACCGGGGTGGCCTACCAGCCGGGCAACGCGGCGATGGCGCAATGGACGGCCAGCAATGGCCTGGTGAACAGCCTTACCTACGACGCGGACGGTCGGTTGACCAGCATCACTGCGCCCTCGGTACAGGGACTGGCGTTGAGCTACGACACCGCCAATCGTATCGTAGGCATCACCAATAGCATCGACAGCGCGATGACCCAAAGCTTCGGCTACGACGGCCTATCCCGACTCACGTCGGTCTACGGCACCGCCGATAACGAAGCACTACAGTACGACGCCAACGGCAACCGCACGAGCCAGCTGGTGAATGGAACCACGGTCACCGTGACCACGGGAGCTTCAAGTAACCAGCAGACGCGCCTGTCGGGCGGTGCCAGCACCAGCTACGGCTATGACGCCAAAGGCAACCTGACGACCGTCAATGGCACAGCGACCTTTACCTACGACGCCTTCAATCGCCTTCAAGCCGCAGGCACAGCGAGCTACTACGTCAACCCGGAAGGCCAGCGGCTGCGCAAGGTGGCCGGGAGCGTGACGACTTACTTTGCCCCGGATGCCACCGGCCCCTTGCTCGCCGAGAACCCGGGCAGTGCCGGCTGGATCGACTATATCTGGCTCAACGGACGCCTCGTCGGCCGGCTCAATGCGGGCCAGCTGCTAGCCATCCACGATGATCAGCTAGGGCGGCCGGAGGTGATGACGGATACGAATAAAACGATCGTGTGGCGCGCGAGAAACTTCGCCTTCGACCGTACTGTCACGGTGGCCAACGCGGTGCCACTGAACCTGGGCTTCCCCGGCCAGTACTACGACGCGGAGTCGGGTCTGTGGAACAACGGATTCCGTGACTACAGCCCGGCGGCGGGCCGGTATATTGAGAGTGATCCTTTGGGGTTGGCGGCGGGGATCAACACCTATGCCTATGTGGGCAGCAATCCTTTGATCAACGCCGACCCCTATGGCTTGTGGACATTTCAAATTGGCCTTTCCTTGAGTGGATCGCTAGGCCCGTTATCGTTTAACGGAAGCTTCGGCATAGCGTTGGATAGCTGCGGAACCGTCGCGGCATATAAGGAAGGCGGGTTTGGGACTGGTGCTGGGGCCGATGTTCAAGTCGGAGTGGGTGTGCATACAACCAATGGCGATACGCTCTCTGATTTGAACGGTCCTTTCGTCAACGGCTCCGTGTCAGCTGGTGAGGGCGTCTCTGGAACATTAGATGCTCTTGTGGGAACCGGCTCGCACGGACAAGTCGTTTCCGGCGGTGGCTTCACCGTCGGGGCGGGTCTCGGAGGTGCGACCTCAACTTCAATTACCAACACAACTATTTCATCTAACAGCATCCATCTATGGTAGTCGTATGAAATATGTAGCTTCAGTTCTAATCGTCCTAGCGATTGCAGGTGGCTGTGGATTCTTTTCAATGGAAAGGTACTACCAACAAGCACTACCCAGAGCTCCGGATGAGAGTAGCGGGCACATCTATCCAAGAAATAACCACGGCGTCATCGTTTACTACTCAACACGAGAGTTATTGATAATAAACGGGCTATTTTTTGGAGGGGCTGCTCTTGGTTTGATAGGCGGCCTTCTTTGGCGGAGACAAGAAAAGTCGGGCCATAACTAATGCATCAGATGCCGAACATTTCTGTCCTGATCTCCATGATCGTCTTCGTGCTTTGTTGGCTCGTGACGCTATGGAACATAGTTCTTGCGGCACGAATCCCCCGCCCGCCCGGGCAATCGTTGCCATCGTTGTTTGAGATTTTGGGAAATCCCAACGATCCGGCTCGTCCCTACGCGAAGAGAATCATTGGTGCCATCCTCATCGGTGCGGTTAGTTGGTTCTTTGCATTCGGCATATGACTAGGTTACCGGGACAGCCATTGCAATCGCTCGACTCAAAGCTGTTCGAGCTTCCGTTGTGGCAGAGATTGTGTGGCGAGATTTTACGGTGACCATCTGTAGCCCGCGATAACGGTAGCGCGAAACCCGCGACCCGGTAACGAAAGGCCAACCGATGAATCGGCCAAAACTCGCCTCTAGAGAAAATCGCTCCAGACAGAGAGGTGCTGCCTTCGTCAGCAGCGCGCCAACCCGCATCACGCCAAGGAAAAACGGGCTCCGGTACGACGAACTCGTGTCGGGGGCAACTGTTTATGCCTATGTGGGTGGGAATCCGCTTATGCGAATTGACCCCTATGGTTTGGCATGGCAATTGGTTGTCGGTGGCGGCGTGACGGCGATCGTTCCGTTCTTCGGCGGCGGCCTGAACTTCAATGTGGGCCTGAATATCGATGGATGGAAATCATCGATCTACATCCAAGACCAAGGAAATTTGGGTGCCCCCAATGCCGGCGGAGCCTTCCTTGGAGCTGGGTTGAATCTATCTTTGGCGCACGCGGATGCGCCGACGACGGGGACGGATTCAGCGGACTACATGGAGGCGGACGCGGGATATCTTGGTGGCCTGGGCATAAATGCAACCGGCGATCACTGTAAAAGCATGGATGTCAGTGGCGTGAAGGGACTCAAGCCGGGAGTTGGTATTGGCATCGGTGCATTCATGGGAACTACCTATACATCTACAGCCGTCTCGCCAACCATCGGATCGCTATTCGGCCACTGAATTCATGGCTCGGACTAACGCTCAAGTGCTCTATCGCTTGATGGATGAGTAAAATTTATGTCGCAAGAAGACTGCGCTTTTCTCGAAACGGTCAAACGCAAACAGTGTAGGTTCTGGCTTGCATTTTTCATATGGTGGGTCTGCGCTGCTGCCTTTGTGTTCGTCGTCAACCAGTTTTTTAAGGGCATTTCAGATGCCGTCGTGCTGGCCACTTTTTATGTGAGCGCAATGCTTCTGTATCTGCCTGCCTGGGACCTTTACAGGGCGGCTTGTCCTTACTGCCACGGAAAGGTTGGTGCCCTACCATTCCTTCGATACAAGTTCATTTACTGCAGGGCTTGTGGTGAACGCATTGAATGCAACCATGCGCACCTTCAACACGGTTGATTGCCATGGGCAGGCGGCATCGATCGCGTGATATCCGGCAGGGGGTATGCAGGACATGGAGCGCGTCATATTGGCCGCTAAGGCGGTGTCCGGTGATCGAGCCAAAGCAATTGAGTGGCTGAATCAGCCACTCAAAGAATTTGGCGGGAAGACGCCGCTGGAGCTGATCGCCGAAGGCCGCACCAACGACGTGATCGGCTATCTCGAATCCATCGAGTCCGGCTTCGTCGGCTGAGCACGACGGGCACGTGACATCGGTAGCGCGATAATCCGCTACCGATGTCACGCACCAGGAGCAGGTTCGATGAACTACTTCACGAAAGACGCCGAGATGTCGAGCGCTCGGGAAATCCTCTTCCACTGCCGGGGCAAGCTCTCGAATGAGATCCTGCGAGAGAAGGCGAAAAGCCAACCTGATGCGCAACGCCTGGCTGACCTGGAGCTAGTGATAGACCAACTGCGCGATGACATCGATGCCGTCACGGCCGGCAACCGTGCCGTGACCACGCGAGTCCGTTTGCTCTACGGCATGTTGATCAAAGCTGCTTACGCGCCGGCCTCGCACTGACCGGCTGCATCATCCCTGCATCATCTTTGCCGCATATCTGCATCACGATGCACCACCATGCATCATCGGTGCTTCAAATCTGCATCATCCGTGCATCACGCCGTGGCCCGCTGGGCCACGTGATCATGCTTTGTCGACCTCCCGATACCTCAGCCCGCCGCCGTCTGCGCCTTGAGCGCCCGCTTGGCCGCGCGCCGCGCCTGGCGTGCCGCCTTGCGCTCCTTGCGGTCGTGATTCCACAGGTAGAGCGCCGGGGTGCTCAGCAGGGTAAGCAGCTGCGACACCAGCAGGCCGCCGACGATGGCCACGCCCAGCGGCTGGCGCATCTCCGAACCCACGCCGAAACCGATGGCCAGCGGCAGCGCCGCGCCCATCGCCACCAGGGTGGTCATGGTGATCGGACGGAAGCGCACCAGCGCCGCCTCGCGAATCGCGTCCGGCGGTGACAGGCCGCGCTCGCGCTGTGCCACCAGGGCGAAGTCCACCATCAGGATCGCGTTCTTCTTCACGATGCCGATCAGCATCAGGATCGCGATGATGGCCATCAGGGTCAGCTGGGTCTGCGTCACCAGCATCGCCAGGAACGCACCTGCGCCGGCGGCGGGTAGCGTGGACAGGATGGTCAACGGGTGGCCGAGGCTTTCGTAGAGGATGCCAAGCACGATGTACATCGCCACGATGGCGGCGATCAGCAGCACCATGCCGTTGCTCTTGGCCTGCTGCATGCGCTGGTTCTGGCCGGTGTATTCCACCCGCACGCCGGCTGGCAGGCCCGCGGCGATGGCCGCGTTCTCCACCATCTTCATGCCGATGTCCTGGGTCACGCCCTGGGCGAGGTTGTAGGTGATGGTGGAGGCTTCCAGCTGGTTGTGATGGCGTATGCGCATGGGGCTGATGTCCGGCTCGATGCGCGCCAGCGCCGACAGCGGAACCATCAGGCCCTGCGCGTTCTTCACGCGCACGTTGAGCAGCGACTCGGGGCTGAGCGAGGTGGCCGAGCGGGAGGTGAGCACCACCCAGTACTGGTTGATGTCCGAATAGATGATCGACACCTGGCGCTGGCCGAACGAGTTGAGCAGGGCGGTGTCCACGTCGCCCATGGTTACCTGCAGGCGTCCAGCGGCAGCGCGGTCCACCTTCATCATCTGCTGCTTGCCGACCAGGTCGAAATTGCTGCCGACGTCGCGCATTTCCTTCATCTTGCGCATCTGCTGCACCATCTTCAGCGTCCACGGCTGCAGGTTCTCGCCCGTGCTGCTGATGAGCTGGAATTCGTACTGGCCACCCTTGTCGCCGCTGCCGCCGCCACCGAGGAACTGCATCGGGCTCAGCGAAACGCGCACGCCAGGCAGCGCGTCGTATTGCTTGGACAGGCGAGCGACCACCACCTTGACCGGATCATGGCGGTCCTGCGGGCCTTTGCCGCGGGTCTTCAGGTCGACGAACATGGTGCCGCTGTTGCCGACCGCGCCGGAGCCGTCGTTGCCGCCAAGGATGGTGAGCACGTCGAGCACGGCCGGATCGTCCCGCATGATCTTGGCCACGTTCTGCACGCGCGTCGCCATCAGCGTGGGTGAGATGTTCGCATCGGCTCGAATGTCAGCCTGGATCATGCCGATGTCCTCTTCCGGCATGAAGTTGCCGCCCGCGGTGGCCACCACTGCGGCGCCCAGCCCGAAGGTGGCCAGCAGCAGGATGATTGGCTGCCAGCGCATCAGGCGGCGGTGGCGCATGGCCCAGTCCAGCGCGCGCTCGTAGGCATGGTGGAACTTGCGGTCGATGGACTCCATCGCCCGTTCCATGCGGCCCGGCACGCGCTCACCCGGCGCCTCGTGCCGGAGGAACTTGCCGCACAGCGCGGGCGTCAGCGTGAGCGAGACGATCGCCGAGATCACCACGGCCACCGCCAGCGTCACCGAGAACTCGCGCAGCAGCATGATCAGCATGTTGTTGCCGAACAGCAGCGGTGCGAACACCGCCACCAGCGACAGCGTGATCGACACCACGGTGAAGCCGATCTCGCGCACGCCGATCAGCGACGCCTGCAGCGGCGGCTCGCCGTTTTCCATGTGGCGCACGATGTTTTCGATGACCACGATGGCGTCGTCCACCACGAAGCCGATGCACAGCACCAGCGCCACCAGCGACAGCGTGTTGAGCGTGTAGCCCAACGCCAGCATGGCCACGAAGGCGCCGGCCAGCGACAGCGGCACGCTCAGCGAGGCGATCAAGGTGGGACGCATGCGACGCAGGAACACCAGCATCACCAGCACCACCATCACGATGCTGATGAGCAGGGCTACCTGCACCTCGTGCAGTGCCGACTTGGTGGTCTGGGTCAGGTCGAAGATCGGGGTGATCTGCACATCCGCGGGCATCCATGCACGCAGCTCCGGCAGGCGACGGCGGATCTCGTCCACCGTCTCCACCGCATTGGCCTCGGGGCGCTTGCTGATCTGCATGGCCACGGTGTTCTGTCCGTTGAACCACGCACCCTGGTAGATGTCCTGCTGGCCGCTTTCCACCTTGGCCACGTCGGACAGACGCACCGGCGCGCCGTTGCGGGTGGCGATCAGCAGCTTGGCGAAGTCCGCGGCATCGCGCAGGCCGTCATTGGCCGTCACCGTCATCTGCGTGCGGCCGTCGCTCAACTCCCCCTGCGGCGAGGTGACGTTGGCGGCAATCAGCGCATTGCTGACGTCATTGGCGGTAAGGCCCTTGGCGGCCAGCGCGTTGATGTCCAGCTCCACGCGCACCGCGTGGGGCGTGCCACCGAACACCTGCACCTGGGCCACGCCGGGAATCTGCGCGACGGCCGGCTTCAGCAGGGTGTCCGTGAGGTCGTACAGCTTGTCCTGCGGCAGGCCGGTGGAGGTCAGCGACACCAGCAGGATCGGGAACTGCGAGGTGTCGAACTTGAAGTACTGCGGCTGGCTGGGCAGCACCGGCAGGTCGGCCTGGGCGGCGTTGATCGCCGCCTGCACGTCACGCGCGGCCTGGTCGGCGGTGCGGTCGAAGGTGAAGCGCACCTGGATGGACGCCGATCCCTCCGAGGCATTGCCGTACATGTCGTCGATGCCGGGAATGCGCCCCAGGTGGCGCTCCAGCGGTGCCAGCACGGTGGAAGCCATGGTCTGGGCATTGGCACCCGGCAACTGCGCCACGATGTACACGCCCGGGAATTCCAGCGACGGCAGCGCCGCCACGCCCAGCAGGCGGTAGGCGAACAGGCCCGCCAGCAATAGGCCCAGCGCCAGCAGCGAAGTGCCCACGGGGCGTCGGATCAGGGGGGCGAAGATGTTCACTCAGGTTTCCATACCGGTAGGGGGCTGCACGCGCCGCATCCCAGGCAGACCAGCGGCACGGGCGCTCGTTCACTCGCAAGGCAGGCGAAAGGCGCGGACATACCGCAATTTATGCCCGTGGGACGGCAGCGGCGAATGTGCCTGAAGTCGGTCCGTGCCGAAAGGCAGGGGCCCTCGTTGGACCCCGGGCGCCTTGGGGAATGCGGATGGGGCTCGTGCCGCGCATCATCACCACGAAGCGTCCATGCAGCCGCCCAGGTTCTTTGCTTTCAATGAGTTGAAAGGGAATCACCCCCGCGCGGGATGGCGCCTGGACCTCAACCCGGGGCGGTCTGCGCCTTGAGTCCCCGCTTGGCCGCGCGCCGCGCCTGGCGTGCCGCCTTGCGCTCCTTGCGGTCGTGATTCCACAGGTAGATCGCCGGGGTACTCAGCAGGGTAAGCAGCTGCGATACCAGCAGGCCGCCGACGATGGCCACGCCCAGCGGCTGGCGCATCTCCGAACCCACGCCGAAACCGATGGCCAGCGGCAGCGCCGCGCCCATCGCCACCAGGGTGGTCATGGTGATCGG
>NZ_QIRF01000007.1:0-22548 GCF_003332825.1 Dyella sp. C9 | reverse complement strand
ATCTCCGAACCCACGCCGAAACCGATGGCCCGCGGCAGCGCCGCGCCCATCGCCACCAGGGTGGTCATGGTGATCGGGCGGAAGCGCACCAGCGCCGCCTCGCGAATGGCATCGGGCGCGGAGAGCCCCCGTTCGCGCTGCGCCACCAGGGCGAAGTCCACCATCAGGATCGCGTTCTTCTTCACGATGCCGATCAGCATCAGGATCGCGATGATCGCCATCAGCGACAGCGAAATACCGGTGGCCAGCATGGCCAGGAAGGCGCCGGCGCCGGCGGCGGGCAGCGTGGACAGGATGGTCAGCGGGTGGCCGAGGCTTTCGTAGAGGATGCCCAGCACGATGTACATCGCCAGGATCGAGCCGATCAGCAGCACGTTCGCGTTGGACTTGGTTTCCTCCAGGTTCTGCGCGCTGCCGGAGTAGCCCAGCTGGATGCCTGCCGGCAGGCGCGCGTCGTCGATGATCTGCTTGATCAGCGCGTTGGCCTTGTCCTGCGGGAAGTCGTGCTCGGTGTTGTAGTAGATCTGGGTGGCCTCCAGCTGGTTGGTGTGGATCACCAGCGAGGGCGAAACGTCGGGCTCGATGCGCGCGATCGCCGACAGCGGCACCATCACGCCGCTGTCGCTGCGCACGTAAGTGTTGAGCAGGGTGCCGGTATTGAGCGTGCGTGCGGCGCGCGAGGTCAGCACCACCCAGTACTGGTTGATGTCCGAATAGATGATCGATACCTGGTTCTGGCCGAACGCGTTGTAAAGCGCCGAGTCGATGCTGCCCATGTCCACCTGCAGGCGGCTGGCGTCGGCACGGTTGACCTTCAGCAGCTGCTGCTTGTCGATGTCGTCGTAGTCGCTGCTGACATCGCGGAACTCCTTGCGCTGGCGCAGCAGGGCAGTCACCTTCAGCGCCCACGGCTGCAGGTCGATGTTGTTGCTGCTGATCAGCTGGAAGCTCTGGCTGCCGCGGTTGCTGTCGTTGTTGTCGTTGAAGAAGCCGATCGAGTTGAGCGAAATGCGCTGCTCGGGCAGCTTTTCGTAGACCTTGTTGAGCCGGCCGATCACGTCCTTGATCGAATCCGCGCGCTCGCCCACGCCGTGCCCGCGCGGCTTGAGGTCGACGAACATGGTGGCCTGGTTGCCCACGTTGCCGCCGGCGTTGTCACTGCCCAGGAAGGTGGTGACGTCGAGCACCGAGGGGTCCTGCCGCATCAGCGAGGCGGCGCGCTCGGCGCGCTCGGCCATCAGGGTGGGCGAGATGTTGGAATCGGCGCGGATATCGCCCTGCAGCATGCCGATGTCTTCGGGAGGCATGAAGTTGAAGCCGTACAGCTTTACCACCAGGGTGGCCATGGCAAAGGTCAGCGTGAGCAGGATGATCGGCTGCCAGCGCATCAGGCGACGATGGCGCAAGGCCCAGTCCAGCGCGCGTTCGTAGATGTGGTGCAGGCCGCGGTCGAAGCGCAGCAGCGCGCGTTCCATGCGGTTCGGTGGACGGTCGCCCGCGTTCTCCGTCGTGAGGAAGCGACCGCACAATGCGGGCGTCAGCGTCAGCGAGACGATCGCCGAGATCACCACGGCGGCGGTGAGTGTCACCGAGAACTCGCGCAACAGGTTGGTGAACTCGTTGTTGCCGAACAGCAATGGCGCGAACACGGCGATCAGCGACAGCGTGATGGAGACCACGGTGAAGCCGATCTCGTCCACGCCGGTCAGCGCCGCCTCCAGTGGCGACTCGCCGTTTTCCATGTGGCGCACGATGTTCTCGATCACCACGATCGCATCGTCCACCACGAAGCCGATGCACAACACCAACGCCACCAGCGATAGCGTGTTGAGCGTGTAGCCCAGCGACCACATCACCACGAACGCGCCGGCCAGCGACAGCGGCACGCTGAGCATCGCGATCAGGGTGGGGCCGATGCGACGCAGGAACACCAGCATCACGCCCGCCACCATCAACACGCTGAGCATCAGCGCGACCTGCACTTCGTGCAGCGCGGACTTGGTGGTCTGGGTCAGGTCGAAGATCGGCGTGATCTGCAGGTCGGCCGGCAGCCACGCGCGCATCTGCGGCAGCTTGGCGCGCACCGCGTCGGCGGTGGCCACGGCATTGGCCTCCGGCCGCTTGCTGATGCGGATGGCGATGGCCCGCTGGTCATTGAACCAGGCGGCCTGGAATTCGTCCTGCTGGCCGCTGGTCACCTTGGCCACGTCCGACAAGCGCACCGGCGCGCCGTTGTGCACCGCGAGCAGCAGGTTGGCGAACTCCTCGGGCGTGTGCAGCGCATCGTTGGCGGTCACCGTCATCTGCGTGCTGCCATCGCTCAGCGTGCCCTGTGGCGAGGAGACGTTGGCGGCGCGCAGCATGTTGGCCACGTCGTTGGCGGTGAGTCCCTTGGCGGCCAGTGCCACGGTGTCGAGGTCCACGCGCACCGCGCGGGGGCGTCCACCGATCACGCGCACCTGCGCCACGCCAGGGATCTGCGCCAGCGCCGGGTTCAACAGCGAGTCGGCCAGGTCGTACAACCGGTCCGGCGGCACCGTGTGCGAGGTGATCGCCAGCAGCAGCACCGGGATGTTGGCGGTGTTGAACTTGTAGTAACGCGGGGGCACCGTCATGCTCGATGGCAGGTCGACCTGGGCGGCGTTGATCGCCGCCTGCACGTCACGCGCCAGCTTGTCGGTGTTGTTGCCGAAGTTGAACAGCATGCGGATCGAGGTCGAGCCGTCGTTGCTCTCCGAATGCATTTCCTTGATGCCGGCGATGCGGCCCAGGTGGCGTTCCAGCGGGGCCGCCACGGTCGAGGCCATGGTCTGCGCGTTGGCGCCAGGCACTTCCACATAGACCACCATGCCCGGGAACTCGAGCGTGGGCAGTGCAGCCACGCCAAGCAGCACGTAGGCCCACAGCCCAGCCAGGGCCAGGCCCAAGGCCAGCAGCGACGTACCGATGGGACGGCGTATCAGGGGTGCAAACAGGCTCACGGGCTGGCAGACCCTCGAACTTGGACAGGCCACGGCCGCGCCTGCGCGGCTGCAGGCGCGCGACGACGGGCCGCCTCAGTGCGTTTTATGCACGCAAAGCGCAGGCGGCGAATGTGCCGTTAGTCGTTGTCCGCAGAAGACTGTCGCCTGGCCGTCGCGGCAGGCGCCGCGACGGCGTCGAAGGGGGAGGCGTCTTCACGATTCCTTCGCCTCCCCTCGGTGCCTCAGCGCGTGGCCGGGCTGTAGCGCAGGGTCAGATACCAGCTGCGTCCCGGCTGGTTGTAGTAGTACGCGGTCTCGTAGTTGCGGTCGAACACGTTGGCCAGCTTAAGCTCCACCCGCCAGCTGGGCAGGAAGTCGTAGCTCGCACGCAGGTCGGTGGTGGTGTAGCCGCCCAGGCGATACTGGTTGGCCTGGTCGTCATAGGCCTTGCCGGAAGCGAAGTAGGTAGCGCCCACGCCAAACGCGCCGAAACGGCGGTCGATGTCGATGCGCGCGGTCTGCTCGGGACGGCGCGGCAGCTGGTTGCCGTCGTAGGTGCCTTCTTCGTTCTTCGGCTGCATCAGGGTCAGGTAGCTCTGCACCTGCCAGCCGTACACGTTCACGCCGAACTGGCCTTCCAGGCCACGAATGCGCGCGCGGCTGATGTTCTGCGGCACGTAGTTCTCGTCCAGGATGATCAGGTCGGTGATGGTGGTCTGGTAGGCATTGACCGCCCAGTTCCAGTTGTCCTGCTTCTGGCTGAGGCCCAGTTCGCCCGAGCGCGACTTCTCCGGCTTGAGATCCGCGTTGCCGTAACCGAACGGGTAGTACATGTCGTTGAAGGTCGGCGTGTGGAAAGCCGTGCCATAGCTGGCCGACAGGCGCACGCCGTCGTCGAACGCATAACCCCACGCGGCACTGCCGGTGTTGTGGTTGCCGAACTGGTCGTTATGGTCGTGGCGGGCCGCCAGCTGCACCTCGTTGCGACCGAAGGTGCCCAGGTACTGCAGGAAGGCACCGGTGTCCTCGCGGGTGGATTCGAGATAGCCGGTATCGCTGTTGATGTGTTCCTGCTGGTAGTCCACGCCCGCGGTGAGCAGCTGGTTGCTGGCCAGGGTGATGTCGTTCTGCCACGACGCCTGGTTGCGGCGCGAATAGGCATAGAACACCGGGACGCGCGGATAGTAGGTCTGCGTGCCGGCGTACGGATCGTTGTAGGTGCCCTGATAATAATTGGCCGAATCGTCGCGGCTCTGGCCGGCGTTGAGCGTCACCTTCCAGAGGTCCAGCGGGGTGAAGCTCAGGCGTGCGCCGGCCACTTCCTGCTCTTCCTCGGCCTGGTTGCCGCCGTAGGGGCTGCCGGCGTATTCGACGAAGCTCTTGCTGCGCAGCCAGGTGACCGACAGCTCGGTGCCGTTGTCCCAGCGATAGCCGCCGTTGGCCATGCCGTTCCAGTTGCGGTAGGCGTCGTCATTGGGGTCGTCCACGAAGCAGGCCACGCCCAGTTCGGCCGCGCCGACGCGGCAGGCATTGATGCCGGCCGTGTACTGCCCGCCCAGGCCCACGTTGAACCACGCGTGCGAGTCGCCGCCGGAAAGGCCGGCGTGGCTGTCCCAGTAGCTGCGGCTGCCGGTGGAGACGCTCAGCGACGGGTCGAGCTTGCCGTCCTGGGTGCCATGGCGGGTGAAGATCTGGATGACGCCGCCCACGGCGTCGGAGCCGTACAGGCTGGAACGCGGACCGCGCACGATTTCGATGCGCTCGATCTGGTCGACCGGGATCTGTTCCAGCGCGGCGGCGCCAGTGGTGACCGAGCCCATGCGCACGCCGTCGATCAGCACCAGCACGTGGTCGGAGTTGGTGCCGCGCAGGAACAGCGAGCTCTGCTGGCCCAGGCCGCCCGACTGCGCGAAGGACACGCCGGGCAGGCCTACCAGCAAGTCACGCACCGAGGTCGGCTGCAGCCGGTCGATGTCGGCGCGGGTGATCACGGTGACCGAAGACAGCGCCTCGTCAGTGGTGATCGCCGTGCGGGTGGCAGTGACCACCACGGTGGACAGCGACTGCGGCTGGTCGTTCTGGTCGGCGTGGGCGGCCATGGCGCAGGGCAGCAGCGCGGCGGCGAGCAGGGTCTTCTTCATGGGTGTTCCTTTCCGGATACGCGATCGGGGTAGCGACATGCGCGGCGGAAAGGGAACGGCGGCGGGGCAATGGCCACGACGCAGCGTCCGGCCTCGCCCACCGCGAGTCCTACGGTTCACGTCGGGCCGGTCTCCGGGCTCGCGAGCAGCGCGCCGTGCGGCACGCCCCCAGGGCGCCTTCCCGTGCCGGTGCACAGTGGCCTTGCCCTGGGGTGGAATCACTCGCCTACCGTTGCGGGGGCAGCGCCGGACTGGCTGATTTCCAGCGCACCGGCTTCCCGTTTAATCCCGGGGCATACCGCGCCCCAGGACACCCGAACGGCGGGCATTCTAGTGAGCGTCTCGGTGCGGGGGCAATCGGTCAAGTCCCGGCGTCACCGCAAGAAAACCCCGCACGGGCTGGCCGGGTGGCCGTCGACGCGTCATGCCGGTGCCGTGGCGGCTCGCTTGCAGTCGTCATGGGCGGCGGGCACTCTTCCCGGTTTTCACCACGCGGAACTGCCATGTCCACTCAGGAAACCATCATCCAGATCATGCCGGCCACCGGCTGGGTTGCCGTTTACGGCGAAGACGGCGGCGAAAGCGCCGAGGCGCTGGTCTGCTTCGCGCTCGTCGAGTCGGTTGCGAACGGCGCCACCCGCCGCGACGTGCGCCCGATGCGCGTGGACGGCAAGGGTATCGGCTTTGCCGACGTCGAACCCAGCTTCCTGCGCGTCGAGGAACTGGCCGAATTCGAGGAAGAAGACGAAGAGGACGAAGACGAGGAAGAGGAAGAAGACGCCGAGGCGTAAGCGTCCCGTCGATGGCTGCCGGACCGGTGTCCGGCAGCCATGCCGCCCGGCCCGGACGTCCGCCCGAGTGTCCGCGGACTGCGCCGATGCGCGACCGCTCCGCGCCAAGCAACTGAACCGGCACGCCTTATGCGTTGGCACGCCGATTGCGTGCATGACAGCAGGTCGTGAAGCATCACGACATCCGTCGCCTGAGGAGAGTTGCCTTGAAGCCGTTCCGTTCCCTGCTGTTGATGTTGACCGTGGTGGTCATGCTGCATGGCGTCGTTGCCCGTGCCGCCGAACCGGCACAGAACCCGCCCAAGCCGCTGTCGCGCGAAGAGGTCACGCGCATCCTGGACAGCAACCGCGCGATCAACACGCCGCAGGGCATCAACGAGCAGGTGAAGCTGCGCATCAACGGCATCGACCAGTGGATCTCGGTGCGTGGCAAGGATCGCCGCAACCCCATCCTGCTGTTCCTGCACGGCGGTCCGGCCTCGCCCGCGATGCCCGAGGCCTACACCTTCCAGACCGCATGGGAGGACTACTTCACCGTGGTGCAGTGGGACCAGCGCGGCAGCGGCAAGACCTATGCCGCCAATACCGAGCAGGCGATGCTGCCGGGCATGAGCGTGGCCGGCATGACCGACGACGCGGCCAAGCTGGTGCAGTACCTACGCGAGCACTACGGCAAGCAGAAGATCTTCCTGCTCGGCCATTCCTGGGGCTCCATCCTCGGCGTGGAGCTGGCCCAGCAGCATCCGGAGTGGTTCTACGCGTACATCTCCACCGGCCAGGTGGTGAATGGCCGCCGCAATGAGGAAGTGGGCTACAACTTCGCGCTGCGCCGTGCCCGCGAGGAAGGCAACACCACGGCCATCCGCGAGCTGGAAGCGCTGGCGCCGTATCCCGGCGACGGCCCGATGACCTTCGAGCGCATCGGCATGCGCAGCAAGTGGGAAATGTATTACGGCGGGCTGGCCTGGGGTCGCAAGGACTACCAGTTCGAGGACGATGCGGAGTCACTGTCCCCCGACTACAGCCGCGCCGACCTGGACGCCATCGCCAAGGGCAGCCTGTTCTCGCTCAACCACCTGCTGCCGGCGCTGATGTCCACCGACTTCGACCACGTCACCCGCTTCGGCTGCCCGGTGATCGTCTACGTGGGCGCACACGACTACACCACCGCACACGAGCTGGCCGAGGAATGGTTCACGCACATCCAGGCGCCGTCGAAGAAGCTGGTGTCGTTCGCCGACTCGGCGCACATGATGATGCAGGAGCAACCCGGCCGCTTCCTGGTCCACCTGGTCACCGACGCGCTGCCGCTGGCCCAGCAGGCAGGCGATGCGGCACCGGCGGAAGTGGTGCGCAGCCGTTGATCCACGGCCAGGCGCCGATCCACTCGACCTCGTTCCCGCTTCGATCCGGTCGCGCACAGAGCCTGCCCTGAACTCGATTCAGGGGTGCGGGGGCGCCTCCCTCTTAATCCTGGGGACTCGTGCAGGCTGCGTATCGCTTGCCCTCCACCTGCACCACCGCCTGCCCGTGCACACCAAGGCTGGCCGTGTAGTGCTCGGGGGAATCGAAGTCCACGCGGCCTGACGCGCCTGGCGCCGCCACCCCGGGGCAGCTCAGCGTCCAGGCCAGCGCGGTGCTGTTGCGATGTGCATGGGTGCGCTGGCATTGCGACTGGCCAGGCAGTGAGAGGTTGGCGAATTCGACCCACGGGTCGGGGCCCTCGTCCACGCAATGCCATTGCACCTGTGGCTGGCCGGCATGGCCATGCACGAAAGTGCGGGTAATGATCTTCCACAGGCCGGGCATGGCCTGGAAATCGCCGGGGTCGGCATGGCCGGGCGTGCCGACCAGGGCCGCGCCCAGCAGTACCAGCACGGCAATCGCCCGCGTCACGGCGTGGCCCCGATGGCCCGGCGCGGGTTGGCTGTAGGCAGACATGGTCGATAGGGCTCCGGCACGACGGACAAACAAGCCCGGCCTGCACATGGCAGGCCGGGCGCGACGCTTATTGCATCAGTCCTGTGTTTCAGCCGTAGCCACGTTGCCGTGGCCATTCGAGCCGAAGTCGAACATGTTCATCAGGTTGCCGATGGCCGGGGCGTTGAGCGGCACGTACGGGTTGCTCGACCGCGACACCGGGTTGGGCAGGTTGTCGCGGCTGCGGCCCGAGATGGTCTCGTGCAGGCCCCAGTTGGCTTCGACGAATTTGTCGAAGGAGACATGGTCGTAGTACGTGTGCACCACGCGACCGCCCTCGGAGTACTGCGAGATCACCAGCAGCGGGATGCGCGTGCCGTCGCCGAAGAAGTCGATCGGCTGCACGTAGCCCGAGTCGTAGTAACCGCCGCCTTCGTCGAAGGTCACCATGATCACGGTGTCGGCCCACACCTTCGGGTTGGCCTTGGCCATGTCCACGATCTTCTTCACGTAGCCCTCGAACAGGTCCAGCTTGGACGAGGCCGGGTGGCCATCCAGGATGCCGTCCGGCTTGGCGATCGCCACCGCCGGCAGGGTGTCGTTCTGGATGTCGTTGTACAGGTCGTTGATGTCCTGGTTATTGGCGCGCAGCTTCGGGTTGGTCATCACCTGCGTGGAGTACAGGAACGGATCGCAGATGTTGCAGAACGTGCCCGCTTCGCCCGCCTCGGTGCCACCGGACCAGCCTTCGCCGTAGTACTTCCAGGTCACATGATGGCGGTTGAGCAGCAGCGCGAGGTTCTCCTGGCGCGTCGGCGGGATGGTGTACTGCGTGGAGCCCAGCGGTGCCGCCGTGCCGTCGCCCAGGTAGCCCGGGTTGTAGTTGTTGACCAGGTAGTAGGCACCCTTGCGGCAGTCGGTACCGTGGAAGGTGTGATATGGCAGGGACTTCAGGTAATCCTTCACCGCCGCGATGCCCGGCTGGGTGTCGTCGGAACAGTCGACGTAGGAACCGCCGCTGTAGCCGTCCTGGGTGTACCAGTTGTTGGTGCCGGCCTGCGCATCGGGGTCCTCGATCTGGTTCGACGGCGGCACGGCGGGTTCGCCGTTGCTGTCGGCGTAATAGATCAGGTCACCGAAGCCCAGCATGATGTGGTTGGCACCGGTGCCGCCCATCACCGACTGGTGGAAGTTGTCGCTCAGCGTGTAGGTCTGGGCCAGCTGCTGGAAATAGGGCGCATCGCCCTGGGCCATGTTGAGGAACTGCATGGCGGTGGAGCCTTCACCGGTACTCTCGTCGGTGAAACCGGCGGCCTGTGCCTTGCCGTTGGTGCCCGCGCCCACCGTGGTTTCCACCCACGGAAACAGGTCGGCGCGGCAACCGCTGGGGTTCTTCTCGGTGGCGGCGCTGACGCTGCAGTCCAGCTGCTGCCACATCTGGAAGAAGCGGTGCACCGGGCTGTTGGCGTAGTCGTCGTAGCTGATCGAGGCATGCATGTCGACCGGGCCGTTCGGCAGCTGCGCCGGAAAACGCGTGTCGAGCGAGTCCTTCGGCAGGCCGGTGCCACCGTTGGCCAGCTCGGTGTAGTCGGCATCTTCCAGGCCCGGTTCCACCGCCTGCGCCTGCGCGGCGGAAGCGAACGGCGCCTGGGTCGGTGCACTGCCCGTATTCATCTGCGGCAGCACGGCGAACGCGCTGGTGTGCGTGGGCGCCACCGAGTACTTGCCGTTGTTGCTGGCCTGCCACTGGCGGGCGGCGGCGAAGTTCGGGCCTGGCGTGCCGTCGGCGTTGACGATGCCTTCGGACAGCAGGTTGTTCACCTGCTGGCCCTTCGGCGGCGTGTAGGTGGCGAACACATGGTCGAAGGTACGGTTTTCGCCGATCAGCAGGATGACGTGCTTGATCGGTGTGTTGGTGCGGTTGCTCTGGTCTTCGCCATCACCGGGTGCATGCAGCGTGGTGATGCCTCCCGGAAGGCCGGAACGCGGACTGACCCCAGCCGCGGGCACGTTGCCGCGGAACTTGGCGTCCTGGTCGGACGTCGTACTGCTTTGCGCGCTGACAACACCGGCAAGGCCGGCGGCAAGTGTGCCGATGAGCAACGGCAGGTACCGCTTGCGGACGTACGTCATGGACATGTCTGGATCTCCTGCAGACACCCTGTGCGGGCTGCAATCGAGTGATCCCCCTGATTTCGGCCCGCCCGTGCATCGCAACGGTGGGGCAGGCCGGCGGCGAGTCTGGTCCCGCCAAATGACGCTCCCTTGGCAGGTTTGCGACAACGCGCACGGCGCAGATGACAGCCGTGCGACGACGCAAGGGCTTGCGCAGCGCGATAGTGCACGAAGCGCCGTACATCGCCACATGCGCTGACCGGCCACGCCGTCTTCACGCAAGAAATCGCCACCAGCGATTTTTTGCGAGATGCGCGTAGCGTGCGGCAGCACACGCATCGCCTGCGGCATCGTTCGCGCGCGAAGGAACTCAGGCCGGCAGCAGCTGGTACGGCCGCATCATCTCGTTGTCTTCGTGCTCGAGCAGGTGGCAATGCCACACGTAGCGGCCCGGCTCGCCCTCGAAGCGCATGATGATGCGCGTCACCATGCCGGGGTCCGCGCGCACGGTGTCCTTCCAGCCCATTTCATGCGGTTCCGGAGGCAACGCAGCGCCGGTGAATTTCAGCGTCTTCGACGCGTTCCACGCGAACAGGTCGAACGGGCACCGCTCCACCACCTGGAAGCGCACCAGGTGCAGGTGCACCGGGTGCACGTCGCCGGTGAGGTTCACCAGGCTCCAGGTTTCCACGCTGTTCTGCCGCGGGTTCTCGGTGATCGGCGCCGACCAGTGCTTGCCGCCAAGCAGCATCATCATCGGGTTGCCGCCGGCATCGTCCTGCTCGCCCAGGGTGAGCACGCGGTCGCGCACCGCGCCGGCCGGTGCGATGCGTTCGATCGTACTGAGCGTGGTGGGCAGCGCGCCTTCGTCGTGCCGACCGCGATCACGCACGCGAAACTCCATGATCGCCTCGGACTGCTGGCGCAACTGCACCTGCTTGCCGTCCAACCCGGAGAAATCCACCACCACGTCGGCACGTTCGGCAGGATAGAGCGCCACGTGCTGCCGAGGCACCGGCGCGGCGAGCAGGCCCTGGTCGCTGGCGACCTGCACCAGCGGCCGACCGTTCGAAAGCGAGAGATTGTAGAAGCGCGAGTTGGCCACGTTGACCAGGCGCAGGCGATAACGCCGCGGCTCCACCTCCAGGAACGGATACAGCTTGCCGTTGCACAGGATGGCGTTGCCATCGCACTCCGATACCCACGGTGCGTCGGGATCATCCGAGACCGGGTAATACAGCTGGCCGTCCTTGCCGATCAATCGATCGCACAGGATCAGCGGCAGGTCGCAATCGCCGCCGGGCAGGCCCAGCGACTGCTCGTGCGCGTCGCGTATCAGGTACGCGCCGAACAAGCCCGCGTACATGTTGAGGCGGGTGATGCCCATGGCGTGGTCGTGATACCACAGCGTGGCGGCATCCTGGCCGTTGGGGTAGTGGTAGAGCGCCGAATGTCCCGGTTCGAACCATTCCTCGGGATAACCATCACAGGCGGCCGGCACGCGCGCACCATGCACATGCGCGACGGTGCGCACCTGCGGCTTGCTGCGCTCGGCGCCGTGGATGTTGTAGTCGATCGGCAGGAAATGCTGGGTCGGCAGCGCATTCACCCATTCGATCAGCAAGGGCTCGCCACGCATGGCCTGCACAGTCGGGCCGGGCGAGCGGCCGCCGTAGCCCCATTGCGGCGTGGGCGGCAGGTCGCGGTGCAGCGGCGCGGAGAACGCACGCATCTCCATGCGGTAATAGGGCAGCTCGCGCCCGGGATAGGCCGGATGCGCGCGCGTACCCGTGGGCTGCGCCAGCGGTGGCAACGGCAGGGGATCGACGAAGCGCGCCAGCGTCACCGGGTTGACCAGCGGCACCTTGGGCGAAGCCAGTTGCGGCATGACCATGCGGTTCATGGCGTGCTCGTCGCCCATCGGCGAGGACCAGGCGAACAGCCCCATGTCGGCGGCAGCGGCCACGCCGACGACGTCGATGAGTCCGCGCAGGAACTGGCGGCGCGACAGCTTTTCGGAAGTCATCAGGCCACCCTAGGCAGCCCGGATGACAGTCCGATGGCAGCCGCCACGACGCCGTTCACGCGGCGTCATGGCGGCGATCCCGCTGGCTTATTCGACCGAAGCGGGCGCGCCCTGTCCGGTGGTGGGGGCCTGCGGGCTGGACCCGGCGGCCACTTCTTCGGCGGTTTCGATGGGCTTGGACAGCATGTGCGCACGGCGCCAGCCGCCCCACTTGTAGTAACCCATCGCCATCAGCATTGAGGCCAGCGAGCCGAGCGGAAAACTCCACCAGATCGAGTCCGCGCCGAGCATGGGCGCCAGTGCCAGCGCGAACGGCGGGCGGATCAGCCACATCGAGATGAACAGCACCACCAGCGGGGGCACCACCGCACCGGTGGAGCGCACCACGCCGAACAGCACGAAAGTGACGCCGAAGAACATGAACGACCACACCGCGATGCTGTTGAGGTGCTGCGCCTGGCTCAGCGCCTCGGCGTCGCTGGGCAGGAACAGGTTGAGCGCGGCGTGGTTGAACAGGTAGATCAGGCCGATCAGCGCGCCGCTCAGCAGAAAGTTGTAGAGCACGCCGACGCGGGTGATGCGGCTGACGCGATCCCACAGGCGCGCGCCCACGTTCTGCGCCGCCATCGAGGACACCGCCGCGCCGATCGCCATGGCCGGCATCTGCACATAGGTCCACAGCTGGGTGGCGGCACCATAGGCCGCGGTGGTCTTGGAGCCGTAGCCGTTGACCATGTGGATCATGATCATGGCGGAGCTGGAGATCACGATCATCTGCAGGCCCATCGGCAGGCCCTTGAACACCAGCGCGCGCAGGATCTCCATGTCCGGCTTGAGGAAGCCCAGTTCGCTGCGCGTGAGGCGCAGGAAATGCTTGCGCGTGTACAAGGTGGTCAGCAGGGCGACCAGCGCCAGGCTCTGCGCGATCAGGGTTGAGGTGGCCGAGCCGGCGATGCCCATGCGCGGGAACGGCCCCACGCCGAAGATCAGCAGCGGGTTGAGCACGATGTCCAGCACCACCGAGAACGCCATGAACACAAACGGCGTGCGCGAGTCACCGGCGCCGCGCAGCGTCATCATCAGGAAGTTGTAGAAATACATCGCGGGCACCGCGATGAAGATGATGCGCAGGTAGGGCACCGCGAAGGCCTGCGCGTCCAGCGGGGTGCCCAGCGCTCGCAGCATCAGCGGTGTGGCGAAGTAGCCGGCGATGGCCACCACCACCGACACCGACACGAAGAAGGTCACGCCGGTGCCGACCACCCGCTTGGCCTCCAGCATGTTGCGCGCGCCCAGGCTCTGGCCGATCAGGATGGTGCAGGCCATGCTCAGGCCGAACACCGCGCCCAGCAGCAGGAACAGGATCAGGTTGGCGTTGCTCACCGCGGTGAGCGCCGCCTCGCCCAGATAGTGCCCGATCCACATCGCGTTGACCGAGCCGTTGAGCGACTGCAGCACGGTACTGCCCAGGATCGGCAGTGCGAACAACAGCAGCGTGCGTGCAATCGGGCCTTCCGTGAGCAGGGGCTGCCGGCCAGCAATGGGTGACATCAGATCGTTTTCCGCTTGATAGGGGGAGTGGGGTCAACCGGCGACTTCGTGTTCCGGCCATGCTCGCGCCGCCAGTCGTCGTACATGCTCGCGCACATCGGCCGGCCATGCACCGGTCAGTTCGGTAAATCGTTCGCGATCCTGCCGCCAGAACGCGCGCGTGGCCTCTTCGTAACCCGGCAAGTCGCCGGTGAGGGCCAGCATCAGGCGATCCAGTGCCTCGCCGGCCACACGGGCGCGCTCACGGCCCTGTCCGCTGCGACGAGCCTCCTCGACCAGGCGGCGCAGCGCCCCCGACGCGCCACCGGGCTGCGCGCCCAGCCATTCCCAATGACGGGGCAGCAGGGTGACCTCGCGCGCCACCACGCCCAGGCGTGGGCGACCCGGACCGCGGCTGGTCAGCTCCTCGGCTGGCGCGGCCACCGGCAGGCGCGCCAGCACGTCGTCGGTGGTACCACGCATGTCCACGTCCAACTGGCGTCCGCTGTGGTCGTCGAAGATCAGCACCGGGCCGTCCGCACCCTCGTCGATGGCCCGCTTGGTGGCAGCCACCACGACGGCCAGTTCGCCGCTGGCGATCTGCCGGTGCCCGTCAAAGGCGGTGTAAGTGGGGATCTCGGCCGACATGCGATTTTCACCCGGATAATAAGGAGACGCCATTTTGCCCGGGTGGAAAAAACCAAGTCAAGACCCACGCGTGCGCGTTAAAGTGCCCACCCGATCTGTACGACTGCACCGCTCACCATGGTCATCCAACCGTCCCATCGTCCGCTGCGGCTGATGCTGTTCACCCTGCGCGGCTCGATCGTCCCGGCGATCTGGAAGCGCGTGGTGGGGATGATGTTGCTGGCGGTGCTGGTGGTGCTGTTCGAGCAGCGCGTGATGCACACCGGCGTGGAACTGGGCGCGGTGCCGCTGACCCTGATGGGCCTGACCCTGGCGATCTTCCTGGGCTTTCGCAACAGCGTCGCCTACGAGCGCTGGTGGGAGGCCCGCACCCTGTGGGGTGAGCTGCTGATCGTGCTGCGCAACCTGGCGCGGCAGACCGTGTCGCTGCCGGACAACCTGCCCCGCGACGAACAGCGCCTGCGCGTGCACCGGCTGGTCGCTTTTGCCCATGCCTTGCGCCACCAGTTGCGCGGCACACCGGCGAGCGACGAACTGGCGCGCTGGCTGCCCCCGTCCGAGGCAGCCGCGCTGGCCAAGGCCAGGGGCATACCCAATGCATTGCTGGGCCTGATCGGCGAAAGCTATGCCCAGCTGCGCCGCGATGGCCGGCTCGATCCCATCCTGCTGGCCAGCATCGACGCCCAGCTCACCCGCATGTCTTACGTGCTGGGCGGCTGCGAGCGCATCCAGGGCACGCCGATCCCGTTCGCTTACCTGCTGCTGCTGCATCGCACGGTGTACGTGTACTGCCTGCTGCTGCCGTTCTGCCTGGTCGGCAGCGTGGGCTGGCTGACGCCGGTGATGGTAGGCGTGCTGGCTTACACCTTCTTTGGCCTGGATGCGCTGGGCGACCAGATCGAGAACCCGTTCGACCGCCTGCCCAACGACCTGGCGCTGGACGCCATGTGCCGCACCATCGAGATCAGCCTGGGCGAGCTGCTGGGCGATACCGACCTGCCCGAGCCTTTGCAGCCGGTGGACGGCGTGCTGCTCTGATCCGGCACGCGGCTTCCGTGCCGGGCCCCGGCTTCCGCGCCGTATTCACATTTGCTGGGACATCCTGCCTGCCGTTCGCTGACCGGCACGTGCTGGCGTGGTCAAGCGCCGTCCGTGCAACGTAGTGTTGCCGCCATTCGACCTATTTCTAGTACCGATCGGTCCAATAACTTATTAAACTAGGCGGTGTACAAACCCCCCTCCCTCCATCGAGTACATCGCATGCGATCCACCCTGCTGCGCAGTGCCCTTGCACTTGCCCTGTTAGGTAGTTCCGTATCGGCCATGGCCGACACCCGCCTCGAGATCGAAGGCGGCCGTAGCTGGTCGGACAGCTACGGCACCAACACCGCCTGGCTCGAGGCGGTCTTCAACGAAAACGCGATCGGCAGCAGCCGCTTCACCTGGTCGCCGGACGCCTCGCTGGGTTTCATCGACGGCCGCAACGTGTCCCGCTACGGCAACGCGGTGAGCGACGACGTGTGGCTGCTGGCCGGCGGCGTGCGCTTCCACTACGGCGCGCCCGGCGACTGGTACCACCACTTGTACTGGACCACCCAGGTGGCCGTGCAGGCCGGCCGCACGCTGGCCCTGAGCAGCGGCGGCGAGTTCGTCAACTCGATCGGCTGGCAGGGTGACCACTGGAGCTTCCAGGTGCGCCACGCTTCCAACGGCGGCATCAAGGGTTCCAACCGCGGCGAAACCATGGCCCTGGTCGGGCTGGCCTTCAACCTGTAAGCCGCGCACAGCAGACGCAGAAACGACAACGGCCCCGCAAGGGGCCGTTATCGTTTGGACGTCTGGATGGCTGCCATCACCGGCACGTGGCCGGCGCGGCGCATCGATCAGTGGTCGCCGCCCGCGCCCGGCTTGGCGCCGAACGGCGGCCGCGCCAACCACACCACCACGATCAGGCTGAAGAACACCCAGCCGAGCAGGTGGAACACCTCGTTGAAGGAGATCTGGTAACCCTGCTGGGTGATCATCTGCTCCAGCATGGCGTTGCTGCTCTGGCCGGTGACGCCTACCGACTGCAGCGCGGTCTGCGCCGAGTCGTCGTAGGGTGTGATGTGCTCGGTCAGGTGCGCGTGGTGCACGATCGCGCGGTGGTCCCACAGGAAGGTCGTCAGCGAGGCTGAGAAGCTCGCGCCCAGCGTACGCAGGAAGGTGGCCAGGCCACCGCCCGCGGCGATCTCGTTGGGGCGCAGGTCCGACAGCAGGATGGTGGTCACCGGCATGAAGAACAGCGCCACGCCCAGGCCCTGGAACAGCTGCACGCCGGCGATGTGCCAGAAGTCCACCTGCAGGAAGAAGTTCGAGCGCATGAAGCAGGTGGTGCCCATCACCAGGAACGCGCACGAGGCCAGCAGGCGCATGTCGGTGCGCGAGGCGTACTTGCCCACGATGAAGGTGAGCATCACCGGCAGGATGCCCAGCGGCGCCGCGGCAAAACCGGCCCAGGTCGAGGTGTAGCCCATGTTCCGCTGCAGCCACTGCGGCACCAGCAGGCCGATGGCGAAGAACGCCGCGTAGGCCAGCACCAGCGCGATGGTGCCGATGCGGAAGTTGTGGTGGCGCAGCAGGCGCAGGTTGACGATGGGCTCGTCGTCGGTGAGCTCCCAGATCAGGAACACCGCCAGCGAGACGGCCGACACGATGCTGGTGATCACGATGAACTGCGAGTTGAACCAATCCTCGTCGTTGCCCTTGTCCAGCACGATCTGCAGCGCGCCTACGCCGACGATCAGTGTGATCAGGCCCACGTAGTCCACCTTGGGCCGCGAGGTCTGGTCCACGCGCAGCTTCATCTGGTTCGCCACCACCATGCTGGCGAAGATGCCGATCGGCACGTTGATGAAGAAGATCCACGGCCAGGAATAGTTGTCGGTGATCCAGCCGCCGAGGATCGGGCCCGCGATGGGCGCCACCACCGTCACCATCGCCAGCAGCGCCAGCGCCATGCCGCGTTTGGCCGGTGGATAGATCGAGATCAGCAGGCTCTGCGTGACCGGGTACATCGGGCCGGCCACCGCGCCCTGGATGGCGCGGAACAGGATCAGCATCGGCATGCTCTGCGCGATGCCGCACAGGAACGAGGCGATCGAGAACAGCAGCGTGGACATGATGAACAGCTTCACCTCGCCCACGCGGCGGGTGAGGAAGCCGGTCAGCGGCAGCGAAATCGCCATGCTTACCGCGAAGGAGGTGATGACCCAGGTACTCTGGTTCACGCTCACGCCCAGGTTGCCGGCGATCGTCGGCAACGACACGTTGGCGATGGTGGTGTCCAGCACCTGCATGAAGGTCGCCAACGAGAGGCCGACGGTGGTCAGCGCCAGGTTGGGTGGACGGAATTCTTGGTTCATCGCGCGGGTAACCTGCGGAATGGATTCGTGGTCCGTCGGGACGTTGTCCCGATCGAATCGCTATGTGACGCTGGCCGCGCCTTTCCCTCGCTCGTCATTCCAGCAAAGGCTGGAATCCAGTGGTTTCCGGCGTTGCTCCAGGCGCTGGATCCCAGCCTTGGCGGGGATGACGGCAAAAGCGTGGTCGTTGCAGGCACCCGGATGCGCGTGACGCGCATCCAGGTGCCGTTGGCTTACTGCTTGTCGTGGCTCTCGCCGGCCATGTTCGCGTGGATGATCTGCGCGATCAGGCCATCGGCCTTGGCCAACTGTTCGTTGTACACGTCGGTCTTGAAGGCCGGCTGCGTCGGTGCCTGCTTGGCCAGCAGCGGGCCGCTCTGGTCATGCAGGTTCACTTCCACCTTGGTCGACAGGCCGATGCGCAGCGGGTGCTCCTCAAGCTGCTTGGGATCGGTGAAGAACACGCGCACCGGCACGCGCTGCACGATCTTGATCCAGTTGCCGGTGGCGTTCTGCGCCGGCAGCAGCGAGAAGGCGCTGCCGGTGCCCACGCCCAGGCTCTGCACCGTGCCCTTGTAAGTCACCGCGCCACCGTACACGTCGGCGCGGATTTCCACCGGCTGGCCGATGCGCATGTCGGTGAGCTGCGTTTCCTTGAAGTTGGCGTCGATCCACACCTCATGCAGCGGCACCACCGCCATCAGCGGCGTGCCCGGGGCCACGCGCTGGCCCAGCTGCACCGAGCGCTTGGCCACATAGCCGTCCACCGGTGCCACGATCGAGCTGCGCACGTCGTCAAGGTAGGCCGAGCGCAGTTTGGCGGCGGCGGCCTGCACGTCCGGATGCGAGGCGACCATGGTGTCGTCGACCAGCACCTTGTTGGTCTGCAGTTGCTGCTCGGCGGTGGTCAGCGCGCTCTGCGCCGAGGTCAGCGCGTCGAGTGCGTGCGACAGTTCCTCGGCCGAGATCGCACCCGACTTGGCCAGGTCGCGACGGCGGTTGTAGTCGGCCTGCGCCTTGTCCACCGCCACCTTGCGCACGGCCACTTCGGCCTGCGCGCCGCTGACGTTGCTGTACAGGCCGCGCACCTTGCGCACAGTACTGGCGAGGTTGGCCTTGGCCTGCTGCAGCGCGACGTCGGCATCGGCCGGGTCGAGCTTCACCAGCACATCGCCGGCATGCACCAGGTCGCCGTCGTCGGCGCCAATGGTGATCACCGAGCCAGGCACCTGCGGCGTGATCTGCACCACGTTGCCGTTGACGTAGGCGTCGTCGGTCTCTTCGTACCAGCGGCCTTCGAAGAAGTACCACAGGCCCCAGCCGATGGCCGCGATCACCAGGACCACGACCAGCGCGCGCAGCAGGAAGCCGCGACGGTTCTTCGGGGGTTGGGCGGCCGCGTTCTCGGCCGCGAGCGGGGTTGGGCTAGACATGGGGGCTGCCTTTAGAGCGAAGGTTCAGAAGAGGATTGGACGGCCACATCGGCCGCGCCCTGCTGCGGACGGAAGCCGCCGCCCAGGGCCTGGATGAGTTGCACGGACAGGTCGACCTGCTGCGTGGTGAGTGCGGCCATGCGCTGCTGGGCGGCCAGCAGCTGCTGGCGCACGATCAGCGCCTCCAGGTAGCTGCCCACGCCCGCCTTGTATCGCTGCTCGGCCAGCTGCCACGCCTGGGTGGCGGCATCGACGGCGCGCTGCTGCGCGGCCACCTGCTCCTGCGCGGACTGCACGGCGTCGTAGTCGTCGGCCACTTCGTTCACCGCGCGCACCAGGGTCTGGTTGTACTGCGCCACGGCCTGGTCGTACTGCGCATCCTTGCCGGCGAGGTTCGAGCGCAGGCGGCCGCCGTCGAAGAGCGGCAGGCTGAAGGAGGGGCCGAACGTGTAGAAGCGGGCCGGCAGCTGCAGCGGGTTGATGCCGCCGGCCGCGGCCACGCCGGCCATCGCACTGATGCTGACGTTCGGCATGAACTGGGTCTTGGCGACCTTGATCTCCTTGCCGGCGGCCTCGACCTGCCAGCGGGCGGCGACGACGTCGGCGCGGTGGCCCATCAGGTCCATCGGGAGATTGGCCGGCACCGCCAGCGCAGCGGGCTGCAGCATCTGCGGGCGGGTGATCTCCAGGCCACGGTCCGGCCCCTTGCCCAGCAGCACCGACAACGAGGAACGCGCCGCGTCGATCGCGCGGTTGGCGGCGGCCACCTGCTGGTCGGCGTTGGCCACCTCGGTGTCGCTCTGCTTGAGCTGCAGCTGGTTGTCCAGGCCGGCGGCCACGCGCTGCTGGGTCAGCTCGCGCGCAGTGGTGGCGCGCTCGTGCTCGGCCTTGGCCACGTCCTGCTGGTCGTAGGCATAGGCCAGCTGTACGTAGGCGCGGGCCACATTGGTCGACAGCTCGATGCGGGCGGCTTGCTGCTCCACCTCGGCGGCACGCTGCTGGCCAAGGGCCGCTTCCCACGCGGCCCGCTTGCCGCCCCACAGGTCCAGGCCCCAGCTGAAGCTGGCACGGGCGTCCTTGAACCAGGTGAACTCGCCACCGCCCAGGTCCGGCGGCGCGGCGGTCAGCGGCAGGCGCTGGCCGATCACGTTGGCGCCGGCGTTGACGCTCGGGCCACGCTGGGCGTCGGCGGCGCCGGCCTCGGCCTGCGCCTGGCGGGCACGGGAATCGGCCACGCCGAGGCTCGGGTTGTCCTTCAGTGCCTCGGCGATCAGCGCGCTGAGCTGGGGATCACCCAGGCCGGTCCACCAGTCCGCGGCCGGCCAGGCGGCCGGCGAGACCTTCACGTTGGACAGGCTGCGATCGCTCTTGAGCGAAAGGGCATCGATCAGCGAGCCGGACGGATGCAGGCCGCCGCTGCTGACGCAACCCGCCAGAGCGAGGGTGATGCCGGTGGCTGCCGCAAGGAGTTGCAGACGCATGGGCTTGGTATCCAGAAAAAGAAACGGTTTAAGACTTGTCGCGCAGCGCTTGCAGCACGCGGTCGAGGTAGTCGCGCAGCTGCTCTCGCTCGGTCGGGTTCAGCGCCCGCTGGGCCGCCTCGAGCACGCGGTCATTGCAGGGGGTCATCTGGCGCCACAGAGCATCGCCGGCCGCCGTGAGCTCGATGCGCAAGGCACGGCGGTCCTGCTCATGCGGTTGCCGGCGCAGCAGCCCCCGGCCCTCGAGCTGGTCGAGCTGGCGCGTCATGGCGCCGCCGTCCAATTCCACCGATCGCGCCAGCTCGCTGGCGGACATCGGACCCATCATCGCCAGGCGCTTGAGGATCAGGAACTGGGTGAAACGCAGGTCGACACCGGACGCCTGCAACTCGGCCTCCATCGCGCGCACCAGCTCGGTGCGCACCAGGCCGATGAGAATGCCGACGCTGTCCGTCGAACTGGCGGAAGAAGGGGGAGTGGGGCTCATGACCGGCGCATTCTATTGCCGGAATAATATTTGTCAAGGCAATTATGTTTTGGTCCGCTTTTGTCCCGGCAAAATTCATCCGACGCATCACCCGCCCGCCGCCATCTCGTCCGCCAGCCAGGTCCGCAGCGCGGGATCGCGCAGTTCGAACAGCTCGAACACCCCCAGCGAGCGCAGCGTGGGGAGCAGGGCCAGCACCCGGGGTTCCATCGCCCGGCGCACCGCCTCGGGCGTGGCCGGGTCCAGCATCTGGTGGGCGCAGGCCACGAAGGCCTCCAGCGGGGCGGCAACGGCTTCGGCGCTCGGCGCCCGTGCAGCAATCAACGACATGGTCAGCTCTCCCTGGCGGCGCCCATGGCGCCACCGCATGCAATGACGAGGACGCATCCAGGGGTGCGGGCGTGACGACAACAGATCAAGCGGCCGGAAGTCATGGCCTTGCGGATCACTGGCAGCGCACACACCGGGGGACCACACCCTGGATGACGTACAACCCCGCTGGCGGCGGCGGTGGGGGACAGGTGGGCATATTAGGCAGGGCTGGCAAATACTGTTAGCGTTATTTGGTCAAAGTTTGTCGAGAATCGGCCATGAACAATCCGACCGAGCACGAGCGCTTCTACGAGATGATCGAGCGGACCGAGGGCCCCTCGCTGATCGCCTACTGGATCGACGGAGAGGCCGCCAGCGAGTACGACGAGGGCACCCGCGAGTACGGCTGGCACTCGCATGCGCGCGGGCAGTTCTTCTGCGTGGAGAGCGGACTGGTGCACGTGCGCACCTCGCGCGGCTCCTGGCTGCTGCCGCCGCATCGCGCCGGCTGGATGCCGCCGGGCGAGGAGCACACGGTGAGCATCAGCGGCCCGATGACCGGCTGGGGCATCTTCGTCACCCCGCCCGAATGCGGCTGCCTGCCACCCGAGCCCTGCGTGGTGGGCGTCAACGAACTGATGCGCGCCCTGGTGCGCCGCGCCAGCTCGTGGGCGTGGGAAACCCAGCTCGACGAGAGCCAGGAACGGATCTGCAGCGTGCTGATGGAGGAGATCTGCCGCGCCCAGCGCGAGCCGTTGCACCTGCCCATGCCGCTGGACCGCCGCGCCCTGCGCATCGCCTTCGCCTTGCTGGAGCGGCCGGAAGACAACCGCGGATTGGAAGAGTGGGCTGCCTGGGCAGGCCTGTCACCCCGCAGCCTCAGCCGCCTGTTCCGCAGCGAAACCGCTTTGAGTTTCGCGCAGTGGCGCCAGCTGGCCCGCCTGAGCCGCGGCCTGGAACGCCTGGCCGACGGCCAGCCGGTATCGGCGGTGGCCGACGCGCTGGGCTATGCGAGCGTGAGCGCCTTCGTGGCGATGTTCCGCCGCAGCTTCGGGCAACCCCCGGCGAAGTATTTCGCCGCGCAGGCGACCTGAATCCATCCGGCCCTGCCCCATGTAGGAGCGCACCCTGTGCGCGACCGCTTTTGCTAGCGATTTTTGTTCTACTCGATGCTGTCGCCAGCGTGCCGCCTGCGCGGCGGGCGTTTCGATCGTCTGCCGACGCTCGAGTCACTTTTCTTTTGCTGGCCCACGCACGCGCCTGGAGCGCGTGCGAACGGCGAAGCCGGCCCGTAGGG
>NZ_QIRF01000006.1:130569-195450 GCF_003332825.1 Dyella sp. C9 | reverse complement strand
GGGGAGGGCAGGGTGAGGGGCGGGTGCTCGCCCGAATGTTTCAACAGGCCCGCTCTGGTCGCAGGGCATCGCGAGATTGTCCCCTCCCCCCAACCCTCTCCCCGGCGGGGAGAGGGAGGCGTAGGCCGCGCATAAGGAAAAAGCCGGCTTTCGCCGGCCCGCTCTTGCCCAAGCAACAAAAAAGCCGGTTTTCGCCGGCCGGCTCTTGCTCAAGCAACAAAAAAGCCGGCTTTCGCCGGCCGGCTCTTGCTCAAGCAACAAAAAAGCCGGCTTTCGCCGGCTTTTTCGCCAACCCGAGATGCAATACGCGGAGCTGGCTTACGCCAGCTCGCGGATCTTCGCGTTGAGGCGGCTCTTGTGACGAGCAGCCTTGTTCTTGTGGATCAGGCCGCGAGCGGCGTAGCGATCCATGACCGGCTGCGCGGCGGCAAACGCCTCGACAGCAGCAGCCTTGTCCTTGTTCTCGATGGCCTTGACGACCTTCTTGAGGGCGGTGCGCACCATGGAGCGGGCGCTGACGTTGCGCAGGCGGCGCTGCTCGGACTGGCGCGCGCGCTTCTTCGCGGACTTGATGTTGGCCAAGGTAGAACTCCGGGATAGCTGGGTTGGAAAAAGACGGCAATTATGCGGTGAATGCGCCGCAGCGTCAACCGCTTAGCCGAATGTCAAGGCATCAGGTCAGGTGCGAGGCCGTCTGGCGGGCACCCATCGGGGAAGCGGAAGCCCGCATTATGCCATGAAGAGGCCGTGATCTCGCCAACAAGCGCTGTCACACTATGCGCCTTTCGGCCGGGGAGGGGGATCTGCCCGGCATGCCGTCCCATTCGCAAAGGCGCCGTCGCATCGCATGAAGTCTCCCAGCATGTTCCGTGGGCTGCTGTCGTTCAGCAGCATGACCATGATTTCACGCGTGCTCGGACTGGTCCGGGACATGTCGATCAATGCGGTGTTCGGTGCCAATGCGGCCACCGACGCGTTCTGGGTGGCGTTCCGCATCCCCAACTTCATGCGTCGCCTGTTTGCCGAGGGCTCGTTCTCCACGGCCTTCGTGCCGGTCTTCACGGAAGTGAAGGAGAAGCGCAGCCATGAGGACCTCAAGCAGCTGATGTCGCGAGTCTCAGGCACGCTGGGCGGGGTGTTGCTGGTGATCACCGCCCTGGGCGTGATCTTCGCGCCTCAGGTGGCGGCGCTGTTCTCGCAGGGCGCGGCCGATACGCCGGAGAAGTTCGCGCTGACCACCGAGCTGCTGCGGCTGACCTTCCCGTTCCTGCTGTTCGTCTCGCTTACCGCACTGTGTGGTGGTGCGCTCAACAGCTTCCATCGATTCGCGCTGCCGGCGCTGACGCCGGTGATCCTCAACCTGTGCATGATCGCCGGTGCGCTGTGGCTGTCCCGCCACCTGCATCCGCCGATCATGGCGATGGGCTGGGCGATCCTCGCGGCCGGCATCCTGCAGCTGCTGTTCCAGTTGCCCTCGCTGAAGGGGCTGGACTTGCTCACCCTGCCGCGCTGGGGCTGGAGCCACCCGGACGTGCGCCGCATCCTCACGCTGATGGTGCCTACGCTGTTCGGCTCCTCCATCGCCCAGGTCAACCTGCTGCTGGACACGGTGATCGCGGCCTACCTGATGACTGGCTCGCAAAGCTGGCTGTCGCAGGCCGACCGCTTCCTGGAGTTGCCGCTGGGCCTGTTCGGCGTGGCGCTCGGCACGGTGATTCTGCCGTCGCTGTCGCGCCATCACGTCACCACCGATCGGGATGGCTTCTCCAAGGCGCTGGACTGGGGCCTGCGTACCACGCTGCTGATCGCGGTGCCGGCGATGTTCGCCCTGATGCTGCTGGCACGGCCGCTGGTGGCCACGCTGTTCCAGCACGGCCAGTTCACCCCGTTCGACACGCGCATGGCCACGCTCTCGATCACCGCGCTGAGCTTTGGCCTGCCGGCCTTCGCCCTGGTGAAGGTGGCGCTGCCGGCGTTCTATTCGCGCCAGGACACCAAGACCCCGGTGCGTGCCGGCGTCGCTTCGCTGGTGGCTAACATGGTGCTGAACGTGGTGTTCGTCGCCATGCTCTACCTGATGTGGGCCACGCCGGAACAGCGGCAGCTGCCCTGGATGGACGGCATCGCCGCCGTGCCGGGCCTGCACATGGCGCTGGGCATGGCCAGTGCGCTGGCCAGTTACCTCAACCTGGGCCTGCTCTGGCATTGGCTGAAGCGGGCCGGCGTGTACCAGCGGCAGCCCGGCTGGGCCCGCCACCTGCTGCGGCTGGTGGTGGCCTGCGCGGTGATGGTGGTGGTGCTGCTGGTGGGCATGTGGGTATGGCCGGACTGGACCACTGCCGACAACCGGACTCGCGTATGGCGGCTGGCCGTGCTGGTGCTGGCCGGCGGCGGCGCCTATGTGGCGACGCTGTTCGCGGCCGGATTCCGGTTGCGCGAGCTGCGCGGCGTGTAACCACGCCGTCCCTCGTAGGAGCGCACCCCTGAACTCGATTCAGGGGTGCGCTCCTACAACGGGAAGAACGGACTGGATCGGCACGGACCAGCCCCGTCCACCCGCTATACTCGGCGGATGATGAGACTTTCCAGGGATGTCGCCGGCCCCTGTCTGGCGCCCGGCGGCAGTGTGGTGGCCGTTGGTGCGTTCGACGGCCTGCATCGTGGTCACCAGGCCTTGCTCGCCGAAGTACGCGAGCGAGCGGCCGAACTCGACCTGACGCCGATCGTGGTGAGCTTCGAGCCGCTGCCCAGGGCGTTTTTCTCGCCCGAGCCGGTGCCGCGCCTGTCCAGCGTGCGCGAGAAGCTGCTCGGTTTCGATGCCGCCGGCATGAGTCACGCGCTGATGCTGCGCTTCAACCACACGCTCACCGCGATGTCCGCCGAGGATTTCGTGCGGCGCGTGCTGGTCGATCGGCTGGCGGCCCGCGAGGTGTGGGTGGGGGGCGACTTCCGCTTCGGCCACAAGCGTGGCGGCGACGTGGCCCTGCTGGAAAACATGGGTGCCAGCCACCATTTCGTGGCACGTACCATGCCTTCGGTGCTGCTGGACGGCACCCGCGTTTCGGCCACCCGCGTGCGCATGCTGCTGGCCGCCGGTGAATTCGCCGGTGCTGCGCCGCTGCTCGGGCGTCCGTTCGTGATCGAGGGCAAGGTGGAATACGGCAAGCAGCTGGGGCGCGAGCTGGGCTATCCCACCGCCAACATCCACCTGCGCGACCGCGCCAGCCCGGTGCACGGCATCTTCGCGGTGCGGGTGGGGCTGGGCGAGGGCGAATGCAGCTGGCCGGGCGTGGCCAGCCTCGGCGTTCGGCCCACGGTGAACGAAGTGCCCGAGCCGCTGCTCGAAGTCCATCTGTTTGATTTCGATGGCGACCTCTACGGCCAGCGCATGGCGGTGGAATTCGTGGCCAAGCTGCGCGACGAGCAGAAGTTCGACAACCTGGACGATTTGACCGTCCAGATGGCCAAGGACGCCCGCCAGGCCCGTGAATTGCTGGGCATGAATCCACGGCTCAGCGAGGCGTAGGCGCGGCAAATCCGGTAACGTTGGCGTTTCCGCCCAGTCCCTGGCGGCGCCACAGGCAACCTTACGGCGCCGGCAAGGCCGCGCCAGAACCCGATTAGAGCATCCCCAGGCAATGACCCAGGATTACAAGAACACCATCAACCTGCCGCAGACGGACTTCCCGATGCGCGGCGACCTGCCCAAGCGCGAGCCCAAGTGGCTGGCCGACTGGCAGCAGGTGGGCCGCTATGCGCAGATCCAGGAGCGCGCCGCCAACCGCGACCAGGTGTTCGTGCTGCACGATGGCCCGCCGTACGCGAATGGCGCCATCCACCTGGGCCACGCGGTCAACAAGGTGCTCAAGGACGTGGTGGTGAAGTCGCGCCTGCTGGCCGGTTACCGCGCGCCTTACGTGCCGGGCTGGGACTGCCACGGCCTGCCGATCGAAGTGGCGGTGGAGAAGAAGTTCGGCAAGGCGGGCGACAAGCTCGACGCCGCCGCCTTCCGCCAGAAGTGCCGCGAGTACGCACAGCAGCAGATCGACCTGCAGCGCACCGACTTCAAGCGCCTGGGCGTGCTGGGCGACTGGGAAAACCCCTATCGCACCATGGACTTCAAGTACGAAGCCGACATGGTGCGCGCGCTGGCCAGGATCGTCGCCAACGGCCATGTGGTGCGTGGCGCAAAGCCGGTGTACTGGTGCTTCGATTGCGGTTCGGCGCTGGCCGAGGCCGAGATCGAATACGCCGACAAGAGCTCGCCCGCGGTGGACGTCGCCTATGACGCCGTCGATCCCAAGGCGCTGGCGCAGAAGTTCGGCGTGGATGCGGGCGATGCCATCGTCGCCATCCCGATCTGGACCACCACGCCGTGGACGCTGCCGGAAAGCCTGGCGGTGTCGCTGGGCGGCGAGCTGGAATACGCGCTGATCGAAGGCCCGGCGCGCGACGGCCACCGCCTGCTGCTGGTGGTCGCCAGCGCGCTGGCGGATAAGGTGGCGCAGCGCTACGGCATCGAAGGCGAGCCGGCGGTGCTCGGCCACGTCGCCGGCCAGGCACTGGAAGGCGTGCTGCTGAAGCATCCGTTCTATGCACGCGAAGTGCCCGTGCTGATCGGCGACCACGTGTCCGCCGAAGACGGTACCGGCGCCGTGCACACCTCGCCCGACCACGGCGTGGAAGACTTCGTCGTCTCGCGCAAGTACGGCATCGAGACGCTCAACTACACCGAGGCGCGCGGCACCTACCGCGCCGATACGCCAGCCGCGCTCGACGGCACGGTCATCGCCGGCAAGCACCTGTGGAAGGCCAACGACGAGATCGTCGAGCTGCTGCGCCGCCGCGGCGTGCTGCTGGCCTTCGCCAAGATCGAGCACAGCTACCCGCATTGCTGGCGCCACAAGACGCCGGTGATCTTCCGCACCACGCCGCAGTGGTTCATCAGCATGGAGAAGGAAGGCCTGCGCCAGACCGCGCTGGATGCGATCAAGCAGGTGCGCTGGGTGCCGTCGTGGGGCGAGGAGCGCATCGCCGGCATGGTCGGCGACCGTCCCGACTGGTGCATCTCGCGCCAGCGTACCTGGGGCGTGCCGATCGCACTGTTCGTGCACAAGGCCACGCAGGAGCCGCACCCGGACAGCGTCGCGCTGATGGAGCAGGTGGCCAGGCGCATGGAGCAGGGCGGTATCGATGCGTGGTTCGCGCTCGATGCGGCCGAGCTGCTGGGAGACCAGGCCAAGGACTATGAAAAGGTCCTCGACGTGCTCGACGTGTGGTTCGATTCCGGCGTCAGCCATTTCGCCGTGGTCGGCCAGCGCCCCGAACTGCAGCAGGGCAAGGCGTCGAGCTACAAGGTGATGTACCTGGAAGGCTCGGATCAGCATCGCGGCTGGTTCCAGTCCTCGCTGCTCACCTCGTCGGCCATGTTCGCCAAAGCGCCGTACAACGACGTGCTCACCCATGGGTTCACCGTGGATGCGCAGGGCCGCAAGATGTCCAAGTCGCTGGGCAACGGCATCGAGCCGCAGGACATCATGAAGACGCTGGGCGCGGACATCCTGCGCCTGTGGATCTGCTCGACCGACTACCGCAACGAGATGTCGTTGTCGGACGAGATCCTCAAGCGCGTCTCCGATACCTATCGCCGCATCCGCAACACCGCGCGCTTCCTGCTCGGCAACCTCGACGGTTTCGATCCCACCAAGCATCTGGTGCCGGTGGAACAGAGCCTGTTGCTGGACCAGTGGGCGGTGCAGCAGGCGCATGACGTGCAGCAGGCGGTGGTGGCAGCGTATGACCGCTACGATTTCCCGGAGATCGTGCAGCGCGTGCAGAACTTCTGCACCAACGAACTGGGCGCGCTGTACCTGGACATCACCAAGGACCGCCTCTACACGATGCCGACCGACAGCCACGGTCGCCGCAGCGCGCAGAGCGCGATGTACCGCATCGCCGAGGCATTGGTGCGCTGGCTGGCGCCGGTGCTGAGCTTCACCGCCGAGGAGATCTGGCAGCACCTGCCGGGCGAGCGCAGCGAGAGCGTGCTGTTCGAAACCTGGTATGACGGCCTGGTGGCCACCCAGGGTTCGCCGGAACAGCGTCGCTACTGGTCCGACCTGCTGGCGATCCGCGAAACCGCTTCGCGCGTGCTCGAGGGCATGCGCAAGGGCGAGCAGATCGGCGCCTCGCTGGAAGCAAAGCTGGCGATCCATGCCGATCCGGCCATCGTGGCGCGTTACCAGCCCGCCGCGTCGGAGCTGCGTTTCTTCTTCATCACCTCCGACCTGCGCCTGGACCTGGCCGGTGGGCAGCCGGCCGATGCCGTGCTGACCGAACTGGAAGGCGCGGACGTATGGGTCTCGGCCACCGTCAGCGATGCCGCCAAGTGCGTGCGCTGCTGGCACCGCCGCGACGACGTAGGCACGCACGCGAACCATCCTGAACTGTGCGATCGCTGCATCAGCAACGTCGAGGGCCCGGGCGAGGATCGCCGCTGGTTCTAAGACAGCACCACACTTCTTCCTCTCCCCGTCGGGGAGAGGACCGAGGTGAGGGGCGGGTGCTCGCGACAGAGCCACAAAGACGCAGTCGCTCTATCTGCAACCCGCGACAAGATTGGCTCCTCGCCCCAACCCTCTCCCGGCTGGGTAGGGTAGGTAACGCTCGCTAGATTGATGACTCCATGAAACCCAAACCCAACGCCCTCAACTGGCTCCTGCTCTCCGCCGTCGTCATCGTCCTCGACCAGCTCAGCAAGTGGTGGGCGCTGACCGCCTTGCAGCCGGCCGGTGTGCCGCATCCGGTGATCCCGGGTTTCCTGAACTGGACACTGGCGTTCAATACTGGCGCCGCCTTCAGTTTCCTGGCCGACAGTGCGGGCTGGCAGCGCTGGTTCTTCGTGGTGCTGGCCGTGGTGATCAGCGGCGTGCTGGTGGGTTGGCTGGCCCGTACCGCGCGTGGGGACTGGAAGACGGCGCTGCCGCTGGGCCTGATCGTGGGCGGTGCGCTGGGCAACCTCATCGACCGCCTGCATGCGGCCCAGGTCACCGATTTCATCCAGGTGTATTACCGCGAGTGGAGCTACCCGGTGTTCAATCTCGCCGACTGCGGGATCACCGTGGGCGCGGTGATGCTGGTGGTATTCGGCCTGTTTGCGGGCAAGGCCAAGGCCTGAACGCCCGGTTTCGTGCCGTCACGCAGGCCATGCGATAATGCGCAGCCTGTCAGATGACCCGTCCGGGTCCGGAGCTTCCGTGGACATCCTGCTCGCCAACCCCCGTGGTTTCTGCGCCGGTGTGGATCGCGCCATCGCCATTGTCGAGCGTGCGCTCGAATCGTATGGCGCGCCGATCTACGTGCGTCACGAAGTCGTGCACAACCGCTACGTGGTGGACAAGCTGCGCGCCGATGGCGCGGTGTTCGTCGAGGAGCTGCACGAGGTGCCGGACGGCGCCACGGTGATCTTCAGCGCCCACGGCGTGTCCAAGGCCGTACGCGAGGAGGCCGAGCAGCGCGGCCTCAAGGTGTTCGACGCGACCTGTCCACTGGTGACCAAGGTGCACATGGAGGTAGCCCGCCTGGGCCGCACCGGCCGCAGCGTGGTGCTGATCGGGCACGAGGGCCATCCGGAAGTGGAAGGCACCATGGGCCAGTGGAACCGGGCCAACCGCGGCGAGATTCTGCTGGTGGAGTCGGTGGAAGACGTGAATGCGCTGGAGCCTGCATTCCCGCACGAGCTGTCCTACGTCACCCAGACCACGCTCTCGGTGGACGACACCAAGGCCATCATCGAGGCCTTGCGCGCCAAGTTCACCGACATCGAAGGCCCGCGCAAGGACGACATCTGCTACGCCACGCAGAACCGCCAGGACGCGGTGCGCCGCCTGGCCGACGCGGTGGACCTGATGCTGGTGGTCGGCTCGGTCAACAGCTCCAACTCCAACCGCTTGCGCGAGCTGGCGGAGAAGCAGGGCGTGCGCTCCTTCCTCATCGACGGCGCCGAACACATCGAGCGCAGCTGGCTGGACGGCGTCAAGCGCATCGGCCTCACCGCCGGCGCATCGGCGCCGGAGAAGCTGGTGCGCGACGTGATTGCCCGCCTGCAGTCTTGGGGCGCCGGCGAGGTGCGCGAGCTCGATGGCGAGCCCGAGACCATCACCTTCGCGTTGCCCAAGGAACTGCGCATCGCCGGCGTCACCTCGGCCTCGCTTTGAGCCCGGGACGTCTTGCGCGTCTTTCGTTCGCTCCGTAGAATTGCTGGTTCCTCGCCGGAATAGCTCAGTTGGTAGAGCGGCGCATTCGTAATGCGTAGGTCGCAGGTTCGACTCCTGTTTCCGGCACCAGTTTTTCCAATTAAAACAGCGCATTACACGTTGCAGTGTGATGCGCTGTTTTGCTTTGGGCGGCACAACTTCGCTGACCTGGTGTGGCAAATTTGTGGCACCGGCCGGCCGACTTGGTCCTGGCGCTGCAAACTCCGCAATGTCCTGCAAAGTCCCTGCGTCGTGCCGTACTTGTGCAGGCTCCGACCACCGGCCCGGCTCTAACGCTTCACCACTACACGCGGACTGGCAAACTGATCCTGGGCTCCATAGCTACTAACGGCTTGGCACAAGCCCGCAGGATGTCGTGATAGGGGAGCGGCGTACCATGCATATCCAAACAAGACTCGGAATCGAACATGACTGACGATCAGCGCGATGTGGCAGAAGAGATTGAGGAGTCGGAGGAGTTATCCGACGCTCAGGGTTCAGAATTGGCCCAATCTTCAGATGAAGAAGTCGACTCACAGATCGGCAGCCAGCCTTTCCGTGTTGTTTACCAGACCAACAACTTCCTATTGCCGCAGATTCGCGCCCTGATTGTCGATGGCGACGACGTAAACCTCCGTCCGGAGTATCAACGCCGCCTGCGTTGGACAAACATTCAAAAGTCGCTTCTGATTGAGTCGCTCCTGCTGAATGTGCCGGTGCCGCCAGTCTTCTTCTATGAGAACGACCTCGCCCGATACGAGGTAATGGATGGCCAGCAGCGGCTCAACGCGATCAAGGAGTTTCTGAACAACTCTTTCAAGCTCCGAGGCTTGCAGATCATCCCAACTCTCAACGGTCGCACGTATGAGCGGCTTCCACCCAAGGTCAAGAGGAGCCTTGATCGGGCCTCAATCTCTGCCATCGTCTTGCTGCAAGAGTCAAAGAGCAAACTCAAGAAGCCCGGCTCCGCGAAGTTATACGAACTGCGCCGCTTCGTGTTTGAGCGCCTGAACACAGGCGGCAGGAGGCTTAGCGCGCAGGAGATCCGTAACGCGATCTACGGCGGACACTTCAATGAACTGATCGTCGACCTTTCCCGCGATCAGACCTTTACTCGCATCTGGGGCATCCCGCCCTACATCGGAGCAGACCCGAGTGAGTACTATGAGGAGGAGGACCGTCAGAAGAATCCACTTTATCGAACTATGGGCGACTGCCAGCTCGTCCTCCGCTTCTTTGCCCTCGACAACGACGCGCACATTCAAGGCTCAATGAAGGCAATGCTGGATCGATGCATGGAGCGCAATATCGAATGTACGCCCGCGGAGGCTGTGGAGATGAAGGCTCGCTTTCTCTCGCGGCTCAACTTGGCAGACCACCTCTTTGACGGGCACCCGTTCTCCCTAGCGACGCCAGGGGCCGGCACAGCCTACCGACCGGTCGCGGGGATCTACGACGGCGTAATGGTGGCCCTCGACGAGCTTTGGGACAAGAAGGACGCACTAATCGCCCGCAAAGTGGATATTCAGTCCGCTTACAACAAGTTGGTCGAAGAAGAGCGCGCCAGTGGGTCGCTAACGGGGTCGGCAAATACGGCCACAGACATAAAAAATAGAATCGGCACCTTCCGCAAACTGTTTGGACAGTTTGCCTAATGCCCGCGGCCGATCTTGAAGGCCCCTTGACTGATTTCAGGGGCCGTACCAAGCAGATTCGGGAAATCATTAGCGTAGTCGAGGCGGCGAGCCGGAGTCCTGATGCGCTCAAATCGCATAGGACCGACGTCGATCTGAGCCAGGTCAACGTCAGTACCGGAAACACAGCCAACTCAATGGCCCTGATTTTTCTGGCATCTGGCTTCGAAGAGTTCGTTCGCGAGGAAGCTATCCAATGTGCCAATTACCTGATGGACAAGTATTTGGGAATGCCAGACGCGAGTCGGCACGCCATCAGAGACACATATTGGTTTGTTTCGCGAGAGCAGCTCAAATTCATGAAGTCCGTCTTGGTGAAGAGTGCTCCTGACCCTACGCTGATCGGACGGGTTAGATCGGCGCTAGATGCGCTGCAAGGCTTTGTTGTTAACGATGATCCAACCAAGCTTGCGAGCGCGACGTTTGGATATCACGCGAACAATTGCCGGCCTGACGTTGTGGCGGACATCTTCAAGAGGCTCGATATCAAAAAAATAAGAGAGCAGCTCGGCGAGAGCACCAAGTTGAAGAGCCATTTCGGCGTAACAAAGAAGGAAGACTGTGCTTCAAAGTTGTGGGCCAAGTGGAACGAGTTCTATGACAGGCGTAACGAGACCGTCCACTCTCTTGGTGGCAGCACTGGCTACGCCGTCGAGGTCGTCTTCGGATACATCGAACTATTTGAGTTGACGGCAGATGCCTTGAAGGGTGTTCTGACAAAGGCTTTAGCCACGTGGTGATTCGTAGACAACCTGGCTTGTCGGGGCGGCGAGTTAGGGAAAGCCGGCAATGAAATAGAAGGCAAGCTAAGAATTCCTGCATCAGCTGCATGACATAGCTCGACACTGCTGATACTTTAAGCTCAATGCGCTGAAGGTCACATTGCTTTGTGAGCTGCTGAAGTCGAGCCGAGCTCGCCCCTCGGAGATGGATTCGAAGCAATAGCCTGTTCAGTAGCCAACCGTCGAAAAGCGGAAGTAGACGGTTGGTAAGAAAGGATGCCGAGAGGCAATCGCCTGAAGAGTAAGTCGATCTATCCGCCGGTCAAAATGAGGCCGGGAAAATGGAGAAGATCGCCAGGAGAGCAGGGAAACGTGGGCCATAAGCCCGTCACCAATGCACTGCCCCGAGGTTGGCTAACCGCGAGGGCTTCGCGCTTGTAAGCCAGTGCGTTGTGACTGCCGCGTACTCATTGCCCTGTGCCAGAGCGATTTGGCACGGACAAAGAGGCCACGTCCCATGCAAGCCCTTCTGACCGTTGAGCAGCTTTCCAAATATATCCAAAAGTCCGTAGCCAGCATTCGCTGCGACGCGACGCGCAAACCTTATTCCCTTCCACCCATCTGCCGCTTGCCAGGCACAAAACGATTGCTTTGGCGCATGGAAGATGTCGAGAGTTGGTTGGCTGAGCACGTCGATGCCCCCGGCCGTTCTGACGTCGGGGATAACACGAGCATTAAGCGGCGGCGAGGCCGCCCTACCAAGGCCGAGCAAATGAAGCGGCTCCGTTCGCACGGAGAGCGCCAATGAGTCGGAGTGACGACATTGAACTGGATTATGACGATGGCTATCCAGCCGGATTCACAATGCTGGATAACCGGGATATCTGGCAGGAGAAGTGCCAGGACCTTCTGCTTCGACCAACCGCGCTAGGAGTCTGGGTGGCCATGGTCTCTCTGCCACGCAAGTGGCGATTTCGCGAGGAATGGCTGTGTCGAGAGCTCCATCTCGGGAGAGATGCACTCCGCAGGGCACTAAGGGAACTCGAAGCGTCCGGTAGATTAGAGCGACGCCAGCATCGAGGTTCCAATGGAGAGTTCACAGGCTGCCAGTGGTTCTTGCGGCGCGGTGGTATTGATGGTCGCGGCAGCAATCCGCGGAAGGATTTACCGCCGACTGAAAACCCGTCGACGGCTGGACCGTCGCCGGCAGATCCACCTCGCTTAGCAAGTACTGAAACAACATTAAAAACTGAAACTACTCCAACTACTGAAACAACAACCGCAACGAGACTCGTGCCTCCACCCTCGCTACCTACCAACGCCTTGGAGCAAGTAGTAGTTCTGGCAGAGAAATCGATCCAAGCGGGTCTAGCCTTGAGCATGGCTCAACGGGTGTTAGACGAACTCGAGTCTTCACTGAGGCCACCCACGGTTATTCGCAAGCCAGTGTCTTACGCGCGTACTTTATTTCAGCGAGCCCGTGCCGGAACGTTCGTGCCAGACGGAGCCTTGAAAGTCGAAAGAGAACGAAGCGAACAAATGCGCATCTCGGCCGCCCAGGCTGACCGGCTCAGAGATCGGAACGTGCGAACTGCAAGACACGCAGACCCAGCTTCTCGTGAGGTTGGGCTGAGATCCCTTGCTGAGATCGGGCAAAGGCTAGGATTTGCCCCGTCTGAATACGGAGGAAAACCTCTCAGTTAGCTTCGCGCCAACCTTGCCGTTAACGGCAAAGTCGGCGAGCACTGACCTTCGTACGTTCAGCAAGCCCACCCGGCGGTATGCTGGTGCTGCCAGGCAACCAACAAACTCACCGAGGGGTTTCATGGACTTTTCCCAAATTTCGATCGCTGTCGGAGCGCTGAAAACCGCGAAGGAGATCGGTCAAGCGGCTTTGGCGTTCAAGAATTTTAACGAAACCGCTGGTGCTATCGCTCAAATCAACGAGCAGTTGCTCAAAGCCCAAGACGGACTGTTCGCGCACAACAGTCAGCTCATGGAGCTTCAGCAGAAGTACTTCGAAGCCACAGAGGAACTGCGAAAACTGAAGGAAGCCCTGGCGCAGCGTGGTCGCTACTCGCTTTTCGAGATTTCCGACCGCGTTTTCGTCTATCGAGTGGATGGCTCTCCACAGAACCGCGGGACCGGCGCGCCAAGCAGTCCAGAGCCGCTGCATTACCTCTGCCAGCCTTGCTTCGACAAGGGTGCCAAGAGCGTGCTCCGAAAGAAGAACGAGTGGGGAGTCATTTCGTTGGAATGCCCCACTTGCAAAGAGGAGTTCCTCACCAACGATCGGGAGCCGCTCAACTACTAGGCGCTTCGCTTCCGTTAGGCGCGGGGAGCGTGGATTCTCGAAGGGCCAGTCGGGGACGACTTTGCCGTTAACGGCAAAGTTGGTGAGCACCGCGCCGAGATCACGCCACAAGGACTGGCAGTCGCGCCCTTGGTCGTATCGCACTTGGCTCATTACCCCCTCCTGGAGCACCCAGGCAGTTACCCTCGTCCAGTCAACTTTGCCGTTAACGGCAAAGTTGGTGAGCGCCAGCTCCGCGATCCACTGTGTGGACCGGCAGGCGGCGCCTCCACACACGGTTGGCTCTTTTTCCCGCCGCCTGCGGCACCGCGGTCACAAACATCGTCGTTCCCAAAGCAGACCTCTCGTCTCGCTACGAGCCTCATCGCCTGCTTTTAACGACCCGCCTTATTGCAGTCCAACACCTGAAAATAGTGGAACATAAAGGATGTCGGACATTTATACGCTATTACAACATTAGCTGTTGTTTTCATGGATATTACCTGTCGGACATATCAATGGTGGTTGTCCGACAGCGTCCGACGGGGGATTTAATGCCATACAAGTTAAGCGTCCGTATCCCTGATTATCTGAGTCATCAACTGGAAGCGGCGGTTGATGAGAGAGGAGTAATTGGGGCTAGAACAGACATCGTTTGTGAGGCGCTCGCCCAGTACTTCAAAGGCAATGCCGAGCGGGACTCTCGTGAGGAGATGGAAGCCCGTATAGCCGCCACCCTGACTCGCGTACTTAAGGATGTGATGCAGGGGCGCAATGAAGTCCAGCTCCTTACAGCCATGTTCGACTGTTATCTCCGGAGCTACTTCATGCATACGCCGCCCGTTCCGCGCGAGGCTGTGGACGCATCAGCGGCCTCTGCGGCGGCCCGGTACGACCGACTCATTCGCCAGATTCCGGAAATGATGCAAGGGGGAGGTGGCGCCTTGACGGAGTTTCAGCAGGCTCTCCACTCCAGCTCCTAATTACGGGTCCCGATTCGTGCTGCCAAAAAATTTCTGGTGCGCCGACTTTTCGACTTTGCCGTTAACGGCAAAGTCGGGGGCGATGTATCGACTGGAGCACCAACACCGACCTTTCCGACAACGGAAGGGTTGGAGAGGACTGGCATACGGGCAGCGGTGACTGGAAAGAGATCAGCGCAGCCGACTTTGCCGTTAACGGCAAACTCGGGGCGGTGTATCGACTGGATCGTCGACGCCAACCTTTCCGACAACGGAAAGATCGGAGAGCGGCGGCGTACGAGCTGAGGGATGGTGACTGGAAAGAGATCAGTGCAACCGACTTTGCCGTTAACGGCAAAGTTCGTGGATCGAGCCTTACCTGCCCGCGTCTCGATATCGGGGAATTTGGTTGTTCACTGGCGAAGCCGCCCCAAAAACCAATTAATATCATTGCAGAAAATATCTTACTGTCGCAGTATTAGTTGCCGTGTCGTATTACCTTGGCGTGATGTGGGAAATACCTTGCAAAGGAGGTGTCTTGTGGATATTGAAATTAATGACCCGGATACGGTCTTGTTGATTAACGACTACATTCGTTATTTGGGGCAGGTTGATGGGGTCAAAGGCTCCACTGACCAAGTGGCGGAATCCATGCTTCTTGGCTTCATCGACGAGCACACCCAGTTTCGCTGCTGGAGAAAATCGCAGACACAAGCTCGGTTGTAATCGCAACAAGTAATTTGAAGTACCTCACGTTCCCTGCCGAAGTTTAGTTTTTCAATAGCCTGGCGCTAGGCGGCGTCAAGCGGTGGCCTGCAGACCCGTTTATGGGGAAGGCATAGATCGGTGGAACGAGCCAGTTCTCTCTGCTCAAACAAGAGCAGCGACTCGCTCTCCATAGAAGGCCACTCTCATGAAATCCAGAGCTTTAGCTCTCATCATTGGCTTTACGCTAACTGTCTTGTTCGGATGCTCATCGCCGTCTCAACAAGCTCCAGAACAAGAGAATCCGCTATCGGATTTCCACGCTCCGCCGAAGCAATCGTCAAAATATAAGTCCAACGAATCGAGCTTCGACGTGTTGCGCCAAGCTACACATCCAGCCCCGGCAACTTCCGCTTCGGAGGTGGCCCGATGATCACCAAATTGTTTCCCAAGGTGCTGCATGCCCTGTTAGCAGCGATGCTCGTTTTCGGAATTGGCATGGGCGCCGCGTGGGCACAAGACGCCGGCACAGTTGCGCTGTCGGGCTTGCCCACAGCGGACGGCGTGCCCGATGTCAATAACTTCTTTGATGGAATTACAACGCAATACGTGGGTGAATCAACAAAGTGGATCGACGGCATTACTGGGGTTGCCAGTCGACTGCTCGGCTGGCTGTCGATCATCGGATTTGCGCTCGCCTTGCTTATGAACTACCTCAAAAATGCCGATAACTTTGCGTCATTGCCAGCGATCGTTGTTCGGCAGCTCATGGTGATCTCGTTCTTCTTTTGGACCGTGAAGAACGCGCCGCACGTGTTCGACATGATCACGAGTTACTTTCAAGAGGTGGGCCAGGCAGCTACACAGACCAAACCGCCAACCGCTTCGACGGTCGCGGCGGTCGGCATGGATTGTATGTTCCATATCCTTGAGTCTGTTGGAAAACTGAGTTGGTCGCAGGTGCCAACGGTCGGCTTGGTTTCGTTGCTAGTAGCACTAGCTTTGGTTCTTTGCTTTGTGGCTGCTGCGGCGATTCAGATGATCACGATCATCGAGGCCGCGATCATCATGGCGATCTCTCCGGCGATGCTAGCGTTCGGAGCGCTGTCGTATACACGCGACTTTGCAACGAAATCGCTGATGTTCGGCATTACGGTTGGCGTTAAGCTCCTCGTGCTGCACCTGGTCATTGCCATCGGCATGCACTTCGCTGAGCAGTGGTCGGATCTGCTGACGTATACGAAAGTTGGCCAGAACTTCTTCCCAAACTCCTTCTTCATTCTGGGCGGTGCCGCAGTATTTGCTTTGCTCTGTTGGAAGGTGCCGGCGCTGGCAAGCTCCATCGTGAGCGGAAGCCTCAACCTCGGTGCGGGTGATTTGCTTGGTGTAGCGGCGGCGGGCGGCGCAGCAGCGGCTGCGGGTGCCACATTGGGTGGCGCGGCCGGTGCTGCCGCAGGAAGCGCCTTGAAGGGCGCTACACAGGCTGTCGCTGCTGGCCAAGGGCTCGCAGCAGCCCAAGGCATGTCGGGCTGGAGGGGCTTGGGTGCAGGCCTCGGTCATGCCATGCGGGCGGCCGGCGCGGAAGCCGGTCAAGGCATGCGCGCCAAGGTCGGTTTGGATAAGCGGTCGGATAATGCGGTAGACCGCTTTGGCAAAGATGTCGGCAATCTCGGTACGCGCGCAGCGAATCGCTTGGATGCACAGGCTCAGGGAGTGCGAGAGGCCGGCGCCGGAGCCGCTCCACCAACCGCCCGCACTGCTCCGGGCTTCAACGGTGTTGGTGATCCCGTCGGCGGCGCATCGGGTGGTCACCCCAATCCGACCGCGGCACCTACGGCGGGAAATAACAGCGCTCTAGAAGGGGCGTCGTTGGGACCGCAGCCGGGCTCGGACCCGTCGGCGATATTTACGGTAACGCCGGCATCTGTGGCTGACATCAAGCCATTGCCGCTAAGCAGTAATCAGCACGCCGACGCCGGTGTCGGGCAAATCCAAGACGCAATCAGACGCGTCAAGCCACCGCAGTTACCGCATGACGGTGGCTCCATCGATGCGCCAGGTCTATCGCTTCATCACGACGAGTGACGAATACATTGTGACCCTTCGAAAGGCGGCTTTTTAGCCGCCTTTTTCCTGCGTAGCAGGAGTGGGCGCCAGTGCAGCTTAACTGCAGGGCCAGGGGACCTGACTCAGGGGTTTGGGCCCCCGGTGGGCCCAGGGGATAGGCGCCCGACATTTTGGTAGGGTTCGTACGTTCTGCGGGCCCATTACCAGGACGTACTGCTATGACCTTGCCCCTCCTTACCTTCAACCAGTTGCTAGACAAAGCCGGCATTCCCGCGGCCCAAACCCGGCTTGCCCGCCATCAGAGCAAGCGTGGCCCCACAGGCAAGTCGCCGGCTGATCTCTGGAATGCTGGGGATGGGGCGTTCGAGGTGTACCAGTCGTATCAGTCGGATGATGTGTTTGGCGACGCCACGTATGTGGCGTCCTTCGTGCCCATGCCCGGGGTGGGTACGCTGTTCCTGAGCCTCTATCGCATCGTGCGCAAAGGGATGGCGGAGGATGCGACGGTGATGTGCCCCGTCAATGGCCATTCGCTCATCGACCACCACTGGTACATGATGGAGCGCCTGGATGTGCTGGACGCGTACCGGGAGCGTCTCATCATCGAATGGGGTGGGGCTTATCAGCGGTGGGTGCAATACGCCCACCAGCAGGACAAGCCCATTCTTGAGATCCGCAAGATGGCTGCAGAAGTGGCCTACCCGGGCCACATCCACTTCGTCAGTACCATTGCGGCACTGGAGGAGGTGCCGAGCACGTGGAAGTCGAACCTTCAGAATGCGTGCGGGGTATATCTCCTAGTCTCGCTGAAGACGGGGCAGCACTACGTCGGTAGTGCCAATGGCGCGGGAGGCTTTTGGCAGCGGTGGACGGACTATGCCGCCGATGGCCACGGGGGCAATGAACTGATGAAACTCACCGCGGACGGTGACTACCAGGTGTCCATCCTGGAGGTGGCAGCATCCAGCGCTACCGAACAGGACATCCGTCGCCTGGAAGCGCTTTGGATGAAGAAACTGCGCAGCACGGCCATCGGGCTCAACAATCTGCCCGGCAAATCACGGGCTAGAAAAGGCTGATCGCATAGCTCATGAGGTGCAGGAAGTGCTTCACCTCATCGCGCAGGTAGTCCATGACCTCAGCATGTATGGGGTGATGCAGGCGGTGTGCCGACTAACCGACGGGATCTATTGGCTTGAGAATCTTGCGGCTGCCGTCTGGCGCTTCTTCGATGAGGTAGCCATCTTCGATGTAATGGATGTTCAGGCCGTTGGCCTTTGCCCGACGCACCGCTTCAGCCGCCGCGCGCTCACCAGCTGCCACAATCGCCGGAGTGTGGGAGGAGAGAAAATCAACGTTGTTCGACTGACTCATGCTGACCTCATGACACCGTTAGAAGGGCTACCCCATCCGTTTCGCTAGATCTGCTGCGTCCGGATGGTAGTACCGCAGAAGCATCCGTGTGTCACGGTGACCAGTAATCTTTGCCAGCTCGTGGAGTTGAAAACGCGAGGCCAGGCGGGAAGTAGCTTCATGCCTAAGGTCGTGAAATCGCAAGTCTCTCAGGAAACTGGGTTTTAGTTCGCGTCCGTGCTCCACGCATTCCACTTCGTATGCTTTTCGAGCTCGCTGTACGGCGCGCTCGAAAGCCTGAGTAATGCCATCTGGATGGACGGCAAAGACCGGGCCATTAAGAGAGGAGGGCACAGCCAGTGTCTTGCGCCGACGTGTTTCGCCCTCGCGATTCGGCAGCAATGCGGCAAACGCATCCACGGCGGCCTGGGACAGCGGTACGTCGCGGCTGTTGCCATTCTTCGTGTCGGGCAGATGCGCCACTCGTCGCTCCAAGTCGACGTTCTCCCAGCGCAACGTGGCGATCTCGCTACGCCGCATCGCCGTTTCTACTGCCAGCGTGATGATTGTGGGGAGCACACGCGACTCGCTGGCCCCGATGATGCGTGATAGCTCGTCTTGGGTGCGGCCACGTTGGCGGCCAGTGCTAGGGGGCGTCGCAACGCGCCGCGTGCGTGCATTGTTCGGCGTGGGCTTGCGCACTAGCTCCACGGGATTCGAGAGGCTCTCCATGCCCCACTCCTTCCGTGCCGTATTGAACAGATGCGAGAGGCGCGCCAAGCGTCGCAGGACAGTAGCCGGAGCAAGTCCATCAGCCAGCCAGGCGTCGCGTTGCTGCGCGACGTCGCCACTTCGGATGGTGGCCACCGTCCGCTTCGCCAAGGGCGTCTGCCGCCAAAGATGGAGTACGGATCTCTCCCTGATGGCGCCCTTCAAGGCCGGCATCACTTCCGTTTCGTAGCGGTCCAGAAGTGCCCCAAGCGTAGTGGCCTCAGCTTCGCTGCGATCGAGCCACACACCGCGGTTCATTTCGGACTCGATCATGGCAGCCCAGGCTTCAGCTTCCGCCTTGGTATCGAAGGTCTTGGTCTGGGACGGCCATCCGCGCCTGCGCACCTGCGCCTCCCACGAATACCGACCTCGCCGCCGATAAGTTGCCATGCTTAATGCCCTTGCCAAAGGTGTGGCAAAAGTGTGGCATCAAATCCGGTTAAATACACATGTTATTGATTATATTGAATGTGTTAACGCATTCGTAATGCGTAGGTCGCAGGTTCGACTCCTGTTTCCGGCACCATGCTTCACGAAAAAGCCTGCGCAAGCGGGCTTTTTTGTTGCCTGAAAGGCCAGGGGCGTGGCGTTTGAAAATGCGCCGTGGCGGCGTGGCGTTCGAACCTGCGGCCAAGCATCGATAAGTCCTTGCGTTTTCTGCATATTGTCAGGTTTGCGCAAACCACAACTCGTTGATTTTGAATCAAATCGATATTTGTTGCCCTTTTTCTTCGTGGATCGGCAAGTAATTGCCGTTCGTCAGTGGTTTTATACCGCTCATCGTCGTAAGACTTTTCTGATTACGGCAGGCTGACTAGATTCCCAGGCTCAAGGGGCCATGGGGAACAGGGCGATGCACGTCGTGCCGAAGGGCGGCCGTTGGCGAGATACGTACGCGGCCGGGAAGCAGGGTGGTTTCACCATCGTCGAGTTGATGGTCACGCTGGTCGTGGCCGCCATCCTTATTGGCATCGCGATACCCAGCTTCCGGAACATCATTCTTTCCAGCCGGCTCACCACGACCGCGAACCAGGTCGTGGACGCGATCAACACGGCCAAGGTCGAGGCCATCAAGCGCAACAACTTCGCCCAGCTCTGCAGCAACCTGGACTCGGCCAACAGCAGCGACACGCTGGGCACCCAATGCGGTGGCAATACCGGGCAGGTGGTGGCGTTGGGCGTGGATGCCAGTGGCAACGCACAGGCCGAGACCATCCAGGTCGGGCCTGTCGGCCTGGCCAGCCCGTTGCGGCTGTCGGGCAATTTCACCGCCTTGCGCTTCAACGGCCTGGGGCTTGCCGCACAAGCCGGAACCTCTTCGCCGTACAGCGGCCTGGTGGCGGACATCTGCACCGACAGTCTGGCCGCAGACAACCACCGCATGATTTACATCGCTACTGGTTCGGTTGTTCAAGTGCTTAAACAGTCAGGAACCTGCTCCTCATGAGTTTCGGCAAGGTCCATACCGACCCGCGTACCAAGGCGAGTGCCGCTTCTGTTGGCAGCGATGCGATGGCGCGTCGCAAGCGGAACGCCGTCGCGCAACGGCCACGACGGGCGCGGCGCGAACGCCAGCGCGGCGTCGGCATGATCGAGGTGCTGGTGGCGGTGCTGATCCTCGCCATTGCGTTCCTCGGCGTGGCCGCATTGCAGGCCACGGCGCTCGCGGCCAACAACAGTGCCATGGCCCGCAGCATGGCGACGATCGCCAGTTACTCGATCCTCGATGCCATGCGGGTGGATCAGGCGAGCGCGACCACGTCCGCTTACAACCAAACCGTCAAGGCCACCGCATGCAGCACCGATACCAGCACGCTGGCGAACAGCCAGTTGGGGCAGTGGTGCACCTTGCTGGGCAACACGCTGGGCGTGGCCGACACCACCACGGGAACGGTGGCCTGCCTGTCCAACGGTGACTGCACGGTGACCATCACGTTTACGGAGGTGCGCAAGGGCGCCAATGGCGACACCGCGCAGAGCGTGACGACGAGGGCCATGCTGTGAGCACGCGTCGCATGCGCGGTTTCACCCTGATCGAGTTGATGGTGGCCATGCTGCTCGGCCTGGTGGTGATCGGTGGCGTGGTGAGCATGTTCGCCACCAACCAGCAGATCTACCGTTCCAACAAGGCACTGGGCGACGTGCAGGACAACGCGCGAGTCGCCTTTGAAATGATGGCCCGCGACATCCGCACGGTAGGTCTCACCGGTTGCGGCAACTCGTCGCGTATCTCCAACGTGGTCAACAACAACACGGCCAGTGCCAACTGGTTTGCCGACTGGACCACGCCACTGATCGGCTATACGGCAAGCCAGACGGATCCCGCCGCCGGCTCTGGCCGCCTGGCCAATACCGAGTCGTTGATCCTTCGCGGCGCCGAAGGCTCCGGCGTGAGCGTCAAGAGCGACTCGGAGCCGGCCGCATCCATCGTCATCAATGAATCGAGCACCAACCTGCTCACCGGCGACCTGGTCGTGATCTGTGACCCCGACCACGCTGCCATCATGCAGTTGTCCAGCGTTGCCAACACCACGCTCAATCACGCCACGACCGGCACGCCCGGCAATTGCACGCTCGACCTGAGCTACCCCACGGTATGCGCCAGCACCAGCAGTTACGTGTATTCGTCCAATGCGCTGGTTGCCCGGCTCACGGCGTCCGACTGGTACGTGGCCACCAGCGCGGCCAACCCCAACGGGACATCGTTGTTCCGCAAGGCGCTGCAGCCGGGGGGCGGGGTGTCGGCCGTGGAAATGGTCAGCGACGTGACAGGCATGGCGCTGAAGTACCACCAGAGCGGCGGCACTTCGTTCGTCACCGCGGACGCGGTGACCGACTGGTCGCAGGTCGACGCGGTCCAGATCACCCTGACCATGATCAGCGTGGATCGCAGTGCCGCCGTCAACGGGGCGCCGATCTCCCGCACCTTTACTTCCACCACTACGCTACGCAATCGGGTGTTGTGACATGAATCGTTCATCCGGAATGACGATGGCATCGCGCGCACTTCGCCCGTGGGGCAGGGCGGGGCGGCAAGGGCAGCGCGGCATTGCGCTGGTGGTGGCCCTGATTCTGCTGATTGTCATCACCCTGGTCGGTTTCGCCGCCGTGCACGGCACGCTGATGCAACAGAGGATGGCGGCCAACCTCTCCGACCGGCAGATCGCCTTCCAGAACGCCGAGGCGGCCATGCGCGTGGCGCAGCAACGCATCGGCAGCTACACCTCGGATATCGCCCGCAACTGCCAGGCCGGCGGCGTAGTGTGCCCAGCCAATCCGTTCACCGCCACGACGCTGCCGGCGACCGCGATCATCCAGGTGCCTAGCGGTGCCGGCAGTGGCCTGTTTACCGCGGACGACTTGTCGACCGGCCAACCCCAGTACGTGATCGAGAACATGGGGAGCTGGCAGGACCCGAATTCGAGCACGGGCTACAACCAGAGCGCCAACGCGCACAACTACGGCGCACAGGGCCTGTCCACCACGGTCACCTATTACCGCATTACCGCACGCAGCGGTGATCCGAAGACGGCCGGTGGCCGAGCAGTGGTGACGCTGCAGGCCATGATCAAGCAGAGCTGAGCGTGCGCCGCATCAGTCATTCCCCCGATTCCAGCACCGCCTAAACGGGCTCATTCGCATGCACATGTCCAATCCACAGCACTCGACGATGGCACGATTCCTGGGGCGCCTGCTCTCCATCGGCCTGCTGGTGTGCATCCTCGGCGTGCTCAGCGAACCGTCGCACGCGGCAGGCACCAAGGTGACGGTGGATACCTCGCCCCTGATCCAGCAGCCGTCGGTGCCGCCGAACATCGTGCTGATGCTTGACGACTCCGGCTCGATGGCGTGGAACTTCATGCCGGACATCTGCTACCTCAACGGCGTGACCTGCGGAACGGACAAGAACGGCAACCCGACCAGCCTCAGCAAGGCGCCCACGAACAGCGCCCTGATCAATGCAGCGAACAACGGCGTCTATTACAACCCCGCTGTTACATACAGCGCCCCACCCAAGGCCGATGGCACCTTCTATAACGTATCGACCACCTTGACCAGCGCGGTCGTCGATGGTTTCACCAATATCGGGACGACGGTTGACCTGACCCAGTACGCGTTGGATTCGAGTTGTAGCTCGAGTTCACCCTATACCTGCACCGCGAATTACGAATCCTGGTCCAGTGGCGGCAACAATGGCACGAAGGCCAGCAATATCGCCTTCTCGCACGTCATCAGCAGCGGTTCGAAGAAGTACTACTACTTCCAGTTCAGCGTAGGAGCTGCGACCAGCACCTCACCCGCGATCTACTATGTGGCTTCCACTGCGCAGGGGTGTGTCAGTGTCCCTTCGACCGCTACCTGCGTCACCGAGACGGATATCTCCGGCAAGGCTGCGCCCAGCGGAGTGGCGGCGGGCACCAACATCGCGAACTGGTTCACCTACTACCGTACGCGCATCCTGATGGCCAAGAGCGGCTTGATGACGGCGTTCTCGTCGCTCAACGCGAACTACCGCGTCGGCTTCGGCTCCATCGACGGCGGCAACGGCAATGGCAACAGCAACTATGTGAACCTTCCCGGTGGAGGATCCCCTCCCAGCGCGGCGAGCGGTGCCGACTCGAAGTTGTATCCCTATACCGACACCTATAACAAGGGAACGAACTGGATTGCACTGGTTCAGCCCTTCGGTGACGGCACCAAGTCCACCGACCAGAAAACGGCCTTCTGGACCTGGGTCTCCAACGTCAAGGCATCGGGCGGTACCCCGCTGCGCCAGGCCTTGAATGCCGTTGGCACCTACTACATGCAGGACCAACCCTGGTCGACCATGTCGACCGATCCGAATCCCACCAACACCACGGAGCTTGCCTGCCGGCAGGCCTACACGATTCTCACCACTGACGGTTTCTGGAATGAAACCAATTCCCCCGGCGCGGGCAATTTCGACGGAACCAGTGCGACCACCGCGATAACGGGACCAAACCAGCAAAGCTACACCTATACGGCGGTGGCGCCTTATAGCGATAGCCAGTCCGATACGCTGGCCGACGTCGCCATGAAGTATTGGGCTACCGACCTTCGTGGCAATACGGCCAACGAGGTGCCGATCAATGGGGAGGATGCCGCTTTCTGGCAGCACATGGTGACCTTCACCATGGGCCTGGGCTTCACGCCGACCAACATCAAGCCATCGGGTACGACGGTCGATCAGATCTTCAGTTGGGCCAACAATCCCAAGAATCCCCCATCCTGGGCGGGAAGCTTCAGCTGGCCCGTCCCTTCGAGCGACAGCATCAACAATATCGCCGACCTGGCGCATGCGGCCGTCAACGGCCACGGTGGCTTCTATTCGGCGACCAGTCCAACGAGCTTTTCCAATGGACTGGCCGATGCGCTGCAACGAGCGACGGCGCGCAATGGTTCCGGCTCCAGCCTTGCGGCCAACTCCACGCAGCTGCAGAGTGGCACCTACGCCTACCAGGCCAGCTATTACACGTCCAAATGGACGGGTGACCTGATGGCCTACCAGATCGACTCCACCACGGGTGCCATCGCGACGGCGCCGGACTGGAAGGCGTCGGCGAAGCTACCGGCGGCGGCCAGCCGCAACATCTACACCTACAACACGAGTGCAGGCACCTACCTGGCGTTCTCGATGAGCGGAAGCGCGCTGCCGGCATTGTCGACGGCGCAGCTGACCGCACTTGGCGGCACGACAGCAGCGCAAACCAGCATGATCAACTATCTGCGCGGCGACCAGACCAACGAGCAGAGTCAGACGTCGGGCATCTATCGCACACGCGAGTCACTGATAGGCGACATCGTCAACTCCCAGCCGGTTTATGTGGGGGCTCCGGTGGCCAACCAGTTCCTTGGCGAAAGCAGCCTCACTGGCGTGAGCGCGTACGCGGCTTACGCCAACGCCAAGAGCAGCCGCACAGGCACCATCTACGTCGCGGCCAACGATGGCTTTCTGCACGCCTTCAATGCCTCCAGTGGCGCCGAGACCTATGCCTATCTCCCCGGTGCAGTCATTGCCAATGGCAGTGCCGGCGGCATTTCGGACTTGAGCAAGCCCAGCTACGGTGCCGACAGCCTGCCGCACCAATATTTCAATGACGGCGAAGTGGCCGTTGCCGATGTCTACATGAACAACGCCTGGAAGACCGTATTGGTGGGTACGACGGGGCGCGGATTGGCCAAGGCCGTATACGCGCTCGATGTCACGGACCCCGCCAACATCCAGTTTCTCTGGGAGCGCTCCGCCACGGATGGCGCCAAGGACGGCAACAGCCAGTACATCGGCCAGATGACCGGCAAGCCGGTGATCGCGCAGACCGGCAGCGGCACCTGGTCCGTACTGATCGGCAATGGCTACAACAGCGCCGCGGGCAAGGCGGCCTTGCTGCAGTTCGCATTGGCCGACGGCACGCTGAGCGCCTATGCCACCACGGACTCCACCGGGCTGGCTGCGCCTGGCGTATGGATCGGCTCGCCGACGACGGGCGTGAGCACCGTCGCCTATGCCGGCGATCTCGATGGCCACGTGTGGTCGTTCGACCTGAGCAGCTCCGGCAGTTCGGGCACGCTGCTGTTCACGGCCACCGACGCCAGCAAGAATCCGCAGCCGATCACGGCCGGCATCCTGGTCGGCAAGAACCCTCAGACCAACGATGTGTGGTTGTTCTTCGGTACCGGCAAATACCTGACCACGGCCGATCTTTCCGACGCCAGCGTGCAGACCTGGTACGGCCTGATCGCGACGGCGGCTTCGGCGGGCAGCACGGCCATCACGGCGCAGACCGACCAGACGCGCAACAAGCTGGTGCAGCGCTACATCACCGCGGAGACGGGAAGCACCGCCACCACCTCGGCCGGCCGTACCGTTACCACGGCGGCGCAGGCAGCGTCGATGACCGGACTATCCGGTTGGTACATGGATCTGCAGCAGCCGGTGGCCTCCACCGATGCCAACGGCAACGCGAAGACGACCTACAACAACCAGGGCGAGCGTATGGTGACGCCCAACCAGTTCCAGGGAAGCTATCTGCTGGGCACCACCCGCATTCCCAATTCCAGCGACCCGTGCAATCCGTCCGGCTCTGGCTGGGTGATGGCGGTGGATCCGTTCACTGGCACCAATCCGCAGTCGAACTTCTTCGACCTCAACCACGATGGCAAGGTGAACGCGTCGGACAGCATCAATGGGACGCCGTCGGCGGGCATTGCCTTCACGTCGCTGCCGAACAACCCGATCTTCACGGGCGGTTCGATGTTGATGAGCTTCGACAACGGCACCACCGGCAGCATCCAGACTGCTGGCGGCGGCAACACCATGACTCGCGTTTCCTGGCGCGAACTGATCGCACAATGAAAGGGGCCCCGATGAACATGCAGGCGATCACGACAGGCCATTTCACGGTGGCTGCGGCTCGACGCCGGGGGGCGCAGGCAGGAAGGTGGCGAAGCGCGGGTTTTACCTTGATCGAGGTCATGATGGTCGTGGTCATCATGGGGATCCTGGCGGCGATCGCCTTTTCGTCCTACACCAGGCAGGTGGCGAGGACACACCGCGTTGCTGCCGAGGGCTGCCTTTCGCAGGCGGCAAGTTACATGGAGCGCTATTACACGACGTACATGCGCTACGACCAGACCGGTTCCAGCGCTTCCGCCACCGCCAACACGCTGCCCCAACTGGACTGCATGACGACATCGCAGCCGGGTCTGGAGTACGACTACTCGCTCAGCAGCCTTTCGGCGAGTACCTACCAGCTCAACGCCAAGCCCAAGGGCATGCAGGCCACGCGTGACGTGCTGTGCGGCACGCTCAGCCTGAATCAGGCAGGGGCCCGCTCTCCGTCGACCACGGGTTGCTGGTGAGATGACCGCGCCACCTCGGGCCGGCAGTGATCGTTGTGCGGGTGGGCCAAAGCCTGGTTGGATTGCGTTAGTTATTGCGAATTTCCACGGGCGCCGCCAGGACCTCGGCCGCACGTAATTCACTGATATGTGAACCATTGCTCAGGTTTGTCGCAATAAATTGCCGCTTGGCGGGAAAATGTGACCGTCGGTCAACGCAAGGACTTGCGAATCCGTCCCGCTGAGCGGATGCTTCCCGCTGGAACCAGGGGGAAGCATCCATGCCTATGCGATCGCGCCAGCGGGGCGTCTCGCTGATCGAAGTGCTCGTGGCCATCGTCGTCTTCAGCGTCGGCGTGCTTGGCCTGGCGCTCATGCAGATCAAGGGCGCGCAGTTCACCAAGCAGGCGGGCGCGCGCAGCCAGGTGATCGTGGAGACGCGCAACCTGATCGATGCGATGCGGGCAAATCCCGTCGCAGCAGCCGGTCCACGGAGCGCGGCTGATCCGACGGCGCCGACCGCCAACGAGTGTCCTTACTGTCTGAGCGGGGATGCCGAACCGGCGGCATCCAGTTGCACCAGCGCATGCACGGCGCGACAGGTGGCCCAGAACGATCTGGCGCGCTGGTATGCGCGGCTCAAGGCGAGCGTGCCGGGGCCGACCGAGGGCACGCTGGCCACGGTGAGATGGGACAACGGCCTGGGCATGTACCGGGTGACCTCGCGCTGGGCCGGCGGGGCCATGGGCGACGACGCGCCCACCGGCAACGACGATCTTTCCTACACGCTCAATTACCTGCCATGAAACCGCGCCGCATATACCTCCTGTCCCGGCGCCAGGCCGGCATGTCGTTGATCGAGCTGATGGTGTCCATGGTGCTCGGCCTGATCGTCGTGGGCGGTCTGGTGCAGGTGCTGATTGCCAACCGGCGGGCCTACCAGATCCAGCAGGGCAACAATTTCCTGCAGCAGAACCTGCGCTTCGCCAGCGACCGCCTGGGCTGGTCGCTGCGCATGGCCGACTTCTGGGGCGGCATGGAGGCGCAGGAGGTGCAGGGCGTGCTGGGCTCGGGCTCAGGTGCCTCGGGCTGCAACACGGCCTGGGTACTTGCCGGCAAACCGGCCGCGGGAAGTGGCGCCGTGTTCGGTTACGACGGCAGGGCATCGTTTCCCATAGCAGGCTGCGTGGCCAATGCGGACTACGTGGCCGGCAGCGACGTGCTGGTCGTGCGCTATGCCGACACCGATGCCTGCGACGTGGCCGATGGCGCCACGACGGTGCTCACCAATACCTGCTCGCCTTCCAGCCACTACCTCGTCACCACCGTGGGTCAGCAGGCGCAGCTGTTCCAGGGTAAGAGCATCCCCGCACTCGGCGGCAGCACGCGCCGTTATGTCTATCCCTACCGGGTAGAGATGTATTACCTGCAACCCTGCGCCGACCGTGGCAATGGTTGCAAGGCCAGCAGCGACGATGGCCAGCCGCAGCCGACGCTGATGCGCATGCGCCTTACCGAGAACGAGGGCATGGTGCGCGAGCCGCTGGTTGATGGCATCGAGCAGATGCAGCTGGAATACGGCCTTTCCCCGGCGAACCCGGCCAGCGCGCAGGAAGCCAACCAGGTTGTCGATTACCGCAGTGCCTCTGCCATGCAGGCCACTGACTGGCCACGCGTGCTGGCGGTGCGCATCAACCTGGTGGCGCGCGGCCGCGAGCGGGATCCCACCCTGTCCCACGCCGGCACGTTCGCGTTGACCTCCCATTGCTCCTACACGCTGGGCGCGGGCGGCACGTTCGCGCTCACCAGCACCAGCACCGATTGCGACGGATTCAGCATGGCCGGCTTGTCGCGGCCGGACCAGTTCGTCCGCAGCCTGCAGCAGCAGGTCGTCCAGGTGCGCAACCGCGTTCGAGGTGGCTAAGCCCATGCGTCGCAGCATTCCCTCCGCAACCTCTCGTGTCCAGCGCGGCGTCGCGCTGTTCGTCGGCCTGGTCTTCCTGACCGTGCTTTCGGTGGTGGCCCTGGTGGCCATGCGCGGCACGCTGATGGAAATGCACATGGTCAACAACGTGGCCGCCCACGAACGAGCCTTCGAGGTCTCCGAGTCCTTGCGCGCGGTACCGGTGGCCCTGTTCGACGAACACACCTTCAACCGCGGCTGGCCCCTTGCGGCCATGGGGGGCACCGTGCCAGACACCAATTTCGGCACGTTCCCCCGATGCGGCAGCAAGCCGGTTGGCAGCAACGGCGTGAGCTGCAATGTGCTCACGGCGACGGCCATCCGCTCCAGCGACGACACGGGCCTGGTGAATTTCTACGACATCGCCTTCCGCGCAGAAGAAAAGCCCTATGACCCGTCGACCTGGATGGGCAATGCACCCGACGTGACCATCACTGTCTGCAACAGCGGCGCATGTACCAGCGGCGGCAGCGCAAGGATCTGGATCCGCCCGGACGGTACCGCGCTCAGCGACGGCAGCGGGGCCGCACAGGCGGCGGGTTACCGGGGTGAGGGCAACGCCGCGGCCAGCGGCGGAGGCGCCATGTACTTCCAGATCCTGAGCGAAGGCACGGCCAACGCCTCCCGTGCCGTGACGCTTTCCCAGTACCGCCAGCGCATCAGCAATTAAGGCCGTGACGAACATGGACAGAAACGACCTCTCCGGACAGCCCGCCATGGATGCAGCACGACGCACGCGCTGGCGTGGGATGCTGGCTTCCTTCGGCCTGGGCATGGCGGCCACGCTGGCGGCGGGCCCGATCGCTTGGGCACAGAGCACTGCGACTGCAGCAGCCCCTGGTTCCGTCATCGCGACCAACCGCAACAACCAGACGGCATCGGCCGGCAACTACACCGCCTATCCCACGCTCAACGCCAGCGCGGTGGCGCCGCTGGTGATGCTGGTGATGTCGCGTGATGAGCAGCTCTTCATCAAGGCCTATACCGATTACACCGACCTCGATGGCGACGGCCTGATCGATAGCACCTACAACAACAACTTCAGCTATTCAGGCTATTTCGACCCGGATCTGTGCTACGCCTACGGCAGCAGCACTTTCAAGGCCAGCGGTGCGGCCAGCAAGCACCAGTGCGTCAGCGCACAGGCTGGCAAGTGGAGCGGCAACTTCCTCAATTGGGTGGCCATGAGCCGCCTGGATGTGGTGCGTTACGTGTTGTACGGCGGCTATCGCAGCACCGACGACAGCAGCACGGTGCTGGAGCGCGCTGGCATCCCGAACGACTTGCATGCCTGGGCCAAGGTCTACACCGGCAGCGACGTCGACAAATATACGCCGTTCTCACAGAGCAGCAGCAACAACGGCATTTCGTTCTGCAACGCCACGGTGTCGTCCGGTGGCGTGCCGCAGATGCGCGTCGCCCGCGGCAACTGGAGCGAATGGGCCTCCACGGCGGCGCGCCAGTGCGACTGGAAGGAAACCATCGGTTCGGCCAACGAGGACAATAGCTACCGCGACGATGCGTCGAAGTCCAATGACGGCCTGGGCGACAAGGAATACACCGTACGCGTGCAGGTGTGCGACGCGGGTAGCTCGGTCCGCGAGGCGTTCTGCCAGCGTTACGGCACCAGCTACAAGCCGGTCGGCCTGCTGCAGCGCTATGGCGAGAACGGGCAGATGCGCTTTGGCCTGCTGACGGGCAGTTTCTCCGCGCCGCGTAGCGGCGGCGTCCTGCGTCGCAATATCGGCAAGCTCGCAGGCAACGGCACGGCTGATGCCAATGGCAACTTTGCCGGTTGCGCGACCGGTGACGAGGTCGACCTGAGCACCGGACAGTTCTGCGGTCAGGCCAGCGGCACCGAGGGCATCATCAACACGCTCAACCGCATCGCGCTGACCCAGTGGAACTACACCAGCAAATGGAGCGATTGCGACGACTACGGCATTCTCAACCGCGAGACCAGCAGCAGTGCGGGAAGTGGCCAGAAACGCCTGAAGAATCCGGGTTCGTCGGGTTCCGGTTCGCAGAACTGCAGTGCCTGGGGCAATCCGCTTTCGGAAATGTATGCCGAGGCGCTGCGCTACGTCGCCAATGACGGCGCCAAAACCAGCGACTTCAACATCAGCGGTGACCTGAGCGGCCTGCCCAGTGTGGACTGGAAGGATCCCTATGGCGTCGACAGCGCCACGGGCAGCGTGCGCAACCCGTATTGCGCCGGTTGCAGCATCATCGTGCTTTCCACCGGCCTCAACTCGTTCGACAGTGACGAGATTCCGGCCATTTCGGCATTGGGTACGGATGCGGCATCCAAGGCCACCAAGGAAGTCGGTGTCGCCGAAGGCATCAGCGGCAATTACCTGGTCGGTCGCGTGGGCCTGACGCCGAAGAATACGGCGATCAACACCTATGAGGATTTGTGTACCGCCAACGCCGTCACCGACCTGAGCCTGGTGCGCGGCATCTGCCCGGACATCCCGTCAATGGAGGGCAGCTACCTGATTGCCGGCCTGGCCTATCGCGCGTGGACCAACGACCTGCGGCCGAACCTCAAGACACCGGGCGGCCTGGACCGTCCCAAGGTGTGCGATGCCAACGGTGCCAATTGCGTCAGCTACAAGAACAAGGTGCAGACCTACGCGGTGGCGCTGGCGGAGAACCTGCCCAAGTTCCAGATTCCGGTAGGCACCGGTTCGATCACGCTGGCCCCACTGTGTCAGGCCAACAACTCCGGCTCGGCAACGGCAAGCAGCAGTGGTTGGCGCAGCTGTTACCTTGGCGCGGTGGGCATCGGGCAGAAGACCTCGGCGATCTCGCCCAACAACTACATCTACGGTCGTGCCATGGAGAGCAATGCCTCCGCCGGCAGCTTCTCGCTGGTCTGGGAGGATTCGCTGTGGGGCAACGACCACGACAACGACGTGGTGGCGATGCTCACGTATTGCGTGGGTTCCAGGTGCAGCGACAACCAGCAGACCGGCCGCAAGAAGACCAACGGCAGCGCCTACACTGGCTATGACATCTGCTGGCGATCCGATTCCACCATTTGCGGTTCGGACGGCAAGCCCTCGGTCGGCACCAATGAAGTGCTTGTGCGCATCGAGGTTCTCTCCGCCTACGCGGGCAATGCGATGCTCAGCGGATACACCGTCACCGGCTCTAACGATGACGGCGTCAAGCGCGTGGTGCTGCGCCCGGGTGACAAGAACGGCAGCGTGTTGACCAAGAGCGTCGACCCCGATGCGAACTGGAACCTGCCCAAGGTGGCCAAGTACAGCCTGGGCAGCGGTGGCGCCAGGCAGTTGGAAAACCCCTTGTACTATGCCGCCAAGTACGGCGGTTTCTCAGACGTGGCCCAGAGCGACGGTACGATCGCGACCGCGCCCTGCGATCCGCCGAAATGCGCCGTGTCCAATTGGGACCGCGTGGACAACAACACGGGACAGCCGCGCGCCGTGGGTGGTGGTGACGGCCTGCCGGACAACTTCTTCCCGGTGCGCAACCCCGCGCTGCTGGGTGAGCGCCTGGCCGATGTGTTCAACAAGATCCTGGCACGTTCGGGTTCGGGTACCTCGGCAGCCGTGGTTTCCACCAGCGCGGGTGGCGATGGCCTGACCTACCAGGCCCTCTACCAGGCGCAGCAACAGAACAAGAGCGGCAGCCAGAAGGTGAGCTGGACCGGCTCGCTCAACGCGATGTGGACCGATCCCGCGGGCCACATGCGCGCGGGTGGCTACAACGTCAACGGCGTGCCCACCCTCGGCACCGAGAAGCAGAGCCCGATCGTCCTGTTCTGCACCAACGCCCAGGGTGAGTCGCGCTTCATGACCTATACGGACGCCAGCACGGTGCCGGGCTCGATTCCAGCGGCGCAGTGCACGGGCAGTACGCTTGATCAATTGCAGCCGGTATGGTCTGCGCAATCCCTGCTGTCGGCCGGTGGCTACCAGACGCAGACCCAGCGCAGTTACAACGCCGCGGCCACGGCCAGCAGCGGCCGTTACATCTTCACCTGGGTGGACGAGAACCATAACGGCCAGGTCGATGATGGCGAGCAGAAGGATTTTGCCTGGGCGAGCGGCGCCTTGAGCGGCACCGGGACCTGCACGGGCAGTGCGTTTACCGGCAACTTCCGTTTCCTCAATACCTGCAGCGCCGATGGCGCCGCCAGCCTCGTCAGCTGGGTGCGCGGTACCGAGCTGGTGGACGCCAGCGGCAAGGCGGATGCCAATTGGCGCTCGCGCACGCTGGACGGCAGCGTGTATCGCCTGGGCGACATCATCAACTCCACGCCGCTGGCCGTAGGCACGCCCGCCGAGGCGTTCGATCTGCTGTATGCCGATGGCAGCTACAGCGGTTTCCGTCGGGTCTATCAGAACCGCCGCCAGATGGTTTACGTCGGTGCGAATGACGGCATGTTGCACGCCTTCAACGGCGGCTTCTATGACGCCTCCGCGCATCAGTTGAACACCCAGCCCAAGACCTGCAGCAAGGATGGCGGTTGCAAGGCCGATACCGGCTTCACCGCCCATCCGCTGGGTGCCGAGGTCTGGGCCTACGTGCCCGGCAATTTGTTGCCGCACCTGCGCTGGCTGGCCGACCCCACCTATGCGCACATGTTCTACGTGGATGGTTCGGCGATTTCGCAGGACGTGCGCATCTTCAAGGCCGACAAGGACTGTGCCGCCGGTGGCAGGACCCAGTGCCATCCTGATGGCTGGGGTACCGTGCTGATCGTGCCGTTCCGCTTCGGCGGCGGGCCCATCGGTCTCGACACCAAGCTGAGTTCCAACGGCGTTACGGTACAGAACTCGTTCCCGGCCTACGTAGTGCTCGACGTCACCAACCCGGAGGCGCCGCCCAGCGTGCTGGCGGAGTTGACCAATCTCACCGAGGTTGGCGCCGGCTGCAGTGGCAAGCTGGTCTCGTGCAGCGACCTGACGCGGGTGATCAGTACCTACACGTCGTCGTTGCCGGCCGTGGCGATGTTCCGGCCACGAGCCACCAGCAATCCCGATCCCAGCAAGTTCTACCTGTTCACCGGATCGGGCACCACCGACAACGGTGGCGTCGGTACGGTGGAGGGCGGGACCGCCAGCTCCAGCGCAGGCCTCGCCATTCGCGGCTTCGACATGGCAAACCTCGCTTCGCGCGATGCCACGCCGGTGACCTGGGGCAACGGCACCACGGTGGAGAGCCTGACCAACACCGGAGGCACCGGCAATGGCGGGCAGAGCTTCGCGGGCGACCTGATCGCCTCCGACTTCAACCTCGACGGCATCGCCGAGTCGTTGTACTTCGGCAGCGTCAAGGGCTCGTCCACCACCTTCAGCGGCGGCCTGTGGGCGATCGATTTCGGCGGCTCGACCGACCCCTCCGCGTGGCTGCCGCGCCAGGTGCTGTCCGGCCTGGGCAAGCCGGTGACGATTCGTCCCACGCTGGGCCTCAACGACAGGCAGCAGCGGATGGTGTTCTTCGGTACCGGCCGTGCCTACACCAAGGCCGACATGAGCAGTCAGCAGCAGCAGGTGATCGCCGCGGTGATCGACGGCGGCGGTACGGCGGCCTTCTCCGGCCTGCAGGACGTCACGAACATCGACATCACCGTGGACGGCAAGGTGCTGAACGCGGGTACCGACGTGACCGATACCAGCGCACTGCAGGCATTGGCGGCCAAGGCCGGTGGCTGGTACTACAACCTCAGTACCACCGATGCCAGTGGCAAGGCGATTCCGTCCGAGCGCGTGGTCAGCACCCAGGCCTTGTCCGATCGCGTGTTGTTGACCAGCACTTACCTGCCTGGCACCGACACCTGTACCGACCAGGGCGAAGGTTTCCTTTATGGCATGGATTACAAGTCCGGCTCGCCCAATCCTGGCCTGGCAGGTTTCCTCGGTTCGCACAGCACGACCAAGGGCATGATCATCAATCGCTCCGTGTCGCTCGGCGCGGGCCTGCCATCGCAGCCCAGCCTCAAGCGCAGCGTCAGCAACGGCAGTTCGCAGCTTCGCGTCTGCGTGCAGACCTCCACCGGAGCCATCATCTGCTACGACGTGCCAACCATGAACGGGGTCAACAGCGGCGAGATTTCCTGGCGCGAGCCTTTGGACAACTGAGGAAGCACATCATGGAGCGCCAGAAGGGTTTCAGTCTTATCGAACTGTTGGTGGTGGTGCTGATCATCGCGATCCTCGCGGGCATCGCCATACCGACCTACCAGCGCTACGTGGTGCGCGCGCACCGCACGGAGGCGCGGCGCGCGTTGCTGGAGTTGGCCGGCAAGCAGGAGCGCTACTACTACTCGCACAACAGCTACACCGACGAACTCGACCTGCTGTCCACCGAGTCCACCATCGATGGTGGCCGCTACGTCATCGAGGTGTCGTCCGCATCGGCGACCGACTTCACCCTCACCGCCACCGCGGCTGGCCTGCAGCAGCATGATGATGCCGCCTGCCAGTCGCTGGTGCTGACCAAGGCCGGTGCACGACGCTCGACGGGCACCGCCGAGAACGATCCGCAATGCTGGGGCGGCTGAGCATGAGGGGCCATGCCAGGAACAGGCGCCGGCGGCGCTGGATGCTGCTGCTGTTGTTGCTGGCGCCGGCCGCGTGGGCACAGCAGGTCTACAAGTGGACCGATGCGCAGGGCACCGTGCACTACAGCGAACAGAAGCCGGTGGGCGATGCGAAGGTCTTGCGTCTGCAGGATCACGCGACGGGCGAGGCTGCCGAGCCGTCGCCGGCCGAGGCGACACGCGACCAGCAGGCGGGCGAACCGGCGCTGGAGCGTGCCGAGCACGAGCAGCGCGCACGCATGTGCGGCAAGGCACGTGACAACCTCAAGCTCCTGGATAGTCCTGCACTGGTGCTCAGCCATGCCGATGTGAATACCGCCACCCGGTTGAGCGACGAGCAGCGCGAGCAGGCGCGCGGCGAAGCGCGAGACCAGATCAGGATGTATTGCAATGACTGAGCCCAGCAACCGGGCGGCGGGACACGGCTGCCGCCTACGTGGCTTCACCCTTGTGGAACTGGTCATCACCATCGTGGTGCTGGCCGTGCTGGCGGCAGCGGCCATGCCCAGCTTCATGGGCCTTATCCGCCGGAACGAGGTGACGTCGCAGGCCAACAACCTGCTGGCCGACCTGCAATACGCGCGCAGCGAGGCGCTTACCCGTCGCGCCTTCGTGTCGCTTTGCCCGCGCGCGCCCGATGCAGGTGCTGCCGACGAGTCCTGCGGCGACGCCGACAGCGACAACTTCGATGGAGGCTGGCTGGTCTATGCGGCCAGCAGCGCCCATGCTGCCTACGACAGCAGCGATGCCGACCATCCATTGCTGCGTCTGACCGCGATACCCGCGACGGTGTCGATGCGGGCAGGCGACGGCGGCATCCTCACCTTCAACTCACGCGGCGAACTGGTGGGAAACGACGGCGACGTCGTGCTCGCAGCCTGCTACCGCAGCGGCTCCGATACCGCTGCGGCAGGAGAGAGCTCGTCGATCGTGCCAGGAAAACAGGTGCGCGTCGCGAGTAGCGGCCGGGTCGCCGTGAGCAACTTCGGCGAGGACAGCAGCTGCGGTTGATGGCACCCATGCCGACGCAGGCGATGGCATGGGGCGCCGCTTGAATGCCACATGGGCGCCGAGGCGCGAAGCCCGCGCCTTTTGGACGATGGAATGCGACGATGCGGGTTACCCGCCCTTGGCAGGGCAGGCGGACAAGACGAAGTTGTTCGAAGCTTCCTATGGGAGCGCGCGCGGCGCCTGCCGGTCAAAGGCCCAGGGCAGGCCGGACTGCCGTCGGCTGAGGTTGTCCAGGCTCCAGGCGACGGTCGCATAGGGCGACAGCAGCGTGAACTGGCGCCGTGCGCGTGTGATGCCGGTATACAGCAGTTCGCGAGTCAGCACGGCACTGGGTTGGTCGGGCAGGACCAGGGCGGCGTGGTCGAACTCGGAGCCCTGTGACTTGTGTACCGTCATGGCGTAGACAGTCTCGCGCTCGCCCAGGCGCGAAGGCAGCACGAAGCGGATGCGCGTGCTGTCGTCTCCACCCAATCCGGGTACTTCGAAGGCCACGCGCAGTTTCATGGCGCCGTGCTCGTCGGGCACGCGCAAGGCAATCCCCACGTCGCCGTTCATCAGGCCCAGGTTGTAATCGTTGCGAGTGACCAGCACCGGACGGCCTTCGTACCATTCGCGATCGGCCTCGATCAGGTGTGCCTGTTGCAGGATGCCGGCGATCTGGCGATTCAGGCCCTCGGTGCCGAAGGGCCCCTGGCGCAACGCACAGAGCAACTGGAAGCTGCCAAAGGCATGCAGCACGCCACGGGCCCAAGCGTGGAAATCATCGATGCCGGCCAGCGGTGTCGGCCGGTTCGCATGGAGCCACTGCAGGTAATGGCGGTAGCCCTGCAAGGCGCTATCGGCCTGTGCGTGGCCGGCAAAGCGCCGATGACCGCCATCGAGCGCGAGCTCGGCGAGGCGAGGCCCGTCCGCGCAGGCGTCGATCCACGCCACGTCGGCGTGTGGCGTGGCGAGCAGCGCTCGCACCTGGTCCGCGTCGCCGCTGTTCACCGATTGCGCCAGCCGGCCGATGCCGCTGTCGGCGCCGAAGCGATGACTGTGGCGAAGCATCGCCACGTGCTGGTCCAACGGTTGCGCGTCGTCGCGAACCCAGGCATCGACGATGTCGCCGCTGGTCTCGCGAAGCCAATGCGCCGTGTCGGGGCTGTAGTGGCCGGCTTCGGCCCGGCGGCACAGATCGCCGAGCACGGCGCCTGCCTCCACCGACGACAGCTGGTCCTTGTCGCCGAGCAACACCAGGCGGGCATCGTCGGGCAGCGCAGCGAGCACGGCGGACATCATTTCCAGGTCGATCATCGACGCTTCATCGATCACCAGCACGTCCAAGTGCAGTGGGTGTGCGCTGTCGTGGCGGAAGCGCCGGGTGTCGGGGCGCGCGCCAAGCAAGCGATGCAGCGTGTCCACCTGGCTGGGAATGCTGTTGCGTACCGCGTCGTCGACGTCAAGTCGAGCGACCTGCGTGCTGATCGAGGCCTGCAGTCGGGCGGCGGCCTTGCCGGTGGGCGCAGCCAGCCGGATGCGCAGCGGCCTGGCCGCCTGCTGATGGTGCAGGGTCTGCAGCAGGCCGAGCAGGCGCACGACCGTGGTGGTCTTGCCGGTACCGGGGCCGCCGGTGATGACCGTGAAGGCGCCGCGCGCGGCCAGCGCGCAGGCCACCCGCTGCCAGTCGGGACCGTGCCCCGGGTTTTGCGGAAACAGCCGTGCGAGCTGGCCGGCCAACTGTGGGGGCGCGTCGGTCGCACGCGCCAGGCGACGGCTGATGGCATGGGCGACACGTTGCTCATGATTCCAGTAACGACGCAGATACAGCCGGCTGCCGTCAAGCACCAGCGGCGAGCCCGCACGCGCAGGGTCGCCTGGCAGGGCTACCAGGATCGACTGGGTGATGCGTGCGGGTTCGGTCGCCACCTTGTGTACGAGATCCCGCCAGGGCTGCGGCCAGGTGGCTTCATCGGCGAGTCGTTCCCAGTCATGCAGTTCGAGGCACAGGTGCCCGTCAGCCTGCTGGCGGCTTACCAGCGCGCCCAGCAATGGCACTACGCCGGACGCATCCGGGGCCTGCGCGGCGAGGAAGCGCGCGAAGGCCACGTCGAGCGGTCGCAGCAAGCCGCATTCGGCGCCCAGTTCGATTGGTGCGAGGACAGCTTCAGGCGGCATGCGCGTGGCCTCCCGTGGCAAACAGCTGGTCCATGGCATCGATCAGCGCGAAGGGCAGGCGCTCGCGGTGGATGCCATGGCCATGGCCATCCACCCCGCGCAGGTACAGGTAGGCCACGCCACCCATGTGGCGCTCGTAGTCGTAGTGAGGCAGGCGGGCGCGCAGCTGGCGGTGCAGGGCCAGCGTGTACAGCGCGTACTGCAGTTCATAGCGCTCGCGCAGGATCGAGTCGCGCATCGCTTCACTGGTATAGGCGTTGGCGTCAGGGCCGAGCTTGTTCGACTTGTAGTCGATCACGTAGTAACGCCCCTGAAGTTCCACGACCAGGTCGACGAAGCCCTTGAGCAGGCCATGGATGCGTTCGGCCTGCAGCGGCTGGCGCGGGCGGCCACCCAGGGTATGGCGGGTGACCAGTTGATCCAGCACCAGCGTATCGACGCGATGCGCCTCGAACCAGAATTCGAGTTCGGCGTAATAGCCATCCACATTGGCGAGGCTGCTGGTGGCGCCATCGGGGAAGTCCAGAGGCATGCGCAGCAGGGCCGGCATCCACTGCGACAGCAGCGGAATCTGGGCTGACCAGCCGCGCCGCTGGCAGCGTCGCGCGATCTCGTTTTGAAGATCGCCGGGATCGGCGGCGACGGTGGCAAAGCCCTCGGTCGCCGACCACTCCAGCAGATCGTGCAGGAAGGTGCCCGCCTCTGCGCCTGCGGGAAAGGCGTGCATGCCGTCCGTCGCCGGGATGGCGAGCTGGCCTTCGTTCGCCTGTTCGCTGACCAGCTCGATCAGCAGGTCCTGTGCGGCGGTTTCCGGCGCGGGCGCAGGCAGCGCGTCCTCGGCCAGCTTGAGCGAGCTGTAGCTGGCCACCCACCAGCGGGACTGCGGCGAACCCTGGTAACGGCGAGCGTCCCACAGCGCGGTCACGCCTTCCGCACGCTCGCGGAAGATCTGCCGCTCGGCAGGCGCCAACGGCTGGATGCGCATGCCGGCGTGTCCATCGCGCAAGGCTTGGAGTCGCGGCACGAGCTGGTCCGGCTGGATCACCTCGCCACCGGAAAGTACATAGCCGAACGCAGATTTGTGCAGCGACGGCGTCTTGCTCGTACCCACCTTGTAGCAGGCCACGCCGAGCCAGCACGCGTGGCGGGCGCGGGTGAGCGCCACGTACAGCAAGCGCAGGTCTTCCTGCAGGCGTTCACGGTCGGCAAGCAGTCGGGCAGCGTCGTCTGCGCGCAGGTCCATATGGGCCTCGCCGTGCCTGTCGTGCCAGACGAAGCTGTCACCGGCCTTGACCTCGCGTGCGCTGCACACGAAGGGCAGCAGCACCAGCGGGTATTCCAGGCCCTTGGACTTGTGGATGGTGATCACCTTGATGAGCGCGGCCTCGCTCTCCAGGCGCACGATCTGCTCGTCGGCGGTTTCCGACAGGGGATCGCCGGCCGAAGCCATCTGCGTGGACAGGTAGCGAATGAGCGCATGCTCGCCATCCAGCGTGGTGGCCGCATGCTGCAACAGCTCGGCCAGATGCAGCAGGTTGGTCAGCGCGCGCTCGCCATCCGGTCGCGCCAACAGGCGGGCCGGCAGGTCGAAGGCGTGCAGCAGGTCGTGCAGCATGGCCAGCACGCCATGGCGTCGCCAGGTCTCGTGCAGCTGGCGGAAGCGCTCGCCACAGGATTCCCAGTGCTGCTCGTCGACGTTGAGCCGATCGAGTTCGGCATCGCTCTGGCCCAGCGTCGGCGTGGCAAGCGCTGCGCGCATCGCGCGGTCGGAGCCGGGCATCGCGCAGGCTTCCAGCCAGCGCAGCAGGTCGGCGGCTTCGGGCGAGGCATAGACCGAGTCGCGGTCGGACAGGTAGACGCTCTTGAGGCCCCGACGCTGCATTTCCTGGCGCACCCTGGCCGCCTCCGTGCCGCTGCGCACCAGTACCGCGATATCGCCCGCCCGCAGCGGGGACAGCGTGCCGTCCGTCGAAAGAAAGCCGCAGCGCCCCTCCTGGGCGGCCGTCAGCAGCTGTACCAGCCACGCCGCGGCGTGTTCGGCCATCAGGTTCGTGTAGGCCGAGCTGCTGATGGCTTCGTCGGCCAATTCGACGGCCAGCTGCATCGGCGGCAGCGGCTCGCCATCGAGCACCAGCTGCTCCGCGCGGCCGCGCGCCGTCACCCGATGAAACGGCAACGCATCGCGACCGAACGCGAAGGCCCCTTCGGCATGTTCGTCGGCAAATTCGAATACGCGATTGACGACGCCGACCAGCGCCTCGGTGGAGCGGTAGTTGGTATCCAGTGTCCAGGTCGGCTGGCGAGCCTGTCCGCGTGCCTGCAGATAGGTATGGATGTCCGCGCCACGGAAGCCATAGATGGCTTGCTTGGGATCGCCGATCAGCAGCAGTCCGGTACGTGTGCGGCCGGCATATACGGTCTGGAAGATACGCCACTGCAACGGGTCGGTATCCTGGAATTCGTCGATCAGGGCGATCGGATATTGCCGGGCGATGGTATCGGCGAGCCGGGCGCCGGATACGCCGTGCAGCGCCTGGTCGAGCCGGCGCAGCATGTCGTCGAAGCCCAGCTGCGCGCGCTGTAGCTTGGTCTGCTCCAGCCTGTGCGTCACCCATCGCGTTGCCTGCGCCAGCACCGTGGCTTCCAATGGCTCCAGGCGATCCAGCGCATCGATGCACTCCTGCACGGCCGCGAACGCCGGATGCACCAATGGCTCGCCGTGCTTGTTGAGTGCCTTGGCCAGCGAGTCTGGCGTGTAGCGCCGGAGGATTGCCGGGTCGGTTGGCCCGCCTTGCGACCACTCGCGCAAGCTGGCGAGTTGGGCCTCCACGTCCTCACGCGGCATCTTGCGGCCGTTGAGTGCGCGGGCGTCCAGTGCCTTGTCGAACATGGCCTCGATCGCGGCGGCGCCGTCGCGCCCGCTGTTCCTGGCGCGGTCCTCCGCTGCGCCTGCGTTGGCGCCGCCGTCGCGAAAGCGATCGATGGCCTGCGCGGACTCGGGCAGCGGCCGGCCATCCAGGCGCAAGCTGGACAAGGGCTGGCGAAGCAGTGGACGCAGCGCCTTCTGCAGTTCGGCCGGACTTTTCCACCAGCCGGCCACCAGCGCAGCGGCCGTGCGGTCGAGAGGAAAAAAATGGCTGCGCCAGTAGTCCCTGACGGTTTCGGCAAGCAGCTCGCTTTCGTCGGTGCTGGTGTCCTGCACGAATGGATGGCCACTGTCGAACGCATGCTGCGCCAGCATGCGCTGGCACCAGGCGTGGATGGTGTGGATGGCGGCCTCGTCCATCCATTGCGCCGCCAGTTCCAGCTGTCGCGCGGCACGGGCGCGCGCATCGTCGCCGGGATAGGCGTCGATCAGCTCGCGCAGGAACGGGTCGGGTGCATGCTGGCCTCGAAGGGCCTCGGCCGCCTCGCCAAGGCGCTCGCGGATGCGCTCGCGCAGCTCAGCGGTGGCGGCCTTGGTGAAGGTCAGCACGAGAATCTGTGCAGGCAGCAGCGGTGTGCCATCCGGCGTGCCATGGCCAAGCACCAGGCGCAGATACAGCGCGGCGATGGTCCAGGTCTTGCCGGTGCCGGCACTGGCCTCGATCAGCTGGATGTCCTGCAGCGGCAACTGCAGTGGCTGCAAGGGGCTGCTGGCGCTCATGCGTGCTCTTCCACGGTGGTGATCGCCAGCAGGGGTTGGTAGAGGTGGAGCCAGTCGGCGAAGCCACCGGCGGTGAGTGCCTCGAAGCTGGGCCAGGCGCGCGCGAGATAGGCATCGTCATCCAGCTCGCCGTGAAGGCGGGCGAACGTGTTGCCTTCATAGGCGAGCTGGGCCTGCTTGCCGGCCTTGTCGGCGTCATCGGCTTGCAGCCAGGCGAACGCGGTGCGGCGGGCCAGCGGCAACGGCGCCTGCATGCCTGCCAGCAATGCGGCCAGCAGTTCGTCCAGCCAGCGCGTCGCATCAGCCGTTTCGATCGGGTGCAACGCCAGCCGCGCGTCCAGGCCGATGACGCGCGTGGTCATGACCATGCCCTGCGCATGGGCCAGCAGATGGATGATCCAGGCGGTGATCAGCTTGTCGTGGCGTGGTGTGCCGTTCTTCTGCAGCAGGCGGCCCCCCGCGAGCTCCAGCCGCGACAGGCCGCCGTCGCCGGCGCGGCGCAGATCGGTGAGCCAGTCCTCCACCCGCACGCCCCGGGCGGCATGCTGGAGCTCGATCTTGTCGCCGAGCAGGGGCCAATGCCCGCAGGCGTCGAGCCAGGCGCGGGCCAGTTCGCGGCCATCGCGCGAAAGTGCCTCCTGGGCCAGCTCGCCGAAGCCGCCGGGTGGCAGCAGGCCTTCGCGTGCAAGTTGCCGGGTGGCCTGGGTAACCGCGCCATCGGCGTCGCCCGTGCGCACCGCGGACTGCACCACGGCGGCCGTCGCCATGTGCTGCTCGAGCGCGTCCAGCACGAAGGGCTCGTCGTCGTCGGCTTCCGCATCAAGCTCGCCGAAGTAGACCTTCAGTCGCTGGTTGTAGAAATGGCGCACCGGTTGCGCCAGGAATGCGCGCAGCTGGGTGATGCCCAGGGCGGTATCCGGTTGCCACGGTGGCAGTGCTTCGACCGTGGCGACTTGGTGCGTGCGGTGGGCGTCCCGCCACTCACGCGCATAGGTGAACAGCCTGCGGTCGGCATCCGCGTCGAAGTAGCGGCGGCTGAAAGGCTGCAACGGATGCACAGTGGTCAGTGCCTTGAGCAGCGCATCCGGCGCGTCATCGTCCTGGCCATGATGCCAACCGGCCGCCAGGTAGTCGCGCAGCTGTCCCACCAGCACGGAGGGTGGCAGCACGCTGTTGTCGCGCACGTTGCGTCCGACCCAACTGATGTACAGCGCGTCGCGCGCGGAGACCAGCGCTTCCAGGAACAGGTAGCGATCGTCTTCGCGTCGCGAGCGGTCGCCGGGGCGCGCGTGCCCGGGCTGGTTCATCAGGTCGAAATCGGCGGGCGCCTGCTGGCGTGGATAATCGCCATCGTTCATGCCGAGCAGGCAAACCACGCGGAACGGGACCGCACGCATCGGCATCAAGGTGCAGAAGCTGATCGCGCCACCCATGAAGCGTTGCGACAGCCGGCTTTCGTCCATGACGCCAAGCCAGTGCTCGCGCACGATGCCCAGTGGAACGGGCTGGGCGAAGTCCGCCTCGTTGCAGGCCTCGAGCCAGGCGTCCAGGGCATCGCCCAGGCGGCCCAGCCGGTCACCGTCCTGTGCATCGTCCGGGACAAAGAACGCCTGCAGCAGGCCTTGCAAGCGGGCATGCCACTCGTCGGGCGACGCCGGCTGGCGCAGCCGTTGCCAGTAGCGTTCCAACTGGTCGAGCAGCAGGGTGATCGGGCCGACCAGGGCGGCGTCCAGGCCACCCACCTCATCGTACGGTGCGATGTCCTGCCAGCTTTCGCCGTCGCCGACGGCATAGCCCAGCAGCATGCGGCGCAGTCCGAAACGCCAGCTGTTCTGCTCGATCGGCGGCAATTCCAGGCTCTGTTTCTGCGTCGCATCCAGGCCCCAGCGGATACCGGCGCCCTCGATCCAGCGGCGCAGGGTCGGCAGGCCGCCATCGTCGATGCCGAAGCGCTGGCGCAGTGCCGGCACGTCGAGGAGGTCCAGCAGGTCGCTCACCGCGAACCGGGATTCGGGCAGCGACAGCAGGTGCTCCAACGCCACCATCAGGGGCACGGCACCGCGCGTCGGCTGGTCGGCCACGGCATAGGGCAGGTGACGTGGATCGCCCGCTGGCAACCGGCCGAACACGGCCTGCACATGCGGCGCGTAGGCCTGGATGTCGGGCACCATGACGATGACATCGCGTGGCGACAGGGGCGTGCCCTGTTGCTCTGCGCGTTCGAACATCGCCAGCAACTGGTCGTGCAGGATCTCCACTTCGCGCTGGGGACCATGCGCGACGTGGAATTGCAGCGAATGATCCTGCTCGCGCCACGGCTTGCGCTGCGCTGGTTCCGACGGCAGCGGTTCCAGCTCCAGGATCGCCTGCTGCACCTGGTGCAGCAGCCCGTCGCCTTCGGCATCGGCGAACAGGTCGATGCTGCGGTTCCACGCGGCAAACCGTTGGCGATAGTGCTCGGGGCGATCGAAGCTGTCGAGCAGGCGGATGTAATCGCGTCCCTGCCGTCCCCACGCGGCAAGCAGCGGGTTGGCATGCAGGTGCAGGTCCTCGTAGCGCGGTTCGTGCGGCGAGCCTGGCTTGCTGGCATGGCGACGTTGGCTGGCCTTCAGCAGTTCGCGATCCTCGATGATGTCGGCCCAGTAATGCCGGCAGGGATTGGCCACCAGCAGCATGACCTGGCTGAAGCGCGCGAGCGCGGTCAGCGCCTCCAGCGTTTGCTGGGGCAGCGAGGAAATGCCGAAGACCACGATGCGCCGGGGAAGACTCGCCGGGCGCACGGCAAGTTGCCCGATGCGTTCGAGGAAGGCCTGGTGCACCGCGGCGCGATGGTTGTGGCGTTCCGCTTCCACGTCATCGAGCAACAGCTGCCACAGCCGCGCCTGCCAGCGCTGATCCTGAGGCAACGCCGTTTCGCGGCCACGCAGTTCGTCGCGCAGGCGGTAGTGACCGTGCTCCCAATCGGCCAGCCAGTCGGCGCGATAGACCTGGTACTGGTCGAACAGGTCGGCTACGCGCTCGGCCAGTTGGAAGCGCTTTCGTTCATCCGGGTCGTCGCGCAGGAAGTCGCGCAGCGGTGCAAAGTCGGGTTCGTGCAGGTGCGCAGGCAGCAGGCGCAGCAGGCGCCAGCTCAGGCGCGACTTGTCGAATGGCGAAGTGGTTGGCACCGCCTCGCGGCCCAGCACGGCGCGATAGGCGGTCCACAGGAAGCGGCCGGGCAACTGCACGTCGATCGCCGCGCTGATGCCCAGGCCACCTTCGCTGGCAGGCCGCGCCAGTGCCCACTTCAGCCATTGGGCGATGCCGTTGCTCTGTACCAGCATCAGCTCGTCTTCCAGTGGGCGCAGCGGCGTGCGCGCAAGCCAGGCGGTCAGCAGGTCGCGGAGGTCTTCCATGCGGTTGCCATGGATCACCATCAGGCCCGGTTCGATCGGGGCCTCCAGGGGCAGGTCCATGCTATGGCTCACGTCGGGCAAGGGGCGGCTTTGCTCATGGAGGCATTTTCGCCGAGTGGACACGGGATGTCGCGCATCATCGCCCGGAGCCGTCGCAGATCCCGCGACCATGGTTTTGTTGCGCCGCGCCAGAGGGCTTGTCCATACTGCGGGCCCAGGGGGGGAGGCCGCGTATGGATGTCCAAACGTGAAGGGGGAGCGCATATGAACCTGGCACGCCCGGTTGTTGCCATGCTGGTCGCCGCGCTGTTGGCCGGATGTGCCGCCACGCCCGTTTCCGGGGGTAGCCTGCAGGGCGACGCCGCGCATCCCGTCCGGGCCGAGGGATGGGTGGAGACACGCCTCTATTTCGGGCTGGGGCCCGCCGACGCTGTCGGCCAGGGCGTCAGCGAGCAGGGATGGCAGAGCTTTCTCGATGCCGAGGTAACCCCGCGCTTCCCCGATGGCCTCAGCGTGATCGACGCCTACGGCCAATGGCAGGGCAAGGGCCAGGCGACGCCCGAGCGGCTGCGCTCGAAGATGCTGGTGGTGGATTATCCCGACACGGCCGCGAACCAGGCCAAGGTGGAGGCCATCCGCGCCGCGTGGAAACGGCGCACGGGTGACACCTCAGTGCTACGCGTCACCCAGCCTGCCGAGGTGTCGTTCTGACATGCATCCCGTGACGCGACCACGCTGGTTCAGTGCCGGCGATTTCAATGGCTTCTTCGGCCTGGTGGTGGACAACCTGTCGGTGATGGCTTTCCTGGCCACCGCCTTGATCGGCGGCTTCGGATTGCCAGCGGACATCGTTTTCCTGCGCATGTTTCCGGGCACCACGTTCGGCGTGCTGCTGGGCAATCTCGCCTACACCGCCATGGCACGCCGACTGGCCAGGCAGGGCGGGCGAGCCGACGTCACCGCCATGCCTCTGGGTGTGGACGCGCCCACCAGCATCGGCATGGCGTTGCTGGTGTTGGGACCGGCCTTCCTGCAGTTCCGGCAGGCGGGAATGGATCCGCACGCGGCGGGCGTGGCCACCTGGCAGCTCGGCATGGCCTCGCTGGTCATCATGGGGGTGCTCAAGCTGGTGCTGTCGTTCTTTGGTGGCATGGTGCAACGGCATGTACCGCGTGCCGGGTTGCTCGGTTCGATCGCCGGGATTGCGTTGGTGCTGATGGGGGTCCTGCCGCTGGTGGAGATCCTCAAGGTGCCGGTGGTGGGTTTTGCCGGACTGGGCGTGGTGCTGTATGCGCTGGTGGCGCGCGCGCCCATGCCCTGGCGCTTGCCCGGCGTGCTGGTGGCGTTTGCAGTCGGCGCCTTGCTCTACTTCGTGCTGGGGCCGCTGGGTTGGCTGGGCAACGGCTACCAGCCACCGCCAGGCTGGCACGCGCGGTTCGCACTGCCATGGCCCACGCTTCAATGGATCGATGGCCTGCCTGCGGCCATTCCCTATTTGCCGCTGATCCTGCCGTTCGGGTTGCTGATGGTGGTGGGCGGCATCAACGTGAGCGAGAGCGCCAGGGCCGCCGGTGACGACTACCGTACGCGCGACATCCTGTTGGTCGAAGCGCTGGCTACGCTGGTGGCGGGTTTTTGCGGCGGCGTGGCGCAAACCACGCCCTATATCGGCCAGCCCGCATACAAGGCCATGGGGGCGGGCAGCGGCTATACCTTGCTCACCGGCGTCTTCGTCGGCCTGGGTGGCATCTTCGGCTACCTCTCCAGCCTGGTGGAACTGCTGCCGTTGTCGGTGCTGGCGCCGATCCTGGTGTTCGTGGCCATCGGCATCACCGTGCAGGCCTTCGAAGCCACGCCGTTGCGCTACGCGGCCGCGGTGGTGTTCAGCTTCTTCCCGGCGATCGCGCGCATGCTCACCATCAAGCTGGCGGATCCAACCTATGTATCACCCGAGCACTTTGCCGCGTTGTTTGCCGATCGCACCCATGGTGTGTCGGAGCTTGCGGTCATCACCGTGCTTGGCAACGGCTTCATCATCACCGCGATGATCTGGGCGAGTTTCCTGGTGGCCATGATCGATGGCCGGGCAGGGCGTGCGGCGGCGATCCTGCTGCTTGGCGCCGCGCTCAGCGTGTTTGGCGTGATCCACTCGGTGGACCCGAACGGCGGCATCTACGTGCCGTGGCAACTCGATTCCCGTTCGCAGCCGTTGGTCTGGCAGTTTGCCGGCGCCTATGCCGTGCTGGCAGGTGTCCTGGTCGTACTGTCATGGGCTAATCGCATCACAGAATCGACGAACCGCCGACGCTGAGTTTCGATTTGAGAGTCGTCTCATGTCGGGGTCTGCGTTGTGTAAGGACAATAGTCGGACCTCGTCGCGATGGGCACCCGCACTTGCCTGGGCCTTGTGCCAGTCCATCCGGCGAGGTACCTGAGGAAACCTCCGTGCGGAGGGGGAGAGGCAGTCAGCTGGGAGGCTGCTGCCGAAGCCTGTCAGGGATGACGCGCACACGGGTGGCACCTGTCCAGGATGGACAGCCCACCCGATTCCTCGCTCCGTCGCGAGGCCCGGTTCACTTGTTGCGCAGGCCTGCCCGTGATGCAGCTTGCGCACAAGAACTTGCGTTTATTCAAAGGCCTCCGTTGTCATCCTGTGGTCGGTCAGTCACGTTACGATGCGCGTCTATTTTTGCTACGCGTCATTGACCATCGGAGACATCATCATGCATGGAAAGCGCCGCCATCGATTGTGGGAACTGGGCCTGGCCGTCTTGTTGGCCGCACCGCTTATGCCATGTCTCGTGCATGCGCAGAGCAGTGCAGCGCCGGCCGCCGACAGTGAGCCCGTCCCCACGGATGAAGATCTGGCCAACACGAACTGCGCCATTGGTGAGGAAAAGTTCCTGCCGGGCGACTACTACTACTGCCTGGGCACGCAAACCTACGGTAGCCACCGCTACGAGAGTGCGCAGCGCTTCTTCACCACGGCCGCCAGTTGGGCCAGCAAGCCCGCGCAGTACGTGCTGGGCATCATGGCGCTCAATGGCGATCACCAGCCGGTGAACCGACCGCTTGCCCTTGCGTGGATGGCGCTTGCCTCCGAGCGCCCCAACTCCGATTTCCAGAAGGCTTACCAGACCGCATATGCCGCGGCGTCGGCCTCCGAGCGCAAGGCAGCGCAGGAACTGCTGGCCAAGATGCGCCCCATCTACGGTGACAGTACCGCGGCGGTGCGCGCGGAAAAGCGTTACGCCGACGGCATGGCCATGTTGACGCGGCTGAGCAACAGCGGCGGCAAGTACTGCATGGCGGGGGCCGGGAACTCGGCCGATCCTGTCACCGATCCGGCTTCCTGTCCGCAGGCGGGCATGGTGGTGAAGGTGGTCGATGCCGCCGCTGTGAACGTATTCGACGGCTGGGTCGGGCACGTGCAGGTCGGGCCGCTTCAGCAGGTGGGTCCAGGCGCCAAGACGGCGACCAACTGAAAACCCTCACCCTTCCGGTGAGCAGTGCTTCACCGGAAGGTCTTGTCCAGGGCGTGGATGGCCGCGATATCCGCCAGCTCGGCGATGTCCCGGGCCGGAGTGCTCTCGGCCATGGCGCGTTCAGCGCGTTCGAGCGCATTGCAGGCCGATTCGGCGGCGTAACGCATCAGGTAGGCGAGGTGGGCGCGGTACTGCGAGCCGATGCCGTGCGCGCGGATCATGCTGGCCGCTTCCGCCAGGCACTCCAGGTCGGCATACGCGCGGTCGAGGTCCGTGCTGCTGGGCGATTGCGCGAAAGCGTGCGCGCGGGCCGGATCATGTGATCGGGCGCTTACCACGTCTTCTACCAGCCGCGCGGCCTGCCTGGCTGCAAACACGAGCACATCGGCGGCCGCATGCGACAGTTCGCTGTCGGACATGGCGCGGTCGGTGAGTTCCACCAGGCTTCGTGTCACGACAAGCAGCTGCGCCACGGGGTTCGCCATACCGTCACCCTGACTCATGATTCCTCTCCCCCTCGGAGACTTCGACCCCCTATTGTCCATGCGGAAGGGCGCTTTGTGTATGGGAAAAATGTGTCAGTCGATGCGGATTGTATGACCGGCGCAGGGGCCGGGGCCGAGCCAGTGATCGCGCAATTATTTGCGGCTTGCCGCCGGGGCCGTGTAGGCGCTGGAAATGGGGGGATTACGGCCGGCGGTGTGGGTCGGGCTGCATGGCGGGACGCCCGCCTGTCGATGGGCGTGAGCCGGAGACAAAAGAAAAGGCCCGGCGATGCCGGGCCTTTGCAATTTCGGTGGTGGGCGATGCAAGGATCGAACTTGCGACACCTGCCGTGTGAAGGCAGTGCTCTACCGCTGAGCTAATCGCCCGCCGAGCGCGCAAATATACGGGGTAGGGCATGGCGGGTCAAGTCTTGGGTCGGGAAAATTTTCGCGCGGCCGCAGTTGGCTGAAAGGTGGGCGAGTACAATTCGCCATTTCCCTGCGATATCTGGGCCGAACCATGGACTTCCTGCAGCACGAACTCACGCACATCCTCAATGCCCTGCACAATTTCGAGTTCACGCCCTGGAAGATGGTTGGTTACCTGGGTTCGGTGATGTTCACCAGCCGCTGGTTCGTGCAGCTGTACTACACGCGCAAGCTCAAGCGCGTGGTGATGCCGTTGTCGTTCTGGTGGCTGTCGGTGGTGGGCAGCGCGTTGCTGCTGTCCTACTTCATCTTCGGCAAGAACGACTCGGTGGGCATCCTGTCGAACTTCTTCCCGGCCTTCGTCTCGGTCTACAACCTGGCCGTGCACATGCGCGAGGTGAAGCGTCGCTCGCTGGTGGAAAGCGAGGTCTGATTCGCTGTGCTGTGGGAGCGCACCTTGTGCGCGACCACGGCCTCTGCGGCAGGTGGGTTTGTCGCGCACAGGGTGCGCTCCAGCAGACGGGTTGCTGTCAGTCGGGGTCGTAGTCGAGGTTGGGGGCCAGCCAGCGCTCGGCTTCTTCACGCGTCCAGCCCTTGCGCTTGGCGTAGTCGTCCACCTGTTCCCGGGTGAGGCGGCCCACCACGAAATACTGGCTGTCCGGGTGCGAGAAGTACCAGCCGGACACCGCTGCGGTGGGAAACATCGCGAAGCTGTCGGTGAGTTCGATACCCGTATTGCCGGTGGCGTCGAGCAGCCGGAACAGCGTGGCCTTTTCGGTATGGTCCGGACAGGCGGGGTAGCCGGGGGCAGGGCGGATGCCGCGGTAGGTCTCGTCGATCAGCGACTCGTTGTCGAGAGTTTCGTCTGCGGCGTAGCCCCAGAACTCCTTGCGCACGCGTTCGTGCAGGCGTTCGGCGAAGGCCTCAGCCAGGCGGTCGGCCAGTGCCTTGAGCAGGATCGATGAGTAATCGTCATGCGCGGCCTCGAAACGCGCCACGTGTTCGTCGATGCCGACGCCTGCGGTCACCGCGAAGCCGCCCACCCAGTCGCGCTTGCCAGCGGTCTTGGGTGCGATGAAGTCGGAGAGGCAGAAGTCGGGGCGATCGGCCGGCTTGTCCACCTGCTGGCGCAGGTGATGCAGCATGGCCAGTGGCTTGCCCGACGATTCGGGCCAGTCTTGTCCGCTCTCCCCGGAGGGGACTGAGTGAACCGCGATGTCGTCGCCCACCGAACAGGCAGGCCAGAAGCCGATCACACCGCGCGCGGTGAGCCACTTCTCGGCGATCAGGCGGTCGAGCATCGCCTGTGCGTCGCGGAACAATTCGCGTGCCTGCACGCCGACGATCTCATCGTCGAGGATGGCCGGATAGCGGCCGGCTAGCTCCCACGCGTTGAAGAACGGCGACCAGTCGATGTACTCGCGCAGCTCGGCCAGGTCGTAATCGTCGAACACGGTGATGCCGGGCTGGCGTGGCTGCGGTGGTTGGTAGGCCGCCCAGTCGGTGGTGTAGCGCTGGCCGCGGGCCTTTTCCATCGGTACCAGCGGCTTGCCGCTGCCGCGCTGCTTGTGGCGTTCGCGCACCTCGGCGTACTCGGCGCGTACCTTGGCGATGAAGGCATCGACCAGGTCCTTGCTGACCAGCGACTGCGCCACGCCGACAGCGCGCGAGGCGTCCTTCACCCACACCGTGGGCGACTTGTAGTGCGGTTCGATCTTCAGCGCGGTGTGCGCGCGCGAGGTGGTGGCACCGCCGATCATCAGCGGGATGGTGAAGTTCTGGCGCTGCATCTCGCGTGCGACCTGGCTCATCTCCTCCAGCGAGGGGGTGATCAGGCCGGACAGGCCGATGATGTCCGCGTTCTCGGCGATCGCGGTGTCAAGGATCTTCTGCGCGGGCACCATCACGCCCAGGTCCACCACGTCGAAGTTGTTGCAGCGGAGCACCACGCCGACGATGTTCTTGCCGATGTCGTGCACGTCGCCCTTGACCGTGGCCATGATGATCTTGCCGTTGGACTTGCCGGCATCGCCGGTGCGCGCCTTCTCTTCCTCGATATAAGGAATGAGGTGCGCCACGGCCTTCTTCATCACGCGGGCCGACTTGACCACCTGGGGCAGGAACATCTTGCCGGCGCCGAACAGGTCGCCGACCACGTTCATGCCGTCCATCAACGGGCCTTCGATCACGTCCAGCGGGCGCGAGGAACCCACGCGGGCCGCTTCGGTGTCTTCCACCACGTACTGGTCGATGCCGTGCACCAGGGCGTGGCTGAGGCGCTCGCGCACCGGCTTCTCGCGCCAGGCCAGGTTCTCGACGACGACTTCGCCTTTCCTGGCCTTGTAGTTGTCGGCGATTTCCAGCAGGCGTTCAGTGGCGTCCGCGCGGCGGTTGAGCACCACGTCCTCGACGCGCTCGCGCAGCTCGGTGGGCAGGTCGTCATAGATCATCAACGCGCCGGCGTTGACGATGCCCATGTCCATGCCGGCCTTGATGGCGTGGTACAGGAACACGGAGTGGATCGCCTCGCGCACCGTGTTGTTGCCACGGAACGAGAACGACACGTTGGAGACGCCGCCCGAGATGTGCGAATCGGGGAAACGCCGCTTCAGCTCGCGGGTGGCCTCGATGAAGTCCACCGCGTAGTTGTTGTGCTCCTCGATGCCGGTGGCGATGGCGAAGATGTTGGGGTCGAAGATGATGTCTTCGGGCGGAAAGTCGAGCCGGGTGGTGAGCAATGCGTAGGCGCGCGAGCAGATATCCACCTTGCGCGCGCAGGTGTCGGCCTGGCCCTGCTCGTCGAAGGCCATCACCACCACGGCGGCACCGTACTGCTGCACCATGCGCGCGTGCTCGAGGAAGAGCTCCTCGCCTTCCTTCATCGAGATCGAGTTGACGATGCCCTTGCCCTGCAGGCAGCGCAGGCCGGCCTCGATCACGCTCCACTTGGACGAGTCGACCATCACCGGCACGCGGGCGATGTCGGGCTCGGCGGCGATCAGGTTGAGGAAGCGCGTCATCGCCGCTTCCGAGTCGATCAGGCCCTCGTCCATGTTGACGTCGATGATCTGCGCGCCATTGGCCACCTGCTGGCGCGCGACATCCACGGCCTCTTCGTAGCGCTCTTCCTTGATCAGCTTGCGGAACTGCGCGGAGCCGGTGACGTTGGTGCGCTCGCCCACGTTGACGAACAGCAGGTCAGGAGTGATGACCAGCGGTTCGAGGCCGGAAAGACGGGTGTAGCGAGGCATCAGGCAGGTTCCTCCTCTTTCCGCGGGAAAGAGGATCGAGGTGTGGAGACGGGGCTTGCGAGCCCATTGAAAAATGCGGGCTTGAGGCTGGGGCGCCCGCTCAACCCAGCCCTCTCCCCGACGGGGAGAGGGCGCGTCACGCGGCCTCCTGCGCTTGCGCAGGCAGCGTGCGCGGCGCGACGCCGTACACGGCCTCGGCAATCGCCTTGATGTGCGCCGGCGTGGTGCCGCAGCACCCCCCCACCAGGTTCAGCAGGCCGTCGCGGGCGAAGCCGCCGATCACCGAGGCCATCTGTTCGGGCGTCTCGTCGTATTCGCCGAATGCGTTGGGCAGGCCGGCGTTGGGATGCGTGCTGACGAAACACTGGGCCACGTTGGCCAGCGTCTGCACATGCGGACGAAGGTCGGCCGCACCCAGCGCGCAATTGAGCCCGACCGAAATCGGGCGCGCGTGCTGCACCGAGTAGTAGAACGCCTCGGCGGTCTGGCCCGAGAGCGTGCGGCCGGAGCGGTCGGTGATGGTGCCGGAGATCATCACCGGCACGCGCTCGCCGCGCTGGTGGAACAGCTCGCTCAGCGCGAACAGGGCGGCCTTGGCGTTCAAGGTATCGAAGATGGTCTCGACCATGATCAGGTCGGCGCCGCCATCGATGAGGCCGTTGGCGGCCTCGGTGTAGTTGGTGACCAGCTCTTCGAAGGTGACGTTGCGGAAGCCGGGGTCGTTCACGTCCGGCGACAGCGAGGCGGTGCGGCTGGTGGGGCCAAGCACGCCGATCACGAAACGCGGCTGCTCGGGCGTCTTCGCCTCCCAGGCATCGCAGGCGGCGCGGGCGAGGCGCGCGCCCTCCAGGTTCAACTCGTACGCCAGGTGCTCCAGGTGATAGTCGGCCTGGCTGATGCGGGTGGAATTGAAGGTGTTGGTCTCGACCAGGTCGGCACCGGCTTCCAGGTAGGCTTCGTGCACGCCGCGGATGATGTCCGGGTTGGTCAGCGTGAGCAGGTCGTTGTTGCCCTTGAGGTCGCACTCGCCCGGGTGGTCATGTGCGTGGCTGCTGTCATGGCCATCGACGAAGCGCTCGCCACGAAAGGCTGTCTCGTCGAGCGCATGCTTCTGCAGCATCGTGCCCATGCCGCCATCCAGGATCAGGATGCGGCGACGCAACTGCTGTTCCAGCAGGGCGACGCGTTCGGGATGCAGCCAGGGCGGCGTGCTCATCGACGGACTCTCCTCAACTCTTGCGCGCGACCAGGCTGATCACTTCGAAATGCGGCGCCTTGCGCTCGCGGCTCAGCCGGGTACAGCTCACCACCGCAAGGCCGGCCGCCTTGGCGAAACCGCCCAACTCATCGGAGGAAAAGCCCAGGTTGCGGTGGTCGAACGGTTCCACCGCGGCGCGGTGATCGTGCCTGCCCAGCGTCACCGCCAGCAGTCGGCCGCCACTGCGCAGCAGGCGCGCTGCCTCCGCCACCGCCTTGGCCGGCTGTTCGGCGTAGGTGAGGGCGTGCAGCATCAGCACGAGGTCGAAGCGGCGTTCGCCCAGGTCGAGCGCGTGCATGTCGCCCTGGCGCACTTCCACGTTGGCAAACGGCTTGAGGCGCTGCGAGGCCGCTTCCACCACGCGCTCGCTGCTGTCCACGCAGACGATGGAGTGCGCGTGGGGTGCGAGCAGTTCGGCGGTGATGCCGTCGCCGGAGGCGATGTCCAGCACGTCGCCGGTTTCCAGCAGCTGCAGCAGCGAACGGGCCAGGGTTTCCCAGGTGCGACCCGGCGAGTAGTGGCGTTCCATGTCGCCGGCGACCGTATCGGCCCAGCCTTCCTCGCGGGCACGCTGCGCCAGCACGCCGGGCAGGCGCTCGGCATCTTCGCGCAGCAGGGCGTCGTCGATGCTGTCGCGCAGCGACTTCAGCAGGGCCTGCTGGCTTTCATCGGTTTCACCGTTGGCCCGATAATAGGCGGACACACCGGCGCGGCGGTCGCGCACCAGGTCGGCTTCCTTCAGCTTGGCCAGGTGGGTGGAGACGCGCGGCTGGGCGAGATGCAGCACCGCGGCCAGCTCGGCCACGGTGAGTTCCTCGCGCTCCAGCAGGGCCAGCAGGCGCACGCGGGTGGGGTCCGCCAGCAGTCGCAGCACGCTGGAGGCGGTGGCCAGATCCATCGAGCATCCTTTTATCGCGATACAGAGATGCGTAAGGCTAGGCCCCGGGCCGGGATGCGTCAAGTTGGGCCCGGATTTGGGGGCGCGGCTGCGGGACAGGGGCCCGCCGGTTTTCCTGCAGGAGCCCACCCTGTGGGCGACAAGCCTGCGGAGCGGCGAGGCGGCAATCGCGCACAGGACGCGCTCCTGCAAGGATTCGGTGGATAGGGCGTTGACGCCCCCGGGGGAGCCTTGCTGCACCCGCACAGAGGTCGTCATGCGAGGCGGGCTAAAATGTGCGGCTTCCTCCTTCCCCTTGGAGCCGTTCCATGGATTTCCGCTTTACCGACGACCAGCTGTCCATCCAGGCCATTGCCCGCGATTTCGCGCAGAAGCGCATCGCGCCGGTGGCGGCCGAGCTGGATGAAAAGGGGGAGTTTCCGCTCGACAACATCCGCGAGATGGGTCAGCTGGGCCTGATGGGCATCGAGGTGCCGACCGAGTACGGCGGTGCGGGCATGGACCCGATTGCCTACGTGCTGGCAATGATCGAGATCGCTGCGGCCGATGCCGCCACCGCGACCATCATGTCGGTCAACAATTCGCTGTTCTGCAACGGCATCCTCAAGCACGGCACCGAAGAGCAGAAGCAGAAGTACGTGCGTGCCATCGCGCAGGGCGAGGCCATCGGCGCCTACGCGCTGACCGAGCCGCAGTCCGGTTCCGATGCCTCGGCCATGCACACGCGTGCCAGCAAGAACGCCAACGGCGACTGGGTGATCAACGGCAAGAAGAGCTGGATCACCTCGGGCATGGTTGCGCGCTACATCATCCTGTTCGCGATCACCACGCCGGGCATCGGCGCCAAGGGCGTGTCTGCTTTCATCATCGATACGCAGCTGCCCGGCTTCCACGCGGGCAAGAGCGAGCCGAAGCTGGGCATTCGCGCCTCGGCGACCTGCGAAATCGAGTTCACCGATTACGTCTGCCCGAAGGAAAACCTGCTCGGCGCGGAGGGCAAGGGCTTTGCCATGGGCATGAGCCTGCTCGATGCGGGACGCATCGGCATTGCCTCGCAGGCGTTGGGCATTGCGCGCGCGGCGTATGAGGCCACGCTGCAGTGGTCGCGCGACCGCAAGGCGTTTGGCCATCCGATCGGCACGTTCCAGATGACCCAGGCCAAGATCGCCGACATGAAGTGCAAGCTGGACGCCGCAATGCTGTTGACGTTGCGTGCGGCCTGGACCAAGGGCGAGGCGGAGAAGAACGGCGGCCGTTTCGGTACCGAAGCCTCGATGGCCAAGCTCACCGCCTCCGAGGCTGCGATGTGGATCGCCCACCAGGCGGTGCAGATCCATGGCGGCATGGGCTACTCCAAGGAACTGCCGCTGGAGCGCTACTTCCGCGACGCCAAGATCACTGAGATCTACGAAGGCACCAGCGAGATCCAACGCATCGTGATCGCGCGCGCGGAAACCGGCCTGCGCTGAGCCACGCCTCCTTGCCCGGTTTCGTCAACATCGACGAGGCCGGGTCAGGTTGACGTTATTGGCGAAATCGCAAATACTTGCGAACAGCCACGGACTGGCACCCCTCCAGCCACGGATGGCACTTTTGCGTGAATCGCAGTCGCCGAGGCTTTGCCAAGGCGGCTGCGGCGCTCACGCTTCGCGCATCACTTCCCGTACCACCTCGACGAAGGCGCGCAAGCCTGCCGGCACATGCCGGTGTCCTGGGTAATACAGGGCGAGCCCCGGGAATGGCGGCGTCCAGTCTTCCAGTACGCGCTCCAGTCGCCCGGCGGCAAGATGCGCCGCCACCGACCACTCGCTGGCGTAGGCCACGCCGACACCGTGCAGCGCGGCCTCGACCATCAGTTCCCACTGGCTGAGCGTAAGCGGGCCGGGCACGTCGATCGATACCGCTTCGCCATGTTTCTCGAACTCCCAACGGTACGGCGCACCGCTGGGCAAGCGTGCGCGTATGCAGGTGTGGGACAGCAGGTCGCCCGGTGTCCTGGGCTTGGCCCGGCCCTGCCAGTACTGCGGCGAGGCCACCACGGCAAAGCGCAGGTCGGGCGTGCAGGGCACGGCGATCATGTCCTGCGGTACGGCATCGAGCTGCCGGATGCCGGCATCGAAGCCCTCGGCCACGATGTCCACCATGCGGTCGTTGGACACCAGGTCCACCTGCATCTCGGGGTAACGCGCGAGGAAACGCAGCACCACGGGCACCAGCAACATGCGCGCGGCGCCCAGCGAGAGATTGATGCGCAGCGTGCCGGTGGGGGTGTCGCGAAACTGGTTGACCGATTCCATGGCCGCGGCGATGTCGCGCAGTGCCGGCTGCACTCGCGACAGGAATTGTTCGCCTGCCGCCGACAGCGCCACGCTGCGCGTGGTGCGGTGGAACAGCCGCACGCCCATGCGTTGCTCCAGCGCGCTGATGGCGTGGCTCAGCGCCGAGGGCGATAGCCCCAGCGCCGCCGCCGCGGCGCGAAAGCTGCGATGCGCGGCAACCGCCACCACCGCATTGAGTTCATCCAGACCGGTACGCTTCATTGTTCTGGATTGTGCATCAGGCCATGTTCGATTGCGTCGATTGTTGCACTTATGGGGTGGCACTACCTTCCCGTCATTCCCAGTCGAGAGCCCACCATGCAAAAGACCGTATTGATCACCGGCACCTCCTCCGGCATTGGCCTGGCCGCCGCCAGGCACTTTGTTGCGGCCGGATGGAACGTAGTCGCCACCCTGCGTCGCCCCGAGGCCAGCGAGCTGGCCGACAGCGAGCAGCTGCTGGTGACGCGCCTGGACGTGCAGGACCCGGACAGCATTCACGCCGCCATCGAGGCCGGCATCGCGCGCTTCGGTCGCATCGATGCACTGGTCAACAACGCGGGCTTTGGCCAGTACGGCCTGTTCGAGGCGACGCCGGAAGACAAGATCCGCGACCAGTTCGAGGTGAACGTATTCGGCGTGATGGCGGTGACGCGGGCCATGCTTCCGCACTTCCGCGCACAGCACGCCGGTGTCATCGTCAACGTGAGTTCGGGTGCCGGCATGTTCACCCTGCCGATGCTGTCGCTGTATTGCGCCAGCAAGTTCGCCCTCGAAGGGTTCTCCGAGGCGCTGTCCTACGAGCTGGCCTCGCAGGGCATCGCGGTGAAGCTGGTGATCCCGCACGGTGGCGTCAGCAGCACGCGTTTCGGCGAACGCTCGGGTCAGGAACACTCCGGTCAGGCGAGGCTTGCCGACTACGACGCCTTCGTGGCGAATACCAACGCCGCCTTCGACAGCATGCGGGCAGGGCGCATGATGAGTTCGGCGGAGGTCGCGGAAGTGATCTGGCAGGCGGTGACCGACGGCAGCGAACAGCTCCGCTACCTGGTTGGCGACGACGCCCGTGGCTTTGTTCGTGCGCGGCGCGAGTTGAACGAGCAGGGCTATATCGACTTCATGCGCTCGCATTTCCGCGAGAAGGCCTGAGCGCATCCGTCGCCTGGTTTGCGCAGTGGTGACCGTCAGGTTGGCGCGGCGGGGGCATCCTCGGTGCGCAGCGGCAGGATCAGATGCGCGGCAAGCAGGCCGAGCAAGCCGCCCAGCAGGGTTTGCCAGATGCGCGCACTGAGGGTGGCGACGGAGTGCTCGCCGGAAGCGGCGAGTGTCACGATCAGGGTGAAGGCAAACGCCGCGCAGGCGACGTCGTAGCGTTCGGGCAAGGCCATGGCGTAGATCACCATGGCCGCCGCGGCCAGCGTCCAGATCAGCAATGGCGCGTGCTCGGCAATCGGCAGGCAGGCCAAGCCCAGTGGCACGCCGACCAGCGTACCGATGATGCGCCGGCGCACGCGCTGCGCCGTACCCGTGGCACTGCCGGCGACCACGTAAGTGCAGGCCGTGATGGCCCAGGCGGATTCACTCATGTGGAACCGCGCATTGAGTCCGACCACGACGAGCGCTGCGGCCGCGGCCTGCACACCCATGATGAAGGGGGCCGACAGATGCCACCGGCCCGGCAGCCCTACTGGCGACAACGCGGCCAGTTCGGCGGGCCGTTCCGCAGGACCCGACAGCAGGCGCGGCACGATCGAGGCCACGGCGGCGATACATCCTGCCACCACGATGGCCGGCCACGCCGACGCATTGAGATTCATGGTGTAGGCCAGCAACTCGCCGATGTACACCTGCGAACCCAGGCCTGCACCGAGCACGCCGAAGCGCTTCAGGTAACTGGCGAGAAACGCACCGCTGACCAGCACGAGTTCAGGTGCTGGGCTGCCCAGTGACACCAGCCACGGCGACAGCAGCGCCTGCACCAGCGCGCCCAGCGTCGCGCTGAGGCAAAGCAAGGCGAGGTCACGACTCGATTCGGGCCGGCTGTGCCGCGCCTCGGACACACTTGCCCACAGCGCAAACCCCGCCGCCAGCGTGCCGATGGATACGTTGTCGCCCAACCCCAAGGTCACGTCGTGCAGCGCGCCGATCGCCGCGGCGATGCCGTAGGCCGTGACCAGGCGCAGCCCCTTGATGCGGCGATGCGTGCCAGGGTCGATCCGTTCCAGCCAGTCGGTCAGTGCGCGCATGGCGGGGCAGGCCTCTCCGGGTGGTGTCGCTCAATGTACGGCTAAGCCGAATTTTCGTGTGGGGCTGCCAGAAAGAGCCGGATGCAAGGCGGCCCAGTGTCCGCGGCATGACGAGGCACGTACTTGAGGAGCGGCAGTTCGTGCATCGGGGCGGTGGTGGGCATTGAAAAGCCCGGTGCAGCCTACGCTGCTGGCGGGTGGCGCACTCACCTGCTAGCGTCGCAATATCTTGCGATTCGCGAGAGTCGCTCGGCCTGGTTGCCCAGAAGGGTGATGGAGAGCTGGCGGAAGCTCGGGTCGCAAGCCAGGCGAAGTGGTTTCGATGGCGACTGGATGCCATTGAGTATCGATCGCTTGGGAAGGCTCTTGACCTCCTGGATGGCGGGTCCAGAGCGCTTGCATGAGGTGGCGGATGTTCTCGAAAGGGGAGCGGTGCGGGCATGGATGCATTACCAAGTACCACGACGGAGGCGTCGGGATCGCCGTCGGAGAGCGTTGACGGCACGCAGGCGCCTGCAGCGAGCAATCAGGATCAAGGCCTGCTCGGGCTGGTGATGCTGGCCCAGTTGCACGGTATTCCGGCCAATGCTGCTCAATTGAAGCACCAGGCTGGCGTGGGAGAGCAGGCCCTCGACGAAGTCACCCTGGTCCTCGCTGCCCGCGGGCTAGGCCTCAAGGCCAAGGTAGTCGCGCAACCGGCGGAACGGATAGACCGGGTGGCGTTGCCCGCACTCGCCCTGCAGGGGGACGGGCGAGCCTTTGTAGTGGCAAGGGTCGATGCCGAAAAGGTGCTCATTCACGACCTGACCCTTGGGCGCCCGGCCCTGTTGAAGCGCGACGAATTTGCCGATCGCTACCGCGGTCGGTTGTTGACGGTCGCTTCACGCGCGTCCCTTGTCGCCGGCCTCGCCAAGTTTGATTTCAGTTGGTTTGTACCTGCCGTCATCAAGTACCGCAAACTGCTGGTGGAAGTTCTGGTGTGCTCCCTTTTCCTGCAGTTGTTTGCCCTGGTGACGCCGCTGTTCTTCCAGGTCGTGATGGACAAGGTGCTCGTGCACCATGCGATGACAACTCTGGCCGTCATCACGGTGGGCCTGATCGCCATTACCTTGTTCAACGTGCTGCTCGCGGGACTGCGGACGTATGTCTTCGCACACACCACCAGCCGCATCGATGTAGAACTGGGTGCGCGGCTGTTTCGCCATATTCTGGCCTTGCCACTGGCCTATTTCGAGTCACGCCGGGTGGGTGACACGATCGCCCGGGTCCGGGAGTTGGAGAACATCCGCAACTTCCTGACCGGCCAGGCGCTGACTTCGCTGCTGGACCTGTTGTTTACCTTCGTATTCCTGGGAGTGATGTTTTTCTACAGTGGCTGGCTGACCCTCATTGTGGTCATTTCGCTGCCGCTGTATGCCATATGGTCAGCGGCTATTACACCGGGGTTGCGCTCCAGGCTCGATGAGAAGTTCGCCCGCGGGGCCGACAACCAGTCATTCCTGGTCGAAACCGTTTCGGGCATGGCCACTGTCAAGGCGATGGCCGTCGATCCGCGCATGACCCGGATGTGGGACAACCAGTTGGCGGGATACGTCAGCGCAGGGTTTCGGGTCACACGGCTTGCCAATATCGGACAGCAGGGCGTCCAACTGCTCCAGAAGATGGTGACCATCGCCATCCTGTATTGGGGTGCCCAACGGGTGATCGACGGTTCACTGTCTGTTGGCCAGTTGATTGCCTTCAACATGCTTGCGGGCCAGGTAGCCATGCCCATCGTGCGTCTCGCCCAACTCTGGCAGGACTTCCAGCAGGTCGGCATTTCGGTGGAACGCCTGGGTGACATTCTCAACACAAAGACAGAGGCCGATGGCAGCCGCATGGCATTGCCATCCATTCGTGGCCGCGTCACTTTTGACCATGTGGGTTTTCGTTATCGGCCTGATGCCGCAGAGGTGTTGTCGGGAATCCAGCTGGATATCCAGCCGGGCGAAGTCGTCGGCATTGTCGGCCGCTCAGGCTCGGGCAAGAGCACGCTGACCAAGTTGATCCAGCGCCTCTATGTACCTGAGCGTGGCCGCGTGCTGGTCGATGGTGCCGATCTCGCGTTGGCCGACCCTGCTTGGCTGCGGCGACAGCTGGGCGTCGTGCTGCAGGAGAACTTCCTGTTCAACCGCAGCGTACGCGAGAACATCGCATTGGCCGACCCAGGCATGCCGATGGAGCGAGTGCTTCACGCCGCCCAGCTCGCTGGTGCGCATGAATTCATCGTGGACCTTCCCCAGGGCTATGACACGGTGGTCGGAGAGTACGGAGCGAGCCTTTCGGGCGGCCAACGCCAACGTGTGGCGATTGCGCGTGCCTTGGTTTCAGATCCGCGCATTCTCATCCTTGATGAAGCCACCAGTGCGCTCGACTACGAGTCGGAACGCGCAGTCATGACCAATATGCGGTCGATATGTCAGGGGCGGACCGTGCTGATCATTGCCCATCGACTGTCCACTGTGCGTCACGCCCATCGCATCGTGGTTATCGACAAAGGGAACATTGTTGAAACGGGAGCACCGGAAGAATTGCTGAGACAGCCGGGTAGTCGCTTCGCCCATCTCTATCGGCTGCAACAGGGGTAAATGCCATGAGCGAACGACTGATAGTCATCCGCGAGATATGGATGCGCTATGTGCAGGTCTTCCGTGTGGCATGGCACGAACGTCATGGCATGGAGCCCCTGAAGCGTACGCGTGAGGAACTTGCCTTCCTTCCCGCACATCTGGAGTTGGTGGAATCGCCGCCGTCGCCTGCGCCTCGCTTGAGCATGTGGACAATCATCGCGCTGTTCTGCGTAGCCCTGCTGTGGGCGTGCCTGGGCCAACTGGACATGGTCGCCGTGGCACCAGGAAAAACGCTCACCACTGGGCGAACCAAGGTGATCCAGCCTGCGGAGTCAGCTGTGGTGCGGCGCATCCTGGTTCAGGACGGGCAGGTGGTGAAGCAAGGGGACCTACTGATCGAACTGGATACTACAGCGACGTCTGCGGATAGCCGCAAGACTCAAGACGCATTGACCAGTGCAAGGCTCATCGAGGCGAGGTCTACTGCCTTGATCCAAGCGTTGGATACGGGGCAATCGCCTACCATGTCCAAAGAGAGCGACCTGCCGAGTCAGCGCTTCCACGACGCCCAAACCCTTGCGCTTGTCCAGTTCGCCGCATTCCAGGCAAAAAAGCAGAGCCTGGAGTCCATCGTGACGCAAAAGCAGGCTGAATTGCGTACGGTCGAGTCTGCCATCCTGCCACTGGAGCAATACCTAGAAATCTCCCAGGCACGGGTAAAGGATTACGAGACACTCCTGCAGAAGAACTACGTTCCAAAGCAGGAATACATGTTGCGCAAGCAAGAGCGTATCAACGCTGAGCGCGATTTGGCCGGTCAGCTAAGCCGCAGGGAAGAGCTTCGCTCGGCCATCGTCGGTGCGAAGAGAGAGTTGGTGGTTAGCACGACTGATACGCGCAGGCAGTGGCAGGACGAACTTCGCCAAGCTCAGGAGCAAATTCAGCAGATCGAGCCGGAACTGGCCAAGGCAATCCAGCGCGATGCGCTCATGCACCTGCGAGCCCCGGTCGCTGGCACAGTGCAACAGCTGGCCATGCATACGGTGGGCGGTGTTGTTACACCGGCCCAGGCCTTGCTCTCCATCGTGCCCGAGAACGAGCCGTTGGAGGTCGAGGCTACCGTTCTCAACAAGGACATCGGGTTTGTCCGCGCAGGCCAGCGCGCCACGGTAAAGGTCGAGAGCTTCCCCTACACCCGCTACGGCTATCTGGAAGGGGAGGTAGAGAGCGTCTCGCATGACGCAATCAACGATGAGAAGCTGGGCCTGATCTATCAGGCAAACATCCGCTTGAAGCGCTCGACGCTGGTAGTAGACGGAGTCGCCGTGAACCTAAGCCCCGGCATGGCGCTGACTGCAGAGATCAATACGGGCAAGCGGCGGGTGATCGCGTTTGTTTTCGATCCCTTGGTTAGGGGAGTGTCGGAGTCGATGCGAGAGCGCTAAATGCTGGACTCAAACCCCTGGGGTCAGTATGCGCTTTTCAGCGGTGTCCATAAACGATGCACTTCGATTCGAGTTTTCAGGACCAAATGTTCCAATATTGAATCAGGAAATGTCGATGATCTGGACCGCAAGGCGATACGCGAGGGCCGCATTGGTTATGGCCATCGGCCTTCTATTGGCCGGCTGCAATGGGAGGAAGGACCTATCTCCGCCGCCGGTGAACACGGCGCCACGCGACAAGCTGGAGCTCGTGGTGACTGTGGACGGGCATGAGACTGATTACCCGGTGACCGTCAGCGTTCAATACGGAAACCTATCGAAAGACTGCAGCAACATTGACTATTGGTACGGTTTGGGAGGGTACATCGATTTCCCAAGAGGCGATGTTGCGGTTAGGGGTAGTAACGGGCTGTTTGAAATTTACCGGGATTACTACGTGCCAAAAGAGAAATGTTCGTGGCAGTTATTGGGTGTCGACATAACCATTCACGCGCCGAACGGACGGCATGCAGGGTCGGGTATTTCACGCAGGGAATTTCAGTCGGGTTTTCGGTGGAAAGTAAAGTGTTCTTTTGATCGCTCGGATATTAATTCTTGCTTTCCATTGTTGCCTTCTAGGGACCATATTCCAGGTATTTATGTAGCTATTGAAGTCAGGTAATCACATCAAGGAGAGATGATATGACCGTTTCGACGCAAGACTATGCTTTTTTGTCGTCCATGGTCTATACAAGACTGGCAGTTGGCCAATCGGTCGCTGGGTCAGGAGACCGTTATGAAGTTCTCTATGTAACGTCGCTTTCGGCAGATGGCTATCAAGGGGCTGTCTTCAAAAATGCCCGGACTGGCGAGCTCGTTGTATCTAGTCCAGGCACCAACTTCAAAGACATCCACGACGTCCTGGCCGACTTTGCGATGGTCAGCGGCGAGGCGCCGCCTCAATGGGTCGAGGCAAGTGCGGCCATGCGGTGGGCTCTTGATTATGCAAGTCAAAATGGCCTCAGTACGGCTGATGTCAGCGCCACCGGC
>NZ_QIRF01000006.1:0-130470 GCF_003332825.1 Dyella sp. C9 | reverse complement strand
GCAAGTGCGGCCATGCGGTGGGCTCTTGATTATGCAAGTCAAAATGGCCTCAGTACGGCTGATGTCAGCGCCACCGGACACTCGCTGGGTGGCACGGCGGCGCAGTTGCTCGCCGCCACCTACGGCGTGCACGCCGAAACATTCAACGCGTATGGCGCGTACTCCATCGCGGAGCACTATGGCTACAACCCTGACGCTGCGATGGGCTTGGTGACCAGCCGTCGGGATGTGTTGAATCCCGTGTCGCGGCCGGTCGGCAAAATTGCTCGCGACGTCATTTGCGCGAGCGCCGATGGTGATGGCGGCTCAGGAGCCAACGCGCTACTTACTCTCGATGAACTGGGTGTCGCACCAAAAACTCGGCCCGAGTTGCACCTTCCGTGAGGGTGCTTAAAGGGAACGATCCGGCCGGGATCTCGGGATCGGTTTTTTCCATTTCGAATCCGGAGGCGTCGATGATTTTGGCTGCAAGGCGACATGTGAGCGCCGTGTTGAGCGTGGCCATCGTCTTTCTATTGGCTGGCTGCAGTGGAAAGAAGGACCTATCTCCTCCGCCAGTGAACACGGCGCCACGCGACAAGCTGGAGCTCGTGGTGACTGTGGATGGGCATGAGACTGATTACCCGGTGACCGTCAGCGTTCAATACGGAAATCTGTCAAAGGAATGCAGCAATATCGATTACTGGTACAGCTTAGGGGGGAATATTGATTATCCTAAAGGCGATATCCAGGCGAAGGGTGAAGGCGGCGTATTTGAGATATACCAAGATTATTACGCACCAAGAGAAAAATGCGCTTGGACAATTCGGCATGTGGTCATCACTATGCGTGCTCCGAACGGACGTTATGCCGATACTGCTATCTCGAGGAAAGATTTTAAGGAAGGTTTTAAATGGGATGTCAGGTGTAACTTCATTCGTGCCGACGTGAACATATGCTTCCCTCCGGCGACCTCGGATAAACCTGTGCCTGGTGTCAGTGCAAGTATTCAAGTCAGGCGATCACATCAAGGAGAGATGCTATGACTGTTTCGGCTCAAGACTACGCGTTTTTATCTTCCATAGTATATAAGCCATTAACCGTTGGCCAAGTAGTAACGGGAGCTGGAGCCAGTTATCAAGTTCTCTACGTGACGTCTCTTTCGGCCAATGGCTATCAAGGGGCGGTATTGCAGAACACGGCGACGAAAGAGATTGTTGTATCCAGCCCAGGCACCAACTTCAAAGACATTCACGACGTCCTAGCCGACTTTGCGATGGTCAGCGGCGAGGCGCCGCCCCAATGGGTCGAAGCAAGTGCGGCCATGCGGTGGGCTCTTGATTATGCAAGTCAAAATGGCCTCAGTACGGCTGATGTCAGCGCCACCGGACACTCGCTGGGTGGCACGGCGGCGCAGTTGCTCGCCGCCACCTACGGCGTGCACGCCGAAACATTCAACGCGTATGGCGCGTACTCCATCGCGGAGCACTATGGCTACAACCCTGACGCTGCGATGGGCTTGGTGACGAATCATCGGGATGTGTTCGATCCCGTTTCGCGCTTGTCCGACCATATTGGTCAGGACGCCATGTATGCGAGCGCCGCGGAGGCCGCTGACTTATCGTCTTTCGGGACGCTGAGTGAATGGCTGAGATTGGCTGACATCCTGGACGCTCACGGTATTGCCAATTTTTGGGATGATGTGAATGGCACCGGTGGCCCGCTTTTGACCAATAATGCGTGGGGCGCCATCGAATCGGGAGCCATCCAGAGTGCCCTGGATCGTCTGGCGAATGAGTTTGGCGATCAGATCGCAAAGCTGAAAGGTGAATTATCTTTTGCGGTTGATGCATTCGCGGCGCAACTCGAACTCGTAGCGAACACCATCATCCATGGCAATACCTATCGCATCGTTCGCTACGATCCTCTGGCGCTGGATCTCGACGGCGACGGCAAGGTCAGCACGAACCTTGAGAGCAATTGGTCTGGCGCCTTGTTTGATCACAATGGCGACGGCATCCGCACCGCCACAGGCTGGGTCGGTGGAAACGATGGATTGCTGGTACGAGACATCGATGGTAACGGCACGATTGATAACGGCGCCGAGCTGTTTGGCGATCAGACGATGCTGCATAGCGGCAAGCGTGCTGCCAACGGCTTTGAAGCGCTGGCAGACCTGGACAGTAATGGCGACGGTGTGATTGATGCCAGTGATGAGGCCTTTGCTTCTTTGCGTATCTGGCGAGACCTCAATGGCGACGGCATCTCGCAGGCCAACGAGCTGTTTACACTTGATCAACTGGGTATCGTCAACTTCTCGTTGGCTTATTCGAACGCAAACACCTCGGTGGATGGCGGGTCTCTGGTTGGAATCGGCAGTTTTACGCGTCGCAATGCGGACGGAAGCCTGACGACCCAGGTAATGCAGGACTTCGCGTTCGACAGCGATGCGTTGCACAGCAAATTTGACGACAAGATTGACATTCCGGCGGAGTTGTTGTCACTGGCCACCATGCAGGGTATGGGGGCGCTGCGTGATTTGCGCGAAGCGTGCGTCCTTTCGCCCGCGCTCGCACAGCTCGTGCGTGACTTCTCCGCGGAGCAAGCCCGCGCAGGGCAGCTGACATTGTTGAGCGACCTGCTTCTGGCCTGGGCCAGGACCAGTCCTCTGTGGACCGATCAGGGCATCACGCTTCATGCCTCGGGTGCGACGGAGAGTGCGGACTCCAGCAATGAGATCAGATTGACGCCAAGCCAGACGGTGGATAAGACCATCACCACGCTGGATGCGGACACCGCACAAAAAGTTCGTGTCGTACAGGTCTTGCTCGGCGAGGTGCCCAGCGGTGATCTTTGGTGGGGACAGAGCAATGTCGCCGCTTACCTAAAGGTCTACGAGACGTTCTTCAATGGCGCATACCAGCAGTTGGCACTGCAAACACGATTGAAACCCTATATGGACGCCATAGGCGTGCGTCTGGATACCGATGGCATCGCTCTGGACTATGCGCCGATGCTTCATCGGCTCGAACAAGCATCGCAGGTCGATAGTGTGCAGGCGATGGCGAATTTCATCGATCTAATGAAATTCATGCCGACGTTAGCCAGCGAAAGAGCCGTCTACCTGCCGACGCTGGTGGCTATGACGAAGCTGTTGGACCAGTCGGGGAAGCTTGATGCATTGGCAACGATGTTCTCGAAGAATTTCCTGATTGGCGATTTTCGCCTTCAGTTGGGTACAGGCAATGCCGATGTGATCAATGGAAGTACGGGTGGTGATTTCTTGTTGGGTGGCAGTGGTAACGATACCCTCAATGGGGGAGATGGCGACGATGTACTTATCGGGGGGGCAGGGAACGATGTCCTCAACGGCGGCGCGGGTAATGATGTACTGATCGGTGGCGACGGCGATGACGTGCTGGACGGTGGTGCAGGCAGCAACCGCATGGAAGGCGGTGCAGGCAACGACACCCTGAAGGTCAGCAGCAGCGCCAACAACAACGTGTTCGTCGGCGGTACCGGCGACGATCTCCTGTACGGCAGCTGGAACAGCGACACGTATATTTTCAATCGGGGTGATGGACGGGACACCATCGTGGAGACGGAAAGTTACGTCGGCGCCACGGATGTACTGGTTTTTGGCGAGGGTATCGGCGCTGATCAATTGTGGTTCCGTCGCGTGGGGGCTGATCTTGAAGTCAGCATCATTGGCTCAAGCGACAGCGCAACGATCCGCAATTGGTATGCCAGCACAAAGAGCCAGGTGGAGCAGTTCAAGACGGCTGATGGAAGCGCGCTGCTGAGCGGCCAGGTGAATGCACTGGTGTCTGCCATGGCCGCGTTCTCACCGCCTGCTGCGGATCAGGCCTATTTGCCGCCCGACTATGCTTCGGCACTGAGCCCGGTTATTGCGGCCAACTGGCACTGATCCATTCACCGGTGATTTCGCCTGGGGCTCTCTTGGAGCGGCTAATGAAACCTGATGCTCGCTCAGGTCGTCGTTCCAACGAGGCGCCTCCCGATAGTCGACGGTTGGTCGGGTTGGTGCCCAGTATCCCGGCCTGCGATGAGGGTGCAGGACCCTACGGTTCACCGTGGTGACGGTGTCTTCTGTTCGCAGTTCCTGACCCGCACGGAAGAGGGTTGCACGCTGCATCACTGGTGGTTTCAGCCAGAAAAAAGCCCCGGTCGTGCGACCGGGGCTTTGCTTTTGCCGATGATGGCGTCGATCAGGCGCCGCGACGCGGGTCTGAATCGAACGGCTGCATGCCAGCCTGCGGGCCCGAACCACCACCCTGGGGCGGGGTGGTGCCCGCGGGCGGATTGCCGTGGTCGTCGCCTTCGCCGTGGTCGTGACGGATGGTGTGCGAGACCTCGTCCATCTTGTCGCCCAGCAGTCGGCGCACCACCACGTAGAACACCGGGATCAGCAGCAGACCCAGGAAGGTGGCGAATATCATGCCGCCGATCACGCCGGTACCGATGGCGTGGCGGGCATTGGCGCCCGCGCCGGTGGAGATGAACAGCGGGAGCACGCCGAGGATGAACGCCAGCGAGGTCATCAGGATCGGGCGCAGGCGCAGGCGGGCTGCCTCGACCACGCCGTCGCGCAGCGTGCGTCCAGCCTGCTGCTGCTCCACCGCGAATTCGACGATCAGGATCGCGTTCTTCGCGGCCAGGCCGATCACCGTGATCATGCCGATCTTGAAGTAGATGTCGTTGGGCAGGCCACGCAGCATGGTGAACACCACTGCGCCAAGCACGCCCAGCGGCACCACCAGCAGCACCGCCACCGGGATCGACCAGCTCTCATACAGCGCGGCAAGGCACAGGAACACGATGAAGATGGACAGCACCATCAGCAGCATGGCCGCGTTGCCGGCCAGGATTTCCTGGTACGACTGACCGGTCCAGTCGAAGCCGAAGCCCTTGGGCAGGTTGTCGTTGATGATGCCTTCCAGCACCGCCATGGCCTGGCCGGTGGAGTAACCCGGGCCTTCGTTACCCACGATTTCCACCGCGGAGTAGCCGTTGTAGCGGGTCAGTGCCGGTTCGGCCATGTCCCACTTCGCCTTTACCACGCTGGCCAGCGGGATCATGTTGTTGGCCGTGGCCGAGGTGCTGGCCGAAGCGAGCGAACTGGGCGTGTAGACGTGCTGCAGTGCCTCGGGGCCCATGCGGTAGGGCGCGTCGGCCTGCACCATCACGCGCTTCACGCGACCGGCGTAGGCAAAGTCGTTGATGTACACCGGCGCCAGCGTGAGCTGGATCGCGTTGTAGATATCGCTGACCGACAGGCCCATCGACTGCGCCTGCTGGCGATCGACGGTGAGGTCGAGCTGCGGGGCGCTTTCCAGCGTGTTCGGGCGAACGCCGACCAGGGCAGGGCTCTGTGCGGCCTTGTTGAGCAGGACGTTGCGGGCCTGGGTCAGCTCTTCACGCGACTGGCCGGCACGTGCCTGCAGGTACATGTCGATGCCGCCGAACTGGCTGAGGCCGCGGATGGTCGGCAGGTTCACCACGAAGATCTGCGCATCGCGGATCGCGTGCAACTTCATGTTCGACTGCTGGATGAATTGCGTGGCAGTCACGTCACGCGCATCCCAGTCCTTCAGCCGGATGAAGTTCATGCCCGTGTTTTCACCCTGGCCCACGAAGCTGAAGCCGGAGATCTGGAACACGCCGTCGACCGCCGGATCCTTCAGCAACACGCCGCGGATCTCTTCCATCACGTGCTGGGTGCGCTGCAGGCTGGCGCCCGGAGGTAGCGACACGATGGCCAGCGCATAGCCCTGGTCCTCGTCCGGCACGAAGCTGGTGGGCAGCCTGGTGAACAGGAAGCCGCACAGCAGCGAGACCAGTACGAACACGATCATCCAGCGCGGCGCATGCTTGATGGCACTGCCGATGTGGCCGGAGTAGGTGTGCGTGACGCGGTCGAACACGTTGTTGAACGTGCGGAAGACGATGTTCTTCTTCTGCGTGTGCGTCGGCTTGAGCAGCGTGGCGCACAGGGCGGGGGTGAACGACAGCGCCAGGAACGCCGAGAAGCCCATCGACACGGCGATGGTCAAGGCGAACTGCTTGTAGATCACGCCCGAGGCGCCCGGCTGCAGGGCAGACGGCACGAACACCGCCGCCAGCACCACCGTGATGGCCACCACGGCGCCGGTGATCTGGCCCATGGCCTTGCGGGTGGCTTCCTTGGGCGAGAGGTGCTCCTCGGTCATGATGCGTTCGACGTTCTCGATCACCACGATCGCGTCGTCCACCACGATACCGATGGCCAGCACCATGCCGAACAAGGTGAGCTGGTTGACGGTGAAGCCCAGCGGCAACAGGCCCACGAAGGTGCCCAGCAGCGCGACCGGGATGACCAGGGTCGGGATGATGGTGGCGCGGATGTTCTGCAGGAACAGCAGCATCACCAGGAACACCAGGATGATCGCCTCGACCAGGGTGTGCACCACTTCCTTGATCGAGATCTTCACGAAGGTGGTGGAGTCGTACGGGACGAACCAGGTCACGCCTTCAGGGAAGCTCTTGGACAGCTCTTCCATCTTGGCGCGCACGGCGGTGGCCACGTCCAGCGCGTTGGCGCCGGGCAGCAGCTGCACACCGAACGAACCGGTGTCCGTACCATTCCAGGTGGCGGCGAAGCCGTAGCTCTGCGGGCCGAAGTCGATGCGGGCCACGTCGCCGAGCTTCACCACGGTGCCGTCGGGATTGGCGCGCAGGATGACGTTGTTGAACTCCTCGGGCGTCACGAAACGGCCCTCGGCGGACACGGTGACGCTGAAGCCCTGGCCGTTCACGGCAGGATCGGAACCCAGCGAACCGGCGGCGAACTGCACGTTCTGGGCGAGCAGGGCGGTCTGGACGTCGGTCGCCGACAGGCCGTAACCCTGCAGCTTGTCCGGGTTGATCCACACGCGCATCGCATACTCGGAGCCGAGCTGGCGGGTGCTGCCCACGCCGGGGATGCGACCGATCTGGTCGAGCACCTGGGAGGACACGATGTCGGTGAGCCTGTTGCCGTCGATCGCCGAGTTGCTCGAGGTCAGCGCCACGAACATCAGGAAGTCCGGGTTGCTCTTGGCGACGACCACGCCCTGCTGGGTTACTTCGGTGGGCAGGCGCGGAGTGGCCAGCGACACCTTGTTCTGCACCTGCACCTGGGCGATGTCCGGATCGGTGCCGGTCTCGAAGGTGAGGGTGACGGTCGCCGAGCCACTGGAGCTGGACGACGAACTGAAGTACAGCAGGTGGTCAATGCCGGTGAGCTGCTGCTCGATGACCTGGGTGACGGTTTTTTCGGTGGTGTCCGCGCTCGCGCCGGGGTAGGTGGCGGTGACCGTCACCTGTGGCGGGGCGATGTTCGGATACGACTCGATACCCATGTTCAGCACCGCGATGGTGCCGCACAGGGTGATCAGGATCGCTACCACCCACGCAAAAATGGGGCGGTCGATAAAGAAACTGGGCATCGTCTAGCTCCCTTGCTTACTGCCCGTTGGCCGGCTTGGCGCCAGCCTGGGCGGCACCCGGCGCGGCCGGCTTCTGGTCCGGCTGCCACGGAGTCGCCTTGGCCGGGGCTCCGGCCTTCACGCGCTGCAGGCCCGAGACGACCACCTGGTCGCCGGCCTTCAGACCGCTGGTGACGATCCAGTTGCTGCCACTGGTGTCGGTGGCGACCACGTCCTTGCGCACGACGTTGCCGTCCGCGCCGACCACCATCGTGTATGCACCGACGGTGTCGCGCTGCAGGGCGGCCTGCGGCACCAGGAACACGTTGTGCTGTTCACCCAGGTTGGCGCTGATCGTCACGTACTGGCCCGGCAACAGGGCGCGGTCGGGGTTCGGCAGCAGGGCGCGCAGGTTCACCGCACCGGTCGTCGGGTTGACCGTGGTGTCGGAGAAGTCGAGAGCGCCATCCTGGCCATAGGGCGTGCCGTCCGGCAGGGTCACCGTCACGGTGGCCTTGTTCTGCTGGCTGAGCGTGACGTTGCCGGTCTGCTGGGCACGACGCATCTGGTCCATGTCCGCCACGCTCATCGTGAAGTTCACGTAGAGCGGGTCGAGCTGGTCGACGGTGGTGAGCAGGGTGGCGCTGGAGCCGGTATCGGCGGTGCTGCTGCCGACGATGGCACCCTCGGTGACCTGCTGCTGGCCGGCGCGGCCATCGATCGGCGAGGTGATGTTGGTATAGCTGAGGTTGACCTTGGCGGTGACCACGGCAGCCTCGGCCTGTTGCACGCCGGCGGCGGCCGAGCGCTCGGTCGCCTCGTCGGCGTCCAGCTGGGCGCGCGAGACGTAGCCCTGCGGGATCAGCGCTCGGTCGCGTTCAGCCACCACGTGGGCGTTGGCATAGGTCGCCTTGGCCGAAGCCAGGTTGGCCTGCGCCGAGTTGAGTGCGGCCTGGTACGGCGCCGGGTCGATCTGGAACAGCAACTGGCCAGCCTTGACGTCGGTTCCTTCCGTGTAGACGCGCTTGACCAGGACGCCGGATACGCGTGCGCGCACATCGGCGCTGCGGTAAGCGGACAGGCGGCCCACCAGGCTCTTGCGCAGCGGCTCGCTCTGCGGCTGCACCTTCACCACGCCGACTTCCGGCGGCGGCATCTGCGGCGCGGCCTGCTTGCCGTTGCCACAGGCGGTCAGAGTGAGCAGGCCAAGGCACAACAGTGGTGTGCGCAGTGACGAGGACATCATGTGGGCTCCATTGCTTTGTTTTTGATGTGATCGGGATGCAGCGCACCATCGCCCTCCAGGGCGATGGTGAAAGGTCTAGCTAGGTTCAAGCGCACGGCAACCCCACGGGCCACCGGTTCCCTGGGCGGGGATCCGGCGCGATTGTGGGGCACGGTAGCCATGGCTCAGACCGGGCGAGCTTGGACTATACCGTACAGTTTAAAATTTGTAGAGCCATGGACTTTTCCCCAAATGGGTGCACAAAGCGCCCCCCGGGGTTTCCCGGAGAGTGGGCAATGGCCATGGCCATACATATGTCCAGTCCCTGCCTGACCATTTTGTCTTAATTCCGTGAAGGGAGAGTGTCCGCGCTGGGGAAGCTTAGCGGCACGCGTGTGAGGATCTTGCCAGCGGTAGTGCACCGGGTCGTGTGCCAATGGTCCGTGCACGCGATGCCGAGTAGCGGGCGCTTGGCGAGAAAATGACCAGTGGGCCGGTGCGGGACATCGGGCGCGATCCCTGTGGCAGGCGCGCGCCAGTTTTTTTGCGTGCTGCGTCGCAGCGCACGCGCGCTTGCGCGCGGGTGACATACGCACTGGTATCGTGCGCCGGGTCGCACTGGGCTTCCTTCCGTGCGGCGCAGGCAACACATGATGCCCTCGGGCTTTTCTTTCCCCCAAAGAGCCTCGGGCAGGCGCCGGACCAACGTTTCGATGTCGTGCAGGCTGCGCTTGCGGGCTGTGCTGCAATGGCGCAGTGACCTGCCGTCAGCTGAAGTGGTCTGGTGGCAACGGTAGCTAAGCCCTGACGTGAGGCGTATCCTTTTGAGGCTTTTTTTAGCCTGATTCCGTCTCCCCCACACAGTAGATGCCATGAACGCGATTCGTGCGGCTAGCAACAGCTCCTTCCCCACTGTTGTTCTCGAAGAATTGAAGCAAACCGGATTCCAGACCCAGCGCCTTGATGAGGCGCAATTTTTTATCAGCGCCTTCTTTGCGCGCATTTCCGACGGCGATCTCGAGCTGCACACCGCCTCCGAGTGGGCGGCCATCGTCGCCGACCTCCTGAACTTCATGCAGCAGCGCCAGCCCGGCCGCGCTTCGGTGCGCGTGGTCAATCCGGCCACGGGCCATGCCGGCCGCAGCTACATCCAGGTCGTCACCGACGACATGCCGTTCCTGGTCGACACCGTCACCATGGTGGCCAGCGAGCACCTGCAGATCCACGCCGTGATCCACCCGGTGGTGAACGCCACCCGCGACGCTTCGGGCAAGCTGCTCAAGCTGGGCGCGGAAGACGCGCAGCCCGAGTCGGTGATGCACTTCGAAGTGGATCGCGTGGCCGACGAGGAGGCGCAGGCCAAGCTCAAGGCCCAGCTGGAAGGCGCGCTGGAAGACGTGCGCACCGCCGTCAACGACTGGCCGAAGATGCGCGACAAGGCGCTGGCCATCGCAGCCGACCTGCCGTCCCGCCAGCTGCCGCTGGAAGCCGGCGCGGTGAAGGAGGCCTCGGAATTCCTGCGTTGGCTGGCTGACGACAACTTCACCTTCCTGGGCTACCGCGAGTACGTGGTGACCGAGGCCGACGGCGAGGAAGTGCTGCGTGCCGATGAAACCTCGGGCATGGGTATCCTGCACAAGAGCGAACGCTCGCTGGCGCCGCGCTCGCTGCGCAGCCTGGTGGCGCACGACCTGCCGCAGTCGGGCTCCATGGATGCGATCATACTGACCAAGACCAATGCGCGCTCGCATGCGCATCGTTCGGGCTACATGGATTACGTCGGCGTGCTCAAGTTCGACGCCAACGGCAAGCCGGTGGCCGAGCAGCGTTTCCTGGGCCTGTTCACCTCCAATGCCTACATGGCCCGTCCGCAGGACGTGCCGCTCGTGCGCCAGAAGTACGAGTACGTGATGAACCAGTCCGGCCTCAAACGCGACTCCCATTCGGGCAAGGCGCTGCGCCACATCCTGGAGACGCTGCCGCGCGACGAGCTGTTCCAGAGCGGCGAGGAAGAGCTGTACAGCAATGCCATGGGCACGCTGGAACTGCGCCAGCGCGCACGTACCCGCCTGTTCGTGCGCCGCGACCGCTACGGCCGCTTCGTCAGCTGCCTGGTGTACGTGCCGCGCGAGCGCTTCAACACCACGGTGCGCGAGCGCATCGAGGGGCTGCTGCGCAACGCCATGCGCGGCGAGTACATCGATTCGTCCGTGCTGATGGGCGAGGCCGCGCTGGTGCGCCTGTACGTGGTGGTGCGCCCGAAGATCGGCGACCAGGTGCATTACGACGTGGCCGAGCTGGAGAAGGGCGTGGCCGCCATCGTGCGCAACTGGCAGGACGACCTGCGCGACGCGCTGGTGGCCAAGCTGGGCGACCATGACGGGGTGGTGCTGGCCAACCGTTACGCCAAGGCGCTGCCGGCCGGCTACGTGGAGGACGTTTCGCCGACCTCCGCCGCCGAGGACGTGCGCCAGCTGGCGCTGCTCAAGGGCGACGATGCGGTGCGCATGTCGTTCTACCATCCGGACGCCCGTCCGGAAGAGCTGCGCTTCAAGATCTACCGCAGCGGCGGCGACATCGCGCTGTCCGAGGTGTTGCCGCAGCTGGAGAACCTGGGCCTGCGCGTGCTCACCGAGCACCTGTACGACGTGAAGATCGACGGTCGCACGCTGTACATCCAGGACTTCGAGGTGCAGACCGCCGGCAGCCTGGCCTTCAGCGTGGAGCAGGTCGGCACCTTGTTCGAGGACGCCTTCGAGCAGATCTGGCGCGGCAACGCCGAGAACGACGGCTTCAACCGCCTGGTGCTCGGCGCCAAGCTGAGCTGGCGCCAGATCGCCATGCTGCGCGGTTACTGCAAGTACCTGCTGCAGACCGGCGTGGCCTTCTCGCAGAACTACATGGAAGACGCCTTCAACCGCTACCCGGCCATCGCCGGCCTGCTGGTGGAGCTGTTCCTGGCCAAGTTCGACCCGCGCCGCGAGTCGCTGAGTGCCGACGAGCTGCGTCGTGCCGGCGAGCTGCTGCGCGGCGAGATGCAGGCGCTGATCCCCGAGTCGGTGCGCTCCGCGCATCCGGGCCTGATCGACGGGCTGGTGGGCGCGCTGTCCAAGCCGCGCGCCGAGCAGGTCGGCGTGGTGGAAGAAACCATCGGCACGCTGCTGGAAACCGTGTCCAGCCTGGACGAAGACCGCATCCTGCGCAGCTTCATGGCGCTGATCCGTTCCACCCTGCGCACCAGCTTCTTCCAGCAGTGGGATGGCGCCTACCGCAGCTACATCAGCTACAAGTTCGACTCGCACCGCGTGCCGGACCTGCCCAAGCCGGTGCCGTATCGCGAGATCTTCGTCAGCGCGCCGCGCGTGGAAGGCATCCACCTGCGCTTCGGCTCGGTGGCCCGTGGCGGCCTGCGCTGGTCCGACCGTCGCGAAGACTTCCGCACCGAGGTGCTGGGCCTGGTGAAGGCGCAGATGGTGAAGAACACCGTGATCGTGCCGGTCGGCTCGAAGGGCGGCTTCTTCGTCAAGCGTCCGCCGGTGAACGGCGACCGCGACGCGCAGCTGGCCGAGGGCATCGCCTGCTACCGCATGTTCATCAGCAGCCTGCTCGACATCACCGACAACCTGGTCGAAGGCAAGGTAGTGCCGCCGCATGACGTGGTGCGCCACGACAACGACGATCCGTACCTGGTGGTGGCTGCCGACAAGGGCACCGCGACCTTCTCCGACATCGCCAACGCCATCTCGGTCGAGCACGGCTTCTGGCTGGGCGACGCGTTCGCCTCGGGCGGTTCCAACGGCTACGACCACAAGGGCATGGGCATCACCGCCAAGGGTGCCTGGGAGTCAGTCAAGCGCCACTTCCGCGCACTGGGCCGCAACAGCCAGACCGAAGACTTCAGCTGCGTGGGCATCGGTGACATGTCCGGCGACGTGTTCGGTAACGGCATGCTGCTGTCGCGCCACATCAAGCTGGTGGCCGCGTTCGACCATCGCCACGTCTTCCTCGACCCGAACCCGAACATCGAGCGTTCGTTCGCGGAGCGCGAGCGCATGTTCAAGCTGCCGCGTTCGAGCTGGGACGATTACGACAAGTCGCTCATCTCGCAGGGCGGCGGCGTGTATCCGCGCAGCCTGAAGTCGATCCCGATTTCGCCGGAAGTGCGCGGCGTGCTGGGCCTCGCGCCCGAGGTCACCCAGCTGGCGCCGAACGAGCTGCTCAGCGCCATCCTCAAGGCGCCGGTGGACCTGCTGTGGAACGGCGGCATCGGCACCTACGTGAAGGCGGCCAGCGAAACCCACGCCGACGTGGGCGACCGCGCCAACAATGCGCTGCGCGTGAACGGCGCCGAGCTGCGCTGCAAGGTGGTGGGCGAGGGCGGCAACCTGGGCTTCACCCAGAAGGGCCGCATCGAAGCCGCCCAGCATGGCGTGCTGCTCAACACCGACTTCATCGACAACTCGGCCGGCGTGGACACCTCCGACCATGAGGTGAACATCAAGATCCTGTTGGGCGACGCGGTGCAGCGTGGCGAGCTCACGCTCGACCAGCGCAACACCCTGCTGGCCAGCATGACCGACGAAGTGGGCCAGCTGGTGCTGTGGGACAACTACCGCCAGAACCAGGCCATCACCCTGATGGAGCACCAGTCGGTGCATCGCATCGGCTCGATGGCGCACTTCATCCGCATGCTGGAACAGGAAGGCCTGCTGGACCGCCAGGTGGAGAACCTGCCGAGCGAGTCGGAGCTGACCGAGCGCAAGACGCGCGGCATCGGCATGACCCGTCCGGAACTGTCGGTGCTGCTGTCCTACGACAAGATCAAGCTGTACCAGCAGCTGCTCGATTCGGACGTGCCGGAAGATCCGTACCTGTCCAAGGAGCTGGTGCGCTACTTCCCCGAGCCGCTGCACGGCAAGTATGCCGACCACATGCAGCGCCATCGCCTGAAACGCGAGATCATCGCCACGGCCGTGACCAACTCCACCATCAACCGCATGGGCGCCACCTTCATGATGCGCATGCAGGAAGATACCGGACAGGGTCCGGCGGCCATCGCCAAGGCGTACACGGCCGCGCGCGAGATCCTCGATGCGCGTGAACTGTGGTCGCAGATCGAGGCGCTGGACGGCAAGGTGGCGGAGAACACCCAGATCGACGCCATCCTGCAGATCTGGTCGCTGCTGCGTCACACCACGCGCTGGTTGCTGAACCGTCCGGGCGGCACGCTGGACATCAACGCCAACGTGGAGCGCTACCAGGCCGGCGTCACCGAGCTGCGCGCGGCGCTGCCGGCGGCGCTCACCGAAACCGGTCGCCAGGAGTTCGCCACCAGCCAGGAGAAGTGGGAAGGCCTCGGCCTGCCGTCCGAGCTGGCGCTGCGCATGGCACGCATGCCGGAGCTGCGGGCGATGCTGGACATCGTCGAGGTGGCCCAGCAGAGCGGCCAGGCGATCGCCAAGGTGGCGAGCGTGTTCTACGAACTGGGCGAGTCGCTCGACCTCGAGTGGCTGCGCAGCCAGATCGAGGCGCTGCCGGTGGAAGGCGCATGGCATGCCCAGGCCCGCGGTTCGCTGCTGGACGAGCTCAACCACCAGCATCGCGCGCTGGCCCTGCAGGTGCTGTCGATGACCGGCGCCGCCAAGGACATCTCGCCGGTGCAGGCATGGCTGCAGCGTGACGACGCCACGCTGAAGTACACCCGCAACATGCTGGCGGAGATCCTCACCCAGAACGCGGACTACCCGATCGCCTCGGTCGCGGTTCGCCGACTGGCGCAGCTGGCACAGGTGCCGGTGAACCAGTAAGCCGGCCTGTCATTCCGGCCCTGGCCGGGATGACAACCTGCTGACAGCAGCAAGCTCGAAGGGCGCAGGCCGGCGACGGTCTTGCGCCCTTCGTCCATCTGGGCTCAACTGTGGGCCTCTTCTTCCGACTGAAGCCCGGCCCTATGCGCTTTGCCTTTGTCGCCAGCGAAACCAACGTCGCCCAGCAGGCACGCCGCAAGCTTGTCGACCGCTATGACGACGTGCCGCCGGAGCAGGCCGATGTCATCGTCGCCCTGGGGGGCGACGGCTTCATGCTGCGCACGCTGCATGCCTATCGTGCGCTGCCGGCCCCGGTGTATGGCATGAAGCTGGGGCGGGTCGGCTTCCTTATGAACAAGCATCGCATCGACGAGTTGGAGGAGCGCATCGCGCGGGCCCATGCCGCCGTGCTCTATCCGCTGGAGATGCGCACCACCGACGGCAATGGCGACGTGCATCATGCGCTGGCCTTCAACGAGGTGTCGCTGCTGCGCCAGAGCAACCAGGCCGCGCATCTGGAAGTGAAGCTCAACGATACGGTGAAGCTGCCCAACCTGGTGTGCGACGGCATCCTGGTCTCCACGCCGGCGGGCTCCACGGCCTACAACCTGTCGGCGCACGGTCCCATCCTGCCGTTGGATGCCAATGTGCTGGCGCTGACGCCGATCAGTCCGTTCCGCCCGCGTCGCTGGCGTGGTGCGATCCTGCCGCATCGCACGCTGGTGACGCTGCGCGTGCTCGATGCGGGCAAGCGCCCGGTGAGCGCGACCGCCGATTATCACGAAGTGCGCGACATCCGCGAGGTGCAGATCCGCCAGTCCGAGGGGCAGGGCGTGCGCCTGCTGTTCGACCCGGAGCACAATCTGGAACAGCGCATCCTGGATGAGCAGTTCGCGCAGGATTGATGGGGAGCGGGATGGGCTGCACGGATGTGCCTTTGGCTTAGCCAGTGGGTTTCCAGGCCATTCGGTTTTGGCGCCCCCGCTACCCATCTCCCGTCCCCAATTTGCTAGATTGCCCTCATGAACCAGCCCAGCCACAACGCCCACGATCCCGGCTCCGCGGGTGACAACCGACTCGTCGTGGCCATCTCCTCGCGCGCCCTGTTCGACCTGGGCGACAGCCATACGCTGTTCGAGCGCGATGGGCTGGATGCCTACCGCTCGTTCCAGATCGAGCATGAGAACGAGATCCTGAAGCCGGGCGTGGCGTTTCCGCTGGTGCAGAAACTGCTGGACCTCAACAAGCTGGCCGGCGACGTGCCACCCGTGGAAGTGATCCTGCTGTCGCGCAATTCGGGAGACACCGGGCTGCGCATCTTCAACGCCATCCAGCACTACGGCCTGGAGATCAGTCGCGCCGCCTTCACCAGCGGTGCGCCGACCTCCGATTACATCGGCCCATTCAAGGCCGACCTGTTTCTTTCCGCCAACGCCGAGGACGTGGGCCGCGCGCTGGCCGCGGGCGTGGCGGCGGCTACCATCCTGCCGTCCACGGCGCCGCCGCGCGCGACCGAACAGCTGCGCATCGCCTTCGACGGCGACGCGGTGATCTTCGGCGACGAAGGCGAGCGCGTGTCGCGCGAGGAGGGGCTGGAAGCCTTCCATCGCAGCGAACGCGAGCTGGCCGACGAGCCGCTCTCGGTGGGGCCGTTCCGCGGTTTCCTGACCGCCGTGCACCGCCTGCAGGCCGCCTTCCCGGCCGAGGATTCGCCGATCCGCACCGCGCTGGTCACGGCGCGCTCGGCACCGGCGCACAAGCGCGTGATCCTCACCCTGCGCCGTTGGGGCGTGCGCATCGACGAGGCGCTGTTCCTCGGCGGGCGCGACAAGGGCCCGTTCCTCGATGCCTTCGGCGCGGACATCTTCTTCGACGATTCACCGGCCAACGTGGAGTCGGCGCGCAAGCACGTGGCGACCGGCCATGTACCGCACGGCGTGAGCAATCGTTGAGGCGGCTGCAGGGGCGCACCCTGTGCGCGACCCCATGGTGCCGTTGAGGCAGGTTGGTCGCGCACAGGGTGCGCTCCTGCAGGGTCAGGGCACCGAGTGCCCCTTGCTCGCCGTCCAGATCGCGTACCAGTCCTCCGGGTCCAGTTGCACGTCCAGTGCAGCCACGGCTTCGCGCAGGCTTTCGATGCGGCTGGAGCCGGTGACCGGATGCGGGCGCGAGGGGTGGCGAAGGATCCAGGCGAAGGCCAGCGTAGTGAGGCTGATGCCGTAGCGCTGTGCGATGGCCGTCATCTCCGCGCGGAGGCGTACGGCTTGCGCGTCATCACCGGTGAACAGGCGGCCGCCGCCCAGCGGCGACCAGATCATCGGACGCAGGCCCAACTGCTGGGCTTGCTCCAGCGTGCCGTCGTCGAGCGCCGCCATCTGCAGCGGCGACAGCTCCACCTGGTTGGTCACCAGCGGGTGATGCTGTTGCAGCAGGGCGAACTGCCCGGCGCTGTGGTTGGACACGCCCCAGCGCGCCACCTTGCCCTCGCGGGTGAGCGTGGCGAAGGTGTCGGCCAGCGCGGCGGCATTCATGAGGTAGTCCGGGCGATGGATCAGCACCAGGTCCAACTGTTCGGTGTGCAGGTTGCGCAGCGACTGCTCCACCTGGGCGCGAATGTAGGCCGCCGAGGTGTCGTAGTAGTTGATGCGATAGGGCCGCCCCGCGGAGCGCAGGCGGATGCCGCACTTGGTCACCAGTTGCAGGCGTTCGCGCAAGGCGGGCGCAGCCTTCAGCGCCTCGCCGAACTGCGCTTCGGCCTGGTAGTCGCCATAGATGTCGGCGTGGTCGAAGCTGTGGATGCCCAGTTCCAGCGCCTGCTCGATCCAGCGCACGCGCTCGGCCACCGAGAGTTTCCACTCGGTGATGCGCCACAGGCCGGCGACGATGGGGGAGAGTGCGAAAGAGGTGGGCAGCATGGCGGCGGGCAAATCGGGCGGGGCCGGCAGTGTGCCAAGCCCCGGGCCCGGCCGCCAGCGCGTCAGTGCGGGTTGCCGGAGGCGTCGGCGGTCTTGATGCCGGTGAGCTGGTCGGCCGACCAGCCGCCGCCAAGGTCGCCGATCAGCGAGACGGTATCAAGCAGGCGCTGCTGGCGTACGCTCAACGCGCTTTCCTCGGTACTGAGCTGGGTGGCCTCCGCAGTGGCTACCGTGGTGTAGTCGACCGTGCCGGCCTGGTACTCGTTGCGCGTGATCTCGGTGCCACGGGTGGCGTCCAGTACCGCGCTGTCCAGCACCTTCGCCTGCTGGGCGAGGATGTTGACGCCGGAGAGGTCGTCTTCCACGTTCTTGAACGCGGAAAGCACGGTCTGGCGGTAGTTGGCCACGGCCGCCTCGTAGTTGGCCTTGGCCTCGGTCACCTGGCCGTGGCGTGCGCCGAAGTCCAGCACGGTTTCGCTGACGTCGGCACCGAGCGACCACACGTGGTTGGCGACGTGCAGCAGGCCCGCCAGTGGCGATTGCGAGAACCCGTCTGCCGCGGACAGCGAAATGGTCGGATAGTAGGCCGCCACGGCCACGCCGATCGCCGCGTTCTGCGCCGCCATCTGGCGTTCGGCCACGGCGATGTCCGGGCGCCGCTGCAGCAGGGTGGAGGGCACGCCGCTGGGTACGCTGGGCAGGGTGGGCAGCGAGGTGCTGTGTGGAATGTCCAGCTCCTCGGGATTCTTGCCCACCAGCACGGCGATCGCATGCACGTATTGCGCGCGGGCCACGCCGAGCGCGATCAGGCTGGACTGGGCGTTCTCCAGCTGGGTGCGCGCGCTGATCAGGTCCGATGGCGGCACGGTGCCGGCGCTGTCCTGGTTGGACACCACGCGCAGCGATTCCTGGTAGGCCGTGACGGTCTTCTGCAACAGGTCGATATTCGCATCGGTCACGCGCAGTTCGATCACGGCGGTGGCCAGGGCGGTCTGTTCGGACAGCGTGGCATTGGCCAGCGTGGCCTGGCTGGCCTGCGCGGTGGCCTTGTTTTGCTCGACCGTGCGGCGCACCTTGCCCCACAGGTCGGGCGCCCAGCTGGCGGTACCTTCCAGCGAGCCGGTGGTACTCACCGGGGTCAGGTGTTCCACGCCGCTGCCGGCACTACCGGCCGCGGAGCGCTGCTTGCTGGCGCCGCCTTCCACGCCGAGGGTGGGGAACAGCGATGCACGCGCTACCTGCACCTCGGCCAGCGCGGCCTGGTAGTTGGCGTAGCTCTGCGCCACCGTCTGGTTGGATACCGCCACCTGCGGCTCCAGCTCGTTGAGCAACGGATCGTTGAAGGAGGTCCACCAGTCGCCCTTCGCGGCCTCGGCGGCCTCGGGCGCCGCCGCGGTCCAGCCGGGCAGCTCCTTGTACTGGGGCGCGACATTGACCTGCGGGCGATGGTAGTCGGGGCCGACCATGCAGCCGCCGAGCAGCAGCGTCATCGAGACGGCCAGGGCCTTGCGGGATAGCTTCGTGTTCATGCGTTCACGTCCGATCGGTTCCACGGCAGGCTCTCGGACCAGCGCGCGAGCCTGGCGCGCAGACGGTCGAGGTAGAGATAGATCACCGGCGTGGTGTACAGGGTGAAAACCTGGCTGAGGATCAGGCCGCCCATCACGGTGATACCCAGTGGCTGGCGCAGCGAGGCGCCCTGGCCAATGCCGATGGCCAGCGGCACCGCGCCAAGCACGGCGGCGGCGGTGGTCATCATGATCGGGCGCAGTCGCACCACGGCAGCGTCGTGGATGGCCTTGTGCGGCTCCATGCCCTGGTCGCGCTGCAGGTGGATGGCCACGTCGATCATCATGATGGCGTTCTTCTTCACGATGCCGATGAGCAGGATGATGCCGATCATCGCGATCACCGAGAACGGCGTGCCGAAGATCAACAGCGCCAGCGTCGCTCCGATGCCCGCCGAGGGCAGGGTGGAGAGGATGGTGATCGGATGCACCGTGTTCTCGTAGAGGATGCCCAGCACGATGTACACCGCCGCCAGCGCAGCGAGGATCAGCAGTGGCATGGTGCCCATCGACTGGGCATACACCTGCGCCGCACCCGCGCTGCCGCCGTGGATCGAGGCGGGCATGCCGATCTCCTGCGAGGCCTGGTCGATCGCGGCCAGCGCACTGCTGAGCGAGCCGCCTGGCGGCAGGTTGAAGGAAATGGTGCCGGCCACCAGTCCGCCCTGGTGGTTCACCTGGGTGGCAGTGTGGTTGCTGACATAGCTGGCCAGCGCCGGGAACGGCACCATGGTTTCCGCGGCCGTGCTGTCCGCGCTGCCGCTGGAACTGCCACCCTTGGAGTTGGAGATGGCGTTGGTGAGCTGGTTGGCTTCGGCGTTGGCGTTGAGTGCGTTGGTCCCCGAGGTGCCGGTGCTGGAGGAGCCCACCGCCATGAACGAGGTGACGCCGGAAACCAGCGCGCCGGACATCTGCGTCTGCTCGGTGCCCGAGGCGTTGCCGGCGGCAGTGCTGAAGCGCATGCGCTCGATCGTCTGCGGGTATTGCCAGTACTGGGGCGCCACTTCCATCACCACGTAGTACTGGTTGAGCTGGTTGTAGATGGTGGATACGGTGCGCTGACCGAACGCGTCGTACAGCACGTTGTCGATCTGGTTGGGCGCGAAACCGTAGCGCGCGGCGGTGGCGCGCTCCATGTTCACGTAGATCTGCAGGCCGTTCTGCTGCAGGTCGGAGTTCACGTCGGTCAGCTGGGCGTGGTACTTGCCCAGCGCGGTCACCAGCTTGGGCACCCAGGTGTACAGCGCGGTCGGGTCGTCGCTGGTCAGCGTGTACTGGTATTCGGAGGCCGACTGGCGTCCGCCGATGTGCAGGTCCTGCGCCGCCTGCAGGAACAGTTTGGCGCCCGATACCGCATTGAGCTTGGGCCGCAGGCGATCGACCACTTCGGCCGCCGAAAGCTTGCGCTCGGCCAGCGGCTTGAGCTCGATGAACACGTTGGCGGTGTTGAGCGCGCGGCCGCCGGTGAAACCGGCCACCGAGGCCACGGCCGGATCCTTCTGCACGATGTCCTGCAGCTGCGCGAGCTTGCGCTCCATCGCCTGGAACGAGATGCTCTGGTCGGCGATGATCTGGCCCATCAGGATGCCGTTGTCCTGTTCGGGGAAGAACGTGGACGGCAGCAGCTTGATCAGGAACACGTTGAGCACGATCAGGCCGATCAGCAGCAGGATCACCAGTCGCGCATGGCCGATCACCGTGGTGAGCGAGCGCGAGTAGGCCTGCTTGAAGCGCTCGAACTGACGTTCGTACCACACCGCCCAGCGTGCCTGCGAATGCAGGCTGTGGCGGTTGAGCACGTGAGCCGCCATGGTGGGCGTCACGGTCAGCGAAATCACCAGCGAGAGCAGGATGGCGGTGGACAACGTCACCGCGAATTCGTGGAACAGCAGACCCACGATGCCCGGCATCAGCAGGATGGGCAGGAACACGGCGATCAGCGAGAGGCTCATCGAGATCACCGTGAAGCTGACCTCGGCGCTACCCACCATGGCCGCCTCGTGCACATCCATGCCCGATTCGATGTGGCGCACGATGTTCTCGAGGACCACCACCGCGTCGTCGACCACGAAGCCGGTGCCGATGGTCAGCGCCATCAGCGACAGGTTGTCGATGCTGTAGCCCATCAGGTACATCGGGCCGAAGGTGCCGACGATGGACAGCGGCAGCGCGACCGCGGGCACCAGCACGGCGCGCGGTGACTGCAGGAAGATGTAGACCACGCCTATCACCAGCAGTATGGCGATCACCAGCGTGCGTTCGGTGTCGTTCACCGCGGCGTTGACCGACTGCGAGCGATCCACCGCGACGCCGATGTGCACGTTGTGCGGCAGGGTGGCCTCGATCGACGGCAGCACCTGGCGGATCTGGTCCACCGTCTTGACGATGTTGCTGCCGGGCAGCGGGTAGACGATGACGAGCACCGCGTCCTTGGCGTTGTAGAGGCCGGCATTGCGGATGTTTTCGGCCGAGTCCAGCACCTGTGCCACGTCGCGCAGCATCACCGGCGCGTCATTGCGGTAGGCCACCACCAGGTCGCGGTAGGGTGCGGCCTTGCTGATCTGGTCGTTGGACAGCACTTCGAAGCGCTGGCCGTTCTCGTCGATATGGCCTTTCACGCTGTCGGCGTTGGCGGCACTGATGGCTGCGCGCACGTCCTCCAGGCCGATGCCGTAGCTGTTGAGCTTGTCCGGCTCCAGTTCCACGCGCACCGAGGGCAGGGCGCTGCCGCCCAGGGTGATCTGGCCCACGCCGTCGACCTGCGAGAGCTGCTGCTGGATCACCGAGTCGGCCGAGTCGTAAAGCTGGGCGCGGGTGAGGGTATGCGAGGTGAGCGCCAGCACCATGATCGGTGAATCGGCGGGGTTGTACTCGCGGTAGGTCGGATTGTTGCGCAAGGTGGTCGGCAGATCCGCGCGGGCGGCCTGGATGGCCGCCTGCACGTCGCGCGCGGCGCCGTTGATGTCGCGGTTGAGGCCGAACTGCACCACGATCATCGAGGTGCCCACCGTGCTCTGCGAAGTGAGCTCGGTGACGTCGGCAATGGTGCCCAGGCGGCGTTCCAGCGGCTCGGCCACGGTGGAGGCCATGATGTCCGGGCTGGCGCCGGCCATGTTCGCCTGCACCACGATCACCGGGAAGGTGATGTTGGGCAGCGGCGCCACCGGCAGGTGGAAGTAGGCCAGCAGGCCCGACAACAGGATGGCGACCGCCAGCAGGGTGGTCGCTACCGGTCGCCGGATGAATACGCCGGGGATGTTCACGGCGTTTCCCCGGCCGGCTCGGCCTTGGCCTTGCGGCCGAAGCGTTCGGCGAGGCGGTCAAAGAACAGGTAGATCACCGGTGTGGTGAACAGCGTGAGCATCTGGCTCAGCGCCAGGCCGCCGATGATCGCCAGGCCCAGCGGGCGGCGCAGCTCCGAACCAGTGCCGGTGCCCAGCAGCATCGGCATCGCACCGAGCATGGCCGCCAGGGTGGTCATCAGGATCGGGCGGAAGCGCAGCAGCGAGGCTTCGAAGATGGCTTCCTCGGCCGGCTTGCCGTGTTCGCGCTCGGCTTCCAGCGCGAAGTCCACGATCATGATCGCGTTCTTCTTCACGATGCCGATCAGCAGCACGATGCCGATGATGCCGATCACGTCCAGGTCGCTGCCGGCGATCATCAGCGCCAGCAGGGCACCGATGCCGGCAGAGGGCAGGGTGGAGAGGATCGTCACCGGATGGATGAAGCTTTCGTACAGCACGCCCAGCACGATGTACACGGCCACCAGCGCGGCAATCAGCAGGTAGACCTCGCTGGACAGCGAATCCTGGAACGCCTGCGCTGCACCCTGGAAGGTGGAGGTGATCGACGACGGCAGGTGCACCTGCTGCTCGACCGCGTTGATCTCCTTCACCGCCTTGCTCAGCGAGGCGTCCTTCGCCAGGTTGAACGACACCGTCACCGACGGGAACTGCGCGAGATGGCTGATCACCAGCGGCGACTTGGTGATCTTGATGGTGGCGATGCCCTTGAGCGGGACCTGCCCGGTGCTGCTGGTCTGGCTGGGCAGGTATAGGTCGCCCAGCGATTCCACCGTGGGGATGCTTTCGGGCTTGGCCACCAGGATCACGCGGTACTGGCTGGCCTGCTCGAAGATGGTAGAGACGATGCGCTGGCCCAACGCGTCGTACAGGGCGTTGTCGATGGTCGCCGCGGTGATGCCGTAGCGCGCGGCGAGCTGGCGGTTCACTTCGACGTTGACGCTGAGGCCATCGTTGTTGAGGTCGCTGGTGACGTCGGTGATCGAGGACAGCTTCTTCATTCGCTCGATCAGCTCGGGCACGTACTGCGCGAAGGCCTGCTGGTTGGGTCCGCGCAGCACGAACTGGTACTGGTTCGGCGAGACGGTGGTGTCGAGCGTGAGGTCCTGCTCGGGCTGCATGTACAGCTTGATGCCGGCGACATGCGAAACCTCGTCCTGCAGCCGGCGGGCGATCTCCTCGGCGGTGGAGGAGCGGTCATCGCGCGCCTTCAGGTTGATCAGGAAGCGGCCGTTGTTGAGCGTGGTATTGGTGCCGTCGATGCCCACGTAGGAAGTGAGGCCGGCGACGTCCGGATCCTTCAGGATGGCATCGGCCAGTGCCTGCTGGCGAGTCACCATGGTGCTGTAGGAGACCGAATTGTCGGCCACGCTGATGCCTTGCAGCACGCCCACGTCCTGCACCGGGAACAGGCCCTTGGGGATCACCACGTACAGAATGATGGTCAGCGCCAGGGTCGCCATGAACACCAGCAGGGTGGCAGTCTGGTGCTCCATCACCACGTGCAGGCCGCGCTTGTACGCGGCCAGGGTCTTGTCGAACAGGTGCTCGCTGATTCGCTCGAAGCGGCTGGGGTGGCGTTCGGCCTGGGCACGCAGCAGGCGTGCGCACAGCATCGGCACCAGGGTCAGCGACACCACGGCGGACAGCACGATGGTGACGGCCAGGGTCACCGCGAATTCACTGAACAGGCGGCCGATCACGCCGCCCATGAACAGCAGCGGGATCAGCACCGCGATCAGCGACACGGTCAGCGACAGGATGGTGAAGCCGATCTGGCCGGCGCCTTCCAGCGCGGCCTCCAGCGGCGTCTTGCCCTCCTCGAGGTAACGCACGATGTTCTCGATCATCACGATCGAGTCGTCCACCACGAAGCCGGTGGCGATGATCAGCGCCATCAGCGACAGGTTGTCGATCGAGTAATTGAGCTGGTACATCAGCGCGAGCGTGCCGATCAACGACACCGGCACCGAGATGCTCGGGATGATGGTGGCCGGCAGGTTGCGCAGGAACACGAAGATCACCAGCACCACCAGCACCACAGCGAGGATCAGCTCGAACGCCGCATCGGACACCGACGAGCGGATCACGCCGGTGCTGTCGGATACCACCTCCACCTTCATGCCCGCCGGCAGTGTCGATTCCAGCTGCGGCAGTTGCTTCATGATCTGGTTGACGGTGGCGATCACGTTGGCGCCGGGCTGGCGCTGCACGTTGAGCACGATGGCCTGGGTCTTGTTGAACCACGCGCCCTGTTCGGTGTTCTGCGCCGCCTGGGTGACGCGCGCCACGTCGCGCAGGTACACCGGCGCGCCGTTCTGGTACGAGATGACGGTATCCAGGTAATCCTTGGGATCCTGGATCTGGTCGTTGCCGTTGATGGTGTAGTCGAGGTCGGGGCCGTCGAAGTTGCCCTTGGGCTGGCTGACGTTGACGTTGGCGATCAGCGAGCGCAGGTCATCGATGTTGAGACCGTAGCCGGCGAGCTTCTTGGGATCGGCCTCGACGCGGATGGCCGGCACGTTGCCGCCGGCCGGCGTCACCAGGCCCACGCCGGGCACCTGCGAGATCTTCGCGCCCAGTCGGTTGTTGGCCACGTCCTGCAACTGCGGCAGCGACATCGAATTGGAGGTGACCGCCAGGGTGAGGATGGGCCGGTCGGCCGGATTCACCTTGGCATAGGTCGGTGGCGCCGGCAGGCCGGAGGGCAGCAGGCTGTTGGCGGCGTTGATCGCCTCCTGCACGTTCTGCTCGGCCACGTCGAGATTGAGCGACAGGTCGAACTGCAGGGTGATGATGGACGCGCCGGCCGAGCTGTTGGAGGTCATCTGCTGCAGGCCGGGGATCTCGCCCAGCTGCACTTCCAGCGGCGCCGTTACCGTGGTCGCCATCACCGTGGGGCTGGCGCCGGGATAGAAGGTCTGGACCTGGATCGTCGGGTAGTCGACGTTGGGCAGGGACGACACCGGCAGGAAGCGCATGGCGACGAGGCCCACCAGCACGAGGGCGATCATCAGCAGCGATGTGGCCACCGGCCTGAGTACGAACAGGCGGGAAATATTCATCGGTCGCGTGCCCGTCGTTTACGACGAGGTGGTGGCGGAGGCGGCGTGCCGGGACTTGCCGCCCTCGTGGGGCGCATGGGACGCACCGGCGCTGCCTGCCGCGGCGGGATGCGCCGAGGCAACGCGGATCTTGGCGCCATCGCTGAGGCGATCCATGCCGTCGGTCACCACCTGCTGGCCCACCGAGAGGCCCTGCAGGATCACCGTGTGCTTGCCGTCGCTGGGGCCGGGGGTGACCTTGTGCACCGACACGGTCTGGTCGTCATTGACCAGGTATACGTAGTCGCCCGGTGCGCCGCTCTGCACCGCAGGCGTGGGGACCAGCACCGCGTTGTGCAAGGTGTCCACCAGCAGCTGCACGTTGACGAACTCGTTGGGGAACAGCGCCTCGTCGTCGTTGGGAATGGTGGCGCGCAGGGTCACCGTGCCGGTGCTGGTCGCCATCTGGTTGCTGAGCGCGTACAGCGTGCCGGTGGCCAGCTGCTTGCTGTTGTCGCTGTTGAACACCGTCACCGGCAGCTTGTCGCCGCTACCCACCCGCTGCAGCACCTTGGACAGCGAGTTCTGCGGCACGGTGAACTGCACCGTGGTCGGCTTCATGGTGGTGATGGTGACGATGCCGGGCGAGCTGGACTGCGTGACGTAGTTGCCCGGATCGACCAGGCGCAGGCCCACGCGGCCGGACACCGGCGCGGTGATGTGGCAGTACACCAGGTCCAGTTCGTACTGGGCGATGGCCGCCTTGTCCGCCTTCACCGCCGCCTCGTCCTGCTGCACGGTGAACTTCTGGTCGGTATAGGTCTGCTCGGCAATCGACTTCTGCTCGTGCAGCTGGGTGTAGCGGGCGAGGTCGGCGCGGGCCTGGTCCAGGCTCGCCTGGTCCTTGGCCAGTTGCGCCTCGGCCTGCTGCTTGTTGATCTCGTACTGGCGCGGATCGATCTGGGCGAGGAACTGGCCCTTCACCACGTCCTGGCCTTCCTGGTAGCCCACCTCGGTGAGGTAGCCGCTCAGTTGCGGCAGCACGTTCACCGTGGCCGTCGGCGTCACGGTGCCCAGCGCGCTGAGGATCTCGGGCATGTCGCCCTGGCTGGCCTGCGCCGCGCTGACCACCTGCACGGGGTTGCCGTTTCGTGTCTTCTGCCCGGTGAGCAGGTGCACCACGATCAGTGCCACCAGTGCGACGATCACCACCACGGCGATCAGCAGCCCACGTCCCTTATGTCGCTGCCCGGAAACTTTCGCGGCGTCGGCACTCATGCAGCATCTCCCAGCTGTTCAATCCACAGTGTCCAAAGACCAACAAGACAGATCATCTTCTGCGGCAGCAAGGCCCGTTGCGATGGATTGCCGTCGGAAAGCTGCCGAGGCATCTATAACGACCCGTCACCCGTTGGGTTGACGCGGGGCAGGCCGGCGGATCGTAGCTCAGAACGCGTTGTGCGCATGTCCCTAAACGTTTGGCACATGCATGAGTGAAATTGGCGATGCGGTGCGGTTGGCGTGGTGCGTCGGGGCGCCGGAAAAGGCGGTGTTTACACCATGCGAGCGCGTTTCCACCAGTTCGTGACCTGTTCTTCGCGCACGAGTGTGAACAGACCTGAACCGAGGATCATGAAAATACCGATCAGCATCGGCCAGTCGAGATGGTCGCCGAACAGCCAGTAGCCGAAAAAGATCGCCCACAGCATCTGGCTGTATTGAGTGGGCGCCACGCGATTGGCGGGCGCGTGGTGGGTGGCCAGCATCAGCAGCACGCCGGCCAGGCCCGCCAGCAGGCCGTAGCCTGCCAGCAGCATCCACTGGTGGAGGTTCGGCCACACGAACGTGGGCAGCATCAGCAGGCCACCGCTGACCAGCGGGCCGATCACCCCGGCGCCATACAGGCTGATGCGCTTCTCGTGCGGCCCGGCCATGCGCAGGGCCACCACCGAAACCGCGCCAGAGAGCCCGCAGGTCATCGCGGCAAGATGGCCGATGCCGAGCGCGCGAAAACCCGGGCGCAGCACCACCAGCACGCCGAGGAAGCCCACGATCACCGCCGACCAGCGCCGCCAGCCCACGTGTTCCTTCAGGAAGATCACCGACAGCAGGGTCACGAAGATCGGCAGCAGGAAAATCAGCGCGAAGGCCTCGGCCATCGGCAGCGCGGTGAAGGCGATCACCGCGGAAATGTTACAGATCGCCCCGGTGACGGCGCGGATCCACCACAGGCTCGGCTTGCGTGCCTGGAACACTTCCAGATAGCGGTCGCCGGGCTTGCGGATGAAAGGCAGCGCGCTGAGCATCAGCACCGCGCCGAAGAACACCGCCTCGTAGGCGGGCAGGGTGCCGTGCAGGGATTTCACGAAGGCATCGCTGATCGCGTAGGCCGCGTAGCAGGCGAAGCCGAGTAGAACGCCTTTGAACATGAATGATCCGGGCAGGCAACAGTGTCCGTCCGCCGTCCCAGCGCAGGCTGGGACCCAGCCTGGTCCATGGGGCCACGAGGCACTGGATCCGGGGGCCTCGTCCTGTCGGGAGGCGCACGGAGGGCGGGGGAGCGCGCATGGTCCCACAGCCGGCCCCGGGCGCCTACCCTGGCCCTGTTGCACCCCGCCATGACCGGCCCGCCGAGGGCCGCTAGAATGGTTGTTTACCCCAGTCACGGAACCCCCTGAGATGTCCGCTCGCCTGAATCCCCTCGACCTCTACGACGTCCGCTCGCTGCTGTCCGACGAAGAGCGCATGGTGCAGGACTCCGTCGGCCGCTTCGTCGACGAGCGCGTGCTGCCGATCATCGGGGATTGCTTCGACCAGGGCCGTTTTCCCAAGGAGCTGGTTCCGGAGATCGCGAGCCTGGGCCTGCTGGGCGCCACCCTTCCGGAAAAATACGGCTGCGCCGGCATGAACGGCGTGAGCTACGGCCTGATCTGCCAGGAGCTGGAACGCGGCGACTCGGGCCTGCGCAGCTTCGCCTCGGTGCAGAGCTCGCTGTGCATGTACCCGATCTACGCCTACGGCACCGAAGAGCAGAAGATGCACTACCTGCCCAAGATGGCTGCGGGTGAGATCATCGGCTGCTTCGGCCTCACCGAGCCGCATGGCGGCTCCGACCCGGCGAACATGAAGACCCACGCCAGGAAAGATGGCGGCGACTGGGTCATCAACGGCGCCAAGATGTGGATCACCAACGGCAACGTGGCTCAGATCGCCATCGTGTGGGCGCAGACCGAGGACGGCATCCAGGGCTTCATCGTGCCGACCGACAGCAAGGGTTTCACCGCGCAGGAAGTGCACAAGAAGATGAGCCTGCGCGCGTCGGTGACCTCCGCGCTGTTCTTCGACAACGTGCGTGTGTCCGAAGCCAACCGACTGCCGAACGTGAAGGGCCTGAAGGGGCCGCTGGGCTGCCTCACGCAGGCGCGCTACGGCATCACCTGGGGCCCGATCGGCGCCGCGCAGGCGTGCCTTAAGGAAGTGCTCGACTACACGCAGGAGCGCGTGCTGTTCGGTCGCCCGCTGGCCTCCAACCAGGCCGTGCAGTTGAAGATGGCCGACATGGCCCGCCGCATCACCATGGCGCAGCTGCTGTCGCTGCAGCTCGGCCGCCTGAAGGACGCCGGCACCATGCAGCCGACCCAGGTGTCGCTGGCCAAGTGGAACAACTGCCGCATGGCCATCGATATCGCGCGCGAGTGCCGTGACATCCTCGGCGGCGCCGGCATCACCACCGAGCACGTGGCGATCCGCCATGCGCTGAACCTGGAATCGGTGATCACCTATGAAGGCACCGAAACCGTGCACCAGCTGGTGGTCGGCCGCGAGCTGACGGGCATCAACGCGTTCTGAGGTTCCACCCCGCGAATGTCCGCACGCTCGTCATCCCAGTGCGTGAACGCCGGCATGCTCGTCGTGACGGCGGGCGAATGCCCTCATACTCGTCACCCGCACGCGCGTCATTCCGGCGAAAGCCGGGATCCAGCGCCTTGGCTTGACCAGAAGTCACTGGATCCCGGCTTTCGCCGGAATGACGGCGAGGGGGATGGGAGGTCGATATGTTGCCCGTGAATTGGCAAGACATCCGCATCGAAACCGAACGCCTCGTCCTGCGTCCACCGCAGGCCGGGGACTTTGACGATTGGGCCGCCAATATGGCCGACGTCGAATCCGCGCGCTTCATCGGCGGGTTGCAGTCACGTGCCGTGGCCTGGCGTGGTTTTCTGACCATGGCCGGTGCCTGGGCCATCCAGGGCTTTGGCATGTTCTCGGTGATCGAGAAGGCCAGCGGCCGCTGGATCGGCCGCATGGGGCCCTGGTTTCCCGAGGGCTGGCCGGGCCGCGAAGTCGGCTGGGGGCTGGCCCGTCATGCCTGGGGCAAGGGTTATGCGATGGAAGGCGCCGTGGCCTGCATGGACTACGCCTTCGACCAGCTAGGCTGGGACGAGGTGATCCACAGCATCGATCCGGCCAACACGCCGTCGAAGGCGCTGGCGAGCAAGCTCGGCTCGAGCCTGCGTGGCCCGGGCCGGCTGCCCGAGCCGTTCCAGGACGCGCCCATCGAAATCTGGGGCCAGACCCGCGCCCAGTGGCGGGGCCGCGGCGCATGAGCCACGTCACGCCTGCGCTGTACGCCACGCTGGCCGAGATCGTGCCGGAGTTGCACGTGCACTGCGTGGAGCCGTGGTGCGTGATCGGCAGCGCGGCCGCCTTGCTGGTGGGCGCCTCGGTGAGCGTGGCCGACGTGGATGTGCTGGCCTCGCGCGCCGATGCCGAGCGCCTGATGGCCTTGTGGGCCGATCGCCGCGAGGCCACGCATGAGCCCGCCGACGGGCATCGCTTCCGCTCGTACTTCGCACGCTTCCGGTTCCCGGGCTTGCCGGTCGAGGTGATGGGCGGGCTGGAACTCGACCAGGGCGACGGCTGGAAGCCGGTCGTTGCCGGAAAGCTGTCGCTGGCCGGGTTGAACGGACTCGCCGTGCCGGTGCCCTCGATCGAGGACCAGATCCGCATACTGGAAAGTTTTGGACGCGAGAAGGACCTGGCGCGCGCGAAGACGTTGCGCGCGCTGAGTGCATCGCCGTTGCGCATCCTGACATCCTCTCCCCGCCGGGGAGAGGCGTGATGGGCGGGGGCTCGCGATGACGGTGCTACGAAGCATGCTTCGGTTCCATCTTGCCGCAAGCGTGGCCCCTCACCCCAACCCTCTCCCCAGCGGGGAGAGGACGTGTTCGCGCTGTAGCAATCCCCATTCCTGTCCGCCGCACGCGCGGCCGTTCGTTGACGAGACATCATGACCGCCATTCCGTATTCCCTCACGGGTCGCCACAAGGGTTTCAACCGCGCCGAGATCGTCGACCAGAACTTCACCGAGTTCGTGCAGCTGTGGCAGGGTGAGGTGCACACGCCGCGCGGTGACCACGCGCCGGTGCTGCCCGGCAGTTCGCTCGATGCGCAGGGCTTTCGCGAGTTGCTGGAGTCGCAGCTGATCAGTCGCCATCTCGACCTGATGGCGCGCGTGCTGCGCGTGCAGAACAAGGTGTTCTACACCATCGGCTCCAGCGGCCATGAAGGCAATGCCATGGTGGCACGCCTCACGCGCCATACCGATCCGGCCTTCCTGCATTACCGCTCCGGCGGCTTCATGGCCGAGCGTTTCCGCAAGCTGCCGGGCATGGACCCGGTGATGGATTCGGCGCTGTCGTTTGCCGCCAGCATGGAAGATCCGGCATCCGGCGGCCGCCACAAGGTGTGGGGCAGCAAGCCGCTCTGGGTGTTGCCGCAGACCTCCACCATCGCCTCGCACCTGCCCAAGGCGCTGGGCACCGCGGTGGCGATCGAGCAGGCACGCCGCATCGGCCACAAGTTGCCCATCCCCGCGGACAGCATCGCCATCTGCTCGTTCGGCGACGCCTCCTCCAACCATGCCACCGCGCAGACCGCGTTCAACGCGGCGGCGTGGACGGCCTATCAGAAGCTGCCGGCGCCGGTGCTCTACGTGTGCGAGGACAACGGCATCGGCATCTCGGTGAAGACGCCGTCGGGTTGGGTGGCCAACAATTTCCGCCACCGCGCCGACCTCGACTATTTCTTTGCCGATGGCCTGGACCTGGCCAGCGGCTACGCGCAGGTGCAGGAGGCGGTGGAACACTGCCGCACCACGCGCCGTCCTACCTTCCTGCACCTCAGGACCACCCGCGTGATGGGTCATGCCGGCACCGACTTCGAGATCGAGTGGCGCAGCGTGGAAGAGCTGTTCCAGGTGGAAGCCGGCGACCCGCTGCTGCGTTCGGCCGAGATCGCGCTGTCCTCGGGCCTGTACACCCGCGAGTCGTTGCTGGCGCTGTACGAGACCACGCGCAAGCGCTGCTTCGAGGCCGCGGAAGAGGCCGACCGCCGTCCGCGCCTGACCTCGCTGGAAGAGGTAATGAAGCCTCTGGCGCCGTACACGCCCGAGGCGGTGAAGGCCGAAGCCGAGCGCGCCGACTACCAGGATCGCCGCCTCGCCGCGTTCGGCAGCGAAGACAAGCTGCCGGAGAACCAGCCGCCGCGCCACCTGGCCATCCAGATCGGCCAGGCGCTGCACGACATCATGGCCAAGTACCCGGAGTCGCTGCTGTTTGGCGAGGACGTGGCGCAGAAGGGCGGCGTGTATACCGTCACCAAGGGCCTGCACAAGACCTTCAAGGGCAGCCGCGTGTTCAACACGCTGCTGGACGAGACCATCATCCTGGGCCTCGCCCAGGGCTACGCCAACATGGGCATGCTGCCCATCCCCGAGATCCAGTACCTGGCGTATTTCCACAACGCCTGCGACCAGATCCGCGGCGAGGCAGCCTCGCTGCAGTTCTTCTCCAACGACCAGTACCGCAACCCGATCGTGATGCGCGTGGCCAGCCTGGGTTACCAGAAGGGTTTCGGCGGACACTTCCACAACGACAATTCGATTGCCGCGCTGCGCGACATCCCGGGCCTGGTGGTCGGCTGTCCCAGCCGTGGCGACGATGCGGCCAACATGCTGCGCACGATGATGGCGCTGTCGAAGGTGGATGGCCGCGTGTGCGCGTACCTGGAGCCGATCGCGCTGTACATGACCAAGGACCTCTACGAGGCCGGCGACGGCCAGTGGCAGTTCGCGTATCCGGCCCCGGGCGAGGCGATGCCGCTGGGCGAGGGACGCGTCTACCACGAGGACGCGGACGACCTGGTGGTGTTCACCTTCGGCAATGGCGTGCCGATGGCGCTGCGCGCCGCACGCACCATCGAGGCCGAACTGAGCTTGAAGGTGCGCGTGGTGGACCTGCGCTGGCTGGCGCCTCTCAACGATGCCTTCATCGCGGCGCAGGCAAAGTCGGCCAAGCGCATCATCGTGCTGGATGAAGGCCGGCGCAGCGCGGGCGTAGGCGAGGGCGTCATCACCGCCATCGTCGAGGGCGGCAGCGGCGCCACGCCGTTGCAGCGCGTGGTGGGTGCCGACACCTACACGCCGCTGGCGGGCGCGGCCCTGCTGGTGCTGCCGGGCGAAGCGGACGTGGTCGCCGCGGCGCGCTCGCTGGCCTGACCATTTCGCCAGGGTGTGTCGGCGCATGGCCGGCCGCCCTGGTTCCTTGGTCGCGATCCGGTCCAGGTGGCGTCGCCCCCCAAGGAGAACTTCATGCTTCACCGCTCGATCATCGCCGCCGGCTTGCTCCTGCTCTGCGTTGCCTGTTCCAGGCAGCCGGACGACGGTGCCGGCCATGCGCCGGCGAAGGCCGCCACCGCGACGATCGCTGTCGCTTCCACGGTACCCTTGCCTGCACCGACGCTGGCGACCAGTTCGAGCACGCCCGGCGGCCTGCTGTATTTCACCGACCTGCTGCAGCGCCCGGATTTTTCCAGCGCGTTCGCCGCGCTTTCCGGCGCGGAGCAACTGCCGTCATGGACCAGCCAGGGCGGGACCTCCACGCCGGTGGAGCGCGTGCAATTATCCGGTCGCGCGCAATTGCTGGCGACCGCATGCAAACCGCATGACTGCCCGTCCGAGCGGATCCTGCTGCTGTACGACGAACAGACGCATGCCATGGCCGGCTTGTTCGCGCGGCGCAAGCCCGGTGCGCGCGAGGAGGTGGACAGCAATGATCCGGCCAATGACGACCTGATCTGGCTCGGCGCACCCGATGAGCCGACCAGGAAGCTGCTGCAGCAGAGCCTGTATTCGCCGCGCTGAGGCGCATGCGCCTCAGCGGCGTGTGCGCCGGCGCCACGCTTCGGCGCTGGCGATGCACAGCACCAGCCACACCAGGCCGCTGGCATAGCCGGCCATTACGTCACTGAAGTAGTGCACCTGCAGCACGATGCGGCTGACGCCGATGATGGTGACCATGGCCACCGCCACGGCCACCACCAGCCGGTGCCAGCGATGCGGCAGCACCCGCAGCAGCACATAGGCCAGCATGCCGTAGAACACCATGGCGCCGAAGGCATGACCGCTGGGAAAACTCCAGCCGTGCTCGACGATGTAGCCGCGGTCGTAGAGGGGGCGTGGCCGTTGGAACCACAGCTTGAGCCCGCTGTTGAGTGGCACGATGCCGAACAGGGCGATGGCCCAGGCGGTGGCCAGCGCGGGCAGGCGGCGCCATAGCAGTATGGACAGCACCACGGCCGCCGCGGTGGCGACCGACCACAGGTCACCCAGGTGCGAGACGATCGCCACCACGTGCAGCACCGTGGGCTGCATGCGGTCACGCAGGTCCTGCGCCAGCGAGGTGTCGAAACCCGACAGCCAGCTGCGCGCCTCGACCACGACAGCGATGGCAATGGCCGCGAACAACAGCATCGCCGCGAGGACCAGCAGCAGGGCGGTACGGCCGCGGATGACCACCGGCTCCACCCCTCGTGCCAGCGAGGCTTCGCGCTGGCGCCGGTTCCACTGCCAGGCGAGGTCACCGCACAGCATGGCCAACAACAGCAGCGTGCCCCACAGCGGCAAGGCGTGCGTGGCGATCCAGTCCACCAGGTTGTTCATCGGCCGGGGGTCTCCATGGGGCAGGGCATGATGGACCCTCACAGGCAGGCCGTCGAGGGCGGCGCACCGTGACTTCCAGTGCTGGCCCTGCGCGGTGTTTGCCGCGATAGTGGAGTGGTTTGCCAACCTGGAGCTCGATCGATGTCCCTGCGATTCCTGTCCCCGCGCCTCGTGGGTTGTTGCGCGCTGCTGGTACTTTCGGCCCCGCTGTGGGCCCAGCAGCCGGCCACGGCGGCTGCGCCACCCGCGGTGGTGGCGGGCAGCAACGCATCCGCCGTGCCGGCGCAGCTGGAGGACTTCACGGCCTACGTGGACAGCGTGCGCAAGCAGTTCGATGTGCCCGGTATCGCCGTGGCCATCGTGAAGGACGGCCAGGTCGTGCTGGAACAGGGCTATGGCGTGCGCGAGCTGGGCAAGCCGGAAACGGTCGACGCGCGCACGCGCTTCGCCATCGCTTCCAACACCAAGGCGTTCACGGCCGCCGCCCTGCAGATGCTGGCCGAGCAGGGCAAGCTCAACATGGACGACCGGGTGATCGATCACCTGCCATGGTTCCAGATGTCCGACCCTTACGTGACGCGCGAAATGCGCATCCGCGACCTGCTGGCGCACCGCAGCGGCCTGGGCCTGGGCGCGGGCGACCTGCTGTACTGGCCTCCGACCTCCTATTCCACCAAGGAAGTGGTGGAGCGCCTGCGCAACGTGCCGCTGGCCACCAGCTTCCGCAGCGCCTATGCCTACGACAACATCCTGTTCGCCGTGGCCACGCTGGTGATCGAGCAGGCGTCGGGGCAGAGCTACGCCGACTTCATTCGCGAGCGCATCTTCACGCCGGTGGGCATGGACGAGTCGCTGGTGGACATGACCTACCTGAAGCCCGGCATGGACGTGGCCATGGGTCATGCCAAGTTCAACTTCACCGAACTCAAGCCGGTGCCGCCAATGGCATGGTCGAACAACCCGGGTGCCGGCGGCATCTACGCAAGCGTGCACGACCTGGCCAAGTGGATGAACGTGCAGCTGGCCGGTGGCAGGCTGCCCGACGGCAAGGCGCTGTTCTCCGAGGACAGCCAGAAGCAGATGTGGTCGATGCTTACGCCGATGAAGATCTCCGAGCCACCGGTGCCGGAATTGAAGGACATCCGGCCCAACTTTGCCGGCTACGGAGAAGGCTGGTTCCTTTCCGACTACCGTGGCCAGCGCCTGGTGTGGCACACCGGCGGCTGGCCGGGCATGGTGTCGCGCGTCACCCTGGTGCCGGAGCTGAAGCTCGGCGTGGTGGTGCTCACCAACCAGGAATCGGGTGCCGCTTTCAACGCGGTGACCTATCGCGTGCTCGATGCCTACATGGGCCGCGACAAGAAGGACTGGGTGGCCGCCTACGCCGCGGCGGTGAAGAAGTCCGAGGGCAATGCCGACGACAGCCTCAAGAAGCACGAGGCCTCGCGCGACAAGAGCGGCAAGCCGTCCCTGCCGCTCGCCGGCTATGCCGGCACCTTCCGTGATCCCTGGTATGGCGACGTGATCGTCAGCCAGCAAGGCGGCAAGCTGCGCCTGGCGTTCTCCAAGACGGCGCAGCTGGTGGGAACCATGGAGCCGTGGCAGCACAGTACCTTCATCGTGCGCTGGGATGACCGTGCCCTCAACGCCGATGCGTTCGTCAGCTATGCGCTGGATGCCGATGGCAAGGTGCGCGAGGTGCGCATGCAGCCGGTGTCGCCGCTGACGGACTTCAGCTTCGACTTCCAGGACCTGCGATTGGCGCCGGTAAAGGCCGCCAAGGCAGAGTAAGCGGGTCGCATCGACGCGCCCGGGGCATTGCATGCAGGGCCGCCGATCGGGCCCATCTTGGGGAGGAAAACATGTCGTCCAGTCCACTGAAGCTCGCCGTCCTGCTGTGCCTCGTGCTCGCCGCCGGTGCCGGCTGCTCGCATCCACAGGCAAGCGCCGCCAGCCGTTTCCATATTGATTCCGCGTTGCCACAGGGCAGCCCCGCGTCGGGCCGCCTGCTGGTCTTTGCCGAGCCGGCGGCCAGCGCCGATGCGGAAAGCCATGGCGGCAAGGTGGACGAGGTGGACATCAGTCCCCTGGCACCGGATGCGGTGAGCGTGGCGGCGCGTGAGGTCAGTCGCCTGGTTCCCGGGCAGGGGGCGGACATCGATGCCGACAGGCTGGCCTTCCCGGGCGCGTTCCGTCAGTTGCCTCCGGGTGACTACTACGTGCAGGCGGTGCTGGACAGTAACCACAGTTACAACTATGGCGGCCGGGGCGCGGGCGATGCCGTCAGCGAGGTGGTGAAGATCCATCTCCCGGCAACCACCACGCCAACGCTGACGCTGACCCAGGTGCTACCGGCCAAGGACGCCTGGACGTTGCCGCCCACGTCGCCACAGGCCGTGCGCGACGGCATGCCGGAGGCGCGCAGCCACACGCAGGACATCGATTTCGTCAGCCCCGCGCTGTCGGCGTTCTGGGGCCGTCCGATCCACATGCGCGGTTTCGTGCTGCTGCCTCCAGGCTACGATCCTGCGGCCGACACGACTTACCCGGTGGTGTATTTCACCCATGGGTTCGGTGGCGGGCTGGGGTACTTCGCCCCGGCCATCACCAACACCTGGCTGGCGATGTCCAAGGGTGAGATGCCGCCGATGATCTGGGTGTACCTGGACGAGTCCAGCCCCACCGGCACGCATGAGTTCGCCGACTCGGTGAACAACGGCCCGTGGGGACAGGCGCTCATCGAGGAACTGATGCCGGCGCTGGAAGCCAGGTATCGCATGGACGCCAGGGCCTCTGGCCGCTTCCTCAACGGCCACTCCTCCGGCGGATGGGCCACGCTGTGGCTGCAGACGCGCTATCCCAAGATGTTTGGCGGCACCTGGTCCACCTCGCCCGATCCCAGCGACTTCCACGACTTCACCGGCGTGGACTTGTACGCCGCGGATGCCAATGTCTATCACCGGCCCGACGGTTCGGCCTATCCACTGATCCGCGACAAGGGCAAGGTGATCGCCACGCTGCAGCAGTACGCCCAGCAGGAGCGTGTGCTGGGCAGTTATGGTGGCCAGATGACCTCCTTCGAATGGGTGTTTTCGCCGCGCGGCCAGGATGGCCGCCCCATGCCGATGTTCGATCGCGATACCGGCCAGGTCGATCCCGCCGTAGTGGCCTATTGGCGTGACCACTACGACGTCGCCCAACGCCTGCAGGCGCATTGGCCGGAACTCAAGCCCGACCTGGATGGGAAGATCCACCTCATCGTCGGTACCGCCGACACCTTCTACCTCGACGGCGCCGCGCATCGCCTGAAGGCCGTCCTCGATGGCCTGCATGCGCAGTCGGACTTCCGCTTCCTGCCGGGCAAGACCCATTTCGACCTCTACGTGCAGGGCAATGACCGCATTGCGCTGCTCAAGCAGATCGCCTGGGAGATGTACGCCCAGGCCCGCCCGCAGTCGACGCTCAAGCCAAAGGTCGCGGCGCCTTGATGCCGCGACGGGCAATCGCCCCGCTTGTGAAGAACGCATGAATAAGTGGCGTACGGCAAGGGTTTGCGAAATGGACGTCCGAAACGACTTGAGCAAAAAGGCCTAAAGGAACCTCCCGTCCTGTCGATAGCCCCATGCGGGGGAAGTGCGCGAACTCACAACATGCCCATGCGAAACGGGGCGCATGGGTAGGGCGTCTTGCGCGCCGGTGATCGCCATGGCGCTTTACCACCGAAAAGATGCAGGGAAAGCATCTTTCCGGTGTGCGGCTTCCTCCCGGAGCGCCCGATGTCGCGCGTCCGTGGCACGCACCGTGCCCGGCGCCCTTAACTATCGAGGGGATAGGTCATGGGGAAGGAAACACCGGATATGCCGCTTGAGCTGCATGAACTCAAGGCGGTCACCGAAGCGCTCAACCGCGTCCAGGCGGTGATCGAGTTCGATCTCAAGGGACATGTGCTGGATGCCAACGAGAATTTCCTCCAGGCGCTGGGATACCAGCTCGAGGACATCCGGGGGCAGCATCACCGCATGTTCTGCGAGCCGTCCTACGTGGCGAGCAGCGAATACAAGCAATTCTGGGAGAAGTTGGCCAGTGGCCAGTTCGACCGGGGCGAGTACAAGCGCATCGCCGGCGACGGCCGTGAAATCTGGATCAATGCCTCGTACAACCCGGTATTCGATGCCGAGGGCACGCCGTACAAGGTGATCAAGTTCGCCACCGACGTCACCGCCAGCCGCCAGCAGAACGCCGAATACGAAGGCAAGGTCGACGCCATCAGCAAGGCGCAGGCTGTCATCGAGTTCGACCTTGGCGGCCATGTGATCAGCGCCAACGAGAATTTCCTCAAGGCACTGGGCTACGAGTTCGCCGAGATCCAGGGCCGGCACCACCGCATGTTCTGCGAGGAAAGCTACGCGGCGAGCCCGGCGTACGCCGAGTTCTGGGCCAAGCTCAATCGCGGCGAGTTCGATGCCGGCCGCTACAAGCGCGTGGGCAAGGGTGGCCGGGTGATCTGGATCCAGGCCACCTACAACCCGATCTTCGACGTCAACGGGCGCCTGCACAAGGTGGTGAAGTTCGCCACCGACGTGACCGCCCAGGTGGCGCTGGAAGAGAGCGTGCAACGCCGCGCCGCGGACGACCAGCGCAAGGTGGGCGAGCTGCTTTCGGTGGTGCGGCGTGCGGCCGAGGGCGACCTGACCGGCGTGGTGCGGGTGGAGGGCAGCGAGCCGATCGACCAGCTCGCCGACGGCATCCAGCAGATGATGTCCGACCTGCGCGAGGTGATCGGCAAGGTGGTCCACTCGGCGAGCGGCTTTTCCGGTTCGTCGCAGGAGATCGCCGGCCGTGCCGGCGGCGTGGCCAGTGGCGCCCAGCTGCTGGGCGCAACCGTCGAGGAGATGAACGCCTCGATCGAGGAGCTCACCGCGTCGATCAACTCCATCGCCAACAACTCGCGCAGCGCGGACCAGTTGGCCAAGGACACGCACCAGGAAGCCGAGCGCGGCGCCAAGGCGATTGCCCGTTCGATCGAGTCGATGGAGCTGATCAACAAGTCTTCCGAGGACATCAGCGAAATCATCAAGGTAATCGGCGAGATCGCCAGCCAGACCAACCTGCTGGCCTTCAACGCGGCCATCGAGGCCGCGCGTGCCGGCGAGCATGGCCTGGGCTTTTCGGTGGTGGCCGACGAAGTGCGCAAGCTGGCCGAGCGCTCCTCGCAGGCCACCAAGGAGATCTCCAAGCTCATCAACGAGTCGGTGAAGCGCGTGGCGCAGGGCAGCGAGATCTCCAAGCAGGCCGGCGAAGCCTTCGAGAAGATCGTGGCCGGCGTGGGGCGCACCACCCAGGCGATCTCGGAGATTTCCTGCGGCGCCGACGAGCAGCTGGTGGCGGCGCGCGAAGTGAGCACGGCGATCCAGCAGGTGGCCGAGGAAACCGAGAAATCGGCGGCCGCCTGCGACACGATCGCGCGCTCTACCGCCAACCTGACCCAGGGAGCGGAAGCGTTGAACAGGACGGTGCAGCGCTTCGTCGTCTGAGCAGGAGGCGGCCATGGAGATCGATAACGAGATCGACCCGCGCACGCAGCGTGCGCTGCTGGAGCGCGTCCATCACCACACCGGCATCTTCATGCCAGAGCGCAAGTGGACGCTGCTGCAGGGGCGCCTGCGTCGTCGTCTGCAGGCACTGGCATTGGCCAGCTACCGCGAGTACCTCGCCGTGCTCGAGTCGCGGCCGGAAGAGCTCGGCCACTTCATCAACCTGGTGACCACCAACGAGACCTCGTTCTTTCGCACGCCGCGCATCTGGGACTACCTCTCGCAGTTGCTGCCCCGATGGTTCGAAAACCATCGCGGCAGCACGCTGCAGGTGTGGTCCGCGGCGGCCTCCACCGGCGAGGAGGCGTATTCCATGGCGATGCTGTGCGAGGAATTTCGTGCACTGCATCCGGCGTTCCGCTATCGCATCCTCGGTACCGACATCGCCAGCGAGGTGCTGGCGGTCGGCGCGGCGGCGCGCTATCACGGCCGCAATATCGAGGGGCTGCGCAGGTCCAGGCCGGCGTGGCTGGAAAAATACTTCGAGCCTGCCGATGACGGTTTCGTGGTGTCTTCCGCCTTGCGGGCCAATGTCGCGTTTCGCCAGCATCACCTGCACCAGCGCCTGGAGGGCGCGCCGCGCTTCGACATCACGCTGTTGCGCAATGTGCTGATCTATTTCGACGAAGCCGGCCAGCGGCGGGTGCTGGAGCAGGCCCGCCAGGCGATGCAACCTGGCGGCGTGCTGGTGATCGGCGAGTCCGAATCGCTGGGCTGGCTGGAGTCCGGCTTCGCCTTCGAGCAACCGCTGGTCTATCGACGGCAGGAGGCAAGGCATGGAAGCCACGCGTGAGATCCAGGTGCGCATGTGCGAACTGCATGGCGGTTCCGGGCAGGACATCCTGCGCGCCACCCTGGGCTCGTGCGTGGGCATCGGCCTGTTGTGGCGCCAGCAGGGCAGGTACGCGCTGGCCCACTGCCTGTTGCCCGAAGCGCCGGCGAACGCGGCTGCCTTCGGCGCCAAATACGTGAGCGACGCGGTGCCGTCGCTGCTTTCGCTGCTCGAGGTACCCGCCTCGCGGATCGATCAGCTGGAAGCCGTGCTCGCCGGCGGCGCCTGTATGGTGACGCATGCCACGCCGCCGAGGCACGGCCTGATCGGCGAGCAGAACGCCAGGGCCGCCCAGCGCCTGCTGGCCGCCGCCGGCATCCGCGTCGTGCACCAAGAGGTGGGCGGCGAATGCGGTCGCCAGCTGCTTATCGATTGCGCGCGCCACCAGTATCACGTCCGCACCATCGAACGTCACACCTGATCGGGGACATCGTCATGGAAACCAGCCTTGCCTCGTCGTTGGCACACGATGCCGTTGAGCTGTTCGGTTCGTTCCATCTCGCCCATACCGAGCTGGTGCTGCCGGTCAGCTGCGTGCAGGAAGTGGTCAACTACCCTTCGGCGATCACCCAGGTGCCGCTGGCGCCGTCGTACCTGATCGGCCTGTTCAACCTGCGTGGTCGCCTGATACCGATCATCCATCTGGGGCAGCTGCTGCGTCTGCCTGATGACGGTGCGCGCCACGCGGCCAAGGTGGCCATCGTCGAGATCGACGGCGCCCGCATCGGCCTGTTGTTCGACACCACGGGTGAGATCCTGCGCGTGCAGCCTGCGCAGAAGGTGATGTTCGGCGAGGGCGAGGCCCTGGCCGGCATCATCGGTGGCGCGCTCAAGCTCGATGGCGGCAACCGCATCCTGCAGATCCTGTCTGCTGCCGCGCTGGCTGCCATCCCGGACATGCCGCTGCTGCGCACCGATGCCAGCGAACGCCAATCCTTTGCCTTGCGTGCCGTGCAGGGCCAGCGCAGGCAGGGCGTGTCGTTCCGGGTGGGCGACACCCGGCTTGCGCTGCCGATGGCGGCCATCCACGAGATCATCCGGATGCCCGAGCTGATCAGCTCGGTGCTGGGAAGCGACATCTGTCTGGGCATGCTCAACCTGCGTGGGCATACCGTACCGGTGATGGACTTCGCTCGGTTTCTCGGCATGGCTCCGGGCGCCGCGCAGGCAACGGCGGCCATTGGCGACTTCGAGGACGCGCGCCGTGTCCTGGTGATTCGTCGGCAGGGGCTCTACTTCGGCATGCTGGTGGACGAAGTGGAAAGCATCGTTGGCTATCGCGACGACGAACTGCTGGCGATGCCGACCTTCAGCGCGGAGCGCCCCTCGCTGTACACCGGTTGCATCGCCACGCCGGGTGCGCAGGACATCATCCTGCTCAACGAGAGCTCCCTGTTCGACGACGCCATCGTGGTCGAGCTGACCCAGGCGCACCGTGCGCTCTACGCCACGGAGGCACAGGCGGAGGGGGCGCACGGAACGAAGCGCTCGCGTGGCCGCGAAACCTACGTGACGTTCCGGCTCGACCAGTTGATGGGCATGCGCATCGACCAGCTGCGCGAGGTGATCGACTACCCGCCGGAGGTGATGCAGCCGCCCGGCGCGCCATCCTTCGTGCGTGGCATCTTCAACCTCAGGCGCAAGCTGTTGACCATCATCGACCTGCGTGCGCTGTACGGCATGCGCGACTACGCCGACCTGGCGGATGCCAAGGTGCTGGTGGTGGAGAACGAGTCGGAGAAGTTCGGCCTGGTGGTGGACGCGGTGGAGAACATCGTGACTATCGATGCGGCCGACAAGCTCGGTGTGCCCGGCGTGCTGCTCAATCAGCTCGACCGCGCCTTGCGCGACGACATGAGGGAAGTGGTCGAGCTGCCGGATCAGCGAACCCTGATGCTGCTCGACGCCGCGCCGCTCAAGCAGCGCCTGTGCAGCGAGCTCCTGCACTGATGGCGGGGGAATCGCACGAGGAAGAAGCAAGCCTGCCTGGCGACGCGAAAGGTAACGGCAGTTCAACGCAAGATATTGCGCGTCAACTTGCGGCTAACTTGCGATGGGCGTCACTCTTGGCCTGTGTCGGGCGCAACATCATGACGGGGTCGCAGACATCCGCCGGCTCGGCGGAGTGCTCGACCCCAACATGATGGAGAGACACCCGATGAAGAAGTCCCTGTTCGCGCTGGCCCTGGGCGCCGCGATGGTCTGCACCGCCGCCACGGCTGCACCGATCCAGTACGACGACCATCACGATCATTACGATCAGGACCATGGCCATGGCCGCGATGAGCACCATGACTACGTGGTGGTGCACGACCGCGGCGCGCATGAAGGCTGGTACCACCAGGGCGGCTACGTGCCGGTCGAGTACCGCGACCGCCACTACGCCGTGGAGAACTGGCGCGACTACCGCCTGCCGCCGCCGCCGCGAGACCACCAGTGGGTGCGCAGCGACAACGGTGAGTTCCTGCTGGTGGCGGTCGCCACCGGCGTCATCGCCAACATCGTGCTCAGCCACTGAGTGCGCGGGCCGCGCCGCAATCATCGCGGCGTGGCCCTGACGATTCCTCCTCCGGCTGCTCACCGCATGAAGTTTCGGATCGGCCTCACGGCGCCTAAACGTGTTGCCGGGCAGGGTGATGCGGCGTCATGCGGGTAGTGCATAGTCCGCCCTGAAGGCGGCATGGCGCTTTGGGGGCGCTGCGAGGCAGACCGGCCACGGTCGCGCGCGGCGCACATGAGGGGAGAACGCCCGCCATGCAAGACGGCGTCTCCATGGATCAAGCGTTCGCGCTGGAGGGATCAAAGATGAAATCGCATGGTTTGATCGCAGTCTTGCTTATTGGCCTCCTTGCCGGTTCCGCTGCCTATGCGCAACAGTCGGCCGCGCCGGCGGGTTCCACTGGGCAGTGCAAGGATGGCAGTTACACCAGCAATGCCACCAAGCGTGGCGCGTGCTCCGGCCACCAGGGTGTCAAGGAGTGGTACGGCGCGGCCACCACCGCGGCTCCGGCCGCAGGTGCAGCCCCGCAGGCCGCGGCCGCACCGGCAGCGACGCCGACCAATACGCCCAAGACCACGGCGCCCATACCCGGCACGACCAAGTCCAGTGGTCCGCAGCCTCCGGCCAATGCGGCGCCGGGCGGTGGTCCAGGCCTGGTGTGGGTCAATGACGCCAGCAAGGTCTATCACTGCCAGGGCGACAAGTGGTACGGCAAGACCAAGGCGGGTGCCTACATGAGCGAGGCGGACGCCAAGGCCAAGGGCTATCACCCCGACCACGGCAAGGCCTGTACGCAGTAATCGCCTGCGTCGCACCTCGACAAAAGGCCGGCATTGCGCCGGCCTTTTGTTTTCCGGGGTCAACCGTTCGGTACCACCGGCAGGCTGATGGAGCTGGCCGTGCCCGGCGCATGCCACACGCGTTGCGTTGCCTTCTGGTAGTCCGCGGGCTTCGCATCGAAGATGTTCGGCACGAAGGTCTGCGGGTTGCGGTCGTACAGCGGGAACAGGCTCGACTGCACCTGCACCATGATGCGGTGGCCCGGAAGGAACACGTGGTTGGTGGTGGGCAGGCCAAAGCTGTAGAGCAGCGGCTGGTCCGGCGTCAGTGCCTGCGGATGCTCGAAACTGGTGCGATAGCGTCCACGGAAGATGTCGAGCGACACGGCAAGCTCATAGCCACCCATCGGTGGATTCGACGGCACCGTGTCGGGATACACGTCGATCAGCTTCACCACCCAGTCGCTGTCGGTGCCGCTGGTAGAGGCATACAGGTTGACCTGCGGCGCGCCACCGATGTGCACCGGTGCGGTGAGCGGCTCGGTGACGTAGGTCAGCACGTCTGGACGTCCATCCGCAAAGCGCTGGTCGTTGACCAGCCAGCGTGTCCACGCGTCGTGGTCGGCGAAATGCGCCGGCCGCGGCTGGTACGGCACCGGCTTGGCCGGATCGGACACGTATTCGTCGTACTTGGCCGTGTTCGTGGCGGGCGCGTTGAACGACAGCGAGCCGTTGTTGCCGAGGTAAAGCGCCTTGGGCTTGCTGCTGCAACCCTTGTCGCAGCTGAGCGGCCAGGACTTGAAGCGATCCCAGTGGTTCTCGCCGGTGTTGTAGATCAGCACCGGCGGCGTGTTGGCCTTGGGCGCGCCGTCCACCAGGTACTGGTCGAAGAACGGCTTGAGCACGTCGCGACGGAACTGCAGTGCGGTGTCGCCATCCCACTGCAGCGGGCCGAGCGAGCTGCCGTCGTAGTTCACCTGGCTGTGGCGCCAGGGGCCCATCACCAGATAGTTCTTGTCGTTGTTCTTGTCCTTGGGTTCGGTGGCCATGTAGCTGTGGATGGCACCCCACATGTCTTCCTGATCCCACAGGCCCTGCAGCCACATGGTCGGCACGCTCAGCGGCTGCTCCGCCATGATCTTGTCCAGCGCCTGGCCCTGCCAGAAGGCGTCATACGCGGGGTGCTCATGGAGCTTGCGCCAGAACGGCAGCTGCTCGAAGCCATGCACGCGCGCATAGTCGCCAGCCGAACCGGCGTCGAGGAAATTGCTGTAGTCGTCGTAGCCGGTGCGCGGGACGCCGCCACCCTTGCCCTTCTGGGCGGTCTGCCCGTAGATGTAGTCGAAGTTGGTCTGGCGGAACGCGCCATAGTGGAACCAGTCGTCACCCATCCAGCCATCCACCATCGGACTTTCCGGTGCGGCCACTTTCAGCGCCGGGTGCGGATGGATCAGCGCCATCACCACGGTGAAGCCCTCGTACGAGGAACCCAGCATGCCGACCTTGCCGTTGGATTCGGGCAGGTTTTTCACCAGCCAGTCGATGGTGTCGTAGGCGTCGGTGGAATGATCCACTTCGCTGGAATTGAGCGGTCCGCGCAACGGGCGCGTCATCACGTAGTCACCCTCGGAGCCGTACTTGCCGCGAACGTCCTGGAACACGCGGATGTAGCCGCTGTGCACGAACACCTCGTCACCCTGCGGCAGGGTGGCGTCCATGTGTGGCGACTCGTAGCGCGCGGCGCGACCGCTCGCGTCGTAAGGTGTGCGGGTCAGCAGGATCGGTGCGTTGTGAGCCCCCCTGGGGATCACGATCACCGTATGTAGCTTCACGCCGTCGCGCATGGGGATCATCACCTCGCGCTTGACGTAGTCATAGCCCGCCTGGGTGGGCTGGAACGCGGTGCTGGGCACGTCCGGCGTCAGTGGCGCGGTCTGCGCCTGGGCGATGCCGCAGGACAGGGCAAGCGTGGCGGCGGCGAGCAGGGTGAAGCGAAAGCGCATGAATCCTCCGGGGCAAACCGCCGCGTGAACGGGCAATCCGCGTTGATGGGTAAGCGGTGACGATAGTCGTGATCGACTTTAAGCGAGCAGCGGGTGGTCTCCCAGCATGACTTCCTGCCTATGGAAGGGCAGGCCCCGCTGCCTCGCGCTGGATTGCGCAAGAATGGAGCCGTGGCCGCGACGGCCCGTCGGCACACTGGCTCCCACACCCAGGAGACCATGCGATGAAAGCCAACACGCGCCAGGACTATCTGCAACGCATCGATCGCGTCGTTGCGCGGCTGCAGGCGGCCGTGGTGCACGGTGGCGAACTGCCCGAGCTCGGCCAGCTTGCCGCCGCGGCCCACTTGTCACCGTTCCACTTTCATCGCGTCTACCGGGCCCTGGCGGGAGAAACCGTGGGCCAGACGGTGGCGCGCCTGCGCATGTTGCGCGCCCTGCAACGGCTGGCCGAGCCTGATGGCCGGGTCACCGAGGCGGCGCTGGCCGTGGGCTACGACACGCCGCAGGCCTTCGCGCGCGCGTTCCGGCAGGTGTTCGACACCACGCCCAGCGAGATGCGCGAACAGCGCGAGCGCCTGCGTGCGGAGATGGAGCGCTTGCGCCTGCCTCCGTCGACAGCGGCAGGCCCCGAGCCTTCGTTGCAGGTCGAGGTGGTGTCGGTGCAACCGTTCCGCCTGGTGGCGATGCGTTACCACGGCGACCCGGCCGATCTGGACCAGGCCTACGCACGCTTGTTCCAGTGGGCGGCAGGGCGCGGCCTGCTGGAACGCATGAGCGGGATCTATGGCGTGCCTTACGACGATCCGCGCGATACGCCGGCGGAGCAATGCGCGTTCGATTGCGCGCTGGCATTCGATGGCGCGACGGTGCCCGTCGACGGTGCCATGCAGGCGATGGAGCTGGGCGGCGGCCTGTGGGCACGCAGCCGACATGTGGGTTCCTATGACGAGCTCGCGGATGAGATTGACCACCTGATCGCCGGCTGGTTGCCCGGCAGCGGCTACGTGCTGCGCGACGGGCAGCCGTTCCGGCATTTCCTCGATGACCCGGAAGATGTGCCCGAGGCGATTCAGCGTGCCGATACCTATCTGCCTGTCGCGCCCGCTTGAGCGCACGTGCTCAACCGCCGTGTTCGGCCCAGGCGTCGTAACTGCCGAACGACCACAGGTGTCCTTCCAGGTCGCGGCAGCTGTAGCCGGCGCCGCCGTAATCCTTCTCTTCGTAGTCGTCGACGATCACCGCACCGGCGGCCTTGGCCTGTTCGTAGTGTGCCTTGCAGTCGCCCACGATCACGTACGGACACTGGGTCTCGCTGCCGCCGACCTGGTCGGGCTGCACCAGGCGCCGGCCGAAGGCGTTGTCGCGCACCGAGCCCAACATCACCATGCCGTTGCCATAGGTCAGCTGCGCGTGGGCCACGCCGCCCTCGCCATCGTCGTAGACGGCATGCCGGGCAAAACCGAAGGCCTTGCACAGCCAGTCGATCGCTGCGTGGGCGTCGCGGTAGCGAAGGCCGGGAATGATGGTGCTGCCGGAAACGGAGGGGCTGGTCATGATGGGACTCCTTTGGGGGATACCGGCATCGAGCTTAGACCCTGGGGGCGCGCTGTCTTGTCGATTTTCCGAGTACGCCGCGGATCGCAGGGCTCAGGCGCCGCGATCGCCATCCACTGCACGTGGCCAGGAGTGTCGCATGGGTGGTTCGAGCTTTTCGTCCAGGCGGGCCCGGTTACGTCCCGCCAGCTTGGCCCGGTACATGGCGTGGTCGGCGCGCTCAACCAGGCTTTCCACGGTATCTTCCGCCACGCGTATAGCCACGCCGATGCTGACGCTGAGCACCAGGCCATCGGCATTCACCGGGATATCCAGCCGATGCACGCGCCGGCACAGGCGAGTGGCGACCTGCACCGCCTGCGCCTGCTCCACGCCAAACAGCATGGCGACGAACTCTTCGCCGCCATAGCGGCCCAGCAGGTCGTGCGGGCGCAGTTCGTGGCGCAGGGCATCGGCGACGGCCGTCAATGCGCGATCGCCTGCGGCGTGGCCCTGGCGATCGTTGAGCAACTTGAAATGGTCCAGGTCCAGGAACAGCAGGGCCACCGGCTGGCCGCCGCTGTTGCCGAGCACCTTGGCCACGCTTTCGGTCCAGGCGCGCCGGTTGAGCACATTGGTCAGCGCATCGATATCCGCCAGTTCCTGTACCAGGTCGCGCTCACGCCGCATGATCAGGGCGCGGTCGGCCAGGCCCAGCGAAAGCACGATCGCCTCGAATGCTCCGGCGGCCAGGCAGGCGTCGCCCAGCCAGGTCACGTCGGCGAGGCTCCCGGTGGCCTGGCTGTCGGACAGGGTGGTGAGCGCCAGTAGCGGGGTCCAGCCCACCAGGAAGAACCAGGCCGGACGGGCCCCGCGTATCGCCGCCATGCCAGCGGCCAGCAACAGCAGCAGGGTACCGATCATCAGCACCGGACCGATCAGGACCTGTGCGGTCTGTTCCAGCAGGGGAATCTGGCAACTGCGCAGCAACACCACCAGCGGCATGCCCACGGCCAGTACCAGCGTCGGCGTGTGCAGCAGGGGGGCATAGCGGGGCAATTCGCAGAAGCGCGCCATGAACATGGCGGCAAACGCCAGCGATAGCGCCACGGCCGACGTGCCGATCAGGGAGGCCGAGCCGGCCAGCCAGGTCAGCTCCAGCGGATGGAACAGGAAGCCGGTGTGTACGGCCTGGATCATCGCGTAACAGAGTACGTAGCCTGCGTACCAGGCGAAGGTGCCGTCGTGCAGCATCAACGCCAGGCACAGCGCCATCAGCGACATGGCCAGCATCACGGCGAAGCAGGCGCTGGCGAACACCAGCCAATGGGCGTCGTCCGACAGGTATTCGTTCCAGGGTTGCAGCTTGAACGTCACCGGCGAATCACGCATGGCGCCAGGCTCGAACCGCAGCAGGATGGGGGCCGAGGCTGGCATGTCCTCGGTGATGCGGTAGGCGAGCCGCCCGTTGCCATGGGCGCTCGCGGTGAAATCGTCCAGCGACTGGGTGATCGAGGGGTGTGCCTGGTCGAACAGCGTCACGGGAGCCATCGGTGGCGGATAGATCGACAGCACGCGCTCTTCGCTGACCAGCGGAGGTTGCGGCTGCAGCACGACCCAGGTACCGAGATCTTTCTGCGGAAAGCGTTGCAGCAGCGTCGGGTCGAAGCTGGCCAGTTCACCCCGGCGAAAAGCATCGAGCACGCTCTGCGGGGTGTCGCCTGGCCGCACTTCGCGGGCTGCGCCGGTCATGGCCGTGTGAGCGTGAACGACGGTCACAAGCAGCCCCATGGCGAGGATGCAAAGCATCCGCCAGCGGCCATGTCGTGCTGCCGTTACGATCCGCCTGCCCATGCGCCGATCCCCTGTTACGACTCGCGAAGAGTGCGTACTTTCGTGGCGTCCCGGTCGTTCCTGCTGGAGTTCCTCGTGCCACCGGAAGCACGGGAATGGCCTCGTCCCTGCGTGTTCGGGCAGCCCACGGGGGCGACCCAGACTGCTAAACGTCAGAAGGCCTGGAAGGCAATGGTCCAGAGCATGCCACAAGTGTGGACACCGTGTGGGCGCCCCCTCACGAGGGTTTAACCGTCCGGACTGCCATCCTTGCGGTCCGGCCCGAGTGGTCCGGTCCCCCATCTACCCAGGAGCAGACTGGTATGAGCAAGATCCGAGTGGCCGTACTGGTGGGCAGCTTGCGCAAGGAATCGCTGAACCACCACCTCGCCAGGGCCGTGGAGCGTCTGGCACCCGCGGATTTCAGCTTCGAGCACCTGCGCATCGACCACCTGCCGCTGTACAACCAGGACTACGATGCCGACTACCCGCCCGAATACCGGCAGCTCAAGCAGCAGATCGAGTCGGCCGACGCACTGCTGTTCGTCACGCCGGAATACAACCGTTCCATCCCCGGCGTGCTGAAGAACGCCATCGACATCGCCTCACGGCCGTGGGGAACCAATTCATTCCGGGGCAAGCCGGGCGCGGTGATCGGCATTTCCGTGGGCGCGACCGGCACGGCGCTGGCCCAGCAGCACCTGCGCAATGTGCTGTCCTATCTAGACGTGGCCACCGAGGGACAGCCAGAGGTGTTCATCCAGAACAAGGAAGGCTTGTTCGACGCCGAGGGGCATATCGGCAACGAGGGCACGCAGAAGTTCCTGCAGGGCTTCGTCGACCGCTACGTGGCGTGGGTGAAGCAATTCGTCAAATGATTGCAAGGCAGCGCCCGGGGAGTGTGGGCTCCCCGGGTGCATCCATGGATGGAGCGCAGCGTCAATGCGTGCCGGTGGTGCCGCTGGTGCCCGACGTGCCGGTGCTGCCGTCGTGCTCGCCGCCGCCATTGAGGGCGCCAACGATGACGGCGGTGCCCACCACGGCCGCACCGACGTACAGCGGGGTCAGGTTGCCCTCGGCGGCCGCTCCGGCGGCCGAGGCTCCGGGGATGCAGGGAGCCGCCACGCCGGATGCAGAGGATGAGCTCGCCGGTTGAGCGTCCTGTGAGCCTCCGTTGGATACGGCGGCTACGCAGGGCATCGCGGCGGCCCCGGAGGACGAGCGTGCCGTGGCATCTGGCGATGTCTGTGCGTAGGCGTGCGCAACCAGGCCGGCCATGAGCATGGCGGCAAACAGTTTCTTCATGGGGACTCCCTGATGACCCGAGTGGCCGTAACCGAACTCGGGATACCTTAGGGAGCAGGGGACAACAGCGAAGCCGGCCGGCAAAGCGGCACTATCCCGGGGTTTGGCGGGTGCCTATGTAGGCCAATGCCGGACCGCTGTCAGTTTTCGATCAAACCTCGCCAGTCGCGCCCGAGCCGCAGAGCTTCTCCAGCAACTGCATCTGCACGTTGCGCACCGGCTGGTTCGGTCCCGGCTTGGCGCGCACGTACCGGCCATCGGGCTGCAACAGCCAGGCACTGGAGTTGTCGGCCAGGTACAGGTCCAGTTCCTTCTTCAGGCGCGCCTGCAGTTTCTTGCCTTCCACCGGAAAGCCGGTCTCCACGCGACGGTCGAGATTGCGTTCCATCAGGTCCGCGCTGGCGAGGTAGAACTGTTCGTCACCATTATTGAGGAACCAGTACACGCGGCTGTGTTCCAGGAAGCGACCCACGATGGAGCGTACGCGGATGTTGTGCGACACGCCCGGAACCCCCGGCCGCAGGCAGCACATGCCGCGCACGACCAGGTCGATCTTCACGCCGGCCATGCTGGCCTTGTAGAGCGCGCGGATCATCTTGGCGTCGGTGACGGCGTTGACCTTGATGATGATCTGCGCGGGCTTGCCGGCCGCGGCATGCGCGGTTTCGCGCGCGATCATTTCCAGCAGGGTCTTCTTCAGCGTGAACGGCGCATGCAGCAGCTTCTTCATCTGCAGCAGCTTGCCCATGCCGGTGAGCTGGCTGAACAGCTTGTGTACGTCCTCGCACAGCGACTGGTCGGAGGTGAGCAGGCTGTAGTCGGTGTACAGGCGCGCATTGCCGGTGTGGTAGTTGCCGGTGCCCAGGTGGGCGTAGCGCACCAGCTCCTCGCCTTCGCGGCGCTGGATAAGCATCAGCTTGGCGTGCGTCTTCACGCCCACCACGCCGTAGATCACCATGGCGCCGGCCTGCTGCAGGCGCGAGGCCAGGGAGAGGTTGGATTCCTCGTCGAAGCGTGCGCGCAGTTCGATCACCACGGTGACCTCCTTGCCCGCGCGCGCGGCGTCCACCAGCGCGTCGACGATCTCGGAGTTGGCTCCGCTGCGGTACAGCGTCTGCTTGATCGCCAGCACGCCCGGGTCCTTCGCTGCCTGATGCAGCAGGTCGACCACGGGGGCGAACGATTCGTAGGGATGCAGCAGCAGCACGTCCTGGCGGCCGATCACCTGGAACAGGTCCTCGGCCTTCTTCAGCGCCTTGGGAATGGACGGCGTGAACGGCGGATACTGCATTTCCGGCCGCGCGGTCTTGCTGATCAGGCCAAACAGGCGAGCGAGGTTGACCGGGCCGTTTACCTCGTACATTTCCGCGGCGGTGAGCCCGAACTGGCGCAGCAGGTAGTCGGTCAGTTCCGGCGGGCAGTTGTCGGCCACTTCCAGGCGCACGGCATCGCCGAAGCGGCGCGAATAAAGCTCGCCGCGCAGCGCGCGGGCAAGGTCTTCGACGTCCTCCGGGTCGATGGTGAGGTCGGCGTTGCGGGTCAGGCGGAACTGGTAGCAGCCGCGTACCGACATGCCGGGGAACAGCTCCTCGGCATGGGCGTGGATGATCGAGGACAACAGAACGAAGTTCTCGCCGCCTTCGCTGACGTCTTCGGGAAGACGGATCAGGCGCGGCAGCACGCGTGGCGCCGGCACGATGGCCAGGCCCGAGTCACGCCCGAACGCATCGGTGCCTTCCAACTGCACGATGAAGTTCAGGCTCTTGTTGACCAGCAGCGGGAAGGGATGGGTGGGGTCCAGGCCGATCGGGGTGATCAGCGGCGCCACCTCATGGCGGAAGTAGCGGCGCACCCACATCTTCTGCTTGTGCGACCACTCGTTGCGCCGGACGATGCGGATGCCGTGGCGCGCCAGTTCCGGCAGGATGCGGTCGTTGAGTATCGAGTACTGCCGCTCGATGAGCTTGTGCGTGATCTCGCTGATCTCGGCGAGCGCCTTGCGCGGCGGGATGCCGTCCGAGCCGACGATCTCGTGGTCGAAAGCGATCTGGCTCTTCAGACCCGCCACGCGGATCTCGAAGAACTCGTCCATGTTGCTGGAAAAGATCAGCAGGAACTTGAGGCGTTCCAGGATCGGCTTGCTCTCGTCCAGTGCCTGGTCAAGCACGCGGACATTGAACTGCAGCTGCGACAGCTCGCGGTTGATGTAGAGGTTGGGGTCGCCCAGGTCGGGCGCCGCGCTCGCGCTGCTGCCCTTGGCGGCGGGCTCCGCCTCGGAAGGTGCAGGCGAGAGGTCGCGGGCTTCACTGGGGCGGACGACATCTGTACTCATCGGGTCACCGTTCGGCGGGCGGCTGCGCGCAGGCCGCGCAAGTCCGCAAAGGGGCATAGTACGGCGCCGATTAAGACCGGGCCATGGCAGCGCACCACGCGTCTCGCGCTGTCACGCGCCTGACATGTTGCGCAGTGCATTTGACATCTTCGTGACAATGCCGGCGTTTGCGTCATGACATTGTGATGCTGTTCTTCACCTCGTTCGCAGAGGCTTGCGTCACCGGTTAAAAGGCTCAGGACAGCGCCAGGTAGCGGCTTGGCGCGACGCCGAGCACGCGCCGGAACGCCGCGGTAAACGCACTCGGATTTCCGTAGCCCAGGTCCACCGCGACCTGGGTGATCGATTCACCATTGCCCAGTCGGGTCAACGCGGAGAGCAGGCAGGCCTGCTGGCGCCACGCCGAAAAGCTCATCCCGGTTTCCTCGCGGAACGTGCGGGTGAAGTGGCGGCGGCTCATGCCGGCCTGACGCGCCATCTCGTCGATACCCACCTCCTGCGATGGCTGCTTGAGCAGGGCGCGGCATAGCGCCGCCAATCGCTTGTCATGCGGTAGCGGCGCGCTCAGCGGCAGCGGCGGCATGCGCGCGATCTCGGCCAGCAGCAGCGCCATGACCCGGCCGTCGCGGCCGTCGAGGTCGTACTCGGCGGGAAGGTCCACCGCTTCGTGCAGCAATTCGTGCAGCAGGGGCGAGACCGCGATCACTTGGCAGTGTGCGGGAAGGCCGGCGCTGCGTGCCGCCTCGGGCGTGACGTAGGCGCTGCGGGTGGCCACCGGGCCGCCCATGTGCACCTCGTGGCTGATCCCGGGCGGTATCCACAGCGCGCGGCGGGGCGGCACCACCCAGCTGCCCTCGCTGGTGATCGTGGTCAGCACCCCGGTGGAGGCGTACAGCAACTGGCCACGGCGGTGCGAATGCGAGGGCAGCACGTAGTGGGGCGGGTATTCGTTGCCGGTGGCCACGACGTCCCGGGGCGTGCCTTCATAAGCGTCGGCGCGGGTATTCCGCACGGTTTTGGCCCAAATTCGATAGAAATTGACCCGATGATATGTGCGGGCCGGACCCGTTCACTTTAAGGTGACCACCCTGGCGCAGCAACCCGCGACGCCATGCCGCAACCCACGAACCTTAGAGTCCCCATGCAGACCCGCGTCCAAGACGTTCCCATGCCGGCGGCGACCGCCCACGCCGAGTCCGGTACCGACTTCCGCATCCTCGGTGCGATCAGCTTTTCCCACCTGCTCAACGACATGATCCAGTCGTTGATCCTGGCGATCTACCCGATCCTCAAGAGCGGCTTCAATCTCAGCTTCGCGCAGATCGGCCTGATCACGCTGACTTACCAGCTCACCGCTTCGCTGCTGCAGCCGGCGGTGGGCATGATCACCGACAAGAAGCCGATGCCTTACTCGCTGCCGGTGGGCATGGGCTTCACCCTGTGCGGCCTGCTGCTGCTGGCCACTGCGCCGAACTTCACGGTGCTGCTGATTGCCGCGGCGCTGGTGGGGACAGGTTCCTCGGTGTTCCATCCGGAGTCCTCGCGCGTGGCGCGCATGGCCTCGGGGGGCCGTCATGGCCTGGCGCAGTCGCTGTTCCAGGTGGGCGGCAATGCCGGTGCCTCGCTGGGGCCGCTGCTGGCGGCCTGGATCATCGTGCCGCACGGCCGGGGCAGCGTGGCCTGGTTCTCGCTGGCCGCATTGCTGGCCATGGTGGTGCTGCTGCAGGTGAGTCGCTGGTATCGCGATCATCATGCGGTGCGCGGCAAGGCCAGGCCGCGGCACGCATCGCTGGTGCCGCTGAGCCGTGCCAAGGTGGCGTGGTCGGTGCTGATCCTGGGCGTGCTTATCTTTTCCAAGTACTTCTACCTGGCCAGCCTCAGCAGCTATTACACCTTCTACCTGATCCACAAGTTCGGCGTGTCCGTGCCCAACGCACAGACCCACCTGTTCGTGTTCCTGTTTGCCGTGGCGGCGGGTTCGCTGATCGGTGGCCCGATCGGCGACCGCATCGGGCGCAAGTGGGTGATCTGGGCATCGATCCTGGGCGTGGCGCCGTTCACGCTGCTGCTGCCGCATGCGGACCTGTTCTGGACCGGCGTGCTGACGGTGATCATCGGACTGATCCTGTCGTCGGCGTTCTCGGCCATCCTGGTCTACGCGCAGGAGCTGATTCCCGGCCGCGTGGGCATGATCTCGGGGCTGTTCTTCGGTTTCGCCTTCGGCATGGGTGGCATTGGCGCCGCCGTGCTCGGCCACATCGCCGATGCGCGTGGCATCGAGTATGTCTACGGACTGTGCGCCTACCTGCCGCTGATCGGCATCATCACCGCCTTCCTGCCGAACCTGGAGCACAGGCCGCAGGGCGCGTGAGCACCTCTCAAGGTCATCCCGGTCCGCGCCGGGATGGCCTCATGGCGCTGCTTATGTAGGCGCGCAGCCTGTGCGTGACGGTCCCGCTATGTCAATGCATCGCCATGCGGTGGTTGCGGCATGGGTTGAGGGCTGTCAGGCCCCGTCGAACAAACGGGCGTGGTGATCGCGCACAGGGTGCGCTCCTGCAGTGGGCGTGATCTCAACCGCCGACGACCACCGGTTCCGGCTCCAGGCGTACGCCAAAGCGCGTGTGCACGCCTTCGATCACGTGCTGCGCAAACGCCCACAGCTCCGCGCCGCTGGCCCGGCCATGGTTCACCAGCACCAGCGCGTGACGGTTGGAGATGCCGGCGTCGCCTTTGCGCTGGCCCTTGAAGCCGGCGGTCTCGATCAGCCACGCCGCGGACAGCTTCCAGCGCCCGTCGTTGCCCAACCAGGACACCAGCTCCGGATGCTCGCGCTTGAGCGCTTCTCCGGTGGCGGCATCGACGATGGGGTTCTTGAAGAAGCTGCCGGCATTGCCGATCACGGCCGGGTCGGGGAGTTTCTTCGTACGCAGGTGCACCACCGCTTCGGCGACGTGGAACGGCGCTGGCTTGGCCACGCCCATGCGCGCCAGCTCCTCGCGGATGCCCGCGTAGTCGAGGCGCAGCTCGCGTGAGCGCGGCAGTGCGAAGCGCACGGCGGTAACGATGTAGCGACCGGGCTGGCGCTTGAACACCGAGTCGCGATAGGCAAAGGCACAGGCTGCCCGGTCGAGCACGGCCACGCGGTGCTCCTGCGTGTCCCAGGCCTCCACGCTCTCGATGAACTCGGCCACCTCGGTGCCGTAGGCGCCGATATTCTGGATCGGCGCGGCACCGACCGTGCCGGGAATCAGGATCAGGTTTTCCAGGCCCGCAAAGCCCTGGCCCAGGGTCCAGCGCACGAAGTCGTCCCAGCGCTCGCCGGCGGCCACCGCGATGCGTGCCACTTCGCCATCCTGTTCCACCTGCACGCCGCGCGTGGCCATGGCCAGTACGGTGCCGTCGAAGTCACCGGTGAACAGCATGTTGCTGCCCTCGCCGAGCACCAGCATTCGACCTTGCCGCACGGCGGGGAAGTCGAGCAGCTCGGTGAGGCGGGAGGCGTCATGCACTTCGGCCAGCAGCCTTGCGCGTGCCTGCACGCGCAAGGTGTTGCGGTTGGCCAGCGGTGCGTTTTCGATCAGCGTGTAGCCACCCATGTCGATGCGTTCAGCCGCCATGACCGGCCTCGCGCTGGCGACGGATCTCGTTGACGCATTCGGCGATCAGCGCCGGGCCGCGGTAGACCATGCCGGAATAGATCTGCACCAGCGAGGCGCCGGCGTCGATCTTGGTGGCGGCATCGCCGCCTTCCAGGATGCCGCCTACGCCAATGATGTCCAGGCGATTGCCCACGCGCCGGCGCATGCCACGCAGCACGGCGGTGGAACGCTCGAACAAGGGCTTGCCGGACAGGCCGCCGGTCTCGTTGCCGTGAGGGTCATCGGCCACGGCGGAGTGGTCGATGGTGGTGTTGGTGCAGATCACGCCGTCCACCCTGGCGGCCAGCAGCACTTCGGCGATGGCGTCGAGCTCCGCTTCGCCAAGGTCGGGGGCGATCTTCAGCAGCATCGGCTTGCGGGTGCCGCTCTGCGAGCCAAGCCGCTCCTGCGCCTCGCGCAGGGTTTCGATGAAACGGCGCAGCGTGGCCTCTTCCTGCAGGTCTCGCAGGCCCTGCGTGTTCGGCGAGGAGATGTTCACCGTGATGTAGCTGGCCAGTGGATACACACGCTCCAGGCAGAGCAGGTAATCGTCCACCGCCTTTTCGTTGGGCGTGTCCTTGTTCTTGCCGATGTTGATGCCAAGCACGCCGCGGTAGCTCGACTGCTGCACGTTGCGCACCAGCGCGTCCACGCCGGCGTTGTTGAAGCCCAGGCGGTTGATCACTGCCTCGTGGCGGGGCAGGCGGAACATGCGCGGCTTGTCGTTGCCCGGCTGGGGCCGCGGGGTGGTGGTGCCCACTTCCACGAAACCGAAGCCGAGCGCACCCAGCGCATCGAGGTGGTCGGCGTTCTTGTCCATGCCGGCGGCGAGGCCCACCGGGTTGGGAAAGCGGATGCCGAACGCCTGCGTGGGCAGTTCGGCAGGCGGCCTGGCCACCCATTGGATGAAGTTGCTGCGGTGGGCAACGCCCAGGCCGTACAGCGTCAGGCGATGGGCCGTTTCAGCGTCGAGTGCGAACAGCAAGGGGCGGATCAGGTCGTACATAGTCAGGACATCTTGCCCACGTAGATGACGGTGTCGTAGTCGAAGCTGATCCGGCCATCGACCTGGCAGCTCTCGAACAGGGTACGCAATGCGTGCAGCATCGGCTCGTGCGAAGGATGGCCTGCGCGGGGCGCATACGAGGAGGACATCAGGCGGCCGCGCAGCGCATCGAAGTCGAGCAACTGGCCATGGTCGAAGCGGCCCTTGCCGAGGTAGCCCGCGCCGAACCAGCGCTGCATGTCGGCCTCGTCGCCATAGCGCTCGGCGACGCTGGTGTAGTCCGTGCCGTATGCCTTGAGCAGGGCCTCGTAGCCCTCCAGGAACGGCGTGCCCACCAGTCGGCGCGAGTTCCAGATGATGGCCACGCGTCCGTTCGGCCGCAGGATGCGCTTGAACTCCTCGCGCGTCGATTCCTGGTCGAACCAGTGGAAGGCTTGCGCCACGGTGATCAGGTCGACGCTGCGATCGTCCAGGCCGGTGGCCGTGGCCCGTCCGTCGATGACGCGGAAGCGTTCGTTGTCGCCCAGCCATTGCTCGGCGGCCTGCCGCATCGGCTCATTGGGTTCGACCGCGATCACGCGGTAGCCGCCATCGAGGAACAGCTTGCTGGAAATGCCGGTACCCGCGCCGACGTCGGCCACCCACCAGTGCGGATTCACCCCGTGGGTACGCTGCAGCCATTCCAGCATCGCCACCGGATAGTCGGGGCGGTAGCGCACGTAGTCGGCAACGCGGTCGCTGAATCGTTCGGTGGGCTTGAGGTCGGTCATGGCGTCATCCGGTCAGCAGCTGGCCGCCGTCCACGCACAGGGTCTGTCCGGTGATCCAGCCGGCAAACGGCGAGGCGAGGAACAGGGCCGCATGGGCGATTTCCTCCGGGCGGCCAAAGCGGCCGAACGGAATCTTGGCGAGCGTGCGCCGGTACAGTTCCGGAGCCTCGGTCTTGCGGCGATCCCAAAGCCCCTCGGGAAACTCGATGGAGCCGGGTGCGATCGCGTTCACGCGGACGCGCTGCTCCGCCAGTGCCAGCGCCTGCGAGGTGGTGTACTGGCTCAGCGCAGCCTTGATGGCGGCATAGGCCGGCCCGCGCACGCCGGGGTGGAACGCCGCGATCGAGGAGATATGCAGGATGCTGCCGCGCGAGGACGCGGACAGGTGGGGCAGCGCGTGCCGGGATGCGCGCACGGCCGCCATCAGGTCGACATTGAAGCCGGCCAGCCAGCCCTCGTCGGTATCCTCGAAGCCGTAGCCGCTGGCGTTGTTGACCAGCACGTCGATGCCGCCGAGTACTTCCGCGGCTTCGTGCACATAGGCTTCGATGGCCTCGCCATCGGCCAGGTCGCAGCTTCGCGTATGCGCAGTGACGCCCTGGGCCGCGATGGCGTGGCGTACTTCGTCCAGGGCCTGCTCGCCCCGCGCGCACACCGACACCGACGCGCCCGCCTGCGCGAAGGCCAGCGCCATGCTCCGCCCGATGCCCTTGCTGCCGCCCGCGACGACCACGCGGTAGCCACGGAAATCGAACGGGGAGGGCGAGGAAACGCTCATTACCAGGACCAGTGCAGGAAGTGCACGCCCAGGCTCAAGCCGAGCGCGATGAAGCTGAAGACCAGCACGACCGCCAGAACGAACAGCGCCAGGTGCGTGTAACCCAGGATCAGGCCGGTGAGCGCCAGGCCATCGCCTTCCACGCTGCCCGGGGTGGCACGGCGGATTTCACCGCGCGCCAGATGGCCGCACACCACCGCCACGATCGCACCGATCACCGGCAACACGAACCAGCAGCCGATGCCGAACAGCAGGCTCACGACCGCCAGTGTGCTGGTGGTGGCGCTGCGGTAGGTGGAGGGCGGATAGCTCATCGCGGTGCACGTCCTGCGCAGCAGTGGAGGGTTGGCGACCCCCACAGGGCGGTCGCCGGGTCTGGCTTACAGGTCGAACTTGATGCCCTGGGCCAGCGGCAGTGAATTGGAGTAGTTGATGGTGTTGGTCTGGCGGCGCATGTAGACCTTCCATGCATCCGAGCCCGCCTCGCGGCCGCCGCCGGTTTCCTTCTCGCCACCGAACGCGCCGCCGATCTCCGCACCCGAGGTGCCGATGTTGACGTGCGCGATGCCGCAGTCCGAACCGGCTGCCGACAGATACTGCTCTGCCGACTTGAGGTTCTGCGTGAAGATCGCCGAGGACAGGCCCTGCGGCACGCTGTTCTGCAGCTCGATCGCCTCGTCGAGCGTCTTGAACGGCATCACGTAGAGGATCGGGGCAAAGGTTTCGGTCTGGACCACTTCGTCGCTGTTCTTCACGCCGGTGACGATGGTCGGCAGCACAAAGTTGCCGGGGCGGTCGCTGAGCGCCGCGCCGCCGGTGCGCACCGTGCCGCCGGTGGCCTTGGCCTTCTCCACCGCGGCGAGGTAAGCCTGTACGGCTTCCTTGCTGTTGAGCGGGCCCATCAGGGTGGTGGCCAGGGTCGGATCGCCGATCTTGCCCTCGACCTGCTTGTACGCGGTGACCAGCTTGTCGGTCACGTCGTCGATGATCGACTCGTGCACGAACAGGCGGCGCGTGGTGGTGCAGCGCTGGCCGGCGGTACCCACGGCACCGAACACGATGGCCGGGATGGCCAGCTTCAGGTCGGCGCTTTCGTCGAGGATGATGGCGTTGTTGCCGCCCAGTTCCAGTAGCGAACGGCCCATGCGCTTGGCGACGCGCTCGCCCACGTGACGGCCGACCTTGGTCGAGCCGGTGAAGCTGATCAGCGGAATGCGGTGATCATCCACGAACTGCTGCGACAACTCGGTGCCGGCATCGTTGAACAGGAAGAAGATGTCCGGGAAGCCGGCAGCGTTTAGCGCCTCGTTGCAGATCTTCATCGAGGCGATGGCCGACAGCGGGGTCTTCGGCGACGGCTTCCAGATGCAGATATCGCCGCAGATGGCCGCCAGGAACGAATTCCACGCCCACACCGCCACCGGGAAGTTGAACGCGCTGATGATGCCGACCAGGCCCAGCGACTGGTACTGCTCGTACATGCGGTGGCCCGGGCGCTCCGAATGCATGGTGTAGCCGTACAGCATGCGGCTCTGGCCCACTGCGAAATCGGCGATGTCGATCATCTCCTGCACTTCGCCGTCGCCCTCGGGCTTGATCTTGCCCATTTCCAGCGCCACCAGCGAACCGAGCGCGTCCTTGTGCTTGCGCAACGCTTCGCCGCACAGGCGCACGGCTTCGCCGCGACGCGGGGCCGGCGTGGTGCGCCAGACCTTGAATGCTTCCTGGGCGCGCTTGACGATGATGTCGTAGTCGGCGGCGCTGGATGCGTACACCGAGGCGATCACCTCGCCGGTCGCCGGGTTGATCGGCTGCAGCGTGCCGGCATCGGTGGTCTTGGACCACTCGCCATTGCCAAGGTACGTGCCCGACTGGGAAGCGCCGAGACCGAGTGCGGTGAGGATTTCGTGCGACATGCTTGACTCCGGACCGTGGCGCGGGGACGCGCCGGGATGAAAACCACCATTCTAGCAGGGCCCTCCAACCGGATCGCGCTGGGGGCCAATCCATGCCAGAATTCGCGGCGTTGCCCCCGTAGCTCAGTTGGATAGAGCGGTCCCCTCCTAAGGGACAGGTCGTACGTTCGAATCGTATCGGGGGCACCATTTCAAGGGCTTGGCCACGCCATGGCCTGCGCTGAGGCGCGTCGCCAGAAGCCAACGAAACGCCCGCAAACTCCGCACCCGAGCAAGCCTTCTTGATGAGGGTCATGGGCTTTGGGTTGTCACCATGTGGTCACCGCTGCCCGTCATGATGGGCGCTTGCGCAGTTTCTGCCGGTGACCACCCACAATAGCCAGGCAAGGTTCGCAGACCGCACGTCCGCCGCCGCCGGCAGTGTCCAGGTCATCGGTTCGTGCCTGCCGTTGAACCGCAGCGATGCGGGCTCCTGGCTCCCCTGATTGCGCTGGACGCGCGCCTGTACGCCAGGCCAGGGAGCCGCGTCACTTCATTGAGACTGAAACCATACTTGCCTGCGGCCTTCTGCCGGCCAGGCGGCCAGGCATCGTGAGGGCGGGAAATCGACATGCTGCTTCAGATACTGGCCAACGGTGCCGCCGTCCTGTTCGTCATGCATTTGGCACGGCGGTCCGCGATCGACTGAGGAAACCCGGTGAGATCGCAGCGCCGCCCCCGAGCGCGCCAGCCCCAGTGGTCGGGAGAGGGGCCCGGGGTGGACGCTGTGGCTGGGGCTTGTCTTTCCGCTCGCGACGGGAGGGCAGGGCTCCGTCGAGGAGGTGGAGGGGCGGCCGGCGTGGGGCTCAGGGGTTGAGGAACACGCGATGGATGGCCGCCCCTCCATGGCTGGCAGGGGCCAAGTGGAAGATATCGGCCGGATGGAGCAAGTCTCGAGTGTCCGCGATGCGCACCCCGCGTTCCGGGTGAAGATGGCAGCGATGCCGGCCGCGTCGAGTTCGGTGAGGGTTTTGCTGCAGGAAACAGAATCTGGCACGCACGACATCTTCACCTGCGCACGCGGCCAAGGTGCTGCGCCGCAGCATTGATTGTCACGACAGATACCATGACCTTTGCCACGTTTGGCATCCGCTGGGCTTGGCTTAGCCTTCGCCATGTTCGTGGCTCCCCATCCCCCCTTGGCCACTCGAACACAGGCGCACCGCCCCTGGGCCGGTGCGAAGGATTCGTGCGCGCTGGTCCGGAAAGGGAGTTCTCGATGGCTGTGCTCGTAGGTATTTACCTGTTGGATGCCGAGGCTACGGAAGTGCCGCAGGATGGCTGCATGGCATGGATCGGTCGCTGGGTGTTGTATCGCTCGCAAGGCATGGATCGTTGCCAGTGGGAGCCGTTGACCACAGGCCAGACCGATGGTGCCTTCGCAAACCGGGACGAAGCGGTCGCGGGAGCGCTGGAGCAGGGTGCTAGCTTCGCCCGGGAGATCCAGGCCGATCCGTGGCTCGAGCCGATGCCTTGGCCAAGCGTGGCGTGTGGCGTGATGGCCGCCCCATCGTGGTCGCTGCGTCACTAGCCGCCCGCACGCCTTGCGCGGGGCATCGGCCCATACGGCCAAGTGACATCCATGGCCGCTCGTGACGCAGCTTGGCGTCAGTTCACCAATCCATGCTCGCGCGCATACGCGTAGACGTCCAGGTCCGTGCGTAGGCCAAGCTTGGCCATGGCGTCCATCTTTTGCCGGCTGATGGTCTTGACGCTGCGATTCAGTTGGGCGGCGATTTCCGACACGGTCAGGCCGGACGCGAACAGGCGCAGCACCTCCGTCTCGCGTTTGGACAGCGTTGGAGGATTGCCTGCCAACCCGGTGTTCTGCGTGTGTTCCAGGGCCTTGCGCACTGCGCTGCTGAGGTATTCGCGTTCGTGCGTCACGGCCTGAACGGCCAGCGTCAGTTCGTTGAGTGCGTCAGACTTGCTGAGCAGGCCGCGAACGCCCGTGGCACGGATGGCACCCAGTACGCCCGCGTTGCCAACCATGGTGAGCACGATCACCGGCAGCTCGGGCCAACGGCGGCGAATCATGCCGAGCATCTGCAGGCCATCGGCGAGCAGGCCGGTAGGCATGCTGAAGTCGGTGATGACGAGATCGCACGAAAGCTGTTCGATCGCGCCGATCAGCTCCATGGGCGAGCCCACTTCGGCTACCACGCTGGCATCCGCGTGATTCTCCAGGAGCGCACGCACGCCACTGCGAACAATCGGATGATCGTCTGCGAGGATGATGCGTAGAGTCACGAATGACGGCTCGGAAGGGAGTAATTTCTAGGTTAACGGATTTGGCATGGCAAGCGGATGGGTGAAAACCCTACTGCGAAGCGGGATACCTTCAGACGATTCTCATAGTAAGGCGCGTAACGGGCCATCTAAGCTGAGCGTTCGACCGGATGGACGGGATGCATGGGTGTCTGCATGACTCCAGATACGGGAAAATACTTTACTTTGACCTTCGTCAATGCGGCGCAGCGGCGCTTTCGCATCTGGCGATTGATCGGCTGCCTGGTGGTGGCATGGCTTGCCGGCCTCGCGACGGGCAATGGCTGGGCTGCCGCGGGACCGGATCACCCCGCACAAGCCAGCTCGGCTTCGGCCGACACCAGCGCGGCGACTCCGACCGTTCAGCTCACCCCGGAAGAGGAGGCCTGGCGGGAACTCCACCCGGTTTTGCAGGTAGGCGTATTCACGGGCGATCATCTGCCGGCGGAGGGCTGGTCAGCAGGCCGGCCCGAAGGCTTTGCCGTGGACTACGCGCGCTTGTTGGCCAGTCGCGTCGGTCTGCAGCTGTCCTTCCATCCGTACTCCGACCTGGACGCCGTGCTCGCTGGCAGTGCCGGGGGCGTGGATCCCTACGACCTGCTGCTCGCGGTCTCCGTCAACAATGAGCATGCGGCGCGATTTGAGTTCCTCAAGCCCTACGGTGGCGGCGCCCTATTCCTGGTTGCCCGGAAAGGGGATGAGCAGATTCGAGCCGAACGCGATCTTGCGCACGCCCGGATCGTCATCGAGCGCAGCTACCACCATGTGATCGACCTGCTGCGCGAGCGCTTCCCCGATGCGACCCTGTTTTTCGCGGACGATGGCCGACAGGCCATGGACATGGTCGCGACAGGGCGTGCCGACGCCTACATCGGAACGACGGCGTCGCGTACCCAAATGCTGCTTCAGATGCGCAACAGCGACGATCTGGTCGTGCTCGCGCCGCTGGATCTTCCTCCCGTTGCCGTGGCGCTGGCCGTTCCGCATGGCCGGACGATGGAGCTGGTGTTGTTGCGCAAGGCCGAGGCAGCGGTCTCGGTCGAGGAGATGACCCGACTCCGTTCGCGTTGGGGCCTGCTGTCCGCGGGTGAGGCACCGACCCTGGCACCAGGCCTCAGTGTGCAGGAGCGGGATTGGCTACGTGGGCTGGCGCCGCTGCGACTGGGTTTCGAGACCGATCGCCCTCCCTACAGCTTCCTCGACTCACGTGGGCATTTCGATGGTCTTGCGGCGGACTACGTCACGATCCTGCAGAAGGAGTTGGGTTTTCGCGTGCAGCTGGTGCCGGCGAGCAACTGGTCAGCCCTGCAGCGCATGGTGCGTTCGGGCGAGGTCGACATGGTCGCCGCGGCGATGCCAGACGACTTTTCCTCCAAGGACATGCTGTTCAGTCGCACCTATGAACACTTCCCCGAGGTGATCGTGGCGCGTACCCGCGGGCCGGCGATCGCGGGACCCGAGGACCTCTCCGGTCACGTGGTGGCCGTGCGTGAGGAGGCCGGGCTGCTGCCGCGTCTGCGCATGTTGCTGCCGCGTAGCCACCTGTTGCCGGTTGGCAGCAATGACGAAGGTCTGGAAGACGTCGCGTCCGGTCGAGCGGATGCGTACATCGGTACCTTGCCAGCCATCGATCCGCTGATTCGCGACCGTTATGCGGCGACGCTGCGGGTCGTCGGTCCGGCCGGCCTGGATCAGGATTTTACCGTGGCCCTGGCCAGTCGTTACGAGCGCATGATGCCTTGGATCGACCGCACGCTGGCCGGGATCACCGATGGTCAGCGCCAGGCTATCCGAAGTCGTTGGCTGACCATCCAGTATCACTATGGAGTGCCGGCTACCTGGGTGCTGGCGGGGCTGGCGGCGACACTCGCGATCGTCAGCCTGATCGGTTTCGCCTATTCGCACCTTCGCCGGGCGCTACGCGCGCAGCGCGTGGCGGAATCGAAGCTCGACGCGCAGTTGCGTTTCCAGCAGGCATTGCTGGAGACCATTCCCTATCCGGTGTTCGTCAAGGATGCCAACGGCCGTTACGTCGCCGTGAACCAGGCCTACGAAACCGCGTTTGAGTGCAAGCGTGGCGATCTGCTGGGGCGCAGCCTGTTGGAGACACGGCATATCGGTGGTGTGGATGCGGCCGCGCTCCACCAGGGTGACCTGGATGTGCTCAAGCATGGCGAAGACGTCCGGCGCGATCTCAAGGTAGCCACGGCGGGGGTCGGAGAAGGGGCGCGTGATGTCCTGTTGTGGCTGCACCGCTTCGTGCCATCGGCGACCCAGGAGCCGGGACTGCTCGGAACGCTGGTCGACGTGACCGACCTGCGCGAGACGGAGGCGCGGGCACTGGCGTCCGAGCAGCGCCTCATCGACACCAACGAAAGCCTGCCCGGCGTGGTGCTGCGTGTCCATTACACGCCTGATGGCGGCAGCAGCTTCGACTACGTCAGCGGTCCTACGGAGGTCATGTTCGGCATCAGCCACGAAGCGCTGTTGCAAGGGCGCATGCGCCCCTACGATGTCATCCCCGACGAGGACAGGGTCATCGTGCAGCAGGCGATCCGGGACCTGCGCGAGAAGGGGGCGGTGAGGAGCGTCGAATTCCGGTCGCGCACCAGTGCGGGAGAGCGTTGGCTGCGTGCCTCGTTCGGCCAGCCGAGGGTCGATCCGGACGACATCGTCACGTGCAGCATCTACGTCACGGACATTACGCTGGAAAAGGAACAGGCAGAGGCCCTCGTCGAAGCGAAGGCCACCGCCGAAGCGGCTGTGGCAGCCAAGAGCGCCTTCCTGGCCATGATGAGCCATGAGATACGCACGCCGATGGCCGGCGCACTCAGCCTGGTCGAACTGCTTGGCAGGACAGCACTCGATCGCGAGCAGCGCCACATGCTGGAGTTGGTGCACGACTCCTCCTGTGCCTTGTTGCAGATCCTCGACGACATCCTCGACTTCTCGCGCATCGAAGCCGGTCGCATGCGGCTGGAGGACCAGGCCTTCGACCTGCACGCGCTGATCGATGGTGCGCTGGGCTTGTTCTCGGCCGTCGCACAGGCGAAGGGCGTGCGGCTCTACGGCACGCTGGACTGGCGCCTGGCGGCCATGCATCGCGGCGACATGAATCGCGTGCGGCAGATCGTCACGAACCTGCTGAGCAATGCCCTGAAGTTCACCGCCAAGGGTTATGTGGAGCTGCATGTCGAGTTGATGGGCGAGATCGGCGAGGGGCAGCGACTCCGCTTTACCATCACGGATACCGGTACCGGCATCTCCGACGAACAGCTCGAGCACCTGTTTCAGCCTTTTGTGCAGGCGGAGCCATCGACCTCCCGTCGTTTCGGCGGTACCGGGTTGGGTCTCAGCATCTGCCGCCGGCTCGCGCAGCTGATGGGGGGCGAGGTTCGCCTGGCCAGCGCCGCTGGCTTCGGTACGCGTGCAGTGTTCGAGGTGGTGCTGCCGGTCGCGCAGGCAAGTCGTGCTCCCACCGCGCTGGTCGGCAAATCCGCCTTGCTGTGCACCGGCGACATCATGCTCGAGCGCGAGCTGTCCAATGCGTTGTCCGCGCTGGGCATGTCCGTCGTCGGGGCCGACGTGAGGGACCTTGCCGATTATGTCGACGGTGACATCGACCTGTGCCTGGCTGATGAGGATCTCGTCGGTCCCGGTCCGTTGCCCGCGGCGGGCCGCGTCATACGCCTGACAAGCGCAGCCGATGCTCGCGGCGTTCGCGTGGAGGGAAGCCTGGTGTGGTTGAGTGGCTATCCGTTGACGTGGCACTCGATGATTGAAGCATGTCATTCGGCGCTCGGACTTGCCTTGCCCGAGTACGCTGCATCAGCGGCACCGGCCTCCATGAGGCACGCCCGGCGTATCCTGGTGGCCGAGGACCATCCGATCAATCGCGCCGTGATCGGACGCCAGCTGGAGCGCCTCGGTTATCCGTACACGATGGTCGACAATGGCGAGGAAGCGATGAGGGCGCTTGCCGGGTCGCACTACGACCTGCTGATCACCGACTGCCACATGCCTGTGCTTGACGGCTACGCATTGGCGCGCCGCATACGCGAGTTGGAGGAGGGCGGTGACCGGCACCTGCCCATCGTCGCCCTGTCGGCCAGTGCCTTGCCCGAGGAAGTGCTGCGATGCCATCAGGCGGGCATGGACGAATTCCTCGCCAAGCCCGTGCGGCTGGCCACCCTCGAGGCCATGTTGTCCCAGTGTCTCGAAAGAGCCGGACAGGCGGTGGGAGCGGAAGTTGGCACGCCTGGTGAAGACGATCATCCAGGCCTGCATGTGCTGCAGGATGCCTTTGGCTCACGCAGCGAGGCCTTGCGGATACTGGGTGGCCTGAGCACATCCTGTCGTCAGGATCTCCTGCTCTTCGACCGTGCGGTAAGCAGTGGCGACCAACAGGCGCAGCGCGACGTACTTCATCGCCTGCGCGGCGCGCTGCGCCTGGTTGGCATCGAACTCGCCGACGAGGCGGAGCCGGTCGCGCAGCGTGAAGCGATCGTGCGGCAACTGGCATGGCTCGATACACTGATCGTTCGCTTCGAGAAAGAGGAACAACGCGATCCTCCGTCGACGTGATGCAGTCTGGCCCGCCAGGGCCATCTCCTTGCATGCATCCGAAGTGCGCGCCGTCCAATCCATGAAGGACGTGGCGATCGTCTGTCGACCGGGACGTCTGCGCGCAGCTCGTCCTTCGCCCGAAAACGCCTGGATTCACGGCACTTCCACAATTTCTCGGCTCTAATCGATTCAGGGAGGTGGCTGCCTGGAGGCGGCCCTTGTCTCTGCGTGACACTCGTTCCCGTGTTGCAGCACGCGGCTCGCGCCGCGCGGAAGCGCGGTTGCCCGTGGGGGTTTTATCGCTGCAGGAACGCTACTGGCGGATCGCGCATCCGTTGAACGCCACGCTGACCGTCAATGTTCGATAAAGGAGTGTCTTCATGCGGCAATGGCTTCGCGCACGTGCCTCATCGAACAAGGGCGGGCATGCCATCGGTTCCATGCTGGTGGGATGCGTGGCATTGGCCGCAGTACACGTGCAGCCGGCGTGGGCGCAGAGCACGGATTCCAACGATGACCTGAAGGCGCAGATCGCGCAGATGCGCCAACAGATGCAGGCGCAGCAACAGGTCATGCAGAAGATGCAGCAGCGCCTGGACGAACTGGAGGCAAAAGAGTCCTCGCAGGAGAATGCCACCGCTGCCGCCAAGTCCGCCGCTCCGATTCCCGTGCAGACAACGCAACAGGCACCGGCGCCGTTGATTTCCTCGGCCACCGTGCCGTCATCAGGGCAGCCTGCGGCGTATCGGCCGCCGTCAGCACCTGCCGGCGTTGGCGAACCTCTGCCCGAAGGCTATGTAAGGCTAGGCGATACCGGCAACCTGCTGAAGCTGGATCTGGTGGCGCAGCTGGACACCATGATCGACAACACCTACATGGGGTCCAAGGATCTGTTCGTGCCGTCATCGATTCCGGTGCGCGGCCAGCCGTTCTATGGCAGCGGGTGGAACACCAACCTGAGCGCGCGGCAGAGCATTTTCCGCATGGACTTCCGTCGCGATACCGACTACGGCACGTTGAAGGTGGTCTACAAGAACAACTTCTTCGGCAGTGGCACTGGCGACATGCCGTACAACCTGCAGTACTTCTACGGCGAACTGGACAACGAGCGCTTCACCTTGTTGGCGGGATACAACATCTCTGCGTTCACCGACATCGACGTGTTCCCGAATACGCTCGACTACGAAGGCCCCAACTCGTTCAATTTCAAGTACGGGCCGCAGATTCGCTTCATTCCCATCCTGTACAAGTGGGGCGACAACACGCTGACCCTGCCGCTTTCGATGGAAAAGCCGAATGCGGATATCACGCCCATCGGCGATTACGAGCCCTATTCGCGCCTGGCCGACTTCACGGCGGGCGTGCGCTGGGAGACGCCTGATTGGCATATCCAGTGGTCCAATCTGTTCCGCGACCTTGGCATGCAGGACTCGGCGACAGGACAGACCCAGCGCACCAAGGCGTTTGCCACCCAGCTGACCGGCAGCACCAAGCTGTTCGACCGCGACAGCGCGCAGGGCTGGTACAGCAATGGCCACGGCTATGCCAATTTCCTGCAGGACATCTCGGGGCTGGGCCTGGATGCGGCTTTCACCGACAACGGCATCCTTCGCGCGATCCGTGCCCGCGGCTGGGGCGTGGGTTATACCCATGGCTGGACCGACACGCTCAGTTCCAGCGCATCCTGGGGTTACCTGCGCATCAGTCCGTCCGGCAACATGATTCTGGATCGCGACGAATTGCCCAAGAGCACCAAGTTCGCCTCGCTCAATCTGGCCTGGCAGTTCAGCCAGCGCGCCATGCTGGGCATCGAATATCTGTGGGGCCAGAACATCTCGTTGATCGACATGCGCGGACAGGGTCAGCGCGTGCAGACCACGCTGCGCTACGACCTCAATCCTTGATCGGCCGCAGGCCACAGAGCCTGGCCCTGCGTTGATCACCGAGGATCTGCCATGGCATTGGAACCCGTCAAGAAAATGGGGCTGCTTGGGGCATCCTCGCTGGTGGTTGCCAACATGGTCGGCACAGGCCTGTTCCTGTTGCCCTCCAGCCTGGCGAACATTGGCAGCATCTCGCTGCTGGGCTGGATCGCTGCGGCCATCGGGGCCAGCGCCCTTGGACTGGTGTTTGCCCATCTTGGCATGGTCGAGCCTCAGGCGGGTGGTCCCTATGCCTACGCGCGCGACCACATGGGACCGTTCGCGGCGTTCCAGACCAATTTCCTCTACTGGGGCGCCAACGTCATCGGCAATGTGGCGATCGCCGTATCGGTGACCGGATACCTGGCCGTGTTTTTCCCGGTGTTGAAGACCCCCTGGTTCGCCAACGCCTGTACCGCGGGAATCATCTGGCTGTTCATCTGGCTCAATACGCGTGGAGCCAATGTAGTGGGGCACTTCACGACGATAAGCACCGTGGCCGGCATCCTGCCGATTGCCTTCGTCGGGGTGCTCGGCTGGCTCTGGTTCAAGCCGGAGCTGTTCCTGGCCGGCTGGAATCCCGGCAACCTGCCCTTGCTGTCGGCGATCGACCGCAGCGCCTCGATCGCGCTATGGGCGTTCCTCGGCGTTGAGAGTGCCGCGGTGTCGGCTGGCGTCATCGACAATCCCAAGCGCAACGTTCCGTTGGCTACGGTCATCGGCCTGGTCATCTCCACCCTGATCTACGTGGTGTGCTGCACGGTGATGATGGGCTTGCTCCCCAACGAGGAACTGCGTGGCTCCGGCGCACCGTTCGCCGATGCCGCGCGCGTCATGCTGGGCAAGTGGGCTGCAGTGGCCATTTCCCTCGCAGCCATCCTCAAGGCGGCAGGAGCCCTGGTGGGGTGGATATTGATCGTCGCGCAATCAGCCCAGGCGGCCGCGCAGGACGGCATGTTCGCCACCAGCTTCGCCGTCACCAACGAGCACGGCATGCCGGCGCGCAACCTCGTCGTCACCGGCGTCTTGATGACGATATTGCTGGCGCTGACCACCTCGCCCAATGTCGCGACACAGTTCGCCACCATCACCAGCGCCACCGTCGTGCTGATGGCGTTGCCCTACATCTATTCGGTGGTTTCCATGTGGCGCCTCAATCGCACCATCGGGTTGACGCCGATCAAGCAGCGCTTCCTGGTGGTGGTTGGCCTGCTGGCCTGTGCCTATTGCGTGGGTGTGGTACTGGGCCAATCGGCCCAACTCGATCGGCAGGCTTTCATCGTCATGCTGCTGTCGACGCCGCTGTTCGCGCTGGTGAGGGTGCGAGGCTCTGTGGTCAGCAAAGGCACTCGCCGCTCGCTGCGGCGGCGAGTGGCTCATCATTGAGGTGAAGTAACTGGTGCCGGCGATAGGCGGAGAGGGGCAGTGGCACGTCGGCCGTCACGTGTCGGCTGTCGTTCCGACAGGAACGAAAATCGAGGCCCCTGGGGCTCAAGGGCCGGCGAATACCTTGGCGAAGCCGTCGTCGAATACCAGCCGGTAACCCCGCGATTCAAGCCGGGGTAAGTAGCTCAAGGGATCGGGCCACTCCCCGAAGGTGGGACTGTGCACATCGCCGGTTTCGCGTGAAATGACGATGAACCGGGCATGTGCTTGCGCGATCGCCCGGTTCATGTCGTTGGGCGTTGGCGTGGGGTTGAGGGCTATCACGCGATTCTGGAATCGATGCCCGACAAGCGGATAAATGCGCAGCGTCATTGTGGCGGCGATGGTCGATCCGGCACGTTCTGGTTGCAGCAACCATTGCGCGACCTTGGTCTTGCCGCCATAGGTGTACATGTTTGCGCTGCAAACTTCGCGGCAATTGGATGTGGTTCGCCACAGCGCGCCCGCAACGAACAATGCCGCTGCCACGCCAAAGGCTTGCGTGGACAAGGATGCCACTGAATCACGGGCACGCTCGTGGCCCGAATCCAATGTCCACACCAGCACCAGCAGAAGAGGCAGGCCTGCGGCTTCGATCGCTATCATGGCCGGCGCATTCAGCATCATGAGGTTGATGCCATCGTAGGCCAGTGCGCTGGCGGCGATGACGGGCACGGCCGACACGGGCGCGCATGCAATGGCTGCCGCCACCAGTAGCGCAAGGGCTGGTTGTGCAAGGCGCAACGAGGCACCGTTGCTGATCTGGTTCGCCGTGCCAGGGATGTTCTCGATGGTGAAGGGCATGGTGAAGTAAAGGGCCAAGATCACGAGCGCCACGGCCCAAAGCCAGGCCTGGGCACGGCCTGGCAATACGGCAGCGCGCGGCAGTGCAGGATTCACTACACGGCACAGCCAAGTCGCCAGGACAGTCATCACCACGCCGGGGAGCAGTAAATAGTGTTCCCAGCAGGCCCGCAATCCAAGCATCAGCGCATGAAGGTGTTGCGGCATGCCAAAAAACGATGTGGCTCGCATCTCCATGGGCACGACGGTGTTCAGCACCGCCACCAGCGGGCCTGTATCGCCCCATGGCAACAGGGAGTGCCCGAGCAGGCTTACTCCGGAGGGATAGAGCGGGTTACCGGTCAAGAGTGCATTGCGCAGATAGAAGCTTGCCCCCAGCAACGCCAGTGGCACCGCGGCGATCGCCAGCTTGGGGCGCCGAACATCCTTGTGCTGCCACAGCGAATAGAGCAAGGGCACGCACAGGACTGCAGCGACTGGCAGGCCGACGTACTTGGTGCCAAGCACCACCGATATCCAGCCGGCACAGATGATCCAGCCAGGCAGGGACGGCTTGTCCAGATATGCCAGCAGTGCGACGAAGGCGGAGAGAATGGCTGCGGAGAGAAACAGGTCGTTGCCGGCTTGCCCAAGTTGGTTGACGAATACCGGGCTGAGCATGATGGCCGCCACGACCAGTCCCGCCGTCCGTTTGTCACACATGCGTGCCATCAGCGAATGCAGCGCACCGTATAGCCAGAGCCACGACAAGACGTCCAGGAGTGCCCACCAGGTGTCATGTCGGGTGAGGACAAATATTTCGGCGAGCAGCAATTCCATGTTGCCGGGATAGAACCAGCAGCGGGCATCCGACGCGAGCATGCTGCCTTGCTGCACCCATTGCGCGGCCATGGGCAGATGATAGGCCAGCGCGTCTCCCCCGGCGGGAGCATTGAGGAAGGTCGGCAGGCGTAGTGCCAATGGCAAGAGCACGCCAAGCAAGAGGCCAGGGAGGTGATCGCGCACGCGCAGGGGGAGTGCCTGCCCCTGACCCGGCGCGCTTGAAGTGCCGTACCGCAGGCACGTGGCGATCAATGCGCCGAAGATCACCACGAACACGATAGCCAGGGGAGCTGCGGAGAATCGGCCGGCCCACAAGGTGATATGGCCGGCCCCGAGGGCGCCGGCGAAAAAGCACGGGACGACCAGCGGAAGGATGTCGAGACGGATGGGACGCATTAGAACCTCACGAGTTGCTTCTTGGAAAAGACAAAGCGCTTGTCCAGGAAGTACTTGGTGACGTAGCCGGTGATCAGGCCAAGCGTGCCGCCGGCATAGCGCCCCATTTCCCCGCTCGTGACGTACCCGCCGAGGATTTCGGCGGTCCAGAAGATGGCGGTGGTGACTATGCCCATGCTCGCGTAAGCGAAGAAGGTGAGCGCATCGTGTCCCGCGTGGCGAGTCTCGTAACGGAAGATGTACCGCTTGTCGAGCGTGTACTTCAGCATCAGCCCGGCCAGAGTGCCCATCGCCAAGGCAACGATAGGGCTGTACGCGCCGTCATAGCGAAGAATCATCTGGTGCTGGACGCCCATGTTGGCGGCGATCGATAGCCCGGCAAACGAGGCAAAGCGCGTGACAAGTGCTTGATGGGACAGATGTGACATCGCTCTGTGCGCATGCCTCTTGGTGGTGTTGTCGTCGTTGGCGCCAAGGATGGCCTTGAGTGGCGAGAGAATTCAACTCGTGATTGCCAGCCCAACGAGAACTTGCATCCAGCGGTTGGGCGGCCTGGTGAGGCCGGGCCCTGTTGTGGCATCCAGGTTCGGCGGCAGGCCGATACTGCAAAGGCAATGCGCGATGACCAAAGCCATATCCAGTAGGCCTCCGGCATGGCGTGCACACGCAGGATGCTCAGTTCGCGGATCCATCCGGAACAGAGCGTTCCCTCGAAACGCTTTCCCGAAACCCTGGTTGACCGTGCGCGTATCTGCTGTCGGTGCGAGTGGTGACGTACGGGCACAAAAAAGCCCGCCTGAAGCGGGCTTTTTTGATACGTGGTACGGTGATAGGACTCGAAAATCTATATTTGGTAACGAATACTTTGTTCATCTGTCACAGATACCATCAAATATACCAACAGACAGGCGGTGCTAGTGCTTGATGGCGCCGGACGGGCGCAGCGCTCGACGACGGCATTTTTAGGCAATGATCGGCTGCCTATTGGGCCCGATAGGGGATGCCGGACGCTCGAACGCGTTTGGCCAATTCCGGCCGCTGGAGCAGCTCCAGCATGCGCTGGACGGAAGCGATGGAGATCATAGTTGCGGCGGTTGGGCCGAGAAGAATTTTTGTTACCAGCATTTCCATCGTTAGATCGCCCCCAAACTCGGGGTGACTTCCGAAACTAAGTCGAAATTTTGGTTCGACGCCGCGAGGACCGTTGGAGTAGTGAAATCGATTGGAATAGCTCTGCGTTGTATCCAGGTATGTGAGATAGATCGCACGCCACTCCTTTTCTTCTTCAAACCCTTTGTGCTTAGAGACAAGTGCTGCGACTAAGAACCGATTGAACAAGATCTCCCCGAGCTTGCCGAAGGGGCCTTTAGTCAGATTGGCGTTCACTGACAGACGGCAGAAATCTTCGAGCTTGCAATTAGTCCAAGTAAGGCGCTCGTCGTCGGTGCCGTAATGGACTCGTGACAGGATTAGCGGTGATTGATGATCTGGCGGCTCTAAGTCGGTCGTCTTGAATATGAGGGCGGCGCCGCTCCCGTTGCCTCCGTATCCGCGCCACATCGACAACAGCCCATCCTCGTCTTCCGCCCCATGTTCCGAAAACGATGCGATATAGGTGTCAAAGGCGTGCTTGGTCCCATAGCGGTGGTGCTCAGCCTGAAAGGCCTGCAGTAGTTGATTGGCGCCAGACTCGCCAAACACAGCTTTGAGGTCTTTGCTTTCTTGAATTGCCCAGCGGGCGAGGTCAAGGCCGTGCCTTAGCTCCTGTGTGTCATTCATCAGGAGAGGGTTTGATAGCCAAAGCTCATTGCCCTTAACAATTGCTTCGAGTGTCTGAATCGAAGTGTAGTGGGCAAGGATGGGACGCTTCTTTGGGTAGTCCTTGTCGGTATTGGCGTCTTCCCACCAACTTGAGAATGCAGCCAAAAGCTGCTCGTCATCCATCGTTTTGCCCCCCAGTGCCGCCGATCCGAATTGGCCGGTTTGACCGGCGATAGGGCCGGCACGGGTATTTTCGCGGTCACCCATCGGTCGGGCAAGAAGCGAGCTTCATTCGCCAGCATCAATGGATGTAGACGGAGATTTCATTACTTATGCATCAATGACTTACCGGTCATTCGCACAGGAGAACGTGGGCGGCGATGAGTTAATGCCGCGATTGAGTGCTATAGGAACAAACCGTTAGGCTATTGGTGTAGGAACTGCGTAGGGCAGCACCTAGGAAAGAACAGGGGAAAATATGAATCGGCTTTCTAGCAAAAGCGTAGTGGCGACGCTTGCATTTTTTTTTGCGGCGCAGGCAGCTGCTGTTCCAGCTCAAGTTGACGAAACATCGGCCGTCTTTGGGATATTGAGTCAAACCGCGACGCAAATTTGCGGTGATGTTCCCAGCTCTGGTTGGAACGTTGAAGGTTCTGCTTCCGTAGCAGTTGACGCCCCACTAGGAAGCTTCTTTCGAAAGTTGATAGACGCAAAAGTCGCCGGCAACGCGGGCCTCAACGGCGGTAAGTATGCGGGTCCTCTTCGAGAGCAGTTGCAAGGGGTCCGTCATGATACGCAGGATTGCAAGCGTGCTGTTTTCGATCGGCTTTTGGAGTACCTGCAGGATACTCAGAAGTCGCAGAACGTACCCGCAGAAAAGCGTGTTCAGCTAAATTTTCTCGCACCGAAGAAGGTTGTTTATCCAAAAGAAAAGGCTGAGCAATTCGCTACTCGATTTCTTAAAACCCTCGATGCTGGAAACTACGCTGGAGCTTATCGCATGGAGGACGATAGCCTGAGGGCTCTGATCACTGAGCATGCAGCGATTGATGCGATGAGCGATCAACTGAGCAAGTGTTTACCCATAGTGAAGCGTGATCTCGTTCCTTCCGAGATGACTATTCTTCCCGCAAAACAGGCAATAGCGGGACGCGATGAATACGTAATCGCCTATAGGACCATCTATAAAGATGGCAAAGAGCCATCCGAATCAGGGGCTAACGAGCGCGTCGGTGTAGTTTTGTCAGATGATCAAGGTTGGCAGGTGATCGAGTATGCAGGCGGTTGTCGCGATTCGTAAAACCGTCGCCTCACGCGTGATGCGAGATATTAGGTGCGACGCAGACGAGCCCTCTAAGGGCTCACTCGTTTTTATTTTGGCGAGCCGAAATTTTCCTTGTTTGGTGCGGGTTTAAGAAATTCGCTTGGTAAACGAAAAGCCAGAATCCTGCTGCCACTCACATGAGGAACGCGGCGGCGTCCTGGTCCCCGCGGAGGGTACGGCCGCGGGAAGGACCCATTTATCGAGTGCGTCAGCAGCATGCCGCCGATGCGCAATCGTTGCCAATGATTGGGGATTGCAGGGATGTTGGGGAACCGCTGGCTGAAGCCGTTTGCGATTCCCCGGCCGCTCCCCAACGATTGAATCATGGGGAGTGTAGGGTGATGACACCCACACTGGTGTTCGGTCTTACAGATCCAACGCCCAGAGCTTGGAATTGATTTGGTACACCCGAGTGTTTCGGCGATCCGGCAAGAGCACTTTCCTTTCCAGTCGGCCATCGCCGCCTAGGCGCAGGGCACCGTGCTCGGCAAGTGTGGATGCCACCGCCTTGTAGTCGAAGCCCTTGGTTACCTCGCGCCGAAAGGCTTCCACCTCCACGAAATATTCGGGACCTTCGTCTGCATCCCTACGAAACCCTGCCTTATTGATTGTGCGTGGTGTCTTTTCATCGACGTACCACGGCGTGAAGCGTGATTCGCCATGTGTATCGAGAAATGCCTTTACTTGCCTAAGCATGGCGATTGGTTCTGCGTTTCCTTTCGTTCCCCTTGCAGCTAGCCACGCATCAAAGCAGATTCGCGTGGCTTTCTCGGCTTCCTCGCGCGCCCACCCTGTCAGCCCGAATTGCGTCGCCAAAGTGCCGGCCGCTGCAATGAGACCAAATCGTTGAGCGACTCGACGCACCTGGCCATCAGCAATGTCGCCAACAAGCTGGTGTGCGATGTCATCGCGTATAGAAAGGAGCTGCTCGCGAGCCGCATGAGTATCTTGGGGCAGTTTTTCCAGGAACGCCGGTAGAGCGTGGCCGTAGTGCGTCGCGGCAGCCATCTTCAGTTTGTCCGCAAAAACACCCGGGGCAGTCCCGCCCGGAACCCGTTCGAGTAAGCCAAGCCCCTTGCCAGCGTCCGCGGGTATGTCGATAACGCGCACCTCTTGACCGGCTCGAACCGTGCCTCCAGCCTGCGCAATCAAATCGCTAAGACTGACCTCTCCGGAAGACAGGAACAGCAGCCGCCAACGGGCTGCTGCCCTGGCATCTCCACGCCGGTTCGCGCGACCTTTACCTTGTCCGTTGCCAAGCATGTAGGCGACCTCGCCGGCCTTTCGAGGATCAAGCTGTCCGATTTCGTCGAGGATCAAAAGCAAATCTGAATGCAATGGTGCCACCCCCTCTAGAGCATTGTCAGTTTGCCGCCAGGTGCGCACAAACTCAGGCTTGCCGAAAAGTGATGCGGCGACTTGGAGTGCGGTCGTTTTACCTACGCTCGAACCACCTCGCAAATGCAGGCCACCACCTTCTACGCCCAGCAACCCCAGACAAGGACCAGCGAATCCTGCTGATATCGCGAGCACGAGACGGCTGTTGCCTGCGCACGGTTTGGCTACATGCGACCGCCAATCATCCAAAGTGCCTGCCGAGGCGAGGGCGATGCCTTCCAACGATGTTGCTTGATAGATCACCGGCTCGGGCCCTGCGTTATAGGTTTTGTCTGGCAACACAAATGCGTTGCCGTGCCAACCAGTACGCGCAACGCATAGAGCGGTCTCGGCGGCCTCAATTTTTTGGATATATCGGTTCAAATGCTGGCGTCGGCGAGTGTCGGGGTCGATGGTTAACCCAAGCCTCAATAGTTCTGAACGCAGCTCAGCGCCGTCGCTCGCCAGCATCGACATCGGCATGGCCCAGCGATGCTCTCGGCCATCACGGTCGGAAAAGACCAAGAGTCGTCCCCAGTCTGAGCCCACGTTGTTGCGAGTGTTCGCCTGTACTAGCAAAGGCTCGCATATCCATTCGGGCTGTTTGTCCACTCCATCATCGTCAATGCCGATCCAGTACACGCCGGGATCGCGATCTGTTCCACTGGTGACAAGCTCGTATCGGCCGGTACTGCCGTGTTTCCCCACCTCTACGCGGCCCCTGGGGAGGCGTTGGGAAGCACTGAATGCCTGATGTGAGGAGGGATCCCCTGGTTCCCCGCGTTTCCCATGAGAACTAACTCGGCCTTGATCCATGAGCCATGCAAGCTCAAAAGCTGCTCGATTTTCCAGATTGCGAATGGTCGAGGGCAATGGATGGTTCGCTTCAATCATGCGAGTACCTCCCGTGCGGCGTCGATCCGCTGAGCTGCGGTGGCAACGCGGCTAACATCCGCGTTGCTGAGGGTGACACCATCCGCCAGGGCGCGAGCAGCCAGCGCAGCGATTTTTGCCTCACGACCAAGGACGCCGAGAGCAATGTTCCATGCATGCCGCTTAAATGCGTCGCGAGCATCCCGGCTGCCAGAAGCAGCCAGCGTCATACGCTCTGGGTAGAGATCAGCGAGGGCAAGTCCTAGACGACTAAGAATCCCCTGGGTGTCCTGGCAGGCGAAGCAATGCAGAAGGATGCGACCGTCGCTCGATTCAGAAATGGCGAGAGTGCTCGTCGCACTGGTGTGATCATTGGGACAATTTGCGCGCCATCCAGTAGGGCTGCGCCGAACATTGGCGAGTCGGTTGAGCAACAGAGTCACACTCATCAGCGCATCTCCATCAGGGAGAGTGCCGCAAGCTCGTAGCTCAAGCCCGTTTTAAGATGATGAAAGTCCACGATGTCACCCATCCGGTCGCAAGCGAAGCAACACCAATGGCCTCGAGTACCGCGAAGATCTACTTTTAACGCGCGATGGCGATCTTCGCAGAAGGGGCAGTGCCCCTCGATGCCGCCTGGATAGGTTTGACGGAGTGCCTTCAACTCGCCCGGGTAATAGTCCATCGGCCGGGGAAGGCGCTTGCGCCAATTATTGGGAAGGATCAGGTCGTCGATGATTTGCGAGGTCATGCCGCCGTCTCCCGGCTGCGAGCAACTTCGACCTGCGCAGCGCACCACCGCTGCACCTCCGCCTCTACCCAGGCAGTGGTTGCTTCGCCGAGCTTCACCGATTGCGGAAAGCGACCAGACGAGCACAGGCGATATATTTGTGAACGTGACAGTCCAGAGGTGCGAATGACCTCAGGCAGTCGAATAAAACGAATCGTATGAGTAGGTGTCGCCATGTCTGTCTGTAGCCTCAAGGTGGTTTGTCGCAGCCTTTACTGCGAAGTTCGTGAATCGAACGACCTTGAGAATAAGAAGCCTTGATTTCGATTCCCTCGCGGGGAATTTCCGCTCCATAGCGTGCCTACGCGTTTCATGCCAAGCCACTGAGTGACGCGGGCAAGCCGTATTTATCGAGCGGCGACGCTTCTTTTCTGGAGGGATAGGCCCCGCCACAAATGTCATGACGGTCTGAATTCACTGCGGCAAACTAGCTTGGGCCGGGGAGGGGCTGTTCACCAATCCAGGTCTCCGAAGCTGGTGCGACCAAATCTGGTGGTTGTGAAGGCAAGGTCGCGCACTGGCTGCTCTTCTAATGAGGCTGGAGAGATGAAATGGAAAAGGATCAAGCACTTAGGGTGCTGAGGGTTGCTCTGGCCGAAATTGTGGATTCGAGAGGGTTCGCCCAGCTGGAGGCCTATAAGGACTTGCGCGCGGTGGACGCAAAGCGCCGGGAAATTCGAGTGCAGATCGAATCTGTGGCCGGTTTACCGAATGCCTTGATGGCGGACTTCGACAAGAATCCGGACTTTGAGGCAAACAGTCGTAGGGTTAGGCTCGAGGCGCTCGCTGGGTATGTCAGGAGCGCAATCAAGTTCATTGAAACTGGCGCAGTCGAAAAGCCGAAGAAGATTATTCTTGCGCCACCTGACGTGGCAAAACTAACGGCGGCACTGCCTGGCCTGAAGGACGAAATCGAGCGTCGCTGGCGGGATGCACAAAAATGCGCGCATGTCGGCGCTCATACAGCGGCAATAATCATGATGGGCAGTGTGTTAGAAGCGCTGCTTCTTGGGCGCGCTCAGATGTCCGCTGGGCAGGCCTATCAGTCGCCCTCTGCGCCAAAGGATAGGACAGGAAAGGGAGTGGCTATTCCGGATTGGACGCTTTCCTCTCTCATCGACGTTGCTGTCGACGTTAGATGGATCAAGGCAGATCGCGGCAAGTTTGGTCATGCGCTGCGAGACTCGCGTAACGTAGTCCACCCGTGGCACGCGGTTAGTACAAAAGCAGATTTCGATGAAGCAACTTGCAAGACGGCTTGGTCAGTGCTTGAAGCTTCAGTTGACGACCTTCTGAAGTCATTGCCCTAACGGATGATCAAGGCACATCTTCTGCGAGATGAGCTGTTCGTTCTCTGATACGCCAGTGCGGCAACAATCAAGCGAAGGAGCTGTGGCGAAATGAATCAAGAGAAGCTTAATCTGTTGGAGCAAGAGTGCGTCAGGCTCTGCGTCGCAATGGAAGCTGTCGATGACATCGTCAATCATTTGCTCCTTACTTTAGTTGATTCGTCGCATTCATCTATCGGCGGCGAGGTCCATTTCAAGACAAGTGCACACAGGGATTTGTTTCTCATAAGAGCCCAAGATTTTGTCCATGAGCAGGGTGATATCAGTCTCTTCGGCGAGCAAGCTTCATGCCTAAAAATTCTGTCAGTCGTGGCCTCAACACCGCAACTGGGAGGTGACGTGGACGCTTTGGACAGCGCGGTAAAGAACTTGGATGCTTGGCTGTCCGCGAAAGTTAAGATCAGGCTATGGCTGTCTTCGCTAGATATTGATGCTTCCATTTTCGTGCAGCGCGACCTTCTTCTACGAATTTCGGCCAATCAGTCGAAGCACAACGTTTCTCGGCTAACGAGAATTTGTAATACAATATCTGAATCGCTCAAGTTAAATGGGTACACGGTTGACGAAAGAATGATTCCATTTGCGCTCGATGATCTACAGGGGCACCTAAGCGAGAACTTCTTTGTCTACTACGCTTCCTGGTTGGCAGAACTCATCAATGAGGTCCGGTGGGGTTTGCAGGAATACTTAGCTCCTGAGTTCCGTCGATCGTACCTTTTAGTGGAAGACGCCGGAGACGGACGATATCGATATCAATATCCAAGCTCGATTGAAGACGATGTCGCCAAGCGTTGGTATTGGCGACTCATGAATCATGTGCGATCCGGCCCCTTCCTGCGACGCTTTGAAACTTCTCCTGGCTTGCGAGAGTGCAGTTCGCTTGAGTGGGAGAATGAGTAGTGGGCATTTTGCACCAGATGCTAGTTCTACCCCGGTGTAGCTTTTGCACTAAGTATTGATTACGCCTGCACGCTTGCATTGACTCAATGCGACGAAAAAATTTCACCAGGTGAAGGGCCTTCCGTTCGACTAATTTCTCCGTCGACGATCTTCGCCACGGGTAGGCAATCCAGAGCATTGCCGAGAGGCGTTAACGCCCAGGGATTGACGTAAAGCGTTTGGCGTCGGCCGGCGATGCTCCAAAACGAGAGATCATTGAACAGCCACGCGGCGCTAACCCTTGAAGACCTGGGCTCCCTTCCATCGTGCCAAGCCCCGTCCGTTCTTCTAATGCGCCGAACGTTATCTTGGGATATTGCGAGCGCTTCTGAGCCAAAGAGTGCATCCACCTCATCGCCTTGATTCAAATGGAACGCATCCACGTTGACTGCTACAACGAGAGGGAGCGCAAGACTGCCATAGCGCTGGCCCTTGAATCGAATCGCCTCTCGAATGGGAGTTTTAAGGTCGACCCATCCCGCGTCACCAGAGAGCGTTCCTATGAGACGGTCGAGCTTCCCTCGACTTTTTTGCTTCGGAATTACACGAAATCGAAGCTCCCACCCGTCGTGCTCCCAATGCTCGCTTGGAAGGTGCTCGTGACCATTCTTTGCCAAGTCCTCAGCGACGGCGTCAACGTCCAGACCATTGAGCCAATGGTGCAAGTGTTTTCTGAGTCGTTTCGCAGACGGTTGGCTCGCTGGTACACCAGACTCAACTATGCTGAGATAAAAATTGGGATGAGGATCCCGATCAATGGCATCAATAAGCTCATCCTTCATCGCGCGAGTTCCTGTGGCGGAGTCACGAACGTCTGCAGCTAGAACAGCTTCGAGAAAGAAAGATTCTCCCTTCGGTGTAGTTACAAGGAAGTCAGGGCGGCTGCCTTTCCCGGTGCCTGGGTCGGGGTGAGTCTCAAGGTGGAAACCCAGCCGGCTGAGCATTCCATAGAGCAGCAATTCGAAGCATGCCGACTTAAACTCACGATCCCTTCGAGACTGGAGTCTTGCCTGAATTTCGGGCTTGTCTGCTTCAATGTAGCGATCAAACTCGACCTCAAGAAGTGCTCGAACTGCTGCTACATCAGGGTCTGCAGAGCGATCTATAAATTCGAACTCTGTTTCCCTGTAGCGTTTTGTGGAGCCGTCTGTTCGCTGAAACTGGGAAAAAAGCATTTCATCACCTGCGTGCATTCTTTCTGGATCAACCGCTAATCGATGTGGTTGTGCTCAAGATCCGTAGTTGGTCTTAGCGTCGGAGGCAGTACGAAGCTCGTCAGCGCCAAGCTGTGCAATTCGATGGCAGTGAATTTCTCGAAAGAAAGAATGTGTTGTATCAGTTGGCGTCGATCACAAATCAAGGTCAAATTTCATGGCAAGTGCAGCCGGATCCGGGACGTCGCCTGGATCGCTGGGAAGCCGAATCTTCTTGGCTTGGTACGTCCAATAAGGCGAATTCTCAAGCACGTCGGCCAGGTGAATCGTTCCGGATCTATCAATCTTCAAAAGCCCAAGATCAAATAGCGTGTGTATGTCCGCTCGAAGCAAGAGGCCATTGCAGACGTGGTTTGTTGCAGGGCCTTGAAAGGGGATGATGTGCGCTGCTTCCAAGAGTGGCTGTATGTTGCATTCAGTTACAACACATTTTCCTTCGTAAGCTATCAATAAATTTTCACGGAATTTCGGCTGTCCTTGTCGACGAACCACTTGTGCGAGTACCTTTTTCCGGCCATCAACTATGCTCGTTGATTCAAATTGCGGTGCTGAGCGCGCTTGTCTCTCGATGCCCTCGAGGCTAAGGGATAGAGACGTTTTTGGCCGTACATAGTTGAAGTTCTTCAGTACGAAGTTGTCCAAGCTTCCGTAGGCTTTCCGAATTGCTAGTAGCTTGTCTTGGGTAAATTTCTTAAAGCCAAAATATTGTTTGTCCAAGAAATCGACGACCGGCTTCGTCTGCACCGCAACGCTCAATGCACGTGGTTCGGTCAGGAAGTACATGTATTCCCATGTTTTGTCGGTTTTGCCTTCAGTTCCCCAGATTGCTCGCGCCAGCTTCGCGTTGTGAATTTTTGCAGCCACTGAAGAAACAAAGCGGTAGTGGTTTCCGAATACGGTAAGTACTACGTCGCCGACCTGCATTGACTCCCAGTTTGGCTTGTTTTTTTCACCCGGGGTCGCGCCCCAAGCGTAGAAGCCATGGCCCTCTGGCAGCATTTTCTTGATGAGCTCCGCTTCGTTTGGAGGGAGATTCTCATCCAGAAGGCTCCAAGAAAGTGTATTTTTCACCGAAATCTCAAGGTGTTGCCGAGCTTCTTCTATGCCTGCGGTGAAAATGTAAAGTTGCTGCACGCTCAGTACTCCGTGTACTTGTCAGATCTTCCATGTACCAAATCAGCTGGATATTTCTTGGCGTTCAATTCAATCTTTTTCTGGGCAGCCTGCATGATGTCGACACCAGTCACGGAACAGAAGCGAAGAAGATAGATGAAGACATCAGCTACCTCTTGCTCCACGCACGCTCGCTTCTTTGGAGAGAAGTTTTCGATTCCAGGGGAATCGATATCCCACTGAAAAATTTCCATAAGTTCTGATGCTTCAACAGAAAGCGCCATTGCCAGATTCTTTGGAGTGTGGAACTTCCCCCAATCACGATCCTTCGCAAAGTTGTCAATTTCCTTGGTCAATGCTTCTAGAGAATTTTCTGTAGGAGTTTGGTCTGACATGGTTGACCTGCGCACAGGTTGAGTTTATGGAAGAAAGACTTTTTGTCGGTGGTAAGCCAGGTAAGCCTGCTCATCCTCACGAGGGTGGCGGCGCAATGTCAGTCCCTCTAATGCGAGCGTCAGGTCTTCTAGTCGTGGGCTAATGAGGATGCTTCCATCGCTATCGAAACTAATTAGACCCGCATCGAATAGCGCGTCGAGGGTTGCAACCAGTGGCAGTCCATTGGCTGGATCCAGACGTTCCTCGTCGGAGGACTGCCGCCACGGCATGCAATGCGAAGCGCGTATTGCTTGAAGGGTGGAGGACCCCGTGACAGCGCAGGCACTATTCCACCGAGAAAGAACGTCCTGTCGAAATCGACCCTGCCCAAGCCTGGCGCTTACCAGTTGCTCCTTTTCTGTGGCGGATCTATTGGATTGGCATACATCAACTACGTCTTGGGTGCGAATCGCTTCGTCGTCATAACCCTTTATTTCCCTAGTTTCACGCGCATCGTTTACAGCCTTCTGCTCATCGACGTGAGCATACACGCCACGCGTGAACTCGAAAGTTTGCGTAAACGGATCCCAATGCGAAAGATGCCAAGGCTCAGCATCCAACGCTCTCCGGTTCACTTGTGACGGATCAGTATCCGCACTTTTTGCTCTGCTTCCCTCTACCACCCCGACGTGAACAGGGGTGCCGACCTTGAGGGTGGCTATATGCCACAGGAAGTTCGTAGCACGCTTCGCTGTTTGACGTCGTGTTTTCTCAAGCGTTTGTATGTACGAGTTCCAACATTGGCGATATCGAATTGAGCCGTCGTAAAGCTCCATATCGTCATACCAGAGCATGAACAAATGTCGATTCGATGCCTGGTCCCTATACGACCAGGAATAGGCTCTTCCGTTCTCCGCAGGGTTCGCGATTGGCCTGTCGGCAGCGTCAAATCTCCACTGCTCAACGTCGAAGCCCAACTCGCATAGCACGTCGTAGACGGAGATCCGCGCGGTCGGCCTGAGGTTTGATAGGCTATTTCTTGGATTGTAGATGTCGCGTTGCCTAGCTATATCGGCGAGAGTAGATTTGATTCGATCCGATACATTCGAGCCAACGTTCGCCGCTGGCTTAAGGCCGGGGATCCATGGTTGACCCAGGTCGTTCAGGACGGCCGAAATGTTTTGCATCCGATACTCTATGGATTTCGCCGATCTGCCAGTGCTCGCTGCAAGCTTGCGGTAAGTACTTCGCTTGTTAGGCGCATGCCCAGCAGCGATTTCGTCTTGCATTTCTCGATATGTAATGACTGCTATCGTCAGCTCGCTATCGCTCCAGTCATCCATTCGGTTGATCTCCCCTGTATTAATAAGTGCAGCCGTTGAGGTCTCGGCCATCGATATCAACATAGTCCCATGCCATGCCTTGGTAAGCTGGATCGACCATCAGAACCTCGACAGGGGAGGGCTCAGGTAAGGCGGCTGAATGCGCAACGTAGTCACTCAGAATCATTACGATTGCGAGCTTGGCGTTGACTAGTAGGTCGTCCAGACTGTCGCTCGCGGAAAATGCACCTGGGACATCGGGAACGATGACTCCGTATGCGCGGTCTTCGGTTCCCCGTTCAATGGCTACTGGGTAACGCATCGTTGAGTTTCCTTCATGTCGATCATCAAAGGACTGGAAAGGGGCGCTTAGCGAATTCGCGAATGTCTAGATCTTCTCTGGGCCGTGATGTATTCAATCACCTCAGCCTCAGGCCATGCGGATGCTCTTCCTAGCTTTACGGGAGGTGGAAAGCTTCCGCTCTTCACGAGCTTGTAAATGGCAGTCTTGCAGATGCCCACAAGTGACGCTACATCCGGAAGCCGAATCAGTCGGTCGCCTGTTGCCAATTGGGACTTAGCAGCTCCTGCATCAACCATGGCGGTCTGCAAGTTTTTGTATGCTTCGGGCTCTGGTATGTGCTTTGCCTGTCGGCTCACTGCTCTTCTTGCAGGAGTGGGAGCTTGGCTTGCCGCTCTTTGCATTGCGGCATACAGAGCTGCTCGCTCGTAAATCACGTTCCCCATAAAAACGTGTGCTTGCACGCCGTAGGAGCAGATATGCGTCCGAAATTGCTCAAGACTTGCGCAGCAATAGTGGGCGGCTTCTAACTCGTTTAAAAAATCTTTGCCCGCCAAACTAATAGACTGCTGACTCATCGTCACTAATCCCGCTTGTCGTCTGCGGCCGCCTAAGTGATCCATGTAACTATGCACTCCGCCGTAAGTGCATGACTTGAGCCCCATTTTTAACGCCATCTAGGTAGTCTGCCCAGGCCTGCATCATGCGAGTCCTTTCTTCCAAATACTGGGCGGCGTGTGTGTACGCGGCCCGCACTTTGTTGGACTCTGCGTGGGCAAGTTGTCGCTCAATGGCATCAGCATTCCAGCCCATTTCATTCAGTCTGGACGCAGCCATGCTTCGGAAGCCATGGCCTGTCATTTCGTCCTTCCCGTAGCCGAGACGACGAAGAGCAACATTGATGGTGTTTTCGCTCATGGGGCGGCTAGCGGTCCGGACACTTGGAAAAACGTAACGGCCGCTGCTGGTCAAGGGGGCCAGGTCACGCAACACTGCGACCGCCTGAGTCGAGAGCGGTACTACGTGAGGTGCTTTCATCTTCATCCGTTCGCCGGGTATGCGCCAAATTGCGTTTACCAGGTCGAACTCGGGCCACTCTGCTTTTCTCAGTTCTCCTGGGCGAACGAATACGAGCGGCGCTAGCTTGAGCGCACACTGTGTCGTGAACTGCCCTGAGAACTCATCGAACGACCGGAGCAGCTCTCCAATCTTGAGGGGATCGGTGATGGCGGCCCGATGAGTTGGCTTTGGTGTGGTGAATAGTCCCCGCAGGCTTGCCGTGAGGTCACTGTGCGTTCGCCCCTCAAGGACGGCCCAACGAAACACTTGACCAGCGGTGATCTTGGTTCGACTTGCGGTTTCTCTTTTTCCCGTTTCCTCAACCAACCTGAGCACGTCGCGCAACTCGATTGCCGTTATCTCGGCAATGGGTCGCAGGCCCAGTTGAGGAAAGAGGTACGACTCAAGCCGCCAGCGATCCTTATTCGCAGTGGTCTCTGCGGTTTCTCCGCGCTTGTCACGCCAAGCCATCCAGTCGCGAGCGACCTTCTCGAACGTATCCACTTCGACGGCAGTCGTTACGGTCAATTGAGCTTTGCGAGCTTTCCTTTCGGCACCTGGGTCGACGCCGTTCGAGAGAAGGCGTCGAGCATCCTCTCGGCGTTGCCGCGCGTCGGCGAGAGTTACGGTTGGGTACACGCCAAGAGCCAACGTCTTCTGTTTGCCGGCGAAGCGATAGTTCAGGCGCCAATAGCGCGAGCCATCAGGCTTCAACAACAGGTGCATTCCCCCGCCATCTGACAGCTTGAGTGGGGTGGGTGCGGGCTTGGTCTTGCGGATGGCGGTATCTGTCAGCACGTGTTGGTACTTCGCAAGAAGATGCGAAGCGATCCTACACAGATACCAGCAGAAGTACCAACAGATACCATCGGATTTGGCGGTTCACGATGGCACGGGATGGGACACCCCAGATATGAAAAAACCCGCTTTTATGCGGGTTTTCGGTCTTGCTTGGGTCTCGGTGGTAGTGCCTGAAACCCCTTACTGGTACCGGTGATAGGACTCGAACCTACACTCTGTCGCCAGAAGCGGATTTTGAGTCCGCCGCGTCTACCATTCCGCCACACCGGCACGATGGCCGGTCATTATGCCGGTTTCAGTGGACCGGGTCGAGACCCAGCTGACGATCGGTGCGCTGGTAGTGGTCGTGGCCCAGGGGCTGGAAGATGGCGCAGTGCGTCATCTGGCCGGAATAGATGTGCAGGCTGACCGCGACGGTGTCAGTGCTGGGATTGCGGATGGTGTGGTACTCGTGCGGCGGGATCAGGCTGCCGGCGGAGCCGGGGCCGGCCTGGATCGAGCCCACCGGCTGGAAGCGGTAGTGGCCGTCCTCGTTGGCGAGACGCTCGTATTGCACCACTTCCAGGGCGCCGCTCCACACGCCTTCCACGCACCACATGCCGCAGTGGTCATGGATCGGGGTGCCCTGGCCCGGGCCCCAGGTCATCGCCACCACGCAGTAGCCGTGCTCCTCGCTGCGGTACAGCTCGCGGCGGGCGTAGCGGCCCTCGGCGGTCTCGAATACGCAGTCGGGAAGCTTCACTTCCTTGCCGCGGATCAGGTTGCACAGGCTGTTGCGCAGGCTGTCGGTGACGGCGCGGGTGCAATCGTGCGCCACGGCGGCGTCGATGGCATCGATCAGTTGGCGGGAACCGGGGAAATCCAGGGTGAGCATGACGTTCTCGGGTTGCGGTGCTGCCCGGCCATCTTAGCAGCGCCGGGCAGGGGGTGCAGGGCGCCGTTCAGAGTCCGGCGAGGAAGCCGCCGATGGCCCGGCTGTAGTTGGGAATATCCACCAGGAAGGCGTCGTGGCCCTGCGGTGAGTTGAGCGCGACGAAATCGACTGCGGCGCCGGCAGCGCGCAGGCCGTCGGCGATTTGTTCCTGCTGCTCCAGCGGGAACAGGATGTCGGTGCTGACGCCGATCACCATGGCCTTCTCGACGCGGATGCGCTTGAGGCCTTCGAGCACGCTGCCTTCGCCGTATTCGGAGATGTCGAACCAGTCGCTGGCACGCGAGAGGTAGAGGTAGCTGTTGGGGTCGAAAGTGTGCACGAAGCGCTGGGCATGGCCCTCGAGGTACGACTCCACTTCGAATTCGAGTCCGAACGGATTGTCGTCACGCTGCTCGGGGTCCAGGCGGATGCGCGCGAAGCGGCCGTTCCACTCCATGGCGGAGCGATAGGTGATCACGCCCAGCTTGCGCGCGATGCTCATGCCGTCGACCGGGTAATGCGCGTCGTCGTAATGCCCCTGGTTCCATTGCGGATCGAGACGGATGGCCTCGCGCTGCAAGGAGCGAATGGCAATGGCGAAGGGCTGCGCCTGCGGTGCGGTGTCCACGCTGATGTGGGCACGCACGCTGCCCGGGTGCAGCACCATGTAGGCCAGTGCGCTCATGCCGCCCATCGAGCAGCCGATCAGGCAGGCAAGCTGATCGATGCCCAGGCCGCCCACGGCCGCATGGGCGGCGTTGGCCACGTCTTCGAGCGACAGTTCGGGAAAGTCGAGCCGGTACGGTTCTCCCGTGGCCGGGTCGATCGAGGCCGCGCAGGTCGAACCCTTGTCGCTGCCCAGCGAATTCACGCAGATCACGAACCACCGTGAGGTATCGATCGCCTTGCCCGGCCCGATCATCGCCTCCCACCAGCCGGCGGAAGGATCCTCATGGTTGGAGGCGGCATGGGCGCTGGGCGAGAGGCCGGTGAGGATCAGGATCGCGTTGTCGCGCGCCGCGTTCAGCGTGCCCCAGGTCTCGTAGGCGACACGTGCCCCATGAAGCTCGCCGCCACGCTTCATCGCAAAGGGCGAGGAAAGGGCGAAGTAGCGGCGCGCGTCGTGACTCATCAATGAACCTTGTCGATGCTGATCTTGATCGGCGTGCGTGTCTGGACGTCGACCACCCCGGCATCGCCCTCCAGGTCGCCCGCCTGGGCAATGGCCTGGCCGCTCTTGCTGATGCGGGCGCCGACGAACACGCGCTGCGCGGAGGATAGTTTGAACTGGGGTGTCATGCCCATCGCATCGGTGAGCGTGACCTGGGCCGGCAGCGCCGAGGCATCCAGCCGGGCGACGGCCAGTGGCATGGGCGGCCCCTGTTCCGCACGTGCGTATACGAACAGCGTGTCGCCCGGCACAAGCTTGTCCTTCAGCGCGGGCGCGAGCGAAACCTGTACCTGCAGCGCCGGACCCTGCTGACCGTCGGCCGTGGATGCCGGGGTTTCGGTCGTGGGCGCCTGGCCGCCGTTGGCGCGGGCCTCCGCGACGGCGATCTGCTCGGCCACGGCCTTGGCGACGGTCGAGCCCGGTTCCAGCTGCGGCTGCAACTGGCGCCAGGTGGCGGCGGCGTCGGCGTATTGGTCGTGCTGGAACTGGCTGATGCCGAGCAGCCAGAGGCCCCGCTGGCTTTGCGGGTCGATCTTTACGGCACGCTGCAGCAACGCCTGCGCGCGGCCTTCGATGCGATGGTCGTCGCGCAGCAGCGAATCGGCTTCGGCCCAGCCGACCATGGCCACGCTGTTGTCGGCATCAAGGCGCAGGGCATGGTCATAGGCATCGCGCGCGTCGGCCGGTCGGTGCATCACGGCATAGGTCTGGCCGAGCAGCATCCAGCCTTGCAGGTCGTTTGGCTGCTGGGCGAGGTGCGTTTTCAGTTCGTCCACGGCCTGGTCGATGCTCATGTCCGGTACGGCACGCATCACGCCATTCAAGGCCACCGGCGTGCCCACGGCCAGGTACAGGCCTACCGCAGCAATGGGCAGCAACAGGGCAAGCGCCAGGGGCAGTGCAAACACGCCGCGTGGGCGTCCCTGCGTACGGCCATGCCGCATCAACGGCAGCAACAGCAACAGCAGTGCCACGACCACCATCGCCGCGGCAATCAGGAAAAAAGCCAGCCTCACCAGTCATCCCCTTCATCGGTCGGCTTGTCTTCCATTGCCGTGGTCCCGGCACGTCCGCGACGGCGGACGGTGACCACCACGACCGTGGCGCCGGCCAGCAATATCAGCAATGGCCCGAACCAGAGCAGCAGCGTGCTGGACTGCACCGGCGGGTCGTACAGCACGAAATCGGAATAGCGGTCGACCAAGTACTGCTTGATCTCGTCGTCGCTCTTGCCCTGCTGCATCAGGTCGAACACTTCATGGCGCAGGTCGCGCGCCAGGTCGGCGTTCGAGTCGGCCAGGTTTTCGTTCTGGCACACCAGGCAGCGCAGTTCGCGCGTGAGGTTCTGGAAGCGGACTTCCTGCGCGTGATCCTTGAACGGCAGGGGGTCGATGGCCTGGGCGACGGCCAGGCTGGCGACCAGGAACAGCAGCACGATCTGCAGCAGCGCACCCCGCGCGCGATCCAGGCCGCGCCGTTTTGCGGAGTCGCGTACAGGGTGCGCTCCTGCAAAGGGGTTGCGGCTCATGGTTTTTCCTTCGCGAGCGCAGCGATGGCCGGCTTGAGTTCCTTCTCGATCGCTTCGGGCGTCAGCGGCCCGATGCGCTTGTAGCGGATGATGCCCTTGCCATCGACCAGGAAACTCTCCGGCGCGCCGTAGACGCCGAAGTCGATGGCGGTACGGCCTTCCTGGTCCACGATCACCGTGTCGTATGGATTGCCATGTTGGGCCAGCCACGCCTTGGCGTCGTCGGGAGCATCCTTGTAGTTGTAGCCAATGATCGGCACGCCGATCGACTTGCCATCGGCCATCAGCACCGGGTGTTCCTCGCCGCAGGCGACGCACCAGCTGGCGAATACGTTGATGAGGTAGGGCTTGCCCAGCAGCGCCTCGCGGCTCACCGACTGCGCGGGATCGTCCAGCCTGGGCAGCACGAAGGCCGGCGCAGGCTTGTTGATCAGCGGCGAGGGCACCTCGCGCTGGTCGTGCTGGGTGTTCCACCAGATGCCGAAGCCGAACAACACCACCAGCAGCAGGAACCCCAGGAAAGGCAGCAGGCGGCTCATGCGCGGGACTCCTGCCAGGCTGGTGCGGGCATCTCGGCGGGCTCCGTGGCCTTGCGCGTGCGGAAGCGCCGGTCAGCGGCGGCAAAGAAACCGCCCAGCATCATCAGTAGTCCGCCGGCCCAAATCCAGCGCACGAACGGCTTGTCGTAGAGACGCAGCGCCCACGCACCATCGGGATGGTTGCGATCCATCGGTTCGCCCAGTGCTACGTAAAGGTCGCGGAACAGGCCGGGGTCGATCGCCGATTCCGTCTGCACCTGGCCACGCAGGTAGGTGCGCTTCTGCGGGTGCATCACCGCGATCTCGCGACCGTTGCGCAGCACGGTGACCACGCCCTGGTCGCCTTGCCAGTTGGGGCCTTGCGTCTGTTGCACGCCGTCGAAGCGGAAATCGTAGCCGCCGATGCTCTCGGTCTGGCCAGGCGCAACGCGAACGTCACGCTCGACGCTGAGCGCATTGGTCAGCATCACGCCGGCCAGGAACACGCCAACGCCAAAGTGCGCCAGCAGCATGCCGGCCATTTCAGCGGGATAACGACGCCCGGCCGGCATCTCGCGCCAGCGCTTGATCACGTAGAGCAGCGTGCCAATGCAGCACCACACGGCGGCCGCGGTGCCGGCGATGGCCTTGGCCTGGCCGTCGGTGAGGAAGGCGGCCACGATGGCGCACGCCACCGTGGCCAGCCCCGTGCGCAGCAACACCTGCTTGAGCAGCGGCGAGTCGCCCTTGCCCCAGCGCAGGTAAGGCCCGAACGGCAGCAGCACCACCACCGGAATCATCAGCAGGGTGAACAGGAAACCGAAGTAGGGCGGACCCACCGAGATCTTGCCCAGGTTGAGCGCATCGCCGATCAGCGGGAACAGCGTGCCCAGCAGCACCATCGCCGCGGCCACGGTGAGCATCAGGTTGCCGACCAGGATGGCGGTTTCGCGCGATACCACGCCGAATGGCTTGCCGCCGGCCACCTTCGGCGCGCGCAGTGCGTACAGCAGCAGCGAGCCGCCGACCACCACGGCCAGGAAGCACAGGATGAACAGGCCGCGGCGAGGATCGGAAGCGAACGCGTGCACTGAGGTCAGCACGCCCGAACGCACTAGGAAGGTACCCAGCAGCGACAGCGAGAAGGCGAAGATGGACAGAAGGATGGTCCATGCGCGCAGGCCGCCGCGCTTCTCTGTGACGGCCTGCGCGTGGATCAGAGCCGCGCCCACCAGCCACGGCATGAAGCTGGCGTTCTCCACAGGATCCCAGAACCACCAGCCGCCCCAGCCGAGTTCGGCATAGGCCCACCAGCTACCGGCCACGATGCCCGCCGAGAGGAAACCCCAGGCCACGTTGGTCCACGGGCGCGCCCAGCGCACCCAAGCCTGCTCCAGTTCACCGCCGAGCAAGGCGGCAATGGAGAAGGCGAACGCTACCGAGAAGCCCACGTAACCCATGTACAGCACGGGCGGGTGGAAGGTCATGCCCGGATCCTGCAGCACCGGATTGAGGTCGCCGCCATCGGCGGGCATCGGCAGCAGGCGCGCGAAGGGGTTGGAGGTGAAGATGCTGAAGGCGAGGAAGCCCACCGCCCCCAGGCCCAGCACGCCCAGCACCCGCGCCACGAACACTTCGGGCAGGTTGCGGCTGAGCGTCGCCAGCGCGAGCGTCCACAGGTTGAGGATGAAGATCCACAACAGCAGCGAGCCCTCGTGCGCGCCCCATACCGCGGCGATGCGGTAATACCAGGGCAGGGCGAGGTTGGAGTTGTCGGCGACGTACTGCACCGAGAAGTCGAAGCTGAGGAACGACCACACCAGCAGGGCGAACGCCATCGCCACGAACACGGCCTGGCCGGCGGCGGCAGGGCGCGCCACCGCCATCAGCGCGCGATGGCCGCGCCAGGCGCCGAGCAAGGGCAATACGCCCTGTGCGAGGGCGAGCAGCAGGGCGAGGATCAGGGCGAGCTGGCCAAGTTCGGGCGTCATTGCGGCTTGTCCTGTCCGGCTTCCTCGTTCACCTGCTTGCCTTCGTGTGCCTTGGCCATGGCGTCCTTGAGCTCCTTGGGCATGTAGGTCTCGTCATGCTTGGCCAGCACTTCGGCGGCGATGAAGCGAGCGTTGTCCATGTGCCCGGTGGCGATCACCGATTGGTTGTCGCGGAACAGGTCGGGAAGGATGCCGGTGTACTCCACCGGCATCGAGCCGCTCGCATCGACCACGGTGAAGGTGACCTTGAGCGAGTCGTTGCTGCGCTGGATCGAGCCGGCCTTGACCATGCCGCCCAGGCGGAAGGTCTTGTAGCTGCGGGCCTGGCCCGACTGCACCTGGCTGGGGGTGAACAGGTAGTTCATGTTCTGCTGCAGGGCGAACACGATCAGGCCGACCGACACCACGGCGGCGACGATCACGAGAAGAACGATGGTGAGCCTGCGCTTGCGGGTGGGATTCATGAGGACCTGGGTGCCGCTCAGGGCGAAGTCGGGTTGCGTTGCTGGCGTACGGCTTGCCGTGCGATGCGGCCACGCAGCTCGCGCAGGTTGCGGCGGCGGCGCAGGGCCGGGCTCACGTAGTCGGCGACCAGCACGATGAAGAACACGGCATAGGCCGGCCACACATAGGCGGCGTAACCGCCCATCGCCAGGAAGTGATCCCACGAGAACGGGCTCATCGGCGTGCCTCCTGTTCCGGTACGGCCGCGCGCCCCTGGGCGATCTGGCGCACCCAGTCCTTGCCGCTCTCCATCGCCAGCAGGTCGGTACGCACACGGCCGAACAGGCTGGCGAGGTAATAGAACTTGGTGGCGAACATCATGGTGAGCAGCGGCCACAACATGTCGCCGCTGATCCTGGACGGCCCAAGGATGCGCACCGTCGAACCCTGGTGCAGCGTGTTCCACCAGTTCACCGAGAAATGCACGATCGGTACGTTGATGATGCCGATGATGGCGAGGAAGGCCGCGGCGCGCGCACCCTGCCGGCGGTCCTCGAAGGAGTGATACAACCCGATCACGCCCAAGTACAGGAACAGCAGCACCAGCTCGGAGGTGAGACGGGCGTCCCAGGTCCACCAGGTGCCCCACATCGGCTTGCCCCACAGCGAGCCGGTGACCAGGGTGATGAAGGTGAAGGCCGCACCGATGGGCGCCGATTCCATCGCCACCACTTCGGCGAGCTTGATGCGCCACACCAGCGATATGAACGAGGCGATGGCCATCACGCCGTAGACGAACAGGCCCATCCACGCGCAGGGCACGTGGATGAAGATGATGCGGTAGGCATCGCCCTGCTGGTAATCGGCCGGCGCCAGCACCAGTCCGCCGTAAAGCGCGACGGCGCCGAGCAGCAGGGCCAGGCCCAGTGCCCAGGGCCGAACGACGCCGGCGAAGCGGTAGAAGTTGGGCGGCGAGCTGAGCTTGTGAACCCAGAGCGGGATCCAGTTGGACATCGTCTTATGCATCCAAGGCAATGCGTAGGGCGGCCGCGCAGGCCAGCGGCGCCAGCACCAGGGCCATGACCAGCGCCGCGCCCAGCCACGCGATGGGCGCGAGCCACGGTAGCCCCTGTTGCGCCGCGGCGACTGCGCCGGCAGCGAAGATCACCACTGGCACGCAAAGCGGCAGCAGCATCAGCGCCAGCAGCATACCAGAGCGTCGGGTACCGGCCGTCAGCGCCACCAGCACCGCGCCGAGCAGGCTGAGCAGGGGCGTGGCGAGCAGCAGGGCGTACACCAGCACCGGCATCACCGGCGTCGGCAAGTGCAGCATGCCGGCCAGCAAGGGGGCGATCACGATCAGCGGCAGTGCCGTGGTGATCCAGTGCGCCAGGATCTTCATGCCCAGCATCAGCGCCAGCGGTTGCGGCGACAGCATGAGCTGCTCGAGCGAGCCGTCCTCGATATCGCTGCGGAACATGGCGTCCAGTGCCAGCAGCATGGCCAGCAGCATGGTCACCAGCACGGCGCCGCCGGCGATGCGCTGGAGCAGAGCCTCCTCGGGCCCGAGCGCGAACGGGAACAGGGTGATGACGATCAATGCATAGAGCACCGGCATCACGATGTCGCCGCGACGGCGCCAGGCCAGGGTGAGGTCGCGGCGCAACATGGCGGCGCAGGCGGCAGCAAGCGGCGGGTGACTCATGCGTGCATGCGTACCCGTTTCGGTTCGCCGTTGAGGAAGCTCACCGCGCCATGGCTGGTGACCAGGGCGGCACCGCCTTCCGCAGCGTGCTCGGCCAGCAGGCGATTGACCAGTTCGATGCCGCTGCGGTCGAGGTTTGCGTAGGGCTCGTCGAGCAGCCACAGGGTGGCGGGCAACAACAGCAGGCGCGCCAGGGCGGCACGCTTCTTCTGGCCCGCGGAAAGGCGCCGTGCCGGTTCATCCTCGTAGCCGGCCAGGCCGATGTCGGTGAGTACGCCGTCCACGGTGTGTCCAGGTCGCGTGCCGTACAGGCCGGCGGCCACGGTGAGGTTCTCGCGCGCGCTGAGGTCGGCCTTGAGCCCGAGGTGGTGACCAAGAAACAGGGTGTCGCCCAGGTGTTCCTCGCGTCGCCAGGGCTGGCCACGCCAGTCCAGGCTGCCTTCGTCGATGTGCAGCAGGCCGGCGAGGATCCGCAGCAACGTGGTCTTGCCGCTGCCGTTGTCGCCTTCCACCAATGCCACTTCCCCTGCGTGCAGGCGGAAATCCAGGGGGCCGAACACCGGTTCGTCCTGGCGGTAGAAGGAAAGCGCCCGGGCTTCGAGTAGCAGCGGCGCGTCGGCAGACAAGGCAGTCATCGGCCGATTGTCCGCAAAGGTCGGCGGGCTTGTCCATGCGGCGGGGTGCCGCCAACGGCGGACGTCGGACGGGGCCGGAATCAGCGTAGGTTGAGACCCCGGCAGGCGCTCCACTCAGGCCTCGTCCAGCCGCCGCAGTCGGGCAGGCGAGGTCGCTGTGCCATACACGTAGGCGTGCTGGCCGAACTGGCGGGCCAAGGGGTCGACATGCGCGGTGTCCGCGCCCACCACGAACAGGCTGGGCTCCCGCCACTGGCCATCCTCGGCGACGCCCAGCGCCGGGTGGATGGCAATGCCGCCGCCCAGTTCGCGCAAGGCCGCGAGCAACCGGTGCTGCGCCTGGCGATTGCGTCCGCGCGGGACGCGCTCCGAACGAGGGTTCCAGGCGGTGATGAAAGCCCAGGGGCGTCCGTCCAGCCGCGACAGGAGCCGCGGTGGCAGCGGCTGGTCAATGCGGATGCTGGCCCAACCGCCCTCTGCCAGGCGCACGCGGTAGTCGGTGCGCCGGAAGGCGGCGAGCAGGGCTTCATCCATGCCGCAGGTCGGGCAGCGGCGGCAGCGTGGCCTTCAGGGTATCGACGGCGGCGGAAAGGTCGACCGACGCGGCGTCGGTGGAACCTCGCAGCAACTGCTCCAGCAGCACGTCCTGCGCGCGCCCGCGCTCATAGGCGTAGGCATAGGGCAGGTGGGTGAAGGTGACCATGCGGTAGCGCGCCATGAAATGCTGCGGCGCCCGTTCGGCCAGCTGCAGGCCGAGGGCCCGCTTGGCGAGAAAGTGCGGGTCGGCGACTGAGTCGCGCATCTCCACATAATTCTCCAGCGCCATCGCGGCGATCGCATCGCTGTTGGGCTGGCGGATGCGCTGGAATTCGGCGAACACGCCGGCGGTATCGTCGGGTGCCTCGGCCAGCAGTGCCGCGAGCACCACGGTGTCCTCGAAGCCACAGTTCATGCCCTGCCCATGGAACGGCACGATGGCGTGGGCAGCGTCGCCCACCAGCAGGGCGCGACCGCCCAGGTGCCAGCGGTCCAGGTACAGGGTAGAGAGCGTGCCCACCGGGTGGCCGTCGTAGTCCGCGATGAAGTCGGGGATCAGTGGCAGCAGGTCGGGGAAATCGTCGCGGAAGAACGCGCGCGCGGCATGCGCGTCGGGCAGGGTGGCAAAGCTGGGGTAGGCGCCCTGGGCCGGCAGGAACAGCGCGACGGTGAAGCTGCCCTCGGTGTTGGGCAGGGCGATGCACATGTAGCCGCCACGCGGCCAGATGTGCAGGGCGGGGGGTTCGAGCGCAAACTGGTCGTGCCCGCCGCTGCTGCCGACCAGGTCCCGGGCAAGTTGTCCCGCGGGCGGAATTTCCAGTTCCTTGTAGGCGTGCCCCAGTGATTCCACACGCTCGCCCAGGGGCAAGTGCGCATTCATCGCGGCGCGCAGCGCGGAACCCGCGCCATCGGCGCCGATCACCACGGGGGCGTCCAGCGTGCGGCTCACGCCATGATCGTCGGCCAGTTGGATGCGCTCGGCATCGAAATCCGCGCTGACCAGCGACTGGCCGAAGTGGAAATTCACGCCGGCGGCTTCGGCCGCATCCAGCAGCAGCATGTTGAGCGCGCCGCGCGACACCGACCAGATCACCTCGCTGTCGTCCACGCCGTAGCGCTGCAGGCCGGAACGACCGTCGCGGGTGTGCACCATGCGACCGCGCATCATCACGGCGCGCTGCAGCACGTCATCGGCCAGCCCGGCTTCGCGCAACGCCTGCAGGCCGCGTTCGGCCAGGGCCAGGTTGATCGAGCGCCCTCCCACGAAACCGGCGACGCGCGGATCGGGGCGTTTTTCGAAGACATCCACCTTGAAGCCACGGCCAGCCAACTGCTGGGCCAGCAGCGCGCCAACCAGGCCGCCGCCGATGAGGGTGATTTGCTGCGCCATGGGGCTCCGCGATGAGGTGGGCAACACGTAGGGCGCCAAGAGTAGCGGGTTGCAACGAGGCAGGCGAAGCGCCCGGCGCCTGCCGTGTGGGGATCAGAAGCTCATGAAGTAGCCGCCGTTGACCGGCAGGTTCGCGCCCGTGATGTAGCCTGCCTCGTCGGCCGTGAGGAAGGCCACGGCCCGAGCGATGTCGCCGGGCGAGCCCAGGCGGCCTACCGGAATGTCGGCAACGATCTGCGCGCGGATGTCGGCTGGCACTGCGGCTACCAGGGCGGTGTCGCAATAGCCGGGCGAGACCGTGTTGACGGTGATGCCCTTGCGCGCCGTCTCGCGCGCCAGCGCCATGCCGAAACCATGCACGCCGGCCTTGGCGGCGGAGTAGTTGGTCTGTCCGAACTGGCCGGTCTGGCCATTCACCGAGCTGAGGTTGACGATGCGGCCGAAGCCGCGCGTGCTCATGCCCTCGACCACGTTGCGGCACATGTTGAACACACCGTCCAGGTTCACCCGCATCAGCTCGTGCCATTGCTGCGGGGTCATCTTGCGCAGACTGGTGTCGCGGGTGATGCCGGCGGCGTTGACCAGCACGTCCACGCTGCCGTGCTGCTGCTCCACGCGATCGACCAGGGCGGCGCAGCTGTCGTACTGGCTGACATCGGCGGGCTCGAAGCGCACGGCGCCGTCCAGATCCGCCAGCTCCTGGCGGAACGCCGACAGGCGTTCCTCACGGCCGGGCAGGTCGACGGCGATCACCTGGCGTCCGGCCTGCGCCAACTGGCGGCAGATCTCCGTACCCAGGCCGCCGATACCGCCCGTCACCACGGCGATGCGCGCCGTACGGTCGAAAGAACTCATGTGAAGGACTCGTGCACATGCCGCAGGGCAGCACGTGCTGTGCTGCAGCGGGCGTGGAAACGAAAAGGCCGGCGCTTGTGGCGCCGGCCTCGAGCTGGATCAGCCTGGCTTCTTGCCGCCGCGTGGCGGGGTGCCTTGGGTTGCGGCGTCAATCAGACCGCGCTGCATGGTGCGCCAGGCATCCATGTTGCGCTCGGTGAGATCGTTGAGCATGGACCACGGCGTCTGGCCGAGCAGGCTGTTGAGCTGCGTGCGGAACTGCTGCTGCTGGTCGAGGAAGACCTGCAGGCTGCGCTCCAGATACGGGCCCATGAAGCCCTGCAGCGAATCGCCGTAGAAGCGGATGATCTGGCTGAGCAATTGGGGAGACAGCATGGGCTGCCCCTTTTCCTCATGCTCGGAGATGATCTGCAGCAACACGGAGCGGGTCAGGTCCTCCCCGCTCTTGGCGTCGCGGACCTCGAAGGTTTCGCCATCCAGCACCAGCTGCCGGACTTCCTCCAGCGTGATGTAGCTGGAGATCTCCGTGTCGTAGAGCCGGCGGTTCGGATACTTCTTGATGATGCGGATTGTTTGTGCCATGCGACACAAGCTAGCAGAACGTATTGCGCCGCACCAGTCGCCGAACTGGTATTACTTGCTGCACTGGCCCGTTGCAGCAATGGCCCCCGGATCAATCACCTGCCGACCCGGGGGTAGCCCCCCGGGGCTAGTGCCCCACGGCGCCTCCGGCGCTGCCGAAGGGCGGCTTGGCCAGCCAGATCACCGGGATCAGCAGCAGGAACAGCACGGCGCAGCCCCAGAAGATGTCGTTCACGGCCAGGGTCAGGGCCTGCTGGTTGACCAACTGGTCGGTCATGCCCAGCGCCTGCTGCTGGCTCAGGCCGCCATGGGTCAGGTTCTGCAGCACCTGGTTGGCTGCCGGGCTGGCCGCAGTCACGCTTTCGGTGAGGTTGGCGTGGTGCAGGATGCCCCGGTGGTCCCACAGGGTCACGGTGACGGCGGTGGAGACGCTGGAGCCCAGGGTGCGGAAGAAATTGGCCAGGCCGCTGGCACTGGCAATCTCATTGGCCGGGAGACCCGACAGGTAGACCTGGTTGAGCGGGATGAAGAAGCACGGGATGGCGATGCCCATCACGAAGCGGGGCAGTACCAGCGAGTTGAACGAGGCCGAGCTGTCGAAGGTGGAGAACCAGTACGAGGTGGCCGCGAACACCAGGAAGGCAAAGGTCACCACCATGCGCAGGTCCAGCTTCTGCATGTTGCGGCCGAGGATCGGCGACAGCAGGAACGCCAGGATGCCCACCGGCGCGGTGGCGAGGCCGGCCCAGGTCGCGGTGTAGCCCAGCGTGGTCTGCAGCCATAGCGGGAACACCACGTTGATGCCGAAGAAGGCGAACATGCCCAGCGACAGCGCGATCACGCCAGCGGTGAAGTTGCGCTGGCGGAACAGGCTCAGCTCCACCACCGGATGCTTGGCATGCAGTTCCCACACCACCAGGAAGGTCAGCGACACCAAGGCGATCAGGCCGAGCGCGGTGATCAGCGGCGAGGCGAACCAGTCGTGGTCGTTGCCGTTGTCCAGCATGAACTGCAGGCAGCCCACGCCCGCGACCAGCAGCACTAGGCCGACCACGTCGATCGGGGCCGGGAAGGTCTTGGTTTCGCGTTTGCGAAGCAGGGGCCAGGGGATCACGCCCGCCAGCACGCCGACCGGCAGGTTGATGTAGAAGATCCACGGCCACGAAAAGTTGTCGGTGAGCCAGCCGCCGAGGATCGGGCCGAAGATCGGCGCCACCACCACGGTCATCGCCCACAGTGCCAGCGCGATGCCTTGCCGGGCCTTGGGGTAGCTGGCCAGCAGCAGGGTCAGCGACAGCGCCACCATCGGGCCCGAGCCCGCGCCCTGCATCAGGCGCGCGAACACCAGCATGGGCATCGAGGTGGCCAGGCCGCACAGCATGGAGAACACCACGAACAGGCCCACCGAGACGACGAAGGTCTTCACTTCGCCGAAGCGGCGCGCGATCCAGCCGGTGAGCGGTTGCATGATCGCGCTGGCCAGCGAGTAGGAACTGATCGTCCAGGTGCCCTCGTTGGCGCTGACGCCCAGGCTGCCGGCGATGTGTGGAACGGCGACATTGACGATGGTCATGTCCAGCACCTCCATGAAGGTGCTGAACGCGACGGCGATGGTCAGCAGCACCAGCGCAGTGCCGTGCAGAGGCTGCAACTGCGGCTGGGCGTCGTTGGGGGAGGCGGCCATGGCGGGGTCGTGGGCTCGTCAGTTGGCGCGGCGCTGGCTGAGATTGGCCTCGATGATCTTCTCGGCCTCCTGGTCGGCCTTGCTGGCCATCTGGTCGTACACGTCGGTCTGCGCGATCGGCTGGCCGTTGCCCGGCGGGGCCATCATCGCGCCCTTGTCATTGGTGATGTCGACCGTGACCTCGGTGGACAGGCCCACGCGAAGCGGGTGATCGTCCAGCTCCTTGTCGTCCAGCGCGATGCGCACCGGCACGCGCTGCACTACCTTGATCCAGTTGCCGGTGGCGTTCTGCGCAGGCAGCAGCGAGAACACGCTGCCGGTGCCGGCACCCAGGCCGATCACCTTGCCGTGGAACTCGACGCTGCCGCCGTAGACATCCGCCTCGACCTTGGCCGGCTGGCCCACACGGATGTGGCGCAGCTGGTTTTCCTTGAAGTTGGCGTCCACCCACAGGTTGTGCAGCGGCACCACCGTCATCAGCTGCTGGCCCGGCTGCACGCTGTTGCCGACCTGCACGCTGCGCTGGGCGACGTAGCCGGTCACCGGCGCGTAGATGGCGTTGCGCTGCGAGGCGATCCAGGCGGCGCGGAAGTTGGCGCGAGCCTGTTCGACGGCCGGATTGTTGGCGATCTGGGTGCCTTCGATGGCGGCGTGCTGGGAGGCCGCCTGTGCCTTCGCTGCATCCAGCGAAGCCTGGGCCTGGTCCACCGTGTCGCGCAGATGCTGCACCGTTTCCGGCGCCTCGGCCTGGGCGGCGATCAGCGGGGCGCGGCGGGCCAGATCGGCCTGGGCTTTCTTCAGGTCCACCTGGGCCTTGGCCACCTGGGCATCGGCGCTGTTGGCTGAGTCGGTCTGGCCACGCACCTGGCGCACCGCTTGGGCCAGCGCGCTGCTGGTCTGCTGCAGGCGGACCTCGGCGTCGGTCGGATCGAGCTTCACCAGCACCTGGCCGGCCTCCACGCGTTGCGTGTCATCGGCCAGGATGGCCACCACGGTGCCCGACACCTGGGCCGAGATCGCCACCTGGTTGCCGCCCACGTAAGCGTTGTCGGTCTTCTCGCGGGTGGAGAACACGAACACCCACAACAGGGCCCAGGCGGCACCAGCGAGGATGAAGACGGCGGCGACGATCAGCAGCGCCCGACGGCGCTTGGCCGGATCCTTTGCGGCCATGCCGCTGTCGTTGTCCTGCGGTTTGGCGGCGGAATCAGTGGCGCTCATTCGGGGCGTCTCCGGAAAGGTTCGTAGGGGAAGAGGGAGTCTGTTCGCTGGAAACCTGGTCAGGCGTGCCCTCGCGGAAACCGCCGCCGAGCGCCTTGATCAGCGAAATATCGGTGGACAGCGCCTGCCCGTGGAGGCTGACGTCGTTGTCCTGTTGCTGCAGCAGCTGTGCCTGGGCGGAAAGCGTTTCGCGGCTGTCGCTCACGCCGCGCTGCACGCGCGACTGCGCCGTGGCCAGCAACTGCTGGTTGGCGGCGATCTCGCGCGCCTGTTCCTGCCGGCGTCCATCGAGCTGCTGGGCGGTGAGGCTCTGCGTGGCCACGTCGCGCGCGGCGCTGAGCACGGTGCTGTTGTACTGCGCCACGGCGGCCTGCAGCTGTGCCTTGCTGACGCCATAGTTCGCTTCGAGCAGGCCGCCGGTGAAGATCGGCAGGTGCAGTGCCGGCGTCAGCGCAAACACGCGGCTGCCGGCATTGAACATCTTGTCCAGGTCGATACTCGACAAGCCGGCCATCGCGCTGATGCTGATGTCGGGATAGAACTGCGCACGCGCCACGTCGGTCTGGCGCAGCGCCGATTCCACCTGCCAGCGGCTGGCGGCGATGTCCGGGCGGCGTGCGATCAGGTCCACGCCGACGTTGCTCGGCAGGCCGCTCACCACGGCGGGCAGCGGGCGCGGCTGCAGCGCAGGCAATTCGGCCGGGGCCACGCCAACCAGGCTGGCCAGCGCCGCCTGGCGGATGCGTGCCGAGCTTTCCACCGACACCAGCATCTGTCGCGCTGCTGCCAGCTGGGCCTTGGCCTGCTCCACCGTATCGTGACGGTCGACGCCCTGGCGCACGCGCAGTTCCGCGATGCGTTCCAGCTGTTCCTGCGTCTGCACCGTCTTGCGCGCGAGGTCGATGCGCGCCTCGTCGGCCAGCCAGCCGAAATAGGTATCGGCCACGGTGGTCTGGATGGCCAGTGCGGCGGCGCTGTGCTGCGCTTCGGCAGCATGGGCCTGGTCGATCGCGGCTTCGATGGTGTTGCGCTTCTTGCCCCACCAGTCGAAGTCGTACTGGGCCTGCACGCCGAGGTCGCCCTGGTTGTACCAGGTGAAGCCGAGGAGCCTCGGCGGAATGAGGCCGGTTTCACTGAGGCGCTGGCGCTCGACCTGCGCACTGCCGCTCACGCTCAGTCCGGCCTGCGCGGTGGCGGCGCGAATCGATTGCTCGGCCGATTCCACGCGCGAGCGGGCTTCGGCAATGTCCGGCGAACCCTTCATGGCCAGTTCGATCAGCTGGTCCAGTTGCGGGTCGCTGTACTGCCGCCACCATTGGGCCTCGGGCCAGCCGGCATGCTGGCTGACGTCAAGGCCGGCCAGCGGCACGTCGTCCCGGATCGCCGGGTGGTGCAGTTTTGCGGGAATCGAGCAACCCGTCATCGCCACGGCGAGGGCGCAGGCAAGCGCCACGCGCCGGCCGATTCCGGGGCGGGTCGAAGGAGAAGAGGTCATGGACGAGGGTCCGGATGGTTGATCGAATCGATGTTGACGGCCACCTGCCGCAGCAGGCGTTCGAGCGTGCGCTTGTCGGTGCTGCTCAGCGACTCGAAGGCGCCCAGTACCTTGGGAAACAGCGGCGGGAGAATCTTGCGTACCATGCGTTTGCCGGCCGCGGTAATGCTGAGCACGACGCGGCGACGATCCTCCGCGCTGGTGGCGCGGGTGATCAGTCCGGCTTTCACCAGCACGTTGGCGATGCGGGTCATGTTGGTCGCGCCCTGTTGTGCGTATTCGCACAACTCGGTGGGCGAGGCGCTCCCGGCGGGGCTGCTGTAGATCATCATCAAGGTGCGGAAGTCGCTGTCGTTGAGTCCGTGGGGCTTGAGGTTGCCTTCGAGCTCTTCCAGCAGCGTCCCGCCGACCAGCAACAGCAGGCGCGTGATGATGACCTCCTGGACTGGAAGGTCGGGGAGGTTCTCTGCTGCGCGGGCGATCCCCTCATCCATATGGGCGAGGCATTCAGTCATCCGCTTCATTTCATCAGAGAATAGTTCGCCAGTGAAGTAATTAGGCTATCACCAGGCTTTGGCGCCACGCAAGGCTTCAGTGCAGGCCAAACAGGCGGCGGGCGTTCTCGGTGGTGGCGGTGGCAATGGCCTCCTGGCTTTCACCGCGAAGATGGGCGACTACGTCGAGCACTTCGCGCAGGTAGGCGGGCTCGTTGCGCTCGCCGCGATGGCATGCGCCGGGCTGGTCGGGGGCATCGGGTTCCAGCAACAATCGTTCGATGGGCATGGTCGCGACGATGTGGCGAAGGCGCTGCGCCCGCTCATGGGTTACCGGTCCGCCGCTGCCGATGTGGAAGCCGATGTCCCAGAGTTGCCGGGCCTGCTGCTCGCTACCGGAAAAACTGTGCACGACGCCGCGCAGGCCGCCGATGCGCCGCATGGTCGAGGTCACCTCGTCCATCGCGCGCCGGGCGTGCACGATCACCGGCAAGTCGACATCCCGCGCCACCTTTAGTTGCTGGTGAAACACCTCGCGCTGGCGTTCGATGTCCAGTTCGGGGAGGAAGTAGTCAAGCCCGATCTCGCCAACGGCCACGGCATGGTGGGTCTCGAGCTGGCTGGCCAGTGCGCCGAGGTGCTCAGGACGATGGCGATCGATGTAGATGGGATGCAGGCCATAGGCGCCGTGCGCCTCAGGGTGAGTGGCGCAGATCGCCGCGATGCGCGCCCAGGACGCGTGATCGATCGCGGGTACCACGATGTGGCGGACACCGGCCTCCCGCGCGCGTTCGAACATGGCCCCGCGATCGTGCTCGAACCCTTCATCGTCGATGTGCGCGTGGCTGTCGGTGAGTTCGAGCACAGTTTTGGGCATCCGGAGTTTGGAAAAATGGCGGGCTTCGATCTAAGCGAATATTCAGTGGCGCAAGGTTTCAATGAGCGCACGTTGGGATCGAATCAGGCGCAAGCGGGGTGCTTCGCCGATTCTGACAGGAGAGCATTATGAACAGGTTGATGGTTTCGGCGCTGCAGTTGGGCATGGGCGCCGTATTGGTGTGTGGTCTGTCGGCCTGCAATCGCGATGCGAACGCCGATGGTGGCGTGGGCCAGGCGGCCCAGCAGGGCGATGGTGCGAAGTATGCGCGCGTGGTCAGCGTGACGCCGGTGCGCCAGGCGGCTTCGGCGCCGCAGCAGGTGTGCCACGACGAGGTGGTCACCACGCACAAGCCCGTGCAGGACACGCACCAGATCGCAGGCACCGCCATTGGCGCTGTCGCGGGTGGCTTGCTCGGCAACCAGATCGGTGGCGGCAAGGGTCGCACGCTGGCGACCGTGGCCGGCGCCGTGGGCGGCGGCTATGCGGGCCACGAAATCCAGGCGAACCATCAGGCGAACGCGACGCAGCAAACGACGCAGCGTCGCTGCACCACGGTGCCGGGCAACAGTGGTGACCAGGTGGTGGCATACGATGTGAGTTACGAGTACAACGGTGTCACCCGCACTGTACGAATGGATCACGATCCGGGTGACAGGCTGCAGGTACAGGAAGGTGTGGTAGCCGTTTCCGACGCTCACTGAGGATTCACGCTATGCAGACACTGTTTAGACATTTGGCTGTCGCGGGGTTGATCTCCGTTCTTTCGCTCCTTTCCGCTTGTGAGACGCCACCGCAGCGTCAGGTGGTCTACAGCGGCAGTTCCAATCGTTGCGAACAGTGTGGCGTGGTGAGTGACGTGCGCCAGATCCAGACGCAGAAGGGTTCTTCGCCCCTCGGCATGGTGATCGGCGGCATCGCTGGTGGCGTGCTCGGCAACCAGATCGGCGGTGGCAGCGGTCGCACGCTGGCCACCGTTGCAGGTGCCGTGGCCGGTGGCGCGGTGGGCAACGAAGTCGGCAAGAACAGTGGTGGCCCAGACGTGGCCTGGCAGGTCACCATCAAGCTCGATGATGGTCGTTATGCCACGGTGACCCAGGCGGCGGACCCGCAGGTGCGCGTTGGCGATTACGTACAGATCCGCAACAACCTGGTCTATCGCCTGTGAGTTGATGGGCGTATAGACGTCCAAATAAAAAGGCCCTCTAGCGAGGGCCTTTTTTCATGGGGTTGGGTTCGTCAGTTGACTGCGTAGAATGCGTGGTCGCCGATGGTCTTGACTACGCGCTTGGTCGACCATGTGGGTGCGACTGCAAGCGTGGCGAAGTGATCGGCCTGTGGCACATACACGGTGCGCTCGCCCTTGGGTAGGCTCCAGTTGCTGATGGAGTCGCCGGCGATCTTCCAGGCCTTGGTCCAGGAGTTGAGATCCGTCACTTCAAAATTTTGCGCGGTTGTCGTCAGTGCGAACTGACGCGGCGAGGTGACTACCTCGCAAACGCTGTCGCCCCAGGTGCCGCGGTCGCGACGTCGAAGGGCTACCTCGGCCACGGCGTACTGGCCGATGGTCGACTCACTGCGTGCCTCGAGATACACCGTCGTGGCCAGGCAGGTCTGGTCAGCGAGGGGTTGGGGTAGCACGGACGCTAGCCACAACAGCATGGAAAGTTTCATTGTCTGCCTCCAACGTGCTGTACGCGCGAGGTCGGTACTACTGACTTCACGCGCCGTTGCGGTGGACGGGCGGGCAGGCCGTTCCACCTGGATTGATCGCCGCGACCGAAACTTGTGGTCAGGCGGTTTGCCACGGGATTGTGGCCAGTCGAGCGGCTGATCCGGTGCCACTCTCAACTTGTCTGCTGCAAAGGCACTGCTCGGGTACGACGACCTCGTTGGCCTGCAACTGCGCTCCGCGCTGGGCGGTGGGTACACCGGCATCTCTGCCGGGTCGCGCCGATCCGGACCCCTCCGGTTCGTCGCGTATGTCGACACCCGTGGGCTTGGGTGTCAGTCAATTGGCTGGCGGAGACTAGTGGTCACTTTCACGTCTGGCAAGTGCCTGCCTGTTCAGGTTCACGTCGCGCTCACGTTGCGGCGTCGTGTTCGTGAGTCCTTGCGTGAGTGCTTCGGTCACGCGGGCCAACTCTCCGTGATGCGCATTGAGATGGGGTGTTCGTCGACAGCAAACACGCTGTTTTCCAGTTGCCTGGTGGCGTCGTCGTCGATGACTGCAAGCGCATGGACGTCCGTTTGCGCGATGTCGACCTCAAGTATTTGGACGACCGGCTTGCCCTCTAGGCGCAAAACGGTGCCTTCTGTCAAGGGCTGCGACAATACGACGCAATGCATATGCCGCTTGAGGCCGCCGCGGTAGTGCAGGCGGGCCACGACCTCCTGGCCTGGATAGCAGCCTTTGTCGAATGCGACCGCGCCAAGGTGCTCCAGCGACAGGGAGGCTGGCAGCAGTTGGTCCAACGCGGCGCCCGGCAACCATGGCCAGCCGGCAAGGATCTGCGGCAGTCGCCAATCCATATCGGCCGGCGCGCCGGTCACGAGGCTGTGCGTACCGCAACCGAATACATAGCCATCGCCTTCACGACGGTAGGCGTAACTCTCCAGCGCGGGGCCGGTGCCCAGCGTGCATGGCGGAAGAGCAGTCAGCCTGACCTTGGCGCGGAATACGTAGCGCTGCAGTGACTGCGCCATCGGCTCGACCGTTCCGCCGCGCAGGAGAACGAGCAGCGCGTCGTGGTTGGGGCGGGCCAGATGGAACAATGCGCGCACGCGCCCCTGGGCGTCCAGCCACGCACTGAATTGCCATTGCCCGACTTCGAGGGATTGGACATTGCTGCTGAACTGGGCTTGCGCGAACGCCAGTGCGTCGGCGCCCTCGATCAGCATGATCTGTGCGGAATGATCGTTGGTCATAGGCCGTCGAGGTTGGGGGCACAACGATGTTTCCACAAGATGTCGGCGAGCGACTGTCAGACGATCGCGTTGCCGTCAAGGTTGTGCTGCATTTACGCAAGTATTACGCTTTTACGGCTTTCAAATACCATGTCCGATACGTCCTCCCAACAAAAGTCCACGCCGGCGTCCGCTCCCGCGGAGCAAGCGTCCGTGCCTGCCGTTCCGGCAACGGATAAGACTTTGGTGGAGCGGCCAGCCCCGGATCCCACCCGCTACGGCGATTGGGAAAAGAACGGGCGCTGTATCGACTTCTGATCCGCCGCGCCGGCTGCTTGCGCCGGCGCTCCGGAAATAGGGAAGGGCGGTAAAGGGCATCAGCGATTCCACCCAGGATAGCCGCCATGGCAGACACGCAACGACCGCTCTCTCCCCACATGGGCATATATAAGTGGCAAGTGCAGATGGTTACCTCCATCGTGCATCGCGCCACCGGCATTGCCCTTTCCGTAGGTACCCTGCTCGTGCTGTGGGGGGTCTTCGCCCTCGCCAGCGGCGAGGACAGCTACAACCAGTTCAAGACCTGCACCGGCAGCCCGATCGGCCTGGTGCTGTTGTTCGGCTGGACGTGGGCCCTGTTCTATCACCTGTGCAATGGCATCCGCCACCTGTTCCAGGACGGTGGCATGGGCTACGCCATCCCGCAGTTCATCCGTTCGAGCTGGCTGTCCATCGCCGGCAGCATCGTGCTGACCCTCATCGTGTGGGCCTACGTGCTGACCTCCGGAGGTGCGGCATGAGCGCCAACGGCCAGCAGCACGACGTGCGCAAACAGTTGCGCAACCCCCTCAAGCGCGCCCGTGGCCTCGGCTCGGCGCAGTCCGGCGTCGGCCATTGGTGGACCCAGCGCGTCACTGCGACCGCGCTGGTGTTCCTCGCCCTGTGGTTCGTGGTGACGGTACTGGGCGCCCTGCACGCCGACTACGCCACCGCGCGCAGCATCGTCGCCAAGCCCTGGAACGCGGTGCTGCTGGTGGCCTTCGTGCTCACCGTCTGCTGGCACGCGGTGCTGGGCCTGCAGATCGTGATCGAGGACTACGTCCATACCCGCTGGAAGGAAGTCGCCCTCCTGGTGCTGGTGAAGTTCATTGCAGTGCTCGGCACGCTGGCGACGCTGATGGCCGTGCTGCACGTGGCGCTGGGAGCCTGAGTCGATGGAAAGCTACAAGATCCAACAACATAAGTACGACGTGATCGTGGTCGGCGCCGGTGGCGCGGGCCTGCGCGCCACCTTCGGCCTGGCCGAGAAGGGCCTCAAGGCCGCCTGCATCACCAAGGTGTTCCCGACCCGCTCGCACACCGTGGCGGCGCAGGGCGGCATCTCGGCGGCGCTTGGCAACATGGGCGAGGACGACTGGCGCTTCCACTTCTACGACACCATCAAGGGTTCCGACTGGCTCGGCGACCAGGATGCGATCGAGTACATGTGCCGCGAGGCGATTCCGGCCATCATCGAGCTGGAGCACTACGGCGTGCCGTTCTCGCGTACCGAGGAAGGCAAGATCTACCAGCGTCCGTTCGGCGGCATGACCACCCACTACGGCAAGGGCACCGCGCAGCGCACCTGCGCCGCGGCCGACCGTACCGGCCACGCCATCCTGCACACGCTGTACCAGCAGGCGCTGGCGCATGACGCCACGTTCTTCATCGAGTACTTCGCCATCGACCTCATCTTCGACGAAGAGGGCGTGTGCCGCGGCGTGCTGGCGCTGGACATGAACGAGGGCACGCTGCACTTCTTCCGCGGTCACGCGGTGGTGCTGGCGACCGGCGGCTACGGCCGCGCCTACTTCAGCGCCACCTCGGCGCATACCTGCACCGGCGACGGTGGCGGCATGGTGCTGCGCGCGGGCCTCGCGCTGCAGGACATGGAGTTCGTGCAGTTCCACCCGACCGGCATCTACGGTTCGGGCTGCCTGATCACCGAGGGCGTGCGCGGCGAAGGCGGCTACCTGACCAACTCCAACGGCGAGCGCTTCATGGAGCGCTATGCGCCGAACGCCAAGGATCTTGCCTCGCGTGACGTGGTTTCCCGCGCCATGACGATGGAGATCCGCGAAGGCCGTGGCGTGGGCGAGCACAAGGACCACATCCATATCAACCTGATGCACCTCGGTGCGGAAGTGATCCACGAGCGCCTGCCGGGCATCGCCGAGTCGGCACGCATCTTCGCTGGCGTGGACGTGACCAAGGAGCCGATCCCGGTGATCCCGACCGTCCACTACAACATGGGCGGCATCCCGACCAATTACCACGGCGAAGTGGTGCAGAAGAAGGGCGACGACGTCGACGCCGTGGTGCCGGGCCTGTTCGCCATCGGCGAAGCGGCCTGCGTGTCGGTGCATGGCGCCAACCGCCTGGGCTCCAACTCGCTGCTCGACCTGGTGGTGTTCGGCCGCTCGGTGTCGCACCGTTGCGCCGAGATCATCAAGCCCGATACGCCGCACAAGGACCTGCCAGCCAGCGTGCTGGACAAGGCGCTGGCCCGCTTCGACGGCCTGCGCAACGCCAAGGGCAGCCTGCCGACCGCCAAGATCCGCGCCGAAATGCAGCGCACCATGCAGTCTGACGCGGCGGTGTTCCGTACCGGCGAGTCGCTGCAGGAAGGCTGCGAGAAGATCTCCAAGGTGCGCGACTCGTTCAAGGACGTGGGCGTCAGCGACCGTTCGCTGGTGTGGAACTCCGACCTGATCGAAACGCTGGAGCTGGCGAACCTGCTCGACCAGGCCGTGGCCACCATGTACTCGGCGGCGCAGCGTCACGAGAGCCGTGGCGCCCATGCCCGCGAGGACTTCCCTGATCGCGACGACCACAACTGGCAGAAGCACACGATGGTCTCGGTCGACGAGAGCGGCAAGACCAGCTTCGACTTCCGTCCGGTGCACATGTACACCATGACGAGCGATGTCGAAGTCGTCCCGCCGAAGAAGCGCACTTACTGATACGAGGCCGGAACCCCTGAGGTTCTTTCAGTGTGGTACCGGCGCTCGCAGGACGAGCGGTTGAGGCCAACACGAAACCGTGAGGCAAACATGGCAGAGTTTTCGCTACCCAAGAATTCCAAGGTCCAGCCGGGCAAGCACTTTCCGGCGAAGGACGCGAAGAAGCCGCGGACGTTCCGCATCTATCGCTGGTCGCCGGACGACGGCCAGAACCCGCGCATCGATACGTATGAAGTGGACCTCGCTTCGTGCGGCCCGATGGTTCTGGACGCCCTGCTGAAGATCAAGAACGAGATCGACTCGACGCTCACGCTGCGCCGTTCGTGCCGCGAGGGCATCTGCGGCTCGTGCGCGATGAACATCGATGGCACCAACACGCTGGCCTGCACCAAGGCCATCGAGGATTGCGCCTCGGGCGACGTGAAGATCTACCCGCTGCCGCACATGCCGGTGGTGAAGGACCTGGTGCCCGATCTCACGCACTTCTATGCGCAGTTCGCCTCGATCAAGCCCTGGCTGCGCACGCAGAGCCCGGCCCCGGCCGACAAGGAGCGCCTGCAGTCGCCGGAAGACCGCAAGAAGCTCGACGGCCTGTACGAGTGCATCCTGTGCGCGTGCTGCTCGACCAGCTGCCCGAGCTACTGGTGGAACGGTGACCGCTACCTCGGTCCGGCCATCCTGCTGCAGGCCTACCGCTGGATCGTGGACAGCCGAGATGAGGACACCGGTGCCCGCCTGGACGATCTGGAAGATCCGTTCAAGCTGTACCGCTGCCATACCATCATGAACTGCGCGCGTACCTGCCCGAAGGGCCTGAACCCGGCCAAGGCCATCGCCGAGATCAAGAAGCTGATCGTCGAACGTCGCACGTAAGCAGTAGCTCCTCCCTCTCCCCTCCGGGGAGAGGGCAGGGTGAGGGGCGGGTGCTCGCGGAAGAGTTTCTTAATCGCCTTGGATGGACTGAGGCAAGATTGGCCCCTCACCTCAATCCTCTCCCCTGAGGGGAGAGGAAGTCGAGCATAGGAGGCACCTCGCGTTATTTATGGACGAAGCCCGCATCAAACGCCTCCGCTGGCGCACCCGTCGCGGCACCCGCGAACTCGACGCGCTGTTCGGCGGCTGGCTGGACGATCGCTTTGCCGACGCCGACGAGGCGCAGCGGCAGGCTTTCGATGAATTGCTGGATGTGCAGGACCCGGACCTCTGGGACTGGGTGATGGGCCATGCCAAGGCAACGCGCCCGGACTGGCAGGCCATCATCGATGACATCCGCGCCCGCCATCGGCTTTGAATATCGGCCCTCGCGGCGGCTGCGCCGGGTCGTGGGGCTGGTGTCGCTTTTATCGCTGCTCTCGATCTGGCTGAGCGAGATTCCGCTTGCGGCGAGCGCGCTGCTGTGCCTGGCGGTGGCGGTTGCCGGCCTGCGCGCGGTGGGGCGTTTCGAGCATGGCCGCATCGTCGCGGCAGGCATGGCCAGCGACGGCAGCTGGAGCCTGCGTCTTCGCGATGGCCAGGATGTCCCCGCGCGCCTGTCCGGTTTCCGCGTGCTGCCGGGGCGCCATGTGTGGCTTGGGTTGCGCGCCCCTGGCCTGGGCTGGCAGCCGCTTCTGCTCGCTCCGGACAACAGCGACGAAGACACCCGTCGGCGCCTGCGCATGCGGCTGGCCGTGTCTCAGCCGGACCAGGATGCCGCCGATGGCACTCTTTCCGCTGAACGCGGTCCTACGGTTTGGCCGCGTCTCAGGCGATAATCGCGCCACCCGGGCGGCCAGCCCCCAAGAACTCCACAAGCGACCGCCCTAATGTTTCGTCCGCTAGAGCTTTTCGTCGGCCTGCGCTACACCCGCGCCAAGCGTCGCAACCAGTTCATTTCCTTCATATCCACCGTGTCCATCGTGTGCATCGCCATCAGCGTGACGGCGCTGATCACGGTGATGTCGGTGATGAATGGCTTCGATGACGAGCTGCGCTCGCGGATCCTGGGTGCCATCTCGCATGCCACCGTATCGGGAATGCCGGGACAGAGCGTGCAGGACTGGCCGCGCGCGGTGAAGATCGCCGAGGCCAACAAGCATGTGCTGGGCGCGGCCCCCTACGTGGAAACCGAGGCCTTCCTGCAGGCACGACGTCCCAGCGGGGCGGTGGTGCGCGGCATCGAGCCGGCCGAGGAGCCCAAGGTATCCGACATCGGCCAGCACATGGTCGAAGGCAAGCTTACCGACCTGACCCCGGGCAGCTGGAACATCGTGCTGGGGCGCGAGCTGGCCATGACGCTGGGCGTGGCCGTGGGCGACAAGGTGATCGTCGCGGTGCCAACGTTCAAGTCCTCGCCGATCACCGGCAGCGTGCCCAACCTGCGCGCATTCCGGGTGACCGGCGTGTTCGAGATGGGCATGCAGGAATTCGACGCCGGCCTGGCCCTGACCAACATGAGCGACGCCGAGCGGCTCAACCAGCTCGACGGACCCACCGGCATCCGCCTGCGCCTGGACGACATGTTCAATGCGCGCGAAGTGGCCCGGGAGCTGGCCGACCAATTGGGCCAGGTCTATCGGGTCGATACCTGGATGGACAGCCACGCCAACTTCTTCTCCGCCATTTCGATGGAGAAGAAGGTGATGTTCATCATCCTCTCGCTGATCATCCTGGTGGCGGTGATCAACCTCATTTCGATGCTGATGATGCTGGTGACCGACAAGCAGGCCGACATCGCCATCCTGCGCACGCTGGGTTCCACGCCGCGCAGCATCATGGGCATGTTCATGGTGCAGGGCGTGCTGGTGGGCTTCGTCGGTATCGGCTTTGGCGTGGGCCTGGGCTCGCTGCTGTCGTGGAAGCTGCCGGGCATCGTGAAGTGGATCGAGCACGTCACCGGCATCACCTTCCTGTCGCCGGACGTTTATTACATCAGCGAGCTGCCCAGCAAGCTGTCGGCCAGCGACGTGGGTTGGGTGGCACTGATCACCTTCCTGTTCTCGCTGCTCGCCACCCTTTACCCCGCATGGCGTGCGTCGCGCACCCAGCCCGCACAGGCACTGCGTTATGAGTAAGCCGATGAGCCACAACAACGACATCGTGCTGCGCGCCAGCCACATTGCCAAGACCTACGAGGAGGGCGATCTGAAGACCGACGTGCTCTCCGACGTCAGCTTCACGCTGAAGCGCGGCGAGACGCTGGCCATCGTGGGCGCCTCGGGTTCGGGCAAGAGTACCTTGCTGCACATCATCGGCGGCCTCGACACGCTGACGCGCGGCGAGGTGGAAGTGGAGGGCAAGAACCTCTCCCGTCTTTCCGATGCCGACCGCGGCCGCGTGCGCAACCGTTCGATGGGTTTCATCTACCAGTTCCACCACCTTCTGCCCGAGTTCACCGCGCTGGAGAACGTGTGCATGCCGCTGCTGATCCGCGGCGTGGCGATCGCGGAGGCGGAGCGCCAGGCCAGTGCCCTGCTGGCGCGCGTGGGCCTGGAAAAGCGGCTGCACCACAAGCCTGCGGAATTGTCCGGTGGTGAGCGCCAGCGTTGCGCGGTGGCGCGCGCGCTGGTGACGCGTCCTGCCGTCGTGCTGGGCGACGAGCCCACCGGCAATCTCGATGAGGGCAACGCGGCCCAGGTCTATGACCTGATGCTTGAACTCAACCGGGAGATCGGCACCAGCTTCATCCTGGTGACCCACGACAGCAGCCTCGCCTCGCGTATGGACCGCATCCTGGAGCTGCACAACGGCGTGCTGATCGACAAGGTCTACGCCTGATCGGCGTTGGACCTACACGTTTTTCCGCCGCAGTGAGGCGAGTGCACTCCTAACCTGGGGCTTTCCCAGGGAGGGGTGGCGATGCGGCAGGAAGGAGCGGCGCCGGCGGGCGTCATGCTGTTGTCGGGCGTGCTGGCGACGCAATGGCTGAACCCCTTGCCGCCGCGTTGGATGTGCCTGGTGCTGATGGCGGTCGCGGGTGGCGCGATGTTGCGCGGTGGGCGTGTCCGGCTGCTCGCCTGGTGCCTGCTCGGCATGGCCTGGGCCAGCCTGCGCGGTGGCAGCGCCATGGACGCACGGCTGCCCCGCGAACTGGAAGGCCAGGACATCCAGCTCAGCGGACAGCTCATCGACTTGCCCAAGGTCGGCCCGGACAGCGCCGGGTTTCTCCTGCGCGTCGATGGGGCGAGTGTGGCCGGCACGCCGCTGGACTTGCATGGACGGGTGCGCGTGAACTGGTACAACGGTGCCCCGCCGCTTCGCGCATGCAGCCGCTGGCAGCTGACCGTGCGCGCGAAGCGGCCAAGAGGGCTGTTGAACCCCGGGGGCGGAGACGCCGAGCGAAGCGCGCTCGAACGCGGGGTCGTGGCCTCCGGCTACGTGCGCGACGCCGCGGAACAGGCGGCGTCGTGGTGCATCGACAGCGCACGCGAGCGCATCAGCCGCGGCATCGCCGAGCGCATCGCCGTTCCTCGTGACACGGCGTTCGTGCAGGCGCTGGCCGTAGGCGACACCCGCGGATTCAGCAACCGCGACTGGGATGTGGCGCGGGCCAATGGCATCTCGCACCTCATCGCGATCTCGGGTTTTCATGTGGGGGTCGCGGCGAGCTTCGGGGTGTGGCTGGCCCGGCTGCTTTACCTGTGCCTGCCGACGCTGGCGTTGCGCTTGCCGCGCCCGCAGCTTGAAGCGGGTGTGGCCCTGTTGCTGGCGGCGGTATACAGCGCACTTGCCGGTTTCGGGCTGGCGACCGTGCGGAGCCTGTTGATGATCGCGGTGGTGGCATGGGCGCGCTGCCTGCGTCGCCAGCCGGCCGGCCTGCAGTCCCTGGCGCTGGCCCTGGTGGTGGTGCTGGTGTTCGATCCGTTGTGCGTGCTTTCGGCGGGCTTCTGGTTGTCCTTCGCGGGCGTGGCGTTCCTGATGCTGTGCCTGGTCGTGCGAGCGCGCGGCCTGCGCGGCTTCCTGCATGAGTTGACGATGGCGCAGCTCGCCATGTCGTTGGCGTTGTTGCCCCTGACCTTATGGTTCTTTGGACAGGCCTCGCTGGTGGGCGGGCTGGCCAACCTCGTCGCGGTGCCCTTCGTCAGCCTGGTGATCGTGCCCTGCACCCTGATGGGCGTCCTGCTGCTGGGGCTGTGTCCGCCGGCGGCGACACCGGTGTTGTGGTGCGCGGGGAAGCTGGTTCACCTGCAATGGTGGTTGCTCGACCTTATGGCTGGCTGGCCAGGCGCCCACTGGTATCTGCCCGACGTGAGGCTGGTGCCGGTCGTGCTGGCGATGATCGGCGCGACCTGGCTGCTCATGCCACGGGGTGTGCCTGCACGCTGGCTGGGCGGCTTGCTGTTCCTGCCGCTGCTGTTCCCCCCGCGTAACCTGCCGCTACACGGCGGCTTCCAGCTGTGGATGCTCGACGTGGGGCAGGGGTTGTCCGTGTTGGTGCGCACCCGGCATCACGCGCTGCTGTACGACGCCGGCGCGCGCTATCCCTCGGAGTTCGACCTGGGCGAGGCGGCGGTGTTGCCGTCGATGCGGGCGCTGGGCCTGGGACGTCTGGACCTGCTAGTGGCCAGTCACGCGGACAACGATCATGCTGGCGGGATTCCTGCGGTGGCGGCCGCCTATCCCGATGCGGAGCGGCGATCGGGCGAACCTGAGCGCTTGCCGTTGCCGATGGCTGCATGCGCCGAAGGGCAATCCTGGCAGTGGGACGGCGTCACCGTGCAGGTGTTGCGTGTCGGGGCGCGGACCGAGAGTGGCAACGACCGTTCCTGCGTGATCCTGGTCGAAGGCGTGGGCGGGCGGGCGCTGCTCACCGGCGACATCTCCAGCCGGGTCGAGCCAGCCGTGGTGGCCAGCCTGCCGCCCGGCCCGCCGCTGGTGTTGACCGTTCCACACCATGGGAGCCGCAGTTCTTCCAGCGCGGCCTTCATCGCAGCCACTGACCCCGTCCTCGCGCTGTTCTCGGCGGGTTGGCGCAACCGATTTCGACATCCGCATCCGCTGGTGGTGGAGCGTTACGAAAAGGCAGGGGTTGCCTGGCTGAACACCGCCACGGCAGGGGCGATCCAGGTCGACGTGCCGCCGGATGGCCCGCCCCGGGTGGTGGCGCGTTGGCGGCAACGGCAGTCTCGCTACTGGCGCGAATGAGGCAGGGCAAGGGTTGGCAGGGCAAGGGTGGCACTTACTCCGGTGGATCGCGCCAACTGCCACCGGTGCCGCGGAACCGCCGGAAGAGACTGTTATGATGCGCCCTTCCTAACGATTGAGTGTCGCGGAGTCGTTGTGCTGGAAATCCTGATGGCTGGTGGCTGGGCGATGTTGCCCATCCTGATCTGTTCGGCGGTCGCCCTGGCGATCGTGCTGGAGCGTTGCTGGACCCTGCGCCGTCGTTCGGTGCTGCCCCCGGGCCTGGGCGACGAAGTGCGCACCTGGGCACGCTCGGGCCAGCTCGACCCCAGCCATCTGGCAGCTCTGGCCAACGGATCGCCGCTGGGCGAACTGCTGGCTTCGGCGCTGGCCGTGCGCAACCGCCCGCGCGAGCTGATCAAGGAGCGCATCGAGGACACTGGCCGCCATGTGGTGCATCGCATGGAACGCTACCTCAACACCCTGGGCACCATCGCCCTGATTGGCCCGCTGCTCGGCCTGCTCGGCACCGTGGTCGGCCTGATCCGCATGTTCATGGAAGTCATGAAGGGCGGCGTGGGCGACCCGATGAAGATGGCCGGCGGCATCGGCGAAGCGTTGATCTGTACCGCCACCGGCCTGATCGTGGCCATCCCGGCCTACGTGCTGCATCGCTACTTCCGTTCCAAGGTGGCTGGCTACTGCGTGGAGATGGAAAAGCAGGCCACCGAGCTGCTCGATGAGCTCACCTTCAACCAGCAGGCCACGGCGGCTCGTGCGCGCCCGGCCCGTACCACCGAGTCGAGCGCAGGCTGAACCATGCGTATCGGTAACGATCGTCGGCAGGACGATTTCGAGATCAACGTGATCTCGCTGATCGACGTACTGCTGACTCTGCTGATGTTCTTCGTGCTCACCACCACCTTCATCCAGCACTCGCGGATGCAGGTCACGCTGCCCAAGGCCAGTGCCGAGGAGCGTGACATGCAGGCGCCGGCGCTTACCGTGGTGGTGGATCGCGATGGTCATTTTTACGTGGGCAGCGACGAGGTGCATGGGCAGGGCGTCGAGCCGCTCAAGCAGGCCATCGCGAATGTTGCCGGCGAAGACCGCGACCGCCAGGTCACCATTCGCGCCGATGCCATGACGCCGCACCAGAACGTGGTGACGGCCATGGACGCGCTGGGGCAGCTTGGCTTCACCCGGTTGTCCATTGCCACGACACCCAGTCAGGCGGACAACAGCCAGTGAGTAACGGCAAGGTCAAGATCTGGGACGCCAACACGATCCGGATCTACAAGCGCCTGTTGGGCTATACCAAGCGGTTCTGGGTGGTCGGCGCCATCGCCGTGCTTGGCATGATCATCGACGGTGGCGGCCTGGCAGTGTTCACCAAGCTGCTGCAGCCGATGATCGACAAGCTGTTCGTCGACAAAGATCCGGTGATGATCTTCTGGATGCCGATCTGGATCGTGCTGATCTTCCTGGTTCGCGGCGTGGGCACCTTTGCCAGCAGCTACGGCGTGTCGTACATCGGCCGCAACGTGGTCAACGCGATGCAGCGGGATGTGTTCGCCGCGTACCTGCGCTTGCCGGCGACCTTCTTCGGCCGTGAGCATTCAGGTCACCAGGTATCACGCATCACCTACACCAGCGAGCAGGTGGCCTCGGCGTCCACCGACGCGATCAAGGTGGTGGTGACCGAAAGCGTGACCGTGATCGGTTTCATCTACGTCATGCTCAGCACCAGTGCCTATCTCACCATGGCGCTGTTCGTCATGGTGCCGCTGATCATGCTGATCGCCAGCATCGTCAGTCGCCGTTATCGCTCCATCAGCCGCCGCATCCAGGGCACCATGGGGTCGGTGACGGGCACGGTCGAGGAATCCGTCGAGGCCCATCGCGAAATCCGCGTCTATGGCGGCCAGGAGCAGGCGGCGACCCGCTTCAAGGACGTCACCGATCACACGCGTCGCCTGAACCTCAAGATCGCCTCGACCAACGCGCAATCGAGTACGGCCATCCAGACCGTCGCGGCGCTCGCGCTGGCGGTGATGGTGTTCCTGGCCACGCGGCCGTTCGAGATCCAGCACATGTCGGCTGGTGTATTCATCACCGTCCTCACCGCGATGGGCGGCATGATGCCGTCGCTCAAGCGATTGGCGAACATCCAATCGAATATCCAGAGCGGCATCTCGGCGGCGGAAAGCCTGTTCGAGATCATCGATATGGCGCCGGAGGTGGATGATGGCACGCGCGTGCTGGAGCGCACCCGAGGTGATATTCGCTTCGAGGACGTGGGCCTGATCTATCCGCGCGGCGACTTCGAGGCCTTGCGTGGCGTCAACCTGCACTGTGCGCCGGGTACGGTCACGGCCCTGGTCGGCCGCTCGGGCAGCGGCAAGAGCAGCCTGGTCAGCCTGCTGCCTCGCTTCAATGCCCCCACGAGCGGGCGCATCCTGATCGACGGGCACGATTACGAGAGCTTCACCCTGTCCTCGCTGCGTCGCCAGATCGCGTGGGTGGGACAGAGCGTGGTGCTGTTCGACGGCACCGTGGCGGAGAACATCGCCTACGGCGAGCTCGCCGGCGCCAGCGAGGCGGAAATCCTTGCGGCGGCCGAGGCGGCCAATGCGCTGGAATTCATCCAGCGCCTGCCGCAGGGCATCCACAGCCACATCGGCCAGGGCGGCAAGCTGCTTTCGGGAGGACAGCGCCAGCGCCTGGCGATTGCCCGTGCGATCCTCAAGAACGCGCCGATCCTGGTGCTGGACGAAGCGACGAGTGCGCTCGATACCGAGTCCGAGCGGTTGATCCAGCAGGCGCTGCAGCGCCTGATGCGCGACCGCACCACGCTGGTGATCGCCCATCGCCTGTCGACCATTGAACACGCTGACCAGATCGCCGTCATGGACCTCGGCCGCATCGTCGAGCGGGGTACGCATGCTGAGCTGCTGGCCCTCGGTGGCCAGTATGCCGCGTTGCACCGCATGCAGTTCCACAGCCAGGGCACCGACTGAGGGCCATGGCATGAGCATGGCCGACCGCATCCAATCGGCCTGGTACGGCAAGGGTCGCGTGCCATGGTGGACTGCGCCCCTGGCGGGACTCTACCGGGGTGTGAGCGCGCTGCGCCGGGCGCTGTACCGCCGTGGCGTGCTGCGCAGCGCGCGCTTGCCGGTGCCGGTGGTGGTGGTCGGCAACCTCACCGCGGGCGGTACCGGCAAGACGCCAGTGACCATCGCCGTGGCCGAGGCCTTGCGCAAGCGCGGCTACCGGCCAGGCGTGGTGAGTCGTGGTTATGGCGGCACCCGCAAGGAACCCTTGCTGCTTGGCGTGGCACCCGATCCGGCCGAGGTCGGCGATGAGCCCTGCCTGATCCGGGCCAGCGGGGTGCCCGTGGCCGTGGGGCGGGACAGGCCGGCGGCGGCCCGCCTGCTGATCGAGGCTGGCTGCGACGTGGTCATCGCCGACGACGGGCTGCAGCACTACGCGCTGGCCCGGGACGTGGAGATCTGCGTGATCGACGGCGTGCGCCGCTTCGGCAATGGCCGCCTGCTTCCGGCGGGACCGCTGCGCGAACCGATGTCGCGGCTGCAGGAAGTCGATTTCCGTATCTGCAACGGTGGCGCGGTGGGACCGGGCGACGTGCCGATGCAACTGCGTGGCGGGACCGTACGCGCGCTACTGGACGACCACGTAAAGCCGCTGGCCGATTTCGTCGGGCAGACCGTTCATGCCGTAGCCGCGATCGGGCACCCACTGCGCTTCTTCGCCAGCCTGCGCTCGCAGGGGCTGCAGGTCGTGGAGCATCCGTTCCCCGATCATCACGCCTTCGTGGCGGGGGATCTGGACTTTGGCGACTGCAAGCCGGTGCTGATGACCGAGAAGGACGCCGTGAAATGCCGGGCCTTCGCCCAGGCCCATTGGTGGTCGGTGCCGGTGCGCGCGATGCTGCCGCCGGAGTTCTTCGACGCGCTGGAAGCTCGCTTGCGTCGAGTCCATCGCGGTTGAGCATAAAAAAAGCCGGCCAGAGGCCGGCTTTTTTCTTGTGGCAATCGCCAGTGCTTACTGGATGCGGGTGATGTTGCCGTTCGGCTCGATCTGCACCAGGTCGCCCGTGCGGATCGCGCTGGCGTCCGGCACGGTGACGTTGGCGTAGCCGCCGTTGCCCATGCGGATGCGCAGCGTGAAGCTCTGGGTCGGGCCACCGCTGTTGGCACCGATGCGGTTGCCCGCATAGCCGCCGCCGACGGCGCCGGCCACCGTGGCCAGGGTGTTGCCCTTGCCCTTGCCGATCTGGTTGCCCAGCACGCCGCCGGCGATGCCGCCGATGATGGTGCCGGCCACGCTGTGGTCGTTGCCCTGGCTGTTGATGTTCTGGTCGATGGCTTCGACAGTGCCGCACTGGTCGCAACGGATGTAGATGCCATCGTTGCGGACCAGCACGCCGCCACGGGCGGCCTGTGCACTGGCGCCAAACGAACTGACGGCAAGCAGGGCGGCCAGGGGCAGCATCAGAAGACGCGGGTTAAGCATGAACTCTCTCTCCTTGGGATCGGGTGCGGCATCAGTCTAGCGGGCTCGACTGAATGATGGGACAAGACCACTTATGATGTGCACTTTGCCGGCCGGCCGTCGTGACCGATCCGTCACCGCGCAAAGGTCCATTCCCCTGGAGTTCCCATGAGCCTCATCCAAGTCCCGGTTTCCTACGGCGAGCTGATCGACAAGATCACCATTCTCGAAATCAAATCCCGGCAGATCAGCGACGCGGCCAAGCTGGCCAATGTGCGGACCGAGCTCGACCTGCTCAACGCCACCTGGGCCGCGCACCCGGCGTCCCGCACTGACATTGCCGCCGAACGCGCTCGCCTGCTCGCCGTGAACGAGGCGCTGTGGGATATCGAGGACCGCATCCGGCTGAAGGAAAAGGCACAGGCGTTCGACGCCGAGTTCATCGAACTGGCGCGTTCGGTCTATTTCCAGAACGACGAGCGTGCCGCCGTGAAGCGCGAGATCAACGTCAAGCTCGGCTCGCAGCTGGTGGAAGAGAAGTCGTACCAGGACTACCGCGCCAAATAAGCGCAACCTGGCCCCTGTAGGGGCGCACCCTGTGCGCGATCGCCACGCTGCGGCGTCATCGCTCCGCGGGCTTCTCGCGCACAGGGTGTGCTCCCACAGCTAGGGTCAGCCCAGCCCCAGGTGCGCGGCGCAAGCCTCGAAGCGGTCGACCACCTCGTCCACGCCGATCAGGTCCATGACGCCGGGCTTTTCGATCTTGCTGCCCCAGGGAATCTCGCTGGCCGGCTTGCCCAGGTAGAGCCGCGATGCCTCGTCGTACTTGTCGACGCACCAGCGGCGGTCGGAATAGGGGCCGGAACGGTTCGGGTTGCTGGCTGCGTGCAGGCCCAGCACCTTGCAGCCAACCGTGTTGCCCATGTGCATGGGCCCCGAGTCGGGCGTGAGCAGCATGGGCGCGCGCACCAGCATGGCCATCATCTTTTTGAGCGTGTCCTTGCCGGTAAGGTCCAGCGGCGCCTGGCGGCAGGCGGCCAGCACGGCATCGGCCATCCGCCGTTCGAGCGCGGACGGGCCACCCACCAGCACCACGCGCCAGCCCCGTGCAGCGGCGTGATCCATCACGGCGGCATAGCGCTCGGGGCGCCAGTTGCGCAGCTCGTGGCTGGAGGTGGGACTGACCAGCAGGGTCGGCTGGTCGCCGGGCAACTGCTCGGCGGCCCAGGCGTGGGCTTCCTCCGGAATGGGAATGTCCCAGCGCACTTCGGTCTGCTTCAGTCCCAGCGGCTCGCAGAAGCTCCCCATGGCATCGAGCACGTGCTCGCCGGTGCGCGCGGGAATGCGCTCGTTGATGACCAGGCCGTGCCCGTCCTTGGCGCGGGCGCGGTCGTAGCCGACGCGGCGGTCGGCCCGGACGAACAGGCTCAGCAGGTTGGAGCGCAGCGCCACCTGCATGTGCAGCAGGGCGTCGAAGCGCCGACCCTGCAAGGCCTCGCCCACCGCACGCATGCCGGCCAAGCCGGCGCCCTTGTCGAAGGTCACGAACTCTACGCCGGGCAGGTCGCCCACCAGTTTGCGTTCCAGCTTGCCCACGATCCAGGTCAGCCGCGCCTGCGGCCAGGCCGCCTGCAGGGTGTGTACCAGCGGCACGACATGGGTGACGTCGCCGATGGCGGAGGTGCGCAGCAGGCAGATCGAGGAGGGCTCGGACATTGGGCTAGAATCTTGGGACTTGGGCTTGAGGCACGCGTCGGAACGCACTATGTCGATTCAGGAACGAATCCGCGAAGACGACGCCGAAGCGATTCTGTTCGACGCCGCGGTGTCGCCACAAGTCGACGCCCGCTGGTTCGACCCCGAGGCCTGGGACGCGGCAGGGGCCTTGCGCCGCCAGGGCGGCGGTCGCGGCGGCGTGGCGATCATCGACACACCTGCCGGTGAGTGCGTGCTGCGCCACTACCGGCGTGGCGGTATGGTCGCGAGACTGATGGGTGACCGCTACCTGTGGAAGGGTGCCGACCAGACGCGCTGCTTCGCTGAATTCCGCCTGCTGGGGCTGATCGCAACGCTGGGCCTGCCGGGCCCGCAGGCGGTGGCCTGCCGCTATCGTCGCCAAGGCTTGTTCTATACCGCCGACCTCATCACCCGCCGCATCGCCGACGCCCAGACGTTGGCTGAATGCCTTGCGCAGGGGTTGCTGGATGGCGAATTGGCAGAACTGGTCGGTGCATTGGTGGCGCGTTTTCATCGTGCGGGCATCTGGCATGCCGACCTCAACGCGCACAACGTGCTGGTGCGTGCCGACGAACTGTTCCTGATCGACTTCGATCGTGGCCGCCAGCGTTCGCCCGACGAGGGCTGGCAGCAGGCCAACCTGGCGCGCCTGCGTCGGTCGCTGCTGAAGCTCGGAGCCGCCGCGCAAGGCGAGGCGGTGTTCGAGGAGCAGCTGTGGAAGCCCCTGGTCTATCGTTACGAGCGTACCCTTCGCGCATGAACTGGACTCTGCATTTTCTGGGTGTTGGCGCCGCGCATGCGGTGGAACTCGGTTCCTCCGCGGTGGTGCTGGAGCGCGATGGCGCGCCGGTACTGCTGATCGACTGTGGTCCGGATACGCTCGACCGTTACCTCGCCGCCTACGGCGAGCCCCCGCGTGCGCTCTACATCACCCATACCCACATGGACCATGTCGGTGGCATGGAGCGGCTGTTCTTCCGGCTGTGGTTTGATGAGCAATGGCGCGGCCGCACCCGCGTGTTCATCCATGCAGGCCTGATGACCTGGCTGCAGGCACGGGTCGCCGACTACCCGAACGTCCTGGCCGAAGGCGGGGTGAATTTCTGGGAGGCATTCCGGCTGGTGCCATGCACCCGCGGATTCTGGCTCGACGACCAATGGTTCGACGTGTTCGGTACGCGCCACCACATGGCGGGCACCTCGTACGGGGTGGCGCTGGCGGGCAGCTTTGCCTATACCGGCGACACCCGACCCATCCCGGAGGTGCTGGCACGCGTGGCGGCCGGGACCGAGCTGGTCGCGCATGACTGCGGGTTGGTCGGCAATCCCTCGCATACCGGTATCGACGACATCGAGCGCGAATATCCCGAGACGCTGCGACCGCGCCTGCGCCTCTACCATTACGGCAGCGAAGCCGATGGAGCGGCCTTGCAAGCGCGCGGCTACGCCATCGCACGTCCTGGCGAGCGCGTCGTGCTGCCCATGCCCGCACCATTGCGGCCGGATGCCGGTTGAATCCTTTCCCGTCAGGAGCGTCACGTGTCGTGCCGTCATTTGCTCAAGCTGCTTCGCTATCGTGCATGGGCCGATGGCCTGATCTACGACGCTATGGCCGCATTGCCCGAGGGTGCTGCCGCGGCAGAACGCGCCACGGTGTTCGGCAGCATGTTGCGCACGCTCAGCCACACCTGGGTGGTGGACGACATCTTTCGCGCGCACCTGGAGGGAAGGCCGCACGGCTACACCAGTCGCAACACGGCCGAGCCGCTGCCACTGGATGAGCTCCGGCGGCGCCAGCAGGCCATCAACGCCTGGTACCTGGATTACGCCGCTGCGCTGGACCCTGAGCGGGCTGTCGAGGTGGTCCGTTTCCAGTTCGTCGGAGGCGGGGAAGGGCAGATGAGCCGCGAGGAGATGATCCTGCACGTGGTGAACCATGCCACCTACCACCGCGGCTTCGTGGCGGACATGTTTTACCAGGTGCCGGCCAGGCCGCCGACCACCGACCTGCCGGTGTTTCTGCGCGACGTGCCCCAGGAGGGGGCTTGAGACACCCGCCTGCTATCTTGTGTGAACGGTCCACTGCCGCTATCCTTTCGCCTCTTTGCCGCGGCCTGAGGGCCTCGGCGAGCGGTTTCACCATTGCGGAGAGGTGTCCGAGTGGTTGAAGGAGCACGCCTGGAAAGTGTGTATACGGCTTATCCCCGTATCGCGGGTTCGAATCCCGCCCTCTCCGCCAGTGAGTGAAGCCGGCGTCAGTTGCGCTGACGTACAAAAGAACGTCTCTATGGTGGCCCTGTCGGTCCCCCCGCGACGATAGTTCGTAAACTCCGCCAGGCCCGGAAGGGAGCAACGGTAGCGAATGATTCGGGTGCCGGGGTGTGGCTGGCAGGGCCGCCGCCTTTTCGGCCTTTGCCCGGACCGGTGATAGTCAGTGCTGACTTACCGGTATCCACTTGGCACAATCAGTTCTTGCCCCAAGATCAGGCCTCGCATGTCTTATCAGGTACTCGCGCGCAAATGGCGCCCCCGCAAGTTCGCCGAACTCGTGGGGCAGGAGCATGTCGTGCGTGCGCTCACCAACGCGCTCGACACCGGCCGTATGCACCACGCCTACCTGTTCACCGGTACCCGTGGCGTGGGCAAGACCACCATCGCGCGCATCTTCGCCAAGTCGCTGAACTGCGAGCGTGGCGAGTCGGCTGATCCGTGCGGCGAGTGCGCGGTGTGCACCGCGGTCGATGCCGGTCGCTTCGTCGACCTGCTGGAAATCGACGCGGCCAGCAACACCGGCGTGGACGACGTGCGCGAGGTGATCGAGAACGCGCAGTACGCGCCCGCCCGCGGCCGCTTCAAGGTGTACCTGGTCGACGAGGTGCACATGCTCTCCAAGCCGGCCTTCAACGCGTTGCTCAAGACGCTGGAGGAGCCGCCGCCGCACGTGAAGTTCCTGCTGGCCACCACCGACCCGCAGAAGCTGCCGGTGACGGTGCTGTCACGCTGCCTGAAGTTCAACCTCAAGCGCCTGCTGCCCGAGCAGATCTCCGGTCAGATGCGCCACATCCTGGGTGCGGAGAACATCCCGTACGAGGATGCCGCCATCGCCGAGCTCGCGCGTGGCGCGGACGGCTCGCTGCGCGACGGCCTCTCGTTGCTGGACCAGGCGATTGCCTATGGCGGCGGTTCGCTACGGGTGGATGAAGTGCGTGCCATGCTCGGCAGCGTCGCGCGTGGCCAGGTGCTGGGCCTGCTGCAGGCGCTGGCCGATGGCCAGGGCGAAACGCTGATGGCCGAATGCGCGCGCATCGCCTCGTTTTCGCCCGATTTCGGCGGCGTGCTGGACGACCTCGCCAGCGTGCTGCACAAGATCCAGCTGATCCAGCTGGTGCCCGGTTACCGCACTGACGACGACGGCAGCGACGACAGCGCCCTTGCGGGTCTGGCCCAGCAGCTGGCGCCGGAAGACGTGCAGCTGTACTACCAGATCGCCACCAGTGGCCGCCGCGACTTGTCGCTGGCGCCGGACGCCCGCACGGGCTTTGAGATGGCGGTGCTGCGCATGCTGGCCTTCCGGCCCGCCGACGGCGGTGGCTCGCCGGCGGAGCGCGGCTCGTCGTCGGCCACGGCGCGTGCGCCGACTGCGGCCCCGCGCGCCGCTTCGCCGGTGGCGAACGAGCGCATGCATATGGCCAGCGTGGCCGAGCCCTCGGCGCCGCGTGCTGCGCCGTCGCCGGTGGCCGCCGCGCCCGCGCCGGCTGCCCCGCGTGCACCGGTCGCGCTCGACGCACGCGGCCTGCCTGCCTGGGACAGCCTGATCGAGCAGGCGGCCTTGCGTGGCCCGGTGGGCCAGCTGGCCCAGAACGCGGTACTGCGCGGGCGCGAAGGCAACACCCTGGTGCTGGCGCTGCAGCCGATCCACATGCACCTGGCCGTGGAGCCCATGGTCAGCCAGATGGAAGAGCGCATCAGCCAGGCCATGGGCGAACGCATCAAGCTGCGCTTCGCCGAGGAGCATGGCGCGGCAAGCGAAACGCCGGCGGCACGTGCCGCCAACGCCCGCGAAGCTGCCCAATCGGCGGCGGAGCAGGCCATCGAAGAGGATCCCCTGGTGCAGACGCTCAAGCGCGAATTCGGTGCGCGCGTGGTGCCCCAGTCGATCAAGCCGTACGAAAACTGAAGAGATAGCGGAGTTATGCCATGAGAGGACAGATCGGTCAGCTGATGCAGCAGGCCCAGCGCATGCAGGAAGAAATGAAGCGTGCGCAGGAAGAGATCGCCAAGCTGGAGGTCACTGGCAGCGCCGGCGGCGGCCTGGTCACGGTGTTGATGACCGGCGCGCACGAAGTGCGTCGCGTGCAGATCGACCGCAAGCTGTTCGCCGATGACCCGGAGATGGCCGAGGACCTGGTGGCCGCTGCAGTCAACGATGCGGTGAACAAGGTGGCCGAGGTCAGCAAGAACAGGCTAGGCGGCGTCACCTCGGGCCTGAACCTGCCGCCCGGCTTCAAGATGCCGTTCTGAAGACCTGGGGTTGGGAGTGGGTAGCGGCGGCGCCAAGACCGATCACCTGCTGCGAGTCGTCTGGTTTGCGATGGTTATGGCATCGCGATCCTTGAGCTGGCCCGGGTAGCCGGTCTTGGCGTCCCCGCTACCCGCCCCTCATCCCCTGATTCCTTGCCCTGCCCATGAGCAAACTTCTCACTGACCTCATCGAAGCCCTGCGTTGCCTGCCCGGAGTAGGCGGCAAGAGCGCGCAGCGGATGGCGTTCCATCTGCTTGAGCGCGACCGCGAGCGAGGCCTGCGCCTGGCCAAGGCGCTGGATGAGGCCATGCGCCAGATCGGCAACTGCTCGCGCTGCCGCAATTTCAGCGAAACCCCGGTGTGCGCCTTGTGCAGCAGCTCCAGCCGGGACCGCCACGTGCTGTGCGTGGTGGAATCGCCCACCGAGCTGGCTGCCATCGAACAGGCCACGGGATACCGCGGGCAGTACTTCGTGCTGCTCGGCCGGCTTTCTCCGCTGGACGGCCTGGGCCCCGAGGAACTGGGCCTGGATCGTTTGGCCGAGCGCCTGGGCGAAGGCGAGATCGAGGAGATGATCATCGCCACCAATCCCACCGTCGAGGGCGAGGCCACCGCGCATTACCTGGCGCAGCTGGCGCGAGCCGCCAACGTCAAGCCATCCCGGCTTGCACACGGCGTGCCGCTGGGTGGCGAGCTGGAGTTCGTCGATCGCGGCACCCTGGCGCACGCGTTCGGCAGCCGCCAGTCGGTGGACTGACGCGATGGCGCCACGGCTTGCGCCGGAGATTCCGGCAAGTGAGGAATATCTCGCCCTGCGCATCGCCGCGGGCTTGAGCGCGATGTCGCCCGAAGGCGCGGCCGTTGGCCTGCCGGCCAGTTGGTACTCGGTATGCGTGCGCGACGGCGACGCCTTGATCGGCATGGGCCGCGTCGTGGGTGATGGTGGCCTGTTCCTGTGGGTGGTGGACATCGCGGTGGCGCCTTCCTGGCAGGGCCAGGGCTGGGGGCGGCGCATCATGCAGGCGCTCATGGACGAAGTGCATGCGCGTGCCTGTCCGCGCACCATGGTGGGCCTGATCGCCGACGGCACGGCCGACCAGCTCTACGCGAAGTTCGGATTCAGGCGCGTGGACCCGGCGTCGCAAGGTATGCTGCTGCGCCTGTAATCGGAAAGGAGCGAGCCATGGGCGACACCATCTTCGGCAAGATCATCCGGCGCGAAATCCCGGCCGACATCGTCTACGAGGACGATGACGTGCTGGCCTTCCGCGACCTCAACCCGCAGGCGCCGGTACACGTGCTGTTCGTCCCGAAGAAGGCGATCGCCACGCTCGATGCGGCGACGGCGGCTGATGCCGGGCTGCTCGGCAAGCTGCTGCTGGCCGCGGCGGCCTACGCCCGCAGCGAGGGGCTGGCCGAGATGGGATACCGCACCGTAATCAACTGCAACGAGCATGGCGGGCAGACCGTGTTCCACCTGCACGTGCACCTGCTCGGTGGGCGCCACATGCAGTGGCCACCGGGCTGAGCGACTGCCATCGGCATAAAAAAACGCCGGCCAGTGGCCGGCGTTTTTCGTGGTGGATCGATCAGCGCGGCGGCGGCGGCGGCGGGCGAACGATCACGCGGGTCGGGTAATAGCCACCGCCCCAGTAACCGCCCCAGCCCCACGG
>NZ_QIRF01000005.1:92157-264646 GCF_003332825.1 Dyella sp. C9 | reverse complement strand
CGCTTCCAGTCGACGATCTCGACGGTGCAGGCACAGACCACCAACCTGCAGTCGTCGCAGTCGACCATCCAGGACGCTGACTTTGCGTCCGAGACGGCCGCACTGAGCCAGGCGCAGGTGCTTCAGCAGGCGGGTATCTCGGTGCTGGCCCAGGCCAACTCCAACCCGCAGCAGGTGCTCAAGCTGTTGCAGTAACGGGTAAGCACCGGGCCACGCCTGCGTGGCCGGGATACCAGAAGGAAAAAAACCGGGCCGCTTGTCGGTCCGGTTTTTTTTGCGCGCCGCGTCGCGAAAAAAGTGGGATGTCAAGCTCAAGAAATCCGCGGGAGGGCCGAAAAGTTCCCTGAGGCGGTTGGCGCTCCTGTGTGGAGGCCAGCTGCCGGCACCAACACACAATTAGACCGGCGACGGTCCCGTAGGAGAAACGCCATGTCTCTCGTCATCAACACCAATATTTCCTCGCTGCAGACCCAGAACAACCTGAGCAAGTCGCAGAGCGCGCTTTCCCAGGCTACCGAGCGCCTGTCCTCGGGCCTGAAGATCAACAGCGCCGCGGACAATGCCGCAGGCTTCGCGATCTCGCAGCAGTACACCACGCAGATCGGCGGCCTGAACCAGGCCAGCGCGAATGCATCCGATGCGATCAACCTGGCACAGACCGCCGGTTCCGCGCTGGACCAGGTCACCGCCAACCTCCAGGCGATCCGCGACCTGGCCGTGCAGGCCGCCAACGGCACCTACACCGACGCCGACCGCGCTTCGATCGACCAGGAAGTGCAGCAGCGCCTGCAGGAAATCACCCGCATCGCGAACCAGACCACGTTCAACGGTTCGAACGTGCTGGATGGTTCGTTGAAGACCAAGAGCTTCCAGATCGGCGCCAACGTCGGCCAGACCATCAGCGTGAGCCTGGGCACCAGCGTCAAGGCCAGCGCCATGGGCCAGGTCGCCGAAGTGGACACCGGCGCGATCAATGTCGGCACCGGCCTGACCGTGGCCTCGGGTGGCCTGACCGTCACCGACGGCACCAATACCTACAATGTCGCCCCGGGCACGTACAACAGCGTCAGCAGCCTGGCAGCCGCTATCAACACCGCCGCGGGCACCAATGTGGCCTCGGTCGACGCCACCACCGGTGAACTGACCCTGGCCAGCGGCGATTCGCTGGGCGGCACGCTCACCACCGGCGGTACCCCGGTGCTGGCCACCGACGGCTCCAATGCCGCGGCCGCCACCGGCGACACCTCGAACGAAACGCTGACCATCAACGGCACGCAGGTCAGCCTGGCCGGCGTGAGCAGCCTGCAAGACCTGTCCGATGCGATCAATGCCGCCGGCATCACCGGCGTCAGCGCTGCCGTGAACTCGGCGGGCACCGGCGTCAATTTCTACTCGCAGAGCGCGCTGACGATCACCGATACGGTGGGTTCGGCCGGCACCACCGCGGGCAACATCATCACCGGCAAGGCCTCGGACGCCAACACCGGCAATGCCTATGCCTCGGGTGACACGGCCGACACGGGTGGCTCGCTGGCCAACGGCAGCGTGCTCACCGTGGACAGTGCCAACGACCTGATCTCGCGCATCGACGTTGCCCTGACCACGGTCAGCAACTTCTCGGCGCAGCTGGGCGCGGTGCAGAACCGCTTCCAGTCGACGATCTCGACGGTGCAGGCACAGACCACCAACCTGCAGTCGTCGCAGTCGACCATCCAGGACGCCGACTTCGCTGCCGAAACCGCCGCGCTCAGCCAGGCGCAGGTGCTGCAGCAGGCCGGTATCTCGGTGCTGGCCCAGGCCAACTCCAACCCGCAGCAGGTGTTGAAGCTGCTGCAGCAGTAACCGCGTGAAGGGATCACGCGCGACGTGATCCCGCCAGCGGAATGAGCCACCGGGCTGCAATGCGGTCCGGTGGCTGGTTCGCAAGTCGCTGGCAAAGACCTTGCATATAGAGGTCTTTGCCAGCGGCTCGACGGATCTTTGACGCAGGCAGATTCCCAAGATACCTGAGAGAACCCTACCGATGACTACCTCCAGCACCAGCTCCACCAGCAGCAGTCTGAGCTCCCTGCTCAGCTCTCTGACCGGCAGCAGCTCCGGCACATCGAGTTCGTCGTCGAGCTCGTCCAGCAGCTCCAGCACGTCGAGCAGCGGTACGGGCCAGTCGATCCTCAGCGCAGCCGGCATCGGTTCGGGCCTGGACGTCAGTTCCATCGTCAGTGCGCTGGTGGCGGCACGCCAGGCGGCGCCGCAGCAGTCGATCACCAACCAGACCACGGCGCTCAACAACCAGTTGAACGGCCTCACCCAGCTCAACACGGCGCTGTCCTCGCTGCAGAGCGCGCTGAGCGCGCTCACCACGACCAGCACCTACCAGAGCTACAACGCGACGCTTGCGTCCACCAGCGGTGGCAGCAGCATCGGTACGGCCACCACCATGAGCAGTGCCCAGCCGGGCACCTACACGGTGGCGGTAAGCCAGCTGGCCACGGCACAGTCGCGCACCAGCAGCGCGGTGACCACGGGCACGGCGGTCGGCGCGGGCAACCTCACCATCGCGGTGGGTTCCAGCACCATGACCATCGCGGTGTCGGCTACCAACACGCTGTCGGACATCGCTGCGGCGATCAACAGTTCCTCGTCCAACCCGGGCGTGAACGCCACCATCGTCAACGGCGTCAACGGCCAGCAGCTGATCCTCACCTCGCAGAAGACCGGTACGGCCAACGCCTTCACGGTCAGCGCGGACTCCACCAGCAGCAGCGGCCTGCAGTCGCTGGCTACCCAGCTCAACACCGCCGGCAGCAACGAGGCGCAGAACGCCGAGCTCACGCTCAACGGCATCGCTATCACCAGTGCATCCAACTCAGTGAGCGGCGCGCTGGACGGCGTCACGCTGAACCTCACCTCCACGGGCACCAACCAGCTGACGGTGTCGCAGGACACGTCGGCCGCGTCGAGCGCCATCCAGGCCTTCGTTACGGCCTACAACAGCTATGTGTCCACGGCCAGTTCGCTGACCAGCTACGACTCCACCACCAACACGGCGGGTCTGCTGCTCGGCAACTCGACCATGACCCAGGTGCAGAACCAGATCAACCAGGTGCTGAGCGGCTCGGTCAAGGGCAACAGCATCGGCACGCTGGCCAACCTCGGCATCACCCGACAGGCCGACGGCACGCTGAGCATCGACACCGATACGCTCAACAGCGCGCTGAGCACCAACCCCAGCGCCGTGCAGAACCTGTTCAGCAGCACCACCGGCTATGCCACCACGCTCAACAACGCGCTGAACGTCTTCACCACCTCGGGCTCGGGCATCATCCCGTCGCAGATCACCAGCATCAACAGCCAGCTGACCCAGCTGCAGACCGAGCAGACCGCGCTGACCGCGCGCATGGCGGTCTACCAGCAGCAGCTGCAGACGCAGTACACCAACCTGGACACGCTGATGTCGTCGCTCAACAGCACGAGCAGCTACCTGACCACGGCGCTGGCCCAGCTGAACGACTCCAGCAGCTCGAAGAGCTGAACAAGGACGCCAGACGATGACCTACGGTTCCATGCGCAACGCCAGCGCGATGTACCAGGAGACCAACGTTCGCGGAAAGGTCGAGGGGGCCGACCGGCACCAGCTCACCAGCCTGCTCTACGACGGCCTGATCGATCGCATCACGCAGGCGCGTGGCGCAGCCCATCGTGGCGACGTGCCCGCCAAGGGCACGCACTTCGCGCGGGCCCAGGCGATCCTGATCGAGCTGCGCGGCACCTTGAACCACGACGCGGGTGGCCAGCTGGCCACCCGGCTCGACTCGCTCTATGACTATGTCGGCCGCCGCCTGCTGGCGGCCCAGCTCAACAATGACGATCGCGCGTTCGACGAGGTTTTGGAACTGCTGTCCCCGGTGCGCGAGGCGTGGCAGAAAATTCGCCCGACGTTCCTGGCATCCCAGCAGGGCGCGGCAGCGTGAGCCATTCGGATACCGCCGCCGACCTGGTCGAAATCAGCGCCCGCATGGTGGGGCGCGCCCGTGACGGCGCGTGGGAACACGTGGCCCAGGACCTGAAGTTGCGCGACGAACTGCTGTACAGCCTGCCGGCCATGGATCCCAAACTGGGCGAGACGTTCCAGCTGCTGCTGGAGCACAACGACGAAGTCCGCGTGCTGGCCGGCACGGCGCATGACGACCTGGGTTCCCAGCTGGGCGAGCACCAGCGCACCCGGCGCGCCCTGCATTCGTACCTCGCTGCATCCGGCGACTGAAAACCGTCACGGCAGGCCGTGCGCGGCTCGGGCGCGCGGTTGCGCATAATGGGGCCGCGGCGCTCAGGCCGCGGCCGACGAACGAAGGGCGTATGCAAGAACCAACCTGGCTGGCATTTTCCGAGCGCGTGAATTTTGACGACAGCCTGCACGCAGGCTGCGAGGCGGCGACGCTGCCCTTGGGCGACCTGCAACAAGGTGCCTTGCGCGAACGCAATATCAGCGTGTTGTCCACGCTGGCCGCATTCACCGAGCGTCGCGCCGAACCTTCCGACAACGACAATCCTTTGACGCAGGAAGTGGCGAGACTCGACAGCAAGCTCAACGTGCTGATGGCCATGTTCGACCAGTGGCTGAGCCGCGATGCCAACCTGCCGCCGCGCGCCGCGCTGCGCTTCAATGCCATTGGCGCGGTGCTGCCGAACGAGCTGTGGCCTGCTTCCATGGCCACTGGCCTGTTGCGACTGCATTTCGACGGATGTCTGGCGCTGCCGCTGGAGCTTCCGGCACGGCTCGTGCAAGAGTGTGATGGCAATCACGTTTTCGTGGCGTTCGAAAATCTCGACGAAACCACGGGTGACGCGATTGAGCGTCTCGTGTTTCGCCATCATCGACGCAAAGTGGCAGAACGTCGCCAGAGCCTGATTTGACGCCGTCCGCGTGGGCTCAGCCAATATGTGATACGTATCACGCTACGAAAACTCGACGCGAAAAATCTTTGACGCAGATCTCGCGGCGCTGCCGCTGCAGGTCACTCTTTCGCTGAAATCTTGCGCAGAAATTACCTAATGGATTCAGTGGCCTGCGGCGTACCTTCGCGGATGCCGCAAAGGTCCGCTTTCCGGGGTGACGCAAGTTGGCACCTGTGTGCGGCCTGGAGCGCCGGAATTTCGTGCTGAGCTGGCCTTCTTCTTGCTGAACTTCTCCCGCAAGCGGCGACGGATTGACGTAATGCCGACGCTGCAGTCCAGGGGTTAGGGGTTCCATAGATGAAGCAGCAAGCACGAGAGTCGGGCATGGGAAAGTTCGATGTACTGGTGATCGAGTCCGATCACCGCAGGGCGGAGACAGTAGTTTCGGCACTCCAGTTCCTTGGCTATCGGCCGCTGCGTGGCGAGGAGGGCTTCGACGCCGAAGACCCGGCCCACGCATGGCGCGCCGTCTATGTAGGTAATGTCGAGGACGACGCCGAGGCCGAGCGCCAGTTTTCCTTGCTGGGTTCGGCCGCTGCCCATGTGATGGTGCTGCTCGCGTCGGATTCGGCCTGGATGGCGAGGCTGGGTGCCAGCTCGTCGCCGTTTGCCGCGCGTGTGGGCGTTATCGAGTTCCCCCTGCGCTACGAGCAGCTCACCGAGGCGCTGCGCGGACCGCAGGCCCAGGCGGTGCAGCGTCGCCCCGAATTGCGCCTGGTCGGCAGTTCCGGCCCGATGGCCCGCGTGAACGCGCTGGTGCGCCAGGTGGCGCCGTTCGACTCCAGCGTGCTGGTACTGGGCGAATCGGGCACCGGCAAGGAGATGGTGGCGCGCAGCATCCATGAGTGCTCCTCCCGTCGCGACAAGCCGTTCGTGGCGATCAACTGCGGCGCGATTCCCGCCGAACTGCTGGAAAGCGAGCTGTTCGGCCACGAAAAGGGTGCGTTCACCGGCGCCATCAGCACGCGCAAGGGCCGCTTCGAGCTGGCCGAGGGCGGCACGCTGTTCCTCGACGAGATCGGCGACATGAGCCTGCCCATGCAGGTGAAGCTGCTGCGTGTGCTGCAGGAGCGCGTGTTCGAGCGCGTGGGCAGCAACCGTACCCAGCGCTGCGACGTGCGCATCATCGCGGCGACCCATCGCAACCTGGAAGACGCCATCGCGAACGGCCAGTTCCGCGAAGACCTTTATTACCGCCTGAGCGTGTTCCCGCTGGAAATGCCCTCGTTGCGCGATCACCTGGACGACCTGCCGGATCTGGTGGCCGAGTTCAACCAGCGCCTGTCGCGCCGCGGGCTGGCCGGCGTGCGCTTCAGCGCCGGCGCCATGCATGCACTGCACGGCTATGCATGGCCGGGCAACGTGCGCGAGCTGTACAACCTGGTGGAGCGCCTTTCCATCCTTTATCCGCACAGCGAAGTGCGGGTGAGCGACCTGCCCGAGAAGTACCGGGGCCAGCAGGTGGTCGAGGAAGTGCGCGGCGCGGCGCTGCTATCGCTGATGACCGGCCAGTCGAGCACGCTGCCGGAGCCGATGGCGGTGGTGTCGTCCGACTCGCTGGTGATGCTGCCCGAGGGTGGAATCGACCTGAAGGATCACCTTGCCGACATCGAGGTCGGTCTCATCCGTCAAGCGCTTGACGTTACCGGTGGCGTGGTGGCGCACGCGGCGAAATTGTTGCGCATGCAGCGCACGACGCTGGTGGAAAAGCTGCGCAAGTACGGCCTGCAGCCGAGCCTGCAGGCCTGAGGCAGGGCGCGCAGAAACGCAGGCCAAACCTGCGTTGCGCGCATACTTTCGCAAGCTTGCGTCTTGCTGGCACAGCTTGTGCATTTACACACCCGTAACCCGTCACGCGCTGGATTTCCGTCATGAGTCAGATCGACGTCAACAACCTGCTGTCGCAGATGCGCCAGCTTTCCCTGCAGGTGAAGCCCGCCGAGCAGTCATTCACCGCGGCCGCGGCGAATGCCTCGCAGACGGACTTCTCCAGCCTGCTGAAGAAGTCGATTTCTTCCGTGGCCGACGCACAGACCGAAGCAGGGCAGCTCGCCGCAGGCTTCGAGCGGGGCGACGCCGGTGCCGATCTCGGTCGCACCATGGTCGCCATCAACAAGGCCGACCTTTCGTTGAACACGCTGGCCCAGGTGCGCAACAAGCTGGTCGACGCCTACAACAACATCATGAACATGCCGGTCTGACCGGTGCAGTGATCATGTCTTCGCGTTCCTACTACACGGGCAGTCTTCATGGCAGATAACGCCCTAGCGACCACCGACGAAAGCGCCGGTTCTCGCCTGGACCTCAAGCAGCTGGCGCGTACGCCGGCCTCCCGGCAGCTGCTGCTGCTGATAGGCGTGGCGGCTGCCGTAGCGCTCGGCGTGGCCGTGGTGCTGTGGTCGCGCGGCCCCAGCTACGGGCTGCTGTATGCCGGCCTCGAACAGAAGGATGCCGCTGCCGTCACCCAGGCGTTGCAGGCTTCCAACACGCCTTACACGCTGGGCGCCGACGGCAGCTCGATCATGGTGCCGGCCGCCGATCTCGCCGCGATCCGCCTCAAGCTGGCCGCGCAGGGGCTGCCGCAGGGCAGCGCCACCACCACCACGGTGCCCGGTGCCGATTCGCCGTTCGGCATGAGCGACCTGGCCGAGCGCACGCGTTACCAGCAGCTGCTGGAGACGGACCTGGGCAACACCATCGCCGGCCTGCAGTCGGTGCGCTCGGCGCGCGTGCATCTCGCGCTGCCCAAGCCATCGGCGTTCATTCGCGACAACCACGAGGCCAGCGCCTCGGTGCTGGTCACGCTGTACCCCGGCCGCCAGCTCGATGCGAGCCAGGTGGCGGCGATCGTGCACCTGGTGGCTTCCAGCGTGCCCAGCCTCGATCCCAAGCAGGTGTCGGTGGTGGACCAGCAGGGCCAGCTGCTCACCAACCGCGACCCGGCCAGCGCCAGTGCGATCGGTGATGCGCGCCTGCGCCTGGCCACCCGCATCGAGAACACCTATGCGCAGCGCATCGAGGAATTGCTGACCCCGCTGGTCGGCAGCGGCAAGGTGCGTGCGCAGGTCTATGCGGATCTGGACTTCAGCGAAACCGAGAAGGCCACCGAAACCTACGACCACGAGCATCCTGCGCTGCGCAGCGAGCAGACCAACAGCCAGCAGCGCGTGGGCGAGGCCAACGATGCCGGCGTGCCGGGCGCGTTGAGCAACCAGCCGCCCAACACGGTGGCGCAGCCGACGGCGGCGCGTCCCAACGCCGGCAAGGCCCCGGGCAAGGGCGCCAACGCCACCACGGCGCAGGCGCAGCAACCTGGCGAGACCTCCAGCAGCGCCACGCGCAACTACGAGCTTGACCGCACTATCAGCCATGTCAGCGACCCGGCTGGCCGCCTCGCGCGCCTGACGGTGGCGGTGGTGGTGGACAACAAGAGCGTTACCGGGGACAAGGGTCCCAAGAGCGTGCCGTTCACCCCGCAGGAGCTGGATCACCTCACCACGCTGACCCGCAATGCGGTGGGCTACAACGAGTCGCGCGGCGACAGCGTGAGCGTGATCAACCAGCCGTTCCACCAGGACGCCAATACCGATTCCACGCCGCCACCGGTGGCGTTCTGGGAACGTCCGGGCATGCTGGATCTCATCAAGCAGGGCGCTGGCATCCTGGTTGCGCTGCTGGTGGCATTCGGCCTGCTGCGCCCGTTGCTGCGTGGCCTCACCCGCAGCCCGTCCGCGAGCAAGGAACTGGCGCTGGCGCAGGAGATGTCCATGCCCACCATCTCCGTGCGCGTCGACGACGCGGACGAGGAAGACGACGGCATGGCGCGCCTGGCGGTGAACCCCACGCTCGCCTACGAGCAGCGCATCGGGCTGGCTCGCCGCATGGTTGGCGAGAACCCCAAGCAGGTGGCGCAGGTGGTCAAGAACTGGGTGGGCGAGGATGGCGGTTAAGTCGGCCCGCGCCCCCATGACGGCCGCACCGGTGGTGCGGCTTGGGAAAGCACGCGCGTGGCCGATATGCGTGAAGCGGGGCGCACCGCTTCGCGCAAGGTCCCTAGGGTTGGCATCGGCAATGCAGGCAGTCGGGCGGAACGAACTATGAAGGCAGAATTGCAACTGGGCGGCGCGCAGCGCGCGGCCATTCTCCTGCTTACCCTGGGTGAGCAGGACGCCGCCGAGGTGCTCAGGCACCTCAGCGCGCGCGACGTACAAGCCGTGGGCAGCGCCATGGCCAGCCTCACCAACGTGTCGCGCGAGCAGGTGGAGCACGTGCTCGAACGCCTCAACGAGGACATGGGCCGGCATACCTCGCTGGGCGTCGGCACCGAGGAATACATCCGCAAGATCCTGGTCAACGCGCTGGGCGAGAACAAGGCGGGCGGCCTGATCGACCGCATCCTGCTCGGCCGCACCAGCAAGGGCCTGGAGTCGCTCAAGTGGATGGAGAGCCGCGCCATCGCCGAGATGATCGGGCAGGAGCACCCGCAGATCATCGCGCTGGTGCTGGCACACCTGGAGCCCGACCAGGCGGCCGAGGTGATCGGCTACCTGCCGCCGCGCACGCGCAGCGACGCGGTGATGCGCATTGCCACGCTCGATGGCGTGCAACCGCACGCGCTCAACGAGCTGGATGAGATCATGGAGCGCCAGTTCGCCGGCGGCAACACCAAGAAGCTCAAGTCCGCCAGCGTGGGTGGCCTCAAGGCCGCGGCCAATATCCTCAACGCGATGGAATCCAGTCGCGAAAACGAGCTGATGAGCGCCATCCGCAGCCACGACGCCGGCCTGGGTGGCCGCATCGAAGAGCTGATGTTCGTGTTCGAGGACCTCGCCGAGCTGGACGACCGCAGCATGCAGACCCTGCTGCGCGAAGTGCCGACGGCCCGCCTGGTCACGGCGCTCAAGGGTGCCGAGCCCGGCGTGCGCGAGCGCATCTTCGCCAACATGTCCAAGCGCGCCGCCGACATGTTGCGCGACGACCTGGAGGTGTCCGGTCCGGTGCGCCTCAGCGAAGTCGCCGCTGCACAGAAGGAAGTGCTCGCCATCGCGCGCAAGCTGGCCGACGCGGGCACCATCAATCTGTCCGGTACCGGTGACGAGCTGGTCGCATGAACGCGGTGCTCACCCACGACCATTTCTTCGCCTTCGAGCGCTGGCAGCCGCCCGAGGTGGGCGATCCGGAGCCCGCGCCGGAGCCCGTTGCCGAGCCGGTGGCCCAGCCCACCGTGCGCGACCTGGAGGAAATCCAGCGCCAGGCGCACGACGAGGGCTACGCGGCCGGTCATGCCGAGGGCATGGCGGCGGCATGCGATGTGATCAACGAGCGCATCCGTCGCCTCGATGCCTTGCTGGAGTCGGCGGCGCGCCCGCTGCACTCGATGGACGAATTGGTGGAACTGGAACTGGCGCGGCTGGCCATGACTGCCGCGCGCCAGGTGCTGTCGCACGAACTGCGCAGCTCGCCCGACCTGGTGGTCGAGGCGGTACGGCAGGCCGCGCTTGCACTGCCGGCATCCACCGGCAGCCTACGCGTGCGCCTGCACGCGGACGATCTCGCCCTGATGCGCACGCTGGGTGCCGCGGAAAACCACTGGCACCTGGTGGCCGACCCGACCCTGCAGCGCGGTGACTGCATCCTCGAGAGCGAACGCTCGCGCCTGGATGCTCGCGTGGAGACGCGCCTGGCTGCCGTGGTCGATGCCGTGCTCGGCTCCGACGGCGAAGACCTCGACGCCGATGCGGACGAGGTGCGCGGATGACGGCCGCCGGCCATTCGCGCACGGAGCTTTGGCAGGAGCGGCTGGCACGCCGCCGCCTGCGCGCGCAGGGCGCGCACACGCTCACCGTGGAAGGCCGGCTGCGCCGCGTGGTGGGCCTCACCCTGGAAGCGGAAGGCTGCGAGGCCCCGCTGGGTGCACGCTGCATGGTCACCACTGCCGATGGCAGTGAACTGGATACCGAAGTGGTCGGCTTCGCCGACGAGCGCCTGCTGCTGATGCCGGTGACCGAGATGCACGGCGTGCTGCCCAATGCGCGCGTGCGTCCCTGTGCCCATGCCAGCGGCCTGCCGGTGGGCATGGCCCTGCTGGGGCGCGTGGTGGGCGCCGATGGTGCGCCGCTCGATGGCATGGGCCCGCTCGACGTGGACGAACATGCCACCCTCAAGCGCGAGCCGATCAACCCGATGGCGCGCAAGCCGATCGATACGCCGCTGGACACCGGCGTGCGCGCGATCAACGCGCTGCTCAGCGTGGGCCGTGGCCAGCGCCTGGGCCTGTTCGCCGGCTCGGGCGTGGGCAAGTCCACACTGCTGGGCATGATGACGCGCTACACCGACGCCGACGTGGTGGTGGTGGGCCTGATCGGCGAGCGCGGCCGCGAAGTGAAGGAATTCGTTGAACACACGCTGGGCCCGGAAGGGCGCGCTCGTGCGGTCATCGTGGCGGCGCCGGCCGATGCGCCTCCGCTCAAGCGCCTGCGTGGCGCGCAGTACGCCACCGCCATCGCCGAGTGGTTCCGCGACCGTGGGCAGCGCGTGCTGCTGCTGATGGACTCGATCACGCGCTATGCGCAGGCGCAGCGCGAGATCGCCCTGGCCATCGGCGAGCCGCCGGCCACCAAGGGCTATCCGCCGTCAGTGTTCGCCATGCTGCCGGCGCTGGTGGAGCGGGCCGGCAACGATGCCGAGGGCCGGGGGTCGATCACCGCGTTCTACACCGTGCTCACCGAGGGCGACGACTATCGCCACGACCCGATCGCCGATGCCTCGCGCGCCATCCTCGACGGCCACATCGTGCTGTCGCGAGACCTGGCCGAGTCGGGCCACTATCCGGCCATCGACATCGAGGCCTCGATCAGCCGCGTGATGCCCGCCGTGGTGGAGCGCGAGCACCTGCGCGCGGCGCAGCGCTTCCGCCAGGTCTATTCGGCCTACCGGCAGCAGCGTGACCTGATCGCCGTGGGTGCCTACCAGAAAGGCTCGGACCCCCAGGTGGACCACGCCATCGCGATGTGGCCGCGCCTGCGCGACTTCCTGCAGCAGGAGGTAGACGCACCCACCACGCTGGGTGACGCCATCGCCGCCCTGGAAGCGCTCACCGCCGGAGGCTCGCCGTGAGCTCCCGCGCCACGCGCCTGCAGCCGGCCGCCGACCTGGCGCGCGAACGCCAGGAGGCGGCGATGCAGAAGCTCGCCGAGCATCAGCAGCGCGTGGCCAAGGCCGAGCAACAGCTGCTGGAACTGCAGCGCTACCGCGAGGAGTACGGTGAGAACGCCGATGGCGTCAGCATCGCCGTACTGCTCAATCGCCGACGCTTCGTCGAACGCATCGACCAGGTGATCGCGCAACAGACCATCGAAGTGGCCCGTCTCAACCGGCAACTCGACCACGCCCGCGGCCAGTGGCGTGATGCGCATGCACGCGAGCAGGCGCTGGGCAGCGTGAGCGAGCGCTTCCGTGAGCAGGAACGAAAGAGCGAAGAGCGCCGCGAACAGGCCGAGATCGACGAGCGCATGCAGCACCGTCGACCCCACCGGGCGCAGCCGCGATGAACCGCACGTGCCCCCAAGCACCGTTGGAGATGTCCCCATGACGCCGTCCCTGGCCCTGTTGGTGAACACGCCGCCGTCCACGTCGAGCAGCCCCGCGCCTTCCAGCGGTTCCGCGTCGGACAGCTCGTCCAGTGATTTCAGCACGCCGCTGCGGCAGGCCTACCAGCAGCAGGCGGCACAGCAGGCATCGTCGCAGCAGCCGTCGACCACGCAGTCGGGCGCATCGCGCCCATCGGCGCAACGCACGGCGCATGGCTCGAGCTCATCCACGAACAACACTTCGTCGGCCCAAGCGTCGGGCACGGCGCAGTCCGCCGCCACGGCTTTGGATGCGGCCAGCGATGCCCAGGGCAAGGGCTCGGTATGGAATCCCGTGCAGGCGCAGGGCACGCAGAAGGACGGCGACAAGGCCGCCGCCACCGATCCCAATGCACCGCAGGACCCCGCCACGGCGATGCTTGCCCTGCTGGGCCAGAGCATTCCCGCGCAGGCCGCTCCGGCGCCCGCGCCGGCCGGCGCCGCCCCGAATGCGACGGTGGCTGCCACCGGTACCACGGGTATCACCACGACAGTCAAGGCCACGGCCGGCATGCCGGCCGATGCCGACGACCTGCTCGACGCGGCCAAGGCCGGCGACGACGATGGCAATGCCGCGCTCGATGCGCTGGCTGACGATGCCGGTGACGATGCCGCCAACGCCGGTTCGGCGCTCGGCGCCGAGGTCAAGCTCCTTGCCACCGCCACGCAGGGCAGCCAGCCCGCACAGTCCAGCGGCACGCACGGCAATCCGCTCGACGCCCTGGGCGTGGTGACCGCACCGATGATGCAAGCCCAGGCCAACGCTGCACAGGCGGCTCCGGCCCATGCGCTCGCCATGCAGTCCAGCGTCGGCACGCCGGCGTTTGCGCAGGAGTTGGGGCAACAGGTAGCCTGGCTGGGTGGGCAGGAGATCAAGCAGGCCCGCATCACGCTGCATCCGGAAGACCTGGGGCCGCTGGACGTGAAAGTCAGCGTGCAGCAGACGCATGTCGACGTCAGTTTCATCGCCCAGCATCCCAACGCCGTGCACGCCGTGCAGCAGACGCTGAGCCAGCTCGATTCCATGCTGGCCCACCATGGCCTTACGCTTGGACAGGCCCAGGTGGGGCAGGGCAGCAGCGGCCAGAACACCTCGGACGGGCAGGCCAGCGCGGGTAGCGCAAACTCCGCGGACGGCCAGGCGAGCGACAGCGGCGACCTCGCGTCCGTCGCCGCGCCGGTGGTGCAGGCCGTGGGCCTGCTCGACATGTTCGCCTGAGCGGCGGGCGAGTCCGGCAACAGATCGCAACCAACCCTGCGCAGCGGAACGCCAGGGGCGAGAGGGCGTAGCAACGCCCCTGTAGGAGCGCACCCTGTGCGCGAAAGCCCTACGCAGCGGAACGCCAGAGGCGAGGGGCGCGTAACGAGGGCGCAAGCCCGCACCTCCGTCACAGCCTGCAGATGGCTCCAGGTAGCCGGACTGCGCGCCCTCACCACTCACCTCTCGGCCCTTGCTCCGATCTGGTCGCGCACAGGGCGCGCTCCTGCAGATGCGGCACGGTAGCGGCAGATCGACCAGGCACCGGCATGGGGGCGTGCAATACGCGACAAGCTTTCGACAGCCTGCCATCGGCGCGTCGCGACCGCTCCCCGTCACGCGTCAAGAAAGCGCCGCCCGCCGCTCGGGCTTGGCCTAAATGCCCTTGAAACAAGGCTTTTCCTCGGTGGCATGGCGTTTGCTACCAGCAGGCATGTCCACTCGCGTCGAGTGGGACGGCTTTCGCGACTGACAGGGATTTGGCATGGCTCAGAACGAGCAGGTATCTGAAAACACCGGGGCGCCCCGCAAGCAGGGCACGTCCAAGATGGTGATGGTGATGGGCGTGGGCATGCTGGCCATGGCCGGCGTGTGCGCCTATGTGCTGCTCGGGGCGCGCGCCCACGAGCCCGCCGAAGAGGCGAAGGTGGTGATGTCCAAGCAGGAGCAGTTCCTCACCATGGACCCGCCGTTCGTGGTGAATTTCAAGGACGACCAGTCCATGCGCTTCCTGCAGGTGGGCGTGAGCCTGATGTCGCACGACGCGGCTGCGCTGGCCGCGGCCAAGGACGCAGACCCGGTGATCCGCAACGCGCTGGTGATGCTGTTCAGCAGCCAGGATTACACCATCCTCAGCGACGCCTCGGGCAAGCAGAAGCTGCAGGCACAGGCGCTGGACGCCGTGCGCAAGATCCTGGAACAGCGCCTGGGCCGTCCCGGCATCGAGGCGCTGTACTTCACCAGCTTCGTGATGCAGTGACGGGAAGGCGCCATGAGCGACTTGCTTTCACAGGAAGAAATCGACGCCCTGCTGGATGGCGTTGAGGGCGGCACGGTTGAGACCGGCAACGACGAACCGTTGCCGCCCGATTCGGTGATCTCCTACGACTTCACCCAGCAGGACCGCATCGTGCGCGGCCGCCTGCCCACGCTGGAGATGGTCAACGACCGTTTCGCGCGCTTCTTCCGCACCGCCGTGTTCGGCGTGCTGCGCAAGACCTGCGAGGTCTCGGTGCTGGGCGTGAAGATGATCAAGTTCGCCGAGTACGTGCACGGCCTCACCGTGCCGAGCAACCTCAACCTGGTACGCATCAAGCCGCTGCGCGGTACAGCGCTGGTGGTGATGGAGCCGCGCCTGGTATTTACCGTGATCGACAACTTCTTCGGTGGCGACGGTCGTTTCCATGCACGCATCGAGGGTCGCGACTTCACCCCGACCGAGACGCGCGTCATCCAGATCATGCTCACCGAGCTGTTCGCCGCGATGGCAGAAGCGTGGGCGCCGGTGATGCCGCTGAACTTCGAGTACATGAACTCGGAGATCAACCCTCAGTTCGCCAATATCGTGAGCCCCACCGAAACGGTGGTGGTGTCCAAGTTCCACGTCGAACTCGACGGCGGCGGCGGTGAAGTGCATCTCACCCTGCCGTACGCGATGGTCGAGCCGATCCGCACCCTGCTCGATGCCGGCGTGCAGAGCGACCGCGTCGACCGCGACCAGCGCTGGGCCGAGATGCTGCACGACGAAGTGCTCGATGCCGAGGTGGAGCTTAGCTCGCTGCTGCTCGAGACGCGCCTGAGCATCGGCGAGTTCCTGCGTCTTCGTCCTGGCGACGTGATCCCGGTGCAGATGCCCGAATTGTCCACCGTCTTCGCCGAGGACGTTCCCGTCTTCCGCGCCCGCTATGGCCAGAACAACGGCCGCAACGCCATCCGCTTCCATGCCCAGACAGGCCGCCGGGAAGTGCGCCTGTCCAACGAAATCGCCACGGAGATCAACCCCGCATGACCACGACCAACGACGCCGTCCTCGGCGCGACCCAGCGCGTAGAGTTCGATCCGCTCACCACGCACGGCACCGAGGGTACCGAGGTGAACCTGGACATGATCCTCGATGTGCCGGTGACCCTGGCCATGGAAGTGGGGCGCACCCGCATCAGCATCCGCAACCTGCTGCAGCTCAACCAGGGCTCGGTGGTGGAACTGGATCGTTCCGCCGGCGAGCCGCTGGATGTGTTCGTCAACGGCACCCTGGTCGCCCACGGCGAGGTGGTGGTGATCAACGAGCGCTTCGGTATCCGTCTCACCGACGTGATCAGCCCGGCCGAACGCGTGCGCAAGCTGCGGTGATCCCGATGATGCTTGCCCTGGCCTTGCCGGTTGCCACCGTGCCGGAACTGAACGTCGGCGGCGAACTGGTGCGCGTGCTGCTGAGCCTGCTCGGCATCGTGGCGCTGATCTTCGCCGCCGGCTGGCTCAGCCGGCGCCTGCAGTCGCGCACCGCGCCGGGCGGGCGCCGACTGCGTTGCGTGGAGAGCATGGCGGTGGGCGCGCGCGAGCGCGTGCTGCTGGTCGACGCCGATGGCAAGCGCCTGCTGCTGGGCGTGGGCCAGGGCGGCGTCCGCACGCTGCATGTCTATGACGGCGCGGCTCCGGAAGCCGTGCCGGCGCCGCCGATGCCCGGCTTTGGCGACGTGCTGGCCCGCTGGAAGCGCACCCCATGAAGAAATACCGACGCTGGATTCTCCTGCTGGCCCTGCTGCTGGTGCCGATGCTGGCCTGGGCTGCCCCGGTCATGCCGAGCATGCCGCAGATGCCCGCCTCGCCGGCCGGCATCCCCGTGCTGACCGTGCAGAACGCGCCGGGTGGCGCGCAGAACTGGACGCTGTCGCTGCAGTTGCTGGCACTGATGACGGTGCTTTCGCTGCTGCCCGCCGTGCTGCTGATGATGACCTCGTTCACGCGCATCATCATCGTGCTCGGCTTCCTGCGCCAGGCGCTGGGTACGCAGTCCACGCCGTCCAACCAGATCATGCTGGGACTGTCGCTGTTCCTCACCCTGTTCGTGATGTCGCCGGTGCTCAATCACGCCTATACCGATGGCGTGAAGCCGTACATGGACGGCACCATGGCCGCCGAGCAGGCCTTGCCGGCCGCTGCCGCACCGTTCCGGCGCTTCATGCTCGACCAGACCCGCGAGGCGGACCTGCAGCTGTTCACCCGCCTGGCCAATGAAAAGCCCTATGCGAGCAAGGACGATGTGCCGTTTCGCGTAGCGATGCCGGCCTTCGTCACCAGCGAGCTGAAGACCGCGTTCCAGATGGGCTTCCTGCTGTTCATCCCGTTCCTGATCATCGACCTGGTGGTGGCCAGCGTGCTGATGTCGATGGGCATGATGATGGTGTCGCCCACCATCATCTCGCTGCCCTTCAAGATCATGCTGTTCGTGCTGGTGGATGGCTGGACGTTGTTGCTGGGCACGCTGGCGGGGAGTTTCTATACATGAGCGTGCCGCGGTTTGCGCCCTCTCTCCCAGGTGGAGAAGGTTGGGGCGAGGGGAGCGCGCCTGCTGCCCCTTTCCATGCCCGTCATCCCAGCGAAAGCTGGGATCCAGCGACTTTCGCGGGTTGTCGCACATGCGTGGAAGAGGCACTGGATCCCAGCTTTCGCTGGGATGACGGTGAGGAGGATGCGCGCTTGCGCAAGCACCCATCCGTCACCCCAACTTTCCCCCGCGGAGAACGAACGCCGGAGCCGCGCCATGACGCCTGAGTCCGTCATCGAGTTCGGCCAGCACGCGCTTTACGTGGCGATGATGATCGCCGCGCCGTTGCTGCTCACCGCGCTGCTGGTGGGCCTGATCATCGGCGTGGTGCAGGCCGCCACGCAGATCAACGAAATGACCCTGAGCTTCATCCCCAAGGTCATCTGCATGGCTGTGGTCGGCCTGATCGCCGGGCCGTGGATGCTGCGCACGCTGGTGCAGTTCACCCGCCAGTTGATCGAGAGCCTGCCGGGGGCAGTGAAGTGACCAACGTCGACCTCGCCCAGATCCAGCATCTGCTCGGCTCGCTGCTGTGGGCGATCGGGCGGGTGAGCGGCGCCTGCCTGCTGGCGCCGGTGTTTGGCGATGCGGTGATGCCCAAGCGCCTGCGCCTGGGCGTGATGCTGGTGCTGGCCGTGGTGCTGGCGCCGCTGGCGCCGACCCAGATCGACCTCGCCTCGGCCGAGGGCGTCGCCACCATGGTCAGCCAGGTGCTGATCGGCGCGGCGATCGGCTTCGTCCTGAAGCTCGCCTTCGAGGCGGTGTCGCTGGGCGGTCAGCTGGTGGGGCAGAGCATGAGCCTGGGCTTTGCCGAAACGGTCGATCCCCGCGGTGGCGGCAGCTCGCCGGTGATCAGCCAGTTCTACCTGCTGATGGTGACCCTGCTGTTCCTGGTGATGGATGGCCACCTGCGCCTGATCGCGCTGCTGGCCGACAGCTTCGGCACGCTGCCGCCCGGCGCATCGGCCATTGATGCCAACAGCCTGCACGCGGTGGTCGCCTTCGGTACGCAGCTGTTTGGCGGGGCCGTGCGCGTCGCGCTGCCGGCGATGACCTCGCTGCTGATGGTGAACATCGGCTTCGCCGCGATCAGCCGCGCAGCACCCTCGATGAATCTCTTCGCGGTGGGCTTTCCGATCACGGTAACGCTGGGCTTCGTGGCCCTGTGGCTTTCGCTGCGCAGCGTGCCGGGTGCCTTCGAATCCCTGCAGAACAGCGCATGGACGCTGATGCACGAGCTGGCGGGCGGATAAGGAGGCAGCGCCATGGCTGAGCAGGACGATCAGGAACGCACCGAACAACCATCAGAAAAACGCCTGCGCGAAGCGCGTGAAAAGGGCGATGTACCGCGCTCGCGCGACCTGTCGGGTTCGGTGGTGGTGCTGGCCGGCGTGTCCGCGCTGATCAGTGGCGGCGAAGGCGCCATGGAACACGTGCGCCGCATCTATGGGCTGGGCCTGAACTATGGCCGCGACGCGCTGTTCACCGATGCGCTGCCCACGCGCGTGCTGGTGCAGGCCCTGCACGAGGCGCTGCTGCTGATGGCGCCGGTGGCGCTGGCCACGGTGCTGGCCGCGCTGGCCGCGCCGGTGTTGCTGGGCGGCCTCAATTTCAGTGCCGAGGCGCTGCAGCCGAAATTCGAGCGGCTCAACCCCATCGAGGGCCTGGGACGCATCTTCGCCATGCGTGGCCTGGTGGAACTGGGCAAGTCGTTGCTCAAGCTGCTGCTGATCGGCGCCGTGCTGGTGATGGTGCTGAAAAACTGGCAGGACGACCTGATGTCCACCGGCCGCGGCGAGGTGGGCGCCGGCATGCTCAAGGCGATGGGCCTGCTCGGCCATGGCGCCTTGCTGTTCGGCTCGATCCTGGCGCTGATCGGCGGTGCCGATGCGCTGTACCAGAAGTTCGACCACAACAAGCGCCTGCGCATGACCCGCCAGGAGCTCAAGGACGAGTCGAAGGAAAACGACGGCAACCCGGAACTCAAGGGCCGCATCCGCCAGCTGCAGTTCCAGATGGCGCGCAAGCGCATGATGCAGGAGCTGCCCAAGGCCGACGTGGTGGTGACCAACCCCAGCCACTTCGCGGTGGCGCTGCGCTACGACGACGGTCGCATGGGCGCGCCGCGCGTGATCGCCAAGGGCATGGACGAACTGGCCCTGCAGATTCGCCTGGTGGCCGGCAGCCATCGCATCCCGATGGTGGAGGCGCCGCCACTGGCGCGCGCGCTGTACGCCACCACCCAGCTCGACCGCGAAATCCCCGCCTCGCTGTATGTCGCGGTGGCACAGGTGCTGGCCTATGTATTCCAGCTCAAGCAGGCGATGGCGCGCGGTGACGAACCGCCACGCGCCCCGCAACCCGATGTCGACCCGGACCTGATGGGTCCCTACAAATTCTGACGGAACCACGCATGGCCACTGCTACCGCCATCGACAGCCTCAAGACCCTCGGACGCCGCGGCATCGGCGCGCCGGTGATCATGCTCGCCATGCTGGCGATGATGATGCTGCCGCTGCCGCCGTTCATCCTCGACATGCTGTTCAGCTTCAACATCGCGTTGTCGCTGGTGATCCTGCTGGCGGTGATCTACGTGATGCGCCCGCTGGAATTCGCGGCCTTCCCCACCGTGGTGCTGATGGCCACGCTGCTGCGACTGGCGCTGAACATCGCCTCCACCCGCGTGGTGCTGCTGCACGGCCACGACGGCCCCGGCGCCGCGGGCAAGGTGATCGAGGCGTTCGGCGAGTTCGTCATCGGCGGCAACTTCGCGGTGGGCCTGGTGGTGTTCGCCATCCTCACCATCATCAACTTCGTGGTGGTCACCAAGGGGGCCACCCGTGTGTCCGAAGTGACCGCGCGCTTCACCCTGGACGCCATGCCCGGCAAGCAGATGGCGATCGACGCCGATCTCAACGCCGGCCTGCTCAACCAGGAACAGGCACGCGAGCGCCGCCAGGAAGTGCGCGAGGAGGCGGACTTCTACGGTTCGATGGATGGTGCCTCCAAGTTCGTGCGCGGTGACGCCACCGCGGGCATCCTGATCCTGCTGATCAACATCGTCGGCGGCTTCTTCGTCGGCGTGATGCAGCACGGCCTGTCCGCCTCGGAGGCCGCCAAGACCTACACCCTGCTCACCATCGGTGACGGCCTGGTGGCGCAGGTGCCCTCGCTGATGCTCTCGATCGCCACTGCGGTGATCGTCACCCGCGTGTCCAAGTCGCAGGACATGGGCAAGCAGCTGATCGGCCAGGTGTTCGGCCAGCCGCGCGCGCTGGCGGTGGCCGGCGCAGTGCTCGGCGTGATGGGCCTGATCCCCGGCATGCCCAACATCGCCTTCCTGCTGCTGGGCGCCAGCTGCGGCGGTGCGGCCTACCTGATGACCAAGCGCGACCGCGAGGCCAAGGAACGCGTGGCCAAGCTGGCCGCCGAAACCCCGCCGCCGGCGCAGCCGACCGAGCGCCTGGAACTGGGCTGGGAAGACGTCGCCAGCGTCGATCCGCTGGGCCTGGAAGTGGGCTATCGCCTGATTCCGCTGGTGGATACCCACCAGGGCGGCGAGCTGATGGGCCGCATCAAATCGGTGCGCCGCAAGCTTTCCCAGGAGCTGGGTTTCCTGGTGCCGGCGGTGCATATCCGCGACAACCTCGACCTGGGCCCCAGCACCTACCGCATCACCCTGATGGGCGTGCCGATGGGCGAGGCCGAGGTGCACAACGACCGCCTGCTGGCGATCAACCCCGGCCGCGTGCAGGACGGCCTGCAAGGCATCGCCACGCGCGATCCGGCCTTTGGCCTGGAAGCGCTGTGGATCGAACCGGGCCATCGCGAACAGGCGCAGAGCCTGGGCTACACGGTGGTCGATCCGGCGACGGTGATCGCCACCCATCTGTCGCACATCCTGCAGGGTCACGCGCACGAGCTGCTTGGCCACCAGGACGTGCAGCAGCTGCTGGACCGCCTGGCGCAGAGCGCGCCGAAGCTGGTCGAGGACCTGGTACCCAAGCGCCTGTCGCTGGGCGTGGTGGTGAAGGTGATGCAGAACCTGCTCGCCGAACGCGTGCCGATCCGCAACATGCGCTCCATCGTCGAATCCTTGGCGGAGCACGCAGGACAGAGTCAGGATCCCGGCACTCTCACCGCCGCCGTGCGCGTGGCGTTGGGTCGCCAGATCGTGCAGGAGATCACTGGCCTGGGCACCGAGATCCCGGTCATCACGCTGGCGCCGGAACTGGAGCAGATCCTGCTCGGATCCCTCGCAAATGGCGGTGTGGCGGGCGCCGCGGTGGAGCCGGGTCTTGCCGACCGCCTGCAACAGGGCGTCGCGGAGGCTTCGCGCAAGCAGGAAATGAGCGGCGAACCGGCCGTGTTGCTGGTCGCGCCGCAGTTGCGTCCATGGCTCGCGCGCTTCACGCGCCACGTGGCACAGAACCTGCACGTACTGGCTTACAACGAGGTGCCGGACAACCGCAGGGTGCGTTTGGTGCAGGCACTGGGTCGATAAGAACGGGAAGTGGAAATGGAGGGTAGGACGTTGGAACAGCAATGGCAGCACAGCATGGAGAGCCGGCGGGTACTGCACGCGCAACCCGACGTTTCCGCCGTTCAATTGCGGAGCAAGGCATGAAGATCAAGCGTTTCGTGGCCGCCGACATGCGACAGGCCATGCGAGAAGTGCGCGAGGAGCAGGGCCCGGATGCGGTGATCCTGTCCACGCGCAGGATGGATGACGGCATCGAGATCATCGCGGCCGTCGACTTCGATGAAGCCCTGGTGCGCGAAGCCGCACGGCACGGTGCACCGTTGCCGGTGGAACAGCCCACGCCGGCAGTCAACACGGCACCTTCCAACGAGGAACTGCCCACGCTGGCGGCGCGCCGCCAGGAAGTGCTGCCGCCGCCGCTGCCGCCGGCCAGCCGTCGCGAAGAAGACGTGGTCAGCATGATGGTGCCGCGTCGTGCGCCCTTGCCGCCGGTGCAGCCGCAGCCCGTGGCCGCGGTGCCGGAGGTGTCGGCGAAGGCCGTCGACGCCGAGGTGCCCGCCGAGACGACCGCCACCCTGCATCCGCTGCTCGAGCGCGCCATGCAGGACACCGCGCGCGTGCGCGCCGAGCTGGGCAGCCTGCGCGACCTGCTGGAGACGCAGCTTTCCAGCCTGGTGTGGAACGACATGGAGCGCCGCCAGCCGATGCGTGCTCGCGTGCTGCGCGAGATGACCCGGCTTGGCATCGAGCCCGACGTGGCACGCCAGCTGGTCAACGAACTGCCGGTGGACATCAACGCCGAGCAGGCGCGCTACCTGCCGCTGGGCGTGCTCAGCCGCAGCCTGTCGATCAGCCGCCGCGACGAGTCCGAGCGCCAGGGCGTGATCGCCCTGGTCGGCCCCACCGGCGTGGGCAAAACCACCACCATCGCCAAGCTGGCGGCGCGCGCGGTGATGCGCCACGGCGCCTCGCAGGTGGCGCTGGTCAGCACCGACCACTACCGCATCGGCGCGGCGGCGCAGCTGGAGCACTACGGTCGCCTGCTCGGCGTGCGCGTGTATCCGGCCTACGACGCCGAGAGCCTGGGACAGGTGCTGAGCCTGCTGCGCGGTTGCCATACCGTGCTGGTGGATACCGCAGGCCTGGCCGGCAACGATCCGCGCCTGGCCGAGCAATTGGAAGTGCTGGGGCAGGGCGGCGAGCTGCGTGCCTGCCTGGTGCTGGCGGCCAACGCCCATGCCTCCTCGCTCGACGAGGCAGTGCGCGCCTACCTGCCGGTGAAACCGCACGCCTGCATCCTCACCAAATTGGACGAGGCGCCCAGCCTCGGGGGCGCGCTGTCGGTGGTGATCCGCCACAAGCTCGCGCTCGACTACATCACTGATGGCCAGCGCGTGCCGGAGGACATCGCCACCGCGGATGCGCGTGTGCTGGTGTGCCGCGCGGCGCAGGTACTCAAGAGCAACAGTGCGGCCGATGACGATGTCATGGCCGAACGCTTCGGACTGGCGGTGGCCAACGCATGAACGGTGTCTTCGCAATGAATCAGGCCGTGGGCCTGGAGAGCATGCTGCGCGCGCTGGCTGACCGCCACGGCAGCAAACCGTCGTCCACCAGCGACCATGCCAGGGGCCTGGGCGGCAACGGCGGGGCGCAGCGTCGCTGCCGCGCCATCGCCGTCGCCGGCGGCAAGGGTGGCGTGGGCAAGACCACGGTGTCGGTGAACCTGGGCATGGCCCTGGCGATCGCCGGTCACCAGGTGATCCTGCTCGATGCCGACATGGGCCTGGCCAATGTCGACGTGTTGCTGGGCCTCACGCCCACCCATCACATCGGACACCTGCTCGACGGCAGCTGCGGCATCGAGGATCTGCTGTTGCCGGCGCCGCACGGCCTGAAGGTTGTGCCGGCCGGTTCGGGTGCACGCCGCCTGGCCCAGCTGGGCAACGGCGAGCACGCCGCGGTGATCCGCGCCTTCGACGACCTGGCGGTGCCGCCGGACTACCTGCTGGTGGATACCGCCGCCGGGGTGTCCGACAACGTGGCCATGTTTGCCGCCGCCGCCGACGACGTGGTGCTGGTGGTCTGCGACGAGCCGGCCTCGCTCACCGATGCCTACGCGCTGCTCAAGGTCCTGAGCCGCGAGTTCGGGGTGCGCCGCTTCCGCATGGTGGCCAACATGGTGCGCAACGCCAGCGAGGCCCGCGTGCTGCACCAGAAGCTGGCCCGCGTATGCGACCGCTTCCTCGACGTGGCGCTGGAATTCATGGGCATGGTCCCGCACGACGAACGCCTCAAGCAGGCGATCCGGCGGCAGGGCGCGGTGGTCGATTTGTGGCCATCGAGCCGGTCGGGACAGGCATTCAAGCAATTGGCAGGTGCGGTCGATACATGGGGTGAACCCGAGCGACTGGGGCTGGACCGCATTGCGTTCTTCAGCAGACAGACCGCAGTAGCGACGGGGTGGTGAGATGAGCGTGGCTTCCGAATACCTGCAACTGCAAAAGCAGAGTGCCGACGAACTGGTTCGCCAGCACGCGCCGCTCGTGCGTCGAATTGCCTATCACCTGATGGGCAGGTTGCCGCCGAGCGTGGACGTGAGCGACCTGATCCAGGCGGGCATGATCGGGCTGCTGGAAGCTGCGCGAAATTTCACCACAGGACGCAACGCGAGCTTCGAGACGTTTGCGGGTATCCGCATCCGTGGCGCCATGCTCGACGAGCTGCGGCGCACCGACTGGACCCCCCGTTCGGTGCACCGCAAGGTTCGCGAGATGGCCGAGGTGGTGCGCCAGATCGAGATTGAAACCGGCGCCGATGCCGATGACGTCGAAGTGATGCGGCGGCTGGGCATGGCGGCGGAGGAGTACCACCAGGTGCTGGCCGACGCGGCGAGTGCGCGCCTACTCAGCTTGTCGGCGCCGGACGATGCCGACGGCGGTGCGGCGTTCGATGTGGCCGATGGCGAAAGCCTGGGGCCGCAGGACAGCGTCGAGCACAACGGCATGCGCGAGGCGCTGATCGAGGCCATCGGCGGCTTGCCCGAGCGCGAGCAGCTGGTGATGTCGCTGTATTACGAGGAGGAGCTGAACCTCAAAGAGATCGGCGCCGTACTCGGCGTCACCGAATCGCGGGTCTGCCAGATCCACGGCCAAGCCATCGTGCGCCTGCGGGCACGCATGAGCGGCTGGCACGAGGACCAGGCCGAAGCCGCGCCGGTACGCAAGCAACGCAAGGGAACGAAGGGCGGGTAGCGCAGGCGCAGACCCGACAGCGTGGCGATCGGTCGTCGCGCCGGCGCAACCCATCCCCGTTCCTGACCATGACATCCAGGACACACACGCTCAGCGGAGAAAGCGTTTGGACAAGAACATGAAAATCCTCGTGGTGGACGATTTCTCCACCATGCGGCGCATCGTACGTAACCTGTTGGTCGAGCTCGGTTTCAGCAACAGCCTGATCCAGGAAGCCGACGATGGCGAGAGCGCGCTGGCGCAGCTGCGCAGCACCTCGTTCGACATGGTCGTCACCGACTGGAACATGCCGAACATGACCGGCATCGACCTGCTGCGCGCGATCCGCGCCGAGCCGGCGCTCAAGGGCCTGCCGGTGCTGATGGTCACGGCCGAGAACAACCGAGACCAGATCATCGCCGCCGCCCAGGCCGGCGTGAATGGCTACATCGTCAAGCCGTTCACCGCCGCGATCCTGCAGGAAAAGCTGTCCAAGATCTTCGAGCGCCTAGCCGCCAGCGGAGCCACCGCATGAATGCCCAAGTCTCTCTGATGTCCAGCGGCGCCCTGCCGCCGGAGCTGCACGACCTGCTCAACAGCACCGACGGCGCCGCCTTCGAGCAGGCGCTGGACGTGCTGGTGCGCGAGCGCGAGCACCGCCTGTTCCGCGCGCTGGGCCTGCTGGCCCGCGACCTGCACGACGCCGTGCGCCGCCTTGGCGGTGACCTGGCGCAGGAAGGCGTGCCGGGCAGCGTCGCCGACGCACGCCAGCACCTGCAGGACGTGCTGGAGATGAGTTCGCAGGCCGCCCATCGCACGCTCGATTTCGCCGAGCGCATGCGTCCGCAGGCCGAGGCGGTGGCTGCCAATGCCGCCGCCGTGATCGACGGTACCGCCGCGGGCGACGTCGCCCACCTGTTGGCCGAGCAGGCGCAGAGCTTCGCCATCGATTGCCGCGACGGCCTGGCCGATTTCGTGGTGGCGCAGTCCTGGCAGGACCTGTCCGGCCAGCGCATCAAGAAGGTGGTCAATTTCATCGGCAGCGTGGAGAGCTCGCTGCTGGAGTTGGTGAGCCTCACCGGCGCACTGGCCGGCGAAGCCACCGCCGGCCCGGTCAAGGTGACCAGCCAGGACGAAGCCGATCGTCTCCTGAGCGAATTCGGATTCTGAGTTTTAGGAGCAGGCCCTGAGTATGGATCCCACGCTGGACAGCGAGCTGCGCAATGATTTCCTGGTGGAAGCCGGGGAGCTGGTGCAGCGCCTGGGCGATCAGCTGATCGGCCTGGAGGCCTCGCCGCGCGACGCCGACCTGTTGAACGCGGTATTCCGCGCGTTCCATACGGTGAAGGGCGGAGCCGGGTTTCTCGCCATCGAGCCGATGGTGCAGCTGTGCCATCACGCCGAGGATCTGCTCAACGTGGCCCGCAACGGCCAGCTGGTGATCGATGCGGCGCGCATGGACGCGTTGCTCGAGGCCCTGGACCTGCTCAACGACATGCTGGCCGCACTGGCCGGCGGCAGCGCGATGAGCATGCCGCCATCGGGCCTGTTGCAGCGGCTCAGTCCGGGCGGCGCTGCCACGCCGCCGCCAGCCCCCAAGCCGGTCGCCGCGCCGGTGGCAGCGCCACCGGCCGACGGCAGCATCGACGATTCGGAATTCGAGGCGCTGCTGGACAGCCTTTACGGCAACGGCGGCGCGCCGGGTGCACCGGCGGCTTCGGCATCCTCCTCCGGCGGCATCAGCGAGGATGAATTCGAAGCCTTGCTGGACAACCTGCACGGCAAGGGCTCCGCGCCCGGTGGTGCGTCGGCGGCGCCGGCCCCAGCGGCACCCGCGGGCAGCATCAGCGACGACGAGTTCGAGGCCTTGCTGGACAACCTGCACGGCAAGGGCTCCGCTCCCGGCGCCGGCACTGCCGCCGCGGCACCCGCGCCGGTTCCGGCACCTGCACCGGCACCGGCCTCCGCGCCGGCGGCCAAACACGCCGCACCGGCACCGGAAGCCACCGTGCGCGTGGACACCGCGCGCCTGGATGCCCTGGTGCATCGCGCCGGCGAACTGGTGCTGGTGCGCAACCGCCTGCTCAGCCTCGCCGCCCGCCACGGTGACGAAACCCTGGCGCTTGCCGCCAGCGAACTGGACCGCGTGGCCGATGCACTGCAGAACGCCGTGCTCGGCATGCGCATGCAGCCGGTCGGCCGCCTGTTCCAGCGCTTCCCCCGCATCGTGCGTGACCTGTCGCGCCAGCTCGGCAAGGAAGTGGAGCTGGTGCAGGAAGGCGAGGGCACCGACCTGGACCGCAGCCTGGTCGAGGCGCTGGCCGACCCGATGGTGCACCTGATCCGCAACGCGCTCGACCACGGCCTGGAAATGCCAGAGGACCGCGAGCGCGCCGGCAAGCCGCGCAAGGGTACGGTCACCCTGGGCGCCAGCCAGCGCGGCGAGCGCATCGTCATCACCGTGTCCGACGACGGCCGCGGCATGAACCCCGATGTCCTGCGCCGCAAGGCGGTGGAAAAGGGCGTGATCGACGAGGCCCAGGCCGCGCGCCTGAGCGAAAACGAATGCTATGAACTGATCTTCCGCCCCGGCTTCAGCACGGCCGCCACTGTCTCGGACATCTCCGGCCGCGGCGTGGGCATGGACGTGGTCAAGACCCGCGTGGCCGAACTGGGCGGCACCCTGCAGGTGCGCTCGCAGCTGGGTCGCGGCAGCACGCTGGAACTGGCGGTGCCGCTGACGCTGGCGATCCAGCGTGTGCTGATGGTGCGCGTGGGCGGACGCCTGCTGGCGTTGCCGCTGAGCAACGTCGAGGAAGTGTTCGAGCTGTCGCCCGGCCAGAAGCAGCAGCTGGATGGACGCGTGGTGGCCGCGCACCGCGGTCGCGCGCTGGCGCTGGCCGACCTCGGCGGCTGGGTGGGCGTGGGCGGACCTTCCGGCGGCCACGTAGTGGTGCTGCACATCGGCCATCTGCGCCTGGGCTGCCTGGTGCACGAAGTGCTGGGCCGCGAGGACGTGATGGTGAAACCGCTGGGTCCGCTGTGCGAGGGCGGGCCCGCGGTGGCGGGCGCCACCGTCACCGGCGACGGTCGCCTGGCGCTGGTGATGGACCTGGCCGGCCTCGCGGGTGGCGATGGCCAACTTCTTCCTTCTCTTCGGGTAAGCACCTGACATGGACCTGGTAAGTCTCATCGGCACGATCCTGGCCTTCGTGGTCGTGATCGTCGGCACCATCCTCAAGGGCTCCAGCGTGGAAGCGCTGTGGAATCCGGCCGCCTTCGTCATCGTGTTCCTCGGCACCGTGGCCGCGCTGCTGGTGCAGAACCCGGGCAAGGTGCTCAAGCATGCGCTGGCGATGTTCCCGATGGTGTACAAGCCGCCGCAACACCAGCCGTCCGACCTGATCAGCCGCATCGTGGGCTGGAGCGAGATCTCGCGCCGCCAGGGCCTGCTCGGCCTGGAGCCGCAGATCGACTCGGAAAGCGACACCTTCGTGCGCAAGGGCCTGCAGCTGCTGGTGGACGGCAGCGAGCCGGACGCCATCCGCGGCGTGCTCGAGGTGGAAGTGGATGCACGCGAGCACACCGACATGGCCGCGGCCAAGGTGTTCGAGAACGCCGGCATCTTCTCGCCCACCATGGGCATCATCGGCGCGGTGATGGGCCTGATGGCGGTGATGCAGAACCTGGCCGACCCCAGCAAGCTCGGCCACGGCATCGCTGCCGCCTTCGTGGCCACCATCTATGGCGTGGCGCTGGCCAACCTGCTGATGCTGCCGATGTCGGCGCGCCTGAAGGGCCTGATCCACAAGCAGACGCAGATGCGCGAGATCCTCATCGAGGGCCTGGTGGCCATCGCCGAGGGCTCCAACCCGCGCCAGATCGAAGCCAAGCTGCAGGGCTACCTGCCGTAAGGACGCCGACGTGAGAAAGAAGAAACACCACGAGGATCACGTCAATCACGAGGCATGGGCCATCCCCTACGCCGACCTGATGACGTTGCTGCTCGCCTTCTTCGTGGTGATGTATGCGGTCTCGGTGGTGAACGAGGGTAAGTACCGCGTGATGTCCGAGTCGATCATCGAGGCGTTCAACGGCTCCAGCCACGTGATCGCCCCGATGCCGCAGGCCAAGGTGCAGCCGCACAACGTCGATCCGGCCATGGCCTCGCCGCCGGGCCAGCCGGGTGCCGCCACGGTGGCGGTGAGCGTTCCGATTCCGCAGCGCCCCTCGCCGGTGCGCGCGGTGGATGCGCGCGTGGCGCTGGAACGCATCCAGCAGCGCAACCTGGAGATGATCCGCGACCAGGTGAAGCGCGCGCTGCAGCCGCTGATCGACAAGGACATGGTGGTGGTGCGCAAGACCACCAGCTGGCTGGAGATCGAGCTGCGTACCGACATCCTGTTTTCCAGCGGCGTGGCCAGGCTGTCCGATCCGGCCGAGGGCGTGCTCAACGAGATCGCCGGCATCCTCAAGCCGTTCACCAACCCGGTGCGCATCGAGGGTTACACCGATGACCGGCCGATCAACACCGCCTTGTATCCGTCCAACTGGGAACTGTCGGCGGCCCGCGCGGCCAGCGTGGCGCGCCTGTTCTCGGAGCAGGGCATCGATCCCTCGCGGCTGGGCATCGTCGGCTGGAGCGAATACCGTCCCAGCGCCGACAACACCACCGAAGACGGTCGCAACCACAACCGCCGCGTGCTGGTGGTGGTGCTCAGCGACGAGAATGCACCCAAGCGCTTCTACCAGGATGCCGCGCACGCCACCCAGATGGCCGACAACGACGACGCCAGCGCGACGCCCGCGGTTGCCGCCACGGCCGGCGTGCCCGCGGGCACCTTGCCAGCGATGCCGGTGATCACCCGGGCGGACGGCGCCACCCCGCCGGTGAACCAGGTGATGCTGGCCCGTCCGGCCAATACCCCCAGCGCAGCTGCCGCGCCCACCGGAGCGGCGGCCACCCTCACCGTAACCGCATCGCGCGCCACACCGCCCGAACACGGGCCGTAAGGCGCGCGGCGATCTGCCGGCGCATCGCCGGGGAGTGCCGTCCTTGACCACGATCCAGAACCTCATCGCCGACGAACGCTGGCTGTCCTTCCGCCTTGGCGCGCAGATGTACGCTGCGCCGCTCACCCAGGTCAGCGAAGTGATCCGCGACGGCGAGCTGACGCCGGTGCCCGGTGCGGCCGACGACCTGCTCGGCATCCGCCACCTGCGTGGCCGCATCGTGCCGGTGCTCGATGGCCGGCAGCGGCTCGGCCTGCCGGGCGAGAACGAGGGCGACCCGGCCGACGTGCGCCTGGTCATGCTGTCTTACGGGCCGCACCTGGTGGGCCTGCGTGTGGATGCGGTGGGCGACATCGTTACGCCCGGCAAGGCGGGCATCACGCCGCCGCCGCCGGGTGGCGCCGATCGCAAGGACGACCCCGTGCACGGCGTGATGCCATGGCAGGGCGGTTTCGTCGCCTTGCTCGACGTGCGGCAGCTGTGCCGCCTGCCGCTGGAAAGCGAAGCGGCCTGATCGCCGCTGGTTGGGCGGGATGCGAACCGCGTGCACGCCATGATGATGGCGTGAGGCTATGCTTTGCGGGCCGTGAGCCGGGTCGTGCGCCGTGCTGATGTGCCCTGGCATAGAAGGACGAGGAGGTCGCCCATGTCGTCGGTTCCCCCCGCTTCGCCCGTAACGTCGGCGGCGCAGCGTGCACTCACCATCGTGGCTGCCGGCACTGTGCTGGCCTTGCTGTACTTCGGGCGCGAAGTGCTGGTGCCGATCGTGCTGGCGTTTTTCCTCAGCCTGCTGATGGCGCCGTGGGTGCGCCTGTATCGGCGCATCGGGCTGGGACACGGGCCCTCGGTGTTGATCGCGGTGCTGGCGCTGGTGGTGACCGTCTCGCTGCTGATGACGGTGATCGGATCGCAGATGCTGCACACGGTGCGCAGCCTGCCGCAGTACGAGGCGACCATCCACGCCAAGGTGCAGACCCTGCGCTCGCTCACGGTGGGGCGGCTGGATTTCGTGCGCGGTGAAGTGGGGCGGGTAATGGACCAGTCCGACGGGCACACCGCGCCGGTGTTTCCCACCGTGTATTCCGGCGTGACCGCCGCGCCGCCGGCAGCGGCGGCACAGACCCATGAGCACACGCCTTCCACCCCGATGGACGTGATGACGCGCGTGGTATCCACGGCATGGATACCGCTGCAGACCGCGGGCATCGTGCTGGTGGTGCTGGTGTTCGTGCTGCTGGAGCATGAGTCGCTGCGCGACCGCTTCATCCGCCTTGCGGGTGGTTCGGACCTGCGCGCCACCACCGCGGCGATCAACGATGCGGGCGAGCGCCTGTCGCGCTTCTTCCTGTCCACCTTCTCGGTGAACTTTGGCGTGGGCGTGGCGGTATGGCTGGGGCTTACCGTGATCGGCGTGCCCAACGCGCCGATGTGGGGCACGCTTACTGCTGCGATGCGCTTCGTGCCCTATGTCGGCGTGTGGCTGGTGGCGGCACTGGTGGCGGTGTTCGCCGCCGCGGTGGTGCCCGGGTGGGAACTGCTGGTGCTGACGCTGGTGCTGTACGGGGTGATCGAGCTGGTGGTGGCGCAGCTGATCGAGCCGTTCCTGTACGGCCACACCACCGGGCTCTCGCCGCTGGCCGTGGTGGTATCGGCCATTTTCTGGAGCTGGCTGTGGGGCCCGGTGGGCCTGCTGATGTCCACGCCGCTCACGCTGTGCCTGGTGGTGGCCGGTCGCCACGTGAAGGCGCTGGACCTGCTCAATGTGATGTTGGGCGACGCGCCCGCGCTGACCATGCCGCAGCGCCTTTACCAGCGCGCGCTGTCCGGCGACTCGGAGGAGATCATTGGCGAGGCGCGGGTGTTCCTCAAGCGCAAGAGCTTCGCCAACTACTGCGATGCGGTACTGCTGCCGGCCATGCAGCTGGCGCGGGCCGACCTGCGCCAGGGCAACATCAATCGCGAACAGCAGGCCACCGTGCGCAAGGTGATCGTGGCAGTGGTCGAGTCGATCAGCGGCGAGAGCCGCAAATGGGCGCGCCGCCGGCACCGCAGCTCGGTGCTGGAGGAAAGCTCGATCGGCCGCCAGCTGCGCCGCCAGCGCGAGGACGTGAGCGGGCGCTGGCAGGGGCCGCTCAAAGTGGAGCCCGGCTCCATCGTGCTGTGCGTGGGCCTGGGCTCGATGGGCGATGACCTTGCCACCGAAATGCTCACGCGCATCCTGCGCGACCTGCATATCGACGCGCGGCACGTGTCCGCCGAGGACTTCGCGGCGTTCGCCGCCGAACCGCATCCGGAGCTCACCCCCAACGCGGTATCCATCGCCTACATCGTCAGTACCGATCCCGAGAAGGAACGCGCTGATTGCGAGACCCTGGCCAGCGACCTGCGCCATCGCATGCCCGATGGATCGGTGATTGCGGTGATGCTGCCCGAACTGCTGACGCCGCGCGATCCCACCCTGAGCAGCGGCAGCAACCTCAGCGAGGTGGCCTACTCGTTGGAAGAAGCCGCGCAGCAGGCCATCGCGCGGTTTCCGGAAGGCAATCCGGTGGCTGCTTCCTGAACGACCGCCGCCGGCACGTACGGAAGGATCAGGAAAGGCCGCCGGGATGAAATCCCGTCACGGACTCGGCCGTGGCGAGGGGGGCCTTTCATGTCGGAAACAACAGCGGAGCAGGCCGACTGCTTCCCCAGGAGCGAGCGCAGCCGCATCCGGCGCGAACCCCAACTGGGCAGCTACCGGCGCGAGGACGTGCACGCCGTGGTGGACGCGGCGCCGCTGTGCCACATCGGCTACGTGATCGACGGGGCACCGTTCGTGACGCCCACCATGCACTGGCGCAAGGGCGACCGGCTGTACTGGCACGGTTCGATCGGCAGCCGTTTCCTGCGCCAGGTGGACGGCAAGCCGGCCTGCGTCACCTGCAGCCTGGTCGATGGCTATGTGCTGGCCCGTTCGGCGCTGAATCATGCGGTGAACTACCGCTCGGCCATGCTGTTCGGCACGGCACACGTGATCGAGGATCTCCAAGCCAGGGCGGAAGCCTTGCGCGCATTCACCGACGGCTTGTTTCCCGGACGCTGGGACACGCTGCGTCCCATGACCGAGAAGGAAGTGCGCGCCACCGCCGTGCTCTGGATGGACATCGAGGAGGCCACGGTGAAGGTGCGCACCGGTCCGCCCTCGGATGTCGACGAAGCCCACGTGCCGGTGTGGGCCGGCGTGATACCCCTGCGAACCACGCTGGGCGCCGCCATCCCGGCGCCCGAACTGCCCGGCGACATGGCGTTGCCGGGCGCGCTGCAACAGTTGATCGATTCCGGGCGGCTGCGCTGATGGTGCAGCGCTGCCGCCACCTGGCCCTACAGGAGGGCCAGGTGGCGCATCTCACAGCTGGCTCATGCCGCCGTCGACCACCACTTCGGTGCCCACGATGAAGGACGATTCGCGCGCGGTGAGATGCAGCACGGTAGCGGCGATTTCCTCCGGCGTGCCGAAGCGCCCCAGCGGGATCTGTGCCTGGATCTGTCCGGCGACCGCCTCCAGCGCGGCGGCGTCCACTCCAAGCTTGTTGTAGATCGGCGTACTCACCGGCCCGGGGCTCACCACGTTCACGCGTACGCCGCGTGGCAGCAGTTCGGCCGACAGCGTGCGCGCGAGGCTGACCAGGGCCGCCTTGCTCGCCGCGTACACCGAGGTATCGGGCATGCCGATATGCGCATTGATCGAACCGTTGATGACGATGGCCGCGCCAGGGTTGAGCAGGGGCAGCAGGGCCTGCAGCTGGAAGTAGGGGCCTTTCACGTTGGTGTCGAAGATCTGGTTCCACAGGGCTTCGTCTGCGTTTTCCAGCGAGGCGAACTTGGCGACGCCCGCGTTGATGAATACTGCATCCAGCCGAACGGCGCGTTCCGCCAGTTCGCCGGCCAGCGCCCTGGCGTCGGCCAGCGAACCCGCATCGCTACGCAGCGCGATGGCCTTCGGGCCGATCGCATCGGCCGCTTGAGCAAGTGCCTGGGTGTCGCGGCCGGTGATCACCACGCGGGCGCCCTCGGCGGCATAGGCCTTGGCGGCGGCCAGGCCGATGCCGCTGTTGCCGCCGGTCACGAGTACGGTCTTGTCTGCAAAACGGTTCATGGTGTGTGCTCCGAAAGAGGTTTGGGGTGGGAACGGGGAGCATGCTGCGCCCGGCCGCGGGCTTTGCCGTACCATGGCGTCGGTGCACACGTTCGAAGGTGTCGAACATGTTGTCAGACGACGAATTGGCCTTGCTTCAGGCCATCCAGAGCCGAGGAAGCCTCTCCCGCGCGGCCCAGTTGCTGGGCAAGGCGCCCTCGACCGTTTCGCATGCGGCGCGCCAGCTCGAGGCCCGGTTCGACGCGCTGCTGTTCGATCGCCGGCGCTATCGCATGCAGCTCACGCCCGCTGGGCAGTTGCTGGCGCAGGAGTCGGCACGCCTGGCGCAGGATGTCTCGCGGCTGACCCGCCGGGTCAGGCAGGTGGCCGGAGGCTGGGAAGACCGCCTGTGGATCGTCACCGACGAGATCCTGGAATTCGAGACCCTGCTGCCGGTGATCCGTGCGTTCGATGCGCTGAATTCCGGCGTGTTGCTGCGGGTTACCCACGAGGTGCTCAATGGCACCTGGGAGGCGCTGCGCGACGGACGGGCCGACCTGGTCATCGGTGCCACCAACGCGCCGCCCGGCATTCCCGACTTGCGCTGGACCGAACTGGGCGTGATGGACTGGGTCTTCGCGGTGTCGCCGCGTCATCCCCTGGCCAAGGCCAGCGAGCCGCTGGAGCAGGATCAATTGCTGCCTTATCGTGCCGTGGTGGTGGCCGATACCGCGCGTGGCCTGGACAGCCGGAGCTTTGGCGTCGCCGGAGGCCAGGCCACGCTCGCGGTGCCGGGCATGCGCGCCAAGATCCTGGCCCAGCGCGAGGGCCTGGGCGTGGGCTGGCTGCCGCGCCAGCGCGTGCAATCGCTGCTCAAGCGGGGCGAACTGGTGGAAAGGTGCATGGCGGCGCCGCGCGACCCCAACCGTCTCTACGTGGGCTGGCGGGGAAGCCACCCTGGCAGGGCACTGGACTGGTGGCTGGAACAACTGCGCCAGCCACGACTGGCGAAAAAGCTGTTGCAGGGCGTCGACGTGTGGAACCGCTGAGGCATCGGCGATGCGTGATCCGTGAGCCCGCGGTCCGCCGCGTTGTGGACAACGGAATCGCCGCCAGCAAGAGCGAACGGCGGAATTACAGCCGCGCCACCGTCACCGTGGCGTGCTCCAGCGACAGTACATGGGGCTCGGCGTCGGTTAAGGCCTCCGAGGCGCTGCCCCCGTGGCCGTCGTCGTAGCGGAACTGCAGCGTGAGGTCACCCGTCGGGGCGGTTTGCACGGTCAGTGCGAAACGAAGGTTGCCCACCGTGTCGCTGATCTCGCGGCCGTTCGCCGCGAGCACGGTGGCATCGTCGACGGCGCCGGTGAGCTGGTTGCGCACGGTGACCCTCACCGCGGCCACGGCCTGCGGCCTGACCGGATCGCGGCGCACGGCATAAGGGCCAGCGCTGGCGAGGCATCGGCTGAAGGCCGGGCTGTGCAAGTCGCAACGCACAGCCGATGCCGCATCAGCCGGAATGGCCCCGCCATCGGCAGGGGGGAGAACCGTCAGCTCAGCCGCATACCCGAACACCGGGATGCCGAGCCAGATCAACAAAGCTGCGGTGCGTAAGGCTACTGTCATACCGTCCTCGACCAAGGGTGCGGGTGGCGCGGCCTGTGCGGCCCACGCCACCCCTACCGAACTGCATCGGCAGGAACGGTCCGCTCTTGAATGGACGACAGCTGCGCCGCGAGTCGCGCGGCGCCCCGGAGGGGCTAGTAGAAGCCCTTGCGCACCTCGAACCAGAAGCGTGCAAACGCGGGCGAGGCGGTGCTGCCCAGCAGCTGAGGTGTGTTGCCGATGGGCACGCCCACGTTGGACGCCACGATCCATCCGCCGGCGCCGCTCCAGTGGAAGCCCACGCCCACGCTGTTCAGGCGTGCGCTGTTGGGGCCGGCGAGGAAGTCGTTCTTGTAGGGCTGGATGCGGCCACTGTCAGCAAACACCGAGAACTGCCATCTGCCGGGGAACAGCGCGATGCTGGTGTCATGGCGGTATTCGATGGTTGCGAGGTTGCCTTCAGCCCCTGCGAGCACGCTGACCTCATAGCCGCGCACGCTGTCGGGGCCCCCCAGGTAGAACTGCTCGGACGAGTCGAGGTTCTTGTTGGCGTGCTGCCCCAGGAAACCCAGGTAGAACGCGTTGGTGGGGTTGAGTTGCTGCAGCCGCGAGATCGAATAGGTGATTTTGGTATAGCTGCCCGCGGTTTGCGCGCCCAGGTAGTCGATGAGTTCGGTCTGGAAATTGTCCAGGTACAGGTGGCCATAGGTGGCCGACACGCGTGCGTTGGTGATGCCGGTCGAGTCCAGCTGGTCGCCGGCAAGGGTGGCGGTCCAGCTGTTGCTGTGGCGATGGTTTTCCAGGTCGATGATGTCGATGTCGTCGTAGAGCCGGCGATGGTCGTACTCCACCTGCAGGTACAGGTTGCCCCGCGTATTGCGGATGATCGGCTGCGCCAGCGTCGCCCCTCGGACAGTCGCCGTGCCGTGGGCATCGAGGTCGGACAGGTCGTCCTTCAATTTGTAGTCGAGGCCTGAGACGGTAGCGCCCACCGTGGTTCCCCATCCGTTGAGCAGGAAGCGGTAATCCACCCGCCCGTATTTCATGCCGCTGCCCGAGGTCACGCCACTGACGGTAAACACGTCGCCGTGATGGAACAGCCCGTTGACGCTGAAATCGCCATCGGCGCGCACGGGGTCGGTATACGTGTTGCCATAGTTGTCGAGACCGATTTCACCGGTGTAGCGAGGCTGCGGCGTCACGTCGACCGCAAGGTCGGACGTACCCACGGCCTCGCCCGGACGCAGCGTGGAATTGACCGTTGCGCCGGGAATATCCGACATCAACAACAGCGATCGCTCCAGCGAATACTCGGTGACGGGCTGGCCCGACTGCAGCGGGGAAATCGTGCTGCCAAGCAGGCTGTTGCTGACCGTGCTGCGGTTGTTCACCGTCACGTTGCCGTAGCGCGCCTCGGCCACGTCGATGCGTACCACGCCATCCTTGATGGTCTGCGCCGGCACGTAGGCGGTGGCCAGAGGGTAGCCGCGCTTGTGATAGGCGTCGCTGATCCGGTCGGCCAGCGCGTTGAGATCGCGTAGCGTGAGGTTTTTGCCCTCGCCGTCGGCCACCAGCGCGTGAAGCATGTCGGTGGGCAGTTCGGTATTGCCGGTGATCTGGATCGTGCGCACCAGGAACGTCGTGGTGTTGTCCGCCTGGTTCTGCTTCTGCTGTGGCTCCACGGTGAGCCCGAGGTTGGAGGGCGGCGGCTGCGTGCTCGGCTTGGGTACTTCCTGCAGGATCTGGCCGCTGTTGGGTGGCGTCCGCACCTGCGCGTGGGCCGCGCCAGCGCCCATCGCCAGCGACAGGGCCACGCACAGGGGAGCTATCCGGACAGCGTTGCGACGCATCGGGGTCATAAGCACAAGCCTTGGCTATCGGTTGTTGTTATGTGGCACGGCATGTTCCAGCGGGTCCGTCACGGCATGGCATTCGCAGGCAGCCTCACACCGCCATCGACCACGCTGACCGGGAGCCTGGATGGGAAGTCCGATCGACTGCGGTTGCGTTCAAGCGGATGGTCCGCCTCCTGCTTCTGGTTGCCGGTGTAGCCACCCTGGGCATTTGGGTCTGCGGTGCCGTAAGGCGTGGCCACGTCGGACGGGCTCAACAGGTTCTGCGTGCTGGCAAGCAGGCCTGTGGGAACAAACGGTGTTGGCGTGATCGGGGCCGTGATGTCGGCCGTGAGGTCGGTGGGCTGCACCAGTACATAGTTGCCGGCGTCGGCTCCGCTGATGGTCATGCTGGTGTTGACCGGCTTGTCGTTGCCCACATTGGGATCGTTGAAGTTGCCCGTAGTGTCGTTCCCCAGCGTCACGCTGTCGGTGCCCAGCACGCCGGCAAGTGTGGAGCCGCTCAGGTTGTCGACGGTGGTGCCGTCATAGGGCCGGTTGCTGGTCGTGGTGCCCGTCACGGTGAGCGTGGCGGGCGTGATGGTCACCCAGTCATAGCCGCCGGCGAGCGTATAGTTGCTGGCCAGCGCCGTGCCGTTGCCGGTAAGGATGTAGCCATTGAGGCCGCCGGCCGCAAAGGGCTGGTCGGTGCCGACGTCCTTGGTGGACAGCATGCCAAGCCCGCTGAGCGTGAGCGTTTCGCCATTCACGCCCTGCAACACGCCGCTGTTGCCAAACAGGCTGGCCGCCGCATTGGTGGTGGCGTCATAGACGCGTATGCCGGTGAGATTGAGCACGACCGGCGTGATGTTGGCCTGCGTGCTTGCCGCGTTGTTGAAGGTGTAGTTGCCGGCATCCGCACCGCTGGCAGTGATGCCGCTGACCGCGATGGGAATGTTGTTGCCGGCGTTGGGGCTGCTGAACTGAGCCGACTGGTCGCTGAGCGTGATCTGGTCACCCGGGACGATGCCCGACGATGCCAAGTTTACCGTGGCGGAGGTGTTGCCGTCGTAGGTCTTGTTCTGGCCGGTAGCGCTGATGGTGATGGCCAATGGCGTGATGGTGACCCAGTCGATGCCGCCACCCAGCGTGTAATTGCTGGCCAGCGTGCTGCCGTTGCCAGCGAGCGTGAAGCCGGAGAGCCCGCCCGATGCAAAGGGTTGTTGCTGCCCCACGTTCTTCGTCGCCAGGGTGCCGCTTCCGCCGAGGGTCAGCGTCTGGCCGTCGATGCCGGTCAGCAGGCCCTGGGTGCCGAACAGGTTGGCCGCCGCGTCGGTAGCACCGTCGTAGGTGCGCGTGCCGGTGAGGCTCAGTATCACCGGAAGGATGTTGCCCCTGAGTATCGCGGTGGGGCTGTAGGTGTAGTTGCCGATATCCGAACCGTTGCCGACGATGGACGTCACCAGTACGGGTATGTTGTCGCCGGCGTTGGGTGTCACAAAGTTGGCAGCGCCATAAGTGAAGCTGGCACTGTCGCCGGGGAGCAGGCCGGTGACTGTCAGCCCGCCCACGGTGGCTGCGGTGCTGGTGTCGTAGGTCTTGTCCTGTACGGTCGCGCTCAAGGTCAACGCCAGTGGGGTGATGGTTACCCAGTCGATGCCGCCGGCCAGCGTATAGTTGCTGGCGCTTGCGCCGCCATTGCCGGTAAGCGTGAAGCCGCTGAGGCCGTTGGTGGCGAATGGCACTTCGCTGCCGGCGTTCTTGGAAGACAGGGTGCCCGTGCCGCTCAAGGTCAGGGTCTGTCCGTCGACACCCTGGATGACGCCGTTGTTGCCGAACAGGATGGCACTGGCGTTGGTGGTGCCGTCGTAGGGCCGGATGCCGGTCAGGTTGAGGATGGCCGGCGTGATGTTGGCGCTGGTGCTCATCGCGTTGACGAAGCTGTAGTTGCCCGCATCCGCGCCGCTTCCGGTGATGCCGGTGACCAGGATCGGTATGCCGTTGCCGACGTTGGGGTTGGTGAAGTTGGCGGCGGCAAAATTGAAGCTCACGTCGTCGCCGGCAAGCACGCCGGTCTCGCCCAGCGTCACCCGCGCCTCGGTAGTGCCGTCGTAGACCTTGTTCTGCCCGGTGGCGGTCAGCGTGATGGCCAGCGGTGTGATGGTCACCCAGTCGATGCCGCCCGCCAGCGTGTAGTTGCTGGCCAGGGCCGAGCCGTCGCCGGTGAGGGTGTATCCGTCGAGGCCGCCGGAGGCGAACGGCTGTTCGTTGCCAACGTTCTTGGTGGACAGCGTGCCAGTGCCACTGAGCGTAAGCGTCTCGCCGTTCACGCCGGTCAGCACGCCAGCGTTGCCGAACAGGCCGGCAGCGGCCTGGGTGGTGCCGTCGTACACGCGCGTGCCGGTCAGGTTGAGGATGTAGGCGGTGATGTTGGCGCTGGTGCTCGCCGTGCCGGCGAACGTGTAGTTGCCGATATCGGTACCGTTGCCGCTGATGCCGGTGACGCTGATGGGGATGTTGGCACCCACGTTCGGGTTGGCGAAGGTAGCGCTGCCGTAATAAAACGTGGCGTTGTCGCCAGGAACGACGCCGCTCACATCGAGGTCCACCGTGGCGGCCGTGGTGCCGTCGTAGACCTTGTCCTGGCCAATGGCGTCGACGGTGAGCGTCTTGCGGGTGATGGTCACCCAGGCGGTGCCGCCGATGAAGGTGTAGTTGCTGGCCAACGCCGAGCCGTCGCCGGTAAGGGTGAAGCCATTGAGGCCATCGTAGGCAAACGGACGCGCCAGTCCTGCATTCTTGCTCGCCAGCGTACCAACGCCGGTAAGCGTGAGTGTCTCGCCGTTGACGCCGGTGAGCACGCCATCGTTGCCGAACAGGCTGGCATCGGCATCGGTGGTGCCGTCGTACACGCGATAGCCGTGCAGGTTGAGGATGTACGGGGTGATGTTCGCGCTGGTGGTGGTCGTGGTGTTGACGGTGTAGTCGCCAGCATCGGTGCCGCTTACGCTGATGCCGGAGACATTGATCGGAACGCTCGTGCCGACGTTGGGATCGGTGAAGTTCGCCGAGCCGTAGCTGAAAGTCAGGCTGTCGCCGCCCAGCACGCCGCTGCTGGCCAGGTTGACCGTTGCGGCCGTGGTCCCGTCGTACATCTTGTTCTGGCCGGTGGCGGTCACGGTGATTGCCAGCGGCGTGATCGTCACCCAGTCGATGCCGCCGGCCAACGTGTAGTTGCTGGCCAGCGCGGTGCCGTTGCCTTGCAGCGAGAAGCCGGTGAGGCCACCGGTGGCGAAGGGGATCTGGTTGCCTACGTCCTTGGACGAAAGCGTGCCGGTGCCGCTGAGCGTCAGGGTCTCGCCATCGACGCCGTTGATGACGCCGTTGTTGCCAAAGAGGCTGGCGATGGCACTGGTACTGCCGTCATACACGCGCACGCCGGTCAGGTTGAGCACGGCGGGTGTGATGTTGGCATTGGCGGTGGCCGTGTTGTTGAAGCTGTAGTTGCCGGCGTCGGTGCCACTGCCGGTGATGCCGCTGACGTTGATCGGGACGGCCGTGCCCACATTGGGGCTGGTGAAGCTGGCCGAGCCGTAGTTGAAGCTCACGCTGTCGCCGCTGAGGATGCCGGTGCTGGCCAGGGTTACCGTGGCGGCGGTGGTGCCGTCGTAGACCTTGTTCTGTCCGGTGGCGTCCACTGTGATGGGCCGCTGCGTGATCGTGCCGGTCAGGCCGGTGGGTTGCACCAGCACGTAGTTGCCGGCATCGGTGCCGCTGATGGTCATCGTGGCGGCCGTCACTGCCTTGCCGGTGCCCGCATTCTTGTCGCTGAAGGTGCCGCTGGTGTCGTTGCCCAGCGTCACCGCATCCGACTGCAGGATGCCCGAAAGCGTGGCACCGCTGAGGGTCGCTGCCGTGGTGGCGTCATAGACCTTGGTGTCCACCGTGGTATCGATGACGGTGAGCGTTGCCGGCGTCACGGTTACCCAATCGGTGCCACCGACCAGGGTGTAGTTGCTGGCCAGGGCGCCATCGATGCCTGTCAGCGTAAAGCCGCTCAGGCCATTGCTGGCGAAGGGCTTCTGAGTGCCCACGTTTTTGTCGGCCAGCTCTCCCGTGCCCGACAGCGTCAGCGTCTGGCCGGCGACCCCGGTCAGCGTGCCGTTGCTGCCGAACAGGCTGGCATCGGCGTCGGCGAGTGCGTCGTATACACGGCTGCCCTGCAGGTTGAGCACATACGGCGTGATGTCGGCCGTGGTCGAGGCCGTGGTGTTGAGCAGCGTGTAGTTGGACGCATCGGTGCCCGTGGCGCTGATGCCGGCAACGTTCACCGTGATGCCATTGCCGACGTTCGACTGCGTGAAATTGGCCGAGGTGCTGGTGAAGCTGATGTCGTCGCCCGCCACCACGCCGGGGCTGTTCAGATTGACCGTGGCATTGGTGGTGGCGTCGTAGACCTTGTTGATGCCGCTGGCATCGACGGTGATGCCCAGCGCGTAGATGTCCGCCACGATGCCCGTGGGCTGCACCAGCACGTAGTTGCCGGAATCCGTGCCGCTCAGGGTCATGCTGGTGGTGACCGGCTTGTCGGTACCGACATTCTTGTCGTTGAACTGACCGTACTGGTCGTTGGCCAGGGTGACCTGGTCACTGCCGAGCACGCCTTCCAGCACCGAGTTGTGCAGGGTGGCCGTGGTAGTGCCGTCGTAGACCTTGCTGTCGGCAATGGTGTCGGCGACGGTCAGGGTGGCCGGCGTGATGGTGACCCAGTCGGTGCCACCGGCCAGACTGTAGTTGGTGACCTTGGCGGTGCCGTTGGCGGTGAGCGTGAAGCCGTCCAGGCCGTCGGTGGCAAAGGGCTTCTGGTTGCCTACGTTCTTGTCCACCAGTAGGCCGGTGCCGGAAAGCGTCAGGGTTTCGCCATTGGCCCCGCTGAGTACGCCGTCGTTGCCGAACAGCGTGGCGTCGGCGTCGGCCGTGGTGTCGTAAACGCGGCTACCGGTGAGGTTGAGGATGAACGGCGTAATGTTGGCCGCCGTCTGCGCAGTCGAGTTGAGCAGCGTGTAGTTGCCCGCGTCCGCGCCGGTGGCGCCGATGCCGAGCACGTTGATGGTGATGTTGTTGCCGACATCGGCCTGCGTGAAATTGGCCGAGGTGTCGGTAAAGGTGATGTTGTCGCCCGCCACCACGCCCGGGCTGCTCATGGTCACGTTGGCCGTAGTGGTGCCGTCGTAGACCTTGTTGATGCCCTGGGCATAAACCGTGATGCCAAGCGCGGTGATGTCGGCCGTGATGCCCGTGGGCTGCACCAGCGTGTAATTGCCCGCATCGGTGCCCGAGATGGTCATGCTGGTGGACACCGGCTTGTCGGTGCCGACGTTCTTGTTGTTGAAGTTGCCGGTGGTGTCGTTGCCAAGCACGACGTCGTCGCTGCCTATCACGCCAAACAGCAGAGCGTTGGACAAGGCTGCAGTGGTGGTGCCGTCGTAGACCTTGTTGGCTGCCGTGGTATTGAGCACGGTGAGTACGGCCGGGGTGATGGTGACCCAGTCGGTGCCACCGGTCAGCGTGTAGTTGCTGGCCAGTCCGGTGCCATTGGAAAGAGCCAGCGTGCCAAGGTTGGCGAAGGGCACCTGGAAGCCGACGTTCTTGCTGGTCAATACGCCCGAGCCGCTCAGGGTGAGGGTCTCGCCGTTGACGCCGTCGACGAGTTCGCCATTGGCGAAGATGCTGGCATCGGCACCCGTCGTCGCGTCATACACACGGGTACCGGTGAGGTTGATGACCGCAGGCGTGATCTCGCCGTGGACGCCTGTGACCAGCTGCGGCAGCTGGTAATTGGAAAGGATCGTCCCCGAGCCAGCCACATAGTCGGAGATCTCCAGCGTCGCCTGCAGGCCGATGTTGGTGCCGACATTGGGGGACAGGTAATTGCTGGATGCAGCCTGCGTGACGGTGGCGCTCTGGCTGCCGACGAAGCCGGTAATGGTGTAATCGGACGGACTGAGCGTGACCGAGGTGGTGCCGTCGTACTGTTTGATCGGGTTGCCGGTGATCTCCACCGTCAGCGGTGCCGGGGTGATGTTGGCGGTCAGGCCCGAGGGCTGGACCAGGGTGTAGTTGCCCAGCTGCGCGCCGGCAAGCGTGAATCCGCTGGTGCGTACCAGCAGGTTGTTGCCGACATTGGCAGTGATGAACGACCCGGTGGACTGAGCCGCCAGCAGCGAGACCTGGTCGGTTCCAAGCACGCCCGAGAGCGTGGCACCCGTGGCATTGATCGTGGCGAGCGTGGTGCCGTCGTAGACCTTGTTGTTCGCCACCGCCCCGACCACGTAGAGCGGTGCGGGCGTGATATTGGCTGACAGTCCCGCGATCGGCTGCAGTGCATAGTTGCCGGCCGCGCTGCCTGAGATGCTGAACCCGCTCGCGGTGACCGCGATGCCGGTGCCCACGTTCGCGCTGGCAAAGGTGCCGGTGGTGGAGGTGTTGAGCGTGACGTCGCCGACATCGGTACCCACCAGGCCGGCCAATGTGGCCGTGCTCACATCCAGCGTGTCGGCCGTGGTGGTGTCGTAGACCTTGTTGGTGGCGTAGGCATTGATGATGTACAGCGGCGCCTGGGTGATCGTGCCCATTCCGGAGGCCATGGTGGCCAGGGTGTAGTTGGTGAGCAGGGTGCCGGCGTTGGCGGTGTAGTTGCTTGGTACCAATGGACCGGAGACGAGCCAGTTGCCGGCGTTCGCACTGGAGTAGTTGAATTGCGTGCTCGGCGTGATCGTCGCGCCCTCGCCACTCACGAAACCCTCGATCTGGAAGTTGGAGCTTCCCAGCCGTGCCGTGTTGTCGCCGTTATAGACCTTGGTCGGGTTGTTGATGATGTCGACGATGAGCGTGGCCGGGATGATCGTGCCCGTGCCATAGGCGTTGACGGGGAATGTGTAGTTGTTGAGGTCGGTGCCGGGCCCGGCGGTGAGGTCCGCCATGGTCAACGTGGCCGACACCGGCTGGGTGCCGGCGTTCTTGCTGGCGTACTGACCGGTGATGGTTTGCGACACCACGGCGCTGTCGGTACCCACGAAGCCGCTCAGGGTGAAATCGTTTGGCGCGATGGTGGCGACGGTGGTGCCGTCATAGGTCTTGGACGGGTTGTTGATGATGTCGGCATTGAGGCCGGCGCTGATCGGCTTGGGCACGATGGTGCCGAGGCCGATGGCGGTGCTCGGCAGCACATAGTTGGACAGCAGGGTGCCCGCGCCGGCCGAGAAGTCCGTCGAGTCCAGCGACGCCGTGACGCCCTGGAAGCCCACGTTGGGCGTCGCGTACTCGCCCGTGGCGGGTACGGGGCTCAGGTTCACTGTTTCGCCCGGCACCACGCCCACGACCGCGTAGTTGCTCGACGTGAGGAAAGCGGTGTTGTCGCCGTCGTACTGTTTAGTGGGATTGTTGACGATGTTCACCAGCAGCGGGGCCGGATCGATGATGCCGCTCGGGCTGGAGATGGTGGTCTGGAATGTGTAGTTGGAGATCGACGTGCCCGCAGCCGGCGTGAAGTCGGACGGAGCGAGCGTGGCCGTCACCGGAATACCGGTGCCGGCATTGGGTGTGGCGTAGACCACGTTGCCCTGGGTGAGGGTGGCGCTCTGGCCATCGACAAATCCGGTGACCGTGAAGTAGGTATCGTCCAGCACCGCCGTGACGCTGCCGTCGTAGACCTTCTCAGGGTCCTTCAGCAGTGTGATGGTCAAGGGCGCAGGCGTGATGTCGGCCGTCACGCCGGCCAGTGCCGCAAGGGTGTAGTTGCCCGCGGCCGAACCGCCCAGGGTCATCCCGGAGGCGGATACGCGCAGGTTGTTGCCCACGTCGGACTGGCTGAAATTGCCGGTGGCGCCGGTGGTCGACAGGGTCACATTGCCAGCATCCGAGGGTATGACACCGGAAATGCTCGCGTCGCCGAGGTTGAGCGAAGCGACGGTGGTGGCGTCGTAAACCTTGTTGTTGGCGGTAACGCCGGTGATGGTCAGCTGCTTGGGCGTGATGTCGGCGGTGAGGTAGAGCGGCACGATGATCTGGTAGTCGACGGCCTTGGCGCCGGTCAGCACGAACCCGCTGGGTATCACCGAGATGTCGGTGCCGACGTTGGGCGTCGTGAAGTTGCCCACGGCCGAGGTCGAGCTCAGGCCCACCTGTCCCACATCGCCGCTGATGACGCCGTACAAGGCGGCGTCGCTGGTATTGAGCGTGGCGGCGGTGGTGCCGTCATACACCTTGTCGTTGGCCAGCAATCCGCTGATCTGCACGGGCGCCGGGTTGATCGTGCCGGGGCCGGTGGCGGAGGCCGGCAAGGTGTAGTTGGAAAGCAGGGTGCCGCTGTTGGCGACGAAATTGGTCGAGGTGAAGGTCGCGGTGATCGGGATATCGGTACCCGCGGTGGCGGTGCTGTAGTTGACCGAGCTTGCCTGGTTGACGGTGGCGCCCTGGCCGAGCACGAAGCCGGTGAAGCTGTAGTTGATGGACGTCAGCGAGGCCGCGGCGGAGCCATCGTAGGTCTTGGTCGGGTTGTTGATGATGGTGGCGGTCAGGGGCGCGGGCGTGATGGTGCCGATGGCCGAACTCGATGGCGTGCCCGTGGCGCGGTAGCCATACACGGGAATGGTTCCCGTGGAATCCATGAAGGTGACCTGGGCGACCGAGGTCGGGGAGTTGACCACGATCTGCGTGCCTGCGTTGGCCGTGGCATAGGAGCCGGTGGCGGCCGTGATCTTGTCGCCGTTGACCAGTCCGGTCACCAGCAGGTTGGCGCCGGTGAGATTGGCGACGGTGGTGCCGTCATAGACCTTGCTGACGGTACCGGTCAGTCCGGTGTAGTTGACCACCGGCGCGAGCGTATAGAGAAAGCCATTGCCGGAGGCCACCGGCTGGTCGGGATAGGTGGTGTTGTACTGGATGAAGTCGGGTGTCAGTCCGCCCGTGGTGTTGAGCGTGGGGTTGGTGGAGTAGATCAGCCACGGTGACGATGTGCCGGTACTCACCGCAGCGCTACCCGCGTTGTTCACGAAATTGGCCGACGTGGTGAGGATCACGCCTGCGCCGCCTACGATCGACGCTCCCGAGGCAATCGTCAGGTTGGCGCCATTGGCCTGCATCGTGACCGCACCCGCGCCGTTGATCGCCGCATTGACGTTGATGGCGTTGAGGGCTTCCAGCGTGAGGTTGGCCGCAGCGTTGGTCCAGCTGATCGGCGCATTGACATTGATGTCGCCCGCACCGGGCGACTGCACGCCATCACCGGTGGTACCGTCGGCGGTGGTCTGTTCGATGACGCTGGTGCCACCCTGCAGCGTGGAGGAGATCGCGGTAGCCGCGGCCGGGTCGATGGTCAGGTCGGTGGGGTCCACCAGCCAACTGCCGGCGCGCCCGTGCGGTGCGGCCGCCGTTACCTGGGCATCCGCGGCGAGATGGAATTGCGCCGCCGAGGTCTCGATGGAGCCACCGTCGCCACCGTTCGGGGCGCTGGCGTCGAGCGTGCCGGCGACATTGACCACGCCGGCCTGCATGCCACCGAGCAAGGTGATGGTGCCATCGTGATTCTCCACCGTCTGCGCGCGAATCTTGCCGGTATTGTTCACCGCGCTGGCCAGCAGGGTATTTTGCGCTCCCGCCGTCATGATGACGTGGCCACCGTCGGCCACCAGCAGCTGGCGATTCTCCGCCAGGTTGTTAAGCGTGCTGGCGGCCACCTGCACATGCACCAGTTGTGCGTTGTCGAAGGTGAGCGTGACCGCGCTGCCGCCCGCGAGTGCCACGGTGCCCAGGTGCGCGCTGATGGCACCCTGGTTGGATACCTGGTTGGCGAGCAGCGCCGCATAGCCGCCGTTGGCGGCGGTAATGGCGCCCTGGTTGACGATGCTGCCCTTGCCAGGGCCGCTGAACGAGACACTGTTGCCGCCAAGGCCATTGGCGGCAACGTCGAGCGTGGAAGCGACGATGCCGCCCACGTTCACCTGGGCACTAGGCCCGAACAGAATGCCGCTGGGATTGATCAGCCACACCTGCCCGTTGGCATTGAGGCGGCCATAGATGTCGCTCGGCGTGGTGCTGAGTATGCGGTTGACCGCAATCGCACTGGCGCTGGGCTGGAGAAAATCGACGGTCGCGTCCTGGCTGAGATTGAAGCTCTGCCAGTTCAGTTGCAGCGTGGGGCTGCTCTGCTGGATGGTGGTCGTATCGCCCGATTGCTGGATGCGGCCCACGCCGTCGGTGATTTGTCCGCCGCTGGGGTTGGTGCCCGCGTAGGCTCCCGTGACCACCAACAGGGACGCCGCGAGCAATGACAGCGCCAGCAAGCGCTTGTGTGTTTTGGTGCGGGTGCGGGTGACGCCTGCAGACCAGGCGCTCGCCAGTTCCGATGCAACGACCCATTGCCCGATGGAGCGATTCCAGCACAGCCTGTAGATATGGTTCATGGCGCCACGTCCCTTGTTCAGGATGACTCCAACGCGCTCGATTCCCCACCAACTTAGTACCCGATGCCGCGTCTAGCCGACGCAAAAAAATTGCGTGAACATCGGGTCGCGAGAGCACAGTCGCTGCGTGAAGATGAAGTCGATGCCGTGCGAGGTCGCGTGGCGGGCAGCAGCCCACATGGCCCATCGCGCTCTCAGTGCTGCTGCGATGCTTCGCTACGCGGCGACTTCGATTGCAAACTCTCGGCTATGGCCTTGGTGATGTAGCGCGGTGATGGATAAGAGACCAGGCGCAGGGTGGCCACCGCGCATGGCAGCACCGCCACCCACCAGGCGCCGGGCCCGGTGGGTGGTCGAGCGCGCCACCTCAATAAGGCGGATTGACGACGACGTATTGGACCTGGCTGCCGGAGTAGCTGGGCTGGTACCAGGTATTCCCGCATTGGGAATAGGTGACGCCGTTGGACACGACCGTCTGGCAGCTTGGCGGAACCGAGTTCACGATCGAGCCGACCACCGCGGAGGTCACCGCGACCGTGGCGGTCACTGCGGCGGCGGTAGCCACCGGGTGGTAATCCCAGCCGTGGTGATCCCAGTCGTTGTCGGCATCGACGTGCACGTCGCGATTGACGTTCACATTGGTGTTCCGGTTCACGTTGCGATTGTTGTTGATGTTGCGGTTGCCACTGCCATTGCCATTGAAGTTGCGGTTGCCGCCACCGCCGCCGTAGTTGCCACGGGGCTGCGCGTTGATCGACGAGCGCGAACTGGCGCGCGGCTGGCTGGCCATGGCCCGACCTCCACCGCCACCGCGGGGGCCGCCGCGCGCCGCTTCCAGTGCAGGGGGAAGCACCAGGAAGGCCGTGGCAAGCAGTACGACGCCGTACAGGCCGATTCGGGGGGAGACAATGCAGCTTTTCATGGCGACGCCTCCTTAGCCTGCGTGTCCTCGGCGATCTTGATCGGGTGATCCTCCGGGGTCGGATTGAAGGTGAACGCGCTGTCGGCGAGCTGGCTGTCGGCATCCCACTGGAACGTCGCCGAGTACTCGGGCTGCGTCGGGTCGTCGAGGTTGGCGATGACGAGCTTGGCGGGAAGCAGGGTCTGCCTTGAGATCCACAGCTGCCAGTCCACGCCGGACTGGCGCATCAGCAGGTGGTCACACTCGGTCTTTCCGATGCGGGCCGGGCCGATCACCGTGGCCGACTGGATCGCCGAGGTCGGCGCCTTGTCCGTGCCCCAATAGAAGAGATCGGCCAGGGGCATGTCGATGCCGTACTTCTGCTGGGCCGTATCCACGAGCTGGGCCACGCTGCCGGTCATGGGCTCTTGGGCGTAGTAGTGCATGCGCGGCGCATAGATCGTGAACTTCGATCCGTCGTAGTAGAAGCTGCGTTGCTTGCGATCACTGTCCACCGACGCGAAGAAGCGGTCGGGCGTACGCACCTTGTAGGTCACCGTGCCACCATAGGTGACCTTCTGCCCGGACTGCAGCACGTCCTCGTTGGTGATGTTGGCAACCACGGTAAAGGACTTGAGCGAACGAAGCTTCTGCGCCATCAGGTCTATCGCATGGATAGCCGACGGCTCCACCGCAGGCGCTTCATCGGCGGGCGCCTGTGCCGCTGCCGGCTTGGTATCGTCAAGTGCCCAGGCGGGTGCGGCAGCGCACGCCACCCATACCGCCAGGCAGGGTAAATGCCACTTGCGTTTCATGATGCTGCCTCCTCGGCATTCATGCAGTCAGGTGTATGCAGATCAGATGTTCGGTGGGGCATCGACAGCGACAGCAACGACGGTTCACCTGCCCGGCGTGAATGGGCCATGCTCGCACCCCGTGGATGCACGGGCTAGGCGGGACCCAAACTCTACGCCTGCAACCACCTACAAATGAATTCGTAGAATTTCGTAGAGGCGCGTGGATAGGTCGGTGCAGCATGGCGTGAGAGTGAGGTGAATGTGCCGTGATTGCGTCTGCCACAAGGTTCGTCGGGTGCCTGGGGCAACTCACATCCAGGAGAGCAGGTGCAGATGCGCGGGTTTTTCGTGGCGTCTCGCCTCCGGCCTAGGTTTCGATGGAAAACCGGGCGCTTTCCAGCCGGTCGCGGCCCGACGACTTGGCTTGGTAGAGCAGGGCATCGGCCTGTCGGTTCAGTGCGGCGAGCGTAGGTACGCCGGCACGCCGCGCAAATACCACGCCGAAGCTCACCGTCATGCGGAAGGTTGCTCCGTTGGGAAGCTTGATGGATGTCTGATGGAGCCGCTCCATCAACCTTTGCGCCGCGGCCGTGGCTTGCGCCGGGTCGTCAACCACGGAAAGCGCCACAAACTCCTCGCCGCCCACGCGACCCACCACGTCGCCCGATCGCCAGGTTTCCCGGCAAAGCTCCGCCAGCTTCTGCAATGCGAGATCGCCGGCCTCGTGGCCGTAGGTGTCGTTGATGTGCTTGAAATGGTCGACGTCGAAGGAAGTGAGCACGATCCAGGCATCGCTGCTTCGTCGATCGCCCAGCAGCGCGAGCACCTCGTGCTCGAACGCCCGCCGGTTGAGCAGGCCGGTCAGGTGGTCGGTTTCGGCCATGCGTTTGAGTTCGGCCATCAGCCGCTCGCGTTCCTGCTCCAGTTCCAGCCGGCGCTTGTTGCCGCTCCAGAGCATGCCCAGCGCGGAGAACAGGTCACCGATCTCGCCATGGAAGCTCGCGTGCTTCAGGTCGCCCGGGTCGCGGTCGGCGGCAATGTCGAGCACGGCATCGTTGGCCATGATGAAAGGCCGGACGATCTTCTCGTGGAACCGGCGCGTGACCAACAGCAGCAGCGCGGCCAGCAACAGCAGGCCGCCCACCAGTACGATGACCAGCGCGCCCTGTTGTCGCTGGTCGTGCCGCAGGCTCGTGGCGGCCAGGTCCAGGGCCACGTTGCGCAGCTCGACGATCGGCGCCATGAAGCCGGTGTAGCTGCGGCGAAATTCCAGCGGCGATACGTCCGTGCGGCCGGCCAGGTGGTCACTGGCGACTCGTCGGGTGTAGTCCAGGCCCTTCTTCATGTACTCCTGGTCGATGCGCGCGATGAGCTCGCCGTCCAGCAGCGGCCTTGCCCGCACCACCGTGCCGCTCAACCAGTAGAGCAAGCGGATCTTTCCGGCGAGCTGTTCGATGCGCAGCGACTCCGCCCTGGTCAGTGGGCAGGCTTGCGACAGGCCCATGGACACCTCCGAGCCCATCTGTCCGGCATAGTCGCGAAGCAGGGAGGCGAACGAGGCCACGTAGGCGTAGCGCACCGTATCGGGATTGTGCTGTACCGAAGGGGCCACCGTGGCCGCGGCCAGCGACGATAGCTGTGAGGTGATGGCGAACAATTGGTCCATGACATTGCTGGCGGCTTCGCAAGTCGTTGCATCGGCGCCTCGCGCTAGCAGGGCATCGACGTTTGTGCGCGCTTGCGCAAGCGCGGCTTCGGTCGAGTGGAGTCGTCGTTGCAGCGAAGCGCAATCCGAGCAGTTTGTTGCAGTGACCGATTGGCCCAGCAGGCCCAGTTGAGCGTCCAGCTCACCGCGCAGCCTTTGCAGCGGCAACGGCTCGGCCGGTTCGCCAGAGGCCTGGCTGGTAAATCGGCGCGCGGTCTCGATGCGCTCGTTGGAAAGGTCTTCCATGACGATCAGAGCGATATGGAAGCGGCGCAGGTCGGCAGTGGCGGACCGCGCCTCCTGGTACGCCATCCACTGGTGGAATAACGCCCACGCGGCGAATGGCAACAGCGCCAGGCAGCACGTGATGACCAGTCTCTTGAACTGCCAGTCAATCGAACGGGATCGGGGTGGCGGGGTGGCCATGCCATCCTCCTGTGCCATGCAGCGGCCGTTCGCCGGCAGGTTTCTGTCGATGGGCTGGCGTGAGCCCACCGGAGAAGAACCCCACGGACGGCATGCTGGCGTTCATAGGCTCAAGGTGGCGGAGATCAGTGCGAGATTGCCCTGGAAATGACGCTCGGCATCGAACTCCTTGAAGTAACGCCCCAGGAATACCAATCCATGTCCGCCGACCTGCAAGCTGTAGTTGACGGCGGGACCCGCGCCGTAGACCCGCCCCTTGAGTGCACCGAGCGTGGCGCCGGCACCGCTGTCGGCCGTGACCTGGCGATAGGCATAGGCGCCCAGCCCCAGCTCGAGGTGGGGTGTCAGCCGCCGGCCCAGGCCCAGTTCGAGATGCGCCTCGTTGCCGCTGCGGTAATGCGTGAGCGTGTTGGGCCCGTTGAAGTCGTAGCCGATGGCCCCGGAGAACTCCGTGCGATGGTTGCCTGGTGCATAGGTGAATGCCCACATGACATCGCCGGCCCAGCGGTTGTGACCGATCGAGGGCGTGAAGCCTTTCTGGTAGTCGCCGGTTGGAGCCCATGCCGTGAGCGATACGGCGTGCGAAAACGTGGCGCTCTGCCAACCCAGGCGGGCGACCATCACGGTATCCCCCTTGCCCGAGCCACTGACCGCCGCCTTGCGGACGCCATTGGGCCCGTCGATCTCGCCGGTGAGTCGAAGATACGCATAGGGCATGCCCACGGACAGCACCAGCTGGCCGCCGAGTATCCGTGGCTTGGGCGCAAAGATAAGGAACGTGGTCAACCCGTCCGACTTCTTGCGCAACTCCGCGACGCGCAGGCCACCCTGGATGGTGCCTCCGACCGAGCCGTTGTATTGGGAGGCGGCCATGGCAAGGTACCAGCCTGGTGGTGGGCTGAGGCCGGCATCCAGCGTCTGTCCGCCGAGCAGATACATGCCGCTGGCGCCTTCGGTGGCGCTGGCGGGGGCCGCGACGGCGGCGAGCGCGAGCAGGGCGGTGAGCGATGTCAGCTTGCAAGCGTGATGTCGCATGGATCACTCAGCCATTCCAGTGCCCGGGTGCCACGACCTTGGGTTCGGCGGGGTCGGTCACGTAGTGCGGGGACATGATCTGTACGCCCGACGTGTTGAAGTTGTCCTGGATACGCGAATGCAGTTCGCTCAAAACGTCCAGCCTCCGTGATACATCGGTGATGCGTACCCGCAGGCGGTATTCCACGTAGAAGTCGGAAAGTGCGGTCTGCAGCACGAAGGGTGCGGGGTCGCGCTCGATCAGCGCGGTTTCGCCGGCGGCGCTCAGCAGCATCTGCTGCACCTGTCGCCACGGTGTGTCGTAGCCGATGGTCACGCAGGTTTCCAGCCACATGCCCGGCCCCTGCGGATGGCGCGAGAAATTGTGCAGCTGGCTGCCGAGCACCACGTTGTTGGGAATGCTCACCTCCACGCCGGTCAGCGTGCGGATGCGCGTGGTGAACAGGCCGATCTGCAGCACCACGCCTTCGGTATCACCGCTGCGGATGAGGTCGCCGACCTTCATCGTGCGCGAGTAGATGATGGTGAAACTGCTCGCGGCCTGGCCCACGATGCCCGAGGCGCCGAGCGACACCATCAGGCCGACCAGCACGCTCAGCCCCTTGAAGGCCTCGGTTTGCGCGCCAGGCAGATAGGGGTAGGCCATGGCGATGGCGAATAGCCACACCACCACCACGATGAGTTTGCGTGTTGGCTCGGCCAGTTCGGAGTCGATCTCGAAGAGCTTGAAGCGGCCGCTCTGCACGCCGCGAAAGGTCATGCTGATGGCCTGTGTCACCGCCCGGGCGACCAGCAGGATCACCACCGCGGCCACCAGTCCGGGAATGGCGCTGGCGATGGCGGAACCCCAGTGTCCCAGCTCCCTGATCACCCAGCCACGCATGGCGGCCGACCATGGCTGGGTATACGGGAACTGGCCGAGCACGAAACGCAGCCATTCCTCCAGGATCGCGAGGGCGATGATCCAGGTGATCACGCGGACAATCCAAGTGGCGATGGTTCGCGTGCTCAGCGCCAGCTGTCGCGCGGACTCATGGCGCAGCGCGACGAGCCGTCGTTCCAGCCAGCGATGCAGCCCGCCGTCGATGCGCCGGCTGCTCCAGCGAAGTGCCAACGCCAGGCCCAGCGCCACCAGGGTCGCGAGTAGCGTAAGCAAAATGCCCTGGAGCAAGCGTCTGGGAGAGTTCGCCGCGTTGGAAGCGGCGACCGCCTCGCTCAGGTTATGCGCGATGCGCTCACGCACATCGGCCATGGATTCGCTGTTGAGCTTGTCGAGGTCGTCCGGGGTGAGGATCGCTACCAGTTCGCCGCCAAGCAGGATCAGCGTTCCCTGCGGGGCATCCTTGAAGGTGACGGGGGCGTCGCCTTGCTGGGCGGCGATGCGACCGATGTTGTCCTCGGCGCTCTTGGCTCTCAGCTCGGGCGAGCGCCCGAGAAAGTCGGAGCGGAAGGTGACGATGTCACGGTTGTAGAAGCGCACCGTGGCTTGTTGCGGGGTTTCCGCAGCCGTCGCCGGGGCGGGGGTGGCCTCATCCTGCGCGGGCATCACCGCATGAGCCATCCCGGGCATCGCCGTGCCGCATTGAATGACCAGAGCGAGCACGCATGCCTGAAGCCATCGCCGCGCGATACGCCCGGCTCTCGTGAGCAGCGACACCCCAGAGTACGCAGGTATATCCCGCCCGGGCTGGGGCGCCTCTGCCGCGTTCTGCTTGTGAACTGCCTGACTCCGCCTGATCGAATGCCATGCAGCCATGGTGCCGTCCTCAAGAGCCTTCTGTAGTGACTGCCGTTATTTACTTCTGCCATCACCTGGCGCCGTACACATTCCTTACAGTCGCCAACACCACATCATTTCGGGAACAGCAGGGTGGCACCCAGGCGCACGCCCCAGCCGTGCGCGCCCGCGTCGGTGGCATGGTCCCAGTAGCGCGCCCCGAGGAAGAACTGCACAGGCTGTTTGCCAAACTTCACCAGCTTGGCCGCCACCATGTTGATCGGCACCGACCACTGGGTTTGCTTCCAGTTGTAGGTCGATTCGGTTTGGAGGGTGAACGTCCAGGCATCGGCCGTGTTGTAAGAGAAGAACGGCTGCACGAAAGTCGAACTCACCGCCTGGCGGTTGCTTTGCCCGCCAACCGACCAGATGTGGTTCGCCAGCACGCCATAGGTCCATGGGCCATCCTGGCGCAGCACGACGAAGGTGGGACCGGCACCCCATTTGCCTGAACCCAGCAAGCGGTCGGTGGCGCTGGGCAGCAGGAACGCCGGGCCTACGCCCCAGATCCATCCACCGGCCGTGGGTGCCTTGGGCGAAAAGAACAGGCTCTGCGTGATGTCGCCCAAGCCGGTCTGGCTGCCTGCGCCCGGATAGATCTCGTGCTGGCTTTCCACCGGCACGATGGTGCGGGAGATCATGTTCCAGTCGGCGCTGATCGATACTGGAATCACCGGCTGGAAGTTGAGGAGGTATTTGTCGCCGTCGCGTTGCGGGCCGATGTTCTGGTCGTAGTTGAACTGGAACGGCACGCTGATCAGCGAGGCCACCGGGTTGGACAGCTGCTTGGCGAGATCCTGCGCGCCACCGTTGTCCTGGCCATGCGCAAGCTGGGCGGCCAGGAGCACGACGACTGCGGAGGCAGTTCGGAGTGTCGAACGACTGGTCATTTTCCACCTCATCCGGGGGCTTGGGCGGCTTTTCGCGCATGACGGTGCCGCCGGCCAATGGATTAGACCAGCGCGCCTTCGCCAGCGAAAACGATGAATTACCCGTTCTATCTAGGTATAACTACTTAGCCGGCTACGCCGGCAGGGGAACCGCTTCCGATCCGGAGCGGGCATCAATGAATCATCGAAAGCTCTGGTGGACTACCCGGTGGCATGTGAGGCTCGCTTGGCCAGGTTGTCTGGGTGCGTGCGGGGTGCGGTCGCGCATACCCTTACGCCAACGTGGATCGCCACGCGAAGCTGACGTGTCGCTCCATACTTGACCATGCGCGACCATCACGCCCTTTCAGAATTACGCAGTTCCCTGCTCAGGCACGGGCAGGGGCGTCGAACCGAGACGCCCATTCCGCGCGTTTCCCTCTCCCGAGGCGAGGCAACGACCGGACCGCTTGCCGGACTATACGAGCCGATGCTTTGCCTCGTCGTCCAAGGCGAAAAAAGTGTCATCATCGGTGACCGCGTCTTGAATTACGATCCAGGCCGCTATTTCATCAGCGCGATCGAAGTCCCTGCGACGGGTCGCATCGTCAAAGCCAGCACGGACCAGCCCTATCTCGCGGTCAGCCTGGTCTTTGATCCGTCGCTCGTCGCCGAATTGCTCCCGTACTTGCCTGTTGCGGGCGATGCGGATTCGCCGGCCAGTTTTGCCGTGGAACCTGTCTCGACCGATCTACTCGAGGCATGGGTGCGCATGATCCGGCTGCTCGATCGACCCAACGACATTCCAGTGCTCGCGCCGATGATCGAAAGGGAGATTCTCTACAGGCTGATGCAGGGGGTGCAGGCTCAAGTGCTGTGGCAGATCGCGCGCCTGGACAGCCGCCTGTCCCGGATCAGGCGCGCCGTGGCCCGGATTCGAACGAGCTTCGCCCAGCCATTGGGTATCGACAGCCTCGCCGAAAGCACGGGGATGAGCCTGGCTACGTTCCATCGTCACTTCAAGGCCGTGACTGCCATGACGCCGCTGCAATACCAGAAAACCGTCAGGCTGCAGCAAGCGCGCCGTTTGATCACGATCGAAAGCCGCGAGGTGACGCAGGCGGCCTATGCCGTGGGGTACGAAAGCCGGTCCCAGTTCTCGCGTGAATACCTTCGGCAATTTGGTTGCTCGCCCACGCAGGATGCGGCCCGCGTCCGTGCTTCATTCAGCGAATTCGATGAAGCGTAGGCACGCGTCAATGCTTCGCGTGAAGCCATGGGGCTGAGGGATGGCACGCCGAGAGCCCGGCTCCCTCCTTGATACAAATAGGCAAGCAATTGACACGATCGCGCCGGCTTGAAACGGCCGGCCCTTCTAGCATGGAGGCCATTCGACTTAAGGAGCGCCAACATGCAAGAAGGGAAGACTGCGCTGGTCACCGGGGCAAACAAGGGCATCGGCCGGGAGATTGCTCGGCAGTTGGCCGAAAAGGGATATACCGTCTGGATGGGGTGCCGCGACGCGGCGCGCGGTCGAACGGCCGTTGACGCACTGGTCGCCGCGGGACTCGACGTTCGCTTGCTTGAAATCGACGTCGCGAGCGACCCGAGTGTCACGGCGGCCGCCGATGCACTGGGCCGCGAGGCGGGTCACCTCAACGTATTGGTCAACAACGCGGGTGTTCCCGGATTTGGCACGTCCCCGCTCGAGGAAAGTATTGCGAACATCAAGGACATTTATGAGGTCAACGTATTCGGGCCGATTCGCGTCACGCAGGCGTTCCAGCATCTTTTGAAGGCCGCCGCCTCCGCTCGCATTGTCAACGTAAGCAGCGGATTGGGATCGCTTGGACTGATGTCCGATCCAGCAAGTGCGTACAGCAAGTTCAATAATCTCGGATACAACAGTTCCAAGACCGCGCTCAACGGCGTAACGGTAGCATTTGCCAATGCCTTCCGTTCTTCCGGCATCAAGGTGAATGCGGCTGATCCCGGTTACGTTGCCACGGACCTGAATGGCCACTCTGGCCCTCGTACCGTGGCCCAGGGCGCAACCCCCGTGGTACGCCTGGCGACCCTGGACGAGAGCGGTCCGACCGGCCAGTTCTTTGAAGAGTTTGGCGCGCAGGCCTGGTAATGGTGCCCGTGTCCGAAGTGCGCTTCCAGCCGGCAGAGGAACGACAAGCCGTCCTAGGCATCATCGCGAGTGATCTTGCCCAGGATGCGACGAAGGTGCACCAGGTCGGTCGGGGTCAGGTGCTGGAATGCGGGAGGCGCGTCGTCGCGCACCGTGCGATGTACCAACGCGATCAACTCCCGGCCGGCGGGCGTGAGCGAGACGAGTTTCGCGCGTCGGTTGTCCGGGTGGGGATGGCGCGCGACCAGGCCGCGATCTTCCAGGTCATTGACCGCGACTGTCGTGGCCGGCGCGTCATAGCCGGCCATCTCGGCCAGCTGCTTCAAGGTGACCGGCGCTTCAACCAGGCGTCGCAGCAGGCGCACCCGGCTGAAGGGCAGCCCGGTGACTTCGGTCACCCTGCGGCGCCATTGGCCACGCGTCTCCCACACCAGGCTCACCAGCGCCTGCCAGATGTTGTCGATCTCACTGTCGCCAGTGGCACGCCTGCTCATGCCTGCACTCCCGCGGGGGCTACATCCAAAAGGTGTGCCGCGTGGCGGGTAGTGTCCTGGGCCCAGCGGGTGCTGGACAACCACCCCAGTAGCACGATGGCGGCGCCACCACCCGTCATCAGCCACCAGAACGGGTGCGAGGCTTGTGCAAACCCGTCATGCACATGCGTACCCAGGATGGTGCCGGCGAGGGCGACGCCCAGCGAGGCGCCGGTCTGTCGGCTGGTGGATGCCACTGCCGCCGCCAGTCCCGCCTGTGCCTTGGGCATGCCGGATACGGCCGTGTGGGTGATGGGGGTGTTCACCATGCCAAAACCGATGCCGAAGATCACATAGGTCAGCAGCAACAGCGCCAGCGGCGTGGTGGCGGTGAGCTGCGTCATCATCACCGCACTGACGATGGTTGCCGTGCCCGAGGCCAGCAACGAGGGCCGCGTGCCATGCGCCCCGACCAGCCGCCCCGACAATGGCGAGCAGAGGATGGTCGTCAGCGCGAGGGGCAAGGTGCACAGCCCTGTCTGGACGGCCGAAAAACCACGCACTTCCTGAAGGTACAGGGTGTTGAGGAACAGGAAGCCGGAGAACGCCGAAAAACTGCATACCGCGATCACGGTCGCGCAGCTGAATGGCGCGCTGCGGAAGAACCGCACGTCGATCAGCGGCTCGTGCCGACGAGGTTCATAGGCAAGCAGCGCCACCAGGGCCAGCGCAGCGGCAGCGAACAAGCCCATGATGGTCGTCGAGCCCCATCCGGCATGAGGCCCTTCAATGACCGCATAGGTCACCGTGGCCAGGATGGTGAATACCAGCAGTTGCCCCATGGGGTCCACTCGACGTGGCTTCGGCGCCCTGGATTCGGGGATATAGCGGGCAGCCAGCAGCATGGCCGCCGCGCCCACCGGCAGGTTGACCCAGAAGATGGAGCGCCAGCCTATGCTTTCCGTCAGCACGCCGCCGATCACCGGGCCCAGCGCCATCGATACGCCCGCCACGGCGCCCCAGATGCCGATGGCGCGGGCGCGGGCCTTCGGCTCATGGAACGTGTTGGCGATGATCGACATGGCGACCGGATTGAGCATGGTCGCACCGAGCGCCTGCACCACGCGAAATGCCACCAGGCCCTGATTGTTCGGCGCGAGGCTGCACAGCAACGAGCCCAGCATGAACAGCGCCATGCCCGTCTGGAATACACGGCGACGCCCGAAACGGTCGGCCATCGAGCCGGCCAGCATGAGCAGGCTGGCCACCACCATGGTGTAGGCATCGATCACCCATTGCAGGCCCGAGATGGACGCGCCCAGATCCTGGCGGATGGATGGGAGCGCGACGTTCACGATGGTCGCATCCATGGCGACCATCAGCAGGCTCAGGCAGCAGATGCCCAGGATGAGGTTCGGGTGGGTGGTCGCCCGGCCAGTGGCTTCAATGGTTGTATTCATGCAACTATTGTTTATATACAACTGTTTGGTGTCAATCGCCGTCGGGCCCGTTCTGCCGTTGGCCGTGCACGCAACGGCAGCCTGGGCCGCCGCGCCCGTGCATGGCCGTGGCAAGGTGCCTAGTCATCTGACGGATGGCTGGCGAACGTAGGGGGCGCTTACGACCCGAAGCGGACAGCTTCTCCAGAGGCCCCATGTCGCTCCTGCGGGGGTTCGTTCGTCGCATACATGTAGGTGACCAGGTCGGCCGCCTTTCACGCCAAGGAGACAATCATGTCCTACATCGATGGCTTCGTGATCGCCGTACCCAATGCCAATCGTGAAAAGTTCATCACGCACGCCCGTACCTTCGACGCGATTTTCGTGGAGTTTGGTGCCGTCCGCGTGGTGGAGTGCTGGGGCGACGACGTGCCCGATGGCAAGCTGACCGATTTCCGCCGTGCCGTGCAGGCGACGAAGGAGGAATCCGTGGTGTTCTCCTGGGTGGAATGGCCCGACAAGGCCACTCGCGATACCGGTATGGCGAAATTCATGCAAGACCCGCGCATGGAAGCCGCTGCCGATTGTCCTTTCGATGGCAAGCGCATGATCTTTGGCGGCTTCAAGTCGGTGGTCAGTCTGCCGGAGTAGGGCGGCTTTGAGCTGCGCGCTATTCAAGGCAACGTGCGCGTTGACCCGAAGCGGACAGTTCCACTATCGATACGGTAGGATGGCGATCGCGTATCGCCAACCATGGAGCGCCGAGCATTCAAGCGGCCAATCTCGGTAGGTTGCTCGGCGAAGTAGGGAGCGAGGAGCGCCGCGAACGTAATTGCATTGGACGGGTCGGAGATGATTCGAACAAGGCGAATCATTCACTCCGATGCTTCCTGGGTCATCCTTGCCAACAAGCGCTGCCGATGACAGGGATCGCGATTCAGAACCAATAGTCGGTGACGCATCGGCCATCTTGCGGCAGGTCGTCGGTGGTGTTGAGCCCGTCGTGACGGACTATGGGAATCTGCGCAACACGCTCCAAGTCGGCCAGCCGCAGGTTGACCCCCATGGGGCGCTGTCCATTTTCGGTGTTCTTCAAGCCCCGCCAGTACGCCACGCAACCGCAGACGGGGCAAAAATGAAACACGACCCACTTTGCCTGCGTGTAGGTTTGAGTCGGGCCCGAGACGTGGATGCCATCCCCTTCAAAGTCATAGGCCCATAGCGCGCCGTAGCGGTGACATGCGGTGCAATTACACACCGTGGCGGACTCGGGCATGCCTTTGAAGCGCCATTGAACCGCACCGCAGCGGCAAGAACCATGGATCATGTTCGCCTTGGTCACTTGATCTCCTCCAGCCTTGCCTGGGCTGGGTGTGCAAGCTACGGCACTGCTCGGGCACGGGTGATAGTAGTGCGGTATGCGAATGTCTTCCTTCGAGCCGGAGCGGACCCCGGTTCCACTCGCGGTTGAGAAGTCGGAACGGACTTTAACGCGTTCAAGGTCCGCATGGTCGGGGTGGGCACGGAACATGATGGCGATGGGGCTTGCCAACGGCTAGGCCAGCACCTGGCTTTGACGTGGCCGAGATGATGGGGGGCCGATGCCGACTCTTCGAGCGTGGGGCAAGTACCCGCGGCCCCCATGGCTGACAGTCCGGCCGTGGCAGCGGCGAACGGACGAGCCTGCCCCATGCGGTACCGATGGGGCAGGCCGTGGTGCTTCCCGTGCAGCAGTGGCTCGTCAGCGCGCCATGCCTCCTCAGAACCTCCAGTCGAGACTGATCCTCGCGGCCTGGTCGGAAGCGCGTTGGGCAAACTGTCCCTGGTAGCTGGCATCCACCGATACGCTTGGAGTGATCGTGAAGTTGATTCCGCCGCTGACGGTTCCCGCGTTACGAGCCACGGGCAGGCCCGTGATGTCGAAGTCGCTTGCTCCGCTGGCGAAGCGCATGGTGGCCGTCGGCAGCGCGTCGCCCCAGGCATGCTGCCAGCCCAGGCCTACGTGTGCGTGCAGGCCATGGTCGGCGCCCCCCAGGTCGAAGCTGGCGCGCAGGCCCAGCGTGCCGTAGCCGACGCTGCTGTCTTCCGATGCCACGTCAAGGGCGGCCGGCGTTCCGCTCTCACCGAACGCGGGAGTGTGCAGGTTGTCGTAGGCCAGGTTCGCGAACGGCGCCAGCGTGGCATTGCCCAGCACGACGGGCCAGCTGGCATCGACATAACCCTGCACCGTGTGCGCGTGGTAATCGCTGTTGGCGGTTCCCGCCAACGAGCCGACGTCGATGGTCCGGCTGCTGTCTACACGTTGCAGGCCATAGATGGCACCGCCTTGCCATTGCAGCGGCCCGGTCTGGGCACTGCCATACACGCCGATATGCTGGTTCACCACATGGGAGGAGGAGTCCTGAGTCGCAATGCGTGTCGTGCCCTGGCCGGAGCCCACCACGGCACCCAGTCGAGCGCCGTCGCCCACTGGCAGGTCCCCGCCGACAAGTACGCCACTGCCGTTCGCAGTGAAGCTGGAGGCGTTGCCGTCGCTGTCGTGGCTGCCCCAGTGGCCCCATACGGCGGTCCAGGCCGTAACGCCGCTGTCGTTGGTGACGTTCAGTCCATTGGCATCGTTGGTCATGCCGGCGAGATGCTGGTTGATCGCGTCGCGCACATAGCGGTCGTCATCCTGGATCGCGGTGCGGGTGGATGCATGGATTTCGCCGCTCAACTGGTTGAACGCGCTGCGGGCATCCGTTGCGTTCAGCGCTACCAGCGCATCGTATACCGCGTTGCCAAAGCCCAGCTGATTGGCAGCGGTCGCCACGGCACGCTGATTGGGCGTTTGCGCCACGGTACTGAAGCTGATGTCGTTGCGCTGCAGCGACAGCGTGATGGCGCTCGTGCCGTACACCAGTGTCGGGCTCAGGAATGCCAGGCTGCTGCTGGTGGAGGCGAACTGCCCGGTGATGCCACCGGCTGCGGTAAGCACGGTGTAATTGGTAAGTGGTGCCCAGTTCCCCGTGTCGGAGAGCACCAGTGCAGTGCCTGCGAGGTTGGCCGTACCGCCGACGCGAAGCAGGCTGGCCTGGCCGTCGGGGGTGGCTTCCACCTGGAGCACGCCGCCGGCCGCCTGGGTGTAGTTGCCCTGGACCGTGAGCGTGCCGATCGAGCCACCCGCCCATACGATGCCATCATTGGTGACGTTGCCGTCGATGGTGCCGTGGCCACGCAGCGTGCCGCCGCTTGCGACCGTCACGTTGCCGCCCAGCACCGCCGACGGCGTGCCTGCGTCACCCACCTCCAGCGTGCCGGCCTGCACCGTCGTGGTGCCGGCAAAATCGCCACTGTCGCCATCCAGGATCAATGTGCCGGCCCCCGTCTTGGCCAAACTGCCATTGCCACTGATGGCGCCGCCGAATGCCCCGTCGCTGACCTGGTTGAAGACCAGCGCGGCATGGTCGGTGACAGTGCCTGGCAAGCTGGCGCTATCGACAACCAGCGTGCCGGCAGTGATTGTCGTGCCGCCACTGTAAGTGTTGCTTCCACTCAAGGTGAGGCTGCCGTTGCCGCTCTTGGTGAGTGCGCCACCGCCCGTGATGTTGCCCGACACGACGAGGTCGGCGTCGGTCTGCAGGATGCCGTTGCCGGTCAGGCTGATCGCTCGGCCCGTGCTGAAGGTCGCCGTGTTTTCCAAAGTGCCGCCGTGCAGCACAACACCGCCGGAGGCCGCACCAAGGTTTGCGTCGCTGGCTATGGACAGCGTACCGCCGTTGATGGTCGTGCCTCCGGCGTAGGTGTTGCTGCCTGAAAGGGTTTCGAGACCGGCGGCCAGTGTCAAACCACCCGAGCCGGCAATCGTTCCGCTGAAACTGCCGGAAGCCTTCGTCAAGGTGAGCGACTGGCTGCCGAGGTTCACCGTACCGCTGCCTGCGAGCGAGGTGATCGACGAGCCGCTGGTGGCGTTGGATATATCGAGGGTGGCGCCGTTGGCGACCGTGACGCTGGACGAAAGGCCCAGCGTGCCAGTACCCGACAGCGCGAGGATACCGGCATCGATTACGGTAGCTCCGCTGTAAAGGTTGGCGCCGGTCAGCGTTTCGCTGCCTCCGGCAAGCGTGAGTCCGCCAGTGCCCGTGATGCTGCCGGCGAAGGCTCCGTTTGCGCCTGTCAGGGTGAGTGTCTGGCCACCAAGGTTGACCGTGCCGTTTCCAGCGAGCGAGGTGATTAACGAACCGCTCGATGTGTTGCTGATATCGAACGTGGCGCCGGCGGCCACATTGACCTCCGCGGAATTGGCCACGCTTCCGTTGCCGGAAAGGGCCAGGACACCGCCGTTGATGGTGGTGCTTCCACTGAAGGTGTCGGCGCTGGTGAGCACCAGCGTGCCTGCGCCACCCTTCACCAGGCCACCGCTCCCGGTCAGCGCCTGCGCCACCGTGAATACGTTGGCAACGTCGTCAATGTCGAAACCACCCCCGGCGCTACCCCAGGTGATGTTGCGCGCGGTGTGCGTGAACGTGGTGCCGGTGACTTCCAACATGCCCCCTTCGAAATCAAGGGAGTTGGCACCATTGCCCAGGCTGGCATCCGACGACACCGACAATGTGCCACCGCTCAGCGTAGTCGTTCCTGTGTAGGTATTGCTTCCGGTGAGCACCAGCGTGCCGCCATCGGTCTTGTTGAAGCCGTCGGTACCGCTCAACACGTTGTCAATGACGGCAGTGTCACCACTGCTGACACGCAGGACCGGCGCGACGCCGCCTTGGCCCACCAGGTCAATGGCGTCGCCAGTCAGGTGATAGCCATCGCTTACGAACTGCATGCCGGTGGCGCTTACCATGCCGGCGGTATCGCTCACCGTCACCGTACCCGCAGCACCGCCGAAGATCGCGAAGGTCGGCTGCGGTGACATGGGTCCCACATATTGACCGGAGGTGTTGGCCCAAGTCGAGGATGCCACTGACCACGTGCCGCTGCCGCCACCCATCTGGCTCGAGCTGGCCAAGCCGTTGGCGTTCCACTGGTTGAGCGTGAGGCCCTGCGCATCGATCAAGTTGATCTGCTTGTTGATGGTGAGTATCTGCAGGGACATCCCGGCCGGTGGCGTGAAGCCACCGTCTGTGATGGACAGCGAGCCACTCCAGGTGAACAGGTTGTACAGGCCTGGCCCCATGCCACCAAGATTATTGACGTTGAGCGTGGTGCTGCCGATTGACAGGTTTCCGTCCACCACCACATGGTCGCTCTGGCCCGCAGTGCTGAAGTTGGCTCCCGGTGTGCCGAAGTCGAAATCCAGTTGCGAACCGTCGCCAAGAGTCAGGTTGCTTCCGATGGTCAATGTCCCCATGGCGCCCGTGCTGCCTGGTGCGAGCGTCGCACCATTGGACAGCGTGATGCTGCCCTGCACCGTGCCGTAGCCGCCCAGCGTGCCGCCATTGATGCTGACGTCACCGGCAATCGAAGCCGAGGTGTGCGAGCTGTCGCCGACGAGTAGGGTGGCGCCGCTGGCCACGGTGGTGATACCGGTAAACGTGTTGCTGCCATTGAGGGTCAGTACGCCGGTGCCGTCTTCGTTCAGGCCTCCAGTTCCGCTGATGGCGCCCGCGAAGGTCTGGTTGGTGTTCTTGGCAAGGGTCAGCGTATTGCTGCCGAGTGTGACGGTCGTGCCGCTGACGCCATTCAATGCACCTATGGTCTGGTTGCCTGCGGTGCTGATATCGAAGACTGCGCCGGCACCAGCGATATCCAGTGTGGAACTGACTGAAAGGCTGCCCCCCGATGCAAGCGAGAGCGTGCCGGCGTTGATGGTCGTGTTCCCGGCATAGGTATTCGAACCGGCTAGCGTCTCGGTGCCGGTGCCCTGTTTGATCAGGCTGCCCGTTCCGTCGATAACCCCTGCAAAGGTTGCATTGGTGCTGTCACCAAAAGTGAGCGTGTTGGTGCCCAGTGCGATATTCGAGCCCAAGACGCCTTGCAGTGCTCCAATGGTCTGGTTGCCACCGGCGCTCATGTCCAGGGTCGCGCCGGCCGTTGAAAGATTCATTGCACCAGTGGCGGCCAGGCTGCCGCCGGGGCCGATCGCCAGCGTGCCTGCGTTGATGGTGGTGCCGCCCGTATAGGTGCTCTGGCCGGCGAGCGTCGTCGTGCCGGCACCATTTTTGGTGAGGGTGCCGGTGCCAGCGATCGTTCCGCTCAGGGAAAGGTTGTTGCTGCCGACAAGCGTGAGCATTGCGCCGGAGCTGATCTGGATGTCGTTGGCGAGCGTGATGGAGGCTTGATCATCAAGTGCAGCATTACCACCAACCGTTAGCGCGCCGCTGCCCAGCGCCGAAGCGTTGCCGATGAGAAGGCCGCCACCGTTCAGAATGGTGCCGCCAGAGTAGGTGTTTGCACCCGCCAACGTAAGGACGCCGGTGCCATTCTGGATCAGTGCCCCCGGGCCGCCGAGGGTGCCCGACAGCGTCAAGCTATTGGCGCCCAGCAGCGTCAGTCCGCCTGAGCCGAGCGATACGCTGTTGCTGAGGGAAAGCCCCGGAGATGCCGCCTGGATCGCACCACCGTTCGACGTGATCATGCCGGTGCCTAGCGACATGGCGTTATTGATCATCGCCGTACCACCGCTGAGCGTCGCATCTGTGACGGTTGATGCGCCGCTCAGGCTCCACGTACCACTGTTGACCTGCAGGTGCTGGAAGTCGATGTAGCTGCTTATATTGATGGATGCCTGGCTGGCAATGCCCTGGTCCAGCTCAAGCGTATTGTTGCCGCCAGTGCCGCCGTCCACCGTGCCGGTAGCAGCGAAGCTCAAAATGGTTGCGCCGACGCCGCCGTTCAATGAGCTGCCCGTTCCGCCGTCTGCATTCACCGACGAATCGGTGGTTGCAATAAAGGTGTTTGTGCTGTTGGCGCCAAGGTACACGCTGCCGTAGATCGTTCCCGAATTGGTGAACATATTGCCCGCACCCGACGTGCCAACGGCATCGAAAGAGATGCGCCCGGTGATCGTGCCGCTATTGGTGAAGTTGACCTGGGCCCCTCCGTAGGCCATGACGACCGGCGCATCGGCGCCGGTCAGTGTGGCTCCGATGATTGGGCTCGAACCGATGGTGCCTGTATTGGTGATGCTGGTGGTGCCGCCCCCGCCGTTCTGTACAGCGAGCGCCATGCCGGTCGAGCCGCTGAGGCTGATACCTCTGGTGCCGTTCAGTGTGCCGTTGTTCACTACCGTGGTAGTGCTCGCCGACGCGTTGCCGATGAGCGCGCCGCTGGAGAGGATGCTCAAGCCGGAGCCCAGCGCGGTCGGGTCGATGGTGCCGTTGTTGGTCAGTGTAATGTTGCTACCCGAGAGCGACATGGCCGTTCCGCCGACGGCGAGAAGCACACCCACGCTTGCACCGTTATCGACTGTCACCTTGAGGTTGTTGGCGCTGTTTGTATAGCTGGGAGATAGCGGGTTGGCTGCACCGTCACAGGTGACAATGGTGCCCGCTGCGCTGCATGTTGCATGCGCGCAGTTCACCCCGGCGCTGAGAAGTACGATCAGTGCACCCGTCGCAGGCACGAATTTCGAACGGCCCTTTTTGCTTCCCTGTTGAAAACGCGCCATGTGCTTGTTGCTCCGGGCAAGGTGGATGAGGAGTGCGTCGTACAAATACTCGGGCCGCCAGAAAGCGCCCATTGAATGCGCTTTCAATCGGTTGCATTGCATTTATGAAGTACGAACCCAACGCGATGCCAATCGTCGTCCGGTGGACATTCATCGTTCGACGGCGAACGAAAGCAGGCCCCCTTGTCAGGCGAGCCGTGAGTCTGCTGGTGGAGCCCCTGTCATTCGTTGCGCCATGAGCTGATGCGCAAACGACGCGCGATTATGTCAAAACGGTCCGATCCAAGCGAGCGCAAGACCTTGGATGCCATCAAGTGACTGATATCTCGTCGTATTGGGCAAGCCGACAGGGATAGCCGCGGCGCGCAGTCACCGGGGCCGTAGCGCGATCTTTCAGCGGCAGGGCCTTTGCGAGGCGGTCGCGTTTGGAGGCGCGATGGCCCAAGCCCAGTTCTGCGGTTTGCCGCTCACCAGCTCAAGCGCAAACCTCCGCTCCCCCACACGCCATCCTGGCGTCTGTGCTCAGAGTCGGTGAGGGTGAAGCGGTCGCCGATTTGAACGTAGAAACCCAGGTGCCGGCGAGGATCGATCGTGGCGGTGAGGCCTGCCGCCACATCGATGCGGGTGATTTGCTGCTGCACGGGGATGGCGACGGTACCCGCATACGTGGTGCTGACTTCACCACTCCAATCCCGCCAGACATTGGTGCGCAGGTAGGGCTGAAAAACGTCTCCGTCATCGCCGCTGAGCGTCCACTGCCCAAGCAAGCCCAGTCGACCACTGACGCCCGAGCTGCTGTCCAGGTCCACTTCACCAAGCCCATCGTTCCCGGAACTGAAACTCGTGTGCTGCCAGACCAGCTGCGCCTGCGGCACAAGGACAAATGGCGCGCCGAGGTGGAAGGCGATCGGGTAGCCGCTTTCCAAAGAGGCCAGGAAACCCTCGCCCGAGACGGGGAGATAGCTGTAGGCGGTGCTGGCATGGCCGTCGTAGTGGGTGCCCTGGAGTACGGCGTCGGTGTACCAGCCACCCGACCCGAGGTGCGTCCAATACAGGCCACCGCCATACCCGTCGAGCCTCGTTGTTCCCGTCGATACGGTCTCGTGATCGGCTGTACTCGGTTCGGTGAGCTGACTGCTGACGTCGCCGCGACTATGGGTATAGGCGAAATAGACACCTACCGCATCTGTCTGCCCGGAAGGCTGGTGATCGCGCCATAGATCGACGCCCGCCTGGACACCGAGCAGGTCGCCTGTCACCTGGGGATCAGTAGGCGCGCGGTAATGGTTGTCCAATTGCTGTCCCAGGACGCGGACCCAACTGCTGGGTGGGGTCCACCAACCGTCAGTCCCGTCCATGCCAAGGGTGGGCGACAAGGTGTTGCCGATGCGCTCCTGGAGTGTGCCCACGGAGGCCATGCCCATCTGACGAGCCAAGGGCTGGATGACGCCGTAAGTGGTTGCCTGCGACCCGGCGATGCTCTCGGTCTGGGCATGCGCTGTTGCATCGAGCCCGCACGCGAGAAGGGCGGCCGCGCTGATGCGACTTAGAAGCCCGGACGTCGCGCGAGCGCGTGCGACCTCGCAGGAACGCTCTGGCTGGAGGTTCGTTGCGCATGTCGCCCCATTGGCAGTGGCAAGGCGCATGGCCGGCCCGTTCTCCGCGAGGACACGTAATCCCTGTTACCCATACGCCCGGCTCAGTCGACAGGGCGTGAGTCGTGCGGCGATGGGATACGCGTGGAATCTTGACCCTCACTACAGGTGGTAATCCTGTCGCGCGCTACAACCTGCGGCCCCATCCGATGAACAGAGCCAACCAGACCTATGGGCTTGCAGTGCGAGCGGCGACCAGTCAATGCAGGATCTGGTCAGCTCACCAACACTGCGAAGCCCGGCTTGGCTATCAAAGCGACAGGAGTTCGGTCGAAACGACGGTGCCGGAGTTGGAGACCACGCCCGTCGAAGAGCTGCAGAGCAAGGGATCGAGTACAGGCAGCGCAATCACCTGTACGAAGGCGGCTCCCTGGGCAAGGCCACTGGCGACGGTCCCCGTGCGCTCCACCGTTGCGGTGCCGTCTGCAACCTTGGTGACGACGGCTTGAGTCACCTGCACAACGCTGATGCTCTGCGCAGCGTTATTCCAGTGAAAAACAGCTTGATAAGGCCCGGGCATGGTGATTGCCGTGCAGGAGCCCACGTAAGAGCCGCTGCTTTGCTCACTGCCGCCGTTTAGCGTCAGGTCCCCGGTATCCACGCAATTGGCGAGCAGCTGATTGTCGTTGAACGTGATGGTCTGCGAGGTGTTGGTCAGGCCCGGTGAGTAGGTCGCGTCATCAACGCCCAAGGCGCATGTGACGCTAACCAGTGCCTGGGCGTGCAGGGGAGGGGTATGCAAGGAAATGGTTGCGGCGAAGATCAAAAGAGCAATCGCGGAAAACATGGCTTGGATACGTTTCATGGTGTCTCCTCACAATGAGATCGCCTCGGTAGGTTTGACCCTCTTGGCCATGGCGCATCGAACCTCGAACGCCAACCACTTGCGATGGCCGGGAGGTCTCGTTGAGCCCTTGATGGCAGGCCCAACCCCTCGACGCTACGCCTCAATGACTCAAGGTGGAGTGATTCGGCCTCTGGATCTTTCGACCTTGAACGCCTTCTGTTCGCTTCATCCACTTGCCCTCCAACGCGGGCCTTTTAAAAGCAAGGTATCGAGTACGTAATTCTACGTAGCCCCGCTGCGTAGATTTGCAGTCGCTTCCGCTCCCTGCAGGCGCGCACGCTGTGCGGGACTTGTCCGGGGCAGTGGAGTCAAGGACATGAAAGCGATTCTGCGGATGGCGGCCGTCGCGCTCGCATGGGTCCTGTCGCTTATGCGGGCCATTTCGAGGCCGGAAGACGGGCAGCCTGCCCAGTCGCAGCGCCCCAACATCGTCTTCATCCTCGTCGACAACCTGGGATACGGCGAGCTTGGGGTCTATGGCGGAGGCGTCCTTCGGGGAGCACCAACCCCAAGAATCGACCGGTTGGCGACCGAGGGCTTTCGGCTGACCAACTTCAATGTCGAGGCCCAATGCACGCCCACACGCTCCGCCTTGATGACGGGACGCTTCTCCTTCCGCTCGGGTACCTATGCCGTGCCGATGGGAGGTCAGCACGAAGGATTGACGCAGTGGGAGGTCACCGTTGCGCAGCTGCTGTCCCGGCAGGGTTACGCAACCGGCATGTGGGGAAAATGGCACCTCGGCAGAGAGGAAGGCCGTTTGCCGCATCGGCGTGGATTTGACGAATGGTTCGGCATTCCTCGCACCTATGACGAAGCCATGTGGCCCGCCCAGACACAGAGCAACGGGCTTTGGCCAGCCGTGGGCGCGAAACAGGGTTGGAGCCCGGAGATTGCGCCGCTGGAGCCCATTTACGAAGCGCACAAGGGAGCGAACGCCAGGCAGGTCGGGGAGCTGACCCTGGAAACACGGCGGACCATGGAGACAGAGATAACCAGCCGGGCCATCGCCTTCATCGAGCGCAATGCGGCCGCCGGAAAGCTGTTCTTTGCCTATGTATCGTCGTCGATGGTGCACATGCCGACCATTCCGGGTCCGGGGTTCGCCGGCAAGACCGGCAATGGGGACTGGGCCGACTCGCTGGCCGAAATGGACTACCGGACCGGTGAGATTCTCGATGCGATCAAGCAGGCAGGCATCGAGGACAACACCATCGTGGTGTTTGCCAGTGACAATGGGCCGGAAGGGACCGACCCATGGGAGGGCGATAGCGGGCTTTGGCGCGGAACCTACTTCACTGCCATGGGGGGCTCCCTGCGGGCGCCCTTCATTATTCGTTGGCCCGGCAAGATCCCGGCGGGCCGGGTAAGCAACGAGATCGTGCATGTCGTTGACATGTTTCCGACGCTCGCGCACGTCGCCGGCGCAGAAGTACCCAAGGATCGTGCGATCGACGGCGTCGACCAGATGGACTTTTTTCTCGGCAAGCAAGAGAAGTCCAACCGGGAAGGTTTTCCCGTCTATGTCGCGGACAAGCTCTATGCCGTGAAGTGGCGCAATTGGAAGATGCACCTCATCTGGCAGGTGAACATGTATGACCCGCCACAGGTGCTGGCCGGTCCGTGGATCTTCAACTTGCTGACCGACATCAAGGAAGAGCGCAATGTCTCCGTCAAGGAGACCTGGGTCATCGTACCCATGGGCAAGATCCTCACCGACTGGGAGGCGAGTTTGAAGAAATACCCTCCGATACCGATGGGCACGCCCGATCCGTATAAGCCGAAGTAGCAGGGAGCGCCCGCTTCATGGCCCTTTGCGGTTATGGGCTGTAGCAAGGAGAAGGGCGCAGGTATTCCTGCGCCCTTCTCGCCATGAGGACGGCGCACCAGCCCGTGGCAGGTGGTGCGTCGTCCAAATGGGTCGTTTCAGCGGTTCCCTGATGCTATTGGGCCGATGTCCGCGGCAAGTCTGGAGCCCGTCCATGGGCATATGGCGTCAGTCGCCGCCACCGGGGGCGATGTTGTAGCCTTCCTTCTGCAAAGCGTCGCGGACATGCTGGAAGCGCTCGTATTGCTGCAGCGTGATGGGGCCCGAGTAAGCCTCACTCTGCTGCTTGCGTGGCGGGTACTTCACATAGGTCTGCATCAACTCCTTGATGGCCTGGCTGAAGGCCGGTAGGGTCCAGGTGCGTTCCGTGAAATTGTTCATGAAAAGGTCGTAACGCTCCTGCGGGTCCTGCCAAAGGTCGAAGATCTGCGGCACCGTCGCTACGTACTTCTCTTCACCCTTCCAGCCCAGGTTGCTGTCCACGGCCAGACCGCCCGTGCTGGAACCGTCGTCCCCGCGCAGGTTGAACACGGCCTTGTAGTTGCCGATGCGAACGGCACCAGGCGAGAGTTCATTCTCGGTGAAATAGAACCAGGACTTGCGGGCCGATTTGCCAGTTCCGAACAGTACGGGCGACATGTCGATACTGTCGAAAATGATCGGCTTGCCGTCGCGGTCATTGGTCGGAAGATTCAGGCCGGCGAGATTGGCAAACGTCGCCATGAAATCCAGGCTGCCAAGAATGTCGTAGTTGCGCGTGTTGGCCTTGATGTGTCCCGGCCAGGCGATGATCGCCGGCACGCGGGCGCCACCTTCGCGCACGGTGCCTTTGGTGCCACGGAACGGCGTGTAACCAGCATCCGGATACACGTCCTGCCAGGCGCCGTTGTCGGTCGTGAAAACGACCAGCGTATTGTTCTCGATGCCAAGCTGCTTGATCTTGTCCAGGATGCGTCCAACCCGGGTATCGAGTTCAACCATCGAGTCGGCATACTTGCTCTTGGAGAGCGACTTGCCGATAAAATCAGGATGCGGCAGGTTGGGCTGATGAACCTTCATGAAGTTGATGCTCATGAAGAATGGCTTGCCCGATTTACCAGCGTTGTCGAGGTAATCCAGCGAAGCCTTCTCGACATATCCGTCGATGAAGGGAATGCCCACGACGCCTTTTTCAGGGGTGTCCACATACTCACCATTGACCTTCCAAAGCTCCTTGGGCTTCTCGCCCGCGTTGCCTTCCAGCGCACCCAGGGTGGACTTGGTGAAAAGCTGCCGGAGTTCCGGGCTCATGTCCGGAAACCACTTGGGATCGGTGTAGGTGTAGGCGTTGAGGTGATACAGAAGGGTGTACTTCATCACGTCGTAACCGTGGGCGTTAGGCAACGCGTAGTCCGATTCGCCGAGATGCCACTTGCCCACGAAGAATGTCTGGTAATTGGCGCCCTTCAATACAGAGGCCAAGGTCCACTCGGCATGCGGAAGGCCGCCACCCTGGCCCTGGAACGACACGGTGGTCATGCCGCTGCGATTGGGAATACGCCCGGTCTGGATGGCCGCGCGCCCGGGTGTGCAGCTGGGTTGGCCGTAGAAGTCGAAAAACGTCATGCCTTCAGCAGCGAGACGATCAAGGTTGGGCGTGGGAATGCCGCGGCCTTCACCTCCACCGTAAACACCCGGATCTCCCCAGCCGACGTCATCGGCCACGATCAAGACGATGTTGGGCTTGCTGCCCCGGTAATTGTTGTTGGTCGGAGGCGTGGAGGACTGAGCTGCCGGATCAGTGGCTTGAGCCTGCTGGTCAGGAGCCTGCGCAGCTGGTTCGGGAGTTTGCGCAGCAGGTGCCGACGCTTGGGCGACCGGTGCCGCCTGCTGGGCCGCAGGCGCAGCGGCGTCAGTAGAACCTTCGCTGGCCGACCCATTATTGTTGTTGGAGCAACCGACCGCGAGCACTACCAACAGTGCTATGGCCGTCCGTGACAACCCTGATATCCAGCGCATGACCGAGACCTCCTCACGTGATGGGCCGCAAGTGGCGACAACGTGGAGCAGTTTCAGCGCACGGCCATGGTCCGCGGAAGCGAGGATGTACCTAGACGCAAAGGGTAAAATTACCTAGATGTTTCGCCATTTCCTGCGGCACTAAAGCCGAAGACCGAATATTGATGGCTAGGCTATGCAGGGGCGGAACGATTGGTCGGTTGGGCGCGCAGGCCCCCGTCAGACTAAGGCCCAAGGCGAAAGATAGATGCCTCGTTGAGGCCATGGGATTGGAAGCCCGGTCTCCTATCCCATAGGCGAGCGGTGTGAACCTACATCCTCAGGGAGGGAAGAACCCTGCGTGCTGCCGCTCAGTCCGACAGGAACTTCGCCACTTCCAGCCTCAGCCCCTTGCCAGGCAGCGCCATCAGCGTGGAGGTGCCGTGCGTGACCAGTTCGCCTGCCTCGTCGAAAACATGGGCTTCGGCATAGCTGATTTGCCGGCCTGCGCGCAGACAACGGCCTTCGGCGCGCAGGTGGCCGCGTGTCGTGGCCTTGAGGTAGTTGAGCTTGAGGTCGACGTTCACCAGGCCCGCATCCTCGGGCAGGCGCAGGAAAGCGGCCCAAAACGTAGCAGTGTCGATCAGCGTGGCAAGTACGCCGCCATGCACCACGCCAAAGGGCTGCAAGTGGCGTTCAGCCAGCTCCAGGCCGATGACGCAGCTGTCGATCTGTAGCTCGTCGATGGTCATGCCGATGAGTTGCGGGTAGGGCGAGCGGCGCACGCTCTCCTTTACGGCCTGAATGTAGGCGGGGTTGGGCGTCATGGGCTCGTCTGCGCGGTATAGGCGGCGAAGGTCTCCATCAGACGCTCCGCGACGCGTTTCTGGTCCGCGCTCAGCGAATCCCAGGCCGGAATCTCCTTGGGCCGAGGCGTGAGCTTTGCATCGGGCGGGATTACACCCAGCTTGAGCTGGCGCTGATAGGTTTCCTCGCGGTACTTGTCCCACCCCTGGTCAAACTGACCCTTGAACTTTGCGATCCATTCCTTTGGGACATGGTGTGGCGCATGCGTGGCACCAGGCGCGTAGTAGACAAAGAAGGGGCGGTCTGGTGTAACGGACTTTTCCTGATGAATGAAGTTGATGACCTCATCGGCCAGGGAGTCGTTAAGTGTGTAATGACCTTCCTTTCCCTTGGGAATGGTCATCGCGATCGGCGTGTTATCGCGATATAGCGCTGGTGTCCATTGGCTGGTATCGCCTCCCACGAATCCATAAAAGTGATCGAAGCCTTGGCGGGTGGGCCAGCGGTCGTAGGGGCCAGAAATGCTGGTTTCCCAATCAGCGATGTTGTGGTTCTTGCCGATCCAGGCCGTGCTGTAGCCGTTCTGGCGCAGGATTTCGGACACCATCGCCGTGCTTTCGGGAATCTGGCCGGTATAGCCGGGATAGCCTTCACCGATTTCTGTGATGACACCCGTGGCGGCGGAGTGGTGGTTCCGTCCAGTAAGCAACGCTGCGCGCGTGGGCGAGCACAGCGCGGTGGTATGGAATTCCGTGTAGCGCAACCCCTCCCTGGCGAGCCGATCGAGGTTCGGTGTGGGTACCTGTCCGCCAAAGGTGCCCCATTGGCCATAGCCGGCATCGTCAATCAGGATGAGCAGCACATTGGGCGCCCCAGACGGGGCCTTGATGACGGGTATCTTGTCGGGCTTGGAATCTTTGTAGGTTCGCCCGATCACGCCCTTGAAGGGTGGCGGTGGCTGTGGCAGCACATAGGTCTTTTGCGTCGAGTCCTGCGGCGTTGAGTCGGCAGCCAGGGCCTCCATGCCGAACAACGAGGCGATCCCAAGTGCGATCGCAATGAAGCGAGGTGTCGCGCGCCAATGCCAATGACCATGAGTCACACCGTGGCGCTCCGCTACTATCCCGGCACCGCTTTTGTGCTTCATAGCCGAACTCCCCTTGAAGCGCCGCGTTTGCGAACAGGGAAGTCATCCACTGGTTGAGAGAGGATGGCTTAGACGATCACCTTAAGCCGGCGCCCCAATGCCCCGAGGCACGCTCGAGCCGCGGGGCAAGAAAGGCGCGTTTCATCGTTGCATCCGCCAAGGGAAGGTCCTGCACAGATGATCGATCCAGGCGTCGACAAGCGGAAGGATGAGCTGGGTGCAGATGCACGACAACCGTACAACTACTCGATCGCGCTGCGTAAGTTTGCTTAGTCTCGATTGGGCTGAAATGGTGGTTGATGTCGTTCGAAGCCGGTATAAGGGAGGGCACCTACGTAAATTTACTTAGATAGAGCATTGCCCTAGGCTTCATAAACATGCCTGCTTTCGACCGCGGATTCTGCCCGCCGTTGCAACACTCCTGTTGCTCGCGCGGTCTTCAGTGTGTTGCAACGACCGGCTGAATCCGCAATCCGAAGCGGACCTTATCCAAGGGGCAAGATTGATGAAGAAGAGCGCGGGCTGTCGCGCAAACACTTCGCCGTAATCGCGCTTTGCCTCGTGGCCGTCAACGCAGCACAGTCAGTGGTGCGATCAAGCAGTTCGGCCGCAACGGAGATGACACTTGATTGAACTTCCCGTAAGAGACCCTTGCGATCTTTGTGAAACGGCGTCCCGCAAAGACAGATGGGCGGTCATCGATGAAAGTGAGCATACGCTCACCGTGATCAATCCTTCGCAGTTCGAAGTCGGCCAGTGTTGCGTTATCACGCGCCGACACGTCGCTACGCTGCTCGATCTTTCTCGTCAGGAATGCGAGGCGATCATGGTCGCGGCCAAGAGGGTCGCGCAGGCGCTGGTCACGACGTACGAGCCGCTCGGCATACTGACGTTCCAGAACAACGGGGTGTTTAGTGGACAGGAAACGCCCCACTTTCACTTTCATGTCGTGCCCCGGCAGAAGGGCAGCGATTGGGGCGTAGGGCCGGCACAGCTTGCGACCTTCGATGGCGCCGGACGTCAACGGGGAGCATCACACGACGCAGGCGAAGACCCCCAGCGTCGGGCGCGAGTCCAAGTTTCCTCAGGGCGGCTTGCTGAGATCGCGGGCCTAATTCGGTCGAATCTGCCTGAGTAGGAAGGTCAGCTTGAATGACGCGCTGGCCATGTTCGCCGCCGACTGGGTCGCAACCCGAGGCGGACCTGGCAATCCAGGGGCGGTATGGCCAAAGCGACAAGGTGCCAAACGCGGCCACTCATATGATCGCTACGTCATGGCGACAGGCAGATCCGGAATGCCGTTCTCAATTGAAAGCGGACAGCTCCAAATCGATTCACCCGGCTGGGCGCGCCTCGGGGAATTTCCAGGAGCCACTGAGTACCTCTGGTCGTGGCCGGTACAGCCGCACCATGTAATTCCAGCCCGGCATGATGGGTAAGCAGTTGGGTATCTTTCCATCGCAGCCACCGAACTGCACGGTGACCGTGCCATCCGGGTCTTTCTTGGCGGTGATGTTGTTCAGCGCGTAGGCGCTGTACGGATTTTTCTCGAAGTAGCCCTTGGCGTTGTAAAGGCTGATCGACCAGAAGCCGTCCACGGGCACATCTTTGGCCGTCAACTTGTAGATGGTTTTGCCATCGTTTTTCGATGGAACCACGTTGAGATACATGGCGTCCTTGTCCGGATTGCCGCCCCATGCCGATGCGGCGCCTGTTCACGTATGGCGAGCCGAGCGCGTTCTGACGGTTGGGTGCATCCCCCTGAGGTAGGGGGCTTCCAGCCGTGAATGCCCGCTTCCGACCCGGGCCAGGCGTGTCGGCTGGCCCCCGGGATGGCCCAATTTTCCTTTTAATCCAAGGGTCTTGGCTGCAGCCAGGGGCGCCACTACACGGTTTGGCCAATAGGAGTATGGTGGCTGGACACCCATCAAACGCCGAGGCGACCGAATGAACAACACTCCCAAACCGATGTCGGTTGAGGCCATTCATTCGATTTATGCTGGCAAGAAGGTGTCTCCCTCGGTCGCGCAGGCCAAGGAATTCCAATCCACCAATAGCTTCGCGCGCGACCCCTTGCACCCCGGGCATGCGCCTCAGCAACCCAAGATCGAGAAGGGGCCGTTCCGCCGATAGCGGATGGCGAATACACCTCGCAGGAGAGCCTTGCGGGGTGTCACCCCAGGTCAACCATTCGCTGCGGATATCTATGGGTGAATCGCGTAGACGAAGAAATCGTCGTCGCGTTGCCAACCCAGGCCCTCGTAGAGCGATTGCGCGGCAAGGTTGTCGCGCCCCGTCTGCAGCTCCAGGCGACCTGCGCCCCGGCGCCGCGTTTCGTTCATGGTCTCCACCATCAAGGTCCGGGCAATGCCTTGGCGACGTGCTTGGTGCGCCACAAAAAGGTCGTAGAGGATGAAGCTGGGCACAGCGCCTACTGAATCAAAGAGTGGATACAGCTGCGTGAAGGCGACGATCCCACTTCCAGCGGTTTCGGCGACGATGACCAATGAGGATCCCTCGGACAACCGGGACTTCATGAAACGGTGGGCGAGAGCAGCGTCGGCGGGCTGACCGTAGAATTGCCGATACTGGTCGAACAGTACGGCGATCTGGTCAAGGTCTTTTAGATCAGCGACGCGTACTTGGGCCGACATGGGCTGCTCCCTGGAACGGAAGGGTCATCCTGGACACTGCATTGCACCGTATGCAAGCGGAGATGAAGGGCGTGTGTGTTGGCTGGAAGCGGCAGGCCCGGCCCGCACGGAGTTTGGCACCCCCAACGCTCGCTTGGATCGTGATGTCGAGTGGGTCTGCTTCCGACTGCGACCTCTTGCGGTCAACGCGAGACTCCATCTGTTTGCGCGTACATGGTGTTTTGCGTTGAGTGGAACAAGTCGCAATCGATGGCGAACAGTTCACCCGTTCTCCAGCATGCCAATGGCTTAGGTAAAACTACGGAGCCCCATCTCGTAAATTTGCAGTCGCGCGCAGGCCTCGCTGGCGATCACTCTACTGGTTGCTTCATTCCGCAGGGTGTGGCCATGAAGATCATTGGGGCGACGTTTTTTACTTTTGCTTGCGTTTTCATTGGCGTAGCGACGGCGCAAGAGCTGCCTAAGACCGTAACGCCCGATAATTTCGTTCGCGCCGAGACCGACATGTATTTCGGCAAATCGGTGGCGGAGGGTGCGTTCGGCAAGCTCCATCATCAGCGCGAAGCAATTCCCATCGACCACCAGGCGGTGGTTCGAATGAACCGGGATACGCTTTACTCCTCGGGCGTATTCGATCTCGACGCTGGCCCGGTCACCATTACGCTGCCGGACACGGGCAAGCGGTTCATGTCATTGCAGGTGATATCCGAGGACCAGTACACGCCGCAGGTGTCCTACGCACCGGGTACGTTCACCCTGGACAAGAACAGGGTAGGGACGCGATACGTGATGCTGCTTGTGCGAACCCTGGCCAACCCCAACGATCCCAAGGATATGCAAGCCGCTCACCAGGCACAGGATGCCATCCGAGTTGCGCAGGCGGCCAAGGGCAGTTTCGAGATCCCCAAGTGGGATTCGGTTTCCCAGGCAAAGGTCCGCGAGGCGTTTCAGGAGCTTGGAAAGCTGGGGCCTTCTACCGAAACCATGTTTGGCGCGAAAGATGAGGTGTCGCCGGTGGATTTCGCCATTGGCGCGGCAACCGGCTGGGGCGGTAACCCGATCTATGCGGCGAAGTACGTCTTCTTCAATCCCAAGCTCAATGACGGCAAGACGGTTCACAAGGTCACGGTCAAGGACGTGCCCGTCGATGGCTTCTGGTCGATCAGCGTCTACAACGCCAAGGGATTTTTTGAAAAGAACGATTTTGATGCGTACTCGCTGAATAACCTTACCGCCAAGCCCAATGCGGATGGTTCGTACACGGTGCAATTCGGTGGATGCAGCAAGACCACGCCCAACTGCCTTCCCATCCCCCCTGGCTGGAACTACATCGTCCGGCTCTATCGAGCACGCAAGACCGCACTGGACGGAAGCTGGACGTTCCCAGAAGCCGCTCCCGTAGAGTAGTTGAATGCACAGGCGTGCCAGTTCACTACTGACCTATGGCGGATGGTGACCTTGGGGTTTTGAGCGCGTCACGCCCCGACCTGATCCTGCCATGTCGGGCCGCCTCCATGACCACCATGGTCATTCGAGGCCGACACCGGTGTCGGCACGCGATCGGTTGCTTGCATGGTGATCGCTGACATGCGCACGGAAAGTGGTTTGCTACTTTCGGAAGGCCACTGCGGCGTTCGATAAGCGCGTACCGCAGATGGCCTTGGCAACCATGCCATGAAGCGCGGGCCGCCGGTGTTAGTGGCACCAGCGACCCGCTGACCATCACCAACTATCCGCGAGTTGACCATGGCTATCGGCGATCATACGGGACGCATGCGCGCGTCCGTTCCCCTCGAACGCACCCTCGGTTTCGGTTACGCCGGCCTACATGCGCCGGGCGGGGAAGCTCACAAGTGGTCGTGTCAGCTTTCGCCGACAGGCGCCATCGGCTACGGATAAATTCCGCCTTTTGCGCCCCAAGGCTTGATAGCAGGCCCGGAGTGAGCATTTCCGGCGCCCGGTAGCCGCCCCCGCGCTGAATTGTTCGCTGGCCTGGCGCGTTACTCCTCGGCTATCACGCACACCGGTTACCGGCATGCGCCGACACGGAAGCCTGTAGGGCTTGATCCGTTGTTGGGCCGTGCCTGACAGGAGATAAGGCCCGATGAGCCTGATACAGCTCGATCCGCTGATGGACTTTGACTCGTCGATGAGCGTGCGCAGTCCTGGCGAGGTGCTGTTGCACGATTTCCTTGAGCCAAGCGCCATGCCGGTGGCACAGCTTGCCCGCCGCACCGGGATTCCGTTGCCCTTGCTGAGGAAGATCATCCTCGGGCAGGGACGCATCAGCGCCGAGTTCGCCCTGCGCTTGTCGCACGTGCTGGAGTCCACCCCGGTCTATTGGCTGCAATTGCAGGCGCGTTATGACCTGGCCACCGTGGCCGCCGGGCGTGGGGCACGGCGGTGTGGGAGCTGATTGCTCTGTATATCCGCGAATATCGGCGGCGCCTCAGTGGGTGCTTTTCACCACCGGCGGCGGTGTCCACTGTCCGCTGGTGACTGCTGGTTCCGGCCAGTAGGCGCGCACGTACAGCGAGAAATCGCCCTTGGGGGAGGGCAGCCAGTTGGCGCGCTTGTCGCCTTCCGGTGGCGTGTTCTGCACGTAGATGGTGAGCGAGCCATCGGGGTTGAGCTTGAGGTCCTTGTTCTTGGTGCCCACGGAGTAGCGTTTGATGGCATTGGGCTCGAAGAAGTGGTCCTGGTTGTAGAGCGTCAGTGACCAGAAGCCTTTCACGGGCGGCATCTGCTCTTTGCTGAAGGTCACCGTATAGCTGCTCTTGCCGTTGAGGCGGGCGCCGCCCTGGTCGAGGTCCTGGTAGAAGTACTTTGTCTCGTTCGGCTTGTTGACGAAGATGTTGGAGCGGGCCACGGCAGTGCGGGTGAAGTAGTCGGTGCCGAAGGCCGCGCCGTTGTTCTGCGTGGTCCAGTTGTAGGGCAGCGGAATGCCGTAGTTGCGGAACTGCAGCAGCGGGGTGACGACTTCGGCCTCCGCCTTGCGAGCCTCGTCTGTCATGGCGGCCTTGAGCTTGGGGTCCTTGGCTGCGGCATCGAGCAAGGACTGTATGCGCGCGTAGCGTGCCGCTTCACCGGGCAGTGGCGGCGTGTCCTTCAGCACCGCCGGCAGTTCATCGACGAACTTGTCGGGGTCTACCCATTTGGTTTCGCCACTGCCACCGGCGGGTGCAGGTACGCTCGGTGACTTGCTCCAGTCATGTTGCTTCGCCTTGCCGTCGAACTTGGACAGCGGATAGACGTCGATCTGGTTGACCACCGCCTGGATGGCCTTGTGATCTTCCGGGGTGTCGTCCATGAAGACGCGGGGTATCACCACGCCCGTGTTGGTCGAGGAGCGGAATACTCCGGAGATGCCCTTGGGCACCGTGCCATGCCAGTTGGGTCCAACGAGCAGGTAGAAGCCCGGCTTGGTGCCATACATCTTGCCGAGGTCGGCAAAACTGTCGGTGCGGGTGTCCACCACCTGGTACACCCAGAAGCGATCGTCGAAGTCGGGCACCTGCACCACCACCGGTTCTACATCCAGTGCCAGCAGCGAGATGCCGTAGACCACGTCCTGGTTGGGGCAGGCCACGGCGCGTTCGGAAGGGTCGACGTAGCTGTGCAGCATGCTCAGTTCGTTGAGCGGAGCAATGGGCACGGTGCCACCGAGCAGGGCTGGTTCCGGCACGTGCGCGAAGGTCATCCGCCGGTTGTACACGTTCACCATCGGCCAGGCCCAGAAGTAGGCATCGCGGGTGACCATGCGAACGTAGGATTCGGTCAGGCGGGTTCCCGGCACGGGGCCGGGCAGGGCCGTGGCGGGAGTCGGCGCGGAAGACGTTGGCGCAAGGTCGGCGGCGGCCACTGCCGTCGAGCCCAGGCTTACGGCCAGTGTCGCGGGGATCAAGGCGAGAAGCGTATCGAGACGTCGCATGGCTGGTCTCCCGGGCACGTGTGGTCGGCAAGATCAGAGCACGTCCCGAGGAACACCGAGTCAGTGAAAACTCTGCGCGGGCATCCGTAAAACTACCTAGCCTGGGACCTTGGTGCATGCATTGATTCCACCGAGCGCATGGGGGCGAGCTAGGGGTTGAGGTCGTAACGCAAGGTGGTCTGCAGGCGCTGGCCCTCGCCGCGCATATCGGTGAGGGCGATGTTCTGTCCCCACAGGTATTCCACGCCCAGCATCGCGCGCTCGCTGAATTGCCACGCCAGGTTCACTGCCGCGAACTTGGTGCTCTTGGGCAACTGCTCGCTGATCAACATGTCCGACGATGGGCTGACGCGGAGATAGCCGTACGAGGCGCTGGAGGTGAGCGAGGCGGTCCAGCCATGCGTATAGCCCAGGCCCCAGCCGCGTGCGCGGATGGCTTGCAGCACGCCCTGGCGGGTGAAGGCCGCATCCAGGCCCAGGCCGGAGATGTCCTGCAGGAAGTTGGCGTAGCCGCGACCGCTGCTCACCCAGGCTTGTGCGCTGTCGTACTTGAACAGCTGGGTGTTGCCGGTGAGCTGGGTGGCGAAGGCGGTGGTGCGCTGGTCCTTGCCGTTGGCGGCGTTTTCCATGCCCAGGTCGCGAAAGAGGTTGGCCCACTGTACGTGCCAGTTCGGCGTTTCCCAGCGCAGGCCCAGGGTGAAGTCGGCCAGGGGCGAGTAGGGCACGTAGCGGCCGATCGCGGTGATGTCGGCATTGGGTTTCTCCACCGACATCGGCAGGGTGAGCGTGTTGTCGCCCCATTTGCGCAGTACCGGCGGGAATCGCAGCTGCGGGCCGTATTTGTAGGTGAACGAGTTGGGGCCTTCGTAGTCGAGCGTGTTGGGAAAAGCGTCGATATCGCTGAAGGCCGAGCTGTAGTAGCCGGCGAGCAGGCTGTAGCGTTCGTTGTCCAGCTCGCCATAGAAGTACTGCATGTCATATGCCATGTCGGCGCTGTCGCTGCCGAAGAAGTCGTTCTTGTAGACCACCTTGAGCACGCCGTAGTCGGTGTCGCGGCGGAAATCCATGCGGAACACGCTCTGCTTGGCGCTCATGTCGCTGTTCCAGCCCGAGCCGTAGAAGGGCTGGCCGCGCACGGGAATCGACGAGGGCATGAACAGGTCCTTCGCGCCCATGGTGGTGTTGTCGATCAAGGTGTCCAGTTGCGCCACCAGATCGAGCTTGAGCAGGTTGCCGGTGTCGCCAAGGCGCAGGTAGCCCTCTGGTAGCGGCTCGGTTACGCCGGCCGGTGCGGAAGGCGGGCGATACGGGCGGGGCGTGCCGGCAGTGGCCGGCGGTGTCGAAGCGCTCACCAGCGATGCTTGCGCAGGGACCGACGCGGCGGCGGGGACTGACGGAGGCGGTACCTTGGCTTCCAGCTCATCGAGCCGCTGCTGCATTTTCTGCATCTGCGCCTGTTGCGCCTGCATTTGTGCACGCAGCTGGGTGAGCTGGGCCTTGAGCTCGTCCGAGCTGTCCGTGGTTTGGGCAAGCACCGGCGAAAGTGCCAGCCATGCGGCACCGAACCACCAGCGGCGGCGCGCAGGCCGCCCACCGTGATTCGCCGCTGTTGCCGGGCCCTGCCGCTGCCGCATGCTCCTCTCACCCCCGCTTTCGTGGTGTACGAACGCGACACTAGGCGAGCTTCAGGGAGAGGGAGCAGAGGGGCAATAGAGAAACTACTGTGCCGGGATGGGTAAATTTACCGGCTTGGGTTGGACCCGGTCCTGCTGTGGCGCCTTGGGCGGGGTGGCGGTTAGGCCGGTGCCTGCCCGCGCCGGCGCGATTCCAGCCACAGTGCCAGGCCCAGGGCAGATCCGCCGCCGATGAGCAGGCTGAACAGCCAGCCGAGATAGCCGCCGACGTAGGTGAAGAACAGCGTATAGGCCTGGATGATGAAGAATGTGGCGCCGTAGGCCCTGAGCATGCGGTAGCTGTATCGGATGCCGGCCTGCAGCAGGCCGATATTGAGCGCCGCACAGCACAGGTTGAAGAACACCAGCTCACCCGCAGGCGCTTCGCGCCAGGAGCCTTCGATGGTATCGAAGTTGCCGAAGATCGACAGCAGCCACAGCGCCATCTCGGCGAGGAACAGGCCGAAGGAGATCCACACCTTGCTGAAGCCGCGATAGACCGCCCATGGGCCGTGCTCCGCCTTCAGGTGTGCGAAGCCCACAGTGGCGATGAGCAGCGCCATACCGAGGAAGCGCAAGGGATAGTTCATGCCGAACCAGTACGCACCCCAGCCGCTGCTGTATCCGGTTTCGCCGCCGAACCAGGTGAAAAACACCACGCCGGACAGTATCAGCAGGAGCACGTTGTTGAGCGCATAGCTCAATGCCAGCAGCACGATCAGGTCGAAGAACAGCAGGGCGGGCCAGTCGCCGCTGCCGGTGTCGAAGATCGCGCCGAGCACGAAGCTGAGCCCTACCAGGGTGCCGCCGCCCAGCAGCTCCGCCGTCAGCGCACTCCAGCGCCAACGGCGTTGACCTAGCGCCCTGCCGGCAACAAACAGTCCGCCGGCAGCGAGCGCCAGCCCGAACGCCAGGTGAAGGAGGGTAAACACGAACAGGCTGCGCAACAGCGTGACCAGGCCAGCAGCGGCACTGATCGCGCCGAACAGCAGGAACCAGCGGCCCAGCGAGAGCCAATCCCAGCGCCCCAGCGGATACAGTGCGGCGACCTTGCGGTAGGTGTCGGCATCGAGCAGGTTCTCTCGCAGGAGTTGATCAAGTTCAGTGCGTGCGATGCGGTTGCGATTCATGGCGTGGCCCTCTGCGCGCGTCGTTCGAACATCCAGCCAAGCAGCGCGGCACTGAGGCCCGCCAACAGCAGCAACCATCCCAGCGATAGCCGATCCCAGAACTGTTCGAACAGCCGTGTGTACAAGTCGATAGCCAGGAAAACCACGCCAAACCCGGTCAGCTTGCCGTCTTTCAATCGCGCACCAAGCCCGATCTGCGCGATGCATACGAGCGTGAACTCCCATACCCAGGCAAGCGCGTGGTTGTTGCCATAGGCATCCAGGGAGAGAAACCACAGGGAGACGTTTAGATAGAGCAGGCCAAAAATCACATAAAGACGGCCGAATCCTGCAAGGCTGGCCCATGATCGTTCCTCCGCCTGCTGGTGCCACAGGCCGAAGGCGGTACACAGCGCGGCAAAAAGGGCCATGACCGCGGGGTCCTGGATATCCGCGACATAGGCACCGCCACCAGCATAGCTGTGCCATGCCCCCACGCCGTGGAACAGGCAGATCAGTGAAAGCAGCAGCGGCCAGCGCAGGTGATAGGCATAGGCGGTGGCTGCCGCCACCAGGCCGGTCAGCACCAGCAGGGAGGACATGCGGCTGCCGCTGAAATCGTCACTGCTGGCAGTGGCCATCAGCCACATGGCGCCGTAGAGCGCTGAGAGCCCGATCGTCACCAGTGCGCTTCCGCTGAACGGATGTCGCTGGAGCGGATGGGTCGCCATGCGGATGCCTGCATACCAGAGCCCACCGGCGACGATCAGGAGCAGTACGCCACCGGCGACTGGCGAGTTCATCATCAGGCCAACGGCGGTGAGTATCGCCATGCCCAGCAGGAAGGCCGCGGCCAGCCCCAGCCACGCGATCAGGCCGCGGGAAGCGGCGCCCTTGCGGTCGTAACGTTGGCCAAGCCGATTGAACAGCTCCGCGTCGATGAGTCCACGGTGGTGCCAGTCGGCAGACTCCTGGGCAAGCAGCTCTGATGTCGCTTTCTTCATCGCATTCCTTGGGATGGTGGCCTCGCCGGGTGTGGCGGCCTCACCGCGACGACACCTCTCGGCGGTAAAAAGTGCACGGCGAAGCATCCGCGCATCGGCACCGCTGTCGTTACGCGGAGACAGCACGAAGGTGTGATCTGTCGAGAGTATAGGGCGCCGCCCGGGCTGCGCCTTTAGGACAAATCTTGGTTTTGCCGGGCTATTCCCCGGCATCGCCCTCGGATAGTCAGCCTTGCGGTTCGAAATCCCCGGGCACCCAACTCTTGTCGAAGAAGGCCTTGGTGGGGCCGTACAGGCGAAGCAGAACGAAGTAGCCCTTGCCCGGCACGGTGCGTATCCAGTTCGCCGCATCCTTGGGGCGCTTGGGCGCAAACCAGACGTCGGTGGAGCCATCGGCGTTGGTGGCCGGCTTGTCCATCTGGTTGAGCGAAGGGAACGGCTGGCCGTTGTCCAGGCCCGAGGCGGTGACCGAATCGTAGGCCGTCACCGACCAGAACAGCGCGGCGGGAATGCCCTTGGGCAGGTGCAGGCGATAGGTCTTGTCGCCGCTGAGGGTCTGGCCGTTCACGTCCCACGCGGTGAAGGGATATTTGGCGCCCACGTTTTCCATGTTGATCGCCATGCCCGGGCTGGTGGAGTAGGCCAGGGCGAAGAACTTGGTGCGCGCGTCGATCTCGTTGTAGCTGGCAGCGCTGAACTGCGCGTTGTCGGGAAACGGATTCATCCATTTGCGATCGGGGTAATAGCGCTGCGCGGGAGCCTGCTCGGGCGTCTCGAAGGCCAGCGCACGGCTCATTTCCACTGCGCGCCGCGCACCGCGGTCGAGGATCTGGCGCAGATGGTCGTCGGGCTTGAACGGCTGCCCCTTGACGATGCCCAGCGTGGCCAGCACGCCGCGCATCTCCATGTCCTGCGGGTCCACGTATTCGTGGTCGATGTAACGCGCCAGCATGTCAAAGGCCGAGCCGTCGCGCGGATAGAGCATGTTGGCCGGACGCGAGGAGGCATCCGGAAACACCATGGGCTTGGCGGTGGATTCCTTGCCGAGCGGGTAGATGCGGGTCTGCTCCATCACCTGCACCGGCGGGTCCAGGTCCTTGGGGTCCTTGAAGAAGCCGCGCCAGAAGATGAACAGGCCGTAGGTGCGCGAACGATAGGTGTAGTAGCCCTGCTCGGGTACGCTGCCGCTGTAGTCCGGCGGCAGCACCAGGTATTTGCCGCCCTTGCCCTTGTCCGGGCCGGGCAGGCCCACGTCGCCGCAGGCGCGCTTGCCGTCGACGGCTTTCTCCATGCAGACCGGCCGCTGGTAGAAATCGTCGAGGATGCCCTGCAAGCCCGGCGGCACCTCGATCACCAGCGGCCCCGTTTCGGCGAGGTCGGCGTAGCCCATCGCGTAGATCACGTCGGAGTTGGGCGTGGTGACCAGGGTCTTGGCGTTCAGCCGTTCCTTGAAGATCGGCAGCACGTTATAGCCCTTGCCGAACACGCGCTCGGAGCCTTCCTTCATCGCCTCCATGTTGAGCGCGGGCAGGGCCCACAGGTAGGCCTGCACGGCGCGCTGGTACAGCAGGTCATCCATCAGCTCGGTGGTTTTCGGCGGCGTGGGATAGCCCTGGACGAATCCGGTGTCCTTGCCCTGGGCATGGGCCATGCTGCTCATCGCGAGGGTCATGGCGATGCCAAGGGCGATGCTTGAAAAGCGACGCATACATCCTCCAGAGCGTGTGCGAGCCGTCGGCGCCGCCGCGGGGCGGCCCGTCCCGGAGCTGGGCATGGACGCTCCATGGTCGGCGATGACGACGGCCGGGGCATCCGTATTTGTACGTAGGCGTCGCCGGCCGGCCTGTGCCGGCCATGCCGGGCCTCGCCGCGCATCGGGTCGGCGTGGGCGAGGGATGCGATGTCCGGGCCGGATCAGAAGCGGGCTTTCAGCAGCAGCTGGAAACCCCTGAACTTGAAGTCCGCATCGCCGTTGAATTTGGACTGGGTGACATCGGCATTGATCTTGTTGAAGGCGTACTGGGTGACGATGCCGAAGTGCTCGACCGGATAGAATTCGAAACCCACGCGCGCGTTGTACAAGGTGGCGTCAACCTGGTCGACGTCGGCCTTGAACGCCCCGGCGTCACCCACGAAGCGCACCCAGTTGGCGAACTGGTAGCGGTAGCTGATGCCGATGGACGGGTCGGGAAGGTCGCTGGATACGTGGGCCGAGCGACTGCCTGAGGCCGATTCGGTACCGCTGCCGTTGCTGGCGAAGGCGGTGCCGCTCAGCTTCAGGCTGAAGCGATACGCCTGCAGGCCCGCGGCAATGCCGAAGGCGCCCTGATCGCCGATCCACGCCCAGTAGCGATAGATGACTGACGCAGCATCCAGGGTGAAGCGCGAATCCAGTTGCGCACCCAGCGCCAGGGTCTGTTCGTTGAACTGTATGCTGCGGTCCAGGTAGCGCGAGGCGTCGTGGGAGTCGTGGTAGTAGGTGAACTCGAATTCGTGCCGGTCCCACGGGCGCCACGTCACGTCGAGGTAGGGCAGTGCGCGCGTGCCGCCCTGGCCAAGGTCACGCGAGAAATCCAGCGGAGTTCCGGAGCCCCGGACACTGCCGTCGGCACGCAGGTTGGCCGAGGTGTTGTTCGCAAAGCCACCCACGCTCACCGACAGGTAGTCGAGCATGGGGTGGTCATCGGCGTGGGCATTGCAGAAGAACAGTAACGAGACACACAGAGCAGGCAAACAGTGGCGGCCGCGGTGCTGCATATGCCCCTCCTGGGAAGGACGAGACCGACATTCAGGGCCTCAACTCCCTGCAGTCGTCATCCAGGCTGGGTGGTTGCCGTCGGCTGATTCCTTGCGAACCGCTTGGCGCGACGCACCTCGGACACGACGACCCACGACTCCCTTTCAAGTCGGTGGGTGCATCAATGACTGTAGTCCCGCGCATGGTGAACGTGTGGTGAAACATCGGGGTCATCGGCGTGCTTGGGCTGGACGTCCAAATGAACGTGGTAAAGCGGTGGCGGCGAACCATGTAGCGGCTGCTTTCAGGGCGCGATACCTGCGTATTTCTACCTAACCGGCCTAGGTGGATTTTCGCTTGCCCCTTGGCAGCAGGACGACCACGCTGGCGGCGAGTGCAACGGGGTCCGTCGGGCATGCTGCCGAAATTGTGGTTGCGCTGCACGGCCTCTCCACCGTCCAGAGATGCCATGAAAAAACTTGCGCTGGTTACCTTGTTGGCCGCCGCTGCGGCAGCCGCCCCCGCCTATGCCACCGAAGGTGGCGTGGGGCATGCCATCACCGGCCTGCAGGCCACCTCGTACTCGGGCCTGATCCCCCCGACGCCGGGCTGGACGTTCAACGTCTCCTACGCCTACTACAACGGCAGCATCAGTGCCTCCCGGCAGATACCGCTCACGGGCGGCGGTACTTCGCTGGGCCTGAGGGGTTCGTTCGACCTGCTGAACTTCACCGGGCTGTACATCTGGAATACCAAGTCCACGTCGTGGAACTTCGCGTCGGTGTTTACCTTGCCGATTGCCTACGTGGATGCCTCCGCAGGCCTGCAGGTGGGCCCGTTCTCGGCCCGCAAGACCGACAACGACACCGGCCTCTACGACGCGACCTTTGCGCCGGTGGTGGCCAGCCATCATTTCAGCCAGACCTCGCACATTTCGTTGTCGCTCTACATCACCGCGCCCACCGGCAACTACGAAAAGGGCCAGCTGGCCAATCCCAGCCTCAACGTGTGGGTGTTCTCGCCGACCGTGGGATACACGCAGCTGTTCCAGCAGGGTTCGCTGGAGTGGAGCACCACCACCGCGGTGGACTTCTACACCAGGAACAGCGCCACCGATTACCAGAACGGCTCGGTGTTCCGCATCGATTCGCTGCTGGTGAAACGGCTGCCCTCCGGCTGGGGCCTGGGCGCGGTGGGCGGCTGGATCTACCAGCTTGAGAATGACTCTGGCCCCACCGCCGACCGCCTCAATGGCTTCAAGGGTCATGCGATCAGCATAGGGCCGATGGTGAACTACCTGAAGAAATGGCAGGGCGGCCAGGTGGAGTTCTCGCTGCGCTGGACACACGAGTTCGACGTGAAGAATCGCCTGGCGGGCAATCCGGCGATGCTGTCGGCCACCATCTCGCTGTAATGCGGCTCAGTCGAGCCCGCCGGCAATGATCAGCTTCTCCACCGGATAACCGCGCAGCCCGGAGCGCAGGCGCAGCCGCTCGAACAGCTCCGGGCTCATCGATGGTGTGCGTGAAAGCACCCACAGGTACTTGCGGCTGGGGCTGCCGACCACGGCCCACTGGTAGTCGACGTCCAGCTCGATGATCCAGTAGTCGGCCCATACCAGCGGTAGCCACGACAGCCAGGCAGGGGCAAAGCGTACCTGCAACGCACCGGGCTGGCCCTTCACGCGACGCGCGATGCCGAGCGCGCTGTCGGTATCGCCACTGCAGTTGCGGCAGGCGTTGTGCACGGTGAGCGTGCCGTCCGCGCGTGGCGTGTAGGTGGCGGTGACGCGGTCCACGCAGTTGCGCTGGTAGTACATCGGCAGGTGCGCGATTTCGTGCCAGACGCCGACATAGCGTGCCAGGTCCACCTGCTCCAGCGGTTCGTTGGGCAGGGACAGCGCGCCCGGTGGCAGCGCGGGCATGGCGGTAAGCAACAGGGAGATGGGGTGGCGCCGGTGCATGTCTGCTCCTTCAGGCGCGGCCGCCGACGTAGATGCGGCAGTGGTCCAGGTAGTTCGGTTCGTGCACCGACAGCAGGCCGGTGACGGCCTTCCACAACCACGACGGCGCATCCAGCGTGCGCAGATGGTTGCGCTGCAGTTCCTTGCACCAGGAGGCACGGGTTGCCGTATCCATCTGTCGCGCATGGGCCTGGCCGACGACATGGGCGAGAAAGGCCGCCACGCGCTCCGCCTGCTTGCGACGCAGCCTGGCGATGTCGATCTTGATGTCCTGCGGCAGCAGCTCGCGCACGAACACCGGCTTGTCGAGCAGGTGCGCGGCACGCATGCGATCGCCCAGGGCCGGCGCCAGATGGCGTGCCGCGGCGACCACGCGTTCAGCCGGGTTGCGTGGCATGCGCACGCCCTTGGCGCGCGGCGCGACCGAGGCGGTGGCCTCCTTGATGTCGATGAGGCAAAGGTCGTCGCCTTCCACCACATTGCCATCCACATCCAGCAACACTGCATAGCGCAGCAGTCCCAGCGAGCTGCAGCCCTTGCGCCAGTACGCGGCATCGAGCACGCGCACGTCGTCGGTGGCTTCGCGATGGTGCAGCTGGGTGGCGAGCGCCATCAGCTCCGGTTCCCTGAACAGCTTGCCGATGGCCTTGCGCTCGCCCGCCGCCAGCGGCCAGAACTCCTTGGCCAGCGGAAACGCCAGCTCGGGTCCCTGCATGCGTTCGCGCGCCAGCGATTTCCAGTTTCGGCGCAGCGCGCGCTTCATCACCAGGCGGATGGCGCCCGGCATCTTCGGTTGGTCGGTTTTCCCTTCGGGAAAGGCGGCCTCGTAACCGTCGAGCATGGCTTCCATCATGTGTGCGGTGATCACGCCGGGCAGGTCCGAGCCGCGCGCGGCCATGGCCAGCGAAAGCGCGAGGCGGATCAGGTCGTGGGCGGGGTTGCCGATGACGCTCTGGTCGAAGTCGCGCAGCTGGATCGACACGTGGCCTTCATCGTCGGCCACCGGGCCGAGGTTGCCGACATGGCAGTCGCCGCAGATCCAGATCGCCGGGCCTTCGGGCAGGTGCGGCGCCGCACGCGAGTCGAGCCACGCATAGAACTGGCCCGTGTTGCCGCGCACGTAGGCGTGGGCGGAGCGGGCCATTTTGGTATTGCGGCGCTCGATCAGGGCCTGGTGCCGGCGCGATGGCGGCACGGCGCGGGGAACTGCGGGGTGGGGCATGGGCGGTCCTGGATTACAGGGGGCCACTTTTGCCGAGCGGACATGAAAATGACGTCAGCTTGCCTCGTCTGCCGCGTCGTAGATGCAGGCCAGCACCGCGGCCGCGGCTGCATACAAGGTGGGCGGCACGCCCTGGCGCAGGCGCAGTGCGGCCAGCAGGGCAGCCATTTGCGGATCGTGATGCAGCGGGATGCCCAGCGCACGGGCCCGCGCCAGCAGGGTTTCCAGCGACTCGGGAGGCAGGCTAGCCGGCTGCGGGAGATCCGCCGGACCACCGGACAGGCGAAGGGAGACCCGGCGCCGGGCGGGAGGAAGTGGAGTGCTCATGCCATCGTCTTCAGCAGGATCGCGCTGTGCGGACTAGTGCTTTGCGGCAGGCCGCGCTGGCAGCTGAGCTGGTCGAGGATCAGCCCGGTGGCGGCCAGTTGGTGTCGCAGGGCTCCAAACTGTTGTTCCAGCCGATGCACGGTGTCGGGCCGTTCGGCCCACAGGCGCACGGCCAGTCGCAGGTCGCGTAGTTGCAGTTCGCCCTGTATCGGGCCCAGTGCCGGTAGATCCAGGGCAAAACCCAGTGTCCAGGCATTGCTGCCGGCCTCGCCTTCGGTGCCTTGCTGCAGCTGGAGCTGCAGGATGTCGCGACCGTCTTCGCCCTGCACCGGGATCTCGATCATCCACGCCGAGGCCGTGGTCGCTTCCAGCTGTGCCACTTCCACGCGCGCCAGCGCCGCATGCACTTCGCCGTGCAGGCGACCGAGCAGGGCGTCGATGTCGTCGTTGAGCAATTCCTGCGGCAGCATCACCCGTGGCTGCGGCTGCAGGCCCCGTTGCTGCAGTGGCGGCGGTGTCTCGCTGCCGCTGCTGACGGCGCGCCGCGTGGGCAGGTAGTCGTCGAGCAGGCTCGCCAGTCGCAGCAGGGCGGCTTTCCAGTCTTCCTGGCTCAGTCCCGCCATGTCGACCTGCGGCTGCGCGAGCAGCGCCTCCAGGAACAGGCCGCTGCGGTTGATCGCTTCTTCCAGGCCGTCACCCCGGGTGATCTCGGCCGGCGTGCGAACGCCATGCTCGAGCAGGGCCAGGGCCGGGCGAAGGTAGGCCGGCAACTGCCGCAGCGCGGGGCGCTGGGCCAGCGCGTCGAGGGTGGCAAGCAGCGGTGCGTAGCCGTTCTGCTGGGGCAGGCGCTCGCGCAGGGCCTGCTGGGTGGCCGGCTCAGGTGCCTGCGCGGTGAGGACTTCCAGCAGTGGCTGCGCGCCCAGGCTGAGCACGCGCACCTGGAACTGCGATGGCAGCTGGCCGCGGGGGGCTTCTGCCTCCACGGCAAGCGCGCCGATCTGCAGCACCATCATGCCGTCAGGGTTGATCCCCAGTGGCCTGGCGGCCAGCACCGTCCCGATGCGCCAGCTCTCCGCCGCACTGCCTGAGGCAGCGCCGGCCCAGGTAAGGGCAGCGAAGCTGGTGGGTTGTATGACCAAGCAAGGCTCCTTGCGGCGGGGTTTTGTCCGCGCGCCCATCCGTGCCCCATGCATCGGCGCGACTCGTGCGAACTTGAGGCCGATTTTTCGACGCCCGGCAATTTTTTGTCGCGAAGTGTGAACGGCGTGGCGTCCGCGAGGGCGCGCCGCTGCGGGCTTCCCGCCCTGCGCGCACAGCACGTAAAAGTGCGGCTTTTGGCCTAAAGCGGATGCCGTCATGGCCGATAAGCACCCCGTAGACGCCCACGGGGCGCGGCGAGGATCGAAGGACATGGGCAAGGCAACCACACAACGCAAGGGCGACACGGTGCGTGCCATCAGCCTGCCGGCCGATTTCCGCATCGCCGCGCTGGACGAGGTCAAGGCCAGCCTGGTCGAAGCACTCGATGTGCCGGCCGTGCAGATCGACGGTGCCGCCGTGGAACGCGTGGATACCGCTGCGTTGCAACTGCTGGTGGCGTATCGCCGCGAGGCGGTTGCGCGTGGACAGGCGCCGGCCTGGCAAGGCGCCAGCGCAGCGATGCGCGAGGCGGCCGCCGTGCTCGGCCTGGTACAGGCTCTGGAATTGCCGGCAACGACGCCGGCCTGAAACTGAGGTGGAAGATGGCAAAGATTCTTGCGGTGGACGATTCGGCTTCGATGCGCGGCATGGTGGCATTCACCCTGCGTGGCGCCGGTCATGAGGTGAGCGAGGCGGAGAACGGCCAGCTCGCGCTGGATGCCGCGCGCAGCGGCAACTTCGACCTGGTGCTGGCGGACGTGAACATGCCGGTGATGGACGGCCTCAGCATGGTGCGCGAGCTGCGCACGATGCCTGCCTACAAGGGCGTGCCGATCCTGATGCTGACCACGGAGTCGCATACGGACAAGAAGATGGAAGGCAAGGCTGCCGGCGCCACCGGCTGGCTGGTGAAGCCGTTCGACCCTGACCAGCTGCTGGCCACCGTCAAGCGCGTGCTCGGCTGAGCACCAGGCCCCTCTCCCTCGGGGGAGGGGTTGGGGTGAGGGTGCGGGACTGGCGCGGACCTACGGTGTTTCGCTCCTCCCGCGCCCTCATCCGCTGCGACCCGAAGGTAGTCCCCGTGGGACCGGCACCTTCTCCCCCGGGGAGAAGGGTCTCGATCTGCAAGTAACCGTTCCTTTAGAGAAGCATCCCATGAGCAAGGCCGCCCTGGCACAGTTCCAACAGGTGTTCATCGAGGAGAGCCTGGAAGGGCTCGACACGATGGAGTCGTCGCTGCTTGAGCTGGACAACGGCGGCGACGCGGAGCTGGTGCACACCATTTTCCGCGCGGCGCATTCGATCAAGGGCGGTGCGGCCACCTTCGGTTTCCCGGAGATGTCCTCGTTCACCCATGAGGCCGAGTCGCTGCTGGACGAGGTGCGCAGCGGCAAGCGTGCGATCGACGGCGCCATCATCGAACTGTTGTTGCGGACCGTCGATTGCCTGCGCGCCATGTTCGCCCGCGCCCAGGCCGGCGAACCGCTGAACGATACCGTGGCCGAAGCGCTGCGCAACGAACTGGCCGCGGCGATGGGGCGTGGCGCCCCGGCCGGTGCCGTGCAGGCGCGACGCAACGTGGACCAGGCCGATGCCTGGACCATCCGCTTCCGTCCGTATGCCGGCATGCTGGCGAGCGGCAACGACCCGCTGCGGCTGATCCGCGAACTGGGCGGACTGGGCGAGCTCACGGTGACCCCGGAGTTCGACCGCCTGCCGGCCACGCTGGCCGCGCTGGAGCCAGGCGAATGCCATCTGGGCTGGACCATCGAACTGAAGGGCCCGGCACGTCGCGCCGACATCAGCGGCGTGTTCGACTGGGTGGAAGACGAGTGCGACCTGAGCATCGATGCGCGCCATGTGGTGACTGAAGCCGCACCGCCGCCGGCCGCTGCGCCAGCCGCACCGGCCCCGGCCGCCGCGGCGCCGGTCGCCGATGCAGGTGCCGCCCGCGCGCAGCGCGAGGCCAGCGCCGAGTCCAGCTCGGTGCGTGTGTCGATCGACAAGATCGACGGACTGATCAACCTGGTGGGCGAGCTGGTGATCACCCAGTCCATGCTCGACACCTTCCGCGAGGGCGAGATCGATGCCGCGCGGCTGGCCGTGCTCGAACAGGGCCTGGCCCAGCTGGCGCGCCACACGCGCGAGCTGCAGGAAAGCGTGATGGGCATACGCATGCTGCCGATCGCCTCGGTCTTCAACCGCTTCCCGCGCATGGTGCGCGACATCAGCCAGAAGCTGGGCAAGCAGGTGAAGCTGGAGCTGGTCGGCGAGCAGACCGAGCTGGACAAGACGGTGCTGGAGAAGATCGGCGACCCGATGGTCCACCTGGTGCGCAACGCGATCGACCACGGTCTGGAAACGCCGGACAAGCGCCGCGCCGCCGGCAAGGGTGACACCGGCACGCTGACCCTGGCCGCATCGCATCGCGGTGGCAGCATCGTGGTGGAAGTGTCCGATGACGGCGCCGGCCTCAACCGCGATGCCATCATCGGCAAGGCGGTGCAGCGCGGGCTGATCAGCAGCGGCGAGGGCATGAGCGACGAGGCCGTGGCCGACCTGATCTTCCAGCCGGGCTTCTCCACCGCCGCCGTCACCACCGACCTTTCCGGCCGTGGCGTGGGCATGGACGTGGTCCGCCGCAACGTGGCCGATCTGGGCGGCACCGTCACCATCCGCAGCACGCAGGGCAAGGGCAGCGTATTCACCATCACCTTGCCGCTGACGCTCGCCATCATCGATGGCCTCACCGCCGCGGTAGGCGAGGAGCGCTACATCGTGCCGCTGGTGTCGATCGTGGAGTCGGTGCAGCTGAAGGGCGACGCCGTGCGCAGCGTGGCTGGTGGCGGGGAACTGTTCCGCTTCCGCAACGAATACCTGCCGGTGATCCGCCTGCATGACGCGTTCGGTTGCCAGGACGCCGTCCGCGGCATCGACGAAGGGCTGATGGTGGTGGTCGAGGGCGACGGTACCCGCGTGGGGCTGTTCGTCGACGGCCTGATCGGCCAGCAGCAGGCGGTGGTGAAGTCGCTTGAAGCGAATTATCGCCGCGTGCAGGGCGTCTCGGGCGCGACCATCCTGGCCGATGGCTCGGTGGCGCTGATCGTGGATATCGCAGGCCTCGTACGCCTGCAGGCCCGACGCAAGGCGGCCTGAGCAAGTTTCACCGGGGGCGGCAGGGATCCAGGGGCGCCGCCCCGATTGAAGGCAACACCAGTCGCGACAGGAAGCCGCGGCCGTTGGCGTGCGCGCCAGCGCAGAGCAGTGCAGGGAATGAATCCGGGCAATCGCATCCCGCCCTTTTCATTCTGAAGGTCATCTCCCATGAACTCCCCATTGAAGTACATCGATCGTCTTGGCCTGGCCGCCAAGGTGTGGCTGGTCATTGCCTTCGTGGTGGCTGGCCTGGTCGCGCTTACCGTGATTTCCGCCATCGACAGCCGGCGCCTGCAGATGGATGCCCGCGTGCATTCGCTGACCGACCACGTGACGGCCGCCAATGCCGTCATGCAGAGCTATTACGACCGTTACAAGGCCGGCGAATTCAGCGAGGCCGAGGCGCAGAAGCGCGCGCTGGCCGAGCTGCAGGCCATGCGCTGGAACAACGGCGCCGGCTACGTGTTCGTGTTCGACGACAACTTCGTGCTGCGCATGCACCCCATGCTTACCGACCAGGTGGGCCGCAACGTGCATGACGACGCCGACCCCAATGGCCATCACCTCTACCAGATGATGCAGAAGGTGGACCACGACGGCGGCGCGGGCGTGACCGAGTACGTGTGGCCGATGCCGCCGGAAAAGAAACTCGAGCCCAAGATCACCTACACCACCTGGTTCAAGCCGTGGAACCTGCACATCGGTGCCGGCGCCTACTTCGTGGACATCGACCAGCAGTTCCGCTCCATGCTCGAGGGCAGCCTGCTGCGCGCGCTGCTGGTGGGCCTGCTGGTGATCGGCGTGGTATGGCGCTCGATGCACAGCATCCGCCGCAGCATCGGTGGCGAGCCCACCTATGCGCTGGCCATGGCCGGGCGCATCGCCGACGGCGACCTGGCTGCCACGGGCAGCGAACAGGGCTTCCCCGAGGGCAGCATGCTGGAGGCGCTGGAACGCATGCGCGCCAAGCTGGTGGAGATCGTGCGCGAGGTGCAGCAGGGCTCGCAGGTGGTGTCCACGGCGGCGCAGGAGATTTCGCGCGGCAACGACGACCTGTCGCACCGTACCCAGGAGCAGGCCTCCAGCCTTGAGGAAACCGCCGCCTCGATGGAAGAGATGACCTCGGTGGTGCGCCAGAGCGCCGACAACGCCGGCCACGCCGACCAGCTGGCGCGCAGCGCCCGCGCCCAGGCCGAACGCGGCGGCGAGGTGGCGGTGCGTACCAGTGGCGCCATGCGCGAGATCGAGTCGGCCAGCCGCCAGATCACCGACATCGTGCAGCTGATCGACGAAATCGCCTTCCAGACCAACCTGCTGGCGCTCAACGCCGCGGTCGAGGCTGCGCGTGCCGGCGAGCAGGGCAGGGGCTTTGCGGTGGTGGCAGGCGAAGTGCGTAACCTGGCCCAGCGCAGCGCGAGCGCCGCCAAGGAGATCAAGGCCCTGATCGGCGACACCGTGGACAAGGTGCAGGCCGGCTCGGCGCTGGTGGAGGAGTCGGGCCAGGTGCTGGCCGGCATCGTCGACAGCGTCAAGCGCGTCACCGACATCGTGGCGGAGATTGCCGCGGCGGCGCAGGAGCAGTCCTCCGGCATCGACCAGGTAAACCGCGCGGTGATCCAGATGGACGAAGTCACCCAGCAGAACGCCGCCCTGGTCGAGGAGGCCGCCGCCGCCGCGCGGGCCATGCAGGAGCAGTCCGACGAGCTCGAACGCCAGATCCGCTACTTCCGCCTGCAGGACGCGCCGGCCACGCCGGCCCGCCCGCGAGCGCCAGCGGCGCCGGTGGCTCCTCGCGCCGTGGCGGTCGCCGCCGGCGTCTGGAACGAATTCTGAGCCGCGCGCAGGAACGCACGCCCTGTGCGTGACCCGTGGCTTGCGACGGGGCCGCTCGCGGGGCCTGTCGCGCACAGGGTGCGCTCCTGCATACCGAGCCCAAGCCCCTCAAGTTTCCACCTCCACCGCCGATCCAGATTCCGAAGGGGGGCCTCGCACGTGGCCCCGACACGAGGCAACCATGTCCGATAACTCCCGGAGCGAGGCGCTCCAGTCGCAGTACCTCACCGTCAACCTCGCCCACGAGGAATACGGCATCGACATCCTGGCGGTCCGCGAGATTCGTGGCTGGACCCCGGTGACACGCATTCCGCAGGCGCCGCACTACGTGCTCGGCGTGCTCAACCTGCGCGGCGCCATCGTGCCGGTGATCGACATGCGCCTGCGCTTCGGCATTGAGCGCGAGGCCTACGGCGCCACCACCGTCACCGTGATCATCACCGTGGCCGGCCGCAACTTCGGCGTGGTGGTCGATGCCGTGTCCGACGTGCTCGACGTATCGCCCGACGCGATTCGTCCGGTGCCGGACATGGGCACCACCGTGGACACCGAATATCTCAAGGGGCTGACTTCCACTGGCGAGCGCATGGTGCTGCTGCTGGACGTGGACAAGCTGCTGCAGCCCCAGGATGCCCAGATGCTGGAGGCGGCGCTGCCCGCCGCCTCCGATGTGAAAGCCGTGGCCTGACCGATTTTGCAGGAAGTGGAATCATCATGAAGAAGTTCGCTTTGAAAGCTCCGGAACTCTCCGTCCGCAACCGCATGCGCGTGGTGCTGGGCCTGCTCGGCCTGATGCTGATCGGTGGCGCCATCATCGGCATCGGCTCGATGCAGGAACAGAACGATGGCATGGGCAGGATCTACGACGAGGAGATCGTGCCCACGCAGCTGGTTTCGCAGATCACCGCGCGCCAGCTGATGTCGTTCATCCTGCTGGGTGAATCGGGATCGTTGGTGGGCAAGCCTGACCAGGTGAAGGCCAAGCTCGCCGAATACGCCAAGCTGCAGGCCGAGATGGAAGGCCTCAAGAAGCAGCTCGCGGCCATTCCGATGAGCCCGAACGTCAAGAAGAACTACGACAATTGGCGCTCCACCGACGCCGACTACTCCGATGCCAAGGCATCGATGGTCGACGCGCTGAACCAGGGCGACAACGGCGCCAGCGATCTGCTCGAAATGCAGGTGCGCCCGCTGATGATGCAGCGCCAGGACGCCCTGGGCAAAATGGTCGATGCACAGCGCGCGGACGCCAAGCAGATCTATGACAGCCAGGTGTCGCGCTATCACTTCGTGCGCACCATCAGCATCATCGCGCTGCTGGCCGGCCTGGTGGTCGCCACCGTGATGGCCATGCTGCTGATGCGTTCGATCCTGAGCACACTGGGCGTCGCGGTGAAGGTGGCCAATGCCATCGCCACCGGCCACCTGGGCCATCACATCCAGAACCGTCGCAAGGACGAGCTGGGCGAGCTGCTGGATGCCCTGCGCACCATGGATGAGCGCCTGGTCAACATCGTGGGCGAAGTGCGCCACGGTGCCGGCTCGGTGAGCTCGGCCGCGCAGCAGATCGCCCGCGGCAACGATGACCTCAGCCAGCGTACGCAGGAGCAGGCCTCCAGCCTGGAAGAGACCGCCTCGTCGATGGAGGAAATGACCTCCACCGTGAAGCAGAACGCCGAGAACGCCTCGCACGCCAACCAGCTGGCCAGTGCCACGCGCCGCCAGGCCGAGCACGGTGGCGAAGTGGCCTCGCAGGCCAGCGCGGCGATGCGCGAGATCAACGAATCCAGCCGCAAGATCTCCGAGATCGTCAGCCTGATCGACGAGATCGCCTTCCAGACCAACCTGCTGGCGCTCAACGCCGCGGTGGAAGCGGCGCGTGCCGGCGAGCAGGGCCGCGGCTTCGCGGTGGTGGCCACCGAGGTGCGCAACCTGGCGCAGCGCAGCGCTGGTGCGGCCAAGGAGATCAAGGGGCTCATCAACGACAGCGCCGACAAGGTGCGCGTGGGCTCCTCGCTGGTGGACCAGTCGGGCAAGGCCCTGGCTGAGATCGTGGACAGCGTGAAGAAGGTGACCGACATCGTCGCCGAGATCGCCGCGGCCAGCCAGGAGCAGTCGGCCGGCATCGACCAGGTGAACCACGCCGTGCTGCAGATGGACGAGATGACCCAGCAGAACGCCGCGCTGGTGGAGGAGGCCGCGGCCGCCGCCCGTGCCATGCACGAGCAGGCCGGTGAACTGGCCCGCCAGGTGGGCTTCTTCCGCACGGGCGAAGGCAGTGGCGAAACGGCCAGCGAGAAGGCGCGCGGCCAGTCGGTGATGGCCGAGGCCGAGGCGGTGTTCGCCGCCGTGCGCAGCAGCAGTGCGGCACCGGCACGCGCGCCGAAGGCCGAAGCCAGCGACGCGGGCGCCTGGAAGGAGTTCTGAGCATGAACATGGCCGCCACGATGGACAACCAGGCTGCCGTGGCGGGCATGGGCGGCCCGTCGCTGGGCAACGCCGAGTTCGAGTTCCTGCGCACGTTCGTCTACGAGCACTGCGGCATTTCGCTGGGCGAGCACAAGCGGCAGCTGGTGCAGGGCCGCCTGTTGCGGCGCCTGCGCGCACTCAAGCTGCGCGATTTCCCGGCCTATTGCGAACTGCTGCGGCGTGATCCGCAGCAGGAGCTGGGCGAGCTGGCCAGCGCCATCAGCACCAATGTCACGGCATTCTTCCGCGAGTCGCATCACTTCGACCTGCTGGCCGATGAGCTGCTGCCGCGCTGGATCGCCGAGAAGAAGAAGGATGGCGGCCGCCTGCGCATCTGGTCGGCGGGCTGCGCCACCGGCGAGGAACCCTACACGCTGGCCATCGTGCTGGCCGATGCGCTGGAGAAGCACGGCGGCAACGTCGACGCCAAGATCCTCGCCACCGATCTGTCGCCGCAGGCGCTGGAGACGGCGCGCAAGGGCGTCTATCCGATCGAGCGGCTGGAGGGCGTGAGCACCGAACGTCGGCGACGCTGGTTCCTGCGTGGCGAGGGCGAGTACGAGCAGTACGCCTGTGTGCATCCGCGCCTGCGCGAGCTGGTCAGCATCCTGCCGCTGAACCTGCTGCACGACTGGCCGATGCAGGGGCCGTTCGACGCGATCTTCTGCCGCAACGTGGTCATCTATTTCGACAAGCCGACCAAGCAGCGCCTGTTCCAGCGTTACGCGGGCCTGCTGCCCGAGGGCGGCTACCTGTTCCTTGGCCATTCGGAGTCCATGTACGGACTCAACGACAGTTTTGACCTGATTGGACGCACGGTCTACCGGAAACGCAGTGCATGAGCGTCCCTGCAGTAAAAGTGCCCAGTGGCGCCGGTTATGACCCGGCCCGCATCCTGCCCGGCTTCGAACACCTGAGGCGATTCTGGGACCCGGCCCACGCCTGCGTCACCGTCAAGGTGTTGCCGGGTGAGTATTACGTCAGCACGCAAGAGGAAATGATCTCCACCGTGCTGGGCTCCTGCGTATCGGCCTGCGTCTACGACCGCAACCGGCGCATCGGCGGCATGAACCACTTCATGCTGCCCGAGCCCCTGGGCGGCGAGCGCGGCAGCTGGGCCGACACGGTAGGCCGCGCGGCGCGCTACGGCAACGACGCGATGGAGCAGCTGATCAACGCCATCCTCAAGGCCGGTGGCCAGCGCGCCAATCTGGAAGTGAAGGTGTTCGGCGGTGGCCGCGTGCTGGCCACCATGACCGACATCGGGCAACGCAACATCTCCTTCGTCCGGCGCTACCTGGAGGCCGAGCACCTCGCGGTGCGGGCGGAGGACCTGGGCGACGTGCATCCCCGGCACGTGCAGTTTTTCCCCAGCACCGGCAAGGCGCGCGTGCGCCAGCTGCGCAACCGTACCGATGCGGTGCTGGTGGACGGAGAGCGTTTGTATCTCAAGCGTTTGGCAAACGATCCGATAAAGGGAGAAGTGGAGCTGTTCTGACGCGCAGCGCGCGCGGTGGCTCCTCCTGGCAAGTTTCCGGCGCCGTCACGGGCCAGCATGCGTGGGCGCGGCGCGTCGCGCTGCACGACGAAGGCGAGACGAATAGGCGATGGAAAGAGTACGTGTCCTGGTGGTCGATGACTCCGCACTGGTGCGGAAGCTGCTGTCGACCATGCTCTCGTGTGACCCCGGCATCGAGGTGGTGGGGACGGCGGCCGATCCGCTGATTGCCCGCGAAAAGATCAAGCAGCTCAACCCCGACGTGCTCACGCTCGACGTGGAGATGCCGCGTATGGACGGCATTACCTTCCTCGAGAACCTGATGCGGCTGCGCCCAATGCCGGTGGTGATGGTGTCCTCGCTCACCCAGGAGGGCGCCGAGGTCACCCTGCGCGCGCTGGAACTGGGCGCCGTGGATTTCTTCACCAAGCCCAGCACCGACCTGGCGGCGACCTTCGCCGAAGGCGCGCAGGAGATCTGCTCCAAGGTGAAGCTCGCCGCGCTGGCCCGTCCGCGTCAGCGCACCGCCGTGCGCAAGCTTGACGTGCCGCCGCGCCTTTCCGCCGACGCGGTGCTGCCGCGCGCACAGACCGCCGGCACCCGTGGTGGCAGCCCGATCATCGCCATTGGCGCCTCCACCGGCGGCACCGAGGCCATCCGCGTGGTGCTGGAGGCGATGCCGCCCGACGCACCGCCGATCGTGATCACCCAGCATATTCCCGCCGCCTTCAGCGGCCCCTTCGCGGCACGCATGGACACCTGTTCGGCCATGCGCGTGTGCGAGGCGCGCGACGGCCAGCCGATCCAGCAGGGCCATGCGTACATCGCGCCAGGCAGCCAGCACCTGCTGGTGATGTGGGACGGCGCCAAGTACGTATGCCGCCTGCACAACGGTCCGCCGGTCAACCGCCACAAGCCCAGTGTGGACGTGCTGTTCCGCTCGATGGCAGCCAGCGTCGGCCGCGCCGGCATCGCCGCTCTGCTCACCGGCATGGGCGACGACGGCGCGCGTGGCCTGCTGGAGCTGCAGCAAACCGGTGCCCGCACCCTCGTGCAGGACGAGGAGTCCTCGGTGGTGTGGGGCATGCCGGGCGCCGCCTGGAAGCTGGGCGCCGCGGGCGAGAAGCTTCCCCTGGACCACATTGCCGCGCGCCTGCTCGCGCTGGCCAATCAACCCATCCCCCGTGCCGCCGTGCCGGCCAACTGATTTTCGGATATCCCCATGGACGCCATTCTCTCCTTCATGCGCGTGCGCCCCGTCGTCGGCCTGGCCGCCAGTGCCGTGGCGTTGCTGCTGGCGCTGCTGTGGCACTCGCCCTGGCTGGCCCCGGTGCTGATCGTGCTGCTCACTGTCGCCTGGATCGTCGAGCTGCGGCGCACGCCGCCGATGGTCGAAACGGTGATCGAAGAATCGCTGGGCCATCACGCGCCCGTGCGCGAAACGCTGGAGGAAGTGCGCAGCTCGCTGGTTGATGAGCTCGGCCACGCTACGCGCGAACTGCACCAGGCACTGGACCTGTTGCGCGACGCGGTGTCCGAACTGGGCGGCGGCTTCGACGGCCTCTCGCGCAAGACCGGCATGCAGCAGTCGCTGCTGCGCCAGATCATCGACGCGCAGAACGAAGGCGTGTCGGTGCAGGCCTTCGCTGCGCGCACCGGCGACCTGCTCGAGCACTTCGTCGACATGGTGGTGCAGATGTCGCGCGAGAGCCTGCGCATCGTCTACCGCATCGACGGCATGGCCAAGGAAATGGACGCGGTGTTCGGACTGCTGAAGAACGTCAACCCCATCGCCGAGGAAACCAACCTGCTGGCGCTGAACGCGGCGATCGAGGCGGCGCGCGCCGGCGAGTCGGGCCGTGGCTTCGCGGTGGTGGCCGGCGAGATCCGCAACCTGGCCAGCCATTCCAACCAGTTCAACGAACAGATCGGCAGCCACGTCGAGCGCGCCCGCACCGCGATGGAGCAGTTGCGCGGCCTGGTCGGCACCATGGCGTCGCAGGACCTCAACGTGGCGCTGTCCGCCAAGGGCGGCATCGACGCCATGATGGCCCATGTGACCGAAAGCGACGCGCGTACCAACAAGGTCGCCGACCAAGTGGTCGAGATCAATCGCGGCCTGGGCACCGACGTGGCCACCACCGTGCGTTCGCTGCAGTTCGAGGACATCCTGAGCCAGCTGATCAACCAGACCCGGCAGCGCCTGGTCGAGTTGCAGGAAGTCACCACCGAATGCACCCGCGACATCGAGGAACTGGCGTGCAGCCCGCTCGACGCAGAGCTGCTGGCTCAGCGTGCGCAGCGCGTGCGCAACCGCCTGGCCATCCAGCGCGAGAAGGCCCGCCTGCGTTCGCGTGGCCCGGCGCTGCAGAACTCGATGGACGCCGGCGAGATCGAACTCTTCTAAGGATGCCCGTCATGAGCCTGACCGTTCACCACGATACCGAGCAAGATTGCGTCACCCTGCAGATGGGCGAGCGCTTCGACTTCAGCGTGCATCGCGCGTTCCACGATGCCTGCCTCAATGGCCGCGCGGCGCGCAGCTACGTGATCGACCTGGGCGAAGTCACCAGCATGGACAGCTCAGCGTTGGGCATGCTGATGCTGCTGCGCGAACACGCCGGCGACGATCGCTCCGAGATCCGCATCGTCAACGCCGACACCGGCCTGCGCGGCACGCTGCGCGTGGCGGGGTTCGACAAGCTGTTCGTCCTGCATTGATGGCTTGTTCCCTCTCCCCAGGGGGGAGAGGGCAGGTTGAGCGGTCAGCCTGGCCCCACGCTCCCGCTGCGGGCCGGCTCTTCACCCTCATTTCTTTGCCTGCACCGCCGCCCCCGCGCCGTGCCGGGCCTTGAATGCCAGCGACGCCGCCTCGGCTCGCCCGATGCGATCCGCATTCAACGGGTGACTCATCACGTAGCGCTCCGCGGCCTGGTCCTTGGACTCCGGATGGCTGCGCTGCAGCGCCTGCATCATGTGCACGAACGCCACCGGATCGATGTCCTGCCGGGACAGCGCCGCGAACGCGAAGCCGTCAGCATCCTCTTCGAAGGTGCGCGAATAGTGGCTGTTGATCAGGAACAGCGGGATGCCTGCGGTGATGCCGCCCATCGAGGTGACGTCGCCCATCATCATGCCGGCGACGATGAACGCGCCGGAGTTGCGCAACACCTGCCGCAGCATGTGGTGATGGACCTGATGCCCCAGTTCGTGGGCAATCACGGCGATGAAAGCCTCATCGTCAGGCAGCGCGCTGGCGAGCTGATCGGTGAAGACGATGGTGCCGTCGGGCAGCGCAAAGGCATTCGCGCCGATCATCGGTGCGCTGTAGAACTTCAGGCGCACATCGCCGAGTCCGGGCATGCCCAGCGCAAAGTGCCAGAACACCGCTTGCAGGTGGGTCTGGCGCTCGGCGGACAGGTGGGTCGGCAGGAGCACGCGTCCTTCGAGTGCAGTCAGCGACTGCCGCCCCATGCTCGATTCCAGCGCGTGCGGCAGGTGATCGGCCACGCGGTCGGCGGCCCAGGGCACGCCGTACTCGAACAAGGCGAGCAACGAGACGACGACCACGACTACGCCCGCCAGCGCGGCCATCCAGCGACGCTCCAGCCAGTCCACCAGCTTTTCCAGCCGGTGGTGCCCTGGAAACCAGTCGGCCGGCATCTGGTCGTGCTCGATCTGCAGGTGTGCGCCATCGGCCAGATGCAGCACGAAGGGAAGGCCGGTGACGCGCGCACTGGGCTCCATCGACGCCAGTGACGCCTGCCATGCGCGCTGGCGATCAGCGGTGCGCCAATGGAGCACCGCGTCCTCGCGCCACACCTCCACCCAGATGGGACGGGTGGAGAGTCCGTCGAAATAGACGGCTGGCGTCATGCCTGTCACAGGCCGATGTCGATGCCCAGCAGGCTGTCCATCTCGGTCGCGGCGGCGCCGACTTCACCGTGCGAGAACGCATCACGCACGAAGTCGTTGAGATCGCCTCCACCGATGATTTCCAGGTTCGCCGCCCGGTAGCGCGCCAGTCGGATGCGCGCCCACGGCCACGCCAGCCCCAACGTGCACAGCACCACCACCGCGTTGCTGAGGTAGATGCCCAGCAACGGCCAGTAGGCCAGGGTGGAGTGGAAGCGATAGCTGCCGAGCTGGGCCTGGTTGTACATCTGGTTGGTCATGGCCTTGTGGGCATAGGTCCAGACGGCCAGGTAAGCGGGCGCCATCACCAGGTAGGCGCTGGCGATGAACCAGATCGGCGGCGCCTTGGGATTGAAGCCCTGCAGGTGGCCCTTCAAGGCCGATACCGCCAGTGCACCGAACAGTGCCGCGCACGCCAGGAAGGCCACGATGGCGATGCCTACCGCCTTGATGTAGATGGCGTAGTAGTTGGAGAGCTGGCCCTTGAAGCGGAACGACTTACCGCCGAAGTGGTGATGCTCGATCATCCACTGCTGCTGGTTGCCCTTGATCCATGGGTAGATGCCGGTGAAGGCCGCAAAGGCGAGCAGCAAGCCGACCAGCGCATGGCCGCCGGCACTCAGCACGATCACCAGCACCATCGGCACGGCCAGCAGCAGATAGGTCAGCAGATACCATTGGTAGGCACCGGCGTAGTCCTGGGTAAAGTGGAAACGCAGCCCACGCCAGGATGAATAGCGGGCCCGGAACATCAGGCTCTTGACGATCATCCATGGCATGAACAGGCCCACCACCAGCGCCGCACCCAGTTGCACCGGCCTGGAAACGTGGCCGGCCAGCGCGTAGAGCGCAAAGATGAGGGCGGTCAGCAGCCGCCCGCGCAGAATGGGCAAGGGCCTGGCCAGGTATTCAAATGGCGTGTCGGCCAGTGCCGTGCTGGCGTACATGTAGCGTCGCGTGCGCACCGTGGCCCAGGCGGAGTAGATGCCCAGCGTCACCAGGCTCAGGGCCACGTTGACGATCCAGATGCGGAAGTAATCCCGCGCGTTGCCCCGGAATTCGAGGCGGCGCGAGCGGTCGGTCAGGTCTGCGGCAGGAACATCGAGTTCGGGCAGGTAAATGCCCGAGGCCATCGTCTCGTGATGCATATCCTTCGATCCCCCATCCCTTGTATGCCTCCCCCCGGAAGCGGGGGCAGCATAGCCGAGATTTCTATGGCGAGTGGGGTCAGGAACTTACGATCACGTAGGCGGATTCTGATGACGCCGTCAGCAGCGGGAGTCGCCTGCTTCGGCCAGCCGGCGGGCGTCCAGCTCTGCCCAACTGACACCATTGCGGCCATCGAACTTGGTCCGGTACATGGCCTCGTCCGCCTCCCGCACCAGCTGTTCAAAGCGTGCCCCCGGCCGGGCCACGGTCACGCCGATGCTCGCCGTTACCGGGATGCTCTGGTGGCCGATGCGGGTTGGCGAATGGGCCAGCGCATGGCGCAGCCGCTCCGCCACGTCCAGCGCCTGCTGCATGCTGGCACCGGGCAAGGCCAGTACGAACTCCTCGCCACCGTAGCGACTGGCCAGCTGGCCGGGCCAGCGGGTCACCTGCGAGAGGACGCGGGTGACGTGCCGCAGCACTGCGTCGCCGGCGTCGTGTCCCCAGGTGTCGTTGATCTGCTTGAAGTGGTCGAGGTCGAAGATGAGCAACGCGAAGGGCAGCCCACGCTGCTGGCAGCGTGCCATGGCGGCGCGTCCCTCCCCGACGATGGCGCTGCGGTTGAGCAGGCCGGTCAGGCCGTCGGTTTGCGCGGCCCGGCGCAGGTCCACCATCAGCCGCTCGGTGATCAGTTGCAGCAAGGCGAAGTACGAGGCCAATCCCGTCAGGATGCCGATCACGTAGGTGGCCACCACCGGCGTGCCCGCCTCCATGATGTCCTGGCCCGGCGGCAACGGCATCAGCGAACGGGCGAAATAGAACAGTCCGTTGACCAGCATCACCGCGCCGGCAATGCGGCAGCTCGCCCGGATTTCGGGCTTGCTGTGGCGGAACAGCAGGTAGGCGAAGGCGAAATTGAATCCCATCGCTTGAAGGCTGCCGATCAGCAGCCGGGTCCCCAGGCTCGGCGTGACATAGGCATACCAGGCGATGAAGGCGGTGTAGGCGGCCACGAACACCAGTGGCCAGCGCCAGCGCAGCGACAAGTCCAGGTGGGTGGCGATGCCCTTGAGCGCCAATGCGTTCGATGCGGTCAGCAGGCCATTGCCGAGCACGATCGAGAACAGGTCGGGAACATGGTTGCGCAAGCCGATCAGCGTGATGGCAACCGTGCTCATCCAGATCGCCGCTACCCAGATGCGCAACACCCGCTGGGTGTGAAGTACGGTCATCAATGACGTGAAACCGATCGACGCGCCAACGCCCATCAACAGGCTGGCGAGGGTCAGGGTCGGTATGTCCAGATGCATGGCGCTCCCTTCTGCCAGCGCGTCCACCCCGGCCATGGGGGACGAGCCGGGCCTCGTGAGAGGCTGGTGGATCGACGTCATCGTCGCTGGTCAACAAGCATATCGGAAGATCTGGCGAAAACTTGAACTGTGTCACATTTACGCAGGCGCCTGACCTGTGACGCGGGCAAAAAAGAGGCCCCTTGCGGGGCCTCAAATGAAGCAAGATCAAAGTACTAGGGGGTATTACCAGGTGCGCACGTCGGCGACGCCGACCGTGTAGGACTGCATTTCCGGGTCGAAACGGAACAGGCGACCCAGGTCGAAGTCAACCGACTGGCCCGGGCTGATGTTGGTGGTACCGGCCGGCCAGCCCTTCTTGGTCTGCAGCACCTTGCCCGAACCGTCCTTGGCGTCGATGGTGATCTGCGCGGCGGCGGCTTCGGCGCAATGGTTAACCAGCTGGCCGCTGAGGCTCAGGCGGGCGCCCATGCCACTGCCCACGACCTTCATCTTGAAGTCCTGGACAACGAAATCGGTGGGGGCGCAGGCGGCGTGGGCAGCCAGCGGAGCGAACACGAACAGGGCGGAAGCGAGCAGGGTCTTCATGGCTTAAATCCGTCGATGAGGTCAGGTCAAAGGGTGGGATGACATGACCGGCATCGGCGGATTCGCCGGATTCTTTAGTTTTCGTTACGAGGAAGCGTTCAGCTTCGGGCCAACAGGTCGGTGTGCTCGATGAACCACAGGCCCGCGAACAGCTTGGGATCGATCGAGTAGCCCTCGGCCGCGCGGGCGAACAGCCACTGGCCGGCCTCGCTGCGCGGTACCTCGTGCACCACGATGTTCTCGCTCTCGTCGCCGCCGCCGGGGCCGACCTTCTCCAGCTCCCAGGCGCGCACGAAGGCGATCATCTCCGTGCTCATGCCCGACGAGGATGGCCCCTCGTGCACGAATTGCAGCCGCTTGCAGCGGTAGCCGGTTTCCTCTTCCAGTTCGCGCGCGGCGGCGAGCATGGCATCTTCGTCGCCGTGCTCGTGCAGGTCGCCGACCAGGCCCGCCGGCATCTCGATGGTGTTCCTGAGGATGGAGACGCGGTACTGCTCGACGAACAGCACCTTGTCCTCAGGGGTTACCGCCAGGATGATCACCGCGCCGCCCGGGTTGTTGCGCTCGGCGTACTCCCAGCGTCCGCGCTTGCGCAGGCTCAGCCACTTGCCCACGTACAGGGTTTCTTCCGGCGCGCTGGCGTCGGCGGGGGCGGCTTGGTGTGGATGCGTCATCGGCGTGGAAGGGCACAGGGGAAAGACCCCATGGTGCCCTGCGAATATGGCAGCGACAACCGCGCTTCACTCCGCCGGTGCCAGCTCCACTGGGCGCGGGCGGATGCGCACCGCCCAGGCCACGCCCGCCACCAGCAGTGCGACGCCGGCCAGCGTCAGCGCTCCGGGGCGTTGGCCTCGCAACGCAAAGGCATAGGCGAGTGCGGCGAGTGTCTCGAACACGATCAGCTGCCCGGCCATGGCGGTGGGCAGCCGCTGGCTGGCGGCGTTCCAGCACAGCGTGCCCAGCCAGGAGGCAAACAGTCCGATCGCCGCCATCAATCCCACGAAACGCCAGGGCTGTGGGCCGAGCGGCAGTTCGAACGAACTGCCGTGCAGGCGCATGAACGACCACAGCAGCAGGTATCCGGCCAGGGCCAGCGGCAGCGTGGCCAGGCCCTGCGCCGTGGCCCATGTGCGGGGACTGCGTCCGGGATGCTCGCGCAGCCACTCGGCATTGCGCAGCGGATACCAGGTCCAGCACGCCACTGCGCCGCAGGCGAGCAGGGCGCCACGCGCATAGCGTCCCAGCTCGCCGGACGGGTCAACGCCCAGCGCGCTCAGCTCGGCGCGGTTGACGCACGCGATGCCGGCGGCGATCAGCAGCAGCGACGGCGTCAGCCAGCGCCACGGTAGCCGCCCGTCGCGCCGTGCATGGCGCAGGTTCGCGCTGATGGCGATCACCACCGGCAGCGTGCCGATGATCATCGTCGGCAATGGCGCACCCGCCAGCTGGATGGCGCTGGCCAGGCACAGGTAATAAAGCAGGTTGCCGATCGCGGCGAGGCGCAGCGCGGTCAACCAGTCGCTGCGCGACAGCTGCCTGAGTGCGTGCCGATCGATCCAGCCGAGCGGCAGCGCAATCAAGCCGAACGCGAGATAGCGACCCACCGATTGCAGTGCCGCCGGGTAATCCGGCAACAGCAGCGGGCTGACGAAGACCAGTCCCCACATGAGGCCGGCGGCGAGGGCGTAAAGGATTCCTGTCCACATGCGGGAAGCGTGGCGTGCGCAAGGGCTGGTGTCTTGTACGAGGTTGCGGTGTGCTTCTCCCCGGCGATGGCTTGCGCCTGTAGGAGCGCACCCTGTGCGCGATGGACCGGGGCGAAGACCGGTCCATCGCGCACAGGGTGCGCTCCCACAAGGACGGCGGCGCAAAGTGGCCAAGCAAACCCGGCGACGCAAACTTCGACTCCACGCGTCGTCCGCTACCTGCGCAACTCCCTCTGGTACCGCGCTGGCGTCACCCCGTAGCGCCGCGCGAACGCACGCGTCAGGTGCGCCTGGTCGGTAAGGCCGACGGCGGCGGCCACCAGTGCGGGCGCTTCGCCGCGCGCGAGCTGGCGCTTGGCTTCGGCCAATCGGAACGCCATCAGCATCTGCTGCGGCGTGGCGTGGTGATGAGTGCGGAACTGGCGCAGGAAGTGGAACGGGCTGAGTCCGGCCACGCCAGCCAGCTCATCCAGCGTGAGGCGGCGCGACAGCTGGGCGTGCAGGTAATCCAGCACCGGCGCAAAACGCACGGGGGCTCCATCTTGCGCCTTGCACGGCACCCGTGCGTGCAGGCGAAACTGCGCGAGCAGCTCATGCAGCAGACTGTCGAAGGCAAGGGGTTCGTCGGCCTGCCACAGCGCGTCGAGCAGGGCGGTGACGCGCCGTGCGCTGGGCAGGTCCTCGCGCACGACATCACTGAACCACCAGCCTGGTTCACCGGTGACTTCGGCCACGGCTTCGGGCTCGATGTAGACCATGCGGTAGAACCAGCCACCGTCGGTCTCGGCCTGGCCGGTATGCAGCTCGTCGGGGTTCATCATCACCACCGAGTCGGCCGGCGCCAGGTGCTCGGCGCCGCGATAGCGGAAACGCTCCACGCCGGCCTCGATGGCGCCCAGGCCGAAGCCGTCATGCGTATGCGGCTCGAAGGCGTGCCTCACGATATGCGCGCGATAGAGCTCCACGCCGCAACGATGCGCCGCCAGACGGAATTCGGCGGCGTCGCGGCGCGACGCAAACTGGGAGGGGACGCCTTGCATGCCCTCATGCTACCGCAGCAGCGGCGCTCCCCGGGGAGAGATGCCGCTGCCCTGGGCGCGCCGCTCAGCCCTGCAGCAAGGCCTTCAGTCGCGTCCGTGTCAGCGGACCAAAGCGCAGCCGCTCGCACAATGCGTCGATGGCCTCGGCCTCTCCACGCAGGCGACGAAGGGCGTCGGCCTCCGCGGCCACCGGGGCATCCAGCGCGATGCGGGTGAGGCGCCGATAAAGCCGCGCGTTCTCCGCGTGCTCGCGCAGTTTCGCCGCGCAACTGGCCGCACCGCGCAGGCGCAGGAACGGCACCTCGTCGATGCGGTCCAGCAGCGCGTCGAGGCTGCCGAAATGGGCCAGCAGCGCGGCGGCGGTCTTGGCGCCCACGCCGGGCACGCCGGGAATGTTGTCCACGGCATCGCCGCACAGCGCCAGGTAATCGGCGACCTGGTACGGATGCACGCCCAGCCGCTCGAGCACGCCCTCGGGGCCCCAGCGCAGGTTGCGCGCGTAATCCCACTGTTCGTCGTCTTCGCCCAGCAACTGGCCGAAGTCCTTGTCGGCCGACACGATGACGCTGCGGAAGCCGTGGCCACGCAGGCTCCACATGGCGCTGCCGATGAGATCGTCGGCCTCGTAGGTGTGGTCGATCAGCATGGGCACGCCCAGTGCCTGCGTCACCTCGCGGCACAGCACGAACTGGCGCTCAAGGTCCGGCGGCGGCAATTCGCGGTTGGCCTTGTAGGCCGGATAGATGGCGTTGCGGAACGAGGTGGTCAGCGAGGCATCGAAGGCCACGGCCAGGTGTTCGGGCTTCACGCGCTCCAGCAGTTCGCACAGGAAGCGGGTGAAGCCATGCACGGCGTTGACCGGATGGCCGTCCACGTCGTGGAACTCGTCCGGCATCGAGTGCCAGGCGCGAAACACGTAGAGGCTGCCATCGACCAGATGGACGGCTGGACGGCTCATGGCGTCCACGTGCTCAGGTGGTCGGCGAGCTGCGGACGCTCGCGGTCGGGTACGTCGAGCTGCGGCGTGCCGATGTGCACGAAGCCGATCACCTGCTCATGCCCGGTCAGGCCGAGGATCGCCGCCGCTTCGCGGTCATAGGCGGCCCACCCGGTGAGCCATTGGGCTCCGTAGCCCAGCGCCTGGGCGCCCAGCAGCAGGTTGTAGGCCACGCAGCCCGCGCTCAGCTGCTGCTCGATCACCGGCACCTTGCTGGCCGGATCGAGGTGCGCGACCACCACCACCACCAGCGGCGCGAAGTCGTAGCGGGTGCGCTCCTTCTCGCGCTTGGATTCGGGCAGGTCCGGATGCAGCCGCTGCGACAATGCCGCCAGGCGCGCGCCGAACACCTGCTTGGCCGCGCCACGCAGCAGGATCAGGCGGAACGGCTCGAGCTTGCCGTGGTCGGGCACGCGCAGCGAGGTTTCCAGCAGGGCCGTCAGCTCGTCACCTTGCGGGGCCGGCTCGCCGAGCTGGCGGGAGGGCGCGGAGTGACGCTGGAGCAGCAGGGAAAGGGGATGGGACATGGGGAGGTCCGGCAAGGCAAAGCAGCCATGCTACCCCCCGGGGAGTGGGGAGTGAATACGAGGCGGGAAAGGGCGGACGGCCGCCGCTTCCCGCCACACGGCCGCTCAGCTCACCAGGCGGAACGACCCGGGCAACAGGGCCTGCACGGTGGTTTCCTGCACGGCGCCGTCGAGATTGCCCAGCCACACCGGCATGGTCTGTGCGCACAGCTCGGACATCACCTGGCGGCAGGCGCCGCACGGGCTGATCGGTCCAGGCGTGTCGCCGATCACCGCCAGCGCGGCGAACTCGCCCGGCTGGCAACCGGCCGCCACGGCGGAGAACAGCGCGGTGCGCTCAGCGCAGTTGCACAGTCCGTACGAGCCGTTTTCCACGTTGCAGCCGACGAAATAGCGGCCGTCGCGGGTCATCAGGGCGGCGCCGACGAGAAAACGGGAATAGGGCGCATAGGCCTTTTCGCGTGCCTCGCGCGCCAGCTTCAACAGGACATCGGGAACAACGACTTCAGTCATCGGGATCTCCATCGCGGGATCCCCCACCGTGAACTGCGCCGACGCCGGCTTGCATACCGGTGGCGCGCCAGTTAACTCCGTCCGGGCCAAGCCTGCAAGTGGCTGGTGGTTCACGCCGCCGGGCTTGGGCTAGGATGCGAGGACCTTTCCGCAGGGGATGCTCGATGCCGATCACCGTGGCTGCATTGCGCGAAACCGCCGCCGGCGAACGCCGCGTGGCCATCACTCCCGAAGTGGCGAAGAAACTGCACGGAAAGGGCGTGCGCGTGTTGCTCGAACACGGTGCCGGCGCCTCGGCGGGCTTTCCCGACGACACCTACGCCGATGCCGATTTCGCCAGCGCCGACGAGGTGCTTGCGCAAGCGGATCTGCTGGCCTGCGTGCTGCCGCCGGACGACAGCGTGTGGCCGCGCCTGCGCGAAGGCGCCACGGTGGTCGGGCAGCTGCGGCCCTACGGTGCGGCCGCGCGCATCGTGGCGATGGGCAAGCGTCGCCTTACCGCCTTTGCCCTGGAGCTGCTGCCGCGCACCACGCGTGCGCAGGCCATGGACGTGCTGTCCTCGCAGGCGGCCGTGGCCGGATACCGCGCGATGCTGATCGCCGCCGAGGCGGCGCCGAAATTCTTTCCCATGCTGACCACCGCTGCGGGCACCATCCGCCCTTCGCGCGTGCTGGTGATCGGCGCCGGCGTGGCCGGCCTGCAGGCGATCGCCACGGCGCGCCGGCTGGGTGCGCAGACCGAGGGTTACGACGTGCGCCCGGAAACCCGCGAACAGGTCGAATCGCTGGGTGCCAAGTTTCTCGATCTTGGCGTGAGCGCCGCCGGCAGCGGTGGTTATGCGCGCGAACTGTCGGCCGAGGAGCGCGTGGCGCAGCAGCAGGCGCTGGCCGATCACCTCAAGTCGGTCGACGTGATCGTGACCACGGCGGCCGTACCGGGACGCCCTTCGCCAAAGATCCTCACCACCGCGATGGTGGACGGCATGAGGCCGTCGGCGCTGATCGTCGACCTGGCAGCCGAGGGCGGCGGCAACTGCGAACTGACCCGGCCCGGCGAGCGCGTGGAGCATCGCGGGGTGGTGATCCTGGGGCCGCTCAATCTTCCGGCGGGCGCGCCATTGCATGCCTCGGAGATGTACGCGCGCAACGTGTACAACTTCGTCGAGCTGATGGTGCAGGGCGACGCGTTGGCCCCGGATTTCCAGGACGAACTGATCGCCAAGAGCTGCGTCACCCGGAACGGCGAACCGCACTTCCAGGCCTGACCGGCAGCTACAAAAAACCCCGCGTCAGCGGGGTTTTTCTTCAGTGCCGCGGCGGTCCGGGCGGAAACTCGGGCGGCAGGCCATGCGGGCCCGGGCCATGCGGGCCGCCGAATGGTGGCGGCGCGTCGTGCATTTCCTCGTGCCACTGGCGCATCAGTTCCTGGCGCTGGTCCGGCGGCAGCTGCTGGAAATGCTGGAACGCGGCATGCAGCCGTTCGCGCTCGGCCGGCGGCAGCTCCTGGAAGCGGCGGGTGTTCTCCCGGGCCTGCTCGCGCTGCTGCGGGGTCATCTTCTGCCACTGCTCGATGCGCTGGCGCATCTCGGCACGCTGTTCCGGCGGCAGCGAGTTCCACTCGCGTGCACGCTGGAGCATGCGCGCCTGGCGATCAGGCGGAAAACTGTTCCACTTGTCGGCCAGCGGGGCCAGCATCTCGCGCTCGGCGGGCGTCAGGCTCTGCCAGGGGCGCGGCGACGGCGGCGGGCCGGGCGGGAATCCGGGGGGGGGTCCCATGCCCGGGCCCCCGGGTGGGGGCGGTGGCGGCGGAAAATTCTGCGCGTACGAGGTGGAGGCGAAGCTTCCCAGCGCACTGACGAGGAGCAACGCGTACAAAAACCGACTTCGACGCATCATCAACGACTCGCCTGGCTATTACCGTTCTTGGCGAGCCAGCCATAGAAGTCCATGTTCTGGTACAGCGCAGGATCGGCTGCCATGGCGTCCGGTGGCAACTCGTTGTCGGCTTCCGACGGGGTGGAGGCTGCGCTTACCGGCGACGCTGCCGTCGGTCCCTGGGCCGGGGAGGACAGCATCAGGGCCGCAAAGGCGATGGCCGCAAAGGCGCCCGCCGGCAGCAGCAGCTGCAGCAGTCGCTGGGCATAAGTCGAACCCTCCGCGCCGGCCAGCGCCGCACGACGGGCTGCGCGCAGGCGTGCGGCCGTCGATGGGTCGAGCTGACGTGCGGCCTCGCGGTAAAGCTCGCGGGCACGGCGTTCCAGGTGGTTCTCAGGCGCGTTCATCGCCAGTCCTCCAGTTGGTCGCGCAGACGTTGCAGCGCGCGCGACAGGTGTGTTTTTACGCTCCCTTCCGAACAGCCCATGGCCTGGGCGGTTTCCGCCACATCCAGGCCTTCCAGCACACGCAACATGAAAGCTTCGCGCTGGCGCTGGGGCAGCAGTTTCACGGCCGCTGCCATATCCGCGTACGACTGTGCATCATGCAACCTTTCCAGGGGGCCCGGAGAGTTGTCGGGCGGCTCCCAGGCGGGAAGCTCGTCGCCATCCTCATCCCTGCCGCCCAGCCAGCCCACCATGATCGAGCGCACCTTGCGGCGGCGCTGCAGATCCACGATGCGCCGGCGCAGGATGCCCCAGAACAGCGGCGTCCATTCCTGTGCGGGCTTGTCGCTGTAATGCTTGACCAGCCGGAGCATGGCGTCCTGCACGGCGTCCAGCGCGTCCTCACGATGGCCGAGGTTCAGCTCGGCCATGCGGAAGGCGCGACGCTCCACCTGCGCCAGGAAGGCATCCATCGAGGCGGGCACCGCGCGGACATCTTCGGCAAGCAGGTCGGCATCGAGGGTGGAGACGACGCTGCTCATGGCGTCATCGTCCGCTTCGCCGGATCGGGCATGCTGCGACTCCATCGGTACGTCCTTGTGCATCAACGCTCAAGGCTCGCACGGGTTGACCCACGCCCGTATGATGCGTGTACAACGATGTCCTGGCAGGGAGGGGTCATGATCGACGGGTTCCTGGCGCTTTACATCTTCATGCTGGCCGCTTTCACGGGGTACGAGATCATCGCCCGGGTACCGGTGATTCTCCACACGCCGTTGATGTCCGGTTCGAACTTCATTCACGGCATTGTGCTGGTGGGCGCCATGATAGCGCTAGGCCATGCCCAGACCACCTTCGAGCTGGTCATTGGCTTTCTGGGCGTCCTGCTGGGTGCCGGCAACGCCGCCGGTGGCTACGTGGTCACCGAGCGCATGCTGGAGATGTTCAAGTCCAGCAAGCCTGCCGTCAGCAAGGAGACCCACTGATGGGTCTGCTCCCGGACGTGATCAAGGCCTGTTATTTCCTCGCTGCCCTCCTGTTCATCCTCGGTCTCAAGCGCATGAGTTCGCCCCGCACGGCCCGGGGCGGCATCGTGTGGGCCGGTGTCGGCATGCTGGTGGCGGTGCTGGCCACCTTCGCGCTGCCGGACATGCACAACCGGGGCCTGATCCTGGCGGCGGTGCTGATCGGCGTGGCGGCGGCCTGGTGGTCGGGCCGGCGGGTGGCCATGACGGCCATGCCGCAGATGGTGGCCCTGTACAACGGCATGGGCGGCGGTGCCGCCGCGGCCATCGGCGCCGCCGAACTGTTCAGCTACGCGGGCGCCGCGGTGACCCTGCTCGACGGCGACCAGTTCACCGCCAGTGGTACGGCGTCTCCCGGGGCGGCCCAGCTGGCGCTGGCCGTGCTGGGCGCGCTGATCGGCTCGGTCAGCTTCTCCGGCTCGCTGATCGCCTTCGCCAAGCTGCAGGGCTGGCTGGACAAGCGCTTCGTGTTTCCCGGCCAGCGGGCGGTGAACCTGCTGATCCTGGCCGGAGCCGTGGTATTGGGGGCGATGATCGCCAGCGGCCAGCTGAGCATGCCGCTGATCGTGTCGTTCTTCGTGCTGGCGCTGCTGTTCGGCCTGATGATGACGCTGCCGATCGGCGGCGCCGACATGCCGGTGGTGATCTCGCTGTACAACGCCTTCACCGGCCTGGCGGTGGCCTTCGAGGGCTTCGTGCTGCAGAACGAGGCCATGATCATCGCCGGTACCGTGGTGGGTGCGGCCGGTACCCTGCTGACCCAGCTGATGGCCAAGGCCATGAACCGCTCGATCGGCAACGTGCTGTTCGGCAGCTTCGGCGCGGCGGGGGCCGCGGGCCAGGCCATCGATGGCGCCCAGAAGCCGATCGAGGCCAGCGACGCGGCGGTGATGATGGCCTACGCCGAGCGCGTGGTGATCGTGCCCGGCTACGGCATGGCCGTGGCCCAGGCCCAGCACAAGGTGTGGGAGTTCGCCAAGCTGCTGATCGAGCGCGGGGTGAAGGTGAAATTCGCCATCCACCCGGTGGCCGGCCGCATGCCGGGCCATATGAACGTGCTGCTGGCCGAGGCCGGCGTGCCGTATGACCTGATCGCCGACATGGACGACATCAACCCGGAATTTCCCAACACCGACGTGGTCCTGGTGATAGGCGCCAACGATGTGGTCAATCCGCTGGCCAAGACCGATCCGTCCTCGCCGATCTACGGCATGCCGATCCTGGACGTGGCCGCCGCCAAGCAGGTGATCGTGATCAAGCGTGGCAAGGGCACTGGCTTTGCCGGCATCGAGAATGCGCTGTTCTACGCGGACAATGCCCGCATGCTCTATGGCGATGGCCAGGCCGCCGCCGGCCAGCTGGTGGCGGAACTGAAGTCGCTGGATGCGTGAGCCGGATTCAGCCGCCGGTCTTGGCCGGCGGCCTGGCGCGGCCGGCGGCCACGGCCGCCAGGGCCATGCCGATGGCGTACCAGATATAGTCCGGCGTCATCGCCCCGAGCCGGGCCAACTGCAGCAGCAGGCCGAAGCCGGCCGTGCGCAACGCATCGATCAGGCCCAGTCCCATCAACCCGGCGATACGCGCGCCGGCGGTCAGCAGGTTGACGTAGAAAGCCGCCACCAGGGTCGCCAGCGCGGCCAGCAGGGCCGTTCCCGCGCCGGCCGGGCGTACCCAGCCGCACAGCGCCTTGCCCAGCAACCAGCCGATCGGCAGCGCCAGCCACGGCAGGGCGCGCTGCAGGTAGAGCGTGGGAACCATCCACACGGCGCCGGCGGCGAGGCCCAGCACCAGTGCGCTGACCAGCGCCAGTAGCCAGGAGAACGCGACCCGAGCGTTCATGAAAGAGCAGAAAGGAGCAGGGCTGCGGGCACGGGTTCTTCTCTAGCGTAAAACCCCCATCATAGCGCGGCCTGCGCGTCGGCTGCCCCGAGGCCCTTGAGATTGGGCCCGACTGGCCTGATCTCGCAGGCATGCCTGGCCGCCACGCGGCATAATAGGCAGTTCGGTGCGGTCCCTTGCCGCGCCCATCGATGAGATTCGGCATGAGCGGTTTCAGTCTTAGCAGCGAGCCTTTTACCCTGGAGCGTGACTGCCAGGCGGTCATGGTGCCGCAGGGCGAAACGGTGAACCTGCCCGCCGGCCAGGTGGGCTATATCACCCAGGCGCTGGGCGGCAGCTTCACCGTGTACGTGGAAGGTAACCTGTTCCGCATCGCCGGCAACGACGCCGACGCGCTGGGCAAGGAGCCGCCGCCGCCGATCGAGCTGCCGGCGGACGCCAGCGACGCCGACGTCGAAGCCCTGGTGTGGCTGCAACTGCGCACCGTGTTCGACCCGGAGATCCCGATCAACGTGGTCGAGCTGGGCCTGGTCTACGACGTCACCCTGGAACACCCCGCGCCGGACCAGCGCAAGGTATACGTGAAGATGACCCTGACCGCCCCCGGCTGCGGCATGGGCGACATCCTGGTCGACGACGTGCGCACCAAGCTCGAACTGATTCCCACGGTAATCGAGGCGGACGTGGATCTGGTGTTCGATCCGCCGTGGAACCACTCGATGATGTCGGACATCGCCAAGCTCGAAACCGGCATGCTCTGAGGCATCGCACGTTGCGGCCACAAACAGGGTCGCAGCGAACCGATACAGATCAAAACGTTCAGCTCCAGGGGGCGCCAGACTGCGCAACGCAGTCTGACTTAACCACTGGAGCCTTCATGTTTCCTGAGTTCCGCGAGCTGATCACCCAGCTGAAGGGCGAGGATCCTCACTTCTCGCGCTTGTTCCACCGCCACAACACGCTGGACCAGGCCATCAAGAACATGGAGTCCGGCGCGGTCCCCGCCGGCGACTTCGCGATCGAGCAGCTGAAGAAGGAAAAGCTGCTGCTCAAGGATCAGCTCTACAGCATCCTGCGTCGCGCCTCCGCATCCTGATTCGTGCGCCACCTCGGCGCTGTCCTTCTTGTCCATTGCCATGAGGTGACGCGATGCCGTCTCCCAATCCTCCCGTTGTGCCTTTTCCGAACGGGCTCGACAGCCAGACGGGCCCTGTCGCCGAGCCTGATGCCGCGGCCGAACCGCGGAGTCGCCCAGCCCTCAAGGCGCCGGATCCGGAACGGCGCACCGTCCAGGAGGCCATCGACTCGGCCGGGGAACAACTGGCCGCCAGCGTGCACGACATCGTGGCGCAGGCTGCACCGGATGCGGACGCCGTCATCGATGGCGTGCGTACCATCCTCGACGGGCTGGCGCCGGATGACGCGGTCCGCCTGCGCAACCTTGTATTGGAAGGTGACCCCAACCTGCGGGCCGGCCACCGCCATCCGGACGATGAGCTTTCGGCCGGATGGCGCAAGGGCGAGTACCCGTACCGAAACAAGATGTCCCGCCGCAATTACGAGAAGCAGAAGTACCGCCTGCAGGTGGAGCTGCTGAAGCTGCAGGCATGGGTGCGCGAGAGCGGCGAGCGCGTGGTGATCCTGTTCGAAGGGCGCGACGCGGCCGGCAAGGGCGGCGCCATCAAGCGTTTCATGGAGCATCTCAACCCGCGCGGCGCGCGCGTGGTGGCGCTGGAAAAGCCCACCGAATCGGAGCGCGGCCAGTGGTATTTCCAGCGTTATGTACAGCACCTGCCCACTGCGGGCGAGATCGTGCTGTTCGACCGCAGCTGGTACAACCGTGCCGGCGTGGAGCACGTCATGGGGTTCTGTACGCCCAGTGAGTACGACGACTTCATGCGACAGGTGCCGGAGTTCGAGAAGCACCTGGTGTCCAGCGGCATCCACCTGTTCAAGTTCTGGTTCTCGGTAAGCCAGGGCGAGCAGCGCCGGCGTTTTGCCGAGCGCAAGCTGCATCCGCTCAAGCAGTGGAAGCTCAGCCCGGTGGATCTTGCCTCGCTGGACAAGTGGGACGCCTATACGCAGGCCAAGGAAGCGATGTTCGCCCGTACCGACACGGCGGACTCGCCGTGGATCGTGATCCGTTCCGACTGCAAGAAGCGGGCACGCCTCAATGCCATGCGCCACGTACTCAACCGGTTGCCGTACGCCAATGGCCATCGCCAGGCAGTCGGGCTGGCCGATCCGTTGATCGTGGGGCGCGCACTGTTCGGTTGAGTCGCCGTGCTCCCCCAAAAACCACAGGCCCCGGCAGCGATGCCGGGGCCTGTGGTGTTTTGCCGTGGGGCGAGGTCGATCAGCCGTTGGCTTCCTCGAAGCGGTTGGCGTCGCGGTTCTTGCGCACCTTGGCCGGATCCCACACGCGACCGTTCATGGTGATGTAGACGCCATCGGGCAGGGTCTGCACGGCGGCAACGGCACAGCCGATGTTGAACACCGCGTCCGAGCCCTGGAAGCGGGCGGGATTCAGCGCGCCGGTGAGCACGATCACCTTGCCCTTGATGTTGGCCAGTTCGCGTGCGGTCTCGACCATGGTGTCGGTGCCGTGCGTCACCAGCACGTGGCGATGCGGCTGCGCCTCGATGGTGGAACGGATCAGCGCACGGTCCTCGTCGGTGATGTGCAGGCTGTCCTTGCGCAGGATCGGGATCACATCGAACTGGAAGGCCACGCCGAGCTGACCGAGGATCTCGCCGATCTGCGGCGCGCCGATCTTGTAGTCCGACTTGTCGTCGAAATAGATCTTGTCGATGGTGCCGCCGGTGGTGACGATGGTCAGATGCTGCATGGTCGATGATCGCAAGGTGGGGAGGCGCGCATTTTAGCCGCTGGCGCCGTCCCGTGCTCAGTGTGGCCCGAGCAGCAGGGCCGTGTCAGTGGCATCCGCGGCGTTCAGGCGGATCAGGCCATGCCCCACGAAGCGCCGCAACGCCGCGGCGGCCCGGGCACCGCCGCGGGGCGCCGACCAGCTGTCGTGGCGGGCCAGCAGCGCCGCCGCCGCGCAGCGCGCCAGCGTAATGGCCAGGCCTCGCGCACCGGCTTCCAGGCTGTCCCGCTGCCCCGCATGGTCCTGTAGGTAGGCGCTGGCCGCCTGCAAGGCCGCATGGATCTGCGCCCTGGCGTGGGCGTCGATGCTGTCGGCCAGCCAGCCGTCGATGGCCCGGTGCAACGGGGCCAACTGCTCGGCGCCAAGCGCGCGCAGGCTGTCGAGTGAGAGCACGTTGGTGGTGCCCTCCCAGATCGCATAGACCTGCGCATCGCGCAGCAGCTGCGGCAGGCCGGTGTCCTCGACGTAGCCGGCGCCGCCGAAGCACTCCAGTGCCTCCGAGCACATGCGCACGGCCATCTTGCCGGTCCACAGCTTGGCCAGTGGCGTCAGCAGCCGCAGGAGGGCGGCTTCGTGGGGTTGTGCTGCGCCATGCTCCACCCGGCCGAGCAGATGCGCGACCTCGAAGGTCAGCGCGAACGCCCCTTCGAACTCGGCCTGCAGGTCGGCCAGCGTCTGCGCGTGCAGCGGTTGCTCGATGAGCCGCTTGCCGAAGGCGCGGCGGCGCGTGGCGTAGTCGCGGGCGAGGGTGAGTGCGCGGGCCATGCTGGCGGTGGCGCCCACGGCGTTCCAGGTGCGCGTGATGTTGAGCATCGGCGCCACCTGGCGCACGCCGTTGGCAAGTTCGCCCAGCGGCCAGGCGGGGATCCCCTCGAGATGGATTTCCGCGGTGGGCAGCTCGTGCGTGCCCAGCTTGTCCTTGAGGCGGTCGATCACCAGTTCGGGCCGGCGGCGTTCGCCGTCCATGGTCTCCACGTAGAACAGCGCCAGTGCCGACGCGCCGGTCCCGGCGCCCTCGGGGCGCGCCAATGCCAGCGCCATTTCGCCGACCACGGCGGAGCTGAACCACTTGCGGCCGTACAGCCGCCACTGGCCGTTGGCGTCCTGGCGCGCGATGGTTTCGGTGTTGCCCACGTCCGAGCCGCCGGTGTTCTCGGTCATCCATTGGCCGCTCAGCCAGAAGCTGCCGGTGTCGCGGCTGAGCAGATGAGGCAGGGCGCGATCCAGCAGCGCCTTGTTGCCCGAGGCCTTCAGCGCGGTGGCCGCGCCATCGGTCATCGCCAGCGGGCAGGTATAGAACTCGCTGGCGACGTGATAGAGGTAGACGCGGGCAAACTCTTCCAGTCGCGCGTGCTCGTGCGCCTCATGGCCCGCGGCCAGCACGGCGTGGCGGGTGGTGAGTTGCGGGCCTTCCAACCAGGCCTCGGTCAGTTCGATGCGGTCGACCCGGTTGCCCCACGCATCCCACTGGGTCAGCACCGGCTTGCGGCGGGTGCTGTGCGCGGCGCGCTTGAAGGCCATGCAGGCATGGTCGCCCAGGGCGTCGAGGTCTGCCGCCAATACGGCGCGACGGGCCGGTGGCAGGGCGCGTTCCAGCATCGCCTGCAGCAGGCGGTCCTCACGGTACGGATGGGCGAGCTGCGGTGGTTCCTGCACGAATCCCATGATCGGCCCTCGTCGGATGGCTCCGGCCAGTATAGGCGCGTGAGGCGCTCAGCCGTCCTGGATGGCCGCGATGTCGACCAGGTCTTCCTGCTTGCCGTTGATGTACAGGCGCAGGCCGCGGTGCGGGTAGTCGCAGACGTCGTGTTCCAGTCGCTGGCCCATCACCAGCAGCACCAGCGGCGACTTGCCCGTGTTGGTCACCACATGCGCAGGCCCGTTGCGCGCGAAGCCGAGGAAGTCGCCCTCGCCGATGTCATGGTGATGACCGTCGACCATGGCGCTGCCATGGCCGCTGAGCACGTACACGCATTCTTCCTCGTACCGGTGCCGGTGGTACTCGCTGGAGTCGTGGCCCGGCATCAGCGTGATGTGGTGCACGCCGATCTGGCTCAGGCCTGTGGCATCGCCGAGCGACTTGCGATGGCGCACGCCATTGGGGTTCAGCGTATGCACGCTGACCGTGGCTTCCATGGCCTCGATGTCGGCCGCCTTCAGCAGTTCCCGCGGTTGTTTGCTCACATGCAATCCCACCCTGGTGACGACGATGGCGTGGAACCCGGTTGTGCGCCGGGTTCATCGGGCCATCCTAGCGCGTCGGTTCAGGGCGTGCGGAAGCGCAGCACGAAGCGGTCGGTGTCGCCGCGGATGGATGGATCGCGGATGCCCAGCGTGTGATCGTCGGCGGGGTTGCGCAGCGCATCGCTCTGGCCGTCGAAACGAAAACCGGCGGCGGCGAGTTCGCTTTTCACCGCGGCCGGATCGATGCGATGCAGGTCGTCGGTGCGGCGGGTGCCGCTGCCTGCCGCGGCGGCATGGTCGAGCACGAGCAAGGTGCCGCCGGGTTTGAGCGCCGCGTAGAGCGTGCGGTCCAGCGTCGCCATGTCCGGCGAACCCATGAACGGGTCGTGCAGGTCGTGATAGTTCTGCGAGGTGAAGATCAGGTCGACGCGTTCGGGCAGTCGCAGCTGGCTTATCGGTTCCACCAGCACCTGCACGTTTGCGTACGGCGCGGTGCCTGCAAAGCCATGCAGGCTTTGCAGGCCCTTCGGCGCGGCCTTGTCCATCTCCACCGGCTGCAGCGCGTAGACCTTGCCGGTGGGCCCGACGATGAGACTGAGCAGGCGCGTGTAGTAACCGGAGCCCGGCATCAGGTCCACTACCACCTGGCCTGGCTTCACGCCGGTGAAATCCAGCACCTGGGCGGGCTTGCGATGAGGATCCTGGGCGCGGTCGTCAGCCGGCCGGCTGCCGTCGCCGATGGCGCGGGCGATGTAGTCGGGTGGTTGCTGCGCACGGCTGAGGCCGATCGGCAGCAGCAAGGCGAAGGCAAAGGTGGCGAACAGCGGGGAGAGCTTCACGGGGGACCTCCGGGTTCGACGTTTCAGTGGACGTAGTTCAGCGCGATGGCGGGCGTGATCGAGCCCGTCGTGCCGTGGCCGTCGAGGATCACGCGCGTACCCAGCAGCACGCCGATGTTCGGCGTCCAGCTGTATTCCAAGGCGGGAGCAAAGCCCACCGCGTTGCTGCTGCCGCTGTGCGTGCGCACGCCTTGCGGAAACGGTTCGCCACCCGGGTCGGTGGTGTTGCCGCTGACCACGGTGTTGCAGTTATGGGTAAACAGCAGGTCGAGCGCGAGCACCCAGCGCCGGGTCAGGCTGTACTCGAACGCGGTATCGGCGGAGTAGCTGTTGCCCGGACGCACGTTGCCGCTGAAGCCCATGCCGGTGCCGTAGACGCTCACGCCGTGCAGGTTGGTACGCCCGGAGAAGTTGGCCCACACGTTGAAGCGCACGCGCAGGATGCGTCCGTTCGGCAGCCACAGGTAGGTCTGCGTGTTGATGCCGATGGACGTGGTGTAGACGCCGGCGCCCATGCCGTTGGCCGGACGGTTGCCAAGTTGGTCGTAACGGCCGGTGGGCACGGTTTCCTGCAACTGGAGCGCCACGGTGGGCACCCAGCTGCCCTCCTGGAACCGGTGCAGGCGGTACTGCGCGGAGAAGGTGGTGTCGCCCAGCTGCACGCCATCGCTGTCGGGACCGCCGCTCACGCGGTTGTAGTCGAACACCGGGATCACTCCCACGGTGAAGTCGTTGGCCAGGCCGTATTGCAGGTAGGTACGCGAGCCGAAGCTGTCCGAGCCCCGCGAGCTGATGTCGTACAGGTAGGGCTCGGCAAGGATGTGGCCGGTGGGCAGCGTCTCGGCCGAATTGGCCAGCATCGGGCCCGTCCACCAGGCGTTGTCGCGGCTTTCCGAGGTGGCGGGCGGTTCTTGCGAGCAGGCCGGCAGCGGCGCCACCAGCGAGAACAGGATGCCGAGCAGGCACAGCCAGGCCGCGCGTCGAAACAGCGTCAGCGAGGTCGTGGGGACTTGTGCCGGACGGTTCATGGGGCGCAAGCTAGGCCCAAAAGTGGTTGGCTGGAATAACCACTTTTACCTGGTTTTGTATAACCACTTTCGGAGATCCGCATGAAACGCCTGCATGCCGGTTTCCTGCCGTCGGTGGCCGTGGATCCGGCCGTGGATGTGCCGCTGTACCTGCAATTGTCGGAGTGGTTCCGGCAGGCCATCCTGCAAGGCCAGCTGCGTCCCGGCCAGCGCGTGCCTTCCACGCGGCGCCTTGCCGACGAGCTGAACATCTCGCGCATTCCAGTGCTGGGTGCCTACGAGCAGTTGCAGGCAGAGGGTTATCTCGAGACGTTCACCGGCGCCGGCACCTGTGTGGCGCGAGCCATTCCGGATGATCTGCGCGGTGCCGGGCGATCGCCACGCACGCCGTCGTCACCCGGGCAGCCTGCCGGTCCGCGTCGCGTGTCGCAGCGGGCTGCGCGCATGCGCGCGCCCGAGCAGACCTGGCTGGCCAACCAGGGCGCCTTCCGCGTGGGCCGGCCTGCGCTGGAGCAGTTTCCGTTTGCCGTTTGGTCCAAGCTGGTGAGCCGGCATGCCCGGCATATGAACGCGGACGCCATGATCTATGGCGACCCCGCGGGATACTCGCCGTTGCGCGAGGCGATCGCCGATTACCTGGGAGCCGTGCGTGGGGTGCGCTGCGATGCCACGCAGGTGCTGATCACCACCGGCTCGCAGCAAGGCCTGCAGATTTGCGCCCACGTGCTGTTCGACCACGGCGAGCGGGTGTGGATGGAAGATCCCGGTTATCCCGGCGCGCACCAGGCCTTCCACACGGCTGGCGCACAGCTGGTGCCGGTGCCTGTGGACGAGGATGGCCTGGACGTGGCGCAGGGGGCGCGGCTGGCACCGGATGCGCGTGCGGCTTACGTGTCGCCCTCGCACCAGTTCCCCCTGGGCACGACGATGAGCGCGGCGCGACGCATGCAGCTGATCGACTGGGCCGCGCGCAACGATGCCTGGATCGTGGAGGACGACTACGACAGCGAGTACCGCTTCGGCGGCCGACCGCTCGCCTCGCTGCAGGGCACCGACGCGCACGCGCGGGTGATCTACCTGGGCACCTTCAGCAAGGTGATGTTTCCCGCGCTTCGCGTGGGCTATATGGTGGTGCCCAGGGATCTGGTTCGCGATTTCCACGCCGGGCGCGACGCGATGGATACGTTCACCTCGTTGCTCTACCAGCGCGTGATGACCGACTTCATTCGCGAGGGCCATTTCGCGCGGCATATCCGTGGCATGCGTGCCCTGTACCAGGCACGCCGCTCGGCGGTGCTGGACGCGCTGGCCGAGCACCTGGCCGGTCGCTTCGAGGTGATGGGGGCCGACGCCGGCATGCAACTGGCCGGCTGGTTGCCGGAGGGCGTGGACGATGTCGCGGTGTCGCGTATGGCTGCCACGCGGGGCGTATCGGTGCGCCCCTTGTCGCTGTGCTACCTCGGCAGGCCGCGCAGCGGGCTGATCCTCGGCTACGGCGGCGCGTCGCCGGAAGAGATACGCGAAGGCGTGCGCGAGCTCAGTCACTGCTACTGAGCGTGCGTGCGCCGCGGTCGATGGCGCAACCGGATGCGGGCGCCGGATAGCGAAGCGGGGCCGCTCGGCCCCGCTTCGTCGCTCCTATGAGCCGCCTGGCTAATCCGCGTGAGGCACCGGCGCTCTGAGCGAGCGCCGGGAATGCCCGTAACAGATATCGCTGCGGATTACGGAGCGGTCTTGGCGGCCTTGGCCGGCTTGGCCGCGTCGGAACCGGCGGGGGCGTTCTTCACGTAGCGGTCGAACCAGGTCAGCATCTCGTAGACCTCCTGTTCGTTCGACTCCATTGCGGTGTACCAGTGCGGCTCATGCGGCAGCATTACCAGGCGGGTAGTGCCGCCAAGGCCGCGAATGGCCTGGAACAGCTTTTCCGACTGGATCGGCTCGGTGCCCGGGTTGGCATCGTCCATGCCATGCATGATCAGCAGCGGTGCCTTGACCTTGTCCGCGTGGAAGAAGGTGGAGGCCTGCTCGTACACCGAGGTCGCCTGCCACAGCGAGCGTCGCTCGTTCTGGAAACCGAATGGGGTGAGCGTCTTGTTGTAGCCACCACTGGTGGCCACGCCGGCGCGGAACAGGTCCGTGTGGGCAAGCAGGTTGGCGGTCATCAGCGCGCCGTGGCTGTGGCCGGTGACGCCAATGCGGTTGCGATCCACCACGCCCATGTCCACCGCCTTGTCGACGGCAGCCTGGGCATCCATCACCAGCTGGTCGATGTAGGTGTCATACGCTGTGCGCGGATCACCCACGATGGGGAACGAGGCGTTGTCGATGATCGCGTAGCCCGACAGCAGCAACAGGCGGTAGCTGCGCAGCACGTCGAACTTCTGCTGCGAGCCGCTGATCTGCCCGGCCTGGCTGGGGTCGGCGAAGTCCTGCGGGTAGGCATACAACACGGCCGGCAGCCGCGTGCCCGGCTTGTAGCCCGGCGGCGTGTACAGGGTAAAGGACAGTTCCACGCCATCCTTGCGCTTGTAGGTCACCAGCTGCTTGCCGATGCCGCGTACCTGCGGCGTCGGATCGGGGATGTGCGTGATCGGCGAGGCGCTGGAGGCAAACGCGGCTTCGCCAGCGGCAGCATTGGCGACCGGCTGGCCCAGCGTGTAGAGGAACAGGTTGGGCGGCTCGACGGGCGACTGGCGTGCGGTGATGAAGCGTTCGCCGCCGGTCAGTACGGCCAGCGGACGCTCGAAGGCGTCGGCGCTGCTGCGGAACAGCCGCTCGGTGTGGCCACTGGTGAGGTTGTAGCGATCAAGGAAGGGGCGATCACCCTTGGGCGTGCCACCCGGTCCGGCCAGGTACACGTTGTCGCCATCCTGGCGCACCACGCTGGCGCCATTGGGCAGCGTCTGCATCAGCAGCGAGCCGGGATTGTTGTAGACCTCGTTGAGCGAATAGTCCCAGATCGTGCGCGCGGGCTTCTCCGGGTGGGCCACGTCGACGCGGGTGATGTGCATCCACTGGCGGTTGGCGTCGAACTCGTACACGAAGGGCTCATCGCCCTGGGCGAGCCAGCGCATGCCGCCGAAGCGCTGCGTGGTGCGGGCGATTTCCCTGGGTTTGCCACTGAAGGGCGCGCTCCATGCCATCACCTTGTCGCGCTGGGGAACGTTGACCTTCCAGTCGCCTCCGTCCAGCGCCTCGGGCCATACGAGCGTCGCCGGTGCATTGGCGCGCCACGTCAGTTCGCGAGGGCCTACCGGCACGCCGTGCACCGGCACGCGGTCGGCCACCGGCAGCGTGGCGATGGCCGCGGCTTGTCCCGTGCGCACGTCCAGCACGCTGACGTCACGCGCAAAGCGCTCATAGGTCGTCACGTAGGAGTAGGGACGCTTGAGCGTCTCCACCAGCACGTGCACACCATCGGGTGCGCCGTTCACCTCGGCCAGCACGCCGGGCTTGCCGACGTCGCGGATCTGCCCGCTGGCGGCGTCGACCACGGCCAGCTGCGCCATGCCGTAGTAGTCGAACAGGGCCTCGTCCTCCGGGCTGCCGAGCGTGTCGCGGGCCTCGTAGGTGCTGCTCTCGCCCTTGCCCTGGATGGACTCCTTGATCTCCGGACCGGCAGTGGCGCTTGCCTTGGGCGCCGGGCCCAGGTTGGCCGGGACCAGCTTCACCAGCAGGGTGTCGCTGTCGTGCAGCCACTGCACTTCGTCTTCCATCACGGTGTTGATCGCCGCACCCTCGACGCGGTGCACCGCTCCGGTCAGGGCGTCGCCCAGCCACAGTTCGGTGCGCTCGCTGGTCGTGTTGGTGAAGGCGAAGCGATGGCCATCGGGCGACCACAGCGGCACGTCAGGGCAGGCGTCGGCGGGCAGCTTCACGGCAATCTGCTGGTGGCTGGCGACGTCTTCCAGCGTGAAGCTCTTCAGGCAGGGGCGGATGCCGTAGCCGCTGGAGGCGTCATGGCGGCTGTGGTTGCGCGGCTCGATGCGCAGGCCGGCGAGCTTTACGTACGGCTCGGCCACGCGCTCGATCGATGGGTACTGCGACAGCTCGACCAGCAGCATGCGCTGGCGGGTGGGATCCAGTACGGGAACCGCCGGCAGCGGCGCATGCATCACGCCGAGCAACGGCTCCGGTGGCTTGTCGTAGGCCGCCTGAAGGGCTATTGGCAGCAGGGCCAGCAATCCTGCAAAGAGGGGTGCCCGCCGACGAAGGGTGGCAAGGTGCATCGTGCATTCTCCCTGGGGTGATCATTCCCTGATAGCACAGCGCCTGCCACCGGCCTCCCTGCTGGAAGTCATGCGGCGAAAAATATTTCGAATTCCTCCGGTCGATGCCGGAGCGCGGGCTGCTCAGGCCGGCGACTTATGGCGTACGCCCCAGCCGAGCGTGCCGATCAGGGTGAGGGTAAGCGCGATCTCCAGCAGGGCCAGTAGGCGCTGGTCTGGTGCGCTCCACGCCTCGCTGATGCCGTGGCAGAAATAGAACAGGCTGAGGATGCCCACCCATAGCAGCGCGCGGCGCACATTGCGGATCGCCAGCAGCGGCAACAGCAGCGGGATCACCGTGACCGCCAGTACCAGCGATACCGGCAGTTGCTGTGGCGGAAACAGCCAGCCGTGCCAGACGGGCTGCAGCACGGCCAGTGCCGCCCATGCCGCCAGGCCCAGCCGGTAGACCGGGAGGATCGATGCGCTCATGCAGCGGTGCCCAGGCGCCGCGCCACGTCGGCCAGCCGACGGCCGAGTGCACGGGCCAGTTCGCGTTCGTGTTCGGTGATGGCGTTGTCGCCCTTGGCGCCGGCCACATGGCTGGCGCCGTACGGCGTGCCGCCGCTCTGCGTGGCGGTGAGTGCGGGCTCGGTGTAAGGCAGGCCCACGATCAGCATGCCGTGGTGGAGCAGGGGGAGCGCCATGGTGAGCAAGGTCGATTCCTGTCCGCCATGCATGGTGCTGGTGGCGGTGAACAGCGCGGCGGGTTTGCCGGCGAGTGCGCCGCTGGCCCACTCGGCACCGGTGGAGTCCAGGAAATACTTCAAGGGCGCGGCCATGTTGCCAAAGCGCGTGGGGCTGCCCAGCGCCAGGCCGGCGCATTCGAGCAGGTCCTCGCGGGTGACGTAGGGGGCGCCTTCCTCCGGCTCCGGCGGTTGTGCCACTTCGGTGACCGGCGCCACTGGCGGCACCTGGCGCAGGCGGGCGCGCATGCCGGGCACTTCCTCCACGCCACGCGCGATCAGTCGTGCCAGCTGGGCGGTATGGCCGGTGCGGCTGTAGTAGAGGACCAGGATGTCGTGGCTCATGGTTTGGGCAGCAGGCGAATGATCGGTTAGTGTACCGGTCGATCAAGCCCGTGTAGCCGGCCTGTTCACGTCACGCGCATGCCCCGTGGTGCATGCAGGGGGCGTCCTGTTCCGGCGCCATCGAAGGAACCCACATGGCCTTGCGTTTCGACCGCGACCGCCTCAGCAGCTTCAGCCGCTTCCTGTGGCAGCGCTTCATCGACGACAAGTGTTTCGAGACGGCCGGTGCGCTGTCCTACACCACGCTGGTTTCGCTGGTGCCGCTGATCGTCGCCTCGCTGGCGATCTTCGCCGCGTTCCCCGCGTTTGCCGACGCGCGTGCCACCCTGATCGAGTTCGTCTTCAGCAACTTCATGCCTGCCGCTGGCGAGCGCGTGCAGGAGTACCTCAACGGCTTCGCCGACAACGCCAGCAAGCTCACCGGCATCAGCGTGCTGGTGATGTTCTTCAGCGCACTGTCGATGATGGTGAGCATCGAGGATCGACTCAACCGCATCTGGCGCGTGCGCCGCCAGCGCGGCTGGGTGTCGCGCCTGTTGCTGTACTGGGCGGCGCTGACCCTGGGGCCGGTGCTCATCGTCGGCGGCATCGCGGTGGCGTCGTACGCCACCGCGATGCCGATCCTTGGCGATGCGGTCGGCCAGCTCGGCCTGCGCCAGCGGCTGGTGTCCACGTTGCCGTTCGTGGTGACGTTCCTCACCCTGATGCTGATCTACATGATGGTGCCGAACCGCCGCGTGCGCTGGCAGGAGGCGGCCATTGGCGCGCTGCTGGGCGCGGTGATGTTCGAGATCGCGCGCTGGGGCTTCGCCCACTTCATCCATCACGCGCACACCTACCAGCAGGTGTACGGCGCCGCGCTGGCGGCGATCCCGATCTTCCTGCTGTGGATCTACATGTCGTGGGTGATCGTGATCCTGTGCGCCTCGGTGGCCGCCTCGATGGAGGCGTTCGAATACCAGGCCCCCGCGACCTGCCTGCCCGACGAGGATGCCTTCCTCGGCTTGTTGCTGGTGCTGCGGCACTTCATCGATGCGCACCGGCAGGGCGTGGCGGTGGATCTGGAAGTCCTGCGCGGCCGCGAGCCACGCCTGTCGCGGTTGATCATCGGCCGTTACATCGACGACCTGCAACGCGCGGACCTGATCCGACAGGCGCCGGGTGGCTGGTTGCTGAGCCGCAGTCTCGACAGCACCGATCTCTTGCGCGTGTATGCTCACAGCCATTACCGCCTTCCGCTGCGGCCCTACGAAGACGTGCAGGCCAACGGCATCGAGTTGCCGGAGGCATTGCTCGCCCTGCTCGAGCAGACGGCGCGATCGCTGGACGTCACGCTGGGCACGCGCCTGGACGTGGCCTATCCGGTCACCGTTGCCCCCCTTACCGAGGACACCGATACATGACATTGCTCAAGCCGCTCGCCGCCGTCGCGCTGGCCATCGCGCTCGCAGGTACGGCGCAGGCTGCGATGCCCGTACAGCCGTCGATCAAGCTCACCACGCTGGACGGCAAACCCTATGACCTCGCCACGCAGCGGGGCAAGTGGGTGATCGTCAACTATTGGGCCACCTGGTGCGTGCCCTGCATCAAGGAGATGCCCGACATCTCGCGCTTCGTCACCGCGCACAAGGACAAGGTGTCGGCCATCGGCATTGCCTATGACGACAGCGACAAGGCCGATATCCAGGCATTCCTTGCCAAGCATCCGGTGAGCTATCCCGTGGCCCAGGTCACGCTGGACAAGCCGCTGAAGGACTTCGACGAACCACGCGGCCTGCCCACCACCTGGCTGATCGCACCCGACGGCAAGGTCGCCAAGCGTTTCGTGGGCACGGTGAACGATGCCTCGCTCAGCGAGGCGATCGGCCTGGGGAAATGACCGTGGCCGCCGCGCGCTTCCTGGTCAGCGGGCGCGTGCAGGGCGTGTTCTATCGAGCCAGTACGCGCGAGCAGGCGCTGGCGCTGGGCTTGAGCGGCCATGCGCTGAACCTGCCCGATGGCCGGGTCGAAGTGGTGGCGGTGGGCCCGGACGAGGCGCTCGACGCGCTGGAACGATGGCTGTGGCAGGGGCCCGCCCTGGCCCGGGGCGAAGTGGTGATCCGCGAAACCTGTGCCGTTCCCGACATAGAGGGCTTTCGCACCGCTTGAGCCTTGCTCAGTCGGCCTGCGCCAATTCCAGTTCCGCATTGCTTTCCCACGGCGGGGACATCGCGAAGGGGCGGGGCAGGGACAAGGCGAAGCCCTGAGCGAAATCGATGCCCAGCTTGCGTACCTGCTGCAGCAGGGCCTCCGAACCCACGCATTCGGCGATGGTCAGCTTGCCGGTGACGTGGCCGATGTTGTTGATCGCCTCGACCATGGCGAAGTCGATCGGATCCTCGATCATGTCCTTGACGAAGCTGCCCTCGATCTTCACGAAGTCCACCGGCAGATGCTTGAGGTAGGTGAACGAGGACATGCCCGCGCCGAAATCGTCCAGCGAGAAGCGGCAGCCGAGCCTGCGCATCTCATGGATGAAGGTGGTGGCGCGCGACAGGCTGGATATGGCGGCGGTTTCGGTGATCTCGAAGCAGATCATCGACGGCGCGATGCTGAACTGGTTGAACTGCTGGCGCAGGAAGCCCGCGAAGCCTTCCTCGCACAGCGAGTTGCCCGACAGGTTGATCGCGCATAGCCGTGGCGCGCGGGCGGGATCGCGATCCAGGCGCTGGCGCAGCGTGGCAAACGCCGACTGCACCACCCAGCGGTCGATCGAGGGCATCAGGCCGTAGCGCTCGGCTGCAGGGATGAACGCGCGAGGTGGTATCAGCAGGCCATCCTCGCTCACCATGCGCAACAGCAGCTCGACATGGCGTGGTCCGCCGGGCTCGCGAAGGTCCGCGATGTCCTGCGCGAACAGGCAGAAGCGCCCCTCGGCGAGCGCCGCCTGGATGCGGCTGACCCAGCTCATCTCCGACTGCCGCACCGCCACCTCGTCATTGTCCAGGTGGTAGGTCTGCACGCGATTGCGGCCTTTTTCCTTGGCCAGGTGGCAGGCGGCGTCGGCCGCGCCGAGGATGTCCTCGCGTGCCAGCTGCTCGCCATCGAGGCTCACCAGTCCGATGCTGGCGGTGATGGCGAAGCTGCGTTCGCCGAACACAAAGGGCTCGTCGTTGATCGCGGCGCGCAGGTTCTCTGCGATGGTGAGTGCCGCCCCGGCGTCGCAGTCCTCCAGCAGCACGACGAACTCGTCACCGCCGAGCCGCGCCACGGCGTCGAAGCCGCGCACGTGGCGCGCGAACAGCGCGGCGACCTGGCGCAACAGCTCATCGCCGGCAGCGTGGCTGCAGGTGTCGTTGACCACCTTGAACTGGTCAAGGTCCAGGTACAGCACGGTGAACGGCGGGCCACCGGCATGGGTGGCGCGTGACGCGCGTGCGAGGCGGCGTTCGAACTCGCGGCGGTTGATCAGGCCGGTGAGGCCGTCGTGGCTGGCCTGATAGGCGAGCTGGGCCGCATGCTCCCGATCGCGGCTGACGTCACGCATCACCAGCACCACGCCGTCGATGCTGCCGGTACGGCCCCGGATCGGCGTCGCGGTGAGATCCACCGCGACCGACCAGCCATCCGAATGCGCCAGCACCAGCTTGTCGCCGAAGCTCCAGGCCGATTGTTCGCGCAGCACTTGCGGGATCGGGTCAGGGGCTGGTTCGCCGGTCGATTCGGTGACGAACCGGCAGATCGCCGAGACGGGCAGGCCACGCGCCAGCTCCATATGCCAGCGCGTCAGGCGCTCGGCGCTGGGGTTGAGGTACTCGATGCGGCCTTGGGCGTCGGTGGTGATCACCGCATCGCCGATGGACTGCAGGGTGACCTCGGCGCGTTCCTTCGCTGCATAAAGCAGGGCGTCGGCGGTGCGCCGTTCGGTGATTTCGGTGACCGAGCCGGCCGTGCGCAAGGCGATGCCCCGTGCGTCGCGCGTGGATGCGCCACGGGCATGGAACCAGCGCACGCCACCTGCCGGTTGCGGCACCCGGAACTCCACGTCCAGCGCATGGCTGCGTCGCACGTGGGCCACCACGGCGCGCATGACCGCACGCCGGTCGCGCGGATGCAGGTGGTGGAACACGGAAGGCTCGTCGTTGCCGGCGCTCCCGTTCGCGCCGAGCATGCCGCGCAGCTGCGGCGAGAGGTAGACCCGCCCGCTGCGGCGATCCCAGTCCCACAGGCCATCGTTGCTGCCCGCCACCGCCAGTTGGTAGCGGTCTTCGCTGGCACGCAGCGCATGCGCCACCCGCGCGCGGTCGTCGAGCAAGCGGCGCGCGCGCCAGGTGGCGCCGAGCGCAAGCAGGCAGCCGGCCAGGCACAAGGTCGTGCGCAGCAGGTTCACCGTTTCACGCGAGGCCTGAGCCAGCGCATCGGAGAAGCCGTACTCGAGCGGGGTGAGCTCCGCGTCCACGTCACGCACGCGGCGCCGGTAGGCTTCGATCCAGGCACCGTCGTCCTCGCGCAGGAGCACGCGGCGGCGGGCGTCGCGCGCGAGCGTGATGAGTTCGTCGATGCGATCATCGGCAGCCGTCCAGTAGGCGACCGCGCGGCGCACGTCGCCGACATCGCGGAAATAGCGATACAGGCGTGCCATGCCCGGCACGTCGGTGCGATCGATGCCACCGCGAGCGAACTGCTTGGTGACCAGCGCCATGTCGGGTTCGGCGCGGTCCAGTTCCAGGCGCGCGGCGCGATCGCCCAGCGGCACCTCCATCATCTGCTCGAAGCCGCGGTAGTCCAGCTCGGAAAACGTCGAGAGGTAGTGCTGCAGGTAGGACACCGCGATCTTCTGGTTCTTCGACCAGCGGCTTTCGCCTCCCACGAAGGCACGGGCGGCCGAGAGGATGTCCAGGCTGGCGACGCACAGGCCAATGGTCACCGCGACGACCAGCACGAAGGGCACGACGATCTCCGTCGCACGCTCCCTCTGGTCCGGTGCAATCCCCCGGCCGCGACCTCGCATAGCCCCCTCCGGTGTGGCCTGACGATCAGGCCTGAGGTTTATCGGCCGGGGCAGGCGTGGCTTGAAGGCCGTGCGAGGCCTCGCGATGTCGATCCGGCGGGGGCTGCGTCGTCGGATGTAAGAGGCCGCGCGTGCCGGCGAGCCCCGACGCACAGCCAGGAGGGTCCCATGTCCAGCCGTTTCCAGCGCATCACCCCGTTCCTGTGGTTCGAGCACCAGGCCGAGCAGGCGGCGGCGTTCTACGTGCAGGTCTTTCCCCACTCATGCATCGGCGACACCACCCGCCATACCGCCGACAGCGCGGCGGCCTCGGGCCGCGCGGTGGGTTCGGTGATGACGGTGGCGTTTGAGCTGGACGGCCAGCTCTTCACGGCGCTCAATGGCGGGCCGCTGTTCCGCTTCAACGAGGCACTTTCGCTGGTGGTGCATTGCCATTCGCAGGATGAAGTGGACCACTACTGGAGCCGGCTGTCCGCCGGCGGCGATCCCCAGTCCCAACAGTGCGGCTGGCTCAAGGACCGCTATGGCGTGTCCTGGCAGGTGGTGCCGGACGAGATGATCCGGATGCTCGGCGCCGCGGACCCGGCCAAGGTGGCGCGCGTCACGGCGGCGCTGATGCGGATGAAGAAGATCGACCTGGCGGTATTGCGCCAGGCCGCCGCCTGATCAGTCCTCCTGGTCGTCGCAGGTGTCGGGCACCCACAGCGCCTTGCTGGTGACGTGTTCGGTCCTGGGCTTGCCCTTGAGCTTGGGCAGCTTCACCTCGGGGATCGTCTCATCGTGCCGCGGCACCTGTTCGAGCAGGTGGCGGATCAGGTTGACCCGGCCGCGCTTCTGGTTGTTGAAGTCGACCACGAACCAGGGCGCATGGGGCCGGTGCGTGCGATCGATCATGAGGTCGCGCAGATGGCCGATTTCCGCGTACTTTTCGCGCGAGGCAAGGTCGTTGGGCGACAGCTTCCAGCGCTTGAGCGGGTCCTGGGCCCGGTCGGAGAACCGCTCCTCCTGCTCCTCCTGGTCCACCGCCAGCCAGTACTTGATGAGGATGATCCCGTCGTCGGTGAGCAGCTTCTCGAACGCCGGCACGGCGGCCATGAAGGCCTTGTACTGTGCCTTGGTGCAGAAGCCCATGGCCGGCTCGACCACCGCGCGGTTGTACCAGCTGCGGTCGAACAGCACGATCTCGCCCGCGCTCGGCAGGTGCTGCACGTAGCGCTGGAAGTACCACTGGGTGGATTCGGTTTCGTCCGGCTTGGGCAGCGAGGCGATGCGGAATCCTCGCGTGTCCATCGACTCGGTGATGGCCTTGATGGTGCCGCCCTTGCCGGCGGCGTCACGCCCCTCGAACACCACCACCAGCCGTTGCCCGCTGCGTCGGAGCCAGCGATGCAGGCCGGCCAGCTCCAGTTGCAGTTCGGCCATCGCGCGCCGGTAGGTCTTGGCCTTCTTCTTCGCCATCGGGAGAGCCTCCTTGATGCTGCCGCCGGAACATTGTGCGTGGCCGATGAGAGGAGCGGGTGAAGGAAAGCCCACGGCACGCGGCCTGGGCACCTCGCTGCAGCCGCCCTTGCCGGGGCGGCCGCGGAACCTTACAGGTCCAGGTCCACCGGCTTGCGTCCTATCCGGTAGCGCACGCTCATCGCCTGCACCGCACGGCGGAAGTCGCCGGCATAACCGCGCATGTCGAACAACGGGCTCTGCGTGCGCTGTTGCGCCAGGTGGTGGCGCAGGGTGAGCAATGCGTCGCGATCGTTGCCGAGCTGGGTGGCCATGGCGATGAAGGTTTCCTCGTCCTCGCAGGCCAGCTCCGGCAAACCGAGCTGCTGCACCAGGCTGGTGGCCACGCGGCCGGCGAAGGTGCGGCCGGTGCAGGTCAGCACCGGACAGCCGGCCCACAGCGCATCCGAGGCCGTGGTGTGGGCGTTGTACGGCAGCGTGTCCAGGAACAGGTCGGCGTGTGCGTAGCGCCCCAGGTATTCGGCATGCGGCAGGCGCGGCATGAACACCAGTCGTTGCGGATCGACGCCAGCGGCACTGGCGGCGGCCTGCAGGCGCTGGTCGGCGCCATCGGGGCCGCTCAGCAGCCACAGCACGCTCTCGGGCACCTGCTGCAGGATCAGCATGAAGCGCGCGAACGCGGCCGGATTGAGCTTGTAGCTGTTGTTGAAGCAGGCGAACACCGTGCCCTGGCTGGGCAGGCCACACTCGGCGCGCGAGGGCGCCGGGGGCACCACGCGGGTGTTGTCGTTGGGCTGGTAGCAGCGGGGCAGGCGAATCAGCTTTTCACTGACCTGCGCGCGCAGGCCGTCGGGCAGCACAGCGGCGTCGGCCAGCAGATAGTCCATCCACGGGGCGCCGCTGGAGCCGGGATAGGCCAGCCAGTTCACCTGCACCGGGGCGGGGCGCAGCGCGAACAGTTCGCCGTTGTCGCGGCCGGAATAGCCATTGAGGTCGAACAGGATTTCGATGCCCTTGCCGTGAATCAGCTGCGCGAGCTGGGCTTGGTTCAAGCTGGCGGCATCGTGCAGCGTGCCGGTGGCGGCAAGACGACGGCGAATCGGGCCGCCATCGTCGGGCGTGGTGGCGAACAGGTGCAGTTCCAGGCCCTGGCCGGCCAGCGCCTCGAGCATGGCCACCACCAGCAGGCCGGTGGCGTGCTCGTTGAATCCGTCGGCGACCAGGCCTACCCGGATCGGCGCATCCGGGGCCGGCTTGGCGTGCTCAAGGTTCAGTTGCTTGCGCAGCGGGGCTGCCTGCCGCTCGATGGTCTGTGCATAGGTGGTGGCACAGCGCAGCTGCAGCGCCGCGTCGACATCCTCGGCGAGCATCACGAAGGGGCTGACCGCGGTGTGGCCATCGACCGCGGCCTGTTGCACGCGTTCGCTCAACTCATCGATGCCACGCCAGTCGCACAGCTTGCGCCGCACGAACAGCAGCTGGGCCAGGCTCGGGCCGTCATGGGGGGCCAGCGCCAGCGCACGTGCGTAGGCGTCGGCGGCGGCGGCGAGCTTGCCCGCATCCTCCAGCGCCTGGCCCGCGGAAAACGGATGGGAGGCATGGCCGGGGGCGAGCCGCTCGGCCGTCAGCCAGGCCTCGGCGGCCTCGGTATGGCGCCCCTCGGCGACGCGGATGCGTCCGCGCAGGGCGTAGGCGCCGTCCAGGCGTGCGTGCAGTGCCAGTGCCTCGTCGGTGTGCAGGTTGGCCTGCGGCAGATGGCCCAGTTCCAGCTCGGCCGCGGCGAGGTTCAGGCGCAGGCCGGCGTGCTCGGGCGCGCCATGCGTGGCCATGGCATACGACTCGCGGGCGTGCTGGTAGCGCGCCGCCGCCATCAACGCGTTGCCCAGCGCCAGCAGGATCGCCGGGTGTCCCGGTGCCTTGCGCAGCGCGGCGCGCAGCAGCTCGATGGCCTCGTCGGCCTGGCCTAGGCTCACCAGCAGGCTGCCCAGATTGCACTGCACCTCGATGCTGTGCGGGGCCAGGCGCGCGGCCTCGTGCATGGCGACCAGGGCCTGGTCCAGGCGTTGCAGCTGCATCAGGCAGATGCCGTGCAGGCGCGCCAGTTCGGCGTCTTCGGGGTGCTGCGTCCGGGCGTGAGCGGCCATCGGCTCGGCGTCGGCATAGGCGCCGCGCTCCAGACTCTCGATCACCTGCTGGGCGAGGATCTGTGAAGAGGGGGTAAAAAGGTCAGTCATTCGCCCAAACTAGCTCAGGGCGCCCTGCCTGCCAATCCATCGGCGGCAGGCAGGAACTTGCGCGCGACGCTCAGCCGGCGGTGAGCGCCTTCAGTTCGTCGGCCTGGTTTTCGCGGGTCAGGGTGTCGACCAGTTCGTCCAGGTCGCCCTGCAATACCTCGGGCAGCCGGTACAGGGTGAGATTGACGCGGTGGTCGGTGATGCGGCCTTGCGGGAAGTTGTCCGTGCGGATGCGCTGGCTGCGGTCGCCGGAGCCCACCTGCAGGCGCCGCGATTCGGCCTGCGCCGCGGCCTGCTTGCTGCGTTCGTCGTCGAGCAGGCGCGCCTTGAGCAGGCTGAGCGCACGGGCGCGGTTCTTGTGCTGGCTGCGCTCGTCCTGGCACTCGACCACGATGCCGGTAGGCAGGTGGGTGATGCGGATGGCCGAGTCGGTCTTGTTGACGTGCTGGCCGCCCGCACCGGAGGCGCGGAAGGTGTCGGTCTTGAGATCGGCCGGGTTGATCTCGATGTCGTCGATCTCGTCCATCTCGGGCAGGATCGCCACCGTGGCGGCCGAGGTATGGATGCGCCCCTGCGATTCGGTTTCCGGCACGCGCTGCACGCGATGCGTGCCCGATTCGAACTTCAGCCGCGAGTAGGCACCCTTGCCCTCGATGCGCGCCACGATCTCCTTGTAGCCGCCGTGCTCGCCCGCGTTCTCGCTGAGCACCTCGACATGCCAGCGCCGCCGTTCGGCGTAGCGCGTGTACATGCGGAACAGGTCGCCGGCAAAGATGGCCGCCTCGTCGCCGCCGGTGCCTGCACGCACTTCCAGGAACAGGTTGGCCTCGTCGCGCGGGTCCTTGGGCAGCAGCAGGATCTGCAGTTCGTCGTCCAGTTCCACCAGCCGGCGTTCCAGCCGGCCGATGTCGTCCTGCGCCATGTCGCGCAGTTCGGGGTCGTCCAGCATGGCGCGCGTTTCGCCCAGCTCCTGCTCGGCCTGGTCATGCTCGCGCAGCGCGCCCACCACGGGCTCAAGCTGCGCGTACTCGCGCGACAGGTCGCGGAATCGCGTGTTGTCGGCAAGTACGTCGGGTTGGCCTAGCAGCAGCCCGATCTCCTCGTGGCGTTCGGCGAGGGATTCGAGCTTGCGGCGGATCGATGGGGTCATGGAGAAGGCGGGTGGGCGAGGGGAGGGGATAGAGCCGGAGGCTCCGCGCAGGCATTGTCGCCCGGCCCGCTACTCTTCGCCCACTTCGCGCTTCTCGTCGATGCCGTAGAGTCGTCCGGCGGCATGCAGCAGGTCCATGTCACCGCTGAGCGCCGCCTCGCGCAGCCGTGCGCTGGGATGGTGCAGCAGCTTGTTGGTCAGCGTGTTGGCCAGGAAGGCCAGCGCCTCGTCCGGCGACTTGCCGCGGGCGATCATCGCGCGGGCCTTTTCCAGCACCTCGTCGCGGTACAGCTCGGCATGCTGGCGCAGGTCCACCGCCGGGTTGCGCAAACCGAGGGCGCGACGCCAGGCCATGTAACGCTCGACCTGCAGGTCGATGATGGCGTCCGCTTCGCGCGCGGCGGCCTCGCGGGAACGGCGGTTGTCGTCGATCACCTGGCGCAGGTCGTCGATGCCGTAGAGGAACACGTCGTCGAGGTCGCCTACCGAGGCATCGATGTCGCGCGGCACCGCGATGTCGACCATGAACATCGGCTTGCGCCGCCGCGCCACGATGGCCTTCTCGACCATGCCGTGGGTGACGATGGGCTGGCGGGCCGCCGTGGAGCTGATCACGATGTCGGCATCGGCCAGATGCTGGGGCAGGTCCTGCAGGGCGATGGCGTAGCCGCCGTGCCGGCTGGCCAGTTCCTGCGCGTTCTCCAGCGTGCGGTTGGCCACGATCAGCCGGCGCACCTGCTTGTCGACCAGGTGGCGCGCGGCCAGCTCGATGGTGTCGCCGGCGCCGATCAGCAGCACGCAGGCCTGGCGCAGGTCGGCGAAGACCTGCTCGGCGAGGCGCACCGCGGTAAACGCCACCGACACCGTGTGGGCGCCGATGCGGGTATCGGTGCGCACGCGCTTGGCCACCGCGAACGTATGCTGCAGCAGGCGCTCCATCGGCGCGCGCAGCATCTGCGCGTCGCGTGCCTGCTGGTAGGCATCCTTCACCTGGCCAAGGATCTGCGGCTCGCCCAGCACCATGGAGTCCAGCCCGGTGGCGACGCGGAACATGTGACGCACGGCGGCGTCTTCATCGTGCCGATACAGGAACTCGTCCAGCTTGCCGGCAGTCAGTTGGTGGTGCCGGCTGAGCCATGCCTGGGGTACGCCCTCTGCCCCTGCCGAGACACTCACGTAGAGTTCGGTACGGTTGCAGGTGGACAGGATCATGGCCTCTTCCACGCCGGGTTCACGGCCTAGCGCAAGCAGGGCCTGGCTGGCGGAATCCGCGTCGAACGCAACCTGTTCGCGCAGGTTGACCGGCGCGGTGAGGTGGTTGAGCCCTAGGGCGATCAGCGTCATGGTGTGGGGCGATTCGAGGCGGAAAGCAACCGGCGGCGTAAACTAGGCTTTGGCACCGGCCGTTTTACAAGGGCTGCGGCCAACACAGACGGATGAGCGGAGAATAGTGTGCTGAGCAGGTGGTTCAAGTTCAAGCAACTGCGGCATTTTGCGGCTGGCGGCATGGTGGTGCTTCTGCTGGCCGGGTGTGCCACCGCTCCGGGGCGCTCAACCAGCCAGGGTTCCGCGTCGAGCCAGCCCCTCGGCCGGTTGGTGGTGGCGACGTCGGACCAAGACCATGACCTGTTGGCGCAGCTCATGGCTGGCGAGATGGCGCTCACCCGCACCGATATCAAGGCAGCATCGGCGTCCTACAGCCGGGCGATGATGCTTTCCAGCGACCCGCGGGTCGCCGAGCAAGCCGCCGCCATGGCCATCGCCATCCACGACACGGACGGCGCCGAGGCGGCCATCGCGCGCTGGCAGGCACTCGGGGGCAAGCCGGCGCCGCTGGCGCAGGCCCGCGCCGAGCTGGCGCTGAGCCAGGGCAACACCGACGAAGCGCGCCGCCAGCTGGAGATCCTGGTCAACACCGGCGATCCGGATGCCTGGCGGCAGTTCGGCCGCGTGCTGGTGGGCAGTCGGGACACGGCCCAGGCGGCCCAGTTGCTGGAAGCGGTCGCCACTCCGCAACGACTGCCCAGCGATCCGCAGGCGTGGCTGGCGATGAGCGAACTGGGCGACAAGCTGGGTCGTCACGCCTATGCCATGCAGATTGCCGAGGCGGCAGTGAAGCGCTTCGGTACTGCCGAGACGTATGCGTGGCTGGGCCAGATGCGCTACCACGACGGCGACAAGGCGGGGGCCAAGGCATTGTTCGACAAGGCTTTGGCCAAGGACCCCAAGGACACCCACCTGCGCCTGGCCTATGCCACCCTGCTGGGGCAAAGCGGCGACTACAGCGACGCCGCCCGGCTGCTGGACAACGGTCCGCAGGACGCCGACACGTATGCGATGCGCGCCGCGCTCGCCGCGCGCGCCAACGACACCAAGACCATCAATCGCCTGTACACCCAGCTGCAGCGCGCGCCGGACGACGTCCGCCAGAACAGTGCCTACCTGCTGGGCCAGCTGGCCGAAATGCTGGACAAGAAGGAAGAGGCGCTGAAGTGGTACGACCAGGTGCCCGATGACGACGATCACGCCTTCGATGCCGACCTGCGCAGTGCCGTGCTGATGCAGGATCTGGGGCGCAGCGCCGATGCCCACGAGCAGCTCGCGCAGATGCAGACCGATTATCTCGACCAGCCCGCGCAGCTGCGGCGCGCGTACGAGGTCGATGCCGAGCTGTACATGAACGAGCAGCAGTACGGGCAGGCCGAGCGCGCCTTCACCCGCGCCCTGCAGGTGACCCCGGACGACCCCGCACTGCTTTACGGACGTGGGCTGGCCTACGCCGAATCGGGTGACATCGACCAGGCCGTCACCGACTTCCGCCGCCTGCTGCAACTCAAGCCGGACGATACCGACGCCAGCAACGCCCTGGGCTACACCCTGGCCGATGCCAACCGGGACCTGCCCGAGGCCGAGCGGCTCATCCAGGCGGCCCGCGCGGCACGTCCGGACGATCCGGCGATCCAGGACTCCTGGGGCTGGCTGCAATACCGGCTGGGCCACCTCGACCAGGCCGAGAAGACCCTGCGCGGCGCCTGGATGGCGCACAAGGACGCCGACGTCGGCGTGCATCTGGGCGAGGTGCTGTGGAAGCAGGGCCGGCAAGAGGATGCACGGCGCGTTTTCGACGAAGTGCGTAAGATCGACCCGCAGAGCACCAGCCTCCACAACACTCTCAAGCGCCTCAATCCATGAAGCTTCCCATTCGCGTATTTGCGGCAGCCCTGCCGCTGCTGCTAGCCGCCTGCGTCCACAAGGAAGCAGTCAAACCCCCGCCGCCGAAGGCGGATTTCGCCGCCTTGCTCGACCAGCAGCGCGCCCGTGAGCACCTGATGGCCAAGACCGATCATTGGGTGCTGCAGGGCAAGATCGGCGTGTCCGGCCCGGTCAACGGCAAGAACGAGGGCGGCAGCGGCAGCCTCACCTGGACCCAGAACGGCGCGAACTACGAATTCGTGGTGCGCGGCCCGGTGGGCAGCAAGAGCTTCAAGCTCACGGTGACTCCGGAAGGCGCCACGCTGGAAGGGCTCGACGGCGGCCCTCAGCGCAGCCCCGATCCCCAGTCGCTGGTGGAAAACGCCCTGGGCTGGCACATGCCGCTCACCGACCTGCGTGCCTGGGTGCTGGGCCTGCGCGCCGAGAGTGGCCCGGGCGAGTTGACCTTCGGTGACAACGGCCTGCCGACCCAGCTGGTCCAGGACGGCTGGACCGTGGCCTATCCGGCCTGGGATACCGCCCACCAGCCGCCCGTGCCGAGCAAGGTGTTCGCCGAGAATCCGCCGTACAAGGTGCGCCTGTCGGTCGATTCCTGGACCTTCCAGTAAACCGGGGCAGCCTTCTGGCTGAACTGTAGGAGTGCACTCCGTGCGCGACCCCGGCAGGGCATCGGGCCTGGTCCTGCCGTGGCCAGGAAATGGATGTTGACCCTTGATTCGCGCACAGGCTGCGCTCCTACAAAAAGGCGTGCGTCGTACTGGCGCCGCCGATTGCCGTCCAAGGACGACCGATGAGCTTTCACATCGAACGCGCCCGCCCCGACCAGGTCGATGCCCTTTGCGCCATCGAGCGGGCGGCCGTCGAGTTGTTTCGTGGCCACCGCGCCTGGGCGTCGTACCGGCAAGTGTCGGTGCCGCCCGAGGTGCTGCGCGAGGCGATCGCGCGTGGACTGGTGTGGGTGGCGCTGATCGGCTCCGGTGAACCGGTCGGTTTCGTCTGGCTGGATGCGGAGGAGGGCGGCGAGGCCATCGGCGTCGCCGAGATGGACGTACTGCCCTCGCACGGCCAGCGTGGCATCGGCGCGGCCCTGCTGGAGCATGCCTGCGGCTGGGCCCGCATGGCCGGCTACCACCGGGTGGACCTGGGCACCCTAGCCGATGTGCCGTGGAACGCCCCGTTCTACGCCAAGCACGGCTTCGTGGTGCTGGACAAGGATCGTCCCGAGTTCGCCTTCTACCGCGAGCGGGATCGCGAAAACGGCTTCCCTGACGACCTGCGGGTATTCATGAGCCGGCCCTTGCCGCCGCCGGACCCGGCCGACTGGACCGCCTGGCCGGCGCCGGCCAAGCTCAACCTGTTCCTGCGTATCACCGGCCGGCGCGCCGATGGCTACCACGAGCTGCAGACCGTGTTCCGCCTGCTCGACTGGGGTGACGAGATCCGCCTGCGGCCGCGCCGCGATGGCGAGATCCACCGTTTCAACGACGTGCCCGGGGTGCCTGCCGAGAGCGATCTGGTGGTGCGCGCCGCGCGCCTGCTGCGGCCGCATGCTCCGGCCGGCTCGGGCGTGGATATCGAGGTGGACAAGCGCATCCCGATGGGCGGCGGGCTGGGCGGTGGCAGTTCGGACGCCGCCACCGTGCTGGTGGCACTCAACCGCCTGTGGGGCGCCGGCCTGGACGAGGACGCCCTGGCCGAGCTGGGTCGGCAGCTGGGCGCCGACGTGCCGGTGTTCGTTCGTGGCCGTTCAGCCTGGGCCGAGGGGATCGGCGAGAAACTGCGTCCGTTGGCGCTGCCACGGCGCTGGTACGTGGTGCTGGACCCCCATGAACACGTGCCTACCGCAGCGCTTTTTCAAGCGACTGAATTGACACGAAATGCCCCGCCCGCCACAATTTCATCCTTTGCTTCGGGCGAAACGGTCGAGAACGCGTTCGCGCCCGTGGTCCGCGCGCGACATCCGCGCGTGGCTGCGGCGCTGGACTGGCTCGACGGCTTCGGCCGGGCAAGGCTTTCCGGCAGCGGTGCGTGTGTGTTCCTGGAGACGGATTCCCCGGAACGCGCCGAGGCCATCGCGGAGCGCTGTCCCGCCCGGTTCACGGCCCATGTGGCCAGGGGCGAGGATGTCTCTCCGTTGCTTGTCGCCCTGGCGCGCCATCGTGGTGCCGACGGGGCGGGCAAGTAGGAAAATCCAGTTTCTACTGGGGCGTCGCCAAGCTGGTTAAGGCACAGGATTTTGATTCCTGCATGCGAAGGTTCGAATCCTTCCGCCCCAGCCATTTCACACATGGCTCATCAGGTCCAAAGAAAATGACTGTCGACACGTCCGGTCCGATGCTCTTCACCGGTAATGCGCACCGCGCGCTTGCCGAGGATGTCGCCCAGCGTCTTGGCGTTCCCCTGGGCAAGGCACTCGTCAGCCGCTTCAGCGACGGCGAGACCCAGGTGGAGATCGAGGAAAACGTCCGTCGCCAGGAAGTGTTCGTGCTGCAGCCGACCGGTGCGCCGAGCGCGGAGAACCTGTTCGAACTGCTGACGCTGGTGGATGCGCTCAAGCGTGCCTCGGCGGCCAGCGTTACCGCGGTGATCCCGTACTTCGGCTACGCCCGCCAGGATCGTCGCCCGCGCTCGGCGCGCGTGCCGATCACGGCGAAGATGGTGGCCAAGATGATCGGCACCGCAGGTGTGGATCGCGTGCTCACTGTGGACCTGCATGCGGACCAGATCCAGGGCTTCTTCGACATCCCTGTGGACAACGTCTATGCCTCGCCGGTGCTGCTGGCGGACATCTGGCGCAACTACAGCATGGACGACCTGATCGTGGTCAGTCCGGACGTCGGTGGCGTGGTACGCGCCCGTGCGATGGCCAAGCGCCTCGACGACGCCGACCTGGCGATCATCGACAAGCGTCGCCCGAAGGCGAACGTCGCCACCGTGATGAACATCATCGGTGAAGTCGACGGCAAGACCTGCGTGCTGGTTGACGACATCGTCGACACCGCCGGCACCCTGTGCGCGGCCGCCGCGGCGCTCAAGGAGCGCGGCGCCCGCAAGGTGGTGGCGTACTGCGTGCACCCGGTGCTGTCGGGCGCGGCGCTGAAGAACATCGAGAACTCCCAGCTCGACCAGCTGGTGGTGACCAACACCTTGCCGCTGCGGCCCGACATCGCCGCGTGCAGCAAGATCCGCCAGCTCTCGGTCGCCGAGTTGCTGGCCGAAACGATCCGCCGCATCGCCTTTGGCGAGTCGGTGAGCTCGTTGTACATCGACTGATTTTTGGAGGGAATGGGGAATCGGGAATAGAGAACAGGAAAAGGCAAGGCGTCGCGCAGTGGCTCTTCCGATTCCCTATTCCCGACTCCCTATTCCCTCCGTAACACGGCTCCCCTGGTCGCGGGGGAGTCGCCAGACTGCCGCGAGGCAGCTCACTACTGATAGGCAATACCAACATGGCTACGACTCACGAAATCAAGGCTACGGCCCGTAATGACGAGGGGAAAGGTGCGAGCCGCCGCCTGCGTCATGCCGGCTTCGTGCCTGCTGTTGTCTACGGCGCCGGCCAGGCCCCGCAGAGCATCCAGATCGAGCACAACACCATCCTTCTCTCCGCCAAGCACGAGTGGTTCTTCTCCTCGGTGCTCGACCTGAACGTCGACGGCAAGGTGCAGAAGGTGCTGGTGCGTGACTGGCAGAAGCACCCGTACAAGCTGCAGATGCTGCACATGGACTTCCAGCGCGTGGACGAGAACAAGGCGATCCACGTCAATGTGCCGGTGCACTTCCTGAACCAGGAAAAGTCGGCCGCTGCCAAGACCTCGGGCGTGGTGATCTCGCACAACCTGACCGAAGTGGAAGTGTCCTGCCTGCCGAAGGATCTGCCGGAGTTCATCGAACTCGACCTGGCCGACCTGAAGCCGGGCGACATCGTCCACCTGTCGCAGCTCAAGCTGCCGAAGGGCGTGGAAATCGTCGCGCTGCACCTGGGTGCGGACCACGACATCGCCGTCGTCACCGCCAACACGGTGAAGGAAGAGGCCGAGGAAGCCCCGGCTGCCGAAGGCGAAGCCGCTCCGGCCGCCGAAGCTCCCAAGAAGTAAGTCGCTGCGGCCCGCGCTCTCCGGAGCGCGGGCCGTCACGATCTTATGGCGGGTCTTCGACTCATCGTCGGACTGGGCAATCCCGGTGCCGAATATCTCCGAACCCGGCACAACGCCGGGTTCTGGTTTGTTGATGCCCTGGCGTCAGGGCAGGGCGAGCGCTTCGGTTTCGATGGCAAGCTGCATGGCGAGACCTGCAAGGTCCGCATCGCTGGCCAGTCGGTGTGGCTGCTCAAGCCTTCCACCTTCATGAACAAGAGCGGCATCGCCGTGGCTTCGGCGCTGCGCTACTACAAGATCGAGCCGGACGAGTGCCTGGTGGCGCACGACGAGCTCGATCTCGATGCCGGCACCGTGCGGATGAAGTTCGACGGTGGCCACGGCGGCCAGAATGGCTTGCGCGACATCATTGCGCATCTGGGCCACGCCAAGTTCCATCGCATGCGCATCGGCATTGGCCATCCCGGCCACAAGGACAAGGTCACGCCGTGGGTGCTCGGTCGCCCCTCGGCCAAGGACGAGGACGCCATCGTCGACGGCATCGCGCGCGCGCTGGACGTGCTGCCGCTGGCGGTCGATGGCCAGTTCGACAAGGCCATGCAACAACTACATACAGCAGGGAAATAGAGAATTGGGCATAGGGAATCGTTAAGGCGATCCCGTCCCTGGTCTTACTATTCCCCATTCTCTATTCCCCATTCCCGGATCTACCCCATGGGCATCAAATGCGGCATCGTCGGCCTGCCTAACGTCGGCAAGTCCACCCTGTTCAACGCGCTGACCAAGGCGGGCATCGCCGCGGCCAATTTCCCGTTCTGCACCATCGAGCCGAACGTGGGTGTGGTGCCGGTGCCCGATCCGCGCCTGCAGGCGCTGTCGGACATCGTCAATCCGCAGAAGGTGATCCCGACCGCCGTCGAGTTCGTCGACATCGCCGGCCTGGTGGCCGGTGCGTCGAAGGGCGAGGGCCTGGGCAACAAGTTCCTGGCGCACATCCGCGAAGTGGATGCGATCGCCCATGTGGTGCGCTGCTTCGAGCACACGGACATCATCCATGTGGCCGGCAAGGTCGACCCGATCGCCGACATCGAAACCATCGACACCGAGCTGGCGCTGGCTGACCTCGATTCCGTCGAGAAGGCGCTGAATCGCGCCGAGCGTTCGGCCAAGGCCAACGACAAGGACGCCATCGCCAAGAAGCCGGTGCTGCAGAAGCTGGCCGCGGGCCTCAACGAAGGCAAGACCGCGCGCAGCCTGGGCCTGGACGAGGAGGAGAAGGCGCTGGTGCGCGACCTGTTCCTGCTCACGCTCAAGCCGCTGATGTACATCGCCAACGTGCGCGAGGACGGCTTCGAGAACAACCCGCACCTGGACGCCGTGCGCGCCCGCGCCGCCGCCGAGGGCGCCGAGGTGGTACCGGTGTGCGCCGCCATCGAGGAAGAGCTCTCGCAGCTGGATGACGCCGACCGCGACGAGTTCCTCAAGGACCTGGGCCTGGACGAGCCGGGCCTGAACCGCGTGATCCGTGCTGGCTACAAGCTGCTCAACCTGCAGACCTACTTCACCGCGGGCGTGAAGGAAGTACGCGCCTGGACCATCAAGCGCGGCTTCACCGCGCCGCAGGCCGCCGGCGTGATCCATACCGACTTCGAGCGCGGCTTCATCCGTGCCGAGACGGTGAGCTACGACGATTTCATCCAGTACAAGGGCGAGGCCGGTGCTGCTGCCGCCGGTCGCCTGCGCAAGGAAGGCAAGGACTACGTGGTGAAGGACGGCGACGTGCTGCACTTCCTGTTCAACGTCTGATCCATTCGGACGTCCGCAAAAAAGCCGCGCATTGCGCGGCTTTTTTGTTGCCTCTCTTGCAGGAGCGCACCCTGTGCGCGACCGGATCGGAGCGGGGATGCAGGCTGCAACGGCGCTGGGGCTTGGGCCCTCGCTACGCGTCGCTCGCCCCTCGGCGGTTCGCTTCATGGGTTTTTCGCGCACAGGGTGCGCTCCTGCAGGGGTTGTCGCTCGCCGCCGGCATGGCGCCGGGCGCGCTCTTCCAGCGTCTTCAAGACCCTCACGGCGGTGGCCACGTCCTCCGGCGGCAGGTCGGCCAGCAGCGCCGAGCGAAGCTCCCTCAGGGCTGTCTCCAACTCGGCGGCTACCCGCACGCCCTCGGGCAGCAGATAGATCGCCCGTTGGCGCCGGTTGGCGGGCACCAGGCGCCGCTCCAGCAGTTGTGCCTGCTCGGCTTGGTCCAGCGTGCGGACCAGGGCGGCGGGGTGGACGCCGACGCGCTCTGCGAGCACCTGCTGACTGACGCCGTCGCCCAGGCGCGAAAGCAGCAACACCGGGGTCGCCACGGTCACCGACAGGCCGCTGTCGCCCAGTACGGTGCTGGCGGCCTGGTGCCAGGCCTGGCGGGTCGGCTGCAGGGCCACGGTCAGGGCGTAATAAAGGTCCTGGGGCATGCGAGGGGTGCTCCGGGCGTGGCAGGCCACGCGCTGGCTGGTTAATCGTTTAAAAGCATATAGTCTATTTGACAATAATAAACATGACATCAATAATTCGCGACCATTCGGGCCCCGCGGCGGGCCTGTCGGCATCGCGCGTTCATGACCACCCCGTTTCGCCCACCGAATATGGTCCTCGCGACCATCGGCCTGTCGTTGGCCACCTTCATGCAGGTGCTGGACACGACGATCGCCAACGTCTCCCTGCCCACCATTGCCGGCAACCTTGGCGTCAGCAGTGACCAGAGCACCTGGGTGATCACTTCGTTCGCGGTGAGCCAGGCCATTTCGCTGCCGTTGACCGGCTTCCTCAGCAAGCGCTTCGGCGAGGTGAGGCTGTTTGTCTGGTGCACGCTGTTGTTCGTGCTGGCCTCGTTCCTGTGCGGCATCTCGCAGAGCATGGCCATGCTGATCGGCTTTCGCGCGCTGCAGGGTGCGGTGGCCGGTCCGATGTATCCGATCACGCAAAGCCTGATGATCGGCATCTATCCGGCGAACAAGCGCGGCATGGCGCTGTCGCTGCTGTCGATGGTGGCGGTGGTGGCGCCGATCACCGGCCCGATCCTGGGCGGCTGGATCACCGACAACTACTCGTGGCCGTGGATCTTCTTCATCAACGTGCCGGTGGGCATCTTCGCCAGCATGGTGGTGGCCAACCAGATGCGCGGCAAGGTGGAGACTACGTCGCGACCGCGCTTCGATTACGTGGGCCTGATCACCCTGGTCATTGGCGTGGGCGCGCTGCAGATCATGCTCGACAAGGGCAATGACGAAGACTGGTTCCATTCCAACTTCATCATCGTCACCACCATCATCTCGGCGATCAGCCTGGTGGTGTTCCTGATCTGGGAGCTCACCGACGAGCAGCCCATCGTGGACCTGCGGCTGCTGCGCCATCGCAACTTCAAATTCGGCACGCTGGCGCTGGTGTTGTCGTATTCGGCGTATTTCGCCATCAACCTGCTGTTGCCGCAGTGGTTGCAGCGCAACCTCGGCTATACCGCCACCTGGGCCGGTTTCGCGGCCGCGCCGATCGGCATCTTCCCCGTGCTCCTGAGCTTCGTGGTCGGCCGCTACGCGATGCGTTTCGACCTGCGCCTGCTGGCCTCGTTCGCCTTTGTGGTGATGGGCACCACCTGCTTCCTGCGCTCGAACTTCTACCTCGACATCGACTTCGCCCATGTCGCGTCGATGCAGGCGCTGATGGGCCTGGGCGTGGCGCTGTTCTTCATGCCGGTGACGGTGGTGCTGCTGTCGGACCTCGATCGCCACGAGATCGCCTCGGGCTCGGGCCTGGCGACCTTCCTGCGCACGCTGGGTGGCAGTTTCTCCGCCTCGTTGACCACCTTCCTGTGGGATCGTCGCGCGGTGCTGCATCACGCCCGGCTGGCCGAACACGTCACCCTCTATAACCAGGATGCGATGGCGACGGTGAACCAGTACGGCGGCGGCAACACCCAACTGGGTATCGGCGTGGTCAACAACCTCATCACCAACCAGGGTTACCAGGTCGCCTTCGACGAACTGTTTCACGCGCTGGGCTGGATTTTCCTCGGCCTGATCGTGTTCGTATGGCTGACCAGGCCGCCGTTCGCAGCCAAGTCATCCGACGCCGGGGCAGGTGCACACTGAGTCGACGGGCGCGGCTTGCTGGCGCCCAGGTGCCATGCTGTGATGGCCGCATGAGCGAATTGCGCATGCGGCTGGCACGCGTCGAGGACGCGGCGGCCATTACCGTGCTGGCCCGGCGCGTGGTGCGCCGCTGGATCATGCCGCACCAGCCGCGTGCCGGTGTGCTGGCGCTGGAGGAGGCGTTCTCCGTCCCCGTCATTCGCGCCCGCCTTCTGGCCGGCCAGCGCTTCCACTTGGCCTATGTGGATGGCGTGCTGGCCGGGGTGGCCGCCGTCCGTGACGATTGCCACGTCTTCCAGCTGTTCGTCGGCACCCGTTACCAGGGGCAGGGCATCGGCAGGAGGCTGTGGGCGCGCCTGAGGCGCGACTGCGTGCGTCGCGCCGGCACCCGCGTATTCACCCTCAACGCGGCGCTGGGCGCGGTGCCGGTCTACCTGCGGCTGGGCTTCGTGCGCGATCCGCGGCCACGCCGACGGGCCGGCCCGGTGGTCAGCATGCCCATGCTTTACCGGGTGGTGGAGCGCTCCTGACCTTGGTCGGCTGTATGCGACCATCGGTCGCGGCGCATAATGGCGTTCTTCCCGAATTCCGGAGTCCCTGATCCATGCCCGGCAAGCAGCACGAAGTGAACTTCCGTTTCCTGGCCCAGCCGACCGACGTCAACTTCGGCGGCAAGGTGCACGGCGGCATGGTGATGAAGTGGATCGACCAGGCCGGCTATGCCTGCGCCGTGGCGTGGAGCGGGGCGTACTGCGTGACCGCGGCGGTCAGTGGCATCCAGTTCGTGGCGCCGATCCTCATTGGCGACCTGGTGACGGTGCGCGCGCGGCTGATCCACACCGGCCGTTCCAGCATGCACATGGCGGTGGATGTGCTGGCGCGCGACCTGAAGAAGGACGAGCACCACCTGGCGACCAGTTGCGTGATGGTCTTCGTGGCGCTGGACGCGCCCGACGGCAAGCCCACCTCCGTGCCTGCATGGCAGCCACGCGATGATCGCGAGCGCCAGTTGCAGGAGCAGGCGATGAAGCTGATGGACCTGTCCAAGGAGATGGAGCAGCTGGTCGACGCGCACGTGGCGGAGAACGCCTGAGCCGTCCCGGCGGCGCAGTGAAAAAAAAACGCAGGAAAACGTCATTTTTTCTGCGACAGGTGTTGACAGCCACCGGGCTGATCCACACAATAGCCGTTCTTTGTTGGAGGGATACCCAAGCGGCCAACGGGGGCAGACTGTAAATCTGCTGGCTTACGCCTTCGGTGGTTCGAATCCACCTCCCTCCACCAGACGATTTCCGCAAAGGCTGATTCAACCAGGCGGGAGTAGTTCAATGGTAGAACCTCAGCCTTCCAAGCTGATGGTGCGGGTTCGATTCCCGTCTCCCGCTCCATTGAAGTCGTCTTAAGGTGTTTTTTGTGCTCATGTAGCTCAGTCGGTAGAGCACTTCCTTGGTAAGGAAGAGGTCGCTGGTTCGATTCCAGTCATGAGCACCATCTCACCGCGGCCCGCGGTACCATTCCACTTTTCATCATTCGACTCCATCGGGGTTTTAGACGTATGGCAAAGGGTAAATTCGAACGCACCAAGCCGCACGTCAACGTCGGCACGATTGGTCACGTGGACCACGGCAAGACGACGCTGACGGCTGCACTGACCAAGGTGGGTGCAGAGCGCTTCGGTGGCGAATTCAAGGCGTATGACGCGATCGACGCGGCGCCGGAAGAAAAGGCCCGTGGTATCACGATCTCGACCGCGCACGTCGAATACGAATCGCCGACCCGCCACTACGCCCACGTGGACTGCCCGGGCCACGCCGACTACGTGAAGAACATGATCACGGGTGCGGCGCAGATGGACGGCGCGATCCTGGTGTGCGCGGCCGCTGATGGCCCGATGCCGCAGACCCGCGAACACATCCTGCTGTCGCGCCAGGTCGGCGTGCCGTACATCGTCGTGTTCCTGAACAAGGCCGACATGGTTGACGACGCCGAGCTGCTAGATCTGGGTGAGATGCAAGTGCGCGAGCTGCTGTCGAAGTACGACTTCCCGGGCGACGACACCCCGATCATCAAGGGTTCGGCCAAGCTGGCGCTGGAAGGCGACCAGTCGGAAATCGGCGTGCCGGCGATCATCGCCCTGGTGGACGCACTGGACACCTACATTCCGGAGCCGCAGCGCGCGATCGACCAGCCGTTCCTGATGCCGGTGGAAGACGTGTTCTCGATCTCGGGCCGCGGCACCGTGGTGACCGGTCGTATCGAGCGCGGCATCATTAAGGTCGGTGACGAAGTCGAAGTGGTGGGCATCCGTCCGACCCAGAAGACCACCGTGACCGGCGTGGAAATGTTCCGCAAGCTGCTGGACCAGGGCCAGGCAGGCGACAACGCCGGTCTGCTGCTGCGCGGCCTGAAGCGTGACGACGTCGAGCGTGGCCAGGTGCTGGCCAAGCCGGGCACGATCACCCCGCACACCGACTTCGAAGCCGAAGTGTACGTGCTGTCGAAGGACGAAGGTGGTCGTCACACCCCGTTCTTCAAGGGCTACCGCCCGCAGTTCTACTTCCGCACGACCGACGTGACCGGCGCGATCGAGCTGCCGGAAGGCGTGGAAATGGTCATGCCGGGTGACAACATCAAGATGAACGTCACCCTGATCCACCCGATCGCCATGGATCAGGGTCTGCGCTTCGCCATTCGCGAAGGCGGCCGTACCGTCGGCGCCGGCGTGGTGGCCAAGGTCATCAAGTAAGCTGTAGACTGGGAAGTCGCCCGCTCTGCGGGCTGCAAGGAACCGGGGAGGGTGGCCGAGGCTGCCCCACCCAGGGCCGGGGTCAAAAGATCCCACCTTGCGGCAGCAAGGCGAGCGACTTCACCCATTTCATACGCCAGTAGCTCAATTGGCAGAGCAGCGGTCTCCAAAACCGCAGGTTGGGGGTTCGAGTCCCTCCTGGCGTGCCATCTTCCCGAGGATCCACGACGGATGGTGGATGGCATACAGGCCGTAGCCCGGTCGATGCCTCTCTCATCCGATCACGTCGCATGAATACGAAGGCAGAACCGACCAAGGGCGCCAATGGCGCCGATATCGCCAAGCTGGTGCTGGCCGTGCTGGTGCTGGCTGCCGGCATTTTTGCGTATTCGTGGTTCGGCAGTGACGGCGCGATCCCGCAGTCGGTGCTCCTCCTGGGAGTGCTGGTGGCGTTGGTCGCTTCGCTGGCCATTTCGGCCTTCACGGCGCCGGGTCGTCGCGTGCGCGCGTTCCTCGGTGAATCGCAGTTCGAACTGCGCAAGGTGGTCTGGCCCACCCGCGACGAGACGCTCAAGACGACCGGCATCATCATTGTCGTGGTCATCGTCCTTTCGCTGCTGCTGGGCCTGATCGATTTGATCCTGAAGTCGGTCGTGCTCGACTGGCTGCTCAAGCTCGGTACGTGAGGTGATGGCATGAGCAAGCGTTGGTATGTGGTGCACGCCTATTCGGGCTTCGAGAACCAGGTGAAGCGCTCGCTGGACGAGCGGATTCGCCGCGCCGGCATGGAAGAGAAGTTCGGCGAAGTGCTGGTGCCGACCGAAGAGGTCATCGAGATGCGTAGCGGCCAGAAGCGCCGCAGCGAGCGCAAGTTCTTCCCGGGTTACGTTCTCGTGCAGATCGAGACGGACACCGAGGGCAAGGCGCCGCGCATCGACGACGAATGCTGGCATCTGGTCAAGGAGACCCCGAAGGTCATGGGTTTCATCGGCGGCACCGCCGATCGCCCCCTGCCGATCCGCGACTCCGAGGCCGACGCCATTCTCAGCCGCGTCCGCGAGGGCGTGGAAAAGCCCAAGCCGAAGGTGCTGTTCGAGCCGGGCGAGATGGTCCGCGTCATCGACGGTCCGTTCAACGATTTCAACGGCGTGGTCGAGGAAGTCAACTACGAAAAGAGCCGCCTGCGCGTTGCGGTGCTCATTTTCGGCCGTTCGACCCCGGTCGAGCTGGAATTCGGCCAGGTCGAGAAGGCCTGATCGACGGCCCCGGCATGGGGCTTGCTTAAAACTTGATCAGTCTCTAAACTACGCGGTTCACGCTGGGGTCTTTTAGCCCGGCGTGTCCGTGTTTCTGGGGTTCGCGGGATGGCGGGCCTTCCTCTCTCAAGGACGACAACACTGCGAGGAGCCGCAAGGCGCTAATACTCGCGAGGAAATTCCAATGGCAAAGAAAGTTACTGGCTATATCAAGCTGCAGGTCAAGGCCGGCCAGGCCAACCCGTCGCCGCCGGTGGGTCCCGCCCTCGGCCAGCGCGGCCTGAACATCATGGAATTCTGCAAGGCGTTCAATGCCGCCACGCAGAAGATGGAGCCGGGTCTGCCGATCCCCGTGATCATCACGGCCTACTCCGACCGTAGCTTCACCTTTATCACCAAGACCCCGCCGGCTTCGATCCTGATCAAGAAGGTCACGGGTGTTGCCAAGGGTTCGTCCAAGCCGAACACCGACAAGGTGGGCAAGATCACCCGCAAGCAGCTGGAAGACGTTGCGAAGCAGAAGGAGCCGGATCTCACGGCTGCTGATCTGGATGCCGCGGTGCGCACCATTGCCGGTAGCGCGCGCAGCATGGGCTTGGTGGTGGAGGGCTAAGACATGGCAAAGATCACGAAGCGTATGAAGGCGGCCCAGGCCGCAGTGCAGCCGGGCAAGCTCTATGGCCTGGAAGAAGCCCTGAACATCGTCAAGAACAACGCCAAGGCCAAGTTCGCCGAGTCGGTGGACGTTGCCGTCCGCCTCGGCATCGACGCCAAGAAGTCCGACCAGGGCGTGCGCGGCTCCTCGCTGCTGCCGCACGGCACCGGCAAGACCGTCAAGGTCGCCGTGTTCGTGCCGGCCGGTGAAAAGGCCGAGGCTGCCAAGGCCGCCGGTGCCGACGCCGTCGGCATGGACGACCTGGCCGAGCGCATGCAGGCGGGTGATCTCGACTTCGGTCGCGTGATCGCCACGCCGGACGCGATGCGCGTGGTCGGTAAGCTCGGCCAGCTGCTCGGCCCCCGTGGCCTGATGCCGAACCCGAAGGACGGCTCGGTCACCGCCGACGTCGCCACGGCCGTCAAGAACGCCAAGGCCGGCCAGGTGAAGTTCCGCAACGACAAGGCGGGCATCATCCACGCCACCATCGGCAAGGCCAGCTTCGACGCTGCCCAGCTCGCGGACAACCTCAACGCGCTGGTCAACGACCTGCTGAAGGCCAAGCCGGCCACCGCCAAGGGTCAGTACCTGCAGAAGATCGCCCTGTCGTCCACCATGGGCGTGGGCGTGCCGGTCGACGCGTCGACCCTGACGGTGTCGACCAAGTAAGTGTTCAAGTCCTGCACCGGTACTGCCGGTGCAGGCACGTTTTTGAGGGCAGCCGAGGCTTCGAAGCCGACGCCGCCGTCAAAGACCGCAGGCGCGATCAGCGCGCCACGACGACGAGCAGGGAGCTCGTGTTGGCAAGGAAACGCCGTCGTGGCTAGCGGGTTCGCTTAATCGGGTTCTTCGCGAGCCTGGCCTGCGCAGATGGTGCTGCCCCTTCTGGAATCGTTGTTCTGGAAAGGCCACCACCCGGGATCACTACGATCCCCGACGTCACGGATGGCGTCGCTCAGGACCGCAAGCGGCAGGAGTCGCAAGCGGATTTCAAAGTGGAGGAGTGATATGGCTCTGAATCTCTCTCAGAAGCAAGAAGTAGTCGCCGAACTGGCAGAAGTTGCCGCGAAGGCTCACTCCTTGGTCGCTGTCGAGTACGCGGGCACCACGGTCGAACAGATGACCGCGATGCGCAAGAAGGCCCGTGAAAGCGGTGTGTTCCTGAAGGTTGCCAAGAACACGCTCGCTTCGCGCGCCGTCGGTGGTACCGAGTTCGAGGTCGTCAAGGACGCCCTGACCGGTCCGCTGCTGTACGCGTTCTCGATGGAGGAGCCCGGTGCTGCCGGTCGCCTGATCAAGGAATTCGCGAAGACCAATGACAAGCTGAAGGCCCGAGTCGTCTCCGTGGAAGGCAAGCTGCTGCCGGCTGCCCATGTGGACGTGCTGGCCTCGCTGCCGACCCGCGAAGAAGCGCTGGCCATGCTGGCCCGCGTGCTCGCCGAGCCCGCTGCGATGTTCGCCCGCGCCGTCAAGGCCGTGGCCGACAAGCAGGGCGGTGGCGAAGTCGCCGCGGAAGCCACGGCTGAAGCCTAAGTTCGACGCTTATCTAAATCGAATCAATTTCCAGAGGTAATACAAAATGTCCCTGACCAACGAACAGATCGTTGAAGCCGTTGCCGCCAAGTCGCTGATGGAAGTGATGGAGCTGGTGAAGGCCATCGAAGAGAAGTTTGGCGTGTCCGCCGCTGCCCCGGTCATGATGGCTGCTGGCCCGGCTGCCGCCGGCCCGGCTGCTGAAGAGCAGACCGAGTTCGACGTCATCCTGAAGAGCGCCGGCGACAAGAAGGTCGACGTGATCAAGGCCGTCCGCGCCATCACCGGCCTGGGCCTGAAGGAAGCCAAGGACCTGACCGAGGCCGGTGGCGTCGTGAAGGAAGCCGCTTCGAAGGAAGACGCTGCGAAGTTCAAGAAGGACCTCGAAGCTGCCGGCGCCACGGTCGAACTGAAGTAATTGGCGCCCTTGCGCGCCGTCAGTTTGATCTAGCGTCAAGCAAGCCTGGGGGCGTAAGCCCCCGGGCTTTGCCTGTTGCAGAAGGTCGCCCCCCGCGATGCGTTCTGTAACGACCGGGTTTCATCGTTGAGTTTTGTGTTTCACGCGTCGGGAAGACAGCACTGAAAGGCCCGCAGTCCATCGCCGACCTTTGATTCATGCCTTTTTGATCAGCGACGGGCAGGGCAGCACATCTTGTCCGTCGATGGCAGACACAGCTTTCACAATTCAGCCGGTGTGTGCACCACCGGCGTCACTGCGAACCGAGGCGGTACCCACCATGACCTACTCGTTTACCGAGAAGAAGCGCATCCGCAAGGATTTCGGCAAGCGTCCCCCTGTATTGGGCGTGCCGAACCTGCTGACCATCCAGACCGATTCCTATCGCGAGTTCCTGCAGGAGCATGTCGCTCCCAAGGCGCGCGACGACAAGGGTCTCCACGCTGCGCTGAAGTCGGTGTTCCCGATCGTCAGCTATTCGGGCAATGCCGCGCTTGAGTACGTCGACTATCGCCTGGGCGAGCCGCCGTTCGACGAGCGGGAGTGCCGCAACCGCGGCATGACCTTCGGCGCGCCGCTGCGCGTGACCGTGCGCCTGGTCATCTACGACAAGGACAGCCCGGCGACGAAGAAGGCCGTGAAGTACGTGAAGGAGCAGGAGGTCTACATGGGCGAGATCCCGCTCATGACCGAGACCGGCACTTTCATCATCAACGGCACCGAGCGCGTCATCGTCTCGCAGCTGCATCGTTCGCCGGGCGTGTTCTTCGACCACGACCGCGGCAAGACGCACAGCTCGGGCAAGCTGCTGTTCTCCGCCCGCGTCATTCCTTACCGTGGTTCGTGGCTCGACTTCGAGTTCGACCCGAAGGATGCGCTGTTCACCCGTATCGACCGTCGCCGCAAGCTGCCGGTGACCGTGCTGCTGCGTGCGCTCGGCTACAACAACGTCGAGATGCTCGATACGTTCTTCGAGCACAACGTGTTCCACCTGGGCAAGAAGGGTGGCACCACGCTGGAGCTGGTCGCCGAGCGACTGCGCGGCGAAACGCTGACCTTCGACCTGACCATCGGTGACAAGGTGCTGGTGGAAGCCGGCAAGCGCATCACCGCGCGCCACGTGCGCCAGCTCGCCGCCGAGAACATCACCGCGCTGGAAGTGCCGGATGACTACCCGATCGGCCGCATCCTGGCCATCGACGTGGTCGACCCGAAGACGGGCGAACTGCTGGCCCAGGCCAACGACGAGATCTCGGCCGAGCAGCTGGAGAACTTCCGCAAGGCCGGCATCGAGGTCGTCCCGACCCTGTACGTGAACGACCTGGATCGCGGCGCGTACATCTCGCACACCCTGCGTATCGACAACACCAAGACGCAGCTCGAAGCGCTGGTGGAAATCTACCGCATGATGCGCCCGGGCGAGCCGCCGACCAAGGACGCTGCGCAGAACCTGTTCTACAACCTGTTCTTCACCTTCGACCGCTACGACCTGTCGGCCGTGGGTCGCATGAAGTTCAACCGTCGCGTGGGCCGCCAGGAAATCGTCGGTCCGGGCGTGCTGTACGACAAGAAGTACTTCGCCGACCGCAAGGAAGAGGAAGCCCAGGCGCTGGTCGCCTCGCAGGGCGACCAGTCCGACATCCTCGACGTGCTCAAGGTGCTCATCGACATCAAGAACGGTCATGGCACCGTCGACGATATCGACCACCTGGGCAACCGTCGCGTGCGTTCGGTCGGTGAAATGGCGGAGAACACCTTCCGCATCGGCCTGGTGCGCGTCGAGCGCGCCGTGCGCGAGCGCCTGTCGCTGGCCGAGTCCGAGGGCCTGACCCCGCAGGAACTGATCAACGCCAAGCCGGTGGCGGCGGCGGTGAAGGAGTTCTTTGGTTCGTCGCAGCTCTCGCAGTTCATGGACCAGAACAACCCGCTGTCGGAAGTGACGCACAAGCGCCGCGTCTCGGCCCTGGGCCCAGGCGGCCTGACCCGCGAGCGCGCCGGCTTCGAAGTGCGCGACGTGCATCCGACCCATTACGGCCGCGTCTGCACCATCGAAACGCCGGAAGGCCCGAACATCGGCCTGATCAACTCGCTGGCCGTGTACGCCCGCACCAATACGTATGGCTTCCTCGAGACGCCGTACCGCAAGGTCGTGGGCGGCAAGGTCACCGACCAGGTGGATTACCTGTCGGCCATCGAAGAAGGCGATCACGTCATTGCACAGGCGAACTCGCCGCTCAAGGACGGCGCCTTCGTCGAAGACTTCGTGTCCTGCCGTTTCCGCGGCGAGTCCGAGCTGCGTCCGGCCGCTGAAGTCGACTACATGGACGTCTCGCCCATGCAGACGGTGTCGGTCGCTGCCGCACTCGTGCCGTTCCTGGAGCACGATGACGCGAACCGCGCACTGATGGGCGCGAACATGCAGCGCCAGGCCGTGCCGACCCTGCGTTCGCAGACCCCGCTGGTGGGTACCGGCATCGAGCGCGCCGTGGCGCGTGACTCGGGCGTCATCGTCACCGCCAAGCGCGGCGGCGTGATCGACCAGGTCGACGCCGGCCGCATCGTGGTGCGCGTGAACGAGGTCGAGGTCGGCGACAACGACGCCGGCGTCGATATCTACACACTGACCAAGTACACCCGCTCCAACCAGAACACCAACCTCAACCAGCGCCCGCTGGTGAACGTGGGTGACGTGGTGGCCAAGGGCGACACGCTGGCCGACGGTTCGTCGACCGACCTGGGCGAGCTCGCGCTCGGCCAGAACATGCTGATCGCCTTCATGCCGTGGAACGGCTACAACTTCGAAGACTCGATCCTGCTCTCCGAGCGCGTCGTGCAGGAAGACCGCTACACCTCGATCCACATCGAGGAGCTGTCGTGCATCGCGCGTGACACCAAGCTGGGCGCCGAGGAAATCACCGCCGACATCCCGAACGTGGGTGAGCAGGCGCTGGCCCGCCTCGACGAGTCCGGCATCGTGTACATCGGTGCGGAAGTGAAGGCCGGCGACATCATGGTCGGCAAGGTCACGCCCAAGGGCGAGAGCCAGCTGACCCCGGAAGAGAAGCTGCTGCGCGCGATCTTCGGCGAGAAGGCCTCGGACGTGAAGGACAGCTCGCTGCGCGTGCCGCCGGGCATGGACGGCACCGTCATCGACGTGCAGGTCTTCACACGCGACGGCATCGAGAAGGACAAGCGCGCCCGTCAGATCGAGGAGATGGAAATCAAGCGTATCCGCAAGGACCTTGATGACCAGTTCCGCATCCTGGAAGGCGCGATCTACAACCGCATGCGCACCCAGCTGGTCGGCAAGACCGCGATGAGTGGCCCCGGTGGCCTGAAGCGCGGCGCCGAGATCACCGACGCCTACCTGGACGGCCTGAAGAAGGACGACTGGTTCAAGATCAACGTCAAGGAAGAGGACGTCACCGAGTTCCTCGAGCGCGCCGCCGACCAGATCAAGCGCCACAAGGAAGAGTTCGACAAGCGCTTCAAGGAGAAGCAGGGCAAGATCACCCAGGGCGACGACCTCGCGCCGGGCGTGCTCAAGATGGTCAAGGTGTTCCTGGCCGTGAAGCGCCGCATCCAGCCGGGCGACAAGATGGCAGGCCGCCACGGCAACAAGGGTGTGGTGTCCAACGTGGTGCCGGTGGAGGACATGCCGTTCTCCGAGGACGGTACCTCGGTCGACATCGTGCTGAACCCGCTGGGCGTGCCGTCGCGTATGAACATCGGCCAGATTCTGGAAGTTCACCTCGGCTGGGCCGCGAAGGGCCTGGGCAAGAAGATCCAGAAGATGCTCGAGGCGCAGGCCAAGGTCGCGCAGATCCGCGAGTTCCTCGACCAGGTGTACAACCACCACGTCGCCGGCGCCGTGCAGCATGTCGACCTGAAGTCGTTGACCGACGAGGAAATCCTCGCCCTGGCCAACAACTTGCAGGAAGGCGTGCCGATGGCCACCCCGGTGTTCGACGGTGCCGAGGAAACCGAGATCAAGGCGATGCTCAAGCTCGCCGATCTGCCGGAATCGGGCCAGACCACGCTGTACGACGGCCGCACCGGCGAGGCGTTCGATCGCCCAGTCACCGTGGGCTACATGCACTACCTGAAGCTGAACCACCTGGTCGACGACAAGATGCACGCGCGTTCGACCGGTCCGTACTCGCTCGTCACCCAGCAGCCGCTGGGCGGCAAGGCGCAGTTCGGCGGCCAGCGCTTCGGTGAAATGGAAGTCTGGGCGCTGGAAGCCTACGGCGCGGCTTACACCCTGCAGGAAATGCTGACGGTGAAGTCCGACGACGTGCAGGGCCGTAACCAGATGTACAAGAACATTGTCGACGGCAACCACGAGATGGCGGCGGGCATGCCGGAATCCTTCAACGTGTTGGTGAAGGAAATCCGCTCGCTCGGTATCGATATTGATCTGGAAGAAGTGAAGTGAGTTGGTGCTGAGGGAGTAGGGAATAGGGAATAGGGAATCGCAAAAGCACGAAGCGCCGCAGCGATCCCGAACCTCCATTCCCCGCTCTTCCTATTTCCGATTCTCCATTACCTATTCCCGATCTTCGGAGACATCCATGAAAGACTTGCTCAATCTGTTCAACCAGCAGCGCACCGCGCCTGACTTCGATGCGATCAAGATCGCTCTGGCTTCGCCGGAGCTGATCCGCTCGTGGTCGTACGGCGAGGTGAAGAAGCCGGAGACGATCAACTACCGCACCTTCAAGCCCGAGCGTGACGGCCTGTTCTGCGCCGCCATCTTCGGTCCGGTGAAGGATTACGAGTGCCTGTGCGGCAAGTACAAGCGCATGAAGCACCGCGGCGTGGTGTGCGAGAAGTGCGGCACGGAAGTGACGCTGGCCAAGGTGCGCCGCGAGCGCATGGGCCACATCGAGCTGGCCTCGCCGACCGCGCACATCTGGTTCCTCAAGTCGCTGCCGTCGCGCATCGGCCTGATGCTGGACATGACGCTGCGTGACATCGAGCGCATCCTGTACTTCGAAGCCTTCGTGGTGATCGATCCGGGTCTGACCGCCCTCGAGCGCGGCCAGCTGCTCAGTGAAGACCAGTACCTGGAAGCCGTGGAAGAACATGGCGACGAGTTCGACGCCCGCATGGGCGCGGAAGCTGTTTATGAGCTTCTGAAGTCCCTGGACCTCCCGGGCGAAGTCGTGCGCCTGAAGGAAGAGATCGCCTCCACCAACTCCGAGACCAAGCTCAAGCGCCTCACCAAGCGCGTGAAGCTGATCGAGGCGTTCCTGGAGTCGGGCAACCGTCCGGAGTGGATGGTGCTGACCGTGCTGCCGGTGCTGCCGCCGGACCTGCGTCCGCTGGTCCCGCTGGATGGTGGCCGCTTCGCCACGTCCGACCTCAATGACCTGTATCGTCGCGTCATCAACCGCAACAACCGCCTGCGTCGCCTGCTCGAACTCAATGCGCCCGACATCATTGTGCGCAACGAGAAGCGCATGCTGCAGGAATCGGTCGACGCGCTGCTCGACAACGGCCGCCGTGGTCGTGCCATCACCGGCACGAACAAGCGCGCGCTGAAGTCGCTGGCCGACATGATCAAGGGCAAGCAGGGCCGCTTCCGCCAGAACCTGCTCGGCAAGCGCGTGGACTACTCCGGTCGTTCGGTGATCGTGGTGGGCCCGACCCTGCGCCTGCACCAGTGCGGCCTGCCCAAGAAGATGGCGCTGGAGCTGTTCAAGCCCTTCATCTTCGCCAAGCTGCAGGCTCGCGGCGAGGCTACCACCATCAAGGCCGCCAAGAAGCTCGTCGAGCGCGAGGAAGGCCAGGTGTGGGACATCCTCGAAGAGGTGATCCGCGAACATCCCGTCATGCTGAACCGTGCGCCGACGCTGCACCGTCTCGGCATCCAGGCGTTCGAGCCGAAGCTGATCGAAGGCAAGGCGATCCAGCTGCACCCGCTCGTGTGTACCGCGTTCAACGCGGACTTCGACGGTGACCAGATGGCCGTGCACGTGCCGCTGTCGATCGAGGCGCAGCTCGAGGCGCGCGCCCTGATGATGGCGACCAACAACATCCTGTCGCCCGCCAACGGCGAGCCGATCATCGTGCCGACCCAGGACGTGGTGCTGGGCCTGTACTACATGACCCGCGAGCTGGTGAACGCGAAGGGCGCCGGCATGGTGTTCTCGGGTATCGGCGAAGTGCGTCGCGCCTACGACAACCGTGCCGTGCAGCTGCACGCCAAGGTCAAGGTGCGCATCAACCAGGTGCGCATCGACGAGGAAGGCAACCGTACCGAGCAGACCCAGTTGGTGGACACCACTGTGGGTCGTGCGCTGCTGCTCGAAATCATGCCGGAAGGCCTGCCGTTCGAGCTGGCCAACACCGAGCTGACCAAGAAGAACATCTCGCGCCTGATCAACCAGTGCTACCGTCGCCTGGGCCTGAAGGAGACGGTGATCTTCGGCGACCAGCTGATGTACACCGGTTTCCGCTTCGCCACCCGTGCGGGCATCTCGATCGGCATCGATGACATGATCATCCCGGCCGAGAAGAAGCCGATCCTGGAAGAGGCCGAGAAGGAAGTGGTCGAGATCCAGGAGCAGTACCAGTCGGGTCTGGTCACGGCCGGCGAGCGCTACAACAAGGTGGTCGACATCTGGTCGCGCACCAACGAGCTCGTCGCCAAGGCGATGATCGACGGTATCGGTACCGAGAAGGTCACCGATGCCGAGGGCAAGACGGTCAACCAGAAGTCCATGAACTCGCTGTACATCATGGCCGACTCCGGCGCTCGTGGTTCGGTCGCGCAGATTCGCCAGCTGGCCGGTATGCGTGGCCTGATGGCCCGCCCGGACGGCTCGATCATCGAGACGCCGATCAAGGCGAACTTCCGCGAAGGCCTGAACGTCCTGCAGTACTTCAACTCCACCCACGGTGCCCGTAAGGGTCTGGCGGATACGGCGCTGAAGACCGCGAACTCCGGTTACCTGACCCGTCGTCTCGTCGACGTGGCGCAGGACGTGGTGATCACCTCGTCCGACTGCGGTACGGACGAAGGCGTGACCATGCAGCCGATCGTGGAAGGTGGTGACGTGGTCGAGCCGTTGCGCGATCGCGTGCTCGGCCGCGTGGCGCTGGAAGACGTCTACGGCCCGGGCGAAGACAACGAGCCGATCGTCACCCGCGATACGCTGCTGGACGAAGCCCTGGTCGAGAAGCTCGACAAGGCCGGCGTGCAGTCGGTCAAGGTGCGTTCGCCCATCACCTGTGCCGCCGACCATGGCGTCTGCGCGCTGTGCTACGGCCGCGACCTGGCCCGTGGCCACCTGGTGAACATGGGTGAGGCTGTCGGCGTCGTCGCTGCGCAGTCGATCGGTGAGCCGGGTACCCAGCTGACCATGCGTACGTTCCACATCGGTGGTGCGGCGTCCCGTGCGGCTGCCGTGGACAACGTGACGGTGAAGACCACCGGCACGCTGAAGTTCAACAACCTCAAGACCGTGCAGCACGCCCAGGGCCACCTGGTGGCCGTGTCGCGTTCGGGCGAAGTGAGCGTCATCGACGCCAACGGCCGCGAGCGCGAGCGCTACAAGGTGCCTTACGGTGCGACCATCGCGGTCAAGGACGGTGACTCGGTCAAGGCCGGCCAGGCCGTGGCCAACTGGGATCCGCATACCCATCCGATCGTGTCGGAAGTGGCCGGTACCGTGCGCTTCATCGACTTCATCGATGGCGTCACCGTGCAGAGTCAGACCGACGAACTGACCGGCCTGGAGTCGGCGGTGGTGACCGATCCGAAGCGCCGCGGTACGGCCGCCAAGGACCTGCGCCCGATCGTGCGCCTGGAAGATGCCAAGGGTCGCGAGCTCAAGCTGCCGGGCACCGACGTGCCGGCGCAGTACATGCTCCCGGCCGGCGCGATCGTGTCGATCCAGAATGGTGTGCAGGTGGGCGTGGGTGACGTGGTTGCCCGTATCCCGCAGGAAACCTCCAAGACCCGCGACATCACCGGTGGTCTGCCCCGCGTGGCCGACCTGTTCGAAGCGCGCAAGCCGAAGGAGCCGGCGATCCTCGCCGAGCGTTCGGGCGTGGTCAGCTTCGGCAAGGACACCAAGGGCAAGCAGCGCCTCATCATCAAGGACGTGGACGGCAACGAGCACGAGGAGCTGATTCCCAAGTGGCGTCAGGTCATCGTGTTCGAAGGCGAGCACGTGGAGAAGGGCGAAACCATCGTGGACGGCGAGCCCAGCCCGCACGACATCCTGCGCCTGCTGGGTGTCGAGCCGCTGGCGGCCTACCTGGTCAAGGAAATCCAGGACGTCTACCGACTGCAGGGCGTGAAGATCAACGACAAGCACATCGAAGCGATCATTCGCCAGATGCTGCGCAAGGTGGAAATCACCGATCCGGGTGAGAGCCACTACCTGCGTGGTGAGCAGGTCGAGCGTGTCCGCATCAACGCGGAGAACGAGCGTGCCGTCACCCGCGGTGAGCGTCCGGCCGAGTACCAGTCGGTGCTGCTGGGCATCACCAAGGCCTCGCTGGCCACGGAATCCTTCATCTCGGCGGCGTCCTTCCAGGAAACCACCCGAGTCCTGACGGAAGCCGCGGTCCGCGGAACGCGCGACACCTTGCGTGGCCTGAAGGAAAATGTTATTGTCGGCCGTCTCATTCCGGCGGGTACGGGTCTGGCGTATCACGCGTCGCGTCATCGCCAGGGCGGTCTGACCGCCTCGGAGCTTGAAACCCTCTCCGGTTCCGCTTCGTCGGCTTCCTTTGCAGAAGCCACCACCGGTAGCGACATTGGTGTGGAGTAAGCCCCTTCCGGGCTCTGCTCGCTGACATACGAAATGAGGCGCAAGGACTGCGCCTCGTGTTCGGGCTATGGATGGCAGGGACTTAGCTTGTCTGTGACGGGCTGCCCATGTTAAATTCCCGCTTCTTGGCAGACCGAGCCGGTTCGGTCTGCCTTTATGTTTCTCAGGAACTGCTTCAATGACGACAGTCAACCAGTTGGTTCGCAAATCCCGCAGCCCGAAGACCTACAAGAGTGCTTCGCCGGCTTTGCAGAACAGCCCGCAGCGTCGCGGCGTGTGCACGCGCGTCTACACCACCACCCCGAAGAAGCCGAACTCGGCCCTGCGTAAGGTCGCCAAGGTGCGCCTGACGAACGGCTACGAGGTGATCAGCTACATCGGTGGCGAAGGTCACAACCTGCAGGAGCACTCCGTGGTCCTGATCCGTGGCGGCCGCGTCAAGGATCTCCCGGGTGTGCGTTACCACACGGTGCGCGGCAGTCTCGACTGCGCCGGCGTCACCAAGCGCCGTCAGTCGCGCTCCAAGTACGGCGCCAAGCGCCCGAAGTCCTGATCTTTAGGAAATAACTATGTCGCGTAAAGGTTCCCACCCCGCCCGCCTGGTCCTGCCGGACCCCAAGCATGGCAGCCAGCTGATCGCCCGTTTCATCAACATGGTGATGAAGAGCGGCAAGAAGTCCGTCGCCGAGAGCATCGTCTACGGCGCGCTCGATCACCTGGGCGAGAAGCACGCCGAGCCGGTTCAGCTCGTCGAGAAGGCCCTGAACAACATCGCTCCGGCGGTTGAGGTGAAGTCCCGTCGTGTCGGCGGCGCCACCTACCAGGTGCCGGTCGAAGTGCGTCCGGGTCGCCGTATGGCGCTGGCCATGCGTTGGGCCATCGAGTCCGCCCGCAAGCGTGGCGAGACCTCGATGCCGCGCAAGCTGGCCGCCGAGCTGCTCGAGGCTTCGGAGAATCGCGGTGGCGCGATCAAGAAGCGCGAAGAGACGCATCGCATGGCAGAGGCCAACAAGGCCTTCTCGCATTACCGCTGGTAAGCAGTACAGCTAGAACTTTCAGAGGTTAAGACCGTGGCACGCACCACTCCTATCGAGCGCTACCGCAACTTCGGCATCATGGCCCACATCGATGCCGGCAAGACCACCACCACGGAGCGCATCCTGTTCTACACCGGCGTCAGTCACAAGATTGGCGAGGTGCACGACGGTGCAGCGACGATGGACTGGATGGAGCAGGAGCAGGAGCGCGGCATCACCATCACGTCGGCGGCAACGACGGCGTTCTGGAAGGGCATGGATCGTTCCCTGCCCGAGCACCGCTTCAACATCATCGACACCCCAGGCCACGTGGATTTCACCATCGAGGTGGAGCGTTCGTTGCGCGTGCTTGACGGCGCGGTGTTCGTGCTTTGCGCCGTGGGTGGTGTGCAGCCGCAGTCTGAAACCGTCTGGCGCCAGGCCAACAAGTACAAGGTGCCGCGCCTTGCGTTCGTCAACAAGATGGACCGCACTGGCGCGAACTTCTACAAGGTCGTGGACCAGCTGAAGGCTCGTCTGGGTGCAAACCCCGTCCCGATGCAGGTGCCGATCGGCGCCGAAGACAACTTCGAGGGCGTGGTCGACCTGCTCAAGATGAAGGCGATCGTGTGGGACATGGAGTCCCAGGGCATGAAGTTCGAGTACGCCGACATCCCGGCCAACCTGGCGGACAAGGCTGCCGAAGCCCGCGCCTACATGGTCGAGTCGGCTGCCGAGGCAACCGAAGAGCTGATGAACAAGTACCTCGAAGAGGGTGAGCTCTCCGAAGAGGAAATCATTGGCGGCCTGCGTTCGCGCACCCTGTCCAGCGAGATCATCCCGGTCTACTGCGGCACGGCGTTCAAGAACAAGGGCGTGCAGGCCATGCTCGACGCCGTGGTGAACCTGCTGCCGTCGCCGATCGATCGTCCGCCCGTGCAGGGCGTGGACGACGACGAGAAGGAAGCCACCCGTACGGCTGAAGACACGGCTCCGTTCTCGGCGCTGGCGTTCAAGATCATGACCGATCCGTTCGTCGGCTCGCTCACGTTCTTCCGCGTCTACTCGGGCACGCTCAACGCGGGCGACCAGGTGTACAACCCGGTCAAGTCCAAGAAGGAGCGCATCGGCCGTATCCTGCAGATGCACGCCAACGAGCGTCAGGAAATCAAGGAAGTCCGCGCTGGCGACATCGCCGCTGCGGTCGGCCTGAAGGACGTGACGACCGGTGACACGCTGTGCTCGCAGGATCACATCATCACCCTGGAGCGCATGACGTTCCCGGAGCCGGTGATCTCGATGGCGGTCGAGCCGAAGACCAAGTCCGACCAGGAAAAGATGGGTATCGCGCTGGGTCGCCTGGCTGCCGAAGATCCGTCCTTCCGCGTTCGTACGGACGAGGAATCCGGCCAGACCATCATCTCGGGTATGGGCGAGCTGCACCTGGACATCCTCGTGGACCGCATGAAGCGCGAGTTCAACGTGGAAGCCAACGTCGGCAAGCCGCAGGTGGCCTACCGTGAAACGATCCGCACGTCGGACGTCAAGTCGGACTACAAGCACGCCAAGCAGTCGGGTGGTAAGGGTCAGTACGGTCACGTCGTGATCGAGCTGTCGCCGATGAACGAAGAAGAGCGTAAGAGTCCGGACGTCAAGGACGATTTCCTGTTCATCAACGACATCACCGGCGGTGTGATTCCGAAGGAATTCATCCCGTCCGTCGAAAAGGGCCTGCGCGAAACCATCACCAGCGGTCCGCTGGCTGGCTTCCCGGTCGTCGGCGTCAAGGTGAAGCTGGTGTTCGGTTCGTACCACGATGTCGACTCGTCCGAAATGGCGTTCAAGCTCGCCGCGTCGATGGCGTTCAAGCAGGGCTTCGCCAAGGCGTCGCCGGTGCTGCTCGAGCCCATCATGAAGGTCGAGGTGGTGACGCCGGAAGACTACGTCGGTGACGTCATGGGCGACCTGAGCCGCCGTCGCGGCCTGCTCCAGGGCCAGGACGACACGCCGTCGGGCAAGACCATCAACGCGATGGTCCCGCTGGGCGAGATGTTCGGTTACGCGACGACCATTCGTTCGCTGACCCAGGGTCGCGCCACCTTTACGATGGAGTTCGACCACTACGCTGAAGCGCCGAACAACATCGCTGAGCAGGTCATGAAGAAGGCCTGATAAGGTCTTCTTCCTCCACCACATACCGTTCTTTTTAGAGGTTTAAGTCATGGCAAAGGGTAAATTCGAACGCACCAAGCCGCACGTCAACGTCGGCACGATTGGTCACGTGGACCACGGCAAGACGACGCTGACGGCCGCACTGACCAAGGTGGGTGCAGAGCGCTTCGGTGGCGAATTCAAGGCGTATGACGCGATCGACGCGGCGCCGGAAGAAAAGGCCCGTGGTATCACGATCTCGACCGCTCACGTCGAATACGAATCGCCGACCCGCCACTACGCCCACGTGGACTGCCCGGGCCACGCCGACTACGTGAAGAACATGATCACGGGTGCGGCGCAGATGGACGGCGCGATCCTGGTGTGCTCGGCCGCTGACGGCCCGATGCCGCAGACCCGCGAACACATCCTGCTGTCGCGCCAGGTCGGCGTGCCGTACATCGTCGTGTTCCTGAACAAGGCCGACATGGTGGACGACGCCGAGCTGCTCGAGCTGGTGGAGATGGAAGTGCGCGAGCTGCTGTCGAAGTACGACTTCCCGGGCGACGACACCCCGATCATCAAGGGTTCGGCCAAGCTGGCGCTGGAAGGCGACCAGTCGGAAATCGGCGTGCCGGCGATCATCGCCCTGGTGGACGCACTGGACACCTACATTCCGGAGCCGCAGCGCGCGATCGACCAGCCGTTCCTGATGCCGGTGGAAGACGTGTTCTCGATCTCGGGCCGCGGCACCGTGGTGACCGGTCGTATCGAGCGCGGCATCATCAAGGTCGGTGACGAAGTCGAAGTGGTGGGCATCCGTCCGCCCCAGAAGACCCCCGTGACCGGCGTGGAAATGTTCCGCAAGCTGCTGGACCAGGGCCAGGCAGGCGACAACGCCGGTCTGCTGCTGCGCGGCCTGAAGCGTGACGACGTCGAGCGCGGCCAGGTGCTGGCCAAGCCGGGCACGATCACCCCGCACACCGACTTCGAAGCCGAAGTGTACGTGCTGTCGAAGGACGAAGGTGGTCGTCACACCCCGTTCTTCACGGGCTACCGCCCGCAGTTCTACTTCCGCACGACCGACGTGACCGGCGCGATCGAGCTGCCGCAAGGCGTGGAAATGGTCATGCCGGGTGACAACATCAAGATGAACGTCACCCTGATCCACCCGATCGCCATGGA
>NZ_QIRF01000005.1:0-92057 GCF_003332825.1 Dyella sp. C9 | reverse complement strand
CCGGAAGGCGTGGAAATGGTCATGCCGGGTGACAACATCAAGATGAACGTCACCCTGATCCACCCGATCGCCATGGACCAGGGTCTGCGCTTCGCCATTCGCGAAGGCGGCCGTACCGTCGGCGCCGGCGTGGTGGCCAAGGTCATCAAGTAAGACAAGGTGAGCCACTTTCGGGTGGTGAACTGAAAAGAACCGGCCTTCGGGCCGGTTTTTTTTCGCGCGGATTCAGCCGGAAGCGGGTTTGGGGCTTTTCTTTGGCTGGTTTTGCGGTTATAGTCGCGGTCTTGCCTGCCGCCTGACTTTGGTCTGGGTGGCCTTACAGCGAAATGAGGTACAGGAAGTACTTCGAGTTCGCTGGCCTGGATGGCCAATACGCAAGAGAGGGCTTGGGCGACAAGGCATGACGCTTTGTTGACCTGGCCGTTTCGCGCGTTTTATACTTTTTCGTCTGGGCGGGTCCATTTAGGGCCTGCCTAGTCTTTTAAGGTCGTTTCGCGCCGGGGTTGATTCCGGTTCGATGCGGCCTGTAGTTGTAACTGGCAGTACCAATGGGTTGTGCGGGTGGGTGAGAAGCCCATCCGGTTCACAGAATTTGTTCTTTCGATAACAGGACACGGTTTATGGCGAACCAAAAGATTCGCATCCGGCTCAAGGCGTTCGATCATCGTCTGATCGACCGTTCGGCCAGCGAAATCGTCGAGACGGCCAAGCGCACTGGCGCTACGGTCCTCGGCCCGATTCCGCTCCCGACCAAGATCGAGCGCTACACCATTCTGGTGTCGCCGCACGTCGACAAAGATGCCCGCGACCAGTACGAGACCCGTACGCACAAGCGCGTGCTGGACATCGTCGACCCCAATGACAAGACCGTGGACGCGCTCATGAAGCTTGACCTCGCCGCTGGCGTGGACGTTCAGATCAAGCTTGGTTGAGCGAAGGACAGGATACGAAGATGAGTATCGGACTGGTTGGCCGCAAGTGCGGCATGAGCCGACTCTTCACTGAAGACGGACGCTCGATTCCGGTGACCTTGATTGAGGCCACCCCGAATCGCGTCACGCAGCTGAAGACGGAAGATAACGATGGCTACAGCGCTGTGCAGGTCGCGGCGGGCGTCAAGCGCGCCAGCCTGCTGACGCAGCCGCTGAAGGGCCACTACGCGAAGGCGAAGGTTGAGCCGGGTCGTGGTCTGTGGGAGTTCCGCGTGTCTGCCGATGATCTCGGCAAGTACACCGTGGGCGCCGAGATCAAGGCCGACGACGTGTTCCAGGTGGGTCAGATTGTTGACGTCGCCGGCGTGTCGAAGGGCAAGGGCTTCCAGGGCACCATCAAGCGCCACAACTTCACCATGGGTGACGCGACCCACGGTAACTCGCTGTCGCATCGCGCGCCGGGTTCTATCGGTCAGCGTCAGACCCCGGGTCGCGTGTTCCCGGGCAAGAAGATGGCAGGCCACATGGGTGCGGTGAACCGCACGCAGCAGGGCCTGGAAGTGGTCAAGGTCGACGCCGAGCGTCATCTGATCGCGGTGAAGGGCGCGGTGCCGGGTGCTACCGGCGGCGACGTCGTCATCCGTCCGACGACCAAGGGCTGAGGAGAGACGCCATGGAATTGAATGTCATTGGCGCCAAGCCGCTCAACGTGTCGGACGAAGTGTTCGGCGGTGAGTTCAAGCAGGCTCTGATCCACCAGGTGGTTGTGGCCTACCAGGCCGGCGGTCGCGCCGGTACCAAGGCCCAGCTGTCGCGTGGCGAGCTGTCGGGTACCACCAAGAAGTTCAAGAAGCAGAAGGGCGGCGGCGCTCGTCACGGCGACTACCGCGCTCCGATCTTCGTGGGCGGTGGTGTCACGTTCGCGGCCAAGCCGCGCAACTACGAGCAGAAGGTCAACCGCAAGGCTTACCGCGTTGCGATCCGCTCGATCCTGTCGGAGCTGATCCGCCAGGACCGTCTGAAGGTGGTCGAGAGCTTCGGCATCGACACCCCGAAGACCAAGGCGATGGTCGCGAAGCTGGCTGAGCTGCAGGTTTCCGGCCGTGTGCTGCTGGTTTCGGAAGACGCCAACGAGGCGACCTTCCTGGCCGCGCGCAACATCCCGTACATCCACGTCGTTGACGTGCTGGCCCTGAACCCGGTCAGCCTGGTCGGTTCCGACCACATCGTCATGACGGTCGATGCGGTGAAGAAGATCGAGGAGTGGCTGGCATGAGCAACGAACGCATCCTGAATACGCTGCGCGCGCCGCACATCTCGGAAAAGGCTGCTCGCCTGGCTGAGAAGAACCAGTACGTTTTCGTGGTTGCCCCCGAAGCAACCAAGGCCGATGTCCGCGCTGCGGTGGAACAGATGTTCGACGTCAAGGTCGAGCAGGTGAACCTCGTCAACGCCAAGGGCAAGGTCAAGTCCTTCCGTTTCCGCGCTGGCAGCCGCCAGGGCAAGCGCAAGGCCTATGTGCGCCTCGCCGATGGCCAGACCATCGACGTGTCGGCCAAGGCCTGAGCCAGGAGTTGAATTGAGATGGCACTGATCACTCATAAGCCGACCTCGCCCGGACGTCGCGACGCAGTCAGCGTTCGCACCGAGGGTCTGCACAAGGGCGCGCCGTACGCGGCGTTGACCGAGGCAAAGACCAAGAACGGCGGTCGCAACCACTACGGTCGCATCACCGTTCGCCACCAGGGCGGCGGTCACAAGCAGCGTTACCGCATCATCGACTTCAAGCGTGACAAGGAAGGCATCGCCGCCCGCGTCGAGCGCATTGAATACGATCCCAACCGCACCGCGCACATCGCGCTGCTGTGCTACGCCGACGGCGAACGCCGCTACATCATCGCGCCCAAGGGCGTGCAGGTGGGCGACCGCCTGGTGTCGGGCAGCGACGCGCCGATCAAGGCTGGCAACAGCCTGCCGCTGCGTTCGATCCCGGTGGGTTCGACCATCCACTGCATCGAGATGAAGCCGGGCAAGGGCGCGCAGATCGCTCGCTCCGCCGGTGCCTCGGTCCAGCTGGTGGCCCGTGAATCCGGCTACGCCACGCTGCGTCTTCGCTCCGGCGAAATGCGCCGCGTGCCGGTCGATTGCCGCGCCACCGTCGGTGAAGTCGGCAACAGCGAACACAGCCTGAAGAAGCTCGGCAAGGCCGGCGCGAAGCGCTGGCTCGGTATCCGTCCGACCGTCCGCGGCGTTGTGATGAACCCGGTCGACCATCCGCATGGCGGTGGTGAAGGCCGTACCTCCGGTGGCCGTCATCCGGTCAGCCCGTGGGGCACGCCGACCAAGGGTTACAAGACCCGCAACAACAAGCGCACGCAGCAGTTCATCGTGCGTCGCCGCAAGTAATAGGAAACGACTATGCCGCGCTCTCTAAAGAAAGGTCCGTTCGTCGACCTGCACCTCGTAAAGAAGGTGGAAGCCGCCGTTTCCGCCAACAACAAGCGTCCGATCAAGACCTGGTCGCGTCGTTCGATGATCCTCCCGGAGATGGTTGGCCTGACCATCGCCATCCACAACGGCCGTCAGCATGTCCCCGTGCTGGTCAACGAGAACATGGTCGGGCACAAGCTCGGCGAGTTCGCGGTGACCCGTACCTTCAAGGGCCATGGCGGCGACAAGAAGGGCAAGTGATGAGCACTGAAGCCAAAGCGATCCTGCGCAGCGCCCGCATTTCGGCGCAGAAGGCACGCCTGGTAGCTGACCTGGTCCGCGGTATGCCCGTGGGCCGTGCCAGCGACGTGCTCCAGTTCACTAACAAGAAGGCCGCAGCCATTGTTCGCAAGGTGCTGCTGTCGGCCGTCGCCAACGCCGAGAACAACCTCGGCGCTGACGTCGACGAGCTGAAGGTCTCGCGCATCTTCGTGGACGAAGGTCCGGCGATGAAGCGCATGTACGCCCGCGCCAAGGGCCGCGGCTCCCGCATCCTGAAGCGCACCAGCCACATCACTGTGGTCGTTGGTAACTAAGAGGACGTAGACGATGGGTCATAAAGTTCATCCCACCGGTATCCGCCTCGGCATTGCCAAGGACTGGAACTCGAAGTGGTACGCCAATAAGGGCGAATACGCCCAGTACCTCGCTGCCGACCTGAAGGTTCGCGAGATGCTGCGCAAGAAGCTGGCCCAGGCCGGCATCTCCAAGATCCTCATCGAGCGCCCGGCCAAGACCGCGCGCGTGACGATCCACACCGCCCGTCCGGGCGTGGTGATCGGCAAGAAGGGCGAGGACATCGAGAAGCTGCGCAAGGAAGTCAGCGACATGATGGGCGTTCCGGCGCACATCAACGTCAGCGAAGTGCGCAAGCCCGAGCTGGACGCGCAGCTGGTTGCCGAGTCGATCGCGCAGCAGCTGGAGCGTCGCATCATGTTCCGCCGCGCGATGAAGCGCTCGGTCGGCAACGCGATGCGCCTGGGTGCCCTGGGCATCAAGATCAATGTCTCTGGTCGTCTGAACGGCGCCGAGATTGCTCGTTCCGAATGGGCCCGTGAAGGTCGCGTGCCGCTGCATACCCTGCGTGCGGACATCGACTACGGCTTCGCCGAGGCGAAGACCACCTACGGCATCATCGGCATCAAGGTGTGGATCTACAAGGGCGAGATCTTCGATCTGTCCCAGATCAACCAGGAGCCGAAGGAAGAGCAGTCCCAGCCGCGTCGTGAAGGTGGCGAGGGTCGTCGTGAATCGCGTCGCGAGGGCGGTGAAGGCCGCCGCGAGCGGACGGCGAAGTAAGGAGAGTTGCCATGCTGCAACCCAAGCGAACCAAATTCCGTAAGCAGTTCAAGGGCCGCAACGACGGTCTGGCCTTCTGCTCGAACCTCGTCAGCTTTGGCGAGTTCGGCCTGAAGGCGACCACGCACGGTGCGCTGACTGCACGTCAGATCGAAGCCGGTCGTCGTTGCATCACCCGCTTCGTCAAGCGCGGCGGCAAGCTGTGGATCCGCGTGTACCCGGACAAGCCCATCACCAAGAAGCCCATCGAAGTCCGAATGGGTGCCGGTAAGGGTGGCGTCGAATACTGGGTCGCTCCGATCCAGCCGGGCCGCATGCTGTATGAAATCGAGGGTATCGACGAGGCAACCGCACGCGAGGCGTTCCGCCTGGCCGCGGCCAAGCTCTCGGTCCAGACCCAATTCGTGACCCGGGCGGTGATGTGATATGGCCATCAAAGATCTGACCAACAAGACGGCCGAAGAGCTGAATAAGCACCTGCTGGACCTGCGCAAGGAGCAGTTCAACCTGCGCATGCAGAAGGGCACCGGCCAGCTCAACCAGCCGCACCAGCTGCGCCGCGTTCGGCGCGACATCGCCCGCACGAAGTTCGTGCTCGGCGGCAAGAAGTAAGGGACGGCCGATATGAGCGACAACCAGAAGCAGACGCGCACCCTCGAGGGCCGCGTCATCAGCAACAAGATGGACAAGACCGTGACGGTCCTGATCGAACGCCAGGAACAGCATCCGCTGATCGGCAAGATCATCCGTCGTTCGACCAAGCTGCACGCGCAGAACGACCTGGGTGCCAACGAAGGCGACCTGGTCCGCATCGCGGAATGCCGTCCTCTGTCCAAGACCAAGCATCACCGCGTGGTCGAAATCATCACGCGCGCTAACGTCTAAGGGAGGGTGCAGACATGATCCAGATGCAAAGCACGCTTTCCGCGGCTGACAATAGCGGCGCCCGCGAACTGATGTGCATCAAGGTGCTCGGCGGCTCCAAGCGCCGTTACGCCGCGATCGGTGACGTGATCAAGGTCACCGTGAAGGATGCCATCCCGCGCGGCAAGGTGAAGAAGGGCGAGGTGTACAACGCCGTGGTGGTTCGTACCGCCAAGGGTGTGCGCCGTCCCGATGGCTCGCTGATCCGTTTCGACGGTAACGCAGCGGTCCTCCTCAACAACAAGCTCGAGCCGATCGGCACCCGTATCTTCGGGCCGGTCACTCGCGAGCTGCGCAGCGAGAAGTTCATGAAGATCGTCTCGCTCGCGCCCGAAGTGCTCTGAGCGGAGACTAGACCATGAACCGTATCCGCAAGGGTGATCAGGTCCTCGTGATCACCGGCAAGAACAAGGGTCAGCGCGGCGACGTGCTGCGCGTTGATGGCGACCGCGTGTTCGTCTCCAACGTGAACCTGGTCAAGCGTCACACCAAGCCGAATCCGCAGGCCAACCAGGCTGGCGGCATCGTCGAGCGTGAGGCTTCGATCCACATCTCCAACGTCCAGCTGTTCAACTCCGCCACGGGCAAGGGTGAACGCGTTGGCGCCAAGACGCTCTCCGATGGGCGTAAGGTGCGCGTGTTCAAGTCCAACGGCGAAGTTGTGGACGCGTAAGGAATCTACGTTATGACGACGCGTCTCGAAACGTTTTACAAAGACCAGGTCATCAAGAAGCTCACCGAGCGTTTTGGTTACCAGAACGTGATGCAGGTTCCCCGCATCACGAAGATCACCCTGAACATGGGCGTGGGCGAAGCGGCGGGCAACAAGAAGGTGCTCGAGAACGCCGTGGCCGACATGGCCAAGATCTCCGGCCAGAAGCCGATCCAGACCAAGGCCCGCGTGTCGGTTGCCTCGTTCAAGATCCGCGACGGCTGGCCGATCGGCTGCAAGGTCACCCTGCGTCGCGCTCAGATGTGGGAATTCCTCGATCGCCTGATCAACATCTCGCTGCCGCGTACGCGCGACTTCCGTGGTGTGTCGGGTCGTGCCTTCGATGGCCGTGGTAACTACAACTTCGGCATCAAGGAACAGATCATCTTCCCGGAAATCGACTTCGACGCCGTCGACGCGATGCGTGGTATGGACATCTCCATCACCACCACCGCCAAGACCGACGAAGAAGCCAAGGCGCTGCTGGAAGCCTTCAGCTTCCCGTTCCGCAACTAAGAGAGTCGCGAGAGACACATGGCCAAGACCTCGATGGTTAACCGCGACCTCAAGCGGACCAAGCTCGTCAAGAAGTACGCCGCCAAGCGCGCCGAACTGAAGGCGATTGTGCTGAGCCCCACCGCCTCCTACGAGGAGAAGATGGAAGCCCAGGCCAAGCTGCAGAAGCAGCCGCGTGACGCCAGCCCGGCCCGCCAGCGTACCCGCTGCGCGCTGACCGGTCGTCCGCGCGCCGTGTACCAGAAGTTCGGCCTCGGCCGTAACAAGCTGCGCGAAGCCACCATGCGTGGTGACGTTCCTGGCCTGCGCAAGGCCAGCTGGTAAGACCCCAAACTGGGCGGGGTAGGGTGGAAACCCTCCCTCGTTCCGATACGGCGGCAGGCCCTGGCCTGCCGCCGTTGGCGCGATTACGCGCCGTTATTCGCAAAGTCGGAAAAATGCTGCTATAGTCGTTGGTCTGCGTACCCGCAGGCTGGCTGCGTGCCGGCATACAACTCAAAACAGATTTCCGGTTTTTCGGATATCGGTGCACTCTGAAGGATGTTTTCATGAGCATGACTGATCCCATCGCCGATCTGTTTACGCGCATCCGCAATGCCCAGCTCACGGGCAAGCAGGCCGTAAACATGCCGTCGTCGAAGCTGAAGGTGGCCATCGCCAACCTTCTCAAGAACGAGGGCTATATCCTCGACGCCAAGGCCTCCACCGTGGAAGGCAAGCCGGTGCTCGAGATCAAGCTCAAGTATTTCGAAGGCCGTCCGGCCATCGAGTCCATCACCCGTGGCAGCCGCTCCGGCCTCCGCGTCTACCGCGGCAAGGACGAGCTGCCGAAGGTCCTGGGTGGCCTGGGTATCTCGATCATCTCGACTTCCGCCGGTCTGCTGACCGACGCGCAGGCCCGTGCCAAGGGTCTGGGCGGCGAAGTCATCGGCCAGGTCGCATAAGGAGCCGACGATGTCCCGCGTTGCCAAAAAGCCGATTACCCTGCCCAAGGGCGTTGAGATCACCTCGAACGCCGAAGGCATCACCGTCAAGGGCCCCAAGGGCACCCTGGCGACCCACGCCCTGCCGGGCGCATCCGTCTCCATCGAGAACGGCGTGGCGAATATCGCCGTGGCCGAAGGTGCAGATGACAAGTTCGGTGGCACCCTGCGTGCGCTGGTGGCCAACATGGTCAAGGGCGTCTCCGACGGTTACGAGCGCAAGCTCGAGCTGGTCGGCGTGGGCTACCGTGCCTCGATGGCCGGCAAGTCGCTGAACATCGCCCTGGGCTTCTCGCATCCGGTCGTGTTCGACGCTCCGGAAGGCATCACCATCGAAACCCCGTCGCAGACCGAAATCCTGATCAAGGGTTCGGACAAGCAGCGCGTGGGTGAAGTGGCCGCCAAGATCCGTGGCTTCCGTCCGCCGGAACCCTACAAGGGCAAGGGCGTGCGCTACTCCGGCGAGAAGATCACCCTGAAGGAAGCCAAGAAGGCGTAAGTACGCTGTCCCTGCGTGGGGAAGCGGCCATCCATGGCCGCACTCATCACAAAGAGCCAAAACTACTTGCCGATCCGTTTCCAGGAATTATGACGATGAACAAGAACGAATCCCGCCTGCGTCGCGCCAAGGCCACTCGCTCCCACATCCGCAAGCTCGGTGTGGCACGCCTGTCGGTCCATCGCACCGGTCAGCACCTGTACGCACAGGTGTTCGCCGCCGATGGCCAGAAGGTGGTGGCCGCCGCCTCGACCGTGCAGAAGTCGGTCGCCGAAGGCCTGAAGGGCACCAAGAACCTCACCGCCGCCGCTGCTGTCGGTAAGGCTGTGGCTGAGCGTGCGCTGGCCGCTGGCATCGAGTCCGTGGCGTTCGATCGCTCGGGCTTCCGCTTCCACGGTCGCATCAAGGCGCTGGCCGACGCGGCCCGCGAAGCCGGCCTGAAGTTCTAAGCCGGTCGGCATCGGGTGTCGGGCTCGCCCGGCACCTGCTGCCAAGAGAAGTACCTACAACTCCAAGCGGCTTAGCCGCAAGCAAAAGTCCCGGTTCGCCGGGCATACGGAAAAGAACATGTCTTCTACCGATCGCGAAAATTCAGACGGCCTGCTCGAGAAGCTGATCGCCGTCAACCGCGTGGCCAAGACCGTCAAGGGTGGCCGCCAGATGAGCTTCACCGCGCTGACCGTGGTCGGCGACGGCGAAGGTCGCGTGGGCTTCGGCTATGGCAAGGCGCGTGAAGTGCCCGTCGCCATCTCCAAGGCCATGGACCGCGCCCGCCGCAACATGGTGAGCATCGATCTCAACAACGGCACCCTGTGGTACGCCATCAAGGCCAACCACGGTGCAGCCCGCGTCTTCATGCAGCCGGCTTCCGAGGGTACCGGCGTCATCGCCGGCGGCGCGATGCGCGCTGTGCTGGAAGTGGTGGGTGTGAAGAACGTGTTGGCCAAGGCCGTCGGTTCGCGCAACCCGATCAACCTGGTGCGCGCCACCATCAAGGGCCTGCAGGCCGTTGCCTCGCCGAAGCAGATCGCTGCCAAGCGTGGCAAGACCCTGGAAGAGGTGCTGGGCAATGGCTAAGAACAACGAAACCGCCGCCACCGTGCGCGTGCGCCTGGTCAAGGGCCTACGCGGTGTGCAGAGCCGTCATCGCCTGAGCGTCAAGGCGCTCGGCCTGAACAAGCTCAACGATGTCCGTGAACTGAAGGACAGCCCGCAGGTACGCGGCCTGATCAACACGGTCTACTACCTGGTGCGGGTCGAGGAGTAATCACCATGCGTCTTAACGACATCAAGCCGGCCGCCGGTGCCCGCAAGACCCGCCTTCGCGTGGGTCGCGGTATCGGTTCGGGCCTGGGCAAGACCGCCGGTCGCGGTCACAAGGGTCAGCACGCTCGCGCGGGCGGCACTCACAAGTACGGTTTCGAAGGCGGTCAGATGCCGCTGCAGCGCCGCCTGCCGAAGGTGGGCTTCCGCTCGCTGAAGAAGGCGGAGAGCCAGGAAGTGTTCCTGTACCAGCTGGCCACCCTCAAGGCCGACGTGATCGACCCGATCGTCCTGCACCAGGCCGGTCTGATCGACAGCCGCGCCAAGAAGGTCAAGGTCGTCCTCAAGGGCGAGATCGGCCGCGCGGTGAAGTTGTCGGGCGTGCTGGCCACGGCCGGCGCCAAGGCGGCGATCGAAGCTGCCGGCGGCAGCGTGGAGTAATCACGTGGCGGCAGCCCAGGGCACATCGCTCGGATCGCTCGGCAAGCTGACGGAACTGCGTCAGCGCATCTTCTTCGTGATTGGTGCGCTGATCGTCTTCCGTCTTGGTTCCTTCATCCCGGTTCCGGGCGTCAACCCGGAGGCCATGACGAACCTGATCGAGCAGGGCGGCGGCCTGATGAACATGTTCAACATGTTCTCGGGTGGCTCGCTGGCACGCTTCTCGGTGTTCGCGCTAGGCGTGGTGCCCTACATCTCTGCCTCCATTGTGGTGCAGATGATGGGTTCGGTGATCCCGAGCCTGCAGGCGCTGCGCAAGGAAGGTGAGGCTGGTCGTCGCAAGATGACCACCTACACCCGCTTCGGCACGGTGGGCTTGGCCGCCTTCCAGGCGTTCGGTATCGCGGTGGCCCTGCAGAAGCAGGTTTCCGCGGGCGGGGCGCCGGTGGTCTATACGCCGGGCATGGGCTTCGTCATGGCGTCGATTGTCGGCCTTACCGCCGGCACGATGTTCCTGATGTGGCTGGGCGAGCAGATCACCGAGCGTGGCATCGGCAACGGCATTTCGCTGCTGATCTTCGCCGGCATCGTGGCGGGTCTCCCTGGCGCGGTGGCTCACACCCTGACCATGGCCGGCAACGGCGAACTGTCCGTGATCAAGATGATCATGGTCGTGGCGGTGATTCTCGGCGTGACGGCGTTCGTGGTGTTCATGGAGCGCGCCCAACGGCGTATTACCGTGAACTACGCGCGGCGTTCGGGTGGGCAGCGGGCCTACATGAACCAGACCTCGCACCTGCCGCTGAAGATCAACATGTCGGGCGTGATCCCGCCGATCTTTGCGTCGAGCTTGCTGATGTTCCCGGCCACCGCGGCGACCTGGTTCAGTGCCGGGCACCAGTCGCGCTGGCTGACCGAGCTGACCCAGGCGCTGACCCCGGGTGAGCCGCTGTACGACATCGTCTTCGCGGTGCTGGTGATCACCTTCGCCTTTTTCTACACGGCGATCGTGTTCAACTCCCAGGAGACGGCGGACAACCTGAAGCGCTCCGGCGCCCTGATCCCGGGTATCCGCCCCGGCCGTTCCACGGCCGATTACATCGATAACGTGATGACCCGTCTGACCGGTGTCGGCGCCCTCTACCTGGTGCTGGTCTGTCTGGTTCCCTCGTTTTTGCAAAAGGCGTGGCACGTCCCCTTCTACTTCGGCGGCACCTCTCTGCTGATCGTGGTGGTCGTGGTGATGGATTTCACTGCCCAGGTGCAGGCGCACTTGGTCAGTCACCAGTACGAAAGCCTGCTCAAGAAGGCCAACCTCCGCCGCAACTGATGGCTGCTGGGGTGGTAGGAAGTTGGTCTGGATTGGAGGGCGGCGGCACCCCTGGTGTCGCAGGGCTTTCCTGTTGGGTTGTTTACGGTTAGAATTGCGCGTTTACCGCGCACGAAACGCATCGGAGAAAGTACATCATGGCGCGCATCGCGGGTGTCAATTTGCCGGTCCAGAAGCATGTCTGGGTTGGCCTGCAGAGCATTTATGGGATCGGCCGCAGCCGGGCCAAGAAGGTCTGCGCGGACGCAGGCGTGGTTCCGACCACGCAAATCAAGTCCCTGAGTGAAGGCGAAGTCGAAAAGCTTCGTCACGAAATCGGTAAGTACGTCGTTGAAGGCGATCTGCGTCGCGAGGTGGGTATTGCCATCAAGCGCCTGATGGACCTGGGTTGCTACCGCGGCCTGCGTCATCGCCGTGGTCTGCCGGTGCGCGGCCAGCGCACGCGTACGAACGCACGCACCCGCAAGGGTCCGCGTCGCGCGATCAAGAAGTAACGGATTCCGAACATGGCCAAGCCTGTCAAGACCAAGAAGAAGATCAAGCGCGTCGTCACGGATGCCGTGGCGCACGTGCAAGCCTCCTTCAACAACACCATCGTCACGATCACCGATCGCCAGGGCAATGCCCTGTCGTGGGCGACTGCCGGCGGCGCGGGTTTCCGCGGCTCGCGCAAGTCGACCCCGTTCGCTGCCCAGGTTGCCGCCGAAAAGGCCGGCCGCGCGGCTGGCGACTACGGCGTGAAGACCGTGGAAGTCCGCATCAAGGGCCCGGGCCCGGGTCGCGAGTCGGCGGTTCGTTCGCTGAACGCCCTCGGCTACAAGGTTCTGAACATCATTGACGTCACGCCGATTCCGCATAACGGCTGCCGTCCCCCGAAGAAGCGTCGAGTCTAAAGGAGCATACCCATGGCACGTTATCGTGGAGCTACCTGCAAGCTCGCCCGCCGCGAGGGTGCAGATCTCAGTCTGAAGAGCCCCGCTCGCGCTATCGATTCGAAGTGCAAGCTGGAGAACAAGCCCGGCCAGCATGGCGCCAACAAGCGCATGCGCATGTCGGACTACGCGCTGCAGCTGCGTGAGAAGCAGAAGGTCAAGCGCATCTATGGTGTGCTCGAGCGTCAGTTCAGCAACTACTACTCGAAGGCGTCGACCCTCAAGGGCAACACCGGCGAGAACCTGCTGCGCCTGCTCGAGAGCCGTCTGGACAACGTCGTTTACCGCATGGGCTTCGCGGTAACCCGCGCCCAGGCTCGTCAGCTGGTCAGCCACAAGGCTGTGCTGGTCAACGGCAAGAAGGTGAACATCCCCTCGTACCAGGTTCGTCCGGGTGACGCGGTTGCGCTGACCGAGCGCGCTCGCAACCAGCTGCGCGTGCAGGAAGCGGCGACCGTGTTCGACACCATGGACCTGCGTCCGCAGTGGGTGGAAGTCGACAGCAAGAAGTTCGAAGGTACGTTCAAGGCGATGCCGGACCGCGGCGACCTGCCGACCGACATCAATGAGAGCCTGATCGTCGAGCTCTATTCGAAGTAATCAACCGGAGCCCTGCATGGCAGTTTCGTCAACTAGCGTGCTGCGGCCTCGCGGCCTCAGCGTCGAGCAGCTCGGAGCCAACCGCGCCAAGGTGGTGGTGGAGCCGCTCGAGCGTGGCTTTGGCCACACCCTGGGCAACGCGCTGCGTCGCGTGCTGCTTTCCTCGATCCCTGGCTCTGCCATCGTCGAGGTGGAAATTGATGGCGTGCTGCACGAGTACACCACCCTCGAGGGTCTGCAGGAGGACGTGATCGAAGTCCTGCTGAACCTCAAGGACGTGGCGATTCGCCAGCATTCGGGTGACGAAGTCACCCTGACCCTGTCCAAGAAGGGCAAGGGCGTGGTCACCGCCGGCGACATCGCCGTCGACCACTCGGTGGAAATCATCAACCCCGAGCACGTGATCTGCCATCTGACCAAGGACATCGCTCTCAACATGCGCCTGAAGGTGCGTCGTGGCGTCGGCTACCAGCCGGCGAGCGCGCGCCAGCATCCGGATGATGAAGCTCGTCCGATCGGCCGCCTGCAGCTCGACGCGTCGTTCGCGCCGGTGCTTCGCGTGGCTTACGAAGTTGACGCTGCTCGTGTGGAGCAGCGCACCAACCTCGACAAGCTCGTGCTGGATATCGAGACCAACGGCACCATCGGTGCGGAAGACGCGGTTCGCAAGGCCGCCGAGATCCTCAACGACCAGCTGTCGGTGTTCGGTGACTTCTCGCGTCGCGAAAGCGCCACGGACAAGGCGGAGAAGGGCGGTTTCGACCCGCTGCTGCTCCGTCCGATCGACGACCTGGAGCTCACCGTGCGTTCGGCGAACTGCCTGAAGGCCGAGAGCATCTACTACATCGGCGACCTGGTGCAGAAGACGGAAGTCGAACTGCTCAAGACGCCGAACCTCGGCAAGAAGTCCCTGACCGAAATCAAGGACGTGCTGGGTGGTCGTGGTCTGGCCCTGGGCATGAAGCTCGAGAACTGGCCGCCGCCGGGCCTGTCCCACGGCATGCAGCTGGGCTGATGTGGTTTGGGGCGGCCGTTCGCGGTCGCCCCTGCTGTTAGGGTTGCTGGCGGGGTTGCCTCGGTATCCCCGCCAGTCGCCTCAAGCGACCCCCAAGGTCGCAAGCTGTTCGGGCGACTACCTTGGTCGCTTGGTATTGGTCGCCTGACGAGTGTTCATCCCTCGGATTTTGCAGGCGCCCGAAACGGCCACCCTGGCCGTCTTGCTCAACAAGAGCCCGTTTCACGAAGGGCTTCACCAGCGGGTAACCGCGGGAAGTCGGACGTAACCGCCGACTTTTCATAACAACAGACATAGAGAGTATTGCCATGCGCCACCAGAAATCCGGTCGCAAGCTCAACCGCACGAGCAGCCATCGCGAAGCCATGTTCAAGAACATGGCGGCGTCGCTGATCAAGCATGAGCTGATCCGCACCACCCTGCCCAAGGCCAAGGAACTCCGTCGCGTCGCCGAGCCGCTCATCACGCTCGCCAAGACCGATGGCGTCGCCAACCGTCGTCTCGCCTTCGCGCGCCTGCGCGACAAGGAAGCGGTGGGCAAGCTGTTCATCGAGCTGGGCCCCCGTTACCGCGAGCGTCCCGGCGGCTACCTGCGCATCCTCAAGGCCGGCTTCCGTCCGGGCGACAACGCCCCGATGGCCTACGTCGAGCTGGTCGATCGCCCGCGCGGCGATGCCGCTGCCGAGTAATCGGTAAGCGACAAACGTTTTGCGAAACCTCGGCCGGGCAACCTGCCGGGGTTTTTGCTTTATGGGTGGCTGCAGGAGCGCACCCTGTACGCGAGCGAACGGGCCTCGAGCTTATGGAGCAAGTGGAGCCTTGTCCCATGCGTGTTCAGGGTTGGGGGCAGGGGCGTGCACAGGCTGCGCTCCGACAGCGGGCGCGGATGATGGGGCTGGAGGGCTGACAGGGCCCGGGGGGAGCGGGTAATGTCCCGCTTTCGCAACGCAGCATGTCCGAGCCATGAATCCATTCCGCTGGTCGTATCGCGCCACCTATTTCGCCGGTTTCCTCGTTTGCGTGGCCCTGCTGGGCTACGCGCTGTATGCCGAGCACGTGCTGGGCATGATCCCTTGCCCCTTGTGCATCTTCCAGCGCATCGCCTTCATGGTGATGGGCGTGTTCTTCCTGCTGGGCGGGCTCCATGCCCCCCGCGGCGGCAGTCGCTGGGTATACACCGGTGGCGTGCTGCTCGGCGCGTTGGACGGCATCCTGACAGCGGCGCGCCACCTTTGGCTGCAGACGCTGCCGGCCGACCAGATTCCCTCCTGTGGCCCGAATCTCGGTTACATGATGGATACGTTCCCGTTCGCCAAGGTGCTTAAAATGGTCTTCACCGGTTCGGGCGAGTGCGCCAAGATCGAGCCGGTTTTCGGCCTGCCCATGCCGGCCTGGACGCTGGCCTGGTATCTGCTGCTGGCCTTCGTCGCACTGTATGCGGCCGCCCGCAAGCGAGCCTGGGCGGACCGCCTTTGATGTCACACGCCATGTCGATGCCGTCCGTTCCCGCTTCACTGCCTGACCAGTGGTCGCCCGCCAGCTGGCAGCAGCGCCAGGCCTTGCAGCAGCCCGTCTACGAGGATGCCGGCGAGCTGGCGCAGGCCGCCCGCGAGTTGGCCGCGCTGCCGCCGCTGGTGACCTCATGGGAGGTCCTGGCGCTGAAGCAGGCACTGGCCGACGCGCAAGAGGGCAAGCGTTTCCTGCTGCAAGGCGGCGATTGCGCCGAGAGTTTCGCCGACTGCACCAGCCCGATCATCTCCAACCGGCTCAAGGTGCTGCTGCAGATGAGCCTGGTGCTCGTGCATGGCCTCAAGAAGCCCGTGCTGCGCGTGGGGCGATTCGCGGGGCAGTATGCCAAGCCTCGTTCGACCGACACGGAGACGCGCGAGGGCGTGACCTTGCCCAGCTTCCGCGGTGATCTGGTCAACAGTCCGGATTTCACGCCCGAGGCGCGCCGGGCCGATCCGCGGCGCCTGCTCCAGGCCCATGCGAACTCCGCGCTCACCATGAATTTCGTGCGAGCGCTCATCGACGGTGGATTCGCCGACCTGCACCACCCTGAATACTGGGACCTGGCCTGGGTCGAGCATTCGCCGCTGGCTGCCGAGTATCGCCGGATGGTCGCCGCGATCGGTGATTCGCTGCGCTTCATGGAGACCCTTGCCGGTCCGATCGCAGGCTTCTCGCGGGTCGACTTCTTCACTTCGCACGAAGCGCTTCTGCTGCATTACGAGGAGGCGCTGACCCGTCAGGTGCCGCGCCACCAGGGCTGGTTCAACCTGTCCACCCATTTCCCATGGATCGGCATGCGTACGGCGGCGCTGGATGGCGCCCACGTGGAGTATTTCCGCGGCATTCGCAACCCGGTGGCGGTCAAGGTCGGTCCTTCGGTGACGCCGGATCAGCTGCTGCCGCTGATCGATGCGCTCAACCCCGAGGATGAGCCCGGCCGGCTGACCCTGATCCATCGCATGGGCAGCGCTGCCATAGGTCGCGCGCTGCCGCCGCTGCTGGAGGCCGTGCGTAGGGAAGGGCGTCGGGTGTTGTGGGTGGCGGACCCGATGCACGGTAATACCGAGACGACCTCCAACGGCTACAAGACCCGCCGTTTCGACAATATTCGAGGCGAGCTCGACCAGGCGTTCGATATCCATGCATCCGCGGGCACGCGCCTGGGGGGCGTGCATCTCGAACTCACGGGTGAGAACGTCACCGAATGCATGGGCGGTGCGCGTGACCTGAGCGAGGTGGACCTGGAGCGTGCCTACAAGTCGATGGTCGATCCTCGTCTCAATTATGAGCAATCGCTGGAGTTGGCCATGTTGATCGTGCGCAAATCCGCCGGCTCATTGCCCGGTTGATCGCCGGATCGGCGAGTGTGCCAGCGAGCCCGGCCCAGGCCGGGCTTTTTTGTTTTCGCCGGCTCAAGCTGACGCGAGACTGACTTGTCTGAATGATGAGCGGCAGATGAATATCCGGCGAAGTTTCCTGCGAGAATGGCGAACGCGTGAACAGTTTTGGCTACGACTTATGGGGCCAGCCTGAGGCGCGATCCAAACAGGGGTTGTAGTCGATGCGGGCGGCAAGGAACGGAATGAGAGACGCATGGAGGCAGGGGTGGGCGGGTGCGGTGTTCAGGCAGGTTGCCGTCACGGTGGCTTATGCCATCTGCTACAGCCTGCTGCGCGATGTTTCCGTATCCCACTGGAGTCTGCAGGCAGGCCTGCGCGTGTTGTGCCTGGCGCTGTTGCCCTATCGATACTGGCCCTCCGTGATGGTGGGCGAAGCCCTGCCGATGGGCTGGCAAGGCTGGTTGAATCATGAGCGCTTCGGCACGCTATGGGCCTGCACACTGGCGGGGCCGGCAGCCCTGTTGTGCGCGCCGCCGTTTGCCTGGTGCCGGCGGCGGATGCCGTTGATGTCCCGTGGTGAGGTGAATATCCCGGCGCTGATGGTTTTCATCCTGGTTGGCGCGGTGGTTACGGCACTGGCCAGCACCCTGTCGCTGTCTTTGATGCGGATGCCGCCCGGGCAGGCGGCACCCGAAATCACGATGCATGTCGTGCTGACCTATTTCCTGGGCTGCTATCTGGGCACCTTAACCGTCGCGCCCGCCGCCCTCGCGGCATGGCAGGGTTTTCGGTGGCGGGCGGGACTGGCGGGAACGCGGGGGCAGGCGTTCATCCGGGACACGCTCACCGGGGTGCTGCCGCCCTTGTCGCTGCTGGCGTGGCTCGCATCCCGGACGGAATATGGCGAGCTGGTCGAAGTCGCCCGTATGGCCATGTTCCTGCCGGTGGTGTGGATGACCTTGCGCCATGGCTGGCGGGGCGCGGCGATCGCCGGCGCGTTGGCCAGTGTGGCGGTGGAGCTCACGGTGACAGCAGTGCGCGATCCTGCGGTGATCCAGGCCCAGACGCTGATCGCTTTTGCCGTTTCCAGCTTGTTGATGCTGGGCGCCCGACTGGCGCGCAGCGACGCATCGCCCGCGGCGCGGTCGGCTCGGGAGGATGAGCTGGCGTTGCGTGGCTTCCAGTTGGCGCAGCAAGGGCTCTACCAGGAAGAACAGCGGTTGCGCCAGGTGGCCGAATCGCTGGAGCGGCTAGGCCAGTCCATGCGGGACGGACAACGGCGGATGATCGAGCGCCTGCGGCCGGTATTGCCGGAGAGCGTGGGCGACACCTATGCGCGCCACATCGACCTCACCCAGATGGAAATGCACCGCCTGGCCAACGCGTTGCATCCGCGCACGTGGCGTGAGCAGGGACTCGCCGCCACGTTCGAGGAAGGGCCGCTGGCGCAGGCGGCCTCGCTGGCCGGTGCCAGCTATCGGTGTGAACTCAGTGGCAGTGGCCTGCGCGAGCTTGCTCCGGATGTCCACATGATGCTGTACCGCCAGGCGTGCGAGGTGCTGGTGTACCTGCTCGCACGCGAGCCCCTGCGACACGTCCACGTGCATATCCGTGGCGGCCACACGCGCGGGCGTCGCTGGGTGGTGCTGCGACTGCGCGGCATGCGTGTCGCCGTCACGCAGCGAGGGCGCTCCGTGCCGGAATGGCGCCAGATCGTGTCGCTCCTTGGCACCAACGGGCAGGGCATGACCACGATCCGCGAACGTGCGCTCATCTACGGTGGCCTGGTGCACGAGCATGGCGACGAGACGCAGCTTGGCGTCAGCCTGTTGCTGCACGATGCCTTGCGTACCGAGCCCTCGATGAAGCTGCACGCTCCGCTGTCTCGCGTGGTGTCTGCTTAGCGGTTGAACCGGTTCGCAGTCATGGCTGGACTGCAACCCGGGCGCGCAAGTTGCTGCGGCATGATGTCGCGAAATGACGGCGGCGGAGGTTCCAGCCTGGTTGGCACGGGGCCGCTGCCTATAATCGGGGCTGCGATGACCGGGCCGTGGACAGGCCCGGTGCGCCCATATGCGTAGGCCGGGGACGTCATGAAAGGACTTTCAGCGATGCTGTGGCGGGCCATGCGCGTGATCGGTACGTGCGCGCTGCTGGCTACCCTGGATGCCGGTGGCGGAGTGAGCGCGCAGGACGCGGCGCATCCGACCATTCCCGATACCTTGCAGCAGCGCATTGCCGCATGCACCGCCTGCCACGGCGCCCACGGCGAAGGCACGCCGGAGAGCGGCTTCTTCCCCCGTCTGGCGGGCAAGCCTGCCGGCTACCTGGCGCGCCAGCTGAAGGACTTCCAGGACGGCCTGCGCAAGTACGCGCCGATGGAATACATGACGCGCCAGCTGAGCCCGGCGTATATGCACGAGATCGCCGAGTACTTCGCAGCGCAGGAGGTTCCCTACGGTCGCTCGCCGTTGCCGCGCCTGTCGGCCGAGGTGCTGCGTCGTGGCGAAACCCTGGTGACCCGGGGCGATGTCTCGCGGCAGATCCCTCCCTGCGTCGCCTGTCACGGCGGCCAGCTAACCGGCGTGCAGCCGGACATTCCGGGCCTGGTGGGGCTGCCGTACGACTACATCAGCTCCCAGCTCGGCTCGTGGCGAACAAAGACGCGAGCCACCGTCGCGCCCGATTGCATGGCCGAGATCGCCAACCGCCTGAGCGACTCGGATATCAGCGCGGTATCGGGCTGGCTTGCCAGTCGCGAGTTGCCCGCGGACATGCATGCGCAGGCGGCCGGCAGCGTGACGCCGCCGTTGCATTGCGGCGTGCTGGGCAATAAGGAGGGAGGCGCATGAAGCGTGCGCTTTGGCTCGTGGCCGTAATCCTGCTCGCGCTGGCCGGATGGTGGGTGTTGCGCGATGGCACTCGCGCGCCGGTTGCGCCGTCGGCCAGCCGGGTCAGCGCGGCCACGCTGAAGGATCCGGCGCTGATCGCAAAGGGCGAGTACCTCACCCAGGCCGGAGATTGCGCCTCGTGCCATACCGTGCAGGGTGGCCAGCGCTATGCGGGTGGCCGCGTGCTGCCCACGCCGTTCGGCAACATCACGGCGCCCAATATCACGCCCGATCGCGCCACCGGGCTGGGCGAATGGAGTTTCGAGGATTTCTGGCAGGCCTTGCATAGCGGCAAGGGACGCCACGGAGAGCTGCTGTATCCGGTGTTCTCCTATACCAGCTTCACCAAGGTCACCCGCGACGACGTACTGGCGATCTTTGCCTACCTGCAATCGCTGGCGCCGGTGCGGCAGGCGCCGGTGGCACCCGGGCTGTCCTTTCCCTACAGCGTGCGCAGCAGCCTCAAGGCCTGGCGTGCCCTGTATTTCCAGGAGGGCGAATACCAGCCCGACCCGTCGCGCACGGCGGAGTGGAATCGCGGGGCCTATCTCGTGCAGGGCCTGGGGCATTGCAACGAATGCCATGCGTCGCGCGATTCGCTCGGTGGTTCGCAGAGCAAGCCGGCCTTGGCCGGCGGGCAGATTCCGGCGCAGAACTGGTATGCGCCGGACCTGAGCACGCAAGCCCATGGCGGGCTTGCCGGCTGGACGGCGCAGGACATCGTGGACCTGCTCAAGACCGGCCGCTCCGCGCGCGGCACCGCGTTCGGGCCGATGGCCGAGGTGGTGGCGCGGAGTACCCAGCACCTGCACGACGACGACCTGCGGGCGATAGCCGCCTACCTGCAATCGCTGCCGGCGCGTGCGCCGGCGGTGGCTGACAGTTCGCCGCTGGATACCCGGCCGATCCTCGCGCAGGGCGCCAAGGTGTACGCGGAGCGTTGCGCCGATTGCCACGGCAAGGACGGCAATGGCGTGGCGGGCGTGTATCCGCCGTTGAACGGCAATTCGTCGGTGAACGAACCCAGCGGCATCAACGCGGTCCGCGTAGTGTTGCTGGGTGGTTTTGCGCCGGTTACCGCAGGCAACCCGCGTCCTTATTCGATGCCCCCGTTCGCCCAGCAGCTGAGCGACGGCGATGTGGCGGCGGTGGTCACCTACATCCGCCAGTCGTGGTCCAACCAGGCTTCGCTGGTGCAGGAGCGCGACGTGATCAAGTACCGGCACACGCCGATCGACTGAGCGGGGTGGGCAGGCAGCCTGCACCCTGCAACGCCGCGCGTACGGCTTCGTCGAGCGGGGTGTACAGCGCATCGCCAAGCAGCGCGCGCAGCTTGCCGTCGTCCAGCCGGATCGGCTCGCGCCACAGGTAACGCATGCGGCAAAGCTCGCGCAGGGTCTCGTGGAAGGGGGTGGCAAGTTGCGCCAGCCACCACGGGAATCGGCCGGCCCTGGCCCGAGGGTTGCCGCTGGCGCGCCGGATGGCCGCGAGCATGGCGTGGCCATCCAGCCAGTAGCCGCCGAAATGGAAGGTCTCGATGTCGGCGAGAGCATCCTCATGCTCGAGCAGGCGTGCCATCGCCTCGGCCACGTCCGGCAGGTAGGCCCAGCTGTGGCCGATGGCGTAGTCGCCGGGATAGCGGATGCCCTGCACCGGTCGGCCGGCTTGAAGCACTCCCTGGGCGAACCAGTTGTTGCCGGCACGTGGCCCGAAAAAGTCGCCGCAACGCAGGACAAGGCTACGAACGCCTTCTTCGCCGGCGGCCCGCAGCCGGCGCTCCATCTCGGCGCGGATCTCGCCCTTGCGGGTGGGCGGATGCTGGGGCGAGCGTTCGTCCAGCAGCGGAAAGGCATCGGCGCCGAAGTTGTAGATGGTCCCCGGCAGCATGATGCGGGCATGGTTCGCCCGCGCGGCGGCGATGCTGTGGTCGAGCATGGGCAGCACCACCTTGTCCCAGCTCCGGTAGCCGGGCGGATTGACGGCATGCACGATCAGCTCGACGCCCTCGGCGGCACGCAGTACGTCCGGCAGGCGCAGGGCATCGCCGATTTGCCATTCGACCCGGGTATCCGCCGGTGCGGCGGGTGGATGGCGTACCAGGGCGCGAACGCGCCAGCCGTGGCGCGACAGGGCGAGGCAGGCTTCGTGGCCGATACCACCGTGGGCACCGACAACCAGGGCAAGGCGTGGATGGGACATGGCGAGGCCTCCATTAAAGAGGACGCCAGCATGCGAGTCCGGCAGCTCAAAGAAAATTGCCGATGGCTGAAGGTCTGCTATACAAATATGCATGGCTGACGCCCACCCCAGCTGGGAGCTCTACCGGTCCTTTCTCGCCGTGATGCGGGAAGGCAGCCTCTCGGCCGCGGCTCGCGCGCTGGACATGACCCAGCCCAGCCTGGGCCGGCACATGCGGGAACTGGAGGCCTCGCTGGGCGTTGCGCTGTTTGCACGCTCCCCGCAGGGACTGGCGCCCACGGCCATCGCGCTGGAACTGGTGCCGCACGCGCAGGCCATGGCTTCGGCTTCGGCGGCGCTGCAACGGGTGGCCTCGGCCGGGCAGGGGCAGCCCAGCGGGACGGTACGGCTCACCGCCAGCGAGGTGATCGGGGCCGAGGTACTGCCGCCCATCCTGAGCGCGTTCCGCCAGCGTCATGCGGGCATCGTGATCGAGCTGGTGCTGTCCAACCAGCCGGCCGACCTGCTGCGGCGCGACGCCGACCTTGCCGTGCGCATGGTCCGACCCACCCAGGACGCACTGGTGGCAAGACACGTGGCCACGGTGGAGCTTGGCCTGTTCGCCCATCGGCGCTACCTGGACGTGCATGGCGTGCCCACTTCGCTGGCAGAGCTGGCCCGGCACACGCTGATCGGCTTCGACACCGAAATGCCGTACATGCGCCGCCTGCGGCCCGCCGGGTTGCCGTTCACCCGCGAGCACTTCGCGCTGCGTACGGACAGCGATCTGGCTGCGCTGGCGGCAGTCCGATCGGGCTATGGCATCGGCGTGGCCCAGGTGAACCTGCTGCGCGACCAGCCGCAGATGGTGCGGCTGCTGGCCGACGAGGTGGCGGTGCCGCTGGATACCTGGGTAGTGATGCACGAAGACCTGCGCCCGAGCCTGGCCGTGCGCAGCCTGTTCGATCACCTGGCACAGGCGCTGGCGGCCTACGCGGCTGGCGCGATCCCAGGCGGCTAGTCGCCTTTCACGGCCCGGGCCAGCGCCATCCAGGGCGCAAGGTCCCAGTGTCCCCGCGCTTGCCCGGATGGTGAGGGCAGCACGAACAATGGCGTGTCGCCGATCCGCTCCGGCTGCAGGCCGTAGTCCGCCTGGCGGCCCAGTGCGGCGCGGGCCGCTGCCTTGCTGGTAAAGGCCAGCAGCCGGGGCGCATGATGGCGGATGCGTTGCTGCAGGGCTGCCACGTCGAAGGCATCGCGCGGCAGTTCGTCGTCGTTGCCCATGTGGTGCTTGGCCAGGTCGGTGAGGCCGATGCCCAGCGTCGGCAGCAACGGGTACTCCGCCGGAGCAAGCAAGCGGGGTGTCAGACTGACGGCGTGCAGGGCTCGCCAGAACAGGTTGCCGGGATGTGCGTAGTACGCCTGTTCTTCGGCCGAGCGGCGGCCTGCGGCCGTACCGCAAAACACCAGTGCGAGGCCGGGTTGCAGCAGGTCGGGCAGGATCGGATCGCGCATCGGGCACAGCATAGCGGCTGGGGGCAGGCTGCCCCAATGAAACACCGTTCGGTACACAAAATGTTGCGAACTTGCGTGAATGTGCGCGCCAGTTGGCGACAACACCGAAAAGGCCAAGGGCCGGCAACGCTACGCATCGACAGTGTGCGCGTACTGCCGCTATAAAGATCGCCCATCAAGGGAGTGCCCGGTGAGCGAAGAAATCCTGATCAACGTGACTCCACGCGAGACCCGCGTCGGCGTAGTGGAGAACGGCATGTTGCAGGAAGTGCACGTGGAGCGGGCTTCCAAGCGCGGCTATGTGGGCAATGTGTACAAGGGCCGGGTGCAGCGGGTGATGCCCGGCATGCAGGCGGTGTTCGTGGACATCGGCCTGGAGCGGGCGGCCTTCCTGCATGCCTCGGACATCCTGCGCCCGCCGCTGCCCGCGTCGGCCGATGGCTCCGAGGTGCCGACCAACGGCAATGGCCATGTGCCTTCGATCAGCGAGCTGGTGCACGAAGGCCAGGAGATCGTGGTGCAGGTGGTCAAGGACCCGATCGGTACCAAGGGTGCGCGCCTGTCCACCCACCTCTCGATTCCCTCGCGCTACCTGGTGCTGCTGCCGCACGCCAAGACGCTGGGCATTTCCGCCCGCATCGAGGAGGAGGCCGAGCGCCAACGGCTCAAGGACGTATTGAACGCGCTCATTGGCGAGAACCCGCTGGGCTACATCGTGCGCACCAATGCGGAAGGGCAGACCGCCGAGTCGCTGGCCTTCGACGTCACCTACCTGGGCAAGGTATGGCGGGTGGTGCAGGAGAACATCGCCAAGGCCAAGGTCGGCGAGCGCGTGTACGAGGAACTTTCGCTGCCGCTGCGCAGCTTGCGCGACATGCTCAACGACGACATCGAGAAGGTGCGCGTGGATTCGCGCGAGACCTTCGAGAAGGTCGTGAAGTTCGTGCACAAGTTCATGCCGCATCTCGATGACCGCATCGAGCACTACAGCGGCGAACGGCCCATCTTCGACCTCTACGGCGTGGAGGACGAGATCCAGCGCGCGCTGAAGAAGGAGGTGCCGCTGAAGTCGGGCGGTTACCTGATCGTCGACCAGACCGAGGCGATGACCACCATCGACGTGAATACCGGCGGCTATGTCGGTACGCGAAATCTCGAGGAAACCGTTTACCGCACGAATCTGGAGGCGGCGCAGGCTGCGGCGCGCCAGCTGCGGCTACGTAACCTGGGGGGCATCATCATCATCGACTTCATCGACATGACCGACGAGGAGCACCGGCGCCAGGTGCTGCGCATGCTCGAGAAGGGCCTGCTGCGCGATCACGCCAAGACCACGGTCTATCCTATGTCGGCGCTGGGCCTGGTCGAAATGACCCGCAAGCGCACCACCGAGAGCCTGGAGCGGCAGTTGTGCGAGCCCTGTCCGGCCTGCGGCGGGCGCGGCACCGTGAAAACCGCCGAGACGGTGACCTACGAGATCTTCCGCGAGATCACCCGCGCCGTGCGCCAGTTCAACACCGAAAAACTGCTGGTGATGGCCAGCCCCAAGGTGGTGGGCCGCATCCTTGAGGAAGAATCGTCGGCCGTTGCCGAATTGGAAGAGTTCATCTCCAAAAGCATACGCTTCCAGGCTGAAGAGCATTATTCGCAGGAACAGTTCGATGTGGTCTTGTTGTAGGCGCCTGCGGCGCTCCGCCGCCGGGCGGGCCTTGGCGTGAGCAGGCCGTGAACGCCCCCTGGCTCAAGCGCATGCATCTGACCTCCCGGGCCCTGGCCTGGGTGGTGGGCGTGGCCGTGATTTCACTGGCCGTGCTGATGGCGCTTGCGCAGTTGTTGTTGCCGACGCTGGCGCAGCACCCGCAGTGGGTGGCTGAGCAGTTGGGGCAGCGCCTGCAGCGGCCGGTGACGTTCGATTCGCTGGAGGGCCGCTGGCAGCCTGCCGGCCCGTTGTTCGTGATGCGCGGCATGACCATCGGCGCCAGCGACGGCCAACCGCCGCTGCGCATCCCCGAGGCCGAGCTCAAGCTGGATTTCGGCGGCTGGCTGCTGCCCAGCCGGCATCTGCTCAACCTGCGCGCACGCGGCCTGCAGCTCGACCTCAGCCGGGATACCGATGGCACCTGGCACATCAACGGCATCGGCCTTGCTGGCGGCCAGGAGAGGCAGACACCGGCGTTCGGGCAACTGTCGGTGGGCCTGTGGCTGCGCGACACGCGCCTGGACATCACCGACCAGCGGCTGGATCGCCATTACACCCTGCTGGCCGACCAGCTGCGGTTGAGCCGTCAGGGACGACGCATCCGCGTGGGTGCGTTGCTGCGGCGTGAAGGCGCCCCCGGCGTGCTGCGCGGCGCCGGCAATTTCAGCGACGACGGATCGGACGGCAAGCTGTGGATCGGGGGCACCGACCTGGACCTGCACGCCATGTCCGCCGGCATCGATATGGGCGGCTATACGGCCGAAAGTGGCAGTGGATCCTTCCAGTCGTGGCTCGACTGGAAGAACGCCAAGGTCGTGCGCAACCTCACCCGCTTCCACCTGCAGCAGTTGGCGATCGGCAATCCCGATGGCGTGACGGCGCAGGTGCCTGCGCTGGATGGCATGGCCGAGCTCGCCATTGGCGACGACGGCTACACGCTGCGCTGGGCGGACGATGATGGCGGCGCCGTGGTGGCGCGCCTGCAGGGCATGGGCACCGACCAGGCGCGCGTCGATGCCGCCGTGCGCAACCTGCAACTGGGGCCGCTGGTGCCGCTGCTGGCGCTCAAGCCCCAGATGTCGCCGGCGCTGGCGCAATGGGTGGGTTCGGGCAAGCCGCGTGGCGAGATCGCCCTGGCGCAGCTGCACTGGGATCACGCCGACGGCCTGCAGGGCCTGGACGTGGCGTTCAAGGGCCTGGCGATCGATCCCGCCGGCAAGTTGCCCGGCGTCGATGGCCTGCAGGGCGAGCTGCGCGGGGATGCGGAGGCCATGGTGCTGTCGCTGCCGGTGCAGGCCACGGTTGTGCGCTTCCCGCATACGTTCCGCGAGCCGTTCGTGATGCCTCGCCTGGGCGGCGATGTGGCGTTCTGGCATGACGCCGACGCCTGGCATATCGGCACCGACACCTTCACCTTCGAAGGCACCGGTTTTGGCGGACAGGCGCGTGGCGAAGTGGCGCTGCCCGATGCCGGCGGTCGCCCGTTCCTGGACCTGTACGCCACGGTGATGCACGCCGACGTGGTGGCGGCCAAGCTGTTCTGGCCGATCGACTCGATGCCGGCTCCCGCCGTTCAGTGGCTGGACCAGGCGCTGGCCGGCGGCCAGCTCGATCACGCCGACGTACTGGTGCGTGGCGACCTCAAGGATTGGCCGTTCCATGCCAACGAGGGGCGCTTCGAAGCGCGCGGCGAGATCAGCGGGCTGCAGCTCGAATACGGCAAGGACTGGCCGATCGCGCAGAACGTCACGGCGGTGGCCAACTTCATCAATGGCGGCATGCTGGTCGAGGCCAGCGCCGGCGAGTCGCTCGGCAACAAGGTCGAGCACGCGGTGGCGCTGATTCCCGAACTGGGCCACACGGTGCTGGACCTCAACGTCAGCGGCAGCGGCACCGGCGCGAGCATGCTGGAATTCGTGCGCAAGAGCCCGATCGGCATGCACCAGGCCGACGTGTTGTCCAAGCTCAACCTGGGCGGTACCGGAAGCTTCGACTTCCACCTGTCGCTGCCGGTGGCCGACATGCCGCACTTCCTGCTGGATGGCCGGGCGCAACTCAAGGGCGTGGACTTCAATGCGCCGGAATGGAACCTCAAGCTCGACAAGCTGACCGGGCCGGCCACGTTCGACAAGGCCGGTTTCCACGCAGGTCCCTTGGACACCAGCTTCCGCGGCCAGCCGTCCAAGCTGGATCTGGCCATCGCAGGAGCCACTGGCCAGGCCGATACGCTGCTGTCGGCCAAGCTGAGCGGGCGCTACAGCATGGGCGAGCTGACCCAGGGCTACAAGGAGCTGGACTGGCTCAACCAGGTGGCCGACGGACGCGCGGACTTCAACATCGGCTTCGGCATCGTGCATACCGGTGCCTCGGCAGCCACCACCCAGCAGCTGAGCGTGGATTCCAGCCTGGCCGGCATGGCGCTGGATTTCCCGGTGCCGATGAAGAAATCGGCCGATGCCAGCCTGCCGTTGCACCTGGACATGAATCTGCCGATGAATGGCAGCGAGGTGCAGCTGGCGGTGGGGCAGGTGGTGCGTGCACGCATGCGCCTGCCGCAGAACGAAAGCCAGCCGTTTGCCGCCACCTTTGCCTTCGGCACCAAGCCCCCCGACACGCTGCCTGACCGTGGCATCCGTGTGCGTGGGCGGGCGGCCAAGCTCGATGTCACCGGTTGGGTGCAGTACGCCGCATCGGGCAGCAGCGGGAGCGGCCCAGGACTGGAGAGCATCGACGTCACCGCGGATCAGGCCATGGTGTTTGGCCATCCGTTTGCGAACATGCACCTGTTGGCCACGACGGCCAGCGATGGTCTTACGGTCGACGTGGACAGCGCCGCGCTGGCAGGTCGCTTTGCGATTCCGCTGGCCGATCTGGGCAAGCGTGGCGTCACGGCTCGCCTGCAACGCTTGTATTGGCCCAAGGACGTGGTGCCTCCACCCAAGAAGGCGGGTGACGCCGACAGCAGCGGGGCAGCGCAAGCGGCATCGGCAGCATCGCCTGGCTCGGTGGCCGCTGCCGGGGCGGCGGTCGTGAATCCTGCGGCCACCGGCATCACGCCTTCCGCATTGCCGCCGTTCCACCTGTGGGTGAGCGACCTGCGCTTCGGCGATTCCAAGCTGGGCGACGCCCGCCTGGAGACCTGGCCCACCGATCGCGGCATGCACATCGATCAGTTGCGCACGTTGTCGCGTGGAGTCCAGATCAACGGTACCGGCGACTGGAATGGCACCGCTGGCGACAGCCATTCGCACATGCGCATCGACTTCGCGGCCGAGAACATGGGGGACATGCTCAGCGCCTTCGGTTACGAGGGGCTGCTGGCCGGCGGCAAGGTGCGCTCCCAGCTCGATGCCACCTGGCCCGGCGCACCGTCGGCGATGGAGCTGGGCAACATGGACGGCAAGCTCACCATCAACATCACCGATGGCCGCATGCCCGAGGTCACGCCCGGCGTGGCGCGCCTGTTCGGACTGGTATCGGTGCTCGAACTGCCGAGGCGCCTCTCGTTTGACTTCGGCGACGTCTTCAGCAAGGGCCTGGCCTTTGACGCCATCACCGGCGACTTCAAGCTGGGCGATGGCAACGCGAACACCGACAACCTGCAGATCCGCAGTCCCGCCGCGGAGATCTCCATCAAGGGGCGCACCGGCGTGCGTGCCAAGGATTACGACCTGCAGGTGCTGGCCGTGCCGCATGCCGGCAACAGCCTGCCGGTGGTGGGCGCGGTGGTGGGCGGCCCGATCGGCATCGCGGCCGGATTTGTCGCGCAGGGCATCCTTGGCAAGGGCATCAACCATGCTGCCAGCGCCCGTTACAAGATCACCGGCAGCTGGGACAAACCGGTGATCACCCTGATCGAGAAGAAGGACGTGCCGGTCGAGTCGCCGCTGACCGGCGATGCTGGCGCGCCGGCTCCCGCCAGCAGCAGCGCCCGTTGAGTTCACGCGTCGGGCGGATGGCTGTCGCAGCAGCGGCGCGACGATGCGTTGCCCGCGCGACTACCCAGGCCAGGGAGCTGCGGCCTCGTGACCTTTAAACCGGCGGCGACGGCCCCCAACTTGCTAAAATTCAACCTTTTACACGACGAGACTCCATGGATTCCCTGATCGCGCTGGCTGAACGCCGCCTGCTGGCCCCCGGTGGCCTGGCCGCCACCGACCTCGACCGTGTGTTCAACCAGCTGATGGGGCCGTCGATCGACGCCGCCGACCTGTATTTCCAGCACTCGCGCAGCGAGTCCTGGCTGCTGGAAGAGGGCATCGTCAAGGACGGCAGCCACTCCATCGAGCAGGGCGTAGGCGTGCGCGCCATCAGCGGCGAAAAGACCGGCTTCGCCTATTCCGACGAAATCGTGCTGCCGCAGCTGCTGGATGCCTCCAAGGCTGCACGTGCCATTGCCCAGGGCGGCAATGGCGCCGGCAAGCCGCTGGCGCTGCATGGCGCCCGCCAGCTGTATCCGGCCATCGATCCGGTGGAAAGCCTGCCCAATCCCGACAAGATCGCCCTGTTGCGTGAGGTGGACGCTTATGCGCGTTCGCGCGATCCGCGCATCAAGCAAGTGATCGTGAGCCTGGCCGCCACCATGGATACCGTGCTGGTGGCAGCGTCCGATGGCACTCTCGCGGCCGACGTGCGCCCGCTGGTGCGCTTGAACGTGCAGGTCATCGCCGAGCAGAGCGGTCGCCGCGAGCAGGGCAGCGCTGGCGGCGGTGGTCGCTACGGCTATCGCGAGCTGATCGACAACGGCCGCGCCATGGCCTTCGCCGACGAGGCGGTGCGCCAGGCGCTGGTGAACCTCGATGCGGTCGACGCGCCGGCCGGCAGCATGCCGGTGGTGCTCGGTCCCGGCTGGCCCGGCGTGCTGCTGCACGAGGCCATCGGCCATGGCCTGGAAGGCGACTTCAATCGCAAGGGCAGCTCAGCCTTCGCCGGCCGCATCGGCCAGCGCGTCGCCGCGCCGGGCGTCACCGTGGTCGACGACGGCACCCTGGTCGGTCGCCGCGGCTCGCTCAGCGTGGACGACGAAGGCACGCCGACCGAGTGCACCACCCTGATCGAGGATGGCATCCTCAAGGGCTACATGCAGGACAAGCTCAACGCGCGCCTGATGGGCATGGCGCCGACCGGTAACGGCCGCCGCGAGTCGTTCGCGCAGCTGCCGATGCCGCGCATGACCAACACCTACATGCTGGCCGGCCAGCACGCGCCGGAAGAAATCATCCGCTCAGTGAAGAAGGGCCTTTACGCGGTGAACTTCGGTGGCGGCCAGGTGGACATCACCAACGGCAAGTTCGTGTTCTCCGCCAGCGAGGCCTACCTCATCGAGGACGGCCGGATCACCCGCCCGGTGAAGGGCGCCACCCTGATCGGCGCCGGTCCGGAAGTGCTCAACCGGGTGTCGATGATCGGCAACGACCTGGCGCTCGACGAAGGCGTGGGCGTATGCGGCAAGGACGGCCAGAGCGTGCCGGTGGGCGTGGGCCAGCCGACGCTCAAGGTGGACGCGATGACGGTGGGTGGCACGGCCTCGTAAGCTCCGCGCCTGCCGCCAGTCGAGTTCCCGGGGCCCGCCTTGAGCGGGCCTCTTGCCGTGTGGCCGCAGGCTCCCGTGGCCCGCGCATGTGACGGTTTCCGTCGCACGGGCATATGCATAGAACGAAAGCTCATTTCGCCATGGCCTCGTGCAGGGGGACAGTGGAGCTTGCGGATGGCTGTCCGGCATGAATCGGTCCGGACGTCTGGATGTCTGAATCTGGGTTGCTTGCGACGAGGGGCGAGGTCATGAGTGAAGTCACGCGCGTGCTGCCGGTCGGGGCGCGGCCAGCCGATGGCGCCGAGGTGCGTGCGCCGCGTACGGGGATCTTTTCCAATGAAGACTGGTGGTCGGTATGGATCGGCCTGCTGGTCATCGTGGTGGCCTGGGCGTTGTTCGCCAGCGGCAGCAGCCTGAAGTGGCTGGCGGTGGCGCCGGCCAAGTGGACGACGCTGGCCGAGGCCGGGCTGGCGCTGGCCGGCCACTGGCCGAATTACCTGGCGCTGTTCGCCGCCTTTGCGCTGCTGTTCGGTACGGCGTTGGCGGTACTGGGACAGTCGCTGGCCCGCTTCCTGCCCAGCTTCCTGATCCTGTTCGTCGCCTCGCTGTTGATCTTCAACGTGTCGGCATGGACCCAGGCCTCGCGCTACAACCTCGAGGCGCCGCTGATTGCGCTCGTGCTTGGGCTGCTGGTGTCGAACGTGTTCACCTTGCCGGAGTGGTTCCAGTCCGGCCTGCGCGTGGAGTTCTACATCAAGTTGGGCATCGTGCTGCTGGGCGCGACGTTGCCGCTGACCCTGCTGTTCTGGGCCGGCCCGGTGGCGGTGGGACAGGCGACCATCGTGTCCTTGGCGACATTCTTCACGATCTTCCTCACCGGCAAGGCGCTGGGCCTGGACAAGCGTTTCGCCGCGGTGCTTGGTGTCGGCGGCGCGGTGTGTGGCGTGTCGGCCGCGATCGCCGCAGGCGGTGCAGTGCGAGCGCGGCGTGAGCAGACCTCGATGGCGATCACCCTGGTGGTGGTGTGGGCGATCGTGATGATCTTCGTGCTGCCGCTGGCCTCGCGTGCGCTTGGCCTGTCTACTGCGGTGGCCGGTGCGTGGATCGGCACCTCCGAGTTCGCCGATGCCGCCGGCATCGCCGCGGCGCAGGCCTATGGCGATGCGGCGCGCAACGCCGGTGGCGCCATTGCCGGCGCGCCGGATGCGGCGGTACAGGCGTTTACCCTCATGAAGGTGGGGGGCCGCGACATCTGGATCGGCATCTGGGCATTCACCCTGGCCTGGGTCGCCACCACCCGCTGGAACTACGAAGGCGGCGTGGAGGCCAAGGCCGATGCGCGCGAGATCTGGGCACGCTTTCCCAAGTTCGTGATCGGCTTCGTGCTGGCCTCGGCCCTGGTCACCTGGATCGCCAGCCATTACTCGCTGGCCGATTACCGCAAGATCGTCACGCCGGACCTGGTGGCGCCGATCAGCACACTGCGCACCTGGGCCTTCACCTTCTGCTTCCTCAGCATCGGCCTCACCACGCGGCTGCGCTCGCTCACGGCTACTGGCTGGAAGCCGTTGCTGGCCTTCACCGCAGGCGTGGCGGTGAACATCGTGATCGGCTACGTGCTGTCGGTGCACGTGTTCGCCCATTACTGGAACGGGCTGGGTGGATGAGCATCGCGGCCATGCCTGACGCAGGGCGCGAGAGGCAGGGCCGCTGCAGCGAGTGCCGCCACCGCCTGGATGAGCGGCACGCGCTGGAAAAGGCCTTGCCAGGGTGGGCGTCGCTGGGTTCGGCCCACGGCGCTACCGTCGCGAACAGCCGCTTGTGCCTCGTGCATGACTGCTGGGTGTCGCCGGGGGATGGCTGCAGGCGGTTCAGGCCGGTGAAGTGAGGGGCCTGGGTCGCGCACAGGGTGCGCTCCTACAACGAAGCCCGTGTAGGAGCGCACCCTGTGCGCGACCGGTCGATCCTCAGTCTTCGGTGATCTCGGAGCCTTCGGGCTCACCCGCATCTGCGGCGGTATCCGCAGCGCCCGAGGCCAGCTCCTTGAGCAACTGGTAGATCTCGCGGTAGGCGCGCGGCGGCTTGTTGGCATCCTTCTCGGCCTTGGCCTGGCGTACCAGCGAACGCAGGTGCTGGCGGTCGATGTTCGGATACCGCTCGATCAACTCGCCCATCACCGCATCGGTGTCGGTCAGCAGGCGCTCGCGCGTGGCCTCCATGCGATGCATGGCAGCGGTCTCCTGGCGCTGGCGCTCGCGGTTTTCACCCAGGGCGGCGCGCACGCCGTCGAATACCTCGGTGTCGTGGCGGCGCATCACCTTGGCCAGGAACTGCAGCTGGCGCTTGCGCGCGATATGCGCGGTGATGCGGCGCGTATTGGCGATCTCGCGCAGCACGTCCTCGGGCAGCTCCAGCCGTGCCAGCTTGCTGGCGGGCAGTTCGACCAGTTGGTTGGCCAGCGCCAGCACCGCCAGCGCGTCGCGGCGCTGCTGCGTGCGGGTAGGGCCGTAGTCGTGTTCGGAATCGTGGGTGTAGTTGCGGTTCACTCGGGGTCTTCCAGCAGGTCGGCCAGGCGTCAGTGGGACGCGGCGTGGCCATCGAACGGGGTGGGTTCGGCTTGCTCCAGCGCAAAGCGCGGGATCGGCTCGCCATCCAGCTCCACGGTTTCGCAGAACATGGTGGCGGGGCGCACCCACAGGCCGAAGTCGCCATAGAGCGCCTGGTAGACCACCACCTCTTCCATTGTCTCGCTGTGCCGGGCCGTACCCAGCACGCGGTAACGCTGGCCCTTGTAGTGACGGTAGATGCCGGCTGTCGGTGACATGGCGTTCTCCGTGGACGCTCTTTGCAAAACGGCCGGGCCACCCCCATGTCGTGGGGTTGCGCGGGTAGGACCGCGTATTCTACCCGTTACCCGCTTGCCTGCAGGAATTCACGCGTGACCGAACTTGCCCCCACCCAGGACCGCAGCCTCGAAGAGCTCGATCGATTGGCCCAACTGGCCGAGGATGTGATCCGCCGGGCCCGCGCGGCCGGTGCCAGCCAAGCCGAGGTGGCCGCCAGCATCGACACGGGCCTGAACGTGAACGTCCGGCTGGGCGAGGTGGAGACGGTCGAGCACACGCGGGACCGCGGCTTCGGACTGACCGTGTATTTCGGCCAGCGCAAGGGTTCGGCCAGCACCGCCGACCTCAACCCGGACTCGATCCAGGCCACCCTGGAGCAGGCCTGCGCCATCGCCCGCTACACCGAGGAAGACCCGGCGGCCGGCCTGGCGGATGCTTCCCGTATGGCCACGGAATTCCCGGAACTGGACCTGTGGCACCCCTGGCGCATCGACACCGCCGGGGCCATCGCCCTGGGCAAGGCCATCGAGGATGCCGGCCGCGCTCACGCGGGCATCACCAATTCCGATGGCGCCGGCGTGCAGATGGGCGAGAGCCTGGCCGTCTACGCCAACTCGCACGGCTTCCTGGGACGCGAGCGCGGTACCCGCCACTCGCTGTCGCTGTCGCTGATTGCCGGTGACGAGGATGGCATGCAGCGCGACTACTGGTACGACAGCGTGCGCGCTGCCGGGGATTTCATGAGCGCCCAGGCACTGGGTGACAAGGCGGCGCAGCGCACGCTGTCGCGCATGGGCGCACAGCGCCTGTCCACGCGCCAGTGCCCGGTGCTGTTCTCGCCGGAAGTGGCGCGCGGGCTGGTCGGCCACCTGGTGGGCGCGGTGAGCGGCGGTGCGCTGTATCGCCGCGCGAGCTTCCTGCTCGATCACGCGGGCAAGCAGGTCATGCCCTCGTGGATGAACATCGTGGAGCGTCCGTTCCTGATGCGCGGCCAGGGCTCGGGCGCGTTCGACGCCGAGGGCGTGGCCACCCGCGACAGCTCCCTCATCGAGAACGGCGTGCTGGCGCGCTACGTGTTGGGCAGTTATTCGGCGCGCAAGCTGGGACTGGAATCCACCGGCAACGCAGGCGGCATCCACAACCTGCTGGTCGAGCCGGGACAGGACGATTTCGCCGGCATGCTCAGGCGCATGGGCACCGGCCTGCTGGTGACCGAGGTCATGGGGCAGGGCGTGTCCACCATCACTGGCGACTACTCGCGCGGCGCGGCGGGCTTCTGGGTCGAGAACGGCCAGATTGCCTACCCGGTGGAGGAAATCACCATCGCGGCCAATCTGCGCGACATGTACGCCAACATCGTGGCCGTGGGCGCGGACGTGGACCCGCGCTCGCACATCCTCACCGGCTCCATCCTGCTGGAGCAGATGACCATCGCCGGCGAATAGCCGATCTTGTGGGGTAAATCCGGCGGGTCCTTGCTAGGATCGAACTCGCCGGCTGCACGGAAAGGAACAAGCCGGCAGGAAAATCAGGGTTCTACGACCAGGAGAAGTGCGCATGAGCGTTCCGCCCGAGTCCGTCGTACCGCCGCCGTCGAATGGCCCTTCCTCCGTTCCGCCATCGGACGCGCCTTCCGCCGAGCAGCGGCAATGGGCGTTGTTCGCCCACCTCTCGGCTTTGATCGGCCTGATCATCACCGGCACCTGGTTCGGCTGGGGCTGCTTCATCGGCCCGTTGGTGATCTGGCTGGTGAAGAAGGACACCATGCCCTTCGTCGACGACCAGGCCAAGGAAGCCCTCAACTTCAACATCACCGTGGCGATCATCCTGCTGGCATTGAAGGTGCTGGTGGTGATCACGCTGGGGTTGGGCGTGATGATCGCGATTCCGGTCGGCACCGTGGTGGTGGTGGCCTGGCTGGTGTTCACCATCATCGCCGGCATCCGCGCGAACGAAGGCGTGCGTTACCGCTATCCGTTCACGCTGAGGTTGATCAAGTAGCGACGCTACCCGGGGCGGCCAATGCCGCCCCTCGCCGGCTCAGTGCAGCCCCACGTAGGTGCGCTTGAAGCTCACCGGCTGCTGCAGTGTGGGTACCTTCCAGGCGCCGGTGACCACCAGTTGCTGGCCATCGGCCGACATGGCCCAGGTCTGGTCCAGCTGGGTGCCGTCGGCGTACTGGATCGACACCGTCAGGCGGCCGTTGTCGACGTGGCCGCGCACCATCGCATTGCCGTTGAGCGACTGATGCGGCAGGCCGTCGAGCTTGCCGGTGAGCTGGTCGCCATTGTTCAGGCGCACCTGGAAGGTCTTCGCGTCCTGGGTCACCAGCAGCACCGAATCGACGTTCAGCAGCGGCGGCATCGGGTAGGTGGCCGTGGCCAGCGGGTCCTTGTCCCCGCTGTTGGCCGGCTTGCTGGCGGAGTTGCCGCCCCCGTGCCGTCCGTGACCACCGCCCATGCCGCCGCCACCCATGCCGCCGCCGCCCATACCTCCGCCGCCACCCATGCCGCCACCGTGGCCCATGCCTCCGCCGCTGCCGCCACCACCCATGCCGCCGCCATGACGGCCGCCGGGTGGGGTGGAACTGGATGATGAAGAGGCGGGAGCCTGCTGCTGCAGGCTGGCCTGCTGTTCCTTGCGCGCTTCGGCACGCATGGCGGCCGTCAGGGTGGCCGGGGTATCGCTGTTGCGGTCGTCCAGGCGCCAGGCGCCACTGAAGTCAGGAGCCTGTGGCGTTGCGGCAAGGACCGTGGTGGCAAGCAGCAGGCCAAGCGCAACGTAGGCGCCGGCCAGGCGCGGGAGGGAGAGGAATCGGGACATGGGCAACGAAGCGAGGGGGGTACCTCACTGCAAAACGTTGCGATGCGATCGTTGTTGACACGCAAGATGCCGATGGCGTGATGGTGGCCCACCGCACGCCTGAAAGGGAGTATGTCGGCCTCAGCGCAGGCGGGCGGCCGCGTAGCGAGCCAGTTCTTCCAGCAGGATGCCTTGCCTGCCGAACGGGGCGATGGCCTCCAGCGCGTCGGCGGTAAGTCGCGCAAGGTGTTCGCGCGAGGCTGCCATGCCGATGATGGAAGGGAAGGTGGGCTTGTCGGCGGCCGCATCCTTGCCGACGGTCTTGCCAATCACTTGCGATTCGCCCTCGACGTCGAGGATGTCGTCGCGCACCTGGAAGGCCAGGCCCACGGCATGGGCGTAGCGGTCGAGCGACTCCAGCGCCTCGTCCGGTGCGCCCGCCGCCAGTGCGCCCAGGCGCACTGCGGCACGGATCAGGGCGCCGGTCTTGCAGGCATGCATGTGTTCCAGCTCGGCCAGCGTCAGCTTGCGGCCGACCGCCGCCAGGTCGAGCGCCTGTCCGCCGGCCATGCCTTCCGCACCGCAGGCGCGGCCCAGCACACGCAGCATCTCCACGCAGCGCGCCGGGGAAACGCCCAGCTCCACGTCGTGGGCCAGCAGTTCGAAGGCAAGCGCCTGCAACGCGTCGCCGGCCAGGATGGCCATGGCCTCGCCGAACACGATGTGGCACGTGGGGCGGCCGCGCCGCATGTCGTCATCGTCCATCGCCGGCAGGTCGTCGTGCACCAGCGAATAGGCATGGATCAGCTCCACCGCGCAGGCGGGGGCGTCGAGACGGGAGCCGTCCTCGCCAAACGCATGGCCGGCCGCGTACACCAGCAGCGGGCGCAGGCGCTTGCCGCCGCCAAGCACGGCGTAGCGCATCGCGCGGTGCAGTTCGATGGGGGCGGTGTCTTCGGGCGGCAGGGAACGGACGAGCACGTCCTCGGCGCGGGCGATCAGGGACTTGAGATCGGCGCCGAGTTCAGAGCTCGGGTTCAAACGGTTCGGCAGTATCTGGGGCATCGGGGTCGAGCAGCAGTCGCACACGCAATTCGGCATTTTCCAATGCCTGCTGGCAGTGGCGATAGAGGCCGATGCCGCGCTCGAAGGAGGCGAGGGACTCATCGAGGCTCAGGTCGCCGCCTTCCATACGCGCCACCAGCTGCTCGAGTTCGTCCAGCGAGTGTTCGAAATCGGCGGCGGGAGCGGGACTGGCAGGGGCGGAAGCAGACTTGGCCATGGCCCGCAAAGCTAGCGCAGGGGGCGACCGGAATCAATCCAATGCGACCAAAAGGTCGCACCGACGGTGCGACGCACCCCCGCCGCGCCCACCCTGTGGGTGACGGTGGAGGGCTCAAAGCCCCACTCGACGGGCAAGGCGGAACCATCCGGGTTCCGCCGTCGCCGCCCTGTTGGTTTTCGCGCACAGGGTGCGCTCCTACAGGGGGAGGGCTGGCGCTTTTGTAGGAGCCCACCCTGTGGGCGACCGCCGCGCCGCGTCGTTACCGCTTTACCCGTGCTCCGCGCGCGTGGCGTGGCTAGAACGCGGGCTGCCAGTGCGGACGGGCGGGGCCGAACAGGCTGGCGCCTCGGGCGCTGAGCCAACGGTCGCCGACGCCGACCAGCTCTTCGCCCGCGTAGAGCAAGGGGCAGGCCAGGCGTCGCCACGGCGGCATGGCACTCTGCTGGAACAGGTCGCGGAGCTCTCGGGTGTGGGCGTCGCCGGCCGGCCGCAACTGTTCACCGCCCTGGCGCAGGCGCACCGTCAGGGGTTCGGCGAGCCGTCCAGCCGGCTCCAGCAGCAGGCTGCCGCCATCGGGCAGGGGCAGCGGCTCGCCATGCCACGATGACTGCCACTGCGGATCGATCACCGGTTGCGGTGGCAGCGCCCAGAGTCGGCCCTTCCACACGTGCAGCTCCGCGCCGGCCCAGCGGATGCATGGCAGCTGGCCGTCGCGCGCCAGGCACTGCCGCTCGATCTGTTCGCGCTGGGCCGTGGTCGGGGCGGGCAGGCCGCGCGCATGCAGCCATTCGTCGAGCAAGGGCTGGCGCAGCGCCTGTGGCAAGGCCAGCCAGCCGGCGGAGTCCAGGCTGCCGCTGGCCGGGTCGAGCAGCGCGGTGAGGGCGGGGCGCCATTGCTGCTCCAACGCATCGGCGGCGGCGCGGCTCAGGCGCGCGCTGTGCAGGATCGATTCCACCGCCTGCGGCCAATGCTGGCTCAGGCGTGGCATCACCTCGTGACGGAGAAAGTTGCGCGAGAGGCGGCTGTCGGCGTTGGAGGGGTCTTCGATGCAAGGCAGTCGATGATCCCGCACGTAGCGGCGCAGCGTGTCGCGCGGTACGTCGAGCAGCGGGCGCCACAGCATGCCCTGCCCCAGCGGGCGTTGCGGGCGCATGCCGCCCAGACCTTCCGGGCCGGCGCCACGCAGCAGCTTCAGCAGCACGGTTTCGGCCTGGTCGTCGCGGTGATGGCCCAGCAGAAGGCGCTCACCTGGACGCAGCGAAAGCGCAAAGGCGCGGTAACGCGCCTCACGTGCCGCTGCTTCCAGTCCGTACCCTCGGGCGTGGTCCACTTCCACGCGCAGGACCAGGCAGGACACCCTCCATTCCCCGGCAAGCTGCCGGCAGTGTTCGGCCCAGGCGTGGCTTTGCGGGTGCAGGCCGTGATCGACATGCAGCGCGCGCAGGCCGCGCGCCTGTGCCAAAGGCAGCTGGGCGAGCGCATGTAACAGGGCCGTGGAGTCGGGGCCGCCGCTGTAGGCCACGCACAGCGCACCGCCCTGCTGCCCACGCAGCGCCTGTTCCAGCGTTGCAGGCAACTCAATCACGAGCAGGGGATTTCTTGGTCTTGTTGCGTACGTAGATCACCTTGGGCCGGCCTTCCCCCGGGCTGCGCCGGTCGATCTCGAACAGGGTGGTCGCCGCGATCAATTCGCTGAGCTTGTTGTAGCCGTAGCTGCGTGCGTCGAAGTTCGGGCGCTGTTTGGTGACGATGGAACCCACGCCGCCCAGCGCGGCCCAGCCGTCGTCGTCGGAGGCGGCTTCCACCGCATTGCGCAGGAGGTTCACCAGGCTGGAGTCCTGCTTGAGCTGCGCGGCGGTGCGTGGCTTGAGCGGCTGCTCCTCATCGGGTTTGGCGACCAGGATGTCGGTGTAGATGAACTTGTCGCAGGCGGCCACGAAGGGATCGGGTGTCTTGCGCTCGCCAAAGCCGTACACGATCAGTCCCGATTCGCGGATGCGCGCGGCGAGGCGGGTGAAATCGCTGTCGCTGGAGACGATGCAGAAGCCGTCGAAGCGACCGGAGTACAGCAGGTCCATCGCATCGATGATCATCGCCGAGTCAGTGGCGTTCTTGCCACTGGTGTAGCCGAATTGCTGCATGGGCTGGATGGATTGCGTGAGCAACTGCTCTTTCCAGCTCTTGAGGTGATTGGACGTCCAGTCGCCATAGGCGCGCTTCACGTGCGCGGTGCCGTACTTGGCGACCTCGGCCAGCAGCGCTTCCGCAATCGCGGGCTGCGCGTTGTCGGCGTCGATCAGCACGGCAAGCTTGGTGGCGTGTTCGTTGGCCATGGCGCGATTTCCTCGGCGGCGTTGCCGCGGATGGTAGCGCGTGGGCGTGAGGAGGCGGTGAGGCCGGTCGCGCGCATGGAGCGCGCTTCTCCTGTAGAAGCCCACCCTGTGGGCGACATGCGGTGCATTCGCCGACGGGTAGGGCTCGCACAGGGTGCGCTGCTACAGGGGGCGTGCTGGATTACTCGATGTAGGCGCCGTAACCGCGCAGGCGCTTGTAGCGCTGCTCGAGCAGGTCCTTCAAAGGCATCGCTTCGAGCTCGTCGAGCTGGTTCATCAGCACGGCCTTCAGGCGCACGGCCATGGAGTGCGGGTTGCGATGGGCGCCGCCCAGCGGCTCGCGCACCACCTTGTCGATCAGGCCCAGCTCCAGCAGGCGCGGCGCGGTGAGGCCCAGGGCCTCGGCGGCGTCCCTGGCCTTCTCGGCGCTCTTCCACAGGATCGAGGCGCAGCCTTCGGGCGAGATCACCGAATAGGTGGAGTACTGCAACATGACAGTGCGGTCGCCCACACCGATGGCGAGTGCACCACCCGAGCCGCCTTCTCCGATCACGGTGCAGACGATGGGCGTCTTGAGGTCGGCCATTTCCAGCAGGTTGCGCGCGATGGCCTCGGACTGGCCGCGCTCTTCGGCGCCCACGCCCGGGTAGGCGCCTGGGGTGTCGATCAGGGTGAGCAGGGGCAGGCCGAAGCGTTCGGCCATCTTCATCAGGCGCAGCGCCTTGCGGTAACCCTCGGGACGCGGCATGCCGAAATTGCGGCGTACCTTGCCCTTGGTGTCGCGTGCCTTCTGGTGGCCGATGATCACCACCGAACGGCCATTGATGCGGCCCAGGCCGCCCACGATGGCGGCGTCGTCCGCATAGGCGCGGTCGCCGGCCAGCTCGTGGAACTCGTCGCAGATCACGCTGATGTAGTCGAGCGTGTACGGGCGCGCCGGATGGCGCGACAACTGGGTCACCTGCCAGGGCGTGAGGTTGCGGAAGATCTCGTTGGTCTTCAGCTTCAACTTTTCGCGCAGGCGGCCGACTTCTTCGTCGATGTTGAACGCCTGCCCGTGGCTGGCATGGCGAAGCTCTTCAATCTTCGCGTCCAGCTCGGCGATCGGGTGTTCGAAATCGAGGAAGTTGGGATTCATTCGGTGCATTTCAGGACACGGAAGCGCACCAGTATACCGGTCTGGGAAAAATCGCGGAAACGGGGGCGTATGGGTCGTGCGTCAGGCTTCACAAAGCCGTCATTGCCGCGAAGGCGCGAATGACGGCAATTAGGGCGGGCTAATCGCCCCGCGGCCGATCATCCGTCTTGACGATGCGCAGCCTGGCCGCTTCCACGCCCGGCACGGCGCGGATGGCGCGCAGCAGTTCGGGGATGGCGTCCACGCGCCACTCCTCGCCCAGCTCCAGGTCGGCCTGGGCCACCTGGTTGTGGTAGCCGTACAGCACCACGCTGGCGCGTCCGCCACGGTAGCCGGAGAGCGTGCGGCGCAAGTCGTCGATGAAGCCAGGGCCGACGCCGTTCAGTTTTAAACGCAGCAGACGGGCGTAGCGGCGGCAGGCGTCACCGAGGCTGAGCGCGCTGCGGGCGCGCACGGCAAAGCCGCCGCCGGAGAATTCGTCAATGCGCAGGCCACCTTCCACCACCAGCAACTGGTCGCGGGTAAGCAGTGGGGCGACCTGCTGGTACAGCTCGCCGAAGAAGCTGACCTCGATGATGCCGGTGCCGTCCTCCAGCCGCACGAAGGCGTCGCTGTCACCGCGCTTGCGCACGGCGGTGACCATGCCGGCCACCGTCCACGGCGTGTCCGGGCCGCGGCGGAAGCGGTTGTCCTCGCCGTCGCTCTTGCGCGGCTTGGGGGGCTGGTAGCGCTCGGCGATCTCGCCCAGCGGGCAAGTGGAAAGCTGGGCCAGCTCCTCCCGCCACGGATCGGTGGGATGGCCAGACAGGTAATGGCCGAGCGTGTCGCGCTCGCCCTGCAGGGTCTGCTCCAGCGGCCAGTCGGCCACGATGGGCAGATCGACTTCGACGGTTGGCGCGCTCGCGCCCATCATGGCGCCGAACATGTCGTTCTGGCCGCTCTGCTGGTTGCGCAGGTGCTGGTCCGCTGCCTTCATGGCATGGGGCAGCTGTGCCATCAGGCTGGCGCGGTTGGGGGCCAGGGCATCGAGCGAACCGGAAAGAATCAGCGCTTCCAGTACGCGGCGGTTGAGTTTGGTCGAGTCGACGCGACGACAGAAGTCGGCCAGATCGGTATACGCGCCACCACGGCGCCGTTCGTCGGCAATCGCCTCGCATGCACCCTGGCCGACGCCCTTGATCGCGCCCAGGCCGTAGCGGATCACCTTGGGTTCCACCGCGACGAACATGAATTCCGACGCGTTGACGTCCGGCGGCAGCACCTTCAGGCCGATCGCCTTGGACTCGTCGATGAAGGTCACCGCCTTGTCGGTGTTGTCCATGTCCGACGAGATCGTCGCGGCCATGAACTCGGCGGGGTAGTGCGCCTTCAGCCAGGCCGTCTGGTAGGAGACCAGCGCATACGCGGCGGCGTGCGACTTGTTGAAGCCGTAGCCCGCGAACTTCTCCATCAGGTCGAAGATCTGGTCGGCCTTGTCGCCGGTGAGCCCGTCCTTGGCCGCACCCTCGCGGAACATCGCGCGGTGCTTGACCATCTCCTCGGGCTTTTTCTTGCCCATCGCGCGACGCAGCAGGTCGGCGCCGCCGAGCGAATAGCCGCCCACGATCTGCGCCATCTGCATCACCTGCTCCTGGTAGACCATGATGCCGTAGGTCTCTTTCAGGATCGGCTCGACGCGCGGGTCGGGGTATTCCACTTCCTCGCGGCCGTGCTTACGGGCGACGAAGCTGGGGATCAGGTCCATCGGGCCGGGGCGATAGAGCGCCACCAGCGCGATGATGTCCTCGAAGCGGTCGGGCTTGGCGTCCTTGAGCATGCGCTGCATGCCCGAGGATTCGAGCTGGAACACGGCGACGGTCTGCGCCTTCTTCAGCAACTCGTAGGCGGCCACGTCGTCGGTGGCAATCGCCGCGATGTCGAGCGCTTCCTCGCCCGCCGCCGCGCGTCGCGCGTTGATGGCTTTCACCGCCCAATCGATGATGGTGAGCGTGCGCAGGCCGAGGAAGTCGAACTTCACCAGGCCGACGGTTTCCACGTCGTCCTTGTCGTACTGGGTCACCACGCCGGCGCCGCCCGGTTCGCAGTACAGCGGGGCGAATTCGGTGAGCGGCTTGGGACCGATCACCACGCCACCGGCGTGCTTGCCGACGCCGCGCGTGAGGCTTTCCAGGCTCAGCGCGAGGTCGATCAGCGTGCGCGCTTCCTCGTCCTGTTCGTACAGGTCGCAGAAGTCCTTGACGATGCGATCGGGTTCTTTCTTGGCTTTCTCCGAACGACCCAGCGCGCATTGCAGCGTGAGGTCGAGCGGACGCGCCGGAATCAGCTTGGCGATGCGGTCGACCGCGTTGTAGCCCATGCCGAGCACGCGCCCGGAGTCGCGCAGCACAGCCTTGGCCGCCATCGAGCCGTAGGTGATGATCTGGCTGACGTGGTCGCGGCCGTACTTGCGCGCGACGTAGTCGATCACCTCGTCGCGGCGATCCATGCAGAAGTCGATGTCGAAGTCGGGCATCGACACGCGTTCTGGATTGAGGAATCGCTCGAACAGCAGGTCGAACTGGATCGGGTCGAGATCCGTGATCTTCAGCACCCAGGCCACCAGCGAGCCTGCACCCGAACCACGCCCGGGGCCCACAGGAATGCCGTTCTGCTTACCCCAGTTGATGAAGTCCGCCACGATCAGGAAGTAGCCGGGGAAGCCCATCTTGATGATGACGTCCAGCTCGCGTTCCAGGCGCGTTTCGTACTCCTCCTGCGTGCGACCCGGCGCGACGCCGGCGAACGCCAGTCGCTCCCTCAGGCCCTCGCGGGAAAGCTCGCGGATGTAGCTGGCCAGGTCGTGGCCTTCAGGCACCGGGAAGTCGGGCAGGTAGTAGGTGCCGAAGCTCAGTTCCAGGGTGCAGCGCTTGGCCAGCTCGAGGGTGTTTTCCAGCGCCTCGGGAATGTCGGCGAACAGCGCCTCCATCTCCTCGGGCGACTTCAGGTACTGCTGGTCGCTGTAGTCGCGCGGACGCTTGGGATCGGCCAGCACGCGGCCCTGGTTGATGCACACGCGGGCTTCGTGCGACTCGAAGTTTTCCTGCTTGAGGAAGCGCACGTCGTTGCTGGCGATCACCGGCAGGTCGAGCTGGGCGGCCAGCGCGAGCGCCGCGGCGTTCCAGTTCTCTTCGCCTTCGCGGCCGGTGCGGGTGAGCTCCAGATACAGGCGGTCGGCCATCTGGGTGGCGAACGGACGCAGCCGCGCGGCTGCGACGTCCACGCCCTGGTTCACCGCGATGCGCCCGGCCTCGCTTTCGCGGCCGAGCATGGCGATCAGGCCGTGGGTGGCCTGCGGAGTGAGCCAGGCCATGTCGACCATGGCACGGCCGCTGTGCTGCCCGTCGCGCCAGGCGCGCGACACCAGGCGCGAGAGGTTGAGATAACCCTCGTGGTTCTGGCAGAACACGGTGAGGCGCCACGGGCGCGGATCGTCGGGCGAGCTCACCCAGAGGTCCGCGCCACCGATCGGCTTGATGCCGGCTGCGCTGCAGGCCTTGTAGAACTTCACCAGCGCGAACATGTTGCTGTCGTCGGTCAACGCCACTGCTGGGATGCCCGCGCGCACGCAGGCATCGACCATGCCCTTGATACGGATGGTCGAGTCGACCAGCGAATACTCGCTGTGCAGGTGCAGGTGGGCGAAGCGGACGGACATGGCGCGCGCGCAGGATGGAACGCCAGCCTACCGGCGCGGGGCGGGACGGGCAAGAATTGACATCCGCCCCGCCAGCGGCCCGGCAACGGCCGCCCCGCTTATGGAGGGGCCGCCGTGACCGGTGGGAGCGCTGGTGCGTTCAGCAGGTCCTGCAGTTCGGCCAGGATGCCGTCGAGATCATCCTCGCCATAGCCGACGTGAATGTGGGCGATGCGGCCGTCGCGCCCGATCATCACCATGTAGGGCAGGCCGTCGATCCCATACGGCTTGGAGATGCTGTTGTCGCCGGGTTCGTAGGTAAGGATCACGTCCAGGTCCTTCCAACGGTTGCGGATCTTCCTGAAGGTATCCAGGTCGTCCTTGTGATTGACGCCCACCACCTGCAGTTGATCCGCGCCCACCTTTTTCTGGATCGCCGCCAGTATCGGCATTTCCTTCAGGCAATAAGGGCACCAGGAGGCCCAGAAGCTGACGATCACCACCTTCCCATGGAAGCTGGAGACGCGCACGTCGGCGCCGTGGCGGTCGTGGCCGAGGAAGTCAGGTGGCGTATCGCCCGCACCGGGCTGGGCCAGGCACGCGGTGGCGCATGCCAGCGCCATGACAGCCAGCGCGAGGGCAATGATTCGTTTCATGGTGTTCTCCCCTTTGGCGGGAGCTTAGCGCAGGCGCAGGCAGGTCGATGGAATGCCGGAAGCGGCGACAGCGCCTTACTGATGGCGGTTGCGGGCCGCGACCACGGCTGGCATGGTTCGGTGCTTTAACCCTGCAAAGCAGGCAGCCCCCGGAGTTGCCGAAGGCGTCCACCATGTCCCTGATCCGCTCGCTATTTACCGTCAAGCCCATCGAGGCCTCGCTCTCCGCCAACGACAACCTGCGTCGCACGCTGGGTCTGCGGGATCTGATCGTATTGGGCGTCGGGGCGGTGATCGGCGCGGGTATCTTCGTCATCACCGGCCAGGCTGCGGCCGAGCACGCTGGCCCGGCCCTGACCATCTCCTTCGTGCTGGCCGGCCTGGCCGCTGCGCTGGCCGCGCTGAGCTATGCGGAATTCGCGGCCATGCTGCCGGTCTCCGGCAGCGCCTACGTGTATGCCTACGCCACCTTCGGCGAGCTGCTGGCCTGGTTCATCGGTTGGAACGTGGTCGCCGAATACCTGCTGGCGGTTTCCTCGGTGGCGGTGGGCTGGTCCGGCTACGGCGTGGGCCTGTTGCACAGTCTCGGCATCGACATGCCGGCGGTGCTGTCCAATGCGCCGCTGGCCTTCCGCGACGGCCACTTCGTGGCCACCGGCGCCTGGATCAACCTGCCTGCGCTGCTGGTGGTGGCGGCGATCACGGCGCTGCTCTACGCCGGCACGCGCCAGTCGACGGCGTTCGCCAGCGTAGTGGTGGCGTTGAAGGTGCTGGTGGTGATCCTGTTCGTGGTGTTCGGCCTGCAGTACATCGACACCTCGCTGTGGCACCCCTATGTGCCGCCCAGCCAGGGCGGCGACCACTACGGCTGGGCCGGCGTGTTCCGCGCCGCGACCAGCGTGTTCTATGCCTACATCGGCTTCGACGCGGTGGCCACCGCCGCACAGGAGACGCGCAATCCGCAGCAGAACGTGCCGGCCGGCATCCTGATCTCGCTGGCCATCTGCACGGTGCTGTACATCGTGGTGGCCGCGGTGCTGACCGGCCTGGTGCCGTACCCGCAACTGGCCACCGCCGAGCCGGTGGCGACCGCGCTGGCGGCGCATCCGCCGCTGGCCTGGCTGAAGCTGCTGACCCAGGTGGGGGCCGTGGCCGGCCTGACCTCGGTGATCCTGGTGATGCACATGGGGCTGGCCCGCATCCTCTATTCGATGGCGGGCGATGGCTTGTTGCCGCGTACGTTCGGCGCGGTGCACGAGCGCTTCCGCACGCCGCATCGCACCACCTTGCTGGTGGGCACGATCGGCGGCCTGCTGGCGGCGGTCTTCCCGCTCAGCCTGCTGGGTGACCTGTTGTCGATGGGCACGCTGCTGGCATTCGCCACGGTGTGCATCGGCGTGCTGGTGCTGCGTCGCACGCGCCCTGAGCTTCCGCGCGGCTTTCGCGTGCCGGCCGCGCCGGTGGTGTGCTCGCTGGGCGTATTGGTCTGCCTGTTCCTGCTGGCGCAGATGAACCTGGGCAACTGGATGCTGCTGGCCGGCTGGACCGTGCTCGGCATGCTCATCTACGTGGGCTACGGCTACCGTCACAGCCGCCTTCGTTCGGGCACTCGCTGACGGTGCCTCCCGCGACGACGGAGCGATCCGTCGTCGCCTTCGCTCATCGGCTCATGAGATATGGAAACGCTCGTCGCCGGACGGGCTGTCGATGTAGTGGTCCAGGCCCTGCACCTTGAGTGGATGCAGGTCGTAGTCGACGTGCTGGTATTCCGCGTCGATGATGGCTGCGATCTCGTCCGGCGTGAGCTGGGAGGTCGGTGTGATGTTTGGACTGGCGTCCAGCGGTGCGTTGTGCGGGCGGTTGGGAAGCGTCATGACACGACTCCTGCGGTCAGATGCGCGCGTGCTTGTTTTGGGCCGCGTAGCCGGCAGGACCACGCGGGGCGGTCTCATGCATCCGTGCCTTGCTGGAAGTACACCGCGCCGCGGATTCGGGCGTATCGGTCGGTTGGCGTGGGCTGGGGCGGCCTGGTGGCTTCGCTTCCTGTATCCGAATGGATGCAGTGGTGACGGAAAAGGTTGCCTCGTCGAAAGCGGCGTTTTGATCACGCAACGGCAGCGCCGTTGTTTCCTGACAGTCCGGGCCACGTCGCAGGTCGTGGCTATCGGTGAGTCAAGCCTATTCTAGCTCCGTTACATGCGGGTAACGTGGGTCATTGGGCATGCCCGAATCCGGCGAGGCTGGCGCTGTTGTTGCTAAGCGCAGCGACTCAATCGCGTTGATATGGACGTCCATATGATGGACATCAGAACAACACGCCCTGGTCGACCAGGATCTTGACTGGCGCAAAACTGCGTCGGTGATGTGGGCACGGACCCAGTCGCTTGAGCGCATCCAGGTGGGCCGGCGTGCCGTAGCCCTTGTGCTCGGCGAAGCCATAGCCCGGGTGTTCGCGGTCCAGCGCCACCATCCAGCGATCGCGTGTGACTTTGGCCAGGATCGAGGCGGCACTGATGGCTGGTTCCAGCGCGTCGCCGCCAACGATGGCTCGTCCCGGGCAGGGGAGTTCGCGCGGAAGCGCGTTGCCGTCGATCCAGGCCTCGTGCGGCGCGAGCGCCAGGCCCGCCAGGGCGCGGCACATGCCGGTCATGGTGGCCTGGTAAATGTTGATGCGATCGATCTCGTCGGGCATCACCATCACCACGCAGTGCGCCATCGCCCGCGCGACGATCTGCGGATAGAGCGTCTCGCGGCGTGCCTCGGTGAGCTTCTTGGAGTCGTTGAGGCCCTCGATCGGCAGGGCCGGGTCGAGGATGACCGCAGCCACGGCCACCGGGCCGGCCAGGGGGCCACGGCCGGCCTCATCGACGCCGGCGACGAGTCGCATCACCGTTCCGGACGCCGGGCGGTTGGCGCGGGCCTTAGCCACGCGGGGCCTCGATCAGTTCAGCCACGGCCTCGGCGGCAAGGTCGCCCGCGTGGCCTTCGAGGTCGCCACGCAGTGCCTGGTGCAGTTGCTCGAAGGCCGCCACGATGGCGCCGCGCCGTTCGCTGTCGCGGAACAGCTCGAGCGTGGCCCTGGCGAGCTTGTCGGCGGTGAAATCGTCCTGCATCAGCTCGGGCACCAGCAGGATCTTCTCGCCCATGCCAGCGGCACGGGCGAGGATGTTGGGCAGGGAGTAGACGTCAGTCTTGAGCATGTTGAGCGTGCGCGCGATGCGGTAGCTGACCGGCGACACCCGGTAACCGACCACCATCGGACGCTTGGCCAGCATGGCTTCCAGCGTGGCCGTGCCCGATGCCAGCAACACCACGTCCGCTGCAAGCATGGCTTCGTGCGCGTGGCCGTCCAGCAGCTGCGGGGCATCCGCGCCGCCAGCGTCGCCGAGCAGGGCCTGGATGCTGGCACGCACGCGTTCATTGGCGGCAGGGATCACGACGCGAAGGCCCCGCAGTTCCGCCGCCACCTTGCGGGCGGCTTCGATGAAGCCTGGGCCCAGCATCGTCACTTCCGACGAACGGCTGCCCGGGAGCACCGCCAGCACCGGCACGTTTTGGGGTAGCCCCAGGAAGTCCCGCGCACCGGCGCGGTCGGACACCATGGCGAAGCGATCGGCCAGCGGATGCCCGACGAAGCGCGCGTCGACGCCATGGCGTGCGTAGATGGCGGGCTCCATGGGAAACAGGCACAGCACGCGATTGGCGCTGCGGCCGATCTTCTCGGTGCGCTTTTCGCGCCAGGCCCATACCGAGGGGCTGACGTAGTGCACGGTACGCAGGCCGGCTTCGCGCAGGCGCTTTTCCACGCCGAGGTTGAAGTCGGGTGCGTCGATGCCGACCACCACGTCCGGCTTGGCGGCGATCAGGCGCGCCACCAGCTCCTTGCGCAAGCGCAGCAGGCGCGGCAGGTGCGAGACCACCTCGGCGAAACCGAACAGCGAGAGTTCCTTGATGTCGTACCAGGACTCGAAGCCCTGGGCCTGCATGCGCTTGCCGCCGATGCCGACGAAACGGACGCCGGGGTAGCGGCGACGCAGCGCGGCCACCAGGTCGGCGCCCAACTGGTCGCCGGAATCCTCGCCGGCGATGAGCGCAATAGTCATTGCACCGGGAGCAGGGAATCGGGAGTCGGGAATAGAAGAGTCCGCAGCGCCCCGCGTGGTGGGCGGTCCGGCTGGCTGTCCCGATTCACTATTCCCCATTTCCTATTCTCTCGTTAGCGCGCCAGCGATCGCTCGCTGCGGTCGAGGAAATCCAGCATGGCGCGCACGTCCTCGCTGTCTGCGGCCTGGCTGACCAGCTGTTCGCGCGCGTCCGCGAGGGTCAGGCCAGCCATGTACAGCGTGCGGTAGGCCCGCTTGATCGCAGCGATGCGCGTGGCATCGAAACCACGGCGCTTGAGGCCCTCGCTGTTGATGCCGCGGGGGCGGCCACGCTGCTCGTTGGCCATCAGCACGTAGGGCGGTACGTCCGAGCCCAGCAGGCAGCCCATGCCGATGAAGGCATGCGCACCGACCTTGCAGAACTGGTGTGCGCCGGAGAAGCCGGCCATCACTACCCAGTCGCCGATCTCCACGTGGCCGGCCAGCGCCGAATAGTTGGAGAACACGGTGTTGTTGCCGATCTTGCAGTCGTGCGCGATGTGCACGTAGGCAAGGATCCAGTTGTCGTTGCCGATCTGCGTGACGCCGCCGCCGTCGCCGGTGCCGCGATTGATGGTGACGTATTCGCGGATCTGGTTGCGGTCGCCGATCACCAGCTCGGTGCGCTCGCCCTTGAACTTCTTGTCCTGCGGATCACCGCCGAGCGAGGCGAACTGGCTGATGCGGTTCTCGCGACCGATGCGGGTGGGGCCCTCGATCACCACGTGCGGCCCGATCACGGTGCCTTCGCCGATGTGCACGTCGGCGCCGATCACGGTGAATGCGCCGATGCTGACGTTCTCGCCGATGACGGCGGTGGGATCGATCTGCGCGGTCGGGTGGATCATTTGTCCGACCTCGCGGCGCACATCAGTTCGCAGCTCGCCACTTCCTTGCCGTCCACGATGGTGCGTGCCTCGAACAGGCCCATGCTGCGCAGCAGGCGCTTGAGCGAAACCTCCAGGCGCAGCTGGTCGCCAGGAACCACCGGCGCGTTGAAGCGCGCGTTGTCCACCTTGGCCAGGTAGAACAGCGGGCTGCCCGTGGTGCCCTTGAGACGGCTGGAGATCTGGGTGAGCAGGCCCGCTGCCTGGGCCATCGCCTCCACGATCAGCACGCCCGGCATCACCGGGTGGCCCGGGAAATGGCCCTGGAAGAACGGCTCGTTGATGGTGACGTTCTTGATCGCCACCACGCTCTTGTCCGGTACCAGCTCGATCACGCGATCGACCAGCAGGAAGGGATAGCGGTGCGGAAGCAGTTGCTGGATCTGTTCCACGTTCACCGGTAGATGGAATGGCACGGTGAGGTCACTCATTGTTGCTGTCCTTTTCCAGCGCCGAGAGCCGGCGCACGTATTCGTCGAGATGCTTGAAACGGGCCGCGTTGCGCCGCCATTGGCGGTTTTCCTGCAGCGGTACGCCCGAGGAATATTCGCCGGGCTCGCGTATCGAGTGCGTGACCAGGCTTTTGGCGGTAATGGTAACCCGGTCGGCCACTTCCAGATGGCCCAGCACGCCGGCGTTGCCACCGATCATGCAGTAGCGGCCGATCTTGGCGCTGCCTGCGACCGCCGCACAGCCGGCGAGCGCCGTGTGGGCGCCGATGTAGACGTTGTGGGCGATCTGGATCTGGTTGTCCAGGCGCACGTCTTCTTCCAGCACCGTGTCGTCCAGCGCGCCGCGGTCGATGGTGGTGTTGGCACCGATTTCGCAATCGTCGCCGATGCGCACGCCGCCGAGCTGGGGCAGCTTGATCCAATGGTCGCGGTCGAAGGCGAGGCCAAAGCCGTCGGAACCGATCACTGCGCCGGGGTGAACCAGCACGCGCTTGCCCAGGGTCACCCGGATCACCAGCGTCACGCGGGCCACCAGGCGGCTGTGCGCGCCCACGGTGCATTCGGGGCCGATGATGCAGTGCGGGCCGAGGACGGCACCGTCCTCGACCACGGCGCCGTCCTCGATCACGCAGCCCGGGCCAACGCTGGCGGTGGCCGATACGCGGGCACTGGCGGCGACCACAGCGGTCGGGTGGATGCCCTGGGGCGCTGCGGGCAGGCGCTCGAACAGCGCGGCGATCTTGGCGTAGGCGACATAGGGGTCGCGCGCGCCCAGGGCCGGCACCGGGCTGTCGCCGACGTTCTCCTCACGCATCACCACCACGCCGGCGCTCGTGGTCGCCAGTTGCGAGGCGTATTTGCTGTTGGAGAGGAAGCTGAGCTGGCTGGGGCCCGCGCCAGCCAGCGTGCCCACCCCATCGATGACGCGTGTGCCGTCGCCGTGGTGCGCGAGGCCGAAACGCTCGGCAAGCTCGGAAACGGTGATCTGGAAAACAGTCATGCTTGGGCTCCCTGCAATCGGGCCATTGTAGGGCGTGAAACCCTGCGACGTGCACCAAAAAGAAAGCGCGGCACGGCCGCGCTTTCCCTGGTCCCGCTTCCCGGACCCTTCAGGCGATCAGAACTGGCTGCCGAAGGTGAACTGGATGCGCTCCTCGTAGTGGTTGTCGTCCTGCTGCGTGCGGATCGGGAACGCGAAGTTGATGATCAGCGGACCGATCGGCGCCTGCCAGTGCAGCGACAGGCCGGTGGAGACGCGCAGCGTGCTCGCGGTGAAGGCCGAGTAGGACGTGTACGCATTGCCGACGTCCACGAACCACGACACACGGGCCGTGTTGATGTCCTTCAGGAACGGCAGCGGCAGGTACAGTTCGGCCGTGCCCAGCACCTTGAATGCACCGCCCAGTGGCTGCGCATAGCTGTACACGCTGCCGGTACAGGTGCCATCCGGGTTCGGCTGGATCGGCACCTGCTTGCCGGCCGCGTTGGTATAGGTGCCCACGCAGACACGGGGGCCGAGGGTGTTGTCCTCGAAGCCGCGCACGTCGCGCACACCGCCGGAGTAGTAGTTCTCCCAGAACGGGAACGGAATCTTCTGGCCGGCCTGGTAGATGCCGTCCTCGCTGCTGTTGTCGAAGGTCTGGCCGTAGGTGTTGCCGTAACCGATCTGGCCGTCCAGGTAGAGCACGAAGCCCTTGCCGATGGGCCAGTAGTGGTTCGCCTCACCGAAGATCTTGTAGTACTGCACGGTGGAGCCGGGCAGGGCGACATCGGTCGACAGCGAGATCATGCCGCCGCGGGTCGGCGCCCAGTAGCCGTTGCGGGTGTCGTGCGTCCAGCCCAGGGTGGCGTCCCAGGTATGGATCGTGTTGTGGCCCAGCGCGGTCAGGTAGTCGTTCAGCACCTGCGGCGAGTAGTTGACGGTCTGGTACTCGACGTTGCCGTTGGCGTCGTAGACGGGGTTGCCGTTTACGTCCAGCACTTCCTGCTGGTAGCTCAGGTTGATCTTGTTGCTGTTGATGCCCAGGCCCGTGCGGATGGTGTCCGTTTCGGAGATCGGGAAGCTGAGGAAGGTGGAGAACGACTTCTGCGAACTTTCGTAGTTCACGAAGTCGCTGTTGGTATCACCGTAGTTGCTCTTGGTGTAGCCCACGGTGTAGCCGATACCCACGCCACTGTCGGTGAGGTAGGGGTTGAAGTAGTTCGCGCTGATCGAGGTGGAGTAGTCGCTGCGCGACGCGCCCACGCTGAAGCTGTCACCGGTGCCCAGGAAGTTGTTCTGCGACACCGACGCGGACAGGATGATGCCCGAGTACTGCGAGTAGCCCACGCCGAACATCAGGCTGCCGGCGGACTGTTCTTCCACCTTCACGGTCAGGTCGACCTGGTCCTCGGTGCCGGGCACCAGGGCCTTGTCGATGTTGACGGTCTTGAAGTAGCCCAAGCGCTGCAGGCGGATCTTGGAGCGGTCGATCGCCGGCTGCGAGTACCAGCTGCCTTCCAGCTGGCGCATTTCGCGGCGCATCACGTCGTCTTCGGTGCGGGTGTTGCCCTGGAAGATCACGCGGCGCACGTACACGCGCTTGCCCGGCTCGATGTAGAGCGTGAGGTCAACGGTGCGCTTGTCCTTGTCCAGCTTCGGCACCGGTGTCACCTTGGCGAACGCGTAGCCGATGCTGGCGAGGATGGTCTTGATCGAGTTGGTGCTGGCCTCGATTGCCTTGCGGTTGAAGGTGTCACCCTTGTGCACGTACACCAGTTGCTTGAGCGATTCCTCGGGCAGGATCAGCTCGCCGAGCAGGTGCACGTCGGAGATGGTGTAGATGTCGCCTTCCTTCACGCTGGCGGCGATGTACATCGAGCGCTTGTCCGGCGCGATCGTCACCTGGGTGGAGTCGAGGCCGAAATCGGCGTAGCCGCGGTCCATGTAGTAGGACTGCAGTTTCTCGAGGTCGCCGCTGAGCTTCTCACGCGAGTACTGGTCGTCCTTGGAGTACCAGGACAGCCAGTTCGGCGTATCCGACTCGAAGCCCTTGCGGATCTCCTTGTCGGTGAACGCCTTGTTGCCGACGATGTTGATTTCCTGGATCTTGGCGACCTTGCCTTCGCGGATTTCGATGTCGATGGCAACGCGGTTGCGGTCCAGGTTGGTCACGTGCGGATCGACCGACACGTTGTACTTGCCGCGGTTGTAGTACTGGCGCACCAGTTCCTGCTGCACGCGGTCCAGTGACAGGCGGTCGAAGGTCTCGCCTTCGGACAGGCCGATCTCCTTCAGGCCCTTGCGCAGATCCTCTTCCTTGATGTCCTTGTTGCCGCGGATGTTGAGCTTGGCGATCGACGGACGCTCGATCACCTTGATGACCATGATGTCACCCTCGCGGTCGATCTCCACGTCACTGAAGAACTTGGTCTGGTACAGGGCGCGGATGGCGCGCTGGGCACCTTCGTTGGTCAGGCGGTCGCCCTTGTTGACGGGCAGGTAGTTGAGCACAGTGCCTGCAGAGATGCGGCTGAGACCATCGATACGGATATCGGAAATGGTGAACGGCTCGAACGCGAGGACATTGGCGGATAGGGAGGCAAGCAGGATCAGGGCGGCGATACGCTTCATCGTCGATTCCGTTGTTTTTTATTCCGATGGGGCGGCCGGAACCGCCCCGATCAATACGTGAAGCCAGGACAAGCCCAGCCTTGAAAGGGTGCTTGCATCTTCCCCAGATGCGCCGGGTAAACCATCGCCATGTGTCCGTCGCGCGTGCTTGGCCGCACACGCCGCGGATACGCCATGACCCCCTGACACCGTGCGACCTTCGGCAAAGTCGGCACGCGTCACGAGGGCAGGAAGCGATGGATGTCGTTGTAGAAGGCCAATCCCATCAACGTGAACAGCAGAACCAGGCCGACATACTGACCGGCCATCATCGTGCGTTCGCTGACGGGGCTGCCCTTGACCAACTCAATAAGGTAATACAGCAGCCAACCACCATCCAAGACGGGGATTGGCATCAGGTTGAGGATCGCAAGGCTGAGCGAGACCATGGCGAGGAAGCTCAGGAACCAGCCCGCGCCCATGCTGGCCGAGGCGTTGGCCACCTGCGCGATGCCAATCACGCCCGACAGGTTCTTGGTCGAGGCCTGGCCGGTCAGCATCTTGCCGATCATGTTGAAAGTGGAAGCTGCGCTTTCCCAGGTGGTCTGCAAGGAGGCGCCCATGGCCTTCAGCGGCCCGTAGCGCAGCACCGCGGGCTCGCGCGCCAGGGGGGATACGCCGATCACCCAATTGGTGGGCTGGCCCTGCAGCGACTCCCAGCGCGCGGTGACCGGGATCGTGAGCGTCTGCTCCCCGCGCTGGATGGCCATGCTGAGGGTGGGTGACTTGGCGGCTTCCTCCGGCACCAGGTGCTGGAACTGCTCGTAGCTGTCCACCGGCTTGCCGTTGACGCTGAGGATGCGGTCGCCACCCTGCATGCCGGCGGTGGCCGCAGCCTCGCCAGCCAGCACGGTGGCGGCTACGGCGGGAACCGGCGCGAGCTTCAGGCCCAGCTTGTCCAGGTACTGCCCGATGTCTTCGCCGGCGGGCAATTGGTTGAGCGGCAGCGTGACGGTGCGCTCGGCGCCGTCAGTACCGCGTACGGCCAGCGGCAGCGGGTCACGGCCCAGCAGGGCGTTGGCCACCGCGTCCATCGAGTCGCTCCAGGTCGCCACGGCGTGGCCATTCACGCTCAGGACGCGATCGCCGGTACGGATGCCGGCCTCGGCGGCCATGCTGTGCGGCGTGGCTGCCACCACTGGCGCCACGTCCGGCTTGCCGATCAGGAACATCAGCCAGAACGCGACCACGGTAAAGATCAGGTTGAAACCGGGGCCGGCCGCCACGATCGCGATGCGCTGCCACACCGGCTTGCTGGTGAACTCCTGGTCGGCCAGCGCCGGGTCCACCTCGCCCTCGCGGGCGTCGAGCATCTTCACGTAGCCGCCCAGCGGGATCATGGCCACCTGGTATTCGGTGCCGTCCTTGCCGATGCGCTTCCAGATGGCTTTGCCGAAGCCCACGGAAAAGCGCAGCACCTTCACGCCGCACTTTCGCGCCACCCAGTAGTGGCCAAATTCGTGAAATGTCACCAGCACGCCGAGCGTGACTAGCAACCAAAACACTGAGCCGAAAAGAGGATTCATCAGGAGAGCTTAACAGGCTTGTCAGCAGGCGTTGCGAAGAATGCGCCGGGCAGCCTGGCGGGCCATGCCGTCACGTTCATTCAGGGTCTGGACATCGACCACAGCTTGCGCCGGCAGTTCCGTAAGAACGCTTTCGACGAGATCAGCGATGCCGAGGAAGGGAAGCCCGCCTGCCAGGAAGGCCTCCACGGCCACCTCGTTGGCGGCATTGAGGATGGCGGGCGCGTCGCCACCGGCACGCAAGGCCTGGAACGCCAGCGCAAGGCAGCGGAAGGTGGACAGGTCCGGCTGCTGGAAGGCCAGTGGTGCCGAAGCGGCGAGATCCAGTGGCGTCACGCCTGCCTCGATGCGCTGCGGCCAGGCCAGCGCATGGGCGATCGCCGTGCGCATGTCGGGGTTGCCGAGCTGGGCCAGCACCGATCCGTCCACGTATTCCACCAGCGAATGCACCAGGCTCTGCGGATGTACCAGCACGTCGATGCGATCGGGCGAGGCGCCGAACAGGTGATGCGCCTCGATGACCTCCAGGCCCTTGTTCATCAGGGTGGCGGAGTCGACCGAGATCTTGCGGCCCATCACCCAGTTCGGGTGCTTGCACGCCTGCTCGGGCGTGACGCCGGCGAGGTCGGCCCGGCTGCGTCCGCGGAACGGGCCACCCGAGGCGGTCAGGATCAGCCGTCGCACGCCACTGGCGTCCAGGTTGGGGCGGCCGCCGGGCAGGCACTGGAAGATGGCGTTGTGTTCGGAGTCGATCGGAATCAGTTCACCGCCACCTTCGGCCAGCGCCTGCAGCAGCAGGGGGCCGGCCATGACGATGGATTCCTTGTTGGCCAGCAGCAGGCGCTTGCCGCTGCGGGCGGCGGCCAGGGTGGAGTCCAGCCCGGCGGCGCCGACGATGGCGGCGACCACGGTGTCGCACAGGTGGCCCGATGCGGCGGCGGTCAGGGCGTCATGCCCCGCGGCCACCTCGCAGTGGACGCCGGCCGCGGCCAGGCGTCGAGCCAGTTCGCCTTCCAGGGCGGGGTCTGCGATGACGGCAAGGTCGGGGCGGAAACGGATGCACAACTCGGCCAGCGCGGCGACGTTGCCGTGCGCGGTGAGCACGCTGGCGCGGAAGCGCTGCGGATGGCGCGCGATCACGTCCAACGTGCTGCCACCGATGGAGCCGGTGGCACCGAACACCGCGACCTGGCGCTGCGCACTCATGTTCACAGGCCCAGCAGCAGTTTGCCGGCGGCGAACACCGGCAGGGCCGCGAACACGCTGTCCAGGCGGTCGAGCATGCCGCCGTGTCCGGGAAACAGGTTGCCGGAGTCCTTCACCGCTGCATGGCGCTTCATCAGGCTTTCCAGCAGGTCGCCGACGATCGAAGCCACCACGGTCAGCAGGGACAGCACCAGCAGGCCGACCAGCTTGCCGCCGCCCACGCCCATCAGCAGGCCGCCGCCCACGGCCACGGCCGCGCCGGCGGCAAAGGCGCCGTACACGCCGGCCCAGGTCTTGCCGGGGCTGATGGTGGGGGCCAGCTTGCGGCCGCCGAAGGTGCTGCCGCTGAAATAGGCTCCGATGTCGGCGGCCCACACGATGAACAGGGCGAGCAGGGTCCACCAGTGGCCGTATTCACCCGAGCCGTGGATGGACACCACCGCGACCCAGGCCGGCACGATCACCAGCAGGCCCGCGCCCAGTTTCATCAGGCGATTTTCACGGGTGGGGGCGGCGCCAAAGGCGAAGTGGCGCAGCCACTGGCCCACCACGATCCACCAGGCCACGCCCGCGCCGATCAGGGCCGGCCACCACGGCGTGCCGCGCGACAGCCAGCACAGCACGAACAGCGCGGCGGTAAAGGCCAGCAGCGCACCACGCGGCGGATAGGCCTTGAGCCCGGACAGCCGGGTCCATTCCCACATCGCGGCGAGGAAGGCGAGGGCGACGATCGGCGCGAACAGCCAGGTCGGCGCGAGCAGGATCAACCCGATCACCAACGGAGCGAGGAGCAGGGCGGTGAGGGTTCGCTGAAGCAGCATGCGGATCCTTGGTGAGCCGGGTGGGCGACGGTCAGGCCTTTCGGGCGACCTGTTCGCCGGTCTTGCCGAAACGGCGTTCGCGGCGTGCGTAATCTTCGATGGCGCTCTTCAGGCAAGCCTGGTCGAAGTCGGGCCACAGGGTATCGGTAAAGTGCAGTTCCGCGTAGGCCAGCTGCCACAGCAGGAAATTGCTGACGCGGCATTCGCCGCCGGTGCGGATGAACAGGTCCAGCGGAGGCAGCTCGGCCAGGCACATCCAGTGGCCCAGCAGCTGTTCGTCGATCTCTTCGGCACGGATTTCGCCGCGGACCACCGCCTCGGCCGCTTTGCGTGCGGCCTGCACGATATCCCAGCGGCCGCCATAGCTCACCGCGATGTTGAGGTGCAGGCCATCGTTGCCGGCCGTGCGTGACATCGCACCCATCATGCGCTGACGCAGGCTGGGTTCGAACGAGGCCAGGTCGCCCACGAAGCGGATGCGCACGCCGTTGCCGTGCAGTTCGTCCACTTCCTTGTCGAGCGCGCGGACGAACAGTTCCATCAAGGCGCCGACTTCGTCCTGCGGACGCTGCCAGTTCTCACTGGAGAACGCGAACAGGGTGAGTACCCTGACGCCCTCGCGCAGGCAACCCTCGACCACGTCGCGCACGGCCTTGCGGCCGGCGTTATGACCGAAGGTTCGCGGCCGGTGGCGGAGTTTCGCCCAGCGGCCGTTGCCATCCATCACGATGGCGATGTGGCGCGGGATCCGCGCGGTATCGGCGCTGGCCATGCCGCAGGGCGTGATGGCGCCTCAGAGCGCCATCAGCTCCTCTTCCTTCTGCTTCACCACGCCGTCGACGTCCTTGACGAAACGGTCGGTGAGCTTCTGGATTTCGTCTTCGGCGCGGCGCTCGTCGTCTTCGGTGATGAGCTTTTCCTTGAGCAGATCCTTGACCTGCTGCATGGCATCGCGACGCACGTTGCGGATGGCGATCTTGGCTTCCTCGCCTTCATGGGCCACGTGCTTGGCCAACTCGCGGCGGCGCTCCTCGGTGAGCGGCGGCATGTTGAGGCGGATGGTGGTGCCGGCGGTGTTCGGCGTGATGCCGATGTCCGAAGCCATGATGGCCTTTTCGATCGGAGCGACCAGGCTCTTCTCGAACGGGGTGATGATGATGGAGCGCGAGTCGCCCAGTGCCACCGTGGCCACCTGGTTCAGCGGCATGTCCGAGCCGTAGTACGGCACCTTGATGCCGTCCACCAGCGCGGTGCTGGCGCGACCGGTGCGCAGGCGGGTCAGGCTGTGCCTGAGCGAGTCGATGCTCTTGCCCATGCGGGTCTGGGCATCGTTCTTGATGTCGTTAAGCATGGGAAACACCCCTCAAACCGTGCAAGCCGACGAGTATAGCAGGGGGCTGAGAGGCGTTGGGGCCGGGGGATGGAGGGTTGAAGATGGGTAGTGGGGGCGCCCAGAGCGGCGAGCAGAAGTGAGGTCGAATGCTGCGACAAAGGGCACCGCCGCCGTTGGGTATCATCGTCTTGTAGCCGGCTCGCGACAGTGGGTCTTGGCACCCCCGCTACCCATCCGCCGATCCCCCAAAAAAAAGCGGCCCACGAAGGGCCGCAGTCAAATCACCAGTCAAGCTCAGCGCGAGCTCAGTTTTCCGAGACGAGCGTACCGACTTCTTCGCCGCGCATGATGCGCATGAGGTTGCCGGCGACGGTCATGTCGTAGATGCGCAGCGGCATGCCGTGGTCGCGGCACAGGGCGATGGCGGCGGTGTCCATCACGGCGAGCTTGCGCTCGATCACCTGGTCGTAGGTGAGCGTGTCATAGCGCGTGGCGTCGGCATGGCGTGCCGGGTCGGCGGTGTACACGCCATCGACCTTGGTGGCCTTGAGCAGCAGGTCGGCGCCTACTTCCACCGCACGCAGCGCGGCGGCCGAGTCGGTGGTGAAGAACGGGTTGCCGGTGCCGGCCGCGAACAGCACGATGCGGCCCTTCTCGATGTGGCGGATGGCGCGGCGGCGGATGAAATCCTCGGCCACGTCGTGGATCTGGATCGCGCTCATCACGCGGGCGAAGCCGCCGCGGCGCTCGATGGCGTCCTGCATGGCCAGGGCGTTCATGACGGTCGCCAGCATGCCCATGTGGTCGCCGGTCACGCGGTCCATGCCGGCCGCTGCCAGGCCGGCGCCGCGGAAGATGTTTCCGCCGCCGATGACCACGCCGATCTGGATGCCGGCCTTCTGCACTTCGATGATTTCGTCGGCCAGGCGGCCGATCACCTTGGGGTCGATGCCGTAATCGGCCTCGCCCATCAGGGCTTCACCGGAGAGTTTGAGCAGGAGGCGACGGTATTTAAGCGGTGCGCTCATGGGGTCTCCGGATTGTGTGGGGCAAAACGCGCGCATTGTAACGACAGCGTCTCGAACCGGTAAGGGTTTCGTTCCGTCGGGGAAGGAGAAAGTCCAGGCCTGCCGCGGGCTTGCGCCGGCGTGGGGGTGCAGGAAACCGTCCGTCCGGGATGGGGCGGAGGGGGAGTGGGGGCTTTCATAAAAAGAAAAGCCGCGGAGGTCCGCGGCTTTTCGGGGGTACTGCGGCAGCCGGATCTTAGCCCTGCATCGCCTTGGCCACTTCGGCCAGGTAGTCTTCCTGCACCTTCTCGATGCCTTCGCCCACGGCCAGGCGAACCACGGCCACGACGTCGGCGCCTTCCTTCTTCAGGACTTCGCCCACGGTGGTGTTGGTATCCAGCACGTACGGCTGGCCAACCAGGGTCACTTCCGAGACGATCTTGTTGATCTTGCCGGAGATGATCTTTTCCAGGATGTCGGCCGGCTTGGCCTTGTCCTTCTCGGTCATCTGGCTCAGCGCGATTTCCTTTTCCTTCGCGATGAACTCGGCCGGGACGTCTTCCGGCTTGATGTGCGGCGGGTTCATGGCCGCCACGTGCATGGCGATGCCCTTGGCCAGCTCTTCCGAGCCGCCCTTGAGGGCCACGATCACGCCGATCTTGCCGCCGTGCGAATAGGTGGCCAGCGGGCCGTCGTTGGCGATGCGAGCCACGCGGCGCACTTCGATCTTCTCGCCGATGGTGGCGGTCTGGGCCTTGGCGGCGGACTCGACGTTGTCGGCGCCCGGGAAGGCAGCGGCCTTGGCGGCGTCGATGTCGGCGGCGCCGGAAGCCAGCACGGCCTCGGCCACGTCATTGGTGAACTGGATGAAGTTCGGCGCCTTGGCGACGAAGTCGGTCTCGCTGTTCACTTCGACCAGCACGGCCTGGCCATTGGCCTGGGCGGTGGCGATGCGGCCTTCGGCGGCGACGCGGTCGGCCTTCTTGTCGGCCTTGGCCAGGCCGGTCTTGCGCAGGTATTCGACAGCGGCTTCGATGTCGCCGTTGTTCTCGACCAGCGCCTTCTTGCAATCCATCATGCCGGCGCCGGAGCGCTCGCGCAGTTCGCTAACCAGTTTTGCGGTAATGGCAGTCATCTGGAGTCCTCAAAAACTTTAATGCGCCCCGACCCTTGCGGGCCGGGGCAGGGAAGGCTTACTCGCCGTCCGACTCTTCGTTGCGACGGCCGCGGCCACCACGGTCGCCACGCGGCGCGCCGGCGCCCTTCTTGGCCGGGCCGCGGTTGTTGCGGTCGTCACGGCGCGGAGCGGCCTTGCGCTCTTCCTTGACGACCGGGTTGCCTTCTTCGTCGAGCTCGACGAATTCGTTGGCGTCGCCCTGGGCGGCAGCCGGAGCGGCGGCCTTGCCTTCGAGGATGGCGTCAGCGGCAGCGCGGGCGTACAGCTGGATGGCGCGGATGGCGTCGTCGTTGCCCGGGATGGCGTAGTCGACCAGTTCCGGGTTGTAGTTGGTGTCGACCACGGCGATGACCGGGATGCCGAGCTTCTTGGCTTCCTGCACGGCGATGTCTTCATGACCGATGTCGATGATGAACAGCGCGTCGGGCAGACGGTTCATGTCCTTGATGCCGCCCAGCGAGTTCTCGAGCTTGTCGCGCTCACGGCGACGGGCCAGCACTTCGTGCTTGACCAGGCGGTCGAAGCTGCCGTCGGTCTCGGCCGCTTCCAGCTCCTTCAGGCGAGCCACGGACTGCTTGACGGTGCGGAAGTTGGTCAGCATGCCGCCGAGCCAGCGGGCGGTGACGAACGGCATGCCGGCGCGTGCGGCTTCCTCGGCCAGCGGCTCGCGGGCGGAGCGCTTGGTGCCGACGAACAGCACGGTGCCGCGCTTCTGCGCGATCGCCGACAGGAAGTTCATCGCGTCGGTGAACAGCGGCAGGGTCTTCTCGAGGTTGATGATGTGGATCTTGCCGCGAGCACCGAAGATGTACGGGGCCATCTTCGGGTTCCAGTAACGGGTCTGGTGACCGAAATGCACGCCAGCTTCGAGCATCTGGCGCATGGTGACTTGAGCCATGGTGAAACTCCGATTTGTTGGGCCGCCCATGTGTGATGGGTTGGAGCCCGGGGGTTGGGACCTCCACGCATCCCCGGCTTCGACCCCGTCAGCCCGTTATGATGTGGAGGGCTGGCCGAGGCACCCCGAAGGCGGTGCCGATGCGTGTGTGGCGTTTGGTTGTCCAATCAAGGACTTGTGGGGTTTGTACCGCAACGCGGTTACAATCTCCCCCGCTTTGCGACTACCGCCCGCGCCGATGGAATCGGACACGTCGGGTCAGCAAAACTTGGAAATTGTAGCCGGTACGCCGGCAGCGCGGCAAGTTGCTGGATATTTGGGCAATTGCCGCCATGTGAGTAGAACTATGGCAGTCACCCTCAAAACCCCCGAAGACATCCAGGCCATGCGCGAGGCCGGCAAGCTGGCCGCTGAAGTGCTGGCCATGCTCAAGGAGCACGTCAAGCCCGGTGTCACCACCGAGGACCTGGACAGGCTGGCCTACGAGCACATCACCAAGGTGCAGAAGGCCATTCCCGCCAACGTGGGCTACAACGGCTTTCCCAAGACGCTGTGCACCTCGGTCAATCACGTGATCTGCCACGGCATCCCGAGCCCCGCCAAGGTGCTCAAGGACGGCGACATCATCAATCTCGATGTCACCGTGATCAGGGATGGCTGGCATGGCGACACCAGCCGCATGTACTTCGTCGGCACCCCCTCGGTGCTGGCGCGGCGCCTGGTGGACACCACCTACGAGTCGATGATGCGTGGCATCGAGGCGGTGCGCCCCGGCGCCACCCTGGGCGACATCGGTGCCGCCATCCAGAAGCACGCCGAGGCGGCGGGCTTCTCGGTGGTGCGCGAGTACTGCGGCCACGGCATCGGCAAGGTCTATCACGACGAGCCGCAGGTGCTGCACTACGGCCGGCCGGGTACCGGGCTGGAGCTGAAGAAGGGCATGACCTTCACGGTGGAGCCGATGATCAATGCCGGCAAGCCGCAGACCAAGCAGCTGCCGGACGGCTGGACCGTGGTCACCAAGGACCATTCGCTGTCGGCACAGTGGGAGCATACCATCGCGGTGACGGACGACGGGTTCGAGATCCTGACGCCCTGGCCGGATGCGGCGTGATCTGGATTTGATCGTGTTGTGAAAAGGGCTGCCTCGGCGGCCCTTTTCTTTTGCGCCCTCTCCGCGCGGGGGATGGGGCCGGAGTGAGAGGGCAATCTGGCGCCCGTCCACCATCGGGCCTGCACCAGCCGTTCCCTCGTGGCAGACTTGCTGCATCGCCACATGCGTCACTGCCACCCATGACCGTCGCTCCCATCGTGCTGCCCCCGCTGCCACGCCTGCCCGCGGCGGTGCCGCGTTCGGGCGTGTCGGAGGATGCGCGGCGGGCGTTGCGCCAGTTGCTCGGCGACGTGGACCGCGCGCTGGCCACGGCTTTCCGCGATGGCGCCGATGCGACCCCGCTGGCCCATCGCCGCAGCGAATCCGTACAGCGCATCGTGGTGCATGTATGGACGGCCTGCCTGGGCGAGGTGAGTGACGCTGCACTGTTCGCGGTGGGCGGCTTTGGTCGCGGCCTGCTGTTTCCCCATTCCGACGTGGACCTGCTGGCCCTGGTCGGTCCGTCCGAGCCGGCGCGTCTGCGGGCGCTGGAGCAGTGCTTCGCCACGCTGTGGGATATCGGCCTGAAGGTGGGGCACGCCGTGCGCGATCTCGCGCAATGCCGCGCGCTCGCCGCGCGGGACGCCAGCGTGTTCACCAGCCTGCTCGATGCACGCCGGCTGGTCGGCGATCCGGCGATGGAGGCGGGGCTCAACGCGATCATCGACGATCCCGCGCTGTGGCCGCCGGCGGCCTACCTGGCCGCGCGCCTGGGTGAGCGCGACGCGCGCCACGCGCGTTACAACGATACCGCCTACAACCTTGAGCCGAATCTCAAGGACGGCCCGGGCGGGTTGCGCACGCTCGACGCGTTGCGCTGGCTGGGGCGTCGTCTTGCGCACGCCGATGACTTCGACGACATGGTGGCCGAGGGCCTGCTCGATCCGGCCGAGAAGGACACGCTGGAACAGTCCGAGGCCACCTTGCGCCGCTACCGCTTCGCGCTGCACCTGGAGGCGGGGCGCGCGGAGGAGCGGCTGTTGTTCGACTACCAGCGTGCGCTCGCCGCGCGGCTGGGTTTCCAGGACGAGCACGAAAAGAACCTCGGCGTCGAACAGTTCATGCAGGGCTATTACCGCGCGGCCAGCCAGGTGGAGCGGCTGGGTGTGCAGATCGCCGAGCGCTTCGAGGAAATGCTGGAACCGCCCAGCGCGCCGCAGCCGGTGGGCGAGGATTTCGTGCGTTACGGCAAGCGCCTGGCCGTGCGCGATCCTGACCTGTTCATGCGTCGTCCCGCGGCGCTGGTGGAAGCCTTCATCGTGCGACTCGGCGAGCCGGGCATCGTGGGGTTCACCGCCGACACCATGCGCCGCATCCACCAGGCCACCGCGGTGCTGGAACGCTCGCTGGCGGACGACGCGGAGGTGCTCGCGGCCTTTCTGCGCCTGCTGAAGCTCGGCGCACCGGCGGTGGAAGCCATGTGGCGCATGAACCGGCACGGCCTGCTGGCGGCGATCCTGCCGGCCTTCGGCAAGGTGTTCGGCCGCATGCAGTACGACCTGTTCCATGTCTACACCGTGGACGAACACACGCTGCGCGTATTGCGCAACGTGGCGCGCTTTGCCGACCCAGCGGCGGCTGCGGAATTCCCGATAGCCTGCGAGATCTGGCCCAGCCTGCCCAAGCCCGAGATCCTGCTGCTCGCCGCCTTGTTCCACGACATTGCCAAGGGACGCGGCGGCGACCATTCCGTGCTCGGCGAGGATGAGGCGCTGGCCTTCGGCCACCGGCTCGGCCTGCCCGAGGAAGACACGCAGCTGGTGGCATGGCTGGTGCGCTGGCACCTGCTGATGAGCACGACGGCGCAGCGCCAGGACATCACCGATCCGGACGTGGTGCAGCGCTTTGCCGAGCAGGTGGGCAACGCCGAGCGGCTCGACCTGCTGTACCTGCTGACCATTGCCGACATCATCGGCACCAGCCCCAAGCTGTGGAACGGCTGGAAGGATCGCCTGCTGGCGGACCTCTATACGGCCACGCGCTACGCCCTGCGCAGCGAGGACGAATTGCCGTCCGATGCTGCCGCGCGCGTGCGTGGCTGTCGCGAGCAGGCGCTGGAGCTGCTGCGCCAGGAAGGCCATGACGCCGAAGCCTGCACCCGTGTCTGGCGCGGTTTTCCCGAGCAGAGCTTCCTGCGGCATCGCCCGGAGCAGATCGCCTGGCAGACGGCGGCCATCCTGCAGGCGAAGGGCGTCACGCCGCTGGTGGCGGTGCATCCCCATTCGGTGCGTGGCACCACCGAGTTGTTCGTCTATACGCCCGATCGCGACGGCCTGTTCGCCGCCGTGGCGATCATGCTCGACCGCCTGCATTTCTCGGTGATGGAGGCGCGGATCCTCAGTTCGTCGACGGGCATGGCGCTGGATACCTTCCTGCTGCTGGAGTCGGAATCGCAACAGCCGGCTTCGACCGAGCGCGCGGAAGAGCTGAAGCAGCGCCTGCACCGCGCCTTGTCCCAGCCGGGCCACCAGCACCAGCCGTCGCGGCGCAGCATGTCGCGCCATCTCAAGCATTTCCAGGCGGCGCCGAAGATCTCCTTTAGCGCGGTGGGCGGCCGCACGCGGCTCGCCCTGGTATGCAGCGACCGCCCCGGGCTGCTGGCCGCGGTGGCGCAGGCGATGGTGACGGCGGCGGTGCGCGTGCACGATGCGCGCATCGCCACGTTCGGCGAGCGCGTGGAGGATTTCTTCCTGATCACCGATCGCCACGACGCGCCGCTGGGGCATGCGCAGCAGGACGTGCTGCTGCGCGCGCTGCTGGACCAGTTGGGACCGGCCAAGCGCGCCCAGGCTTGACCGCAATAACTTGGCAGTCGTGCATGCAGCGGTTCTAATGCCCGTCCCGCGATGAATACATCCCCATCGTCGCGGGCCCGCATCGTTTCATAGGAACCATTGGCTGTATGAAGAACTGCAAGCTCTCGCTCGCCCTGCTGGCGGGCCTGCTCTCCTGTGCCCCCGTTTTCGCCACCTCGGTTACCGCATCAGGCGGTGATGGCTCGGTGGGCATCGATTTTGGCGTGCCGCTTACCACGGGCCTGCGCGCGGACCTGGGCTACCTCAAGACCGACGACCGTCGTGGCGACGCGGACATCTACTCCGCCGCGTTGATGGTGGTGCCTGCCTCGCGTGACATCCACTGGGAGATCGGCGCGCGCTACCAGTACCAGGATGCGCGTTACGCCTCGGGCGGCGGGGTGGGGCTGGGCGGTTCGGTGGACGTGCCCACCGGTATCCGCTGGTTGTCCATTGGTGGCTACGGCTTCTACACGCCCAGCGCGCTGACCAACGGCGACATGGGGCATGGCTACGACTACGCCGCGCAGCTGCGCGTGCGCCTCGGCCGCAGCGTCTCGGTGTTCGGCGGCTACCGCCACATGCGCACCGAATTCGACGGCGCCGGCAGCCATGACCTCTACAAGGGCCCGATGTTCGGCATCAACGTAGGCCTGTAAGCGGCATCGGGGCGGGCGCCGCCTGGCGGCAGCCCGCGCCCGTCCGACTCGCGGGCGCGCGCGAATCTTGTCAGAATCAGGCGTCCCTTCGCGTGGCAGGCCTTTCGCCGCTGCGCTCCCATGATCCCTATCGCAGTGAATGCCATGCAGAACATCGAAACCCTGATCGAAGACGCCTTCGAGCGCCGCAACGACCTCACCCAGGGTGAGATCGAGACCCATCTGCGCCCCGCCGTGGAGCAGGTGATCGGCCTGCTGGAGAGCGGCGAGCGCCGCGTGGCCGAGCCGGACGGCAAGGGCGGCTGGACGGTGAACCAGTGGATCAAGAAGGCGGTGCTGCTGTATTTCCGCCTCAACGGCAACCGCGTGGTGGATGGTGGCCCGGCGCTGGCTTTCGACAAGGTGCCGCTGCGCTTCGCCCATGGCAACGATGCCGAACTGCAGGGGCTTGGCGCCCGCGTGGTGCCGGGTGCGCTGGTGCGCCGCGGCGCCTACGTGGCGAAGGATGCCGTGCTGATGCCCAGCTACGTGAACATTGGCGCCTACGTGGGACAGGGCACCATGGTCGATACCTGGGCCACGGTGGGCTCGTGCGCGCAGATCGGCGCGAACGTGCACCTGTCCGGCGGCGTGGGCATTGGCGGCGTGCTGGAGCCGTTGCAGGCCAATCCCACCATCATCGAGGACAACTGCTTCATCGGCGCGCGCTCGGAAGTGGTCGAGGGCGGGATCGTGGAGAAGGGCAGCGTGATCGGCATGGGCGTGTTCCTGGGCCAGTCCACCCGCATCTACAACCGCGCGCCCGGCGAAGTCAGCTACGGCCGCGTGCCGGCGGGCAGCGTGGTGGTGGCTGGCAGCCTTCCGTCGAAGGACGGCACGCACAGCTTGTACGCAGCCATCATCGTCAAGCAGGTGGACGAGAAGACGCGCAGCAAGACCGGCATCAACGAGCTGTTGCGGAGCGCCGAATGAGCCTTACCCTGTACGGCCTCACCACCTGCGATACCTGCCGCAAGGCGCGCAACTGGCTGGACCGTTTCGACGTGCCGTACGGCTTCGTGGATTACCGCGCCAACCCGGTGCCGGCAACCACGCTGAAGGAGTGGGCACAGCAGCTGGGTGGCTGGGAGAAGCTGGTCAACAAGTCGTCCACCACCTGGCGCAACCTGCTTCCGCAGCGCAAGAACCCCGGCAGCGACCCGGAGTGGACGCTGTTGCTGAAGGAGTATCCCGCGCTGGTACGTCGCCCGGTGGTGCTCAAGGAGGATGGCTCGGTCAGCGTCGGCTTCACCGACAACGGTTTCAAGAAGTTGTTCGGGCGCTGAGGCCGCACACGCCATGCTGATGCGTCTGTCACGGATCCTGCTGATGGCGGCCATCGCGTTGTGGGTTTCCCTGGTGGCCTTCGGCAACCTCACCGACTACGGCAGCAACTGGCCGTTCGTGCAGCACGTGCTGGCCATGGACACGATCTTCCCGGGTGCCGGCATCCATTACCGTGCCATCAGCTCGCCATGGCTGCAGCACGTGGCCTATGCGCTGATCATCGCCACGGAAACGCTGGCGGCGCTGCTGTGCTGGCTGGGTGCGTGGCGCCTGTGGCGGGCGCGTGCGGGCAGCGGTGCCGCGTTCCATCGCGCCAAGCGCATGAGCGTGCTGGGCCTGACCGTCGGACTGATGCTGTGGCTGGGCGGCTTCATCGCCATCGGCGGGGAGTGGTTCGGCATGTGGATGTCCACCCAGTGGAATGGCCTGGAAAGCGCATTCCGTTTCGTAGTGGTGTTGCTCGTCGCGCTGGTCTGCCTGGGCCAGCGCGAGGGCGAGCTGGATGAATGATGCATCCGGAGGCGACATGACGGACCGACGCATACGCCGGTACCGCGGCAACCTGCGCATCGAGCGCGACAACGCAGCGCTGTACGACAACCTGGCCGCGCTTGCCGCCGATGCACGGCTGAGTCGCGCCTACCGGCGCATCGCCGATGGTGAGCGTGCCAATGCGGCGTTCTGGGAGGAGCGGCTCACCCAGCTGGGCGCGGCGGTACCGCCCGTGCGCACCGGTACCCGTGTTCGCGTGCTGACCTGGTTCGCCCGTCGTTTTGGCACCGAGTTCGTGATGCCGACGGTGGTGCGGCTGGAGCATGCCGACCATCTGCCCACGCCGGTGGATCGCAGCGGACACCGCGATCATTTCCTCGAACCGCATGCGCCCACCACGCGCAGCGGACGCCACCGCACGCAAAGCGGCAATACCCTGCGCGCCGCGGTGCTTGGGGCCAACGACGGCCTCGTATCCAACGGCAGCCTGGTGATGGGCATGGCCGGTGCCGCCACCGGTGACCACGCCATCCTGCTGGCCGGTTTTGCCGGGCTGGTGGCGGGCGCGTGCTCGATGGCGCTGGGCGAGTGGTTGTCGGTGAACAGCTCGCGCGAGTTCTACCAGGCACAGATCGCGGCGCGCGCGGAGCGCCTGGCCGTGGCGCCCGAGGACGGCACACAGAGCCTGGCCGGCATCTATCGCGAGAAGGGCATGGCGCCGGGGACTGCCGAGGCACTGGCCGAACAGATTTCCGAGCGCCCCCGCACCGCGCTCGATACGCTGGTGCGCGAGGACCTGGGCATCGACCCGGAGGAACTGGGCGGTTCGGCCTACGGTGCGGCCATTTCGTCGTTCTGCCTCTTTGCGGCAGGCGCGGCATTTCCGGTGGTGCCCTACCTGCTGTTCAAGGGGCATGACGCGTTCATGACCAGCATTCTTTCCACCATCGTGGGACTGGTGCTGATCGGCATGGGCACGGCGCTGTTCACCGGGCGCAGCATGTTGTTCTCGATCGCGCGCCAGCTGGCCATCACCGTGGCCGCCGCCGGGGTCACCTATCTGGTGGGCCACGTGCTGGGCACGGCGCTGGTGGGTTGAAGGCGCCGTGTCCGGGCGCAGGCACAAGTCAATTTGTGAGGATTCCCATGTCTACCGTTTTCGAACTCACCTGTGATTTGATCCGGCGGCGTTCCACAACCCCGGACGACGCGGGCTGCCAGGCCTTGATTGCCGGTCGGCTCGAGGCCGTCGGGTTTGCGGTGGAGCAGCTGCGCTTTGGCGAGGTGGAGAACCTGTGGGCCACGCATGGGCAGGGTGGGCCGCTGCTGGTGTTCCTGGGGCATACGGATGTGGTGCCCACCGGTCCGCTGGAGAGCTGGCAAAGCGACCCCTTCGAGCCGGTGGTGCGACATGGCCATCTATACGGCCGCGGTACGGCCGACATGAAGGGGTCGGTGGCCGCCATGGTGGTGGCGCTCGAGGCGTTTGTCAGGGCCCATCCGGACCATCGCGGTCGCGTCGGACTGCTGCTGACCAGTGACGAGGAGGGTCCGGACAACCTCGACGGCGTGCGCCGCGTTGCGGAGCATTTCCGCGCCATCGGCGAGCGCATCGACTGGTGCGTGGTGGGCGAGCCTTCGTCGAAGGAGCGCCTGGGCGATCTTATCCGCGTGGGCCGTCGCGGTTCGCTGTCGGGCACGCTCACCGTGCGCGGCGTGCAGGGCCATGTGGCCTATCCCGAGAAGGCCAAGAACCCCATCCATGCCTTCGCGCCCGCGCTGGCGGAGCTGGCGGCCGAACGCTGGGACGAGGGCAACCTCGATTTTCCGCCGACCTCGTTCCAGGTGTCCAACCTCAACGCGGGTACCGGCGCCAACAACGTGATCCCCGGCGCGCTGACCGCGCTGATCAATTTCCGCTACAGCACGGCCAGCACCGCCGCGAGCCTGCGCCAGCGCGCCGAGGCCATCCTCGATCGCCATGGGCTCGACTGGGACATCGTGTGGTCGTTGTCAGGCGAGCCTTTCCTCACGTCGCCGAGCGGTGCGCTGCGCGAGGCCGTCGTCTCGGTCTGCCGCGACCTGTGCGGGATCACGCCGGAGGAAAGCACCGGCGGCGGTACCTCCGATGGTCGCTTCATTGCGCCGCTGGGTGCCGACGTGGTGGAGCTGGGGCCGGTCAACGCCACCATCCACAAGGTGGATGAATGCGTGGCGGTGGCGGACCTGGAGAAGTTGCCCCTGCTGTACCAGGCCATCTGCGATCGCATGCTGGCTTGACGCCATGGCGCTGCCTGGTTGCATGGCGCCGATGTCGTTGTTGAAGAAGCTGATGCCGTATCCGAAGGAGTGATTCGTCCCCACGCACGTCAAGGAGATCATGCATGCGCAAGCTTTTGCTGGCCGCGGCCGTCGCCGCTTCCTGCCTGGCCGCCCAGGCCTGGGCTGATACGTCCGTTGCAACGAAGGTCCCGTTGATCGATCGCAGTGCGCTGTTCGGCAATCCCAGCCGGGTGGCGGGACGCCTGAGTCCCGATGGCAAGTGGCTGGGCTGGATCGCGCCGAGTAATGGCGTGTTGAATGTCTGGGTGGCGCCGGTGGGTGACCTGTCCAAGGCACGCGTGCTGACCGACGAGAAGACGCGCCCCATCCGCAGTTACTTCTGGGCACCGGATTCGTCCTCTGTCCTGTACATCAACGACAAGGGCGGCGACGAGAATTTCCTGCTGTACAAGGTGGATCTCAACGGCGGCAAGTCGCAGGCGCTGACGCCGTTCCAGAAGACCCGCGTGCAGCTGATCGGCAGCAGCGTGCATATCAAGGACCGCATCCTGATCGGGGTGAACAACCGCGATCCACGCTGGCACGATGTCTACAGCCTCAACCTCAAGGACGGCAAGCTCACCGAGGTCTACGAGAACAAGGGCGACTACGCAGGCTTCCTGGCCGACGACAACCTCGATCTTCGCCTTGCGCTGAAGTCGCGGCCCGATGGTGGCTCGGACTTCTATCGTTTCGAGAACGGCAAGGTGGACGACAAGCCGTTCGGCAGCACGGGGCTGGAAGACTCGCTCACCACGTCGCCGGCGGGCTTCACCGTCGACGGCAAGACGCTGTACTGGCTCGATTCGCGCGGTCGCGACACCACGGCGCTGCTGGCGCAGGACGTGGCCAGCGGCAAGACCACCGTGCTGGCCCAGAATCCGAAGGCCGATATCGACGGCGTGCTGACCGATCCGCAGACGGGGCGCATCCAGGCCTGGGCGGCGCAGTACCTCAAGCGCGAGTGGCACGTGATCGATCCGGCCGTGAAGGGCGACCTGGATTTCCTGCAGTCGCAGCTCAAGGGCAACATCGACGTGAGTTCACGCACCGACGCGGACGACCTGTGGACGGTGACGGTGGACCCGGTCAGCGAGCCGGCCTCCACCTACCTGTACGACCGCAAGGCGAAGAAGCTGAGCAAGCTGTTCGTCAACCGGCCGGAACTGGAGAAGGTGACGCTGTCGCCGATGTATCCGGAGGAGATCCACACCCGTGATGGCCTGGTCGAGGTGTCCTATCTCACCTTGCCGGCCGGCAGCGACAAGACGCACCCCGGACGCCCCGACCAGCCGTTGCCGATGGTGCTGTTCGTGCACGGCGGTCCCTGGGCGCGCGACGACTACGGCTACAACAGTTACCACCAGTGGCTGGCCAATCGCGGCTACGCCGTGCTGTCGGTGAACTACCGCGGCTCCACCGGCTTCGGCAAGAAGTACATCGCCGCCGGCGACCTGCAGTGGGCTGGCAAGATGCACGACGACCTGATCGATGCCGTGCAGTGGGCGGTGAAGAACCACATCACCGAGCCGGACAAGGTCGCCATCATGGGCGGCTCATACGGTGGCTACGCCACGCTGGTCGGCATGACCTTCACGCCCGGCACCTTTGCCTGCGGCGTGGACATCGTGGGGCCGTCCAACCTCAACACGCTGTTCAAGACCATCCCGCCGTACTGGGAGGCGTTCAAGCAGCAGTTCTACAAGCGCGTGGGTGATCCGACCACGCCGGCCGGCCAGCAATTGCTGCATGACCGCTCGCCGCTGTTCAAGGCCGATGCGATCCAGCGGCCGTTGCTGATCGGGCAGGGTGCCAACGACCCGCGCGTGAACCAGGCTGAGTCGGACCAGATCGTCAAGGCCATGGACGCCAAGAAGATCCCGGTCACCTATGTGCTGTTCCCCGACGAGGGGCATGGCTTTGCGCGTCCGGAGAACAACATCGCCTTCAACGCGGTGGCCGAGCAGTTCCTGGGCAAGTGCCTGGGTGGTCGCGTCGAACCGATCGGCGATGCGCTGAAGGCGTCCACGGCCAAGGTTCCGCATGGTCAGGAATTCGTGCCGGGCTTGTCGCAGGCGCTAGGGCAGTGAGGCGATCAGTGGGGCGATGATACGGAAGGGCCGCCCTTGGGGGGGCCCTTCTGCGTTGGCGGCGGCCATTCGAAGCGTCTGTCAGCCGGCCACCGCTGCGGCGGGAATGCGCCCCACCGCCAGCCATGCGCGATCGCGATACGATTCGGCCACCAGCCACGCTCCGCTGGCGATGGCGGCGGAAATTACCAGTGCGGTCCAGGCCGTGCGATCCGACGGGGTCGCGACAATCGCGGGCATCCAAACCAGTACGGTGATGACGCCAAGCATGAGCGCCTCGAGCATTGCGGCCAGCCGCGGCCAGATGCCAAGCAGCACGCCCAGGCAGGCGGCGATGCTGCCGGCGCCGGTGAGATAGGCCCAGCCCAGAGGCCAGTGAAGCCACGCCGGCACGAGTGAGGCGGTCTGTTGGCCGTAGATGAAATGGGCGAGACCGATGGTGGGCAGCGACAGTGCGAACAGCACGCGGGCGCAGCGCACGGCAGCGGCGCCATGCAGGGGGCGAAACCGCGGCGTGTCGTGCCAGCACGCGGCAAACAGCAGCCAGCTGCCGGCGAGGATCACGGTGATCTCGCCCAGGCCCAGCCACGTCGCTTCCATCGTCGGCACGATAAGCAAGGGCGGCAACTTGAGCAGCAGCGCCCATAGCAGCATGAACACCAGTAGCAGGGCGGAAGCGTGGCGGGCCCAGCCGCGGATCAGCAAGCCCACGCCGGCAGCCAGCTCGATGGCGGCGCAGGCATAGGCGATCAGGCGTTGTCCCGGAAGTTGCTCGAACGGTATGTGCTGCCACACCAGGGCGACGTCGCCGTGGATAAAGCCGAGGCAGCCCAGTGCGATCATGCTCAACGCGAGCGCAAACTGGGCCGGACTGACGGGACGGGAACGATCCATATACCTTGTCTCCTGACCGGATGGGTGGTCGTGCAAACTTCGGTACAGCGGTGATCGGCACCAGCCGGGCCGGCGCGGGCACCTTGCAGCGAAAGCGGCGCGCTGGCAAGTGCGTTTGCCCCGGCGGCGCCAACGTGGCAGGCTCGACCTCCCCAGCTTCTGGACGTCCAGAAGTCCGTCCCCAAGGGAGATTCCATGCACCGCAAGTTCTTGACCCTCGCGCTTGCCTCGTCCCTGTCCACTGCCGCCATGGCTGCCGTGCCTTCCTCCGAGCAGGCCGGCCTGGCGCAGATCCGCGAGACGGACCTGCGCGCCGACATCGGCTTCCTCGCCTCCGACGCCTTGCAGGGTCGCCTGTCGCTGCAGCCGGGCGACGATGTCGCTGTGCAGTGGATCGCCTCGGAGTTCGCCAAGGCCGGCCTCAAGCCGGCGGCCACCGATGCGCAGGGTCGTCCGAGCTACCTGCAGGCGGTGCCGCTGATCGAGTTCCATCCGGATGCTCAAGCCACGCGCCTCACGTTGCATCGCGGCGGCAAGGACGTGGAATGGAAGGACCCCGAGGTGTCCGGTGCCTTCCCGCAGGACCAGGACGTCTCCGCACCCGTGGTGTTTGCCGGCTACGGCATCACCGCGCCGGAACTCGGCTATGACGATTACGCCGGCCTCGACGTGAAGGGCAAGGTGGTGCTGGTGTTCGACCACGAGCCGCAGGAGAAGGATCCGTCCTCGATCTTCAACGGCACCGGCAACACGCGCTACGCCACCACCTACGTGAAGGTGCTCAACGCGCAGGAACATGGCGCGGTCGCGGTGCTGGTCGCGCCGGAGCCTTCGCACAACCATCCCTCGGCGCAGGAGATCCGCGCTCGCATCGGCCACCACGCCGAGCATGCGGCCAACCCGATCCCCGCCCAGGCGCTGGCCGACAGTCCGCTGCACATTCCCAGCATGGTGATTTCCGCGGACGTCTCCAGCCAACTGCTCGGCAGCAGCGGGCAGACGCCAGCCGCCCTGCAGGGCGCGATCGACAAGGACCTGAAGACGCATTCGATGGCCCTGTCCGATACCGCCATCAGCCTGCATCTGCACAACAGCTCGCGTCGCGAAGCCACCACCTGGAACGTGGTGGGCCTGGTCGAAGGCAGCGATCCGAAGCTGTCGCCCGAGACGGTGATCATCAGCGCGCACCACGATCACGACGGCGAGAGCGACGGCAAGATCTGGCACGGTGCCGACGACAACGCTTCAGGCACGGTGGGCGTGGTGACGCTGGCGCGCGCCTTCGCGGCCAACCCGGCCAAGCCCAAGCGTTCGATCCTGTTTGCTGTGTTCGCCGCGGAAGAGCGTGGCCTGCTCGGCGCCTACTACCTGGCGGCTCATCCGTTGCGTCCGCTGGATACCACGCGGGCGATGATCAACTTCGACATGATCGGTCGCGACGAGAAGCCCAGCCCGCAGACCGATGGCCTGATCGACGTACCGGCGGATACCAGCAATCGCCTCAACCTGATCGGTGCGGCCTACAGTCCCGACTACCAGCACACCGTGGCGCAGCAGAACGCGCAGGTGGGTCTGGTGCTGGACGACCGCTTCGATCACGAATACGCGCTCAACGTGTTCTTCCGCTCCGACCAGTTCCCGTTCGTGCTGCACAACGTGCCGGCGTTCTGGTGGTTCACGGGCTTCCATCCCGACTACCACCACCCCAGCGACACGGCCGACAAGATCGACTATCCCAAGATGGCCAAGATCCTGAAGCTGGCCTACCTCAGCGCCTGGCAGTTCGCCAGCGAGCCGACGCCGCCGCGCTTCGTGTCCCATCCGGGAAGCGAGGCGGCGCACTGAGCAACCGCCTGCCATGCACCTCGCCACCTGGCGCGGTGCATGGACTCATGCGGCAACGTTCTTCAGCGCAAGGGACGAACCGATGGCCAGTGAAGTCATCGACATGGCGCTGAACACCTCATCGTTGAACACGCGGATGTCGTCGTCATCGCGTTGCAGGGCAAGCGCGTACAGCAAGGGCAGATAGTGCTCGGCCGTGTTGATCGCCAGTTCGGCGTCCGGTCCCAGCAAATGGAAGTTGCATAGCGCTGCATGTTCGCGCTGCCTGATCAGCGCGTTGGCCTGGTCGCGAAAGCGCAGGGCCCATGGCAGCGGCTCGCGGCTGTGGAAATGGAACAGCTGCAGGTTGTGCACGATATTGCCACTGGCCAGTACCAGCACGCCCTGCTCGCGCAGGGGCGCGAGCTTGCGGGCCAGCGCATAGTGCGCCGAGCCATCGCGCGAAATGTCCAGGCTCAGCTGGATGGTCGGTACCTCGGCTTCGGGGTACATCACGCGAAGCACGCTCCACATGCCGTGGTCAAAGCCGCGGCCCTCGTCGATGTGCACGTGCGGATCGTCCAGCAGCCGCGATACTTCGCGCGCCAGTGCGGGATCGCCCGCGGCCGGATACTGCACGGCGAACAGCTCGCGCGGAAACCCGTAGAAGTCGTGGATGGTTTCAGGGTGGCTGGCGCCGGTGAGGTACACGCCGCGCGTTTCCCAGTGCGCCGAGATGCACAGCACCGCGCGTGGTCGCGGCAGCGCGTGGCCAAGCGCTGCCCAGCTGGCGTGGAACGGTGTGTCCTCGATGGCATTCATCGGCGAGCCGTGCCCGATGAACACCACGGGCATGGCCTGTGCGGAAGTCATGGCGGCTATTCCCTGCGAAGGTTGCCCAGCCTAGGGCAGCGCGCGTTGGCTCGACGTGTGCGAACGCGCGCGGCCTGGCTCAGGATGCGCTGGGCACGAGCGTCAGCGTGTGCTGCGGGGGACCCGGCAGCAGCGGGGTGGGGCGGCCGACCACCCAATCCTCGTGGCCGGCGCCGTGGTAGGGCGACAGCGGGTTGTCGCTCTGGCCTCCGGGCATGTGCAGGATGCTCTGCGATTCCTGGCCGGGCATCACGTCCAGGCGCTCGGACGCACCAAAGCCCGGCATCACCACGCGCGGCATGTTGTGGTCACCGGCCACCGGCTCGTCGGGCATGTCCAGCAGCTTGCCCATGAAGCCCGGCAAGGCGCGCGACAGCGGGCTGCGAATATCGGTGCGATTGACCTCGCCCCAGTTGCGGGCAGCCAGCCCGCCCGGCTGCTTGCCCAGCTCGTCAACCACCTGGTGGGCGGCCGCGGTGAGCAGCGCACTCCAGTTGTCGTACTTGGGGTCGAGCATGTTGGCGGGGCGATCGCGCAGCAGCGCCCACACGGCGGCCTCGGCGTCGATCATGCCAGGCCAGCTGAAGTCGTCGTGCTTGGCCTTCACCTGCGCCACGAACGGTGCGAGTACGTCTTCCTTCACCTTGTCGCGGAACAGTCGCACCAGGCGGTAATCCACCGAGGCGGGCTCGGCGCGCGCGGTCCAGTTCGCGGTGAGCTGGCGCAGCTGTTCCAGTTCCGGATCGCTGGTGCCGGCGAGGGTGTCCTGCAGCAGGCGCTGCCAGCGGGTGAGCAATACGGCGCGATCGTCCAGCTGCACGTCGAGCAGGTTGCCGGGCGTGAAGCTGCTGCGCGCGCGCAGGTCGTCGCGGATCTGCTGCGCGCGTGCGCCCAGGTCGTGGCCACCATTGCCCAACAGTTCGAGGCCGGCGCCATCGACGGTGCGGTTGTTGGCCGTCCACAGGCGGCCATCGGCGGGATCCTCGATGCGTGGACGTTCATCGGACCAACCCACCCAGCCGGTGTCCGGCGCGGACCAGTCGGCAGGCACCTGGGGATCGAAACCCTTGCGCAGCGGAATACTGTTGCCGGTGACGGTCCAGCCGATGTGGCCCGCGCTGTCGGCGGCCAGCAGGTTCTGCGGCGGCATGCCCATCGACGCGGCGAGGTCGAGCGCCGCATGCGCGCTCTGCGCGTGTTCGAGCTGCATCACCCCCAGGTTATAGCCGCGCGGACGGTTGCCGATCCACGCCAGGGCGAGCGGCGTGCCATCGGTATCCTTGGCCATGATCGGGCCCCAGCGCGTCGACTCCACCTTGAGCAGGTGGCTGGGCGCGCCCTTGATGCGGATCTCCTCATCATGCGTCTCCACCGTGGCCCAGCCTTCGGGCACCTTGTAGCGGGTGGCATCGTTGGGGTCGCGCTGCACGCGCACCCAGTCCAGCCAGTCGCCGTAGCTGTTGGTGAAGCCCCAGGCCACCTGGCCATTGGAGCCCACTACCAGGGCCGGCGTGCCGGGCAGGGTGACGCCGCTGGCGTCGCGCTCACCGCCCGGCGCCGCCGGGTCGGGATAGCGCAGTCGTGCACGGAACCAGATGTTGGGCACGCGCAGGCCCAGGTGCATGTCGTTGGCGAGGATGGCCGAGCCGTTCTCGGTCAGGCTGCCGGCCACGGCAAAGCTGTTGCTGCCTGGGCGCGGCTGGTCCAGCGCCGGCAACAACGCGGCTGTCAGCGCGGCGCTCGATGGCGTGGCCGGCTGGCCCTTGCGCAGGTCGAACACGGTCACATCGGGGATCACCGGCGGACGCGAAAGGTCGCCCTCGAGCGGTGCCTCCCAGTCGGGATCGGGCGACAGCAGGAAGTCGGCCACCGGCGCCGGCAACGCCGAGCGCAGCTCGGCGATATGCAGTTCGCGTTCGTTGCGGCCGTCGCCATTGAGGTCCAGGTACATCGCGGCGATCACCAGGAAGGTGTCTTCCGGTCGCCATGCCTGCGGCTTGGCATCGAGCAACAGGTATTCCCAGGGCTTCACGTGCAGGTCGGACAGGCCGGCATTGACGCCTTGCGCATAGAGGTCGAGCGTGTGCTTCTGCTCCGGCGGCAGCGCCGCGTAGGCCGCCTGTGCCACGCTGCGCAGCCGCTGGCGTCGATGGCTGATATCGGTATCCAGCGCCTTGGCACCCACCAGTTCGGACAGCTCGCCGGCGGGCAGGCGGCGCATCAGGTCCATCGGGAAGAAACGCTCCTGGGCCTGCACATAGCCCAGCGCGTAAGTGATGTCGTCACGGTTCTGGCCCTGCAGGGTGACCGTGCCGAGTGCGTCGCGGGTGATGGTCACCGGCGCCTTGATCGCGTTGGCCCGCACCTCGCCGTCCAGGCGCGCGCGGCTACCCGCCAGCAGGAACCAGGCGGCGATGAGCGCGCCCAGCACCAGGATGAGCAGCGTCCCGATCAGATAGCGAGGCCAGCGAAAACGTCGTGGTGTATTCATGCGGCGCGTAGCTCGGTCCAGGAGTGATGGTGGAAGAACGGAAACATCGGCGCGGATGCACCGCGGTCACGGCGTAGGCTGGGCGAACACCGCAAAGATGCCGGCGTAGGGCTTGACCATGAAGGTGGGGGCACCGGCATAGCCTTCGCCGTCCACGTAGAACTGCGAGATCGTGCCATCCAGGTACAGCGCGTTGCGGCAACCGAGTTCGTCCTTGAACAGGCGGGCGAAAGTGTGGAAGTTCACCGGCGCCTCGCTCACCACGAACACCACCTCGTGCGGGGTCTTGGCGCATACGCCGCTGCGCCACTTGAGGCTGTTGGAGTCGTCGATGAACTGGTCGTTGAGCTTGCCGTCGATCACCAGCATCGGGCCCGACTGCGTGGCCCACTGCGCCGGCTTGCCCTCGGCCTTGAACTGCGCGCTGGTGTGCACCGCGGCATGGCCGTCGGGGTAGATCGCGAATACGCCGTTGGGCAGCAGCGAGAAATTGCCCGAGGCCGGGTTGCCGTGGGCAAGGTTCAGCGGCACCACCGTCTTGCCCGCCTCCACATGCAGGCCCAGCGGGGCGAACTGCCGGTCGTAGATGCCGGCATTGGCGGCAAACAGCATGCGCCGGCCGTGCGACATGCCCCATTGGCGCAGGGCATTGATGTTGGCGTACGGCTCGCCGCTCTCCGGGTTCTTCCAATGCAGGCTCAACGCCTCGCGCTTGAGGTCGATGCTGACCACGCGGAAGTTCTGTCCTTCGAACACCTCCTCGCTGCTGTTCACCGGCTGCCTTTGTTGCGAGCAACCGGCGGCAGCGCCCAACAGTGCGAGAGGGGCGAGCAGGAGCCAGGACAGGCGGCCAGGCAGCGGACGTCGGTTCGGAAGGGCCGGCATACCCCAGATGGTCGCCGGGGCGACGGGATGCGCGCAAGCCCGCCCTCCGCATGGTCTAAACTCCGGCTTTTCGCCGGTGTTGTGGACCCATGCCTTACACCCCCATCGTTGCCACGCTTGGTTACGTGCTCTCGCCCGACCGTAGCCAGGTCTTGATGATCCACCGCAATGCGCGCCCCGACGACCAGCACCTGGGCAAGTACAACGGCCTGGGCGGGAAAATGGAGCCGGGCGAGGACATTGCTACCTGCATGCATCGCGAGATCCTCGAAGAGGCCGGCATCCGCTGCGAGTCGATGACTTTGCGCGGCACCCTCAACTGGCCCGGCTTCGGCAAGCAGGGCGAGGACTGGCTGGGCTTCATCTTCGTGATCGACCGCTACAGCGGCACGCCGCTGGCCGCCAATCCCGAGGGCACGCTGGAATGGGTGCCGCTGGAACGGCTGATGGAACTGCCGATGTGGGAGGGCGACCGCCACTTCCTGCCACTGGTGTTCGACCAGGATCCGCGTCCCTTCCACGGGGTTATGCCGTACAAGGACGGGCGGTTGCAGTCGTGGGCTTTCTCGCGGCTGTGAGCGTGAAGCTGATCCGCATTGTCGCTGCGGTGATCCGCGACCCGCAGGGGCACGTGCTGATGGTGCGCAAGCGTGGTGCCGAGGTGTTGCAGCAACCGGGTGGCAAGCGCGATGAGGGCGACCGCGACGACCTGCACACGCTGGCGCGCGAGCTGCACGAGGAGCTCGGCTGCATCATGCAGCGCGAAGGCGCGCGCTGGCTGGGACGCTTCAGCGCACCGGCAGCCAACGAGCCAGGCCATGTGGTGGAGGCGGATGTCTACGAGGTGCAGGCCGAAGGGCCGTTCCAGCCCCAGGCCGAGATCGAGGAACTGCGCTGGATCGATCCGGCCCAGCCAGGCGACCTGCCGATCGCCCGGCTGAGCCGGGAACAGATCTTGCCGCTGCTGGGCTAGTCGGCGCGCGACCGGCCCATCACGGCGCCCGGCGGATCGCCACCACCGCGTTCAAGCCGCCGAACGCGAACGAATTGCTGATGGCGGCGTGCACGGTCATCTCGCGCGCCACGTTCGGCACGTAGTCGAGATCGCAGGCGGGATCGGGGCCCAGGTAGTTCAGCGTGGGCGGCACGATGCCGTCATGGATGGCGCCGATGGCGGCCACCAGCTCCAGTGCGCCGCCTGCGCCCAGCGCGTGGCCGTGCATGGGCTTGGTGGAGGTCACCGCCAGCTCGCGTGCATGCGCGCCGAACACGCGGTGGATCGCTCGCGTTTCAGTGCTGTCGTTGGCCACCGTGCCGGTGCCATGCGCATTGACATAGTCCACCTCGTCGGGCGACATGCCGCCATCGCGCAATGCGGCGTTCATGGCCGCCGCGGCGCCGATGTCCGACGGCGCGGCGATGTCGCCCGCATCCGAACTCATGCCGGTGCCGACCAGTTCGCACAGGATCTCGGCGCCGCGCTTCTGCGCCGACTCCAGGGTTTCCAGCACGTACATGCCGGCGCCTTCGCCCAGCACCAGTCCGCGCCGGCCCTGGCTGAACGGGCGGCAGGTATCCGGGGCCAGCACGCGCATGGCTTCCCACGCGCGCAGCGTGCCCAGGGTGATGCAGGCTTCGGTGCCACCGACGACGGCCGCATCGACCAGGCCGGAGCGGATCATCATTGCCGCCTGCGCAAAGGCATGGTTGGACGATGCGCAGGCACTGGCCACCACGAAGGAGGGGCCGGTGATGCCGTGCACCATGCTCACCTGGCTGGCCGGTGCATTGGTCATCATGCGCACGATGCCCAGCGGGTGGAAGCGACCCTGATGTTCGCCATAGAGGCGTTCGTACAGGTCGTCGCGCGTGGTCTCGCCGCCGGCGCCGGTGCCGATCACCACGGCGGTGCGTGCGCCGGCCTCGCCATCGAAACGGATGCCCGATTGGCGTATCGCCTCATTGGCGGCGATCAGTGCGTACTCGCTGAACGGATCGAGCAGGGCGCGGCGCGCCTCGTCGAAGAAATGGGCCGGGTCGTAGTCGGACACTTCGGCGGCGATGCCGCCGTTGCGCAACTGCCCCGGCTGGATGTGGTGGATCGGACCGATGCCGGAACGGCCCTCGGTCATCGCCTTCCATACGGAAGGCGCGTCGTGGCCCAGCGCGCAGATCGCGCCCATGCCGGTGATGACGAGGCGGCGCATGCGGTTATTCGGCGGTCTTCTGCGCCAGCTGGCGCTCGATGGCTGCAACCAGCTGGCCGACGGTGCCGTTTTCCAGGTCGGTGTCTTCGTTGGGCAGATTGATGTTGAAGTGCTCCTCGATGTCGAAGATCACTTCGATGGCATCCAGCGAGGCGATGCCCAGATCCTTCAGGGTGGACTCCGGCTTGATGGTGTCGAGCTCGATCTTTGCCTGCTTGGCGATGATGTCGAACGTTTCCTGCTGAACTGTGCTCATGAGTATGCTTTCCTGGATGCCATGGCGCCGGGTCGTGCGACGTCGCGAGGACGTCGTTACGCAAGCCTGACGAACCCAGGCGGCAATGTCCAGAATGCCGGCCCATGGCTGCGACGCCTTGATCCTGCGCGGCTTCCCTTTCAGCAGCCTTATGGAAGAGCGCACGGTGGCTGAATCGTGCGGGAGGCCCCTGCGGGGTCGTATCCTATGCACTTGCGCCTAGTGGAGTGCCTTGTGCGGTATCTCAACCAGCTCGAACCGGATGCCCTGGTGGCCCGGTTTGCCGAGCATCCTCCCATCGATTTCAGCGTCGTCGAGGCGGCGGGTACGCCAGCCTTCGTGGCGTCGTTCGACCTGCTGACCACGGCGGACGCCGAAGTGCGCGACAAGCTCGTGCAAGCTCCGGGGTATCGCTGGTGGGGACGCCTGCTGCGCTGGCGCACGGCCTTCGTGGGCACCACGGTGTCCGAGTACGCATTGTTCCCGCGCGACGCGCAGCCTGCTGCGTTGGCATCGGCCCTGCGTGACCAGCTGGGACGTCGCCAGCGCCTGCTGATCGTCAAGGACATCCCGCAGGCATCGCCGCTGTTCGACGCCGCCAGTGCGGACTGGAACCGCCGGCTGGTCGAGGCCTGCGAGGCGGCCGGCTTCGTGATGCTGGAAGGTCAGGCCCTGGCCTATGTGCCGATGGATTTCGCCAGCGAGGAGGAATACCTCGGGCGGCTTTCGTCCGGCCGCCGCAAGGACATCCGCCGCAAGCTGCGCAAGCGCGACGAGGTCGAGGTCGAGGCCGTGCGCTGCGGCGATGCGCGTTTCGCCGACGACGCGGTGATCGACGCGTACTACGCGCTGTACGAGAATGTCTACGCGCAGAGCGAGATCCACTTCGACAAGCTCAGCCGCGATTTCTTCGCCGCCGTGCTGCGCGATGCCGCCAATGGCGGCGTGGTGTTCGTGTACCGCCACCAGGGCGCGATGATCGGCTGGAACCTGTGCTTCGTGGTGGACGGCAAGCTGATCGACAAGTATGTCGGTTTTGCCTATCCGCAGGCACGCGAGCAGAACCTGTACTTCACCAGCTGGTTCCACAACCTGGCGTTTGCCCGCGAGCAGGGCCTGAGCCATTACGTGGCCGGCTGGACCGATCCGCAGATCAAGTCGTATCTGGGTGCACAATTCACCCTGACCCGGCACGCGATCTATCTTCGCAACCCGTTGTTGCGCATGCTGGCGCGGCGACTGGGCAAGTTCTTCGAGAGTGACAGCCAATGGGCAGCGCATGAGCAGGCGTGAACCACTGATCCTCGACTTCGACAGCTCGGTGGGCGAAATCCCGGGCGCGACCACGATGGCCCTGACCGACTGGCAGGAAGCGATCCGTTTTGGCTGCACCCTGCGCACCTTCAATCGCCTGCGCGACTATCTCGATACCCGGCTGCCAGCCAGCTACGGCACGGTGCTGATGGGGTCGGGCGATTACCACCATCTCACCTGGCCACTGGTGGAGCGCCAGCGCGCCCGCGGGCCGTTCCAGCTGGTGGTGTTCGACAACCATCCGGACAACATGCGCTTCCCCTGGGGTATCCACTGCGGTTCGTGGGTGCGCCGCGTGGCGATGCTGCCGTACGTGAGCCACGTGCACGTGGTCGGCATCACCTCGGCCGACATCGGTGCGAAGCATGCCTGGGAGAACTACCTGCGCCCGTTGCGGGCGGGCAAGCTCAGCTACTGGTGCATGGACGTCAACGTGGACTGGGCCGCGCGCCTGGGCCTGGCCGATGCGTTCCATCGCTTCGACGATCCGGAGGAACTCACCTGCGCCTTCGTGCGCCAGCTGCGACAGGCGCCGCAGCCGACCTACCTGTCGATCGACAAGGACGCCTTCAGCGTGGATACCGCGCGCACCAACTGGGACCAGGGCCGGCTGGAGGAGTCGCATGCCATGGCCATAATCGAGGCTTTGCGCGGGCGCATCGTGGCCAGCGACATCAATGGCGAAGTGTCGGCCTACCAGTACCACACCTGGTGGAAGCGCCTGCTCAGCGGCATGGACGGCCAGGAGCCGGTGCCGCAGAGCGAACTGGACGCCTGGCAGGCGCAGCAGCGCAGCTTCAATACCCGCCTGCTGGCCGCCATCGCCGAAAGCAGCGCGTAACGTCGACTGGGTCAGCATAAGGTCGGCGCGTGGCGCCGACGCAGGCGGTGCACGAGCGAGTGCCGGCTCATTCCGGCGACCAGCAAAGACGCAGGTTGGTATGGCCGAGGCCTTTCCCAGCAGTCGCCGTGCGCTGATCTACCTGGCGCTCGCCTTCGCCATCACCTGGATGGCCTGGTGGAGCCTGGTCGGGCTGGCGCGCGATCACCACGCCGCGTACGGCGAGTCGGTCTACATGACGCTGTATGTGCTCGGCGGGCTGGGGCCGACCCTCGCGGCCTATGGCGCCGTGTGGCTCACCCGTTCGCAGGCACCCGTGCGTGAGTTCAACCGGCGCGTGCTGCGCTGGCGGGTGCGCCCAGGCTGGTATCTGGTGGCACTCGGTTTGCCGGCCTTGCTGGGGTTCGTGGCGATCGGCATCGCGCTGGCCCTGCGTCCGGCGCTGACCGGCGCGCTGGCGATCAGGCCGTGGTACCAGTTTCCCCTGTTGCTGGCGATGATGCTGGTCGGCGGTGGCCTGGAGGAATTCGGCTGGCGAGGCGTGATGCAGGAGGAGTGGGGCGTCGCCATGGGGCAGGGGCGGGCCGCGCTGCTGATCGGCCCAGTGTGGGCGCTTTGGCACCTGCCGCTGTTCTTCCTGCCTGGCGTGGCGCAGTTCCACGCGCATTTTCCGCTGTTCCTGCTGGGCATCATGGGCAATGCCCTGCTGCTGGGCTGGCTGTACAGCCGCACGCGTAGCATCCTGCTGTGCGTGCTGATGCATGCGGCGGCCAATGCGATCACCGCCATGGGTATCGTGATCCCGTCGGGTCACGGGCTTTCGCTGATCGGGCCCTGCCTCAACCTGGGCGTGGGCGCCTTGCTGTTCCTGTCCGGCGGGCGGCACGTCGCCGCCGGCGCGGTCGACGGCTGAAGCGCTCAGCCTGGCAGGCCCACCGCGCGCTGCAGCACGGTGCAGATCGACTCGAAGGTGGCGTCGTCCAGCCACGGACTGTTGGTGATGGTGAGCGAGCGCGCGGCAAAACTGCGCGCGTTGGGCAGGCGCGCTTCGGGCACGATGCCGCGCAGGTAGCCGTAATCGGGCAGGGCGTGGATGAACAGGCGGCTGACGCCCACCCCGGCCGTCCACAGCGCGGCAAGGGCCTCGTCGCGGGCTGTCCCGCTGGGCAGGGTGAGCAGCAGGAACGGCCACACGCCACGCTGGCCGGGGCCATCGTCGAACACGGTGAGACCACGAATCTGGCGCAGGCGCGCCACGCGTCGCAGCGCCTGTTCACGCGTGCCGTCGAGAAATGCAGGCAGTCGCTTCAGTGCGCGGGCGCCGACGGCCTGGCGCCAGTGGCTGACGGTATGCAGCGGAATATCCGGCCCGAAATCATCACCTACCGCCGCCACCGGATCGTTGGCTGCGAGCGCCTTGCGCAGCGGGCGGCCATAGGCCAGCGGCAGCAGGGCGGGGCGGTAGGCCACGGCGTAACCCAGCAGTTCCACCGCACGCTGCCAGTCCATGCGCGCGTCGCGATGGATGGTATCGCGATGGCTCGCCGCAAAGGCGTCGCGCAACACCGGGTCGCGGGTGAGCAAGAGGCCGCCTTCGTACAAGGTGAGTCCCTTGCCCACGGCGAGGCTGAAGAAGCCGGCATCGCCGAGCAGGCCCAGGCTCTGTCCGCCCTGGGTGGCGCCCAGCGCCTGGGCGGCGTCTTCCAGCACATAGGCGCCGACGCGGTGGGCGACATCCAGCGCCGCGTTGACGTCGGCCACGCGGCCGGCCAGATGGGTGGGCACGATCGCCAGCGTGCGCTCGCTGGCGAGCGAGCAGAGCTGGCCCAGGTCCATGTCGAAATGATTGGGCGCCAGGTCGCACAGGCGCAGCCGCAGTCCCGCGCGATGGATGGCCAGTGCCACCAGCGGACAGGTCCACGCCGGCACGATCACCTCGTCACGTTGCGGGCGCAGGCGATGCATGGCGCGCAGCGCCACCACCATCGCGGCGGTGCCGGAGCATTCCAGTTGCAGCTGTTCCACGCCCAGCCAGCGGGCCACCTGTTCGGCGAACGGCGCGCGGCCGGGCCACAGGTCGGAGAGGCGGAGCGGCAGGCCTGCGGTGGGCGGCAGCTCGCGGGGCATCTCAGTCTCCGGCGCTGACGCCCAGCGCACCCTTGGCTTCGGTGGGCGCGTCGTGTTCGGGGTGGGCTCCGCTTTCGGCGAAGGCCAGGCAGATGATGCCGGCCACGATGGTGGCGGCGCCCAGCACGCGCGGCCAGGTCAGCGGTTCCTGGAACAGCCACACGGAGAACAGCATCACGCTGACCACCTCCAGGTGGGTGACCGCGAAGGCCGGCCCGATCGGCGCATGCTTGAGCAGCGTCATCCAGGTGAAGAAGTTGCCGATGTAGCCGACCACCGCGATGTAGATCCACGGATGGCCAAACACGCGCACGATCCACGCCCAGTTCGCCTCGGGCGGGAAGGCGTGGTCGCCGGCGTATTTGAAGCTCAGCTGCACCAGGGTGTCGAACAGCACCAGCACGGTGAAGCCGATGGCGTAGAAACGGGCGCGACTCACGGGTTCAACCTCCACCGGCCACGCCGACGATGGCCACACCGGCGGTCACCAGCAGGATGCCGGTAACGCGCAGCGGGGTCAGCTTTTCTTTGAACAGGATGCGGCCGGCGATCATGATCACCACGATGTTGATCGAGCCCAGCAGCACGCCTTCGGACAGGTCCACCAGCGAGAGGAAGGCGATCCACACCAGGAACTCGGCGACGTAAGAGGTCACGCCGATCCAGATCCAGGGGCGCGCGAGCATGTATTTCCAGCGCGCAAGACCGTCACCCGCACGCGGATCGCCGGCCGCCGCCTTGAAGGCGAGCTGGCCGACGGTATCCAGGGTGACGTTGAGCAGCCACAACGTGACGACCAGCGGACTCAACGCGGCGTCCTCAGGCTGCAGCGCGTGCGCAGGGTTCGTAGGCGGCGGCGATCTTGCGGAAGAACTCGGCCGAACGATCGGTCAGCAAGCGGCGCTCGCGGTCCACCGTGATCATGTGGTAGCTGTCCTTCAGCCACAGCGTTTCCACCGGGCCGGACACCGAACGCTGCACCAGGTAGGCGTTCTCCAGGCTGGCGACGTCGTCCTCGGTGGCGTGGGCGATCAGGCAGGGCGCGGTGACCTTGGGCAGCTCGCGCTTCACCACCGCGGCCATGTTGTACATCTCGGCCAGCGACGGCCACGGGTTGCCCGGCAGGCCGGCCGCGGCGCTGTCGCCGCCCAGCATGGCGGAGCTGATCTGCGCGCGCAGGCGCTCGTCGCGAATGCCGTACGGTTCGCCCTCGTGCACCATGCGGTGCTTGCCGATGCCGAACTTGTGCAGGAACGGGAGCAGGAAGGAGAACTTGCCGAACCACGGAATCGCCCAGCCGTCGTAGCGGAAGGTGGCGCCGTACACGCCCACGCCCTTCACCCATTCCGGGCGCTCGGCGGCGAGCTTGAGCGCCAGCACGGCGCCCATCGACAGGCCGGCCACGAACAGGTGGTCCACTTCGTGGCGGAACTGTTCGGCGGCAGCCTCGACACTGGCATACCAGTCGCGCCAGCCGGTCTTCAGCAGGTCGTCCACGTCGCCGCAGTGACCGGCCAGCTGCATGCCGTACACGCTGTATCCGGCGCGATTGAGACCCTTGCCCAGCAGGCGCATCTCGGTGGGGGTACCGGTCAGGCCGTGAATCAACAGCACACCGCTGCGACCGCCCTCGTAGCGGAACTCGACATTCTGGATCACAAGGGGGCTCCGGTACGGTAGGCGCGTGGCAGCGATCGGTGCGGGTCGCGCATGGGGATGAGACAGTAAACCATGGCACCAGTTTGGCGGACATCCCTTTCCAAGAACTTTCGACCTTTCCGTGCCTTGGAAGACATGGCCGATGGCCACTACCGCCGGGCCGCGGCAAAAACGGAAGCGCCGGGCGGGTGATGCCCGTCCGGCGCCTTGGGGTTCAGCGGGTGAAGCCCGGCCTGGCCGGCGCGAGGGTGCTCAGCGCGGGGCCGAAGGCGCCTCAGTGGCCGAAGTGGCTGCTGGTACCACCCACCGAGATGCTCATGCCGCCGGTGGGATGTTCGCAGCTGCCGAAGGCCTGGCTCAGGGTAACGCCGCCGCCGGTGTAGCCGCCGCTGAAATGATTGCCGGACACCACGCCGGTGGTCACCGCGCCATGCACCTGCGGCTGGTTGTAGGTGGCGTCATCGCAGGTCACGGTGGGCGACTGGCTGACTGCCGCCTGGGTGTCGCCTACCGCACCGCTGGTGTCGCCGTAGTAGGTGCCCGGCGGGTCCTTGGAGTAGGTGCCGGTCTGCGCGTTGGCCTGGCTGGTGGCATTGCCGCTGGCGTTGCTGGCCTGCGCGGTGTTGCCCGTGGCTGCCGCGGTGCCTGCGCCCTGGGTGGTGCCATCGCTGCTGGCCGGGGCCGCGCTGCTGCTGGCGGCAGGCACGCCGACCGGCAGCTTGAGGTTCAGCGGCGGGGTGCTTTGCGCCCAGGCTGCCATGGTGAGCAGGCAGCTGGCGGCGAAAGCGGTGGTGCGGATGATCTTCATGGGAAAAACTCCGGATACGTGCTGACCATAACGCGCAACCGTCTCCGGTGTGCACACATGCTCACTTCGATTCCCCAATCGACGGCGAAGTTCCCATCAAACCATCTTGCAGCAGCGCAGCTTGTGCGCGATAGCCAAGCCCACGTTCGGGCGAGGTCCGTCGCGCACAGGGTGCGCTCCTGCAGGAGGAGCGGATCAGCCGGTGGTTTCGATCCGCTCCACGCGGCGCAGGCCCTGCGGCAGCAGGCCGCCGCGGGTGGCGCGGTTGCCGCCGTACTCCACCAGGCTCGACCACTTCAGCGTGAGCTTGCGCTGGCCGGCGTAGAGCGTCACTTCGCCCTTGCCCTCGGTGACCACGGCGACGCCCACGACCTTCACGCCGGCGGCGAGCTTGGCCTTGGGCACGTCGATCAGCTTGTTGCCCTTGCCCTTGTCCAGTTCCGGCAACTCGGCCACCGAGAACATCAGCAGGTGGCCTTCGGTGGTGACCACCACGATGCGGTCGCGCGCCGGATCGGTGCTGACCTGCGGGGCCAGCACCCTGGCGCCATCGCCCAGGGTGAGGATCTGCTTGCCGGCCTTGTTGCGGCCGGTAAGCGCCTCGAAGCGGGTCACGAAGCCGTAGCCGTGGTCGCTGGCCAGGATCAGGCGGGTGTCGTTGTCGCCGGCGATCAGCGCGTCGAAGCTGGCGCCCGACGGCGGGCTGAAGCGGCCAGTGAGCGGGTCGCCGTTGCCGCGAGCCGAGGGCAGGGTGTGCGCTGGCGTGGAATAGCTGCGCCCGGTGGAGTCGATCACCGCGACCTGCTGGGTGGTGCGTGCCTTCACCGCCGCCAGCAGGCTGTCGCCCTCGCGGTAGTTGAGGCCCTCGGCGTCGACGTCGTGGCCCTTGGCGGCGCGGATCCAGCCCTTCTGGCTGAGCACCACGGTGACCGGTTCGCTGGCCACCAGCGCGCTCTCGTCCAGCGCCTGCGCGGCTTCGCGCTGCACCAGCGGCGAGCGGCGGTCGTCGCCGTACTTGGCGGCGTCGGTGCGCAGTTCTTCCTTGATCAGGCCCTTGAGCTTGGCCGGCGACTTCAGCAGCACGTTGATGCGCGCGCGTTCCTCTTCCAACTGGTCGCGCTCGCCGTTGATCTTCATTTCCTCGAGGCGGGCCAGCTGGCGCAGGCGCGTCTCGAGGATGTAATCGGTCTGCTCCTCGCTGAGCCCGAAGCGCGCCATCAGCACCGGCTTGGGTTCTTCCTCGGTGCGGATGATGTGGATCACCTCATCCAGGTTGAGGTAGGCGATGCGCAGGCCTTCCAGCAGGTGCAGGCGACGCTCGACCTTGGCCAGGCGATGGTTGAGGCGGCGGGTGACCGTATCGGTACGGAAGGCCAGCCATTCGGTGAGGATGCGCTTGAGATCCTTCACCTGCGGGCGGCCGTCCAGGCCGATCATGTTGAGGTTGATGCGGAAGCTCTTTTCCATGTCCGTGGTGGCGAACAGGTGCTGCATCACCTCGGCCGCGTCGACGCGGTTGGAGCGCGGCACCACCACCAGGCGGATCGGGTTCTCATGGTCGGACTCGTCGCGCAGGTCCTCCACCATCGGCAGCTTCTTGGCGCGCATCTGCGCGGCGATCTGCTCGAGGATCTTGGACGGGCTCACCTGGTGCGGCAGCGCCGTGATGACGATGTTGCCCTCGTCCACGTGGTACACCGCGCGGGCGCGCACCGAGCCGGTGCCGTTCTGGTACATCGCCAGCAGCTCGTTGCGCGGCGTGATGATTTCGGCTTCGGTCGGGTAGTCCGGGCCCTGGATGTGCTCGCACAGGTCGGTCACGGTGGCATCCGGGTCATCCAGCAGGCGGATGCAGGCGCTCACCACTTCGCGCAGGTTATGCGGCGGGATATCGGTGGCCATGCCCACGGCGATGCCCATGGAGCCGTTGAGCAGCACGTGCGGCACGCGCGCCGGCAGCCAGCTGGGTTCTTCCAGCGTGCCGTCGAAGTTCGGCACCCAGTCCACCGTGCCCTGGCCGAGCTCGCCCAGCAGCGCTTCGGCGATCGGGCTCAGGCGCGACTCGGTATAGCGCATCGCGGCGAAGCTCTTGGGGTCGTCCGGCGAGCCGAAGTTGCCCTGGCCGTCGACCAGCGGGTAGCGGTACGAGAACGGCTGCGCCATCAGCACCATCGCCTCGTAGCACGAGGTGTCGCCGTGCGGGTGGAACTTGCCGATCACGTCGCCGATGGTGCGCGCGGACTTCTTGGGCTTGGCCGTGGCGGCCAGGCCCAGCTCGCTCATGGCGTAGACGATGCGGCGCTGTACCGGCTTCAGGCCATCGCCCACGAAGGGCAGGGCGCGGTCCAGCACCACGTACATCGAGTAGTCGAGATACGCCCGCTCGGCGTATTCCTTGAGCGGGATCTGTTCGAAATTGGCTTGCAGATTCATGCGGTTACGTCGATCGCCTGCGCGCGGGCGGCGCGCTCCACGCGGCGCGCGAACGGCAGCGACGGCGCCGGGCACACGGGCAACGCCAATGGCACGCAGCTCTGGCGCGGGCGCGCCGGGCCGCAGACCCAGCGGGCCGACGCGGTGCGTGTCCGTGACCAGATCAAGAG
>NZ_QIRF01000004.1:69240-340015 GCF_003332825.1 Dyella sp. C9 | reverse complement strand
CCCCCCCCCCCCCCCCCCCCCCCCCCCCCCCCCCGTTTTTTTTTCAAGCAGAAGCCGGCATACGAGATATCTCCCCCCCCCCTCCCCCCCACTTTTTTTTTGCATGCGAGGCTGATGACCCCCCACCCGGACTTCGTAGGTCTGCTGTCCGAGTCGGTAACCAAGGCTCAGACGCTGGAACAGCTGGTACGCCCCCTGCTGGAGCTGCTGCAGGCCGCCACCGGCCTGGAATCGACCTACCTGACCACGATCGACCTGGGCGCCGGCGTGCAGCACATTCTGTATGCCAGCAACACCCGCCAGCTGCTGATCCCGGAGGGCCTGGAGGTGCCCTGGGAAGGCACGCTGTGCAAACGCGCCCTGGAGGAGAACCGCCCTTACACCGACGACGTGGCCCAGTGCTGGGCCGACTCGGCGCCAGCCCGGGCCCTCGGCATCGCCACCTACGCCAGCACGCCGGTGCGCCTGGACGACGGCACCCTGTACGGCACCCTGTGCGCGGCGAGTGACCAGCGCCGACCCCTGGCCGAGGGCGCCGAGAAGGTGCTGCAGATGTTTTCGCGGCTGATCAGCCAGCAGATCGAACGCGAGCGCCTCGTGCATGCGCTGCGCCAGGCCAACGACACGCTGGCCATGAGTGCGCTCACCGATGCCACCACCCGCCTGCCCAACCGTCGTGCATTGATGGACGAACTGGGCCGCCGCCTCAACACCCTGGCACAGGGCGACCGCGCACTGGTGGTCGCCTTCATCGACCTGGACCGCTTCAAGGCCATCAACGATGAGCATGGCCATGATGCCGGTGACCGCTTTCTCACCGCGATCGGTGGACGCCTGCAGGGCGCACTGCGCGGTGACGACTATGTCGCGCGCCTGGGGGGCGATGAATTCGTGGTGCTGTCCAGCCCGATGCGCGCCGACGCCACCCATGTCGCCAAGATCCTGCATGATCGCCTGCAGGCCGCCACCACCGGGCAATTCCAGTTGGCAGGTCCGGTGATCGACTATGCCGGCCCCAGCATTGGCGTGGTCATCGCGGCAGCCAATGGCTGCGACGCGGAGGCTTTGCTGGCCCAGGCCGATGCCGCCATGTATGTCGCCAAGCGCGAGCGACGCGGCGCCGACGCCCGGCGCTGACCACCCCTCCGAATACCGATGACCGGCGACATGCATATCCGCAAGGCCACCCTCGACGACGCGGCGGCCTGCTTCGCCCTCCGCCGCGAGGCCATCCTGGCGCGCTGCCGCGGCCATTATCCGGACGCCGACCTCGCCCGCTGGACCGGCGGCGAAATGTCGGCCACGTTCGCCGGGCGTGTCGCGGAACAATTCCATGTCGCCATCGCCGACGGGCAGGTCGTGGGCTCGGGCATGGTCGACCTCTCGACCGGAAAGATCGACGCGGTGTTTGTCCGGCCCGCGTACATGGGGCGGGGCGTGGGGCGCGCCCTGGTAGCCCACCTGGAATGCCTGGCGAAGGCCGCGGGACTTTACAGCCTACAGCTCGAGTCCACCCTCAATGCCGCGCCGTTCTACCGATCGCTGGGCTTCGAGGGCGACGGGCAATCCATCTACGAATCGTCGCTGGGCGTGAGCCTCCCCTGCGTACCCATGACCAAGCGGCTGGGCGGCTGAGCGGAAGCCGGGAAACGCCCCACCATCGGAGCCAGAACCCATGACAGGCACGACCCGCGATCCAATCGACATGGCCGTGCTACGACGGGAACTGGAGGCGCTTGGAGTTGCCGCAGGTGGCGTGGTCATGGTGCATTCGTCACTGTCCGCCTTCGGTGCAATCGCCGGTGGCGCGCCAGCGGTCATCGAAGCGCTGCTGCGCTGCCTGGGCGAGGCAGGAACGCTGGTGATGCCGGCGTTCACGCCGCAAATCGCCGATCCGCATCCCGGCGCGGGCCTCCACGCCGATGCGGCGATCATGGGTGCCCGCGATGGTGTTCCCTTGTTCGGCAACGCCACGCCCACGCCGATGGGCGCGATACCCAATGCACTGCTGGCGCATCCACAGCATCGACGCAGCCCGCACCCGCAGGCCTCCGTCGCCGCGATCGGGCCCCATGCCAGAACCATCACCCGCCCGCATCCGCTGCCCTACGCCCTGGGCAAACACTCGCCGTTCGAACGCATGCACGCACTGCGTGCGCAGATCCTGCTGCTGGGCGTCGGGCACAACCGCAACTCGTTTCTCCACTACGCCGAAGCGCAGACGGCACGCCATCGCACCAAGCTGCGTCGCTTTCCCTGGCTGGCACGGGGCGCGCGGGTGTGGGTGGAAGCGCCGGATGTCGGCGACGACAATGGCGTGCATTTTCCGCGGATCGGCGCCGAGGCCGACCGCGCCGGCCTGATACGCCATCGCGTGATCGGTCAGGCGGCATGCCAGCTGATGGATAGCACGGCGCTGGTGGAGTTCGCCCGGCAACGACTGGACGCATGGCTGTCACCCGCGTCCTGAGCACCACGCGGCGCGCACCGCATGGACCACGGCCAGCCGCAGGGATGACATGACTCGGCGATCACGCCTCCGGCAGCTGCGCCTTCAGGCGAAGCCGGTGCGCCGCCTGCTTGGCGCGATTGCCGCAAAACGCCATGCTGCACCAACGGCGGGCATGCCCCCGCGTGTGGTCGGCAAACAACAGGGTACAGCTCGGCCCCTCGCAGGCTTTCACATGCGAGAAGTCCTCATCGCATACCAACCGTGCCATCGCTTCGGCGATCGGCACCAACAAGGTCTCGGGTGAATTCCAGCGGCGCGTCGCCGCCAGCGTGAAGGCCGACGACGCCCCCGGCTGTTGCGCCACGATTTCGTAATAGCCCTCGTCGCGCCGGAGCAGTTCGTTGAGCGGCTCCAGCGCCATCAAGTCCTCTTCGCGCAAGGGATGCCCTTTGTGCTCGCGGACGAAGGCGCGAAACCACTCGCGCAGCGCCCTGGCCTGTGCCGCCAGTCGATCGAGCTCGCCCGGGATGGCCCTCTCGCGGATGGAACCGAGCACGTCTTCCGGCACCAGCCGCGCCTGATGCAGCCAGCCAAGCAGCCCCTCCCCGTCCTCCAGCCAGTCGATCGGCGTATCCGCGGGAGTGGCCACGGAATTGAGGAAATCCAGTCCGAGTGAATCGGCCAGGAAAAAGGCAGGCATCGCGTGGTTCATCGGGGTTTCTCCTTGGGAGAAAAGTAACCACCTTAAATTAACTTGACAAGTTACATCGACGAGAATAACTTCCAAGTCGCTATCAGAGAGGTTACGTGACGACCATGGGAGGTCTCGCGGATGTGAGCTCGGATTCTTTTTGGGAGCAGCCAGAATGAACGGGAAAAGGGTTAGTGTTGTACTCGCCCACGGCGCCTGGGCGGATGCGTCGAGCTGGAGCGCCGTCGTGGAGTCACTCCTTATTGATCACATCAATGCGGTTACGGCAAGCCTGCCGCTGACATCGCTGCCTGATGATGTCGCCGCCCTCGACGAGGTGCTGGCGAAGATCGAGGGGCCGGTGATCCTGGTAGGCCATGCGTACGCGGGGGCCGTCATCGCGTCGACACGCAGCAGCAAGGTGAAGGCGCTGGTCTTTATTGCCGGCCTGGCGCCAGCGGCGGGCGAGACGGTCGCCGAGGTGTTCAATCGCTTCGGACACGACGACAAGGCGCCCGCGCTGGCTCCGTCCAGCGATGGGCGGATCTGGCTGCCGCCCGATGCATTCCGGACGGCCTTTGCCCAGCACGCTACGGCGGAGCAGCAGGCAGCACTCGCCGCCGCGCAGCGGCCCATCTGCCCTGAAAGCATCACCGTTCCCGTGGGCGAGCCCCTATGGACACACCTGCCCTCGTGGTTCCTGGTGGCGCAACACGATCACATGATTCCCGAGAAGACGCAGCGCTTCATGGCCGAACGCATGAAGGCGCATGTCAGCGTCTACCCCGTTGATCACCTGCCCAGCGTGACGGCGCCTGCGCTGGTGAGCCAGGTGATCCTCGACGCCGTGCACGCCAGTAGCTGACCCCCTTCACGAGCCCCTCGACCGCCCCTTCCAGGAGAACCGTCATGTCCAGTGTTCGCTACCGCAAAGCCGATGTCGACGGCTTCCGGGTGTTCTACCGCGAGGCCGGCGCCGCGGAAAAGCCGAAGTTGCTCCTGTTGCACGGCTTTCCGAGTGCCGGGCACATGTTTCGCGACCTCATTCCGCGACTCGCCAGCGACTTTCACATCGTCGCGCCCGACCTGCCGGGCTTCGGGCAGTCGGACATGCCCAGGCGCGAAGACTTCAACTACAGCTTCGACCATATCGCCGACATCATCGACCGTTTTACCGAGGTCATCGGCTTTGATCGCTATATCGTCTACGTGTTCGATTACGGCGCACCGACCGGTTTCCGCCTGGCCTTGAAACACCCCGAGCGAATCGCCGGAGTGATCTCGCAGAACGGCAACGCCTACCTTGAGGGACTCAGCGACGGCTGGAATCCCATTCGCGCGTACTGGGAAGCGCCCACTGCCGAACACCGGGAAGCCTTGCGCCAGTTCCTGACCCCGGAAGCCACGTACTGGCAGTACACGCACGGTGCACCGGACACGTCACTGGTCTCGCCCGATGGCATCGCACTGGACAATCATTACCTTGCCCGCGACGGCGCCCACGACGTGCAGCTGGACCTGTTCCTCGATTACCAGAGCAACCTGGCGCTTTACCCCGCGTTCCAGGCGTATTTCCGCACGCACCAGCCACGCTTCCTCGCCACCTGGGGCAGGCACGACCCCTTCTTCCTGCCGCCGGGCGCCGAAGCGTTCAAGCGTGATATCCCCAATGCCAAGGTGATCTTGCTGGACACCGGGCATTTCGCACTGGAAACACACGTCCGGGAAATTGCCGATGCCATTCGTGCGCATTTTGCGCACTAGTCCTTGCATGGCCCTGGGGCCAGGAGAATCGCATGTCCGCCGCAACCGCCATCGTCACCGGTGCCAGCCAGGGCATCGGCCAGGCAACGGCCCTCCGGCTGGCCAGGGACTTCGGGCAGCTGGTACTGGTGGCGAGAAACCGTGAGCACCTGGAGAGGACCGCCGCTGCGGTCCAGGCGCAAGGCGCGACGGCGCACATCGTCGATTGCGATCTTGCCGAGAGCACGTCGGCGAGCCAGGTGATCGCACAGACACTGTCGGCGTTTGGCCGTCTGGATGCGCTGCTCAACATCGCTGGCGCCGTGCCGCAGATCGACCTGTTCGAAATGACCGACGAGCAGTGGGACGCCGGCCTGGCGCTCAAGCTGCATGGCGCTCGCCGCCTGACCATCGCAGCATGGGATGCGTTGCGTCAGAGCCAGGGGGCGGTGGTCTTCACCTCCGGCAATTCGGCCCTTTTCCCCAAGGCCCCCTACGCGGCGGTAGGCACCATCAACGCCGCCATCGTCGCACTGGCCAAGGCCTTCTCCGACCGGGGCATCACTGACGGCGTGCAGGTCAACAGCGTGCTGCCCGGGCCGGTGATGACCGGGCGGCGCCGCTCCTACCTCGAGCGTTGGGCACCGCTGCATGACATGACGGCGGCCGAGGCCATGGAGCGCTTTCCACGCGAAGCCGGCATCGCGCGCTACGGACAGCCCGAGGAGATCGCCGAACTCATGGCGTTCCTGGTTTCACCGGCAGCACGCTGGATGACCGGCGCGATGCTTCGCATGGATGGTGGAGAGGTCAAGTCGGTATAAGCCCGGCTGGGAGCTGGTTCAGTGCGCCGTGGTCGCGGTCGCGCCCGCGGTCGTCAGATAGGCCTGCACCAACGGCCCCCAGATGCGCGAGCCATCACGGCCGAAGAACAGCTTGTGCCCATCCGATCCGTAACTTTCCGGGCGATAGGCCTGCAGTTTGCCGCCGGCGCCGACATAGGCCCTTGCCATCTGGTCGACCAGTTGCGGACCGAAGTAGCTGTCGTTGCCGGCATAGATCCACAGCATGGGCGTGGATGATGTTTTGGCGAAGCGCCCCGCCGCATCCACCAGCAATTCGCTCTTGCAGTTGCTGTTGGGCTTATCGTGGTAATGCCCGCCGCGGCCTCCGGCCATGTTGACGAAGGCGGTGACGTGATCGTGCGGAACACTGTCGTAGGCGATGGTGCCCCATCCGCCCGCGGACTGGCCGACCACCACCACGCCCTGCGGGTCGATGCCGGGCAGGGTCACCGCGTAATCGACGATGGCGCCGATCTGGCGTGCCGTTTCCAGGCCCGCCTTGTAGTAGTCGGCGTCGTTGCAGCCGGCGTAGCTCTCGGTCCATGGGCCACCGGTGGCGCCGTAGCCGAGCCGCAGCACCATCGCCACAGCGTAATGGCGTTGCACGAACCAGCTCACCGCCTCGCTGTCGCAGCTGGCCAGGGTCATGCCGGGACGATCGGCGGCATTGGGCGGCGAGCCGTGATTGATCACGACGAGTCTCGCCTTGTCCACGCCCGAAGGCCTGCACAGGCGGCCCTGCATCAACCAGTGATGGCCCGATGCATCGTCGATCGGCACCTGTATCGATTCCCCGCTCGCGTCAGCGGCGCAGGCGACGCCTGCCAGCCACATCATCGCCGCCACACCAAGCATCCCTGCCAAGAAGCTGCGCATACCACTCTCCCTATGGTTGGAAAGACGGACTTTCAGGTCACTGCTTTTGCGCCGCGCCAAGCATAGGCAGTACTGGCGCCAGGTTCTTGCGATCGGAGAAACGGCCATCCCAACCACGCAGGGGCTTTTCAGCACGGAACCCTTGTCCGATAATGATAATGATTCGCATTCACAGGCAAGGGACAAGGATGGAAAGCCGTCGTACTTCGCGGGCCCGGCCCGTCGGGCGCCGCCACGCATTTCGCGCGGCGCTGTTCTGGCCCTGCTGCACCGCCACGGCACTTGCCGCATGCGCCACCAACGTGGCGGCGGCCGATTCCACACCGGCTCGTCGCTACGACATTGGCGCCGGCTCGTTGCCCGAGGCGCTTGCCCGGTTCGAACGCCAGTCGGGCGTGACCGTCGATTACGACGCGAAACTCGTTGCCGGCAAGCCCAGCCCCGGCCTGCACGGCAGCTACGACGCCGCGCAGGCACTGGCCACCCTGCTCTCCAACAGCGGCCTGCAGGCGAGCCTGCAGGCCAACGGCCATTACGCGCTCGGCGCCGTCTCCAGCACAGGCGATGCGCGCGCCAAGACGCTGGCGGGCGTGACGGTCGTGGGCCAGGCGGGCGCGGTGGGCTATGTCGCCGGCACCGGCGGATCGGCCACCAAGACGGATACGCCGTTGATCGAAACCCCGCAGTCGATCTCGGTGGTGACGCGGCAGCAGCTCGACGACCAGCAGCCGCAGAGCCTCAACGAGGCGTTGCGCTATTCGCCCGGCGTGATCCCGGAAAGCGAAGGCACCGTGTCCAACTTCTGGGGCGCCAACAGCCTGCAGCTGCGCGGCTTCACGCCCGGCGTGTTCCTCGATGGCCTGCAGGACGATACCTCGGCCAACGCCATGGTCGATCCCTACTTCTACCAGAGCGTGGAAGTGCTCAGTGGCCCGGCTTCGGTGCTGTACGGCCAGGCCAGCCCGGGCGGCATCGTCAACATGGTCAGCAAGCAGCCGACCGATACGCCGCTGCACGAGGTCACCCTGGGTATCGGCAACTACGACCGCTACCAGGCAGGCTTCGATTTCGGCGGCCCGCTCGACCAGGAAGGCCATTGGCTGTATCGCCTGACCGGCGTGGGGCTCACCCAGGATACGCAGACCGACTGGATCGAGCACAAGCGCTACGGCATCGCGCCGGCCATCACCTGGCGCCCGAGCGACGATACCCGGCTCACCCTGCTGGGCAACTTCACCTACAGCCCGGCCATGGGCGACTACTCCAGCGTGCCGGCAGTGGGTTCGGTGCTGTACAGCCCGCTGGGCAAGATCTCGAGCGACTTCAGCCCCGGCGACCCGAACTTCAACAAGGCCACCCAGCGCCTTGGCATGGTGGGCTACCAGTTCGAGCACCGCTTCAACGACCACTGGGAGTTCGAGCAGAACGCCCGCTTCACCGATAACCGCAACGAAGCGAACATGATCTGGCCGTCGGACCTGGAAGCCGATGGCGCCACGCTCGACCGCTACGCCTTCGTGCGCCACATGAGCGCCCGCTCGTACCTGATCGACAATCGCTTCAAGACGCAGTTCGACCTGGGCTCGTTGAAGAACGATGTGCTGATGGGCGCCAACTATTCCAAGTTCAACGAGAACTGGCAGTGGGGCACCAGCTTCGACGTGCCGCCGATCAACATCTTCAATCCCGTCTACGGCGTGCCGGTGCAGGCGCCCGATCCGTCGACGTTCAGCGGCGAGGTCAATCACGCGCACCAGACCGGCGTCTACCTGCAGGACCAGATCAGCCTGGATCGCTGGCGCTTCCTGCTGGGCGTTCGCCAGGACTGGATCAAGGAGAACCAGACCAGCGGCGATCCGAGCCTGGTGATTGCCGACCAGCCCGATCACAAGTTCACCTGGCGCGCCGGACTGGTCTACCTGTTCGACAACGGTCTTGCGCCGTATGCCAGCTACTCCACTTCGTTCCAGCCGCAGTTCGGTTCGATCACCTCGGCCGGCACCGCAGCGACGCCGACCACGGGCCAGCAGTACGAGGCCGGCCTGAAATTCCAGCCGTCCGGTTCGAGCAGCCTGATCACGTTGGCGGTGTACAACCTCACCGAGCAGAACGTGCCGGAGACCGACCCGCAGAACCCGAACTTCGTGGTGCAGGTGGGCGAGATCCGCTCGCGCGGCGTGGAACTGTCCGATCGCACCAGCCTCACCGACAACCTCAACCTGATCGCCAGCTACACCTATACCGACTCCCGCTATACCAGGACGCCCGCCTACGGCACCGCCTACAGCGGGGTGACGTTGCCCGTGCAGGGCAACTACCAGTACGGCGTGCCACGCCAGGCGGCCTCGCTGTGGGCCGACTACACCTTGCACGAGACGGCGCTGAAGGGCCTGGGCTTCTCGGGCGGCGTGCGCTACATCGGCTCGTCGTACGGCGACAACGTCAACTCGTTCAAGGTGCCCGCCTTCACCCTGGTCGATGCCGCCGTGAAATACGACCTGGGCGCCGCCGATGCGGCATTGCATGGCCTCAAGCTGCAGCTTAACGTGGCCAACCTGCTGGACAAGTCGTACGTGAGCGCCTGCGACAACACCTTGTCGTGCAACTTCGGCGTGCGCCGCACGGTTTACGCCAGCGCCACCTACGACTGGTAAGCCACCATGACCGCAGCCCGATCACTCAAGCGCTGGTATGCCGTGCACAAGTGGACCAGCCTGATCTGCACCCTGTTCCTGCTGTTGATCTGCGTGACCGGGCTGCCGCTGGTGTTCCATGAGGAAATCGACCACTGGCTGGAACCGCATACCTACGCCGCGTTGCCGGCGGACACTCCGAACGCCAGCTTCGACCGCATCGCGGCCATCGCCCACCAGCGGTATCCGCACGAGGTGATCGCCTCGATGTACGTAGATGACGACGAGCCACAGGTATACGTGTGGATGGCGCCGTCGTTCGCCGCCATGAAGGCCGACCCGGACGTGATCCACTTCATGCGCCTGGACACCCGCACGGCCGAAGTGCTGGAGACCACGGCCTCGGCGGCGCAACGCCCCAAGACTTTCATGGACGTGATGCTGGCCTTGCACACCGACCTGTTCGTGGATCTTCCCGGCGAGCTGTTCCTCGGCCTGATGGCATTGCTGTTCGTGGTGGCGATCGTCTCGGGCGTGGTGCTGTACGGTCCCTTCATGAAGAAACTCGACTTCGGCACGGTGCGCCGCGGTCGTGCCAACCGGCTGAAGTGGCTGGACCTGCACAACCTGCTGGGCATCGTGACGCTTGCCTGGGCACTGGTGGTGGGCCTTACCGGCGTGATGAACGAACTCTCCACGCCCTTGTTCGGCCTGTGGCAGCAGACCGACGTGAAGCGGCTGCTCGCCTCCTACGAAGGCCAGAGCGTGCCCTCGCAGGAGGCGCTGCCTTCCGTGCAGGCCGCATTGGAAACCGCGCAACGGGCCGTACCCGGCATGACCGTCAACAGCATCGTCTACCCGGGCAACCCGTTCGGCAGTCCCTACCACTACATGTTCTGGGCCAAGGGCGATACCACGCTGACGTCGCGCCTGCTCAACCCGGTGCTCGTCAATGCGCACACCGGCGAGCTGAGCTCGGTGGTGAAGATGCCCTGGTACCTGCGCGCGCTGGAGGTGTCGCGCCCGCTGCACTTCGGCGACTACGGCGGCCTGCCGCTGAAGATCCTGTGGGCGCTGCTGGACCTGATCACCATCGTGGTTCTGGGCAGCGGCCTGTACTTGTGGATCGCCCGGCGCAAGACACAGGCCGAGCGCGTGGCGCATCTGCTCGCGACGCATGAGGCCGCCGCAGGCGCAAGGCAACCGGCATGAGCACGTCTTCGCAACGACGCAAGGTGTGGAGCGTGCCCACGGTGCTGGCCGTGCTGACGCTGCTCGGGCTGGCCAGCGCCCTGCTCGGCGAGCACTGGGGATGGAAGGCCGTCGGCTGGATCACGCTGGCCGTGCCGGTGCTGGTCGGTGTGTGGTTCGCCCGCCCAAGGCGAAGCCGACCTGCCGCCAAGGCTGCGGTTCACCCGTAGCGGGATCGCGGGCGCGCCTCAGGAACGAGGGGTCGCCCGCGCCGCCGCCGACGGTGAGCGTGCCTGTAGCGACGCCTCCAGCGCATGCCTGACCTGGCTTGCGATGTCACTCTGCACCATCAGCACGTCCGTGGTGGGCCGGTCATAACTGTTTGACCAGACCACGTAGCCGTCATCGGCGCGGGTCAGTTGCGCGGTGATGCGCAGCGTGTTGCCGGACTTGCGCACGCTGCCCTCGAGCACATAGGCCACCCCGAGCTTGTGCGCAACCGCGGCGATGGTGGTCTGCTTGCCCTTGAAGTACAGCGATGAGGTCAGCGACGGCACGTGCGAGCCAGGGATCTTGCTCAACGTATCGATCAACTGCGCGGTCATGCCGTCGGCGAAAGGTTCCTCGTCCATGGCGTCGGTCATGTCACGGAAAGGCAGCACGGCGACGCATTTCTCGGCAGCCGGATCGCGCGACGCGTCCGGCGCCAGGGTCATCACGCCAATCACCAGCAGCGCGCCCAGCAGCGGCAATGCGCCCGCCCCGATCCACAGCAGCCTCCGCCTTCGCACCGCCGGCTTTGGGGGCTCCGGTGAAACGACGGGAACCGCAGGCACCGGTGCCACCGGCAAAGCCTCCGGGCCCGCCGCCACCTCACCGACATGCGCCACCAGGCGATAGCCAAGCCGGGGCACCGTGACGACATAGGTCGGGCGCCTGGGATCGTCGGCCAAGGCGCGCCGCAGGGAGGCCACGGCCTGGTACACCGAATCCTGCGTGACCACCACGCCGGGCCAGACTTCCTCGAGCAGCTCCTCGGTACTCACCACCGCCCCGGCGCGCCGGGCCAGGCATTGCAGCAGGCGCATGACCCGCGCATCCAGCCGGATCGATTCACCATCGCGGCTGATCTGGCAGGTCAGCGGATCGGCCAGCCAACTGCCTACGCGAAAAGGACTATCTCGGTGCTGGTCCATACGGCGGGTGGGGCGCAGGTGGATGGACGGGGGGATTCTTCAGGTTTTTTCAGGAAAACATCAGGCGACTTTCAGGACTTCCAGCACGCACGGCGGGCATGGTCGGCCACGGCAAACGTCTTCGTCCCGTGGAGAGTACACCATGCATGAAAGCGGCCTCGGCCATGCCCCGGCCAATCCGCCGGCCCTCGGCGGGAGGGAGCCATCCCCCGCAAGCGCTTCCTTGTTGGCGGGGCGCACCGACCGTCCGCAAGCCGGCCTCCATCGAAAGTTCCTGGAGCGCAACTTCTACCTGGGCATGTCCCTGCTCGTCGCCGGCGTGGTGGCTTTCGGCTTCAGTCGCACGATCGGGGCCAACCTGCTTCACCCGGATACGCCCCGGCCAACCATCCTGTACATCCATGCCTGGGTCTTCTCCGGCTGGGTCGCCTTGTTCATGCTCCAATCGGCTCTGGCGCGCGCACGGCATATCGCCCTGCACCGCACCGTGGGCACGTTCGGCGCGTGCCTCGGCAGCGTGCTTCCCCTGCTCGGGCTGGCGACCGCGCTGGTCATGCAGCACTGGCATGCACAGCGCGTAGCGAGCCAGGCCACCGGCCTGAGCCTGCCCTTCAACGACATGCTCACCTTTTCCATCGCCTTTGGGCTGGCCATCCGCTGGCGACGGCGCCCGGAGTTCCATCGTCGCCTGATGCTGATCGCCACGTGCTGCCTGACCGGCGCGGCCTTCGCCCGCTTTCCGGAATACCTGGTTCCCGATAACGCGTTCTACCTGTGCGTCGATCTTCTCGTGCTGCTCGGGGTGTGGCGTGATTGGGCACTCACGCGCCACGTGCACGTGGTCTATCGCCGTGGCCTGCCCTGCCTGGTGGCCTCCCAGGCGTTGGCCCAGTACCTGATGCTGTATACCCCTGCCATCTGGGTGGCATTCACGCGGCACATCATGGAGTGGACGTGGTGGCTCGCCTGATACATCGCCAACGAACACGCGAAGCCATCGACTTCACTTTCCCACGGCGGAGCAGACATCCGATGACCCCACCGAGACACGCAGGGCAGAAGGAACCGGCGCTCCGCCCGTTGGCGCGCTTGAGGCGCGTGCTCGGCGCATCGCTGGCAGCAGCGCTTTTGATCAGTTCCACCAGCGCCAGCACCGCCCCCCCGGCGGATGCATGGGTAGGCACCTGGTCTGCCATCATGCAGCCGCCCTTGCCCGGTGCGCTCGACCATGTGGATGCGCAGAGCCTGCGCCTGATCGTGCACGCAAGCGCTGCCGGATCTCAGGTACGCATCCGCCTGTCGAATCTCTATGGCGACACGCCATTGAGCATTGGCGCCGCGCGCATCGCCTTACCCACCGACGGCGCGGACATCGATCGCGAGTCGGACCACGCACTTGCCTTCGCCGGGAAGCACTCGGTCGTGATCCCCCCGCACGCCACCGTAGTCAGCGACCCGGTGGCCATGCAGGTTCCCGCGTTGGCCGACCTCGCCATAAGCCTCTATCTGCCCGAGGCGACGCCGGTGACGAGCCTGCACATACTCGCGCAGCAAACCGGCTACGTTTCGCGCCCGGGCGATGCGACGGCGGCCGCACACTATCCCACCGCACGCAAGATCGACGCCTGGCCCTTCCTGACGGGCGTTGACGTGTTGGCAGTGCCCGCGGCATTCGCCGTGCTCGCCTTCGGTGACTCCACTGTGGACGGCGATGGTTCCACCGCGGATGCCAACCACCGCTGGCCGGATGCATTGGCCAAGCGACTGCAGGCATCGGGCCGTAATGTGGCCGTGCTCAACGCGGGCCTGATCGGCAACCGTCTGCTGTATGGAAGCCCAGGTGTGCCACCTTTCGGCAAGGCACTGGGCGAAGCTGGCGTGGATCGTTTCAGCCGCGACGTGATCGGGCAACCTGGCGTGAAGGTCGTCATCCTGCGTATCGGCGGCAACGACATCGGCTTCTCACACGGTGTGGCCAAGCCGGCGGAGTCGGTCAATGCCGCGGCCCTGATCGCCGGCTATCGCCGGCTGACCGCGCTGGCCCACCAGCACGGCCTGCGCGTCCTGGGTACGACCATTCCACCTTTCGAGGGCACCACCCTTCCCGGCTATTGGACGCCAGCCAAGGAAGTAACGCGTCGCCAGGTCAACGACTGGCTGCGCCAGAGCCGGGACTTCGACGGCATGGTCGACTTCGACACCATCGTGCGTGATCCCGCTCATCCGTCGCGCCTGTTACCTGCCTTCGACAGCGGCGACCATCTCCATCCCAATGACGCCGGTTATCGCGCCGAGGCTGCGGCCATCCCACTGGAGATAATCGCACCTCCGGCAATCGCCAAAGACCATGCTTCAGCCCATCCGGGCATTGGCATCGAGCAAAGTCCATGACCCGGTCGACCTTCGAGAAATAGGCCTGCTCCCGCTGCGCCGCAGTCGGCCTGATCTTCGACCAGAATGATCGGCTGGCAAGGGACCGGGTGCGCCCCGATGCAAAGACGGCGGATGGCCATCCGATAGCCCGCCGCCGGGAGACCTGGGCCATGGGGCATACCGGAGTATCAAACACAGGGTCGACGGCAGTGCGCCGACCCCATGACATGCGCACGTGAGCGGTCGCAGCTCCGGCATGTCTTACCCCGAGCTTGGATTCCAGCGGAATGGCACGACAGGCGTGGCTTCGGTCACCTGCCGCGACGACGGTGTTGCCATGAACGAGCGCAGCAGCGCCTGCAAGGCAAACGGATCCGCACTTGCTGAAGGGACATCGACGCAACTACCCAGAAACCTATAACGGAGCTGCCGGCAAGAACCCTACCTTGTGTTGTCCGGCGCTCGCACGTTCGGTGCCCATCGTTACTTGATCACCCGCCGTGCCATGACCCACTATCCGTGCGGGGGAGGGATGGAATGCGAACATGGCCAACAAGCAAGAGGGGGGCTGTCATGCCTTGCTGCCTGATATGTCGGTCGTAGGGCTGGATGCGCAGCACAGTGGCTTCGAGCGCTTCGTTCGCGACCAATATCGCGGGCTGGTGCAGTTCCTGCGTCGTCGCACGGCGACCGACCAGGATGCCGAGGACGCGGCGCAGGAGAGCCTTGCCAAGCTGCTGCGCTATCGGGAGTCGGAGCCGCGTGACGCCTGGAAGCCACTGCTGTACCGCATCGCCACCAACGTGGCCAACGACCAGCATCGCGCATCCATAAGCCACCACAGCAATGATCACCTTTCGCTGGACGACCAGGTCGTCGTCGATACGGCTCAGTCACCGGAGGAGCGGGCCAGTCGTGAGCAGGAAATGGCCCGCCTGTCACAGGCCATCCTGGGGCTGCCGCCCAAGTGCCAACGTGTCTATTTGCTCAAGCGGGTCCACGAAATGAGCCATGCCCAGATCGCAGAGCGATGCGGCATCTCCACGAAAATGGTCGAGAAGCACCTGGCCACCGCCTTGATGCAATTGAGAAGAGTCATGGACGAGTCGTCCCGGAGGATGACCACATGAAAAGCCAGGAAAAGGTCGCCTGCCTGACTACGGGCCAGCGCGCACATGACGATGCGGCAACGTGGTTCGCGCGTCGCCTGGAGCCAACGGATGCAGCCAGCGAACAGGCGTTCCAGCAATGGCTCGCGGCGCGACCCGAGCACGCGGAGGCATATCGCCAGGTCGAGCAGCTATGGAAACAAGGCGCCGACGCAAGCCAGCATCCCGACGTGATGGCGGCGGCACTGCGCGCGCTCGACGATACGGCGGAAGCTCGACGGCAGGCCCGCTGGAAGACGACAGGTGCCTTGCGCCTGCTGGCAGTCGCCGCCGCGATGATCCTCGTGGCAGGTCTCGCGGGTTTCGGCTGGCATGCCCTGCACGGAGACGGGACGCGCTATGTCAGCGAGGTCGGCCAGCGTCGCACCATCGAGCTTGACGATGGCTCGTCCATCACCATGGACACTGACACCGTACTGGTCGAACGATACGGCCGGCAGGAGCGCCGCATCGACCTGTTGCGCGGACGCGCGGAGTTTCGGGACGTGGCCGATCCCCAGGGCCGGCCCTTCATCGTGCACGCCGCCGGCGGCACCGTGCGTGCGATCGGCACCGATTTCCAGGTCGGCGTGAGCGATGCGGCGGTCAAGGTCGTGCTGTTGCAAGGCGCAGTGGCGGTGACCGCGGCCAGCGGAACGGCGACGCCAGATCAGGCCATACTCAAGCCCAGCGAGGCCGTGAGCTTCCAGCCGAGTGGACGGCTGGGCGTCGTCGAGGCAGCCGACCTGAAGGCCGCCAAGGGATGGACGCAGGGACGCTTGTTCGTGGACAGCTGGCGGCTGGGCGACCTGGTCGCCGAGATGAACCGCTACAGCAAGGACACCGTGGAACTGGGTGATGCCTCACTCAACGACATCCGCATCAGCGGTGTCTTCCATGCGGGTGACCAGCAGTCACTGGTGATGACGCTGCAGCAGGGCTGGCCCATCGTGGCCAGGCAGGATTCGAAGCACAAGGTCACGCTCTATCGCAGGTAGGCCATGCTTCGCGTGCGATGGGATTCCATCAAGGTAGGGTTCGGGCTCCGCATCCCGTTATGGACAGAGTGGCGCGTTGCAAGCCGCCATGTGTCCAATAAATAGCTTCCGGGGAGAGCGGAATGACTGTGGTTTCGAAGGGGGCCTGTACCTGGCCCCAGAACACGCGTGGCCGGTCGGTCACGATGGTGCGTCGCAACGTGCTCGCCAGTGCGCTGGCCATCGCTACGGCGTTTGGCGGCTTGTCGCTTGCGCTGGTTCCGCAGGATGCCGTGGCGCAGGCTGCCGGCACCACCTATCACTACGACGTGCCGGCGGGGAGCCTGCGCAAGGCGCTCGACCAGGTGGCCGCTCAGGCCAACGTGCAGGTGGTCTATGCACCGGAACTGGTGGCCGGCAAGACCACGCGTGGACTCAGCGGCGACTACGCCACGGCCGACGCGCTCCAGCGACTGATCGACGGCAGCAACATCCGGATCAAGGTGATCAACAGCAGCACATTCCTGTTGCAGGGGCCGGACGATACCAAGGCGGACGTGGAGGCGCCGATCGTGCCGGGAAAGCCCGCACAGACCCTTGACATGGTCAATGTCACGGGTTCGCTGATCAACAGCGCGCAGATCGAGACCGCGCAACCCGTCTACACCATTACCGCCAGCCAGATCCGCGACCAGGGTTTCGTGGACGTGGCCGACGTGCTGCAGAATTCGGTGATGTCGGTGGGCGGCGTCGATGGCCCTGCGCACAGCGGTGGCTTCACCCAGGGCGCGCAGACGGTGAAGCTGTTCGGCCTGTCGCCGTCCTACGTACTGACGCTGGTGGACGGCAAGCCGGTATCGGCGTTCGGCCAGCTCTACGGTGGCAAGTCCAGCTTCACCAACATCGGCAATATCCCGCTGTCGATGATCGACCACATCGACATCATGCCCGGCGGTGGCTCATCGATCTATGGTTCGTCGGCCATCGCCGGCGTGATCAACATCGTGACCAAGCAGCATCTGGATGGTGGCCAGGTCACGGCGCGCGTGGGCGCCTATTCCGACGGCGGCGGCGAAAACCAGCGCCTTTCCGCGATCTGGGGCCATCAGTACGGCAAGCTCAACATCGTGGCCGGCGCGGAGTTCTACAACGTGGCGCCGCTGTGGGGATATCAGCGTGATGACACGCGCGGCGTGGACGCCACGCCCAATGGCATCTTCACGCCCTCGCCCGTGGCCGAACTGCTGGAATATGGCAGCTCACCCAAGCCGTCCAGCAGCGTGAAGGGCTACTACAGCCCCACCGACGATTGCGCGGCGATGTCGGGTCTGTTCGGTGGCACGACGGTGAATACGCCCAACATCACCTCGCCCAAGCGCACGGGAACCTATTGCGGATCCGACGCGCTGCAGGGTTATCGCACCTACATCAGCAAGAGCCGCAGCTTCTCCGGCACGTACAAGCTCAAGTATGACCTCAACGACAATGTGCGCCTGTATTCGGACCTGCAGATGTCCTACCAGCGCCAGATGTGGAATTCGAGCGTGCCCTCGTGGAGCACTAACGACTTTCCGTATGGCCAGGTCGAGGACAAGAAAACCGGGCTGATCCTCGATCCGACGCTGTACCTCGCCCCCGAACAGATGGAGAACGGCTACTGGGGCGGGCGCATGCAGCACCAGCGCGATCTGGTGTACCAGGCGGACGTTGGCGCCAATGGCCACTTTGGCGACTCCGGCTGGGATTGGGATTTCTACATCCTGCACGCCAGCGACGACTCGCACACCGACAAGCCCGAGTTCTACGCGGACAAGATCGACGCGTTCTTCACCAACTATTTCCTCGGTCCGATGCTGGGCGTCGATAAAAAGACGGGCCGGCAGATGTACAACATCAACTACGATGCCTTCTTCACGCCGGTCACGCCGGCGGACATCGCCAGCTTCACGTTCGACGACAGCGCCGAATCCAAGGCATGGGTGAACAACACGCGCGCCACCGTCAGCAACAGCAGCCTGTTCAGCCTGCCGGGCGGCGACGCCGGTTTCGCCGCCATCGTGGAAGGCGGCGACGAGGCGTGGTACCAGACGGTGAATCCCGTGGATCTGGCGGGCAACGACTACGGCCACACTGCAACGTCCGGTGGCGGGCGCCGTAGCCACTACGGCTCGGCTTTCGAACTCAACCTGCCGCTGCTCAAGCAAGTGACGCTGGACCTCTCGGGCCGCTACGACCACTACAAGACCATCGGCGGCGGCACCAACAACAAGTTCACCTACAAGGGTGGCATCGAGTACCGTCCGTTCGACACGCTGCTGCTGCGCGGAAGCTATACCACGTCGTTCCAGGCACCACAGCTGCCGTCGATGTTCCTCGGAGTGTCCGGCTCGTACAGCGACGTGACCGACTACTACCAGTGCGCCCTCAACCATGCCACCAACTGCGAAGGCAGCTATGAGGTGGATGCCTTCATCAATCACTATGGCAACACCCATCTCAAGCCGACCACGGCACAGAGCTGGGATGCCGGTTTCGTGTGGTCGCCTGGCGAGCACTTCAACATCAACGCCGACTACCTGCACATCGCCATCCAGAACGAGGTGACGATGCAGGACTACGACACGCTGATGGTGCAGGAGTCGCAATGCCGCCAGGGCATCATGGACATCAGCTCGGTGACCTGCCAGCAGGTGTTGGGTCAGGTGCATCGCGATTCGGACGGCAACATCACGAGCATCGACGCGTACTACGCCAACCTGTCCAACGAAACCGTCGATACGGTGCTGGCCAACGCCAACTATGTCTTCACCCCGACCCGCATCGGCCAGTTCAGCATCGGGCTGAGCTACAACGACATCCTCAAGCACGTGTACCAGGAGTACCCGCACTCCGAAGTCATCGACCAGCTCGCCGACCCGTATTACTCGGCGGGCTTCAAGAGCACGGCGACAGCTACCGTCAACTGGGCCATCAACTCGCGGTGGAGTACCACGGTGTATGGCCGCCGCGTGGGCAAGTCGCCGAACTACGCGGCCTATGAGGTGGGCTCCGACAGCCCGGGTGCCGGCTACCTGCGCCCGCAGGTGCTGGTGAACTGGTCGCTGCGTTACCGTCCAGCCAAGTCGCTGACCTTGTCGCTGATGGTCAACAACGTGGCAAACAAGATGCCACCCAAGGACGAGACCGACACGTCGTACCCGTACTACATGTACCAGTTCTACAGCGTGAGCGGCCGTTCGTTCATGCTGCAAGCCGACTACGCGTTCTGAGTATCCCCGAGTAGTCCCTTAACGCCTGGGGCCCCTGCCCCAGGCTCTTTTTCCATGTCAAAAGGGTGATTGGGTGAATCCACGCGGTTTCCTCGGGGCCTTGCTCCTGGCGTTCGCCTGCGGCGCGCAGGCGACAACCCTCTACGAGGTGCGGCCCTCGTCCATCGATCCTGGCGTCAAGGCGTTCGATACGCCCAACGTGGTGATGTTCGATCCGCAGCAGCCCGGGCCCACGCCACTGGTCCTGTTCCTTCCCGGCACGCACGGCAAGCCGGGACGAAAGTCCGAGATGCCGCTGATGAACCTGATCGTGAAGCAGGGCTATCGGCTCATCTGGATGAGCTACGACAACGACATATCAGAGTCCAAGATATGCCCGAGGAGTCCCGACCCGGGTTGCGCGGAGGCGTATCGGCGCATGCGCACCTATGGCGAGGGCGAAGTGGCCTCGCTGTCGACCCCGCCGGCCGAGTCGATCGTCACGCGTTTCACCCGCATGCTGCAGGCACTGGACCACGATCACCCCGGCGAGGGTTGGGCAAGCTATCTCGTCGATGGCAAGCCCGACTGGAAGCGTATCGTGGTGTCGGGTCATTCACAGGGCGCGGGCATGGCGGCACTGATCGCCAAGGACCACGAGGTCAACCGGGTGGTGTTGTTTTCCAGCCCGTGGGACGACACGCATGCGCTTGGCCACGGCTCGCAGCCGGCGCCCTGGCTGTCGATGAACTCGGCCACGCCTGCCACGCGGTGGTTCGCCGAATACAACAAGCGCGAAGACACCGCCAAGCTGATTGCACGCGCCTATGCGGCGCTGGATATCCCTCAGGATCACATCCTGGTGTTCGACCTCGATCTGCCCGAGGACTTCAAGGGCGACCTCAAGGACAACCCCTACCACCCGATCACCATCCGCGACGCGCGCTATGCGCCGCTGTGGCAAGTGATGTTCGGTACGGCCCGGGAACTCTGAAGAACGCAGGAACCCATATGAATCAAAAGGCCATGCTTCGAACATTTTCGTCCTTCCTTCTCGGCCTGGCCGCGCTGTGGCCGGTCGCGAAGGCGGCACCGACTGCGCTGCCGGGCGATGTGCCGGTCAGGCACGTCTTCGTCATCGTGCTGGAGAACGAACCCTTCGACATCACGTTCGGCGCGCAGTCGCCGGCCCCTTACCTGGCACACGAGCTGACCCGCCAGGGCGCCTTGCTGGAGCAGTACTACGGCACCGGTCACAACAGCCTGGACAATTACATTTCGCTGATCAGCGGCCAGGCCCCAAATCCTGAGACCCAGGACGATTGCCGCGTCTTCTCGGAATTCCAGCCGTCGACCCACGCGTTGGACGACAGCGGCCAGCTCGCGGGACGTGGCTGCGTCTACCCCTCCACGGTGAAAACCGTGGGTGACCAGTTGCAGTCGGCCAAGTGGACCTGGAAAGGCTACATGGAAGGCATGGGCAGCGATCCCACCCGCGAGGCAGCGCAGTGTGGCCACGCCGTGATCGGTACCAAGGACGCGACGAATCACGAATCGCTGCATGACCGCTACGCCGACAAACACAACCCTTTCATCTACTTCCATTCCATCATCGACGATGCGCCGGGCTGCCGGGAGCATGTCGTTTCGCTCGACAGGCTCGCCACTGACCTCGCGCAGGCGGAGACCACGCCGAACTTCGCCTTCATCACGCCTGACCTATGCCATGACGGACACAACGCGCCGTGCATGAACGGTGAGCCCGGCGGCCTGGTGTCCGCCGACGCCTTCCTCAAGACCTGGGTGCCACGCATTACCGCATCGCCGGCCTTTCAGCGCGATGGCCTGCTCATCATCACGTTCGACGAAGGCACCGATGCAAAGGCATGCTGCGGTGAAAAGGGCCTGCCAGGCGGGCCCACGCCTGGCCAATACGGACCAGGTGGTGGCCGCATCGGTGCCGTGCTGATCTCGCCCTTCATCCGCCCTGGCACGGTATCCCAGGTGCCGTACAACCACTATTCGGCCTTGCGCAGCATCGAGCAGTGGTTTGGCCTGCCATATCTGGGCTATGCCGGCAAGAAGGACCTGCGGGCATTCGGCACTGACGTGTTCAACCAGCCAGGCCGTCAATGAGGCAGGTTTCCTGAATCGCGGTCACGCTCGCCAGGGCGGCTACGCCCTGGCTCCGACCACGCGAGAAAGTGATTGAACATTGGCACATCGGCATCGCTTGCCGAAGCGCCGCGATGATTACCCGGAAGACCAGCTGGCCCTGACTCCGAAAGCCCTGAGCTGTCAGCCCAAAGCGCTATCTTTCCTCCGGGCGAGGCGGATCCAGCCGAACAGGAACCCGTACGACGCCCTCAACGGCAACGCCATCCTTGTACCAGGGGTGAAATTGCCATTTCCACACAGTTGAAAGCGCTTTGTCGTCCAATGCCGGGTAACCGGAACTGCTGTCGACAACTGCCCGCACGACCCGGCCATCCTGGCTCACCGTGGCGCGTACGATGACCAGGCCACTCACCGGCGCCCCCGATGCATCGTGGGGCCAATCGGCCGCGATCGACGAGCCAGATGACATCCAAGCCAGCGATCCCGACAGTCCCACAACGAGCCATGAACTCCTGCCAAGGAGCGATCGCCTGATCATCGTCGTGCGGCCTCGTCGGAACGTACCGAAGCGATTGATGGGTGGGGGCGACGACCTTCCATCATCTGCTCCATGCATGTTTTTCTCAATCGACCCGTGGAGAAAATCTGCATGACCGTGAACCCTTGGCCAGCAAATCAACGGTGGCAGCCATATCGGTACCGTGCCCAATCATCCTCGTGGCGGACGATGCGGGAGCACGAGGCGATGCGGGAACCTTTCCCTGCAGGACGGCTCATGTCGGCAAAACCCTACCCTGAACACCCTCAGGTTCATCGATTTGGGGGCCAGACCTGATTCCCCGGCACCTCCATGACCGCCAAGGCGTGGCCAAACTCGTCTTCACGAGATAGGGCGAAAATGTCCGCTTGGGGTTGAACACCAACCATCCATCAAACCCGTTCAACTTGGCTGATGAGCACCATCCGTCGGGCGACGCCTTGTCATCGGATAGAGGTGGAAGCGCACGTGGACACCAGCCCGGACGGGACGACATCCGGACGCCGCGCATGATCGGCATGGTTCAATGCGTTTCGGTACTCGAGGAATCCGCGGGCTGCACCGGCTCGGCGGCTGCGCGCTGCGGCGTATCGGCAGGGCACCATGTCTTGAGGCGCTTACCTGCACGGAAAAGATCGATGCATTCACGCATCTCGGCCTTGAAGGCCAGATCGGGCGTGTTCACCGGGCAGCCGTAGGGCAGTGGCTTTCCCTCCCTGTACTCGGCGATGCAGCTCGAAAGCGGCGGCGCCTTGGGCGGATTCGGATTGTCGGCCAGTGATGGCGGCGGCAGGTTCAGGCGTTCGTCCTTGTCCATGGGCGAAGGTGGCAACGGGGGCGCGCCGCATAGCAAGTTGGTAGCCGTGCTCTTCTTGTTGGGATCGCAGACGCTTTTGGCGATCTCCTTGATCGCATCGCCTATATGACGACCCACCGCGCCACCGGCCGTCTCGTTCGGTGGCGGGAAATACTTTTCAAAGCGCGTGGCCTTGTAGTGCATCCGGTTGCTGTCGTGCTGCATGATCTGACGATCGTCGACAGGCTTGGCCTGCCCATCGACGGTAGTTGCCGTTGCCGGGACAGCAGCCGTCGAAGGCTGCAGGCGGATCGAACCATCCTTGGCGAACAAACTGATGGCCGAGGGCGCCGCCACGGAGGCCGCCGGCGCAGGCGTAGCTTCATGATCCTGCACGACCATGGCGTCCCGGCGGGGCTTCTCGTGCGCCACCGGGGCAACGGCGGCCGCCGCCACTGGCCGCGGTGGCACCGGACTTTCTGATCTCGCGGTTGGCTCAGCAGGCTGGGTGGCGCGCGGTTTGCTGGGGTGGTCGATCAGACGAACGATCATCGCCCGATCGGTATCGCGGTTCACCACCATCGGATGGAACGACCTCGGCTGCATCTCGTACCACAGCGACAACGCAAACAGCAGGTGCAGCACCAACACCACAATCAGCGCCAGCGCCAGCTCCGGGCGCGTTAGCGGCGGCTGTCGCCAGCGCCTGCGCCCCAAGGACTCACGGGTTTCGCTGTCGAGTAATGCCAGGCCGCGCGCACTCTCCTCCTGTCGATACCGAAGCTGCCCCGAACGCTGCATGACACCCCAAACTCAAGCCAATGCCCCACACGAAACATGCGCATGCCATCAGCGCGCGTTGCGACCAGCCTGACTAGACAGGGTCTTTCCATCAGGGTTCCCGGGACTGGCAGCGATCATCACGGCAAGAAACCGCGGAACGGGCTCGACTGGCGCGAGATCTCGCTGCACCGCGCCAGCGTCCAAGCACGGCCCGACGGATGCCGGAGGACGGCGCAAGGCCACTGGCTTGCGCCCTGCCAGTAACGTTGATCCGCCTTCACCCGCCTGCGCAGGAACGGCGGCAGCGCCGCAGTGAGACGGTTCGGTGCAAGCGGGTTGGTGGCCATGGCCGCCTCGGCAGTGGCGAAATCCACTTCACCGGTGGGCCAGTTCCCAACCCTCATGATGGCGCAGCCACGGGGCTGCGCGCCCGAGCCTCGAGATGAGCACATGAAGCTCATCCGGTACCCGCGCTGCGGGCACATCGTTTTACCGGCACAGGGCGCAAGCGGCGGATATGCAAAAATGTCGGCGCCACGCGGGACGTTCGCCCTCCCTGCGAGCCGCACCCATTTCATCCAGGAAATCCACACCTTGTCGCACTACGCCGGCCCCCTGCTCACCCGCCCCACCGCCGATGCCTTGCTCGCCGCGCGCGATGCCGGCGCAACGCTATGGACGGGTTCGCTGGACCTGGGCCAAACCCGGGGTGAAGCCTCGCTCGGTACCGACGGTTGGCAGTGGAAGGGCGAGCACTACCCCTACCCGCACAAGCTCAAGGATCGCAGCATCTACTATTGGGACGGCGAGGAATTCGCGACGGTGTCCCGCTTCTCCGGCTCGCTGATCAAGCTGGTGCCGACCGAATGGGGAGCGCCGACCTTCGAGATCGACGGCATCAAGATGCTGCCCACCGCGAAGGAATCGCCGTTCGAGGACGCACGCCGCAAGGTGGCGCTGGTGGAACCGCGCGGCAAGGCGTTGCTCGATACCTGTGGCGGCCTGGGTTATTTCGCGGCGTGCTGCCTGGAAGCCGGCGTGGCGCGCATGCAATCGTTCGAGAAGAATCCGGACGTGCTGTGGCTGCGCACGCTCAACCCGTGGTCGCCGGATCCCGATTCAGCTGCCGCAGGCGGGCGCCTGCAGCTTACCCATGCCGATGTCTCGCAGGCTATCACCCAGGTCGCCGACGCCTCGGTGGATGCGCTGCTGCATGACCCACCGCGTTTCGGCATTGCCGGCGAACTCTATTCGCAGGTGTTCTACGACCAGCTCGCGCGCGTGCTGCGCCGCGGCGGGCGGATGTTCCACTACACCGGCAGCCCCAACAAGCTCACCAGCGACCGCGACGTGCCACGCGAGGTGGCCCGCCGACTGGAAAAGGCCGGCTTCAAGGCGCAGCTGGCACTGGATGGGGTGCTCGCGGTACGCCGCTGAGCCCGATGGCGGGGCGCTTACTCCGCGAGCATCGTGTGGCAGAACGAGGTGTCATGGCAGGTGGCCCAGGCCGCCTCGCCCGGGTAATCCATGGTCAGCACGAAATGCCGGAACACGTTGGCTCCCAGTGCGCCATCGGGCCTGCGGTCCATCATCGAGGCCATCATCTGGTGAAACGCCGAGTCGGGGCGTTCGGTAAACCATACCGGGCCCATGCTGTAACCCGCCCAGACAATCTCCGGCACACGAATCACGCGCGAGGCATTCGCGCTGCCAAACAGGTCATCACCATGCTCGATCACCCGCCATTCGGGGTGCGCGCGATGCCAGCGCTCCAGCATCGAAGTGGTGATGTAACTGGTCACGCCCTCGCCCCTGGCCACCGGCTCGCCCGTGGCCACCCGCGTCTCGGCCGTGGGGTGGCTGGTGGCGCCGGTGTCCAGCAGCATGTCGATGGGCTCGCCGGCAACGATCATGGTCACGCGTGGAAAGCCGCGACGCAGCCCGTTGCGCAGGACGTCGAAGCCCAACGGCACGCGATGCGCCGCCGCACCGGCCGTCCAGCCGTGATCTTCCAGCACCAGCCGCTGCGCCGGGTAATCGAAGGTCCAGACGCCCTGCGTGGAAAGATAGTTGGCACCGAGCATGCCGTCGAAGGTTCCCCGTACGCCGGGCTCCGTCGGATAACGCGAGACGCCCTTGCACGGTCCGTTCGGCGCGGGCAATGGCACGCCACGGAATGAAGGGGGCACGTACTGCGGCACGCTCTCCTCGCCGAGGCTGCACGGTGCCATCGCCACGAGGCCTTGGCCCGCGCGGCTCCATTCACCCAGCCAGTACGTCCATGCACCGCCGCCGCCCGTATCCACCAGCAGCCTGAGCAACGATCCGTCACTCAGGCGCGGCGTGGCGTAGACATGCCCCGCCTCGAACACCGCCGGGATAGTCGTGCCCGCCTGCACACCGGAGCAGGCCATCGCCAGCGCAAGCATCGACCCACCTGTTCGCCACATCGACCACCGTGAAGCCATTCCACACTCCCTTGGGGAATTGCGCGCGTCGTTCACTGTGCCATGAGCACCGGCTTGCGCGCGAGTGCATCGACGCGCGATCGGCAGCGTCATGCCGGCGCAATCACACCGTCATGGCAGGAAGCATGGCAGTCTCCCGTCAGGGAACCGATGCCGGGATCTTTCGCATGATCATCTCCGCCCCCACCGACTACCGGGCCGCAGCCAGGCGCCGGCTTCCGCCGTTCCTGTTCCACTACATCGACGGCGGCGCCTTTGCCGAGCGCACGCTGCGACGCAACGTGGAGGATCTTGCGGACATCGCACTGCGCCAGCGCATCCTGCGCAACATGTCCGAGCTGTCGCTGGAAACCGAAGTACTGGGCCAGCACTTCGCCATGCCGGTGGCACTGGCGCCAGTGGGACTCACCGGCATGTATGCGCGGCGCGGTGAAGTGCAGGCGGCGCGTGCCGCCGACGCCAGGGGTATTCCGTTCACCTTGTCCACGGTGTCGGTCTGCCCCATCGAGGAAGTCGCGCCGGCCATCACGCGGCCGATGTGGTTCCAGCTCTATGTGCTGAAAGATCGCGGCTTCATGCAGAACGCGCTCGAGCGCGCAAGGGCCGCCGGCTGCACCACGCTGATGTTCACCGTGGACATGCCCACGCCCGGCGCGCGCTACCGCGATGCGCATTCGGGCATGAGTGGCCCCTACGCGGCACTGCGCCGCTACTGGCAGGCCATGACGCATCCTGTGTGGGCATGGAACGTGGGGCTGTGGGGGCGCCCGCATGACCTGGGCAACATCTCGGTCTACCGCGGCCATCCCACCGGTCTGGAGGATTACATCGGCTGGCTCGCCACCAACTTCGATCCATCCATTTCATGGAAGGACCTGGAGTGGATACGCGCGTTCTGGAAAGGACCGATGCTGATCAAGGGCATCCTCGACGCGGAGGATGCACGTGATGCCGTCTCGTTTGGCGCGGACGGCATCGTGGTTTCCAACCACGGCGGGCGCCAGCTCGATGGTGTGCTGTCCACCGCACGCGCGCTGCCGGCGATTGCCGATGCGGTGAAGGGCGAGCTGGCCATCCTGGCCGACTCGGGCATTCGCAATGGCCTGGACATCGTTCGCATGATCGCGCTGGGTGCCGATGCCGTGTTGCTCGGTCGTGCCTTCGTCTACGCACTCGCGGCACGCGGGCAGCAGGGTGTGGAGAAACTGCTCGACCTGATGGCCTATGAAATGCGCGTGGCTATGACGCTCACCGGCGCAAGGTCGGTGGCTGATATCACGCGGCAATCGTTGGCGGGCATGCCGTAGGCGACGCGCCTACGGCTTGCGCTGGCTTACTTCAGCCAGCAGCGTTCGAATCCAGCGATGCGCCGGCGAATGATGCGTGCGCTCGTGCCAGACCACCGACTTGGTAAAGCCGGGTATCTCCAGCGGCGGCTCCAGCACCGCCAAGCCTTTCGCCTGCATGGCAAGACGCCGTGGCACCACGGCCATCAGCTCGCTGTGCCGCACCAACTCGGGCAGCGCGAGAAAGCTGGTAACCGACACGGTGACGCGCCGCGACCGGCCGAGGCGAGCCAACGCCTCGTCGGTGACACCACTGAAACTTCCGCCGCGATACGAAACCAGCGCATGATCCATCGCGCAGAAACGGTCCAAGGTGAGCTTGCGCCTGCCCGCATAGGGATGGTCCTCACGCAGTACGCAGACGTAGCGCTCGTCGAAAAGCCGGCGCACATGCAGGTCGCCCGGCGCGCTGTCCGGCGTCACCAGCGCCATGTCGATCTCGCCGCGTTCCAGTTGTGCATGTACGCGCTGGTCCTGGATCGGAAGCACGGCCACGCGAATGCCAGGCGCGCGCGTTCTTATGGTCGCGAGGAACGGCAGCATCACCACCTGCAGCGCGTAGTCGGTCGAGGCGACCGCCAACGTGAGCTCGGCGGCGGCGGGATCGAAGGCCTGCGGGCGCAGCAAGGCCTCGATATCTTCCAGCACCTTTTTCACCGGGCCCGCCAGTTCCAGTGCACGCAGCGTCGGCACCATGCCGCGTTGACCGCGCTTGAACAGCGGGTCGCCTAGGCTTTCGCGCAATCGGGTCAACATGCCGCTCACCGCTGGCTGGGTGAGCGAGAGGCGTTCGGCGGCACGCGTCACGCTGCGCTCGTCGAGCAAGGCATCGAGCGTCTTGAGCAGGTTGAGATCGAGCGTCCTGATATCAGGCTGCATGATGTTGGAAATAAAGAAGCATCATTGGCCTTATATCACGATGACCACCATCATGAAGTGCACCCCACAGCGCCACGCCTGCGGCGCGACGACGACAAGCAGGCCGCGCCTTACCCACCGTCGCGGCACGACGCGAGGAGACACCCATGCATGAAATCATCTGGCCCGAGGACTACCTGCCGGGCACCACGGACAACTTCGCCTCCAACGAGGTCATCGTCGCCGGCCTCGATGCCGACCAGGTGTGGGCCCATCTGGACAACACGGCCGACTGGCCGGTCTATTACAGCAACGCCTCGGACATCCGCTTCCACGATGGCAGCGGCCCGCGACTCAGCCAGGGCGCGCGTTTCCACTTCAGCACGTTCGGCTTCCCGATCGAGGCCGAAGTGACCGAGTACCAGCCACCGGCCGCCGGAAAACCCGGGCGCGTGGCGTGGCATGGCTGGGCGGAAGGTGATGCGAGCAAGCGCCTGGACGTCCATCACGCATGGCTGGTCGAAAACCTGCCCGGCCACCGCGTGCGCATCCTCACGCAGGAGTCGCAGATCGGCGCACCGGCACAGGAACTGGCCAGGACCACGCCCAATCCGATGATCAACGGACACCAGGCATGGCTCGACGGGCTGGTGAGCTACTCGCGGCAACACGGCCGCTGATGCCTGCCATCGGTCACGCGCGCAACGTACTCCCCTTCCCCACGGAGCGAAGTTCCCCATGAGCCACGCCACCAAGATCCTGATGATCCTCACCTCGCACGCATCGATGGGCAACACCGGCCATGCCACCGGCGTGTGGTTCGAGGAACTCGCCACGCCCTACTACGCCTTCATCGACGCCGGCGCCGACGTCGATATCGCATCGATCGCCGGCGGCAGGATTCCGATCGACCCGCGCTCGCTTTCCGCCGAGGGCGAGAACACGCCCAGCGTGGATCGCTTCCGCAAGGACGCCGCCGCGATGAGGAAGATCGAGGCCTCGCACAAGATCGACGAGGTATCGGCCGAGCCGTACGACGCCATCTTTCTTCCCGGCGGCCACGGCACGATGTGGGATCTTCCCGGCAGCGCCCGACTCGCCGAATTGCTCTCGGCGGCGTGGAAGGAAGGCAAGGTGGTCTCCGCGGTCTGCCATGGTCCGGCCGGGCTGGTGAATGCCAAGGACAGCGATGGCGCGCCGCTGGTGAAGGGACGCCGTGTCAGCGCGTTCACCAACCGCGAGGAAGAAGCGGCCGGGCTTACCGCCGTGGTGCCGTTCCTGCTGGAGACGCGCCTGCGTGAACTTGGCGCGCGCTATGAGAAAGGCCCGGACTTCCAGCCGCACGCGGTACGCGATGGCCGCCTGGTCACTGGGCAGAACCCGGCCTCCTCGGAGGAAGTCGCCAGGCTCGTGCTGCAGGCCGTGAACGGCAAGCACTGAATTCACCTCTTTCCACGACTATCCGGAGCTTTCCGTGTCCGCCCTCTTCAGCCCGTTTCGATTGAAAGACGTCACCCTGCGCAACCGCATCGCGGTGCCTCCCATGTGCCAGTACAGCGCCGACGAAGGCGTCACCAACAGCTGGCACTGGGCGCATTACCCCGGCATGGCGCGCGGCGGCGCGGGGCTCGTGATCGTGGAGGCGACAGCGGTTTCGCCGGAGGGCCGCATCACGCCGGCCTGTACCGGCCTGTGGAACGACGCGCAGGCGGAGGGCATGGCGCGCATTGCCGCGTCGATCAAGGCCGCCGGCGCGGTGGCGGGGATCCAGATTGCGCACGCGGGACGCAAGGCCAGCGCCAATCGTCCGTGGGAAGGCGACGACCATATTCCCGCGGGTGATCCGCGCGGATGGCAGCCGATCGCACCGTCGGCCATTGCGTTCGGTGCCAACCTGCCGCGCGTGCCCAGGGCGATGACGCTGGACGACATCGCCCGGGTGAAAGCCGATTTCGTGGCCGCCGCCATGCGCGCCCGCGATGCGGGCTTCGAATGGCTGGAGCTGCATTTCGCACACGGCTATCTCGCGCAGAGCTTCTTCTCGGTGCACTCCAACGCACGCGACGACCAGTACGGCGGCGATCTCGCCGGCCGCAGCCGGTTCCTGCTGGAGACACTGGCCGCCGTGCGCGCCGTGTGGCCCGAACGCCTGCCGCTCACCGCGCGCTTTGGCGTGATCGAGTACGACGGCCGCGACGAGGAGACCTTGGCCGAATCGATCGAGCTGACCCGGCATTTTCGCGAAGGCGGGCTGGACCTGCTCAATGTCAGCGTGGGCTTTTCCATTCCCGATGCCCACATACCGTGGGGTCCCGCCTTCCTTGCGCCGGTGTCCGAGCGTGTGCGCAACGAGGCGCAGTTGCCGGTGGCCTCGTCATGGGGTGTCGATGCGCCGCGCGTCGCCGAGCGGGTGATTGCGCAGCAGCAGATGGATCTGGTCATGATCGGCCGCGCCCATCTCGCCGATCCGCACTATCCCTATCGCGCCGCGCAATACCTGAAGATCGATCGCCCGTCGTGGATCCTGCCGGCGCAATACGCCTACTGGCTGGAGCGCTATCACATGGCGGAGCTCTGAAGCCCCGCCAGGCGGTCAGGACGAACCTCGCCCGAGCAGCCTGGGAAGCTGCGTGCGCCCGGCCATGAACACCGCGCGCGCAAGCAGCAACAGCACGAAGCCCAGCATGATGCCGGCCAGCCGCTCCAGGCCCGGCTGGATGCTGGCATTGGCGTAATGGTCCGGCACCAGCACCACCAGGAAGGCCAGCGCGAACTGCACGCCGACATAGCCCAGCTTGTGCGCGCCATTCTCGATATGGCGGCCGATCGCCACGCCTGCGCACAGGCCCAGCGTGATCAGCACGGGGTCGTGATGGCACACCAGCAGGATGCCCATCGCCAGCAGGCCGCCGAGGCTGCAGCCGAGGAAGCGATGCACCATGCGCGTGGACACCATGTTGCCCGGCGCCTCCACGCTGGCCAGCGGCACGGCCATCACCGCCATGACCGTCACGCCGGCCTGGGTGAGCGTGGGCATGGCGATCCAGTGGGCAAAGCAGGGAATCAACATCGCGGCGACGCCGGCCTGCAGCGCATGCCAGGCGGCCGCGCCGTGCCACCCGCGATACGACGTGGCGGGCTTGGGCAACTGGCCCGGCACCCAGCGGCGCAGCGTGCACGACGAAACAAGACTCACCAGCAGGCTGGCCCCGGTACCCACCAGGATTTCCACCACACGCGAGATCGCGTATGCGCGCGGCGGCAGTTCCTGTGCGCCGAGCGTATCGGCCACGATCATCAGGAAGGTGAGCCCGGTGAACAGCCACGCGTAGGTTCGGCGGCTCACCAGCACCATGTACATGGTGCCGGTCACCACCAGGCCCAGCGCCATGCTGGTCCACACCGGATGCCCGGCGACATGGATGGCCATGGCGTAGCCCGCCAACGCGCCGACCAGCGTGCCCAGTACGCGCAGCGCGGCGCGTTGCATGCTCGTGGACAGATGCGAGCGGATCACCATGTAACCGCTGAAGGCTGCCCAGCCGACATTGCGCGCACCGGCCAGCTGCGCCAGCAGGATCGCCAGCAGCACCGAAGCGACCGCCTCGATCTGGTCGACCAGGCGCGGGCCGGGACGCAACAGCGTCTTCAGGTCGCGCCAGAGTTCGCGGCCGATACGCTGCAGGTCGTTGGCCCAGCGCCGGATGCCACCGGTATCGATGCTCACGACGGCATGCCTTCCTCACCCAGCCAACGTGCACCGGGCCACTGCCCCTGCGCCACCAGCGAGGCGACGCACGCGGACAGTGCCGTCGCCACGTGGCGCGCCGCCTTGCCGGGTGGTTGCGTGGGCGAGGTGGCGATGCCGAGCGTGCGCTTGAGGCCTTCGCCTGCAAACGGCGTGGCACTCAGCCATCCGCGTTGCAGCTCGTCCTGCACCACCGACGCCGGCAGCACGGTGAAGCCGACGCCGGCATGGGCCAGCGATTTCTGCACGGCCATGGCATCGGCTTCGGCAACGACATTCAGCGGACACTGCTGCTGCGCGGCCAGTTCTTCCATCCGCGCGCGAATGACGTGCGCCGCGCTGGGCAACACCAGCGGATGGCCAAGGAACGCCTGCGCATCGATGGGTTGCGTCGGCGACAGCCCGGCACTCGCCGGCCCCACCGCCCACAGCGGTTCCTCCAGCAACGGCTGGGCGCCACTCTCCAGCGGACGCATGGCGTGCTGCACCAGCGCCACGTCCAGTTCACCCGACTGCAGCCACTGCTCGAGTCGTCCGGAATAGCCGCTGACGAAACGCAGGACGATGCCGGGATGACGGGCGCGCACCTTGAGGGTGAGCAGGGCCGCCAGCCGTTCGATCGTGCTCGGCGGCAGACCCACGGTGACCACGCCGGCCAGGGTGTCCTCGTCTGCCGCCAGCGCTTCGCGTGCGCGGTCCAACTGCTCGAGGGCGCGCCGCGCGTAGCCGAGCAGGGTCTGTCCGGCCTCGGTGAGTTCCACGCCCCAGCGCGTGCGCACGAACAGCGCCTGGCCAACCTCTTCCTCCAGCAGGCGAATCTGCCGGGAGACGGCCGGTTGGGCCTGGTCGATCAGGGTCGCGGCCTTGGTCACGCTGCCGGTGGTGGCGACGGTCAGGAACGCCCTCAGCTGACGGACATCCATCGCATTCAAAATAGTTATGGGATGTTGATAAGTATACGACTACAGCATGTATGGAGGCCGGCCCGGCCGTATCGCGGCGATCATCTATGAAGTTTACCTTCGCAGTTAAACTTCACTTCTGCTAACCTCGCGCCATGAACGAGCCCCGCCCTGCCGATGCCGACGCCCTCGCCGCCGACCTGCGCGCCCTGATCGGCAAGCTGCGGCGCCGCCTGCGCGAACAGACCGGGGGCAGCGACTTCAGTCCATCGCAGGTGTCCGTGCTGCTTCGACTGGAAAAGGAGGGGCCGGCCACGGTGTCGGGCCTGGCGCGCGCCGAAGGCATGCGCCCGCAGTCGATGGGCGCAGTGATCGCGCCATTGGAGGCCGCCGGCCTGGTGCGTGGCGCAGCCGATCCCAGCGACGGCCGGCAGACGCTGTATTCGCCCACCCCGACATACCACCAGTGGATCCGCGACGGCCGCGCCGCACGCCAGGACTGGCTGCTGCGCACGCTGCAGGCGCGCCTTACCGACCAGGAGCAGCAACAGCTGGCCGACGCGGTGGCCCTGCTCCGGCGCCTCGTCGACGACTGAAGGCTTGGCATCACCGATGGCCAGGGCCGGCCCGACTCACTCCAACCGGGAGATCTCCAGTGGCTGTCACCACGCTCGACCCACACACCGCCCTGATCGTCGTCGACCTGCAGAAAGGTCTCGCCGGTGCGCCCTTCATGCATCCCTTCGATGCTGTCGTCGCCAACTCCGTGGCGCTGATCGAAGCGTTCCGCGCGCGTGGTCTGCCGGTGGTGCTGGTGAATGTGTCCGGCACGGCGCCCGGTCGCACCGAACGGCCTCGCCCCTCGCTGCCGCAGGGCGAGGACTGGACGGACCTGTTACCCGAACTCAACCGCCAGCCCGGCGACGTCGTGGTGACCAAGACCACCTGGGGCGCATTCGCCAGCACCGACCTGGAAACCCGCCTCAAGTCACGCGGCGTCACCCAGGTGGTGGTGACCGGCGTCGCCACCGGCACCGGAGTGGAATCGACGGCGCGGCAGGCCTATGAGCTCGGCTTCAACGTAACGCTGGCCATCGACGCGATGAGCGACGTGCGGCCCGAAGCGCACGACTACAGCATCGCGCACGTGTTTCCCCGCCTTGGCGAGACCGGCACCACCCAGGCGATCCTCCTACTGCTGCCGGCAAGGACATCCTGAGATGGGCACCCTCGTCGCGTATTTCTTCGGCGGCTTCTTTCTCGCCAATGCATGGCCGCACCTGCTCAGCGGGATGATGGGGCGATCATTCCCTTCGCCATTCGCCAAGCCGCGCGGGCGCGGCCCTTCCTCGCCCACGGTCAACGTGCTGTGGGCGTTTGCCAACCTGGTCTTCGCCTACCTGCTGACCGTGCGCGTGGGTAATTTCCAGTGGCATGACGCGTCCAGCGTCATCGCACTGGGGGTGGGCGCCCTGCTCTGCGCGCTGTACCTTGCGCACCATTTCGGCCAGGTGTTCGAAGGGCGCCAGACCGACCCGGCATGATGCGCTTCACCGGCATGTTCCGGGCGTTGGGCAGCGCCAACTACCGGATCTGGGCCGTCGGTGCCCTGGTCTCCAACATCGGCACCTGGGTGCAGCGCACGGCGCAGTACTGGCTGGTGCTTACCCAGCTCACCCACCACGATGCTTCGGCGGTTGGCCTGGTGATGGCGCTGCAGTTCGCGCCGCAGCTGCTGTTCCTGCCATGGACGGGCTTTGCCGCCGACCACTTCAACCAGCGCCGCCTGCTGATGGCCACGCAGGCGGGCCTGGGCGTGCTCGCGGCCGTGCTCGGCGTGCTGACCATCACCGGCGCGGTGCAGCTGTGGCAGGTGTACGTGTTCGCCTTCCTGTCCGGCAGCGTGGCGGCCTTCGACGGGCCCGTGCGCCAGACCTTCGTGGCCGAACTGGTGGGCGACGCGTATCTGGCCAACGCGGTGGCGCTCAACTCCACCTCGTTCAATGCCGCGCGCATGATCGGTCCCGGCATCGCCGGACTGATGATCGCCTCCATCGGCACCGGCTGGGCGTTCCTGGTGAACGGGCTTTCGTTCGGCGCGGTGTTGCTGTCGCTGGCCTTCCTGCGCACCTCGGCCCTGCATGGCCGCGCCCGCGCCTCGCGCGGCAAAGGCAGCCTGCTGGAGGGATTCCGCTACACCTGGGCGCGCCCCGACCTCAAGGCGATGCTGGTGATGCTGTTCCTGATCGGCACCTTCGGGCTCAACTTTCCCATCTTCATCTCGACCATGGCGGTGTCGGTGTTCCATACCGACGCGCGCGGCTACGGCCTGCTCTCCTCGATCATGGCCATCGGCACCATCGTCGGCGCCCTGCTTGCGGCCAGCCAGGATCGCCCGCGCTTCGAATCGCTGCTGCTGGGCTCGGCGGTATTCGGCCTGGGCTGCACGCTGGCCGCGTTCGCCACCGGCTACGGCTGGTTCGCCGTGACGCTGGTGATCATCGGCGTCTCCGCGCTGGTACTCACCAACACCACCAACAGCCTGATGCAGCTCACCACGGAGCCGGCGATGCGCGGCCGCGTGATGGCGCTGCGCCTGGGCATCGCACTGGGCGGCACGCCGATCGGTGCGCCCATCGTGGGTTGGGTGGCCAACCATGCAGGGCCACGCTGGTCGCTGGGCGTGGGTGCCGCCGCGGGTTTTGCCGCGGCCATCGTCGGCGTGCTCGCCCTGCGCAAGCAGGTGCATCGCGCCACGCCCGCGCCGATGGCGTGATCCATCGGCCCAGCGCGTCAGCGCGGATCCTTCTCGTACACCGCCATGCCGTCCGGCAATTGCACCCAGGCGTGGCGACGGCAGTCGTAGACCGAATCCTGCGGCGGCGGAAACTGCGGATCGGCGAACCCGCCCACCGCCACGCTGACCGATCCGTCGCGCCCTTCCTCGGTGTGGAACAGCGACGTGCCGCAGACCGGACAGAAGCGGAAGCGAAACCGTGAGCCCTGGTCGCCGGTGCGCACGTATTCGGTGGCCGTGCCGGTCACCTCGTAGGGCGCGCGGAAACTCGCCAGCGCCGCGAACACACTGCCGGTGCGTTGCTGGCAGGCCAGGCAATGGCAGACGCCCACGCCCAGCGGTTCGCCGTGCACGCGGATGCTCAGCTGGCCGCAACCACAGGATGCCGTTCGGGTAACCATGCGCGTGTCTCCTCGACGGGATCACCGCTGGCCAGCTTAACGCCGTACCACGGATGAATATCATCACCGCGAGTGCCCGCACCGCCCGAAGTCCCCGTACAGGACTTCAGGGCCCCGATTAGCCCGGAGCTTCCTCCGTGGCCTCACCGGACTCACCGAACAATTCGATGTACGCCTGGTAGCGGAACAGCCGGTTACGGCGATAGCCGGTAGCTTCCTCAAGTATGCCCAAGGCAACCAAACGTGAAACCAGGTTGTTGGCCGCGGTATATGTCGTGGTGGTCAGCAGCTGCACATCGGCCACGGAAACGATAGGACGCTGATATAGATGTTCAAGCAATTTGTGTCCGTTGCCGGCAGCGCGACCAAGGCCTGCGGTGACCTTGGCTCGGTGATCTTCGCGCAAGGCCAGGATGCGGCGGGCGGTTTCAGTCGCTTCGCGGCTGACGCTGGCCACGCCACGCAGGAAGAACGCCAGCCAGCCTTCCCAGTCGCCACTGTCCCGCACGGCCTGGAGGCGTTCGTAATACTCGGCGCGATGCTGCTTGAAGAAGTGCGAAAGATAGAGCACCGGCTTGCCAAGAATTTCGCGCTGACAAAGCAGAAAAGTGATGAGCAACCGGCCAACGCGCCCGTTGCCATCGAGGAATGGGTGAATGGTTTCGAACTGCGCGTGGGCCAGACCGACTTGAACGAGCTGGGGCAACTCGCTGTCGGCATGCAAAAAGGTTTCCAGCGCGCCGAGTGCGACCGGTACTTCGTGTGGAGGTGGCGGCACGAAGCTCGCTTCGTTCAACGAGCAACCGGCGTGCCCGATCCAGTTTTGTGAACGGCGCAATTCGCCTGGCGTCAGCCGCATGCCTCGAACGCCCTGGAGCAACCGCTCGTGAATTTCGCGGATCAGGCGCACCGATACGGGAAGCTCTTCCAGCCGGGCCAAACCGTAGTTCATGGCGTTGACGTAGTTGACCACCTCATCGACATCGCGCGGGCGATCCGGCGCCAAGATATGCGCCTCGGCGGCGAGCAGGTCCTGCAGCGAACTCTGCGTTCCTTCGATCTGGCTGGACAGCACCGCCTCCTTGCGTACGTACATGAAAACAAACAGGTCGGGATTGGGCAGGATTTGGATCGAGCCATCGAGCCGCCCGAGCGCGCGGTCGGCTTGCGACAACAACCCCTGTAGTTCGCCCTCCAGTTGCAGCGACGGCTGTGGCGGCAAGGGCGCGGGATAAAAAGCGCGGTACCCGGCAGGTTGCGCCATGTAGCGCCCGGCGCGGTGGCGCATGGCCTCCGCAGGCAGGGGATGGCCCGGAATATTCATGGGGTGCTGGCTTGCATATAACCGGATTTCCACTCCATATTAAACGCAGCCTATAACACAGGGACCATTTCCCTCCATATACCAGGCAGCCGATAACGTGCGGGCGCTTCGCTCAACGTCGCGCCGGCGTTGATCCCCGCGAGCGGCCCTCCGGGCTTACCGCCCCCGGTCAAGCTAGGTAATACCTGCCGTGGTCTGGTGCCGGCATCGGCGATCCAGGCGGTGCCTGGTTTCGCCATCAAGAAAAGCTCGATGGGTCCGGAAGGAAAAGGATAAAGAAAACCCCGCACAAGGCGGGGTTTTCTCCTGTTGCGTTGCCTGGAAGGCGTGGACTTAGAAGTCCATGCCACCCATGCCGCCCATGCCGCCGGCCGGGCCGTGCGAGTGGGCTTCTTCCTTCTTCGGCACTTCGGTCACGGCCGCTTCGGTCGTGATGATCGAGCCGGCGACCGAGGCCGCGAACTGCAGGGCCGAACGGGTCACCTTGGTCGGGTCCAGGATGCCGAAGGCAATCATGTCGCCGAACTCGCCGGTGGCAGCGTTGTAGCCGAAGTTGCCATTGCCTTCCTTCACCTTGTTGAGGATGACGGACGGCTCGTCGCCGGCATTGGCCACGATGGCGCGCAGCGGGGCTTCCAGCGCACGACGGGTGATGGCGATGCCCAGGTCCTGGTCAGCGTTGTGGCCCTTGAGGCCTTCGATGGCCTTGAGCGAACGGATCAGGGCGACGCCGCCGCCCGGGACCACGCCCTCTTCCACCGCGGCACGGGTCGCGTGCAGGGCGTCTTCGACGCGGGCCTTCTTTTCCTTCATCTCGACTTCGGTGGCGGCACCGACCTTGATGACGGCCACGCCGCCGGCCAGCTTGGCCACGCGCTCCTGCAGCTTCTCGCGGTCGTAGTCGGAGGAGGTCTCCTCGATCTGCGCCTTGATCTGCTTGATGCGCGACTGGATGCGCTCGGCTTCGCCGGCGCCGTCGATGATGGTGGTGTTTTCCTTGGTGATCACCACGCGCTTGGCGCGGCCCAGATCGTTGATCGTGGCCTTCTCAAGCTGCAGGCCCACTTCCTCGGAGACGACCTGGCCATTGGTGAGGATGGCGATGTCTTCCAGGATGGCCTTGCGGCGGTCGCCGAAGCCCGGCGCCTTGACGGCGGCGACCTTCACGATGCCACGGATGGTGTTGACGACGAGGGTCGCCAGGGCTTCGCCCTCGACTTCCTCGGCGACGATCAGCAGCGGCTTGCCAGCCTTGGCGACGGCCTCGAGGACCGGCAGCAGCTCGCGCACGTTGGAGATCTTCTTGTCGTGGATCAGGATGAACGGGTCATCCAGCTCGACCTGCTGCGAAGCCTGGTTGTTGATGAAGTACGGCGACAGGTAGCCGCGATCGAACTGCATGCCCTCGACGACGTCGAGCTCGTTCTCCAGGCCCGAGCCTTCCTCGACGGTGATCACGCCTTCCTTGCCGACCTTCTTCATCGCGGTGGCGATGATGTCGCCGATGTCCGAATCGGAGTTGGCGGAGATGGTGCCGACCTGGGCAATGGCCTTGTCGTCAGCGGTCGGGTTGGAGAGCTTCTTCAGCTCGGTGACCGCGGCGTTGACGGCCTGGTCGATACCGCGCTTGAGGTCCATCGGGTTCATGCCGGCGGCAACGGCCTTGAGGCCTTCCTGGATGAACGCCTGGGCCAGCACGGTGGCGGTGGTGGTGCCGTCGCCTGCGACGTCGGAGGTCTTGGAAGCGGCTTCCTTGACGATCTGCGCGCCGATGTTCTCGTACTTGTCGGCCAGTTCGATTTCCTTGGCCACGGACACGCCGTCCTTGGTCACGGTCGGGGCGCCGAAGCTCTTTTCGAGCACCACGTTGCGGCCCTTCGGACCCAGGGTGACCTTGACCGCATTGGCCAGGGTGTTCACACCCTTGAGCATGCGCGCGCGGACGTCTTCGCCGAAGCGGACTTCTTTAGCTGCCATAAAATTTTTGCCTCAAAAATTTTGATTAAGAATGGGAAAGCTTGCGAAAGGGGTTGCTACAGAGCGCGGCTATCGCGCTAAAACCCCCGTGGGCCTAATCAGCCTTCAATCACAGCCACGATGTCGTCTTCCTTCAGGAAGACCAGCTCTTCGCCGTCGATCTTGATTTCCTGGCCGGCGTACTTGCCGAACAGCACGGTGTCGCCTTCCTTCACCGACATCGGACGGACCTTGCCGTCTTCCAGGATGCGGCCGGCACCGGCAGCGATGACCTTGCCGCGGGTCGGCTTCTCGGTGGCGCTGTCGGGGATGACGATGCCGCCAGCGGAAACGCGCTCTTCTTCGAGACGCTTGACGATGACGCGATCGTGCAGCGGACGCAGTTTGCTCATGGATGGGCTCCAGCTTGGTTGATTGGGTGGAACAAAAAGGATTACCCCGGAGTGGCGCCTGGCTTGGCGCGTTGCTAGCACTCCTGGTAGGTGAGTGCCAATTCTAACGACGCAAAGCCCCCCTGCAAGTGGGGCCGCTCCGGTGGCTGAAAGCAGCAATGGGGGAGCCCCTACACGCTTTCAAGGCCGCCGGTACAGGAAATCCCACCCTATCGACAGCGGATGTCGCCACGGTGACCATGGCGCCACCCCAATCAGCGGACCGGCGGCAGGCGTGAGCGAGGAACAGACACTGCGCGAGGATATCGTGGTCCAGGCACGGCGGCTGGGCCCCAGCGGCCTCAGCCAGGGCACCTCGGGCAACCTAAGTGCCCGCCACGCCGAGGGTTTCCTGATCACACCGAGCGGCATGCCGTACGAGGCGCTGACCCCGGCGGACCTGGTCTGGGTGGATCGGGAGGGCGGCTACCGGCACCGCCTGCGCCCTTCCAGCGAGTGGCGCTTCCACCGCGACGTGTACGCCGGCCGCCCGGACGTGGCCGCCGTGGTGCACGTGCACCCGCCCCACGCGACCGCCCTGGCGATGTGCCGCATGGCCATTCCGCCGGCCCACTACATGATCGCGGTGGGCGGCGGCGACTCCATCCGCTGCGCGGACTACCACACCTACGGCACCCAGGCCCTGTCCGACGCGGTGCTGCAGGCACTGGAGGGGCGCCTGGCCTGCCTGATGGCCAACCACGGCATGCTGGCCGTGGGCAGCAGCCTGGCGCAGGCCATGTGGCGCGCGATCGAGGTGGAAACCCTGGCCCAGCAATACGCGCTGGCCCTGCAGGTGGGCAAGCCGGTACTGCTCACCGACGAGGAGGTCACGCAGGTGCTGGAAAAATTCGCCAACTACGGCCTGATGTCGCCCCGTTCCGATGCCTGATTCCGTGCTGATCTGCTACTGCACCTGTCCCGATGCCGGCTCGGCCCGCACCCTGGCGGAGGCGCTGGTGGGCGAAGGCCTGGCCGCCTGCGTGAATCGCCTGCCCGGCGTGCAGTCCACCTACCGCTGGAAGGGCGAAGTGGTCACCGACAGCGAAGAGCTGCTGATGATCAAGACCACCACCGCCCGCTTCCCCGCTCTCAAGGAGCGCCTGCTCGCGCTGCACCCCTACGAGCTGCCCGAACTGATCGCGGTGCCGGTGGCGCAGGGGCACGAGGCCTATCTCGACTGGGTGCGCGACCCGGGCTGAGCGTCGGCGGAAGTCGGCAGAAGGTTGCCCGCGATCTTCGGTCGATTTCGCCACAGGGCATTTCCCCCTCACCGTCTTTTCTCCCTCACCGTCATCCCCGCGAAAGCGGGGATCCAGCGACTTTGGCTTTATTTCGGAGCTGAAAGGCACTGGATCCCCGCTTTCGCGGGGATGACGGTGAGGTCACGCTGCCCGCACTGAGCTCGTGAACGGGTTCTGGCGAGAGCGGCACGCCGATTCCGGAACGCGCGCCACGCCCCACCCCAACGATTGACTAGACAGTCCGCCCCGGCTGTCGGTGCCCGCGTCACGGGCGCGCCATCGCCGCTCGTCAGCATGCCTTCCCATCACGGGAGGCGATATGACGTTCCAACTGGCGGTTTTCGACATGGCGGGCACCACGGTGCACGATCCGGACCTGGTGGCGCTCGCGCTGCACGACGCGCTGGCGCAGGCGGGATGCCACGCGACCCTGCCCGAGCTGCGCGCGCTGATGGGCTACACCAAGCCCGCCGCCATCCGCAGCATGCTCGCCGCGCACGATCTGCCCGCGGACGATGCGCAGGTGGCGCAGGTGCACGACGACTTCGTGCAGCGCATGCTCGACTGCTACCGCACGCACGAGGCCGTGCGGCCGATGAGCGGGGCCGAGGAGACGTTCGCCTGGCTGCGCCATCGCGGCATCAAGGTGGCGCTCAACACCGCCTTCTCGCAGGACATCGCCGAGTGCCTGATCGAACGCTTCGACTGGCGCCGGCGCGGGCTGATCGATGCCGCCACCTCGGCTGACCGCGTGGAGCACGGGCGCCCCGCGCCGGACATGATCCGCGCGCTGATGGCCGAGTGCGGCGTCACCGATGCAGCACGGGTGATCAAGGTCGGCGATACCGAAGTGGACATCCGCGAGGGCCGGGCCGCGGATTGCGGCCTGGTGGTCGCAATGACCACCGGCGCCTACACCCGTGCGCAGCTGCAGGCCCACCAGCCCGACGCCGTGCTGGACAGCCTGCACGAACTGCCCGCGCTGCTGGGCCGTGCCGGCCGCTCGGACGTGGCCTGAGGCCTGCCATGGAACGCATGCCCTCGTCCCGGCGCCCCGCATCGGCGTGGTCCACCACCCTGCTGCCGCTGGTTGCCGGCTTCGCCGCGTTCTGCACGTACTCGTGCATGTATGCCTTCCGCAAACCGTTCAGCGCGGCCAGCTACGAAGGCATGAGCTGGCTGGGCGTGGACTACAAGATCTGGCTGGTGATCGCCCAGGTGCTGGGCTACGCGCTGAGCAAGCTGTGGGGCATCCGCCTGGTACCCGAACTGCAGACCTCGCGCCGCGCCCACACCATCCTCTGCCTGATCGGACTGTCGTGGCTGGCCCTGCTCGGCTTCGCGCTCGCGCCACCGGTGCCCGGCATCGTGTTCCTGTTCCTCAACGGCCTGCCGCTGGGCATGGTGTGGGGCCTGGTGTTCGGCTACATCGAGGGACGCCAGGCCACCGAGCTGATGGGCGCGATCCTCGCCTCCAGCTTCATCTTCGCCTCGGGCCTGGTCAAAGGCGTGGGCAAGGCCATGCTGCTGGCCGGCGTCAGCGACCACTGGATGCCCTTCCTGGTCGGGCTGGCGTTCGTGCCGCCGCTATTGTTGTCGCTGCGCGTGCTCAGCCGGCTGCCGCCGCCCAGCGCCGAGGACATCGCCGCACGCGCACCGCGCGGCCGCATGGATCGTGCGGCACGCCGGCAGTTCGTGCGCCGCTTCCTGCCCGGCCTGCTGCTGATCGTGCCGCTGTACGTGCTGCTGACCGTGCTGCGCGACTTCCGCGAGAACTTCGACACGGAGATCTTCCGCGACCTCGGCTTTGGCCGCAGTGCGGTAGTGTTCGGCGAAGTGGATACGCCCATCGGCATCGGCGTGCTGATGCTCACCGCCTCGCTGACCCTGGTGCGCGACAACATGCGCGCCTTCATGCTCAACCACGCGCTGATCGGCGGCGGCCTGTGCTGCGCCGGGTTGAGCACCGTGCTGTTCATGCACCGCGAGCTGCCGCCGCTGAGCTGGATGACCCTGGTCGGCTTCGGGCTTTACCTCGCCTACATACCGCTCAACGGCATGTTCTTCGAGCGCCTGATGGCCACCTTCCGCATCGCCGGCACCGCGTCGTTCGTGATGTACATCGCCGATGCCTCCGGCTACATGGGCAGCGTGGCGGTGTTGCTGGCCAGGCAGTTCCTCGCCCTGCAGCTCAACTGGACGCAGTTCTTCGAACGCGCCGTGCTCGTCAGCAGCGTGGCCGGCCTGGTGCTGATCGCGCTGGCCGCACGCTGGTTCTGGCTGCACGGCCGCCAGAACCGGCATGCACCCGAATCGTTGTCACCCCTTGAGATGGAAAGCAGCCGCTTATGAGCAAGTCGCAAACACGCACCGCGATCGTCGTCGGCGCAGGCATCGTCGGCCTGGCCATGGCCCGCGCACTGGCGGAGGCCGGTTACCAGGTCACCGTCTTCGACCGGCACGAGCGCGCCGTGGGCGCGTCGGTGCGCAACTTCGGCACGATCTGGCCGATCGGCGTGTCCAATGGCCCGCTGTACGAACGCGCCCTGCGCTCGCGCGAAGTGTGGCGCGAGTTCTGCGACGCCACCGGCACCTGGTACGCGCCCAGCGGCAGCCTGATGGCCGCGTTCCATGACGACGAGTGGGCGGTGATGAACGAGTACGCCGCCATGAACGAAGGCATCCGCCCATGCCGCACGCTGGATGCCGCGCAGGTGCGCGGCCATGCGCCGGGCGTGCAGCAGCAGGGCCTGCGCGGCGCGCTGCTGAGCACCGACGAGCTGGTGGTGGATCCGCGCGAAGCGATCCGCAACCTGCCCGCCTGGCTCACCGAGCGCTACGGCGTCACCTTCCTGTGGCGCCAGGCGGTGACCCGCATCGAGCACCCGTGGGTGTGGAGCGGCCGTCGCCGTTACGGCGCGGACGTCATCTACATTGCCAGCGGCACCGACTTCGAGACGCTCTACCCGGAGCTGTTCGAGCGCCTTGCCATCACCAAGTGCAAGCTGCAGATGCTGCGACTGGAAGCGCAGCCCTCCACCTTCCAGCTGGGCCCGGTGGTCTGCGGCGGACTGACCATGGCGCACTACAACGGCTTCCATGCCACGCCCAGCATCGGCAGGCTGCGCCAGCGCCTGGCCGAGCAATACGCTGACCTGATGGCGCTGGGCATCCACGTGATGGCGGCGCAGAACGGGCTGGGCGAGATCACCATCGGCGACTCGCACGAGTACGCGCACACGCTCGAGCCGTTCGACGAGAGCGCGATCAACCGCAAGATCGTCGACTACCTGCGCAGCGTGCTCGACCTTCCCAGCTGGAACGTCAGGCAGAGCTGGCACGGCTGCTACGCCAAGCTCACCGACGGCCAGCGCAGCGAACTGGTGCTGGAGGCGGAACCCGGCGTGACCATCGTCAACGGCGTCGGTGGCGGCGGCCTGGGCATGACGCTGTCGTTCGGCCTGGCCGAGGAAGTGGTGGGCGGCCGGCTGCGCGCCGAGACGCTCGAAACCGCCGCGGTGGCCGCCGGCTGATCCTCAGCGTTCGCTGGTGGACAGCACCAGCTGCACGCGCTCCGCGGCGAAACAGGTCAGTCCGTACTGCACGGGCTGATTGTTTCCGTCCACGTTGAGCGACTCCACCTCCAGCACCGGCAGCTCCGGCGACTGGTCCAGCACACCCGCGGTGGCCGGGCCGGCAAGGCGCGCGGTCACGCGGGTGTAGCTGCGGAAGTAGTCCGTGATGCCGAACTCCGCCAGCGTGCGGCTCACCGAGCCGGTGCGCTGGAACACCTCGTCGAGCCGCGGAAAACGCCTGGCCGGAAACCAGGCCTGGCCGTGGTCGAGCACGCGCCCTTCCGCATAGGCCGACGACTCGATCCACCACGCTCCCTCGCCGCGCGCCAGCGCCAGTGACTCGGCCACCCGCTGCGGCGGCGTGACCAGGGCGGTGCCCAACACCTTGTTGCCGGAACTCACATTGAGGTTGTGCATGTTGCGGCTGAAGCTGGTGCGACGCCCGATCGGGTAGTCGTAGCACTCCTCGCGCACGCGCAGGCCACGCGCCGGATCGCCGTGGATCACGCCACGCTCCTCCAGCGCATCCAGCGCGCGCCGCACGGTGTGCCGATTGACGTTGAACTGGCGCGCAAGCTCCAGCGCGGAAGGCAGCCGCACGCCACCGCGGAGCTGTCCGCTGCGGATCTGCTGCAGCACCTGCTGCTCGATCTGTCGCCACACCGGCACGTCACGCGAGCGGTCGGGCGGTTGGAAAGGGATTGCCATCATTCCTGCATGTTCCTCACACAGACTGACGATGGGTTGAAACGGAACACGAGTATGGGCAGGCCAGTTTTCGCCGGGATGACATCGCTGAAGGAGCGTTCATGGTGCATCGCAAAGGCGCGCCTGGTGCTCGGCGACCGGGTGGTGACGGGTGGCGTGGAAATCCATGATGGCCTGATCGCAAGCACCTGGAGCGGCGACGAACATCCGCGCAACGCCATCGACTTCGACGGCGACTACCTGATCCCGGGACTCATCGAGCTGCATACGGACAACCTCGAGAAACACCTCTTGCCGCGCGCCGGCGCGGCATGGCCGGCGCTACCGGCGATGCTGGCCCACGACGCGCAGCTGCTCGCCGCCGGCATCACCACCGTGCTCGATGCCCTGTCGCTGGGCGACCTGGAGGAAGACGGCGGCCGCACTCGCACGCTGCGCGACGCGCTCGACGCTCTGGACGAAGCGCGCGACCACCACCTGCTGCGCAGTGAGCACTACCTGCACCTTCGCTGCGAACTGAGCTGGCCCGGCCTGCTGGAACTAGCCGAGCCGCTGTTGACCCGCGCCGACCTGCGCCTGCTCTCGCTGATGGACCACACGCCCGGCCAGCGCCAGTACCACGACGTGCGCCAGTACCGCAGCTACTACAGCCGCAACGGCATCACCTGGAGCGACGAGGAATTCACTGCCGTACTGGAGGAACGCCGCGCGCAGCAGTCCCTGCACCGCGACGAACAGATGGCCGGCGTGATGCGGCTGGCGCGACGCCACGGCGTGCTGGTGGCCAGCCACGACGACACCGATGTCGCCCATGTGGACGAGGCCGTCGCGGTCGGCGCGCGCATCAGCGAGTTCCCCACCACGCTGGCGGCCGCACAGGCGGCGCGAGAGCAGGGCCTGCACATCGTGGCCGGCGCCAGCAACCTGGTGCGCGGTGGCTCGCATGCAGGCAACGTGGCGGCGATCGCCCTGGCGCGCGCCGGCTGCCTGGACATCCTGTCGTCGGACTACATGCCCACCAGCCTGCTGCAGGGCGCCTTCATCCTGCACGAGCAGGCGGGCTGGACGCTGCCGGAGGCGATTGCCACGGTGACCTCCACCCCCGCCGACGTGCTGGGCTTCGACGATCGCGGCCGGCTCGACCCAGGCTTGCGCGCCGACCTGCTGCGCGTGCGGCTGCATCGCTCGCAGCCGGTGGTCCGCTCGGCCTGGGTGGCGGGCACGCAGCGGCTGTAAGTTCATATGGGCGGCCAAACGACGAGGACGCCGCACGATATCCGTGAGCGTTAACGCGTCGGCGGCCTGCTCCAGGGCATAGACAACCGCGCAAGCTTGCCTAGTCCGGGTCACTGGCCGTTCATTCCGCCCCCCTAGCCTCCCCGCATCGCAGCACTAGGCCTGCCGACGCCGTTCGGCTTCCAAACCCTTGGGGAGATAGTCTTGAAGATCAATCCAATCACTTGCGCGGTGCTTGCCGCGCTTGCGGTCACTCGCGTGTCCTATGCCGGCGAAACCGACCAGCCCGCCACCCAGCCGTCGGCGGCGCAGGCACCGGCCACCGACGCGACGCCTGCCCAGCAGGGTCCGTCGGCCACGGAAGCCTCGGCCTCCACGCTGGGCGCGATCACCGTGACGGCCCAGCATGCCAACGAGGACATGCAGGACGTGCCGATCACCATGCAGGCATTCACCGGCAACACGCTGCAGCAGCTGAACGTAAATACTTTCGACGACCTCATCAAGTACCTGCCCAATGTGACGTTCGCCGCGAACGGGCCGGGCCAGGGCAACATCTACATGCGCGGTCTGAGCACCGGCTTCCTCGGCAACCAGTCGAGCGCGTCGATCGCGCCGTTCCCGAATGTCGCCGTGTATCTCGACGACCAGTCGATGCAGTTCCCCGCGCGCAATCTCGATGTGTACATGGTCGACATGGAGCGCGTGGAAGTCCTTGAAGGCCCGCAGGGCACGTTGTTCGGCGGTGGCGCCGAGGCCGGCGCGGTGCGCTACATCACCAACAAGCCCAACCTGGACAAGGTCAGCGGCAACGTGGAGGCCAGCACTGGCGTGACCGCGGGCGGCGCGGCCAACAACTCGGCCAACGCCGTGCTCAACCTGCCGATCATCCCGGGCACCTTCGCGCTGCGCGGCGTGATCTACAACGACCATCAGGGCGGCTACATCGACAACGTGCCGAGCACCTTCACCCGCAACAACAACGATGGGGGCAACTTCTACGCCAACATCAAGCCGACCGGCGGCCTGTGCCCGAACGGCCAGGGCACCAGCACCGGCTATTGCGCAGTGCCAGGCAGCCCGGTGGCCAACAACTACGCCGTAGCACAGAAGGACTGGAACCCGGTGGACTACCAGGGTGCCCGCCTGTCCGCGCTCTACAAGATCAATGACGACTGGAACGTACTGATCGCGCAGAGCTACCAGGAAATGGATGCGCAGGGCCAGTCATCGACCTACCCGGTGGGTTCGGATGGCCAAACCCTGCAGCCGCTGCAGATCACCGCGTTCGCGCCGGCCTGGGACAAGGACCGCTACTCCAACACCGCGTGGACCTTGAACGGCAAGCTCGGCGACGTTTCGATGGTGTACACCGGCGGCTATACCGATCGCCACATCAGCGAACAGCAGGACTACACCAACTACGCGCGCAGCGTCGGCGGCTGGTACTACAGCTGCACCGGCGGCTCGGGCCTGGGCGCGGGCACCAAGCCCACCTGCTATTCGCCGATCGGCTACTGGAACGACCAGGTCAACAGCACCCACCAGAGCCACGAGCTGCGCTTCAGCACGCCGGACGACAGCCGCCTGCGCGCCATCGGCGGCCTGTACTTCGAGGATTTCAAGATCCTCGACGACATGAACTTCAACTACAAGACGATCCCGTCCTGCACGCCGGGCAACCTCGCCACGGCACTGGCTGGCGGCGCTCCGTGCGTGGCCAATGTCGCGCCGTATCCGGGCACCGCACAGATGGACTCCAGCGTACGCAGTGACAGCACCGCCTTCGGCGAAGACGAGCAGCGCGGCTATCGCCAGGTCGCGGCGTTCGGCTCGGTGTCCTATGACATCATCGCCGACGTACTGACCGCCACCGCCGGCACCCGCTACTACCACTACTCCGAGTACCAGCGCGGTTCGCAGTACGCCACCGGCTCCAACTGCGTGAACGTGCCCAACGGCCAGTGCACCGGCGGCGATGCCACCAGCATGACGGCGGAGAACCTCAACGCCAGCTACCACGGCTTCCGCAGCCGCGCGAACCTGGTATGGCACATCTCGCCGGACGCGATGGTGTACTACACCTTCTCGCAGGGCTTCCGCCCGGGCGCCTTCAACCGCACCACCAAGGAAGTGGCCAAGGGCGTGGATGGCCCGCAGTACCAGAAGCCGCTCAGCTACGCGCCCGACTCGCTGACCAACAACGAGATCGGCTTCAAGACCACCTTCTTCGACGACCGCCTGCTGCTCAATGGCTCGCTGTACCACATGCAGTGGAACAACGTGCAGATGCAGTTCTTCAACCCGCTGGTGTTGGGCAATACCACCTTCGGCGTCAACGGCCCCGACTACAAGGTGGATGGCCTGGAACTGCAGTTCGAGGGCCGCATCACCGACGGCCTGACCCTGATGGGCTCCGGTTCGTTCAACCGTGCCAAGCAGACCAACTCGCCGTGCCTCGTGGGCAACATCCCGAACACGCCGTCCTACGGCGCGTGCATCACCGAGGTGGTCGAGGCCGGTCTGGGCGTGCAGCCGTTCCAGAACCCGTTCGGCGAGGCAGGCAGCGAGCCGGCATTCTCGCCCCGCTCGCAGTTCAACCTGCGTGCCCGCTATGACTGGATCTTCAACGGCGGCTACAAGGCTTTCGCGATGGTCGGCGCCAGCCACACCGGCTCGATGTACAACCAGCCGGCGACCTACCCCAGCGGCGAAGGCGTGCTGTACCCGACCACCGTGGACTTGCGCTACCTGCAGGCGGCCTACACCACCTACGACGCCTCAGTGGGCGTCGCCAAGGACGCCTGGAACCTGTCGCTCTACGGCACCAACCTGAGCAACAGCCACGCCAGCGTGTTCACCTCGTCGGCGCAGTTCATCGAGTCGCAGGTGCCGCTGCGCCCGCGCGTGGTCGGCGTGAAGTTCGGCTACACGTTCTGACATCTGGCCGTCGCAGGCCGGCCGCTAGCATGGGGTGGGCGCAAGCCCACCCCTTACCGCTTCCAAGACCACGCATGAACGCCGCACTCGATCCGGTCCGTCATTCCATCGAACAACAGGTCCAGCAGCTGCGCCAGCTGCACAGGGAAGGCCAGTACGGTCAGGCGCTGGCATTGGCCCAGGCCGTGCGACCCGAGGTGCCGGAAAATCGCGACGTGCTGTATTTCGTCGCCCGCAGCCAGCGCTACCTCGGGCGCATCGACGACGCCCTGCACACGCTCAACGAACTCGAACGCCTGCACGCCGGCTTCAGCCGCGTGTACGAGGAACGCGGCCACTGCCATGTGGTGCGGAAGGACGCAGCGCAGGCCATCGACCAGTTGCTGCGCGCGGTGAACCTCAACCCCGCCCTGCCTTCCAGCTGGAACCTGCTCGAAGGGCTTTATCGCATCACCGGCGACCCGGCCAACGCGCAGACGGCCGCCTCGCACGTCGCCACGCTCAAGCGCCTGGCGCCCGAAGTAGTGCAGGCCACCAGCCTGCTGGCCGACGGTGAAGCGGGCCAGGCCGAGCAGGTCATCCGGCCCTACCTGCAGCGCGTGGGCAACGACATCGAAGGCATGCGCGTGCTCGCCCGCATCGGCATGGCGCGTGACGTGCTCGACGACGCCGACCTGCTGCTGGCGACCGTGCTGCAGCTCGCACCCGATTACCACGCCGCACGCTTCGATTACGCCAAGGTGCTGTTCGAGCGCCACCTGTACCAGCGTTGCTGCGAGGAAATGCAAACCCTGCTGGCCACGGATCCCGGGCATCTCGATTACCGCGCGCTGTATGCCAGCGCCAGCGTCGGGCTGGGCGAGCACGAGCGCGCCATCGCCTTGTACCGTGCATTGCTGCAGGAAGTGCCCGATGCGGCGGAACTGCACCTGTCGCTGGCCCATTCGCTCAAGACGCAGGGGCGCCAGGACGAGGCCGTTTCCTCGTACCGCGCCGCCATCGCCGCGCGCCCGGGCTTTGGCGACGCCTACTGGAGCCTGGCCAACCTCAAGACCTACCGCTTCACCGCGCAGGAGATCGACGGCATGCGCGCGCATGAGGCCGCCGCGTCGACGCCGATGGTGGATCGCTACCACCTGTGCTTCGCGCTGGGCAAGGCGCTGGAGGACCAGGGCGAGCATGCCGGATCGTGGCGGCACTACGCCCAGGGCAATGCGCTCAAGCGTGCCGAGAGCCAGTACCGCGCGGAGATCATCGAGACCAATACGCGCCAGCAGATCGCGGTATGCACCCGCGAGTTCTTCGCCGCCCGCGCCGGCGTCGGCGATGCCGGCCCCGATCCCATCTTCATCGTCGGCCTGCCGCGTGCGGGCTCCACCCTGCTGGAACAGATCCTGGCTTCGCACTCCCAGGTGGACGGCACCCAGGAGCTGGCGGACATTCCGCGCATCGTGCTGGACCTGCAGGGCCGCGAGCCGGACTTCGAGCATCCACGCTACCCGGGCGTGCTGGCCGAGCTGCAAGCGGACGACTTCCGCCGGCTCGGCGAGCAGTACCTGCGCGAGACGCGCATCTATCGCGGCGACGCGCCCCGCTTCATCGACAAGATGCCGAACAACTTCCGGCACCTGGGCCTGATCCACCTGATGTTTCCCAACGCGCGCATCATCGATGCGCGCCGCGAACCGATGGCCTGCTGCTTCAGCAACCTCAAGCAGCTGTTCGCCACCGGCCAGGAATTCAGCTACAGCATGGAAGACATCGCGCGCTACTACCGCACCTACCTCGAGCTGATGCAGCACTGGGACGCGGTGCTGCCCGGCCGCGTGCTGCGCGTGCACCACGAGGACGTGGTCGACGACCTGGAGGGCAACGTGCGGCGCGTGCTCGACTTCTGCGGCCTGCCGTTCGAGCAGGCCTGCCTGGACTTCCACCAGACGGCGCGCAGCGTGCGTACGGCCAGCTCCGAACAGGTGCGCCGACCGATCTTCCGCGACGGCCTCGACCAGTGGAGCAAGTACGCCGCGCAGCTGGAGCCGCTCAAGGCCTTGCTCGGCGACGCGCTGCAGCGCTATCGCGACAACCCCTGAGCCCCCCTCAGCGCGGCCGGTGCGCCTCCAGCACGCGGCCCAGCACGCGCACTGCTTCGTCCATGCGTTCGGCCGGCTGCACGCCCAGGCCGAACAGCAGGCCATGCGGTGCGACGCCGCCGACCGCGCTGTCGTCCAGCGACTCGACGCGCAGGCCTTCGCGCGCCGCCTCGTCCACCACGGTGCGCGCCGGCACCGGCCAGCGCAGTCGCGCGGCGACATGCAGCCCGGCCTCGACGGGTATCGGCGCCAGCGCATCCCCGGCGTGGCGCGCCAGGGCCTGCAGCAGGGCGTCGCGGCGATCGGCGTAGACGCGCCGCATCCTGCGCACGTGGCGGGCCAGGTGGCCCTCGGCAATGAACAGCGCCAGCGTGTCCTGCGCGAGCACGTCGCCATGCCAGTCGTTGAGCTGCCGCGCGCGCGCCAGCGCTCCCAGCGCCCACGGCGGCGTGACCACGTAGCCCAGGCGCAGCGCGGGAAACAAGCTCTTGGAGAAGGTGCCCACGTAGAACACCACGCCATCGCGATCGAGCGTCTGCAGTGCATCCAGCGGGCGCTCGCCGTAGCGGAACTCGCTGTCGTAGTCGTCCTCGATCACCACCGCACCATGGCGCCGCGCGAATTCCAGCAGTGCCAGCCGCCGCGAGGGCGACATCGCCACGCCCAGCGGGCTCTGGTGCGAGGGCGTCACGTAGATCACCCGCGTGCTCGGCGGCAGGCGCTCCACCACCAGCCCCTCATCGTCCACCGGCACCGGCGCCACGCGTGCGCCAGCCAGTTCAAAGGTGCGGCGCAGCGGCCCGTAGCCGGGATCCTCCATCGCCAGCATGGTCTGCCCCGGCACGATCAGGATGCGCGCCAGCAGGTCGAATGCGTGCTGGGCGCCATTGGTCACCACGATGTCCTCGGCGCTGCAGCTCACCGCGCGCGCAAACGACACATGCCCCGCGATCGCCTCGCGCAGCGCGCGACGCCCCACCGCCGAGTCGTACAGCGCCGGCTCGCGCGACAGCGCGCGCAAGGCACGCGCGGACAGGCGGCGCCAGACTTCATAGGGAAACTGCGAGGCATCGGGGACGCAGGCGCGCAGGTCATGGCGCATCGGCGGCTGTTCGCACATCGGCCGCGGCACGGTGGCATCGCGCCAGTGCGGATGCAGGCGGTGATCCCCGCCTTCGGCCGCCCGAGGCGAGGCTTCGCGCGAGGGCACCACGGCGGCGACGCGGTAGCCCGCGCCCTGCCGCGCGGCGAGATAGCCTTCGCTGAGCAGGCGGTCGTAGGCCGAGACCACCGTGTTGCGCGACAGGCCCAGCGACTCGGCCAGCGCCCGCGTGGAGGGAAGCGACTGGCCCGCGCGCAGCCGGCCGTCGAGAATGGCGGCACGCAACTGGCCGTGCAGGGCCTGCAAGCGTCCGCGTGCGGGGATATCCAGGGGAAACGCCAGCAAGGGTTCCATGGCAGGCTCCGCGGGGTGCCAACTGGTACCAGGCATTCTCCCATACCTGGATCTTTTTCAAGACCAGTGAAGGGTCCACACTTCGCCTACCCCTTCGCCGGAGCACTGCCATGATCGAGCTGTACTTCGCCGCGACCCCCAACGGCCTCAAGATCAAGCTGTTCCTCGAGGAAACCGGCCTGCCCTACTTCGTCACGCCGGTCAGCCTGAGCAAGGGCGAGCAGTTCCAGCCGGCCTTCCTGGCCATTTCGCCCAACAACAAGATTCCCGCCATCGTCGACCACGCCCCGGCCGATAGCGGCAAGCCGCTGAACGTGTTCGAGTCCGGTGCCATCCTGCAGTACCTGGCGGAGAAGACCGGCCAGCTGATGCCCACGGCCCCGCGCCAGCGCATCGAGGCGCTGGAATGGCTGTACTGGCAGGTGGGCGGACTGGGACCGATGGGTGGGCAGGCCGGGCATTTCCGCGTGTACGCGCCCGAGCCGGTGCCCTACGCCATCGAGCGCTACACCCGCGAGGTCACCCGCCTGTATGGTGTGCTGGACCGCCAGCTGGCCGGCCGCGAGTTCATCGCCGGCGAGTATTCCATCGCCGACATCGCCTGCTATCCGTGGATCGTGCCGCACGAGGCGCACGGCCAGAACCTGGCGGATTTCCCATATCTGGAGCGCTGGTTCATCGCCATCTCGCAACGCCCCGCCACGCTGCGCACTTATGAAGGCGTGGAGAACGCGTACCAGCCGAAACAGGCCTTGTCCGAAGAGGAACGCCGGGTGCTGTTCGGCCAGGGGTCGAAGCCGCAGGCCTGATGCAACGGAAGGATGAAGTCTGCTGACAGGTTCTGACACTATGGGCGGCTAGGCTTCCAAACAAGCAGCCACATCCCCCTCGTCATTCCTGCAAAAGCAGGAATCCAGCGCCTTGGTTCCTGGTGCGATGAGGTACATCAGAAAGTCGCTGGATCCCTGCTTTCGCAGGGATGACAGGCAAAAGCCAAGAAACAAAACCATGAAAACCTCCGACATCGCTGCACTGCTCTTGCTGGGAGCCTTGTGGGGCGCCTCGTTCCTGTTCATGCGCATGGGCGCCGACGAATTCGGCGGCATGGCGCTGGCCGGCATGCGCGCGATCGGCGCGGCACTGTGCTCGGCCCCGCTGCTGCTGTCGCGCCAGCGCCGCATCGAGATGCGCACGCACTGGCGGGCCATTGCCGTGGTGGGCATGGCCAATTCAGCGCTGCCGTTCATCCTGTTCTCCTATGCGGCCAAGAGCCTGCCGGCCGGGGTTTCGGCCATTTCCGACGCCATCGCGCCGCTGCTGGTGGCGCTGTCGGGCTGGATGCTGCTGGGCGAAAGGCTGGACGCGCTGCGTGCCAGCGGCCTGGTGATCGGCCTGACCGGCGTGGTGTGGCTGGTGGCCGGCACGGTGGGCTTCGGCCACGGCAGCGGCGGTTCGGGCTGGGCGATGGCCGCCTGCGTGGGCGCCAATGTCTGCTACACCTTCGGCGCGCACTACAGCCAGCGCATGCTGCGCGGGGTGACGCCGCTGAGCGTGGCCACCGGCAGCCAGCTGGCCGCCGCCCTGGTGCTGCTGCCGCTGACCGTGTGGATGTGGCCGGCCGCCACGCCGGGCCCGGCCGCATGGGTGGCCGCCCTGGGCCTGGCCGCACTGTGCACCTCGCTGGCCTACGTGCTGTTCTACGGCCTGATGGCGCGGGTCGGCGCGTCGCGCAGCATGGCGGTGATGTACATGATCCCTGTGTTCGGCGTGCTGTGGGGCCTGCTGTTCCTGCACGAGCCGGTGACCCTGCCGATGGCCGGCGGCTGCGCGGTGATCCTGCTGGGCGTGGCGCTGACCACCGGGATGGTGCGTCTGCGCACCTCGGCACCGCTGGATCGGGCCGTGGCGGAACAAGGCTGAACCGGCGCGGTCCATCGGTTTCCGGACCGCTGCCCGCCGCGTGCGCCATAATCGGACGCTCGCCGGCCTCCCCAAGGTCTGGCCCCGTTTGTTGGAGCCGCAATGCGCCTGATTCGCCCCGGCCGCCTGGCCGCACGCTTTTCCGCCCTGCTTGGCCTGTGCCTGACCCTGCTCGTCGTCGCGCCTTCGTTCGCGCAGGATGACCTCGACGGTCTGCTGCCGGTCACCGAGGCCTACAAGCTCAGTGCCGATGCCAGCACGCCTGGCGTGCTGAAACTGCACTGGGAGATCGCGCCGGACTATTACCTCTATCGCGGCCGCCTGAAGTTCAAGCCGGCCGATGGCGTGACCCTGGGCGACGCGCAGCTGCCCGACGGCGAAAAGCACCACGACGAATACCTGGGCGATGTGGAGACCTACCACCACGCCATCGATGCCAGCCTGCCCTACACCGTGGCCACCGGCAGCACGCGCCTGAAACTGAGCGTGCAGTTCCAGGGCTGCCACGAGGTCGATCCGAAGATCTGCTATCCGCCACACACCGAACAGCTCGATCTGCCGCTGCCCGGCGCCGCGCCGGGCGGAACCGGCGCCGCCTCGCTGGGCGCCGCGCTGGGCAAGCTCGGCGCGGGCAAGGCGACCAGCGACGGCGCAGCGCTGCCGGCCGAGCAGGCCTTCCGACTGGAAGCCGTGGCCACCGACCGCCAGCACCTGCTGCTGCGCTGGAGCATGCCCAAGGGCTATTACCTCTATCGCGACCAGACCTCGCTGCAGCTGAAGGACGCCGCAGGTCTTGCGCTGGCCAAGCCCGCCTGGCCGGCCGGCGTGACGCATGAAGACGCCCATTTCGGCCAGACCACGGTGTATTTCGACCAGTTGGAACTGCCGGTGGCCATCGAGGGCGATACCGCGGCGCGCCAGGCGGTGCAGTTGGAAGCCAGCTTCCAGGGCTGCCAGGACGGCGGCCTGTGCTATCCGGTGATGACCCGCACGTTGTCCGTCGACCTGACCGGTATCCCTGCCACCGGCAGTGCGGCACAGCCCGCCCCGGAAATGCCGCCCACCGGCCTTGGCCAGGGCGCGCTCGGCGTGAGCCTGTGGTCGGCCCTGCTGCTGGCGCTGGGCGGCGGCCTGGTGCTCAACCTCATGCCCTGCGTGCTGCCGGTGCTGTCGATCAAGGCGGTGGGGCTGCTGGAGAGCGGCGAAAGCCACGCCAAGGCGCGCTCGCACGCGCTGTTCTATACGGCGGGCGTGCTGTCGAGCTTCGCGCTGATCGGCATCGCCATCGTCACCCTGCGCACAGCGGGCCACGCGCTCGGCTGGGGCGCCCAGTTGCAACAGCCGCTGGTGGTGGGCGTGCTGGCCTGCGTGATGCTGGCGGTGGGCCTGTCGATGTCGGGCGTGGTGCAGTTCGGCACCTCGCTGGGCAATGTCGGCCAGTCGCTGGCCTCCCGTTCGGGCCATGCGGGTGACTTCTTCACCGGTGTGCTGGCGGTGGCCGTGGCCAGCCCGTGCACCGCGCCGTTCATGGGCAGCGCGCTGGCCTATGCCTTCGCCGCGCCCATGCTCAACGCGCTGCTGGTGTTCCTGGCGCTGGGCGTGGGCCTGGCACTGCCGTTCCTGGCGGTGGGCTTCGTACCGGCGCTGGCCCGCCTGCTGCCGCGCCCCGGTGCATGGATGGAAACGCTCAAGCAGGTGCTGGCGTTCCCGATGTATCTCACCGCCGCATGGCTGGTGTGGGTGCTGGCGCACCAGCGCGGCGCCGACGCGGTGGGCCTGGTACTGGTGGCCGCGGTGCTGCTGGCCGCCACGCTGTGGTGGTTCGAGCGCAGCCGCTCACGCGGCGTCGCCAGCAAGATCGCGGTGGCCGTGCTGGCCGTGCTCACCCTGGTGCCGCTGTATTACCTCACCCAGGTGCCGCCGCCGGCGCAGGCCACCACGGTGGCCGAAGGCGTGGTCGCCTATAGCCCCGAAAAACTCGCCGAGCTGCGCAAGGCGGGCACCCCGGTGTTCGTGGACATGACCGCCGACTGGTGCGTGACCTGCAAGGCCAATGAGCACGCCGTGCTCGACACCGACGCCTTCCGCGAATTGCTGAAGAAGACCGGCGCGGTCTACATGAAGGGCGACTGGACCGACGTGAACCCCACCATCGCCGCCTTCCTGCAGCAATACCACTCGCCGGGCGTGCCGCTGTACGTGGTGTTTCCGCGCGACGGCGGAGAAGGCCACCAGCTGCCCACCGTGCTTACGTCATCGATCGTGGAAGACGCGCTGACCAAGACCGCCAGCACCCCGGTGGCGAGCAACCCCTGATGCTGAGCCGTAGCAACTGGACCATCCTGGGCCTGGCCGTGCTGGTCGCGGCGGTCGGCGGCTGGCTGCAGCACGCCAGCCAGCAGGAGCGAGTGCCGCCCGGGGTGCACGTCGCCCAGACCGGCGACATCGTTCCCGACCTGGCGCTGGCCGGGCTGGACGGCAAGGAGCACCGCCTGTCCGATTACCGCGGTCGCCGGGTACTGCTGAACTTCTGGGCCACCTGGTGCGGCCCCTGCCTGAAGGAAATGCCGGCGCTGTCCCAGGCCCAGGCCAACGTCGGCGAAAAAGGGGCTATTGTCGTCGGCATCGCCATGGACGACCCGCAACGCGTGCGCGACTTCCTGGTCAGCCATCCGCTCAACTACCCGGTGCTGCTGGGCCGGCTGGACAGCCCCAGCACTTCGCTGCGGCTGGGTAACGTCGGCGAACTGCTGCCATACAGCGTGCTACTGGACGAGAACGGCCGCGTGCTCGCCACCCGCCGCGGCGTGCTGGACGAGGACCAGCTGCAGCAGTGGCTGGCCGCACCCGCGCCCTGACGCGGTTTGGGCCGCCATACGTCGGCGCACGGTTTACGCGTAACTTCTCCTTCAAACATCGTCGAACTGCGCCGAACTGGACAACATCGGTCGGGGCGCGCACACTCCGCGCCGGATGTCGGCTCTGCCGGCTCAACCGAAGGTGGTTGCGTGGCGAAGATCCTGGTCCTGCATGGGCCCAATCTCAATCTGCTGGGCGTGCGTGAGCCCGAGGTGTACGGCCGCGACACGCTGGCTGACATCGACGCCATGCTCGCGCGACGCGCACAGGCGGCCGGCCATGCCCTGGAAAGCTTCCAGTCCAACGCCGAGCACGCACTGATCGAGCGCGTCCACCAGGCGCGGCTGGACGGCACCGATCTCATCCTGGTCAATCCCGGCGCCTTCACCCATACCAGCATCGCGCTGCGCGACGCGCTGGCCGGGGTGGCGATTCCGTTCATCGAACTGCACCTGTCCAACGTGCATGCGCGCGAACCGTTCCGCCGCCACTCCTACCTCTCGGACATCGCCATCGGGGTGATCTGCGGCTTCGGCGCAGACAGCTACCGGCTGGCGCTGGACGCCGCCGTGTCCAGGCTGGAGCGGATTGCCTCCGCCCACTGAACCGGCCCGATTACCCATTCCCATCCGGCTGCCAAGGCGGCCCCAACGAAAAGGTTTGAACCATGGACCTGCGCAAGATCAAGAAGCTCATTGACCTGCTCGAGGAATCCAACCTCGCCGAACTGGAAATCAAGGAAGGCGAGGAAGTCGTCCGCCTGTCGCGCGTGCCCAAGGGCGGCGTGACCGTCGCCGCCCCGGTGGTGCAGGCTGCCCCAGTGGCCGTTGCCGCCCCGGTCGCCGCTGCGGCTCCGGCCGAAGCCGCCCCGGCAGACGCCGGCCTGCCAGCCGGCCACGTGGTGAAGGCGCCGATGGTCGGCACCTTCTACGCCTCCGCGAGCCCGGGTGCCGCGGCCTTCGTGAAGGTCGGCCAGCAGGTCAAGGCCGGCGAGACACTGGGCATCATCGAAGCGATGAAGATGTTCAACCAGATCGAAGCCGATGTCGCTGGCACCGTGAAGGCCATACTGCTCGAGAACGGCCAGCCGGTGGAATTCGACCAGCCGATGTTCGTGATCGGCTAAGCCGGGCCCACCTCCATGCCCATGCTAGAAAAAGTCGTCATTGCCAACCGTGGTGAGATCGCGCTGCGCGTGCTGCGCGCCTGCCACAGCCTTGGCATCAAAACCGTGGCGGTGCACTCCACCGCCGACCGCAACCTCAAGCACGTCGGCCTGGCCGACGAGGCCATCTGCATCGGCCCCGCGCCGTCGGCCGACAGTTACCTCAACATCCCGCGAATCATCGCGGCGGCAGAGATCACCGACGCCCAGGCCATCCATCCGGGTTACGGCTTCCTCTCCGAGCGCGCCGACTTCGCCGAACAGGTGGAGCAGTCGGGCTTCATCTTCATCGGCCCGACTGCCGACGTGATCCGCCTGATGGGCGACAAGGTGGAGGCGATCCGCGCCATGAAGGCCGCCGGCGTGCCGTGCGTGCCCGGCTCGGGCGGCCCGCTGGGCGACAACGTCGAAGAGAACATGCGCATCGCGCGTGATATCGGCTACCCGGTGATCATCAAGGCCGCCGGTGGCGGCGGTGGCCGAGGCATGCGCGTGGTGCGCACCGAAGCCCACCTGGGCAACGCCATCACCATGACCAAGCAGGAAGCGAAGGCCGCTTTCGGCAACGATCAGGTGTACATGGAGAAGTTCCTGGAAAATCCGCGTCACGTGGAAATCCAGGTGCTGGCCGATGGCCAGGGCAACGCCATCCACCTGGGCGAGCGCGACTGCTCGATGCAGCGCCGCCACCAGAAGGTGGTGGAAGAAGCACCGGCGCCGGGCATCACGCCGGAACTGCGCGAGCAGATCGGCAAGGTCTGCGTCGAGGCCTGCCTGCGCATCGGCTACCGCGGCGCCGGCACCTTTGAGTTCCTCTACGAGGACGGCCGCTTCTACTTCATCGAGATGAACACCCGCATCCAGGTGGAGCATCCGGTGACCGAGCTGATCACCGGCATCGACCTGGTGCGCGAGCAGCTGCTGATCGCCGGTGGCGAGAAGCTGTCGATCAGGCAGTCGGACATCCAGATCCACGGCCATGCGATCGAGTGCCGCATCAACGCGGAAGATCCCGATTCGTTCCTGCCTTCGCCGGGCACGGTGAAGCGCTTCGAGGCGCCCGGTGGTCCGGGCGTGCGCGTGGACACCCACCTGTACGACGGCTACCGCATCCCGCCGAACTACGACTCCATGATCGGCAAGCTGATCGTGCACGGCCCGGATCGCGAAACCGCCATCGCGCGCATGCGCCTGGCGCTGGCCGAGACGGTGATCGAAGGCGTGAAGTGCAACGTCCCGTTGCAGCAGCGCATCATGGCCGACGTCGGTTTCCAGCAGGGTGGACAGAACATCCACTACCTGGAAAAGCGCATGGCCGAACAGAAGGAAAAGGCCGCCACCGGCGGCTGATGACTCGCCGGCGAGCCGCTCGGGCGGCTCGCCGGTTTGTTTCCGACGATGTCCGCACTGCTCACTCTCCCCGAAGCGATCGACGCCATCACCGATGCGTTCGACGAAGGCGACGGCTGGGATCGCTACGCGTGGGTCTATATCCGCGGCGAGATCACCGATTCGGCCTGCCGGCTCTACCTGTCGCACGTCGCCGACGAAGATGACGCACTGATCGACGACAACGGCGAGGCCCTGCCGCCCTTCGCCGCGCAGCACCACCTGCGCCATTTCCTCGAAGCGGGCGACTTCGCCGAGGTGTTGTTCGTGCAGCGACGGCACAAGTCCGATTCCGGCCTGGCGGACTTCATCCGTGCGCTGGACCACTACCACCGTCACGACAGTTTCCTGGGCATGCGTCCGGACGCCTCGCTGTAGGAGTGCGGGGCCATCCGGCGCGCACGCTGTCACCGACATCGGCGACAATAGCCCCTTGTCTGCAGGAACCCGCCATGCCCTGGCTCGAACTCTCGCTCACCATCCGCTCCGAACAGCAGCCCCGCGTTGAGGAAGCGCTCGACGATCTCGGCGCGCTCTCCATCACCATGCAGGACGCCGATGCGGAAACGCCCGACGAACAGGCGATCTTCGAGCCCGGCGTGGGCGAACTGCCGCTGTGGCCGACCATCACGCTCAACGCGCTGTTCGATGCCGACACCGATCGCCGGGGCCTCGGCGAAGCACTGGGCGACCTGCTGCCCTGGCTGGAGCCGGACCACATGCAGTTCCGCGACGTGGCCGACGAGGACTGGGAACGCGCCTGGATGGACCAGTTCAAGCCCATGGTGTTCGGCCGCCGCCTGTGGATCTATCCGTGGAACATCGAGCCGCCGGTCGACGATGACATCGTGGTGGTCCGGCTGGATCCCGGCCTGGCCTTCGGCAGTGGCACGCATCCCACCACCGCATTGTGCCTGGCCTGGCTGGACGGGCTCGACCTGCACGGCAAGACCGTCGTGGACTATGGCTGCGGCTCGGGCATCCTCGCCATTGCCGCACTGAAGCTGGGCGCGGCGAGCGCGGTGGGCGTGGACAACGACCCGCAGGCGCTGACCGCTTCGACGGACAATGCCGAGCGCAACCAGGTTGCCGACCGGCTCGCCGTGTTCCTGCCCGAAGAGGTGGACGTCGAACCGGCGGATGTATTCGTCGCAAACATTCTTGCCGGCCCGCTCGGCGAACTTGCGCCCACCTTCGCCGCCGCTGCAAAGCCCGGGGCGCCGTTCGCCATCTCGGGCATCCTGCAGGGTCAGGAAGAGGAATTGCTCGCGCGTTACGCCGAATGGTTCGAGGACCTCGAGGTGGCCATCCAGGAGGACTGGGTGCGCATCAGCGGACGACGCACCGGGAAGCACTAATGTCGCGGCTGAGCGCCGGTTCGCGATCTGGCGATGGCCCGCGTGCTTTGTGGCGGGCAGTGCACTAGGCTTGCCCCAGCCCGATACCAGCGGACCGCATGTACGCCCAATGTCCCGAATGCCTGACCGTGTTCTCGCTGAACGCGGTAACGCTTGCGCAAGCGCGCGGCCAGGTCGTGTGCGGGCATTGCGGCGCGGAATTCGATGCACTGGCCAGCCTCAGCGAGCAGCTGCCGCCCGAGCCGTTCGAATTCCTCACCCCGCATATCCCTGATGCGCCGCCTCGGCTGGACCTGGCGGTGTATCGCCCGCAACCGGAGGCCGCGCAGCCTGCGATCGCCGAGTCCACCGCGGCACCCCACGCCGAAGCCGAGGATTTCAGCAACCTGGTGGTCGCCCCCCGCTTTGCACGCCAGCAGCCGCCGCGTCCGCGACGCTGGCCCTGGATCACCGCCTGCCTGTTGCTGTTGCTCGCGCTGGGCGCGCAGATCGCCTGGGCCAAGCGCGACGCGCTGATCAGCGACGACACCATCGGCCCGATGCTCGAACAGGCCTGCGCCAGCCTCGGCTGCCAGCTTCCACTGGTGCAGGACACGCGCCAGCTCAGCCTGGTGGCCCGTGACGTGCAAGCGCATCCGTCGGTACCCGGCGCGCTGCTGATCACGGCCAGCCTGCGCAACGATGCGAAGTTCGCCCAACCGTATCCGGTCGTGTCGATCACCCTGTCCGACGCCAACGGCAAGCGGCTGGCCATGCGCCGGCTGCGTCCTGGCGAATACCTCGGCGACAACGCGGTGCTGCAGCGCGGCCTGCCGGCCAGCGGCACGGCCACGCTCATGCTTGAAGTGGAAGATCCCGAAGGCAAGGCGGTGGCCTTCGAGTTCGGTTTCGAATAGACGTCCATTTGCGAAGGACGGGCCGGGGGCCGGGGCCCTTCCCCGGGCCGGCGGCGAGACCCAACCGTCAGGCATAGTCCGTGCCATCTCCTGCCGATTTTGTCCATAGGACATTTACTGAAAGACACGTCCGGTCCTGCGCGCTGTACTGCAGGGACTTAAAATTGTCTGGCCGCGAGGGTAAACTCGCCCCTTCGTCTTGTGCTGCACCCGGCGTTCCATGCGAGCCGCCGCCCGCGGTATTGCCATAAACAAATGCAACGGCCCACGTAGCCGTTGCGTAGAACGTGAGGGGAAATGCCCGTGAATGCCGTCAGACTGCCTGCCAACGAGTCTCCTGCCGAGACTTCGTCGCAGAGCGCGTTGAGCGAATGCGTCAGTCGCACCGTCCGCCGTTACCTCGCCGACATCGGCGACACGGAGTGTGACGAAGGCCTGCACGCGCTCGTGATCCGCGAGGTCGAAGGCCCCCTCCTGCGCGAGGTGCTGGCCTGGCACGACGGCAACCAGAGCCGCGCCGCTGCCGCGCTCGGCATCAACCGCGCCACGCTGCGCAAGAAGCTGGCCGCCCACGGCCTGCTGTAACAGCCCCTCGGCTGGACCCGCCTGCCCTGGGCGCACCGCGCCAGGGCTCGCATCGCGATACCACTGCATTTAGCCGTCCATCGTGCCCGGACCGCCCTCGCCGACGGCCCGGCCCGGGCAGGCTATAATGTGCGGCTTCCCCGTTCTGGAAGCCGCCATGTCCGCCTCTGCTGTCACCCCCATTCGCCGCGCGCTGCTCAGCGTGTCCGACAAGACCGGCCTGCTTGAACTGGGCCAGCGGCTGAGCAAGGCCGGCGTGGAGCTGCTCTCCACCGGCGGCAGCGCCAAGGCGCTGCGCGATGCCGGCATCCCGGTGAAGGACGTCAGCGAGCTGACCGGCTTCCCGGAGATCATGGACGGCCGCGTGAAGACGCTGCACCCGAAGGTGCATGGCGGCCTGCTGGGTCGCCGCGGCACCGATGCCGCCGTGATGGCCGAACTGGACATCGCCCCGATCGACCTGCTGGTGCTCAACCTGTATCCGTTCGAGCAGACCGTGGCCAAGCCGGACTGCACGCTGGAAGACGCGAGCGAGAACATCGACATCGGCGGCCCGGCGATGCTGCGTTCGGCGGCCAAGAACTGGAACGACGTCGGCGTACTCACCTCGCCCGACCAGTACGCCGAGGCGCTGGCCGAGATCGAAAGCCAGGGCGGGCTCAGCCGCGCCACGCGCTTCAAGCTTGCCGTGGCCGCGTTCAACCGCGTGTCCAACTATGACGGCGCGATCAGCGACTACCTGTCCGCGCTGAAGCTCAACGACAACCTCGACGCCATCGCCGGCCACGAGGCGTTCCCGGAGCAGGCCAATGGCCGCTTCGTGAAGGTGATGGACCTGCGCTACGGCGAGAACCCGCACCAGCAGGCCGCGTTCTACCGGGACCTGTACCCGGCGCCGGGCACGCTGGCCACCTTCCGCCAGCTGCAGGGCAAGGAGCTGTCGTTCAACAACATCGCCGACTCCGACGCCGCGTGGGAATGCGTGCGCAGCTTCACCAAGCCGGCCTGCGTGATCGTCAAGCACGCCAACCCCTGCGGCGTGGCGGTGAGCCTGGACGGCATCGGCCGCGCCTACGACCTGGCCTACCAGACCGACCCGACCTCGGCCTTCGGCGGCATCATCGCGTTCAACCGCGTGGTCGATGCGGCCACCGCCAAGTCCATCGTGGACCGCCAGTTCGTCGAAGTGGTGCTGGCGCCGGGCTACGAGGACGAGGCGCTGAAGGTATTCGCCAAGAAGGCCAACGTGCGCGTGCTCGAGATCCCCGCGCCGGCCGATGGCGACCTCAGCAAGGCGCATCCGGGCAACGACGTGCGCCGCGTGGGTTCGGGCCTGCTGATCCAGACCGCCGATCGCGCCATGGTGAAGCCGGAAGACCTCAAGATCGTCACCCAGCGCGCACCGACGCCGGCCGAGATCGACGACCTGATCTTCGCCTGGAAGGTGGCCAAGTACGTCAAGAGCAACGCCATCGTCTACGCCAGGAACCGCCAGACCATCGGCGTGGGCGCCGGCCAGATGAGCCGCGTGTACAGCGCCAGGATCGCCGGCATCAAGGCCGCCGACGAGAAGCTGGAAGTGCGTGGCTCGGTGATGGCGTCCGACGCGTTCTTCCCGTTCCGCGACGGCATCGACGCCGCGGCGGCCGCCGGCATCAGCGCGGTGATCCAGCCGGGCGGCTCGATGCGCGACGCGGAAGTGGTCGCCGCCGCCGACGAACACGGCATGGCGATGGTGTTCACGGGCATCCGCCACTTCCGCCACTGAGGCGACCAGAGAAAAAGAAACGGGGCCCTAGGGCCCCGTTTTCGTTGCCCCCTGCAGGAGCGCACAGGGTGCGCTCCTGCAGGGACTTTCGTATCAGGACAGCGCCTGCACCTGCTCCGTGGCCGCGCGCTTCACCTCCACCGGCCGCGCCGCGTACTTGCGTGCCAGCACGGCGCAGGTCATCAGCTGCATCTGGTGGAACAGCATGATCGGCAGCACGATCGTGCCCAGCGGATGGCCGGCGAACAGCACCTTGGCCATCGGCACGCCGCTGGCGAGGCTCTTCTTGGAGCCGCAGAACACGATGGTGATCTCGTCCTCGCGATTGAAGCCCAGTGCGCGTGCGCCATAGCGCGTCACCAGCAGCGCAACCGCCAGCAGCACCGCGTTCACCACCAGCAGGCCACCCAGCACCGGCAGCGGCATCTGCTTCCACAGGCCCTGCAGCACAGCCGCGCTGAAGGCGGTGTAGACCACCAGCAGGATCGAACCCTGGTCGACATAGGACAGCAGCGCACGGTTGCGCTCCACCCAGCGGCCGATCCAGCGCTGCGCCACCTGGCCGGCCACGAACGGCACCAGCAGCTGCATCACGATGGCGCCCACCGCATCCCAGCTCATGCCGCCCTGCCCGTGCGATTCCAGCATCACGCCCACCAGCACCGGGGTGATGAAGATGCCCAGCAGGCTGGAAGCCGAAGCCGCGCAGATCGCCGCGGGGATATTGCCGCGCGCCATCGAGGTGAAGGCGATCGACGACTGCACCGTCGACGGCAACGTGCACAGGAACAGCACGCCCATGTACAGCGCCGGCGTCACCAGCGGCGACAGCAGCGGACGCAGCAGCAGGCCCAGCACCGGGAACAGCACGAAGGTGCTGGCCAGCACGGTGAGGTGCAGGCGCCAGTGGGTCATGCCCGCCACCACCGCCTCGCGCGACAGCTTGGCGCCGTGCAGGAAGAACAGCAGGGCGATGGCCAGGTCGGTCAGCCAGTCGAACACGTGGGCGGTGGTGCCACGGCAGGGCAGCACGCTGGCCAGCGCCACGGTGGTGATCAGGGCACAGGTGAAACGGTCGGGAAGGAAGCGGCGGAAGGACATGGCCATCGGCACGACAGGACGGGAGAGCGCTATTGGACCGCCAGGCCATTGATTATTCAAATCGTTTTATCTGATCTACTGATAGTATTTTGATATGAATATCAGCCTGCGCCAGCTTCGTGTGTTCCTGGCCGTGGCCCGCCAGCAGCATTTCCGGCGGGCCGCCGAGAGCCTGCACCTGAGCCAGCCGGCGGTGAGCCGGCATATTGCCGAGCTGGAAGGCGAGCTCGGCGTGCGCCTGTTCGACCGCACCACCCGCGAGGTCATCCCCACCGAGGCCGGGCGCTACCTGGAGAACGCTATCGGCCGCGTGCTGGACGAACTGGAGGGCGTGCTCGACCAGGTCCACTCCGAGAGCGAGCGGCGCCGTGGCAAGGTGCACGTAGCCTCGGTGCCCACCCTGTCGGCCGGGCTGATGCCGCAATGCATCGCCGAATGCGCGCAGCTGTATCCCGAGCTCACCATCCAGCTGCATGACCAGGCCCAGACCCAGGTGCTGGATGCGGTGCTGGGGGGAGAGGTGGATTTCGGCGTCGCAGTGGCTCCCACCGCCACCGGCGAATTCGACAGCGAGCTGATCCTGCGCGACCCGTTCGTGCTGGTATGCCGACCCGATCACCCGCTGGCCCAGCTCGACCGCGTGCCCTGGCGCAAGCTGTCCGGCCAGCCGCTGGTGCTGCTGGATTACTCCTCGGGCAGCCGGCGCCTGATCGACCACGCGCTGGCCAAGCGCCACATCGAGGTGAACATCGTGCAGCAGACTGGGCACACGCTCACCGCGTTCCGCATGGTCGAGGCCGGGCTGGGCATCAGCGTGAGCCCCGCGCTGTCGCCACCGCCGCCCAACCTGGTCACACGGCCACTGACGCCGGTGGAGCATCGCGACGTAGTGCTGTTGAAACGCCGCCAGCGCTCGCTGTCGCCGCTGGCCACGCTGGTATGGGACCAGCTGCGCAGCACCGCCGCAAAGCAAAGCCTCCTGTAGCAGCGCCCCCTGTGCGCGACCGACCCGGGACCGACGGTGAGGGCGCCGTGACCGCGCACGGGGTGCGCTCCTACACGCGTCCTTGAAGGCGCGGTGGCGAAGATCGGCCTTTGATGCCCGGAGGCGGCCATGCGCTACGAGCTCTACTACTGGACCGGCATCCAGGGTCGCGGCGAATTCGTGCGCCTTGCGCTGGAGGACGCCGGTGCCGATTACGTCGACGTGGCGCGCGAGCAGGGCGATGCGGTGATGATGCCGTTCCTGCGCGGCGAGCGGCCCGGCACCCGTCCGTTCGCGCCGCCGTTCCTGCGCGCGGGAAGGCAAGTGATCGCGCAGACGGCGAACATCCTGGCCTTTCTCGCCCCGCGCCACGGCCTGGTGCCCGCCTCCGCGGCCAGCCAGTGCCAGGCGCTGCAGTGGCAGCTGACCATCGCCGACATGGTGGCCGAGGTGCACGACACCCACCACCCGATCGCCATGGAGCTTTATTACGAGGACCAGCGGGCCGAGGCGCGCAAGCGCGCCGCCTCGTTCCGACACGAGCGCATGCCGAAATACCTGGGCTACTTCGAGGACATCCTCGCCGGCGGCGATGGCCGCCACACGCTTGGCCGACGCCACAGCTACGTGGACCTGTCGCTGTTCCAGCTGATGTCGGGCCTCGAGTACGCGTTTCCGCAGGCGATGAAGGGCCTGCGCCGACGAACCACGCGATTGCGCGCACTGGCCGAACGCGTGGCTTCACGACCGCGCGTGGCGGCCTACCTGGCCTCGCCGCGCCGCGTGCCGTTCAATGAGGACGGCATCTTCCGCCACTACCCCGAACTGGATGGGGCTTAGGCGACGAAGGCTGCCGCCGGTCGGCCGGCGGCAGTACCCCGGGCGGCCTTACTGGCCACCGTTGTCCTGATCCTGGGCGGAGCGGCCCTTGCCCCACTCCATGATCTTGTACATCACCGGCTTCACCGGCTCGCCCGCCTGGTTGGTCCAGGCGCCCTTCTGGTCGACGTTGTAGGTCTGCGGAATGCCGCCCTTGGGCGTCACCACCACCATGTAGAGCTGGCCGCTGCGGCGGTATTCCTGCACCGTGTCATCGCCTTCGGTGTGCACGCTCACGGTGGGCGGCGCATTGCCATTGGCGTCACGCGGCTGCGTCGACGAGGTCGAGGTCGGGGACTGGCTCATCGGCGCCGCCGTATCGGCCGATACCTGGCCCGAGCTCGAGGCGGAGCCCGATTTGGGCGACGGTGCCGGAGCGGGAGCCGGCGCCGGGGCGGTGGCCTTCACGCCCGGATCATTGATGCCCGGCGGCGGTGGGGCCGGCGGAAACGGCGGAGAGGACTGGGACATCGCCGGCGATGCGACCGCGACACCAAGAACGACTAACCATGCAACGGGTTTCATGACGACGGCCTCCTGTTGGACTCACAGCATAGCAGTGCGAAACCCCACCGCTTGTGAAGCAACGGCACCGCTAGTCGCGCACGGAAACGCAGCGACCGGCGGACAGGTGCACGCCTGCCCTGAACGGCATGCGCCGCCGCGTCACACATGCGCATGAGAGAATGCCCCATGGCCAAGCTCATCCTCATCGACGGTTCCTCCTACCTCTACCGCGCCTTCCACGCCCTGCCCCCGCTCAGCAATGCGCAGGGCGAGCCGACCGGCGCCTTGTTCGGCGTGGTCAACATGCTGCGCGCCACGCTGAAGGCGAAACCCGAGTACGTCGCCTTTGTCAGCGACGCGCCCGGCCCGACCTTCCGCAACGCGCTGTATGACCAATACAAGGCCAACCGCCCGCCGATGCCCGACGACCTGCGCGCACAGGTGCAGCCGATGCTGGCCATCGTGGGTGCACTGGGCTTCCCCATCCTGCGCGTGGATGGCGTGGAGGCCGACGACGTGATCGGCACGCTGGCCGAACAGGCGCATGCGCAAGGCATCGAGGTGGAGATTTCCACCGGCGACAAGGACCTCGCGCAGCTGGTGCGACCCGGCATCACCCTGGTCAACACCATGACCAACACCACCACCGACAGCGCCGGCGTGGTGGAGAAGTTCGGCGTGGAGCCGACGCAGATCGTCGACTACCTCACGCTGACCGGCGACAGCGTGGACAACGTGCCAGGCGTGCCCAAGTGCGGCCCCAAGACCGCGGCCAAGTGGCTGGCCGAGTACGGCACGCTGGACAACCTGATGGCCAACGCCGACAAGGTCGGCGGCAAGATCGGCGAGAGCCTGCGCGCGACGCTGCCGCAGCTGCCGTTGTCGCGCCAGCTGGTGACGATCAAGACCGACGTGGCGCTGGAGCAGCCGGTAAGCGCGCTCACCCTGCATGAGCGCCATGTCGACCAGCTGCGCGAGCTGTACACGCGCTACGAGTTCAAGCAGGCGCTGAAGGAGCTGGACGCCGCCGTATCCCCTGCAGGAGCGCAGCCTGTGCGCGAACAGGACACCGCGAACAGTGTCGGCGATAAAGCCGAAGCCGGTCGCGCACAGGGTGCGCTCCTACAGGCAGAGCCACCCGTGCTGAACATGCCGGGCCAGTACGAGCTGGTCACCACCCAGGCGCAGTTCGACGGCTGGCTGGCGAAGGTCGCCACGGCGCCACTGGTCTCGTTCGATACGGAGACCACTTCGATCGACAGCATGCAGGCCGACATCGTGGGCCTGAGCCTGTCGGTGGAACCAGGCCATGCCTGCTACGTGCCGCTGGCGCACGACTATCCCGGCGCGCCCGCACAGCTGTCGCGCGAGCACGTGCTGGCGGCGCTCAAGCCGTTCTTCGAGGACCCCGACCGCCCCAAGATGGGCCAGCATGCCAAGTATGACATCAACATCCTGTCGCACTACGGCATCGCGCTGCGCGGTCTCAAGCACGACTCCATGCTGGAATCCTACGTGTGGAACGCCACCGCCACGCGCCACGACATGGATTCGCTGGCCAGGAAATACCTGGACGTGGACACCATCAAGTACGAGCAGGTCGCCGGCAAGGGCGCCAAGCAGATCCCGTTCTCGCAGGTGGACCTGGATACCGCCTGCCGCTACGCCGCCGAGGACGCCGACATCACCCTGCGCCTGCACCACGCGCTGTGGCCGAAGCTGGAGATCGAGCCGAAGCTGCGTTCGGTCTACGAGAACATCGAGATCCCGCTGATTCCGGTGCTGGCCTCGATGGAACAGCGCGGCGTGCTGATCGACGTTGGCGAACTGCGCATGCAGAGCCAGCAGCTGGGCAAGCGCATGCTGGAGCTGCAGCAGGAGGCCTGGAAAGGCGCCGGGCGCGAGTTCAACCTGGACTCGCCCAAGCAGTTGCAGGCGATCCTGTTCGATGAGCTCGGCCTGCCGGCCAAGCTCAAGACGCCCACCGGCCAGCCCTCCACCAACGAGGAGGCGCTGGAAGCCATCGCCGACGACCACCCGCTGCCGCGGCTGATCCTCGACTACCGTGGCCTGGCCAAGCTGCGCTCGACCTACACCGACAAGCTGGCCGAGATGGTCAACCCGCGCACCGGCCGCGTGCACACCAGCTATCACCAGGGCGCGGTGGCCACCGGGCGCATCTCGTCGTCCGATCCCAACCTGCAGAACATCCCGGTGCGCACCGAGGAGGGCCGGCGCATCCGCCAGGCCTTCGTGGCGCCCAAGGGCTGGGTGGTGCTCGCCGCCGACTATTCGCAGATCGAGCTGCGCATCATGGCCCACCTCTCGGGCGACGAAGGCCTGCTCAAGGCCTTCCACGAAGGCGGCGACGTGCATCGCGCCACCGCCGCCGAGGTATTCGGCCTCAAGCCGGAGGAGGTGTCGGCCAACCAGCGCCGCGCCGCCAAAGCGATCAACTTTGGCCTGATGTACGGCATGAGCGCGTTCGGCCTGTCCCGCCAGCTCGGCGTCGACCGTGGCGAAGCCAGCGACTACATGGCGCGCTACTTCGCGCGTTATCCCGGCGTGCACGCCTTCATGGAGGCCACGCGCCAGCAGGCCCATCGTGACGGCTACGTGGAGACCCTGTTCGGCCGCCGGCTGTACCTGGAAAACCTCAGCTCCCGCAACCAGGCCCTGCGCGCCGGCGCCGAGCGCGCCGCGGTCAACGCGCCGATGCAGGGCACCGCGGCGGACATCATCAAGCGCGCCATGATTTCGGTGCACCACTGGCTGGGCCAGCGCAACGACGACGCCCACATGCTGATGCAGGTGCACGACGAACTGGTGTTCGAGGTCCGCCAGGACGTGGTGGATGAGGTGCGCGCCGGCGTCATCGAGCGCATGTCCGGGGCGGCGACGCTGTCGGTGCCCCTGCTGGTCGAGGCGGGCGGGGGGGCGAACTGGGACGAGGCGCACTGAGCCTCCGCCCCTCCTGTAGGCGCGCACCCTGTGCGCGACGGGGCAGGGGACGGGTCGCGCACAGGGTGCGCTCCTACATAGGTTCAACATGGCCTTCCGGGACCGGCCCCACGGAAACATTTGATTTCCGTGAAATGAATATCCGCTAACCAAAATCGCGTTTTCGTGTGCAACTTTTGCCGCGTCGTGCGTTCTCAATTATCGGATGCGCGCAACGGCATCCATCGGCTCACCACCTCCCTGGATGAGCCAACCGGCCAGCGAACCTCTCCCCTGGGCTTCGCTGCCACCCCGGCCCCGAGGATTCCCCCCTAATCCTCGGGGCTTTTTTTGCCCCTGAACCAGTTGTCGCGGCGAAAGGACAGCGAACGAACAAATCGTTAGGATTTGCGCCATCCATTCGGGCCACAGGGAGCGCGGCCGGAATCGTCTCAGGGGGTCGTGGTCGCGTGCAGATGAAGGGAAAGGTCACCTCGTTCGATATTGCCCCCCTGGCCGGGGTCTCCCAGTCCACGGTGTCGCGCGCCCTGCGCGGCAGTCCGCTGGTCAACGAGGAGACCCGGCGACGCATCCAGGCCGCGGTCGAGGAGCTCAACTACAAGGTCGACAAGAACGCCTCCAGCCTGCGCGCCCGGCACACCGGCACGCTGGCGCTGCTGCTGTTCGAGGACCCCACGGCCGACGAGTCGCACATCAACCCGTTCTTCCTGTCCATGCTGGGCTCGATCACCCGCGCCAGCGCGCAGCGCGGCTACGACCTGCTGATCTCGTTCCAGCAGTTCTCGCGCGACTGGCATGCCGACTACGCAGACAGCAAGAAGGCCGACGGCATCATCCTGCTCGGCTACGGCGACTATCTGGCGATCCGCGACAAGCTGAAGAAGCTGGTCGACCAGGGCACGCGATGCGTGCGCTGGGGTGCGGTGCTGCCGGATCAGCCGGACGTCTCGGTGGGGTGCGACAACATCAGCGGCGGCCACGCGGTGACCGCGCACCTGCTCGAACAGGGCTGCAGGCGCATCGCCTTCCTCGGCGACGCCTCCAGCCACTACCCGGAGTTCTTCGACCGCTACCGCGGCCACGTGCAGGCACTCGGCGAGGCAGGGCACGAGGCGGAGCCCCTGCTGCAGGTGAACGCCGAAAGCACCGAACGATCAGGCTACGACGCGCTGGAATCACTGCTTGCGCGCGGCGTGAGCTTTGATGGCGTGTTCGCCGCCAGCGACCTGATCGCGATCGGCGCCATGCGGGCGCTGGACGATCACGGCCTGAAGGTGCCCGACGACGTGGCGCTGGCCGGCTTCGACGACATCCCCATGGCCAGCTTCGTCAATCCGCCGCTGACCACCGTGCTGCAGGACACCAGCCTGGCCGGCGAGATCCTGGTCGACAATCTGTTGCGGCTGATCCGCGGCGAGCCCGCCGAGAGCACCATGCTCCCGGCCCGACTGATCGTGCGCCGCTCCAGCCAGCGCCCCCGCTAAAGTGCGGGGCGCGCGGGGGGCGCGCCTACGCCGTCGAAGGCTCGGCCACGCGCAGCGTGCATAGCCCTGCCACGACCAGGCAGGCACCGCCCATGGCCAGTGCCCAGATCGGCTGGCCGTGGAAGAACAGCCGGAGCAGCACGCCCAGCACGCTGGCGGCCAGCAGCTGCGGGATCACGATGAAGAAATTGAAGATGCCCATGTACACGCCCATCTTCGCCACCGGCAGGTTGTCCGACAGCAGCGCATAAGGCAGCGACAGGATGGACGCCCAGGCAAAACCGATGCCCACCATCGACAGCAGCAGCCAATGCGGGTCGCGGATCACCAACAGCGAAAGCAGGCCCGCGCCGCCCAGCCACAGGTTCACCAGGTGGCTCACGCGCAGGCCCCAGCGCCGCACCATCCAGGGAATCACGATGGCGGCAACCGCGGCGAAACCGTTGTAGGCCGCGAACAACACGCCCACCCAGTTGGCGCCTTCGTTATAGGCGGCCGAATGGGTATCGGTGGTGCCGTAATGCACCGAGGTCACCGCGGCGGTGGTGTAGATCCACAGCGCGAACAGCGCGAACCACGAGAAGAACTGCACCACCGCCAGCCGACGCATGGGCGTGGGCATGCCGTACAGGTCGGCCATCACTTCGCGCAGCATGCCGACGCTGCGCGTGGCGGACAGCCAGCCGAACAGCGCGCCGAACACCAGCAGGCCGCCAGCGAGCAGGTAGAGTTCCTTCTCCAGCGCATAGTGGTGGATCGCCAGCAGCAGCAAGGCCCCGGCCACCAGCAACAGCACGCCGACCCGCCACGCCGGCCTGGCGTCGATCCAGCCTGACTCGGGCGCGCTGTCGGCAAAGGCCTCGAGCTGTTCCGGCGGGTACTCGCGCGTGCTGAACACCGTCCACAGCACCGCCAGCAGCAGCACCGCGCCGCCCAGGTAGAACGCGTAGCGCACGGTATCGGGAATGGCACCCTCGGCCGCCACGTTGCTCACGCCCAGCTTGGCCAGCAGCCAGGGCAACAGCGATGCCACCACCGAACCCACGCCGATGAAGAAGCTCTGCATGGCATAGCCCGTGGGCCGTTGGCGTGGCGGCAGCTGGTCGCCGACGAAGGCCCGGAATGGCTCCATCGAAATGTTGATGGAGGCATCCATCACCCACAGCAGTCCCGCCGCCACCCACAACGCCGGCGAGTTGGGCATGCACAGCAGGGCCAGCGTGGTGAGCACCGCGCCGATCAGGAAGTACGGCCGGCGCCGCCCCAGGCGACCCCAGGTGCGGTCGGACAGGTAGCCGATGATCGGCTGCACGATCAGCCCGGTGAACGGCGCGGCGATCCACAACGCGGGAATGTCGCCCACGTCGGCGCCGAGGGTCTGGAAGATGCGGCTGACGTTGGCGTTCTGCAGGGCAAAGCCGAACTGGATGCCGAGGAACCCAAAGCACATGTTCCAGATCTGCCAGAACGACAGTTCGGGTTTGCGGCTCATGGCTTGCCCTTGCCTGCCGGTGCCACCAGCAAGGCGCTTACCGCTGCATCGTTGACCGGACCATCCGCGCCGCCCTGGGCACTGGTGTAGTGCGCGTTGTGGCTGAGATAGCTCATGTTGAAGCCCTGGGCGAGGTCGAAGCGGCACGACGCACCGGCCGGCGCATCGAAGGCCGCCGAGGTCGAACGCTGCACGCCCAGGCTGTGCGGCATCACCACCGGCACGCCCTGCACCGGCACGCCGTCGCAGTGGATTTCCAGCATCTTCACCGCGGCCGTCACGCCGGTGTTGATCGGACCGTGGTCATTGGCATAGTCGAAGGCGGCGATGAAACGACCACTCGCCGTCGCGCGCCACGTCCACGGCCCCGCTCCGGCCATGCGTGCCGGCGAACCCTTGCAGGTAGCCGCGCTGGGCAGCGACTCCAGCCCGCGGGCATCGCGCCGGGTGAGCTGGAAGCACTGCAGGGTGTCGCCCTTGGCCACGGCCAGATGGCCGTCGATCGGGCCCACGCGTTGGCCATCGAGATACAGCATGCCTGGCGCATCGAAGCTCACGTCCCAATGGCTGCCGGCATCGGTCACCGCGGGCGCCCCGGGCATCGCCGGCGCATACAGCGGCGCGTCGGTACGCAAGGCCGGCGCGCCGGAACGGATCGCCTTCAAGGTGACTACGGTGGTATCGCCTTCGCGCTGCTGGGTGTCGCTCACCAGCAGGTCGCCATCGAGGCGGGCGGGACGCTGCAGCACAATGCGCTGCCCGGCCAGATCCAGCGTGATGCGCTGGCCGTTGCCGAACAACGGCGTTGCCCAGGCCACCGGCAGCTTGGGATCGATGCGGCCGTCATCGCCCAGGCCGAACACCCCGCCCATCACCATGTCGAGGTAACCGGCCACCGACCAGAGCTGGCGCGGCGAATTCACCACCGGGCCGCTCAGCGCGCCCTCGTCCACATGGACCGCCTGCGAGAGCAGCTCGTAGTTCTCCATGTCGGAGGCCGCGAGCGAGGCGCCGCGCACCAGCGAATCCATTTCGTGCGCGATGCGTGGCGCATCGTTGACGCTACGCGCGGCCCGCAGCGCATAGGCACTGACGAACGGCCAGATGGCGCGGTTGTGATAGACCGGCTGGTCCTTGCGCTCGGGCCAGATCACCGGGCTGCCGGCCGGCCAGGTCGGATAGTTGGCGAGCGCCAGCCTCGCCTTGGCCGGGGCGGCAACGCCGCTGGTGATCGCCAACGCAATGCCCAGCAGGTCATAACTGTCCACCGGCATCGCGCCGGGGCCGATGTAGCTCATGTACATGCCGCGATCTTCACGCCAGAAGCGGGCATTGATGGCTTGCGCCAGCGCCTCGGCCTGCGCCTGGTATTCGTGTGCGGCGGCGTCATGCCGTTGGGCAGCGAGCCGGGCCGCCAGTTGCAGGGCCTGGTAGTGCAGCACGTTGGTGGACAGCGCGAACGACTCGCCGATGAAACGCACGTCCTTGGCGGTCCACGCCGGATAGCTCTGCTCGCGCCAGTCCAGGAACGAGGTTTCGCCCCGGTAGAGGCCCAGCGTCGCGTCGAACACGTAGAGCCGGTCCTGCGCCAGCGTGTCCTTCAGGGCACGCCAGGTCTCGTCGCCAAAATGCGGATCGTCCAGCAGGTGCCGCGCACCGAGGAACCACACCACGCGGTCGGTGCTGATCGGCCAGCTGCCGCCCGAGCCGGTGTCCTGCAGCACGTACAGGCCTTGCGGGGCCGACGGCTCGCGCACGTCGGACAACTTGAAACGCAACGACTGCCGCGCGCGCGCCGGATCCAGCCGCCACAGCGACAGATCCACCGAATAGGAGAGGTCGCGCGTCCACACGTACGGCCACTTCTCGCCGGTGCTGAAGCACTCGCAGGGAATCGGCTTGCCGTGATCGAAGGCGTTGTCCTGGATCGCGCTCACCGAATCCTGGCGCAGGTCGTCCTGGGCCATCGCGAACAGGCCGTCGAACAGCGGGCTGGCGGTATGCACGGCGAGCTTCTGCGCGCCGATGCGGCGGTCGCCCTTGGGCGCATGCAGCATGAAGCCGCCATCCGGCGCGGCCGTCATGCTGGCCAGCCGGCCTTGCCAGTCCACGGCACCGTGCGCATCCAGCACCTGCGCATGGCTGGTACCGGCCAGCAGGATTCCCGCCAGCGCAAGCGCAAGGCGCCGGTGCGTGCGGCGCGCCATCAGGGCTGCCCCGCGCTGGTATCGAGCTTCACGTCATGCGCCTTGCCGGCCTGCAGCTTCACGTAGGTCACCTCGCCAAAACGATCCTTGCCCCTTGCCCAGCCTTCACCGGGCGATGCGCGCAGCGCTTCCACGCTGTCCAGCAGCGGCAACGCCTGGCCGCCGTTGCTGGCCGCACGCGCCACGCCGCCATGGATGGCCACGAGATAGTCGTGCAGTGCGGGCGCAAAACTACCCGTGGCGGCGGTGCTGCGGAAGCTCACCGCGTCGCCGTCGCGGCGTACCGCCAGATGCTGCAGGAAGTAGGCACCCTTCTCGTAACCGTAGGTATCGCCGTCGTCGTCGTAGACGTCGAAGCCGGTCTCCAGCGCCGAGGGGAATACCAGCACGTCCAGCGTGCCCACCGGCTGCTGCCCCACGTAGTCGAGCACGGGCTGCTGCGGAATGATCGCGCCTTCGCGGATGAACAGCGGGATGTCGCTCCACTGGCTGGCATCCACCGGCAGCGTGATCTCGCGGCCGCCGTCGTAGGCCTTGCCATCGAACCAGCCGATCCAGCGGCCCGCAGGGAGCTGCAGCGACTTGGAGGTCTGCCCCTGCTCCACCACCGGCGACACCAGCAGGTACTCGCCGAACATCCACGCATCGATACGATTGCGCTGGCTCGGGTCGTCGGGATAGGCGAACTGCAGCGGACGCACCAGGCCCACGCCCTGCACGTGGTTCTGGTACTCGTACGAATAGATGTACGGGATCAGCGCATAGCGCAGGCGGATCGCCTCGGTGGCAGCCTTCTCCGCAACCGGTCCGTACACCCACGGCTGCCGCTTCTGGCCGAAGTCGCCGTGCACGCGGAACACCGGGGTGAAGGCGCCGAACTGGATCCACCGCGCATAGTTCTCGTCGCTGGGGCGCGGCGACTTGAAGCCGCCGCCGTCCATGCCCCAGTGCATCGCACCCACGTCGAACGCCGCCAGCATGCGCTGGCGCTGGGCGGCCATGCTGGCAAAGCCGCTCTGGATGTCACCGGACCACACGCCATAGGCGTAGCGCTGCGAACCCAGGTAGAAGTTGCGGTTGATCGACCACACGCGCTGGTCGCTGTGCGCGCGCTGGCCGTCGTACATGGCGCGCTGCATGTTGAGGAACTGGGTGTCGACGCCGCTGTCGTCCGCCTCGTCGTTCCACCAGCCCACGATGCCGGTGTCGAACGATTGCCTCAGCGCATCGTTGAAGAACCAGTCGCGCACTTCCGGCTTGTCGAAATCCACGTCGCGCACGGGCTTGTGCGAGAAATAGTCCGGCGCCTGCTTCGATTGCGCCAGCCAGTAGCCGCGCGCGGTGGCCTCGCGGCCTTCGACCGTGTCCACGTGCACGCGCGGCTTCATGATGCCGGTCATGTGCATGCCGCGCTGGTCCATCCACTGCTTGAGCTTGCCGTCCGGACCATCGGGGAACTTGTCGGTGTTCCAGCGGAACTCGCCCATGTCCTCGCCCCACGCCTTCCAGTCGAAGTCGAAGGTGAAGTTGTCGATGGGGATGTGCTTGGCGCGGTAGGTGTCCACCAGCGCCTTGGCCTCGTTCTCGTCGATGCCCCACTGGCTGTTGGTGAAACCCATCGCCCACTTGGGGAACATCGGCGCGGCGCCGCTGAGCTGGCGCACCTGGCCGAACAGCTCGGCCGGCTTGCCCGCCAGCAGGTAAACCGTGTGCACGGGCTGTGGCTTCGCGCTGATGGCGATGCTGGCGTCGCCAAGATCGAAACGCGCGGGCTCCGCATCGGCCAGCACGCCGTATCCGGCCGTGCTCCATACCAGCGGCGCGCCGGCATGGCCCTGCTTGCCCGCGGTGGCCAGCTGCTTGCCGTTGCGCAGCAGGTCACCGGCCTGCGCGTCGAACGCGTTCAGGCCGCCGATGCCGTACTGCGGCTCACCGCGCGCATGGCTCAGCTTCCAGCGGCCGTCCAGTGCATGCGACAGGTCGGCGCTGAGCAGCAGGCGGCCGGAGGGATCCTCCATGCGCAATTCGGCCCGGCGCGGGTTCCAGCGCAGGGTGAGCTGGGGCGAGCGCAGCACCTGCTCGTCGCCCTGCTGCTCGCGCTGTACCGGCACCGGGTCGAAATGAGCCTGCGGATCGAGCACCGGCGTCGCCGGTTCGCGCACGCCCTGCGCGCGAAGCTGCACGATGCCTGGCGCCAGCAGCCGCAGTTCAAGCGTGCCATGCGGCACGGCCAGTTCCATGCGATCGATCGAGGCATCCACCGCCGCCACCGTAACCGGTGTGGCAGTCATCGCCGCCAGCAGGGCCAGCGCCAGCGCGCGGGCGCGCATCACTGCACCACCACCGAGCCATAGGCAGGCAGCGAGAGGCGGCCATTGGCGAGCGTGGCACCGTCCTGGGTCTTCAACAGCACCGCCGCGCCGGCCGGCAACGGCTTGGCGGCCGGCTTCCAACTGGCCGGCTTGCCCGAGAGGTTGTGCACCACCAGCACGCGCTGCTTGCCGTCGTCGCGCCAGAACGCGAGCAGATGCGGGTTGCCGGTATGGACTACCTCCAGCGTGCCATCACGCAGCGCACTGTTCTGCGCGCGCCAGCGGATCAGCGTGCGGTAGCTGTTGAGCAGCGAGTTCGGATCATCCTGCTCGGCCTGCACCGAGACGGCCTGGCCCTGGTTCACGCTGGAAGGCTTCCAGCGCGACTCGCCCGTGCTCGCCTCGCGCTGCCAGCGCATCGGCTCGCGCAGGTTCTCGTCGGGCTTCCTGCCCTCCATGCCCAGCTCTTCGCCGTAGTAGATGTACGGACGCCCCGGCAGGGTCAGCAGCATCGCCGCGGCCACGCGCATGTGGTCCAGGTTGCCGTTGAGCCGGCTCATCACGCGTTCCTGGTCGTGGTTGGACAGGAAGGTGGAATCGATATGAGGCGTGTCCCCCGCGACCTTGTACGCCTCGTAGGTGGCCGTGAGCAGCTTGCCGAGCGCATCGGCGTTCTCGCCCTTGGCGCTGACGATGAGCTGTTCGGCCAGCGGGAAGTCGAAGATGGAGCCCAGCGGCTTGAGGTACGGCGCCAGTTCCTTCGGCGACTTGGCGCTCACCTCGCCGACCAGGGTCACCTTGGGGTTCACCTTGGCCAGCGCATCGTGGTACTCGCTCCACCAGGCCACGTTGCTGGCCAGCGCCTTGGGGTCGTGCTCATCGGACTTGAAGTTGACGTAGATGTGCTTGGCCGCGTCCAGCCGGAAGCCATCCACGCCCTTGCCCAGCCAGAACTGGCCGACCTTGATCATCTCGGCGCGCACGGCCGGGTTGTCGTAGTTGAGGTCGGGCATGTGGCCGCCGAACACGCCGATGTACCAGCCTTCGCCGCCCTGGTGCCAGATCGGCGTGTCAGTGGCGCTCTGCGCCTTGAGGTCGGGCTTGCGGTCGGTCCAGCTGTACCAGTCGCGATGCGCCTGGCCGGTCTTCTGCGCGTCGAGGAACCACGGATGCTCGTTGCTGGTGTGGTTGATCACCATGTCCATGGTGACCGCGATGCCGCGCTTGTGTGCTTCGTCGACCAGGTGCTGCAGGTCGGCCACCGAGCCGTACTGCGGGTTGATGCCGTAGTAATCGGTGATGTCGTAGCCGTGGTAGCTGGGTGAGCTGTTGATCGGCATCAGCCAGATGCCGCTGATCCCCAGCGACTTGAGGTAGTCGAGCTTGGCAGTGACGCCGTTGAGGTCGCCGATGCCGTCGCCGTTGGTGTCGTACCAGGCGCGCACGAAGATCTCGTAGTAGACGCCCGAGTCACCCTGGCTCGCCGCGGCAGGCGCCATCGCATCGTCGGCCCGTGCCATCGAGGGGGTCGCCGCACCGGCGCCGAGTGCCAGAGACAGCAGGACTGCGAGGGGTTTCAACAGGGGATTCCGCGACATGCCTTGCTCCATTCGTTGGCCGCTGGCCTTCGCTGGAACGGTACACCAGGCACGGGCTTCGCCGGGGCAGGTGGCCGCCACGCCTGGCCTCGCGGGAGATGCCGGCATCCGCGACATGCGGACGCCCAAAAGCATCGTGCCGGCGCTCCTTGCGGGGCGCCGGCACGATCGTGGCTTACAGCTTGAGGTTCAGGCCCAGGTAACTGGTACGACCGAAGTACTGGATCGTGCCGGTCTGCTGGGAATTGCCGCCGAAGTAGGTCCGGGTCGGCTGGTTGGTCAGGTTGAGCATCTGGTAGACCACGCTCAGCTGCTTGGTGATGTCATACGAGGCCTGGAAGTCGTACACCGTCTCCGCCGCGAAGGTCACCAGCTGGTTGTCCACCGCGATCTGCGTATCGGACAGGAACGACGAGCGGTAGTTGCCCGACAGACGCGCCGAGAACGGGCCGTAGTCGTAGAACACCGCCGCGCTGGCCACGCGCTTGGACAAGCCCGGCAGGCCGACGTAGGTGGTCGGGCCACCCAGGTTGGTCGGGTTGCGCACGGTGCTGGAGGTCAGCGCGAAGTTCGCCTGCACGCCCAGTCCAGACCAGATGCCGGGCAGGAAGTTGGTCTTCGAGCCGGACAGCTCCAGGCCGCGCACCAGGCCGCCCTTGGCGTTGTAGGCCGTCTGGTACTCGCCGTTGAGGTACGGCTGGCCGGTGGCCGGGTTGGTCGGCACGGTGATGCCGGCCGCGGCGAAGTCGAAGTTGTTGTAGGTGACGTCCTGGATGAACGACTTCACGTCCTTGAAGAACACACCCGCGGTGACCGCGCCCGACGAATCGTCGAAGTAGTGCTCGTAACCCAGGTCATACTGCGTGGCGCGCAGCGGATCGAGCAGCGGGCTGGTGCCGCCCCAGACGTTGTACTGTGCACCGGCACCCGGGCCGTTGGACACCCACGAACCCGAACCCGCCAGCATCTTGTCGATCGGCGGACGCGACAGCACCTTGGCGGCCGAGAAGCGCAGCTGGTCGTTCTCGGTGAGGTGATAGATCAGGTTCAGCGACGGCAGATAGTCGGTGTAGGTCTTGCCGACGGTCAGCGGCGCGTAGTCGTAGCTGGTATAACCGTTGCCATCGGTGATGGCGATGCCCGCGTTGTTGCCCACCTGCTGCAGGCCGTAGCTGTACTGCGACTGGTGCGATACGCGGATACCGAAGTTGCCGGTCAGCGCGTGGCCGAACACATCCTCGTCGTCGATGTCGCCCTGCAGGAACAGGTCACGGGTCTTCTCGTTGACCTCGCCGCTCTGGATGTAGGTCCAGCTGTTGGCGTTGATGTCCTTCACCGGGTTGGCAGTGATGCCGTGCGCGGCAAGGATCGCCGGGCCATTGAGGGTGAGGAAACAGGGCATGCCGGAGAACTTGCCCTTCCAGCAGGTCACCTTCGCGTCACCGGCAGGAATGGACAGCGGCAGCTCGCCCGCGACCGGCGAGGTGTTCCACTCCGAACCATACACATACGCCTCGCGGTCGGCGTTGTAGTAGTGGTTGTTCATGTAGATGCCGGCTTCGACCGCCGACAGCCAGGAGCTGTTGGGCAGGTCGTACTTCACGCTGGTGCGGAAGGCCTTCATCTTGTCGTGGTAGATGTACGGGTACACACCGTAACGCGACAACGCCATGTCGTTGAGGTTGGTGTAGATGCCCGGGTTGGCGAAGCTCACCTGGCCCACGTTGGTACCGCGCAGCTGGTAGCTCATCGACTGCGACATCAGCTGCGGATTGGACGTGCCCAGGCCGGTGTACGGGTCAGCCGTGGTGTCGACGTTGATCTCGTTGCTGGAGGCGCGCGACAGCGAGATGTCCGAGTCGATGTGCCAGTTGCCGTGGTTCCACTTCAGGTTGATGCCACCGGAGAACACGTTGGTGGTGGTGGTGTAGTTGTCGGCAGTGGTCTCGTTGGAGAACTGGTTGCCGTACGGGTTGCCGGTGCGCGGATCGGTGCCGGTGGTCGGATTGCTCGCCACGGTGCCGCCGATCAGCGTACCCAGCGAGCTCCACATCGGATCGGTGATCTGGGTGTTGTTGCCGTAGAAGTTCTGCGAGCGGAAGCCGTAGCCGAACGACTCGTCCTTGAACTTGGAGAAGAAGCCGTCGCCGGTGATCTGCAGTTCGTCGGTGGGCTTCCACACGATGGTGGCGATCTCGCCGGTGCGACGCTCCTCACCGCCGTTCTGCTGCAGCTGCACGCCTTCGGGCAGGTAGCCCGACGGGGAGTTGGCCGAGGAGTTGATCTTGTAGACCGAACCGTCGGACGCCTCGCCCACGAACTGCTCGGACACGTGCGGCTGGTACATCTGCGCCACGCCCAGGCCGATGCCCAGGGTGTTGTCGAGGAACTTGCCCTGGTAGGCCGCGCTCAGGCGGTAGCCCAGCGCGTTGGCGCCACTCACGTCGTGCGCCTGGCCGTCGTAGCTGCCGCGCGCGTCGATGTTGAGGTTCTGGTCCTTCGGCGCATCCAGCGGGTTGGCCGTCTCCATCGCGATGGTGCCGCCCACGCCGCCGGTGACCAGCGAAGCCTGCGAGGACTTGTACACCGTGGCCATGTTGATCAGCTCGGACGGGTACTGGTCGAACTGGATGTAGTTGCTGCCGCTGGTGGACGGCTGTTCGCGCCCGTCCAGCGTGGTCTGGATGAAGTTGCCCGAGAGGCCGCGGATATTGATCTGCGACGCCTGGCCGGCGATGCGCTCGGCCGACACGCCCGGCAGGCGCGTCAGCGCATCGGCGATCGACTGATCCGGCAGGCCGCCGATGTCGGCGGAAGTGATGACATTCTGGATCGTATCGGCGTAGCGCTGGTAGTCGATCGACTTTTCCATGCTCTGGTTGTAGCCGGTCACCGTGATGGTGGACAGGCTCTTGGCCAGCTGCTGGTCCTGCGTCTGCTTGCCCTGATCGCCGTTCTGCGCGGACTTGTCGTCCTTGTTGGCGCCCTGGGCGTTCTGCTGCGTCGAGGCAGGCGTCGTCTGGTCGTTGGTCGCGTTGTTGCCGGCTGCCGTGCTGCCTGCGTTCGCGCCCGTATCAGCCGGCGTCGCGTGAATGCCGGCGGTCAAGCAAAGGCCGGAAGCCAGCGCCAGGGCCAGCACATTACGTTTCAGTATCACCGTCTTCCCCTCCCACGGGTTTGCACTTCATCTTTGGTCTTGTAGTTGCCGCAGCAGTCCCCACAGACTGCTGCGGGCTACGCGCCAGTGCATGCCGATGGCTCGGAGGGCCCCGTCGCGTGGCGGCCATGGTAGGGCTGCGCCAAAAGGCGAACAGGTCTATGCATACGTATTCATGACCGCGTTTTTTTGTGCACCTTTGACAAAATTCTAATGGCTCCCGGTGCAATCCGCTGCTGTTTCCCCGCGTTGCGCATCACCCGCCTGTCATGGCAATGCGCGTATTGGCGCGCTTTTCCCGCGCCTGCATGCGCCTGCGGTGCATGCAGGAAGCGCCCCGCCACTACGCATGCTGCGTCGCAATATCGCGGTTTTTTGAATACGTATGCAGTCAAAGCGTCAGCTTCGCGCTCTGCCTTTAAGCTGCCCCCCGCGCTTCGCTCGGACCCGGGGTTCCGGGCATGCGCGCATTGGGCGGAAACGGGACATGCGACATGAGTGAAGCACCGTGGTGGCGCGGAGCCGTCACCTACCAGATTTATCCACGCAGCTTCATGGACACCGACGGCGACGGCGTGGGTGACCTGCCGGGCATCATCGACAGGCTCGACTACGTGGCCAGTCTCGGCGTGGATGCGATCTGGATTTCTCCGTTCTTCCGCTCGCCGATGGCCGACTTCGGCTACGACATCGCCGACTACCGCGAAGTCGATCCGCTGTTCGGCAACAACGACGATTTCGATCACCTGCTGGCCAAGGCGCACTCGCTGGGCCTGAAGGTGATGATCGACCAGGTGCTCAGCCATACCTCGGTGGAGCACGCCTGGTTCCGCCAGAGCCGCGAGAGTCGCGACAACCCCAAGGCAGACTGGTACGTCTGGGCCGACGCGCGTGAAGACGGCACGCCTCCCAACAACTGGCTGTCGCTGTTCGGCGGCTGCGCCTGGCAGTGGGAACCGCGCCGCGGCCAGTACTACCTGCACAACTTCCTGACCTCGCAGCCCGACCTCAACTACCACAACCCGGACGTGCGCCGCGCGGTGCTGGACGAGGTGAAGTTCTGGCTGGACAAGGGCGTGGACGGCCTGCGCCTGGACGCGATCAACTTCTGCTTCCACGACCAGCAGCTGCGCGACAACCCGCCCAAGCCGGAAGACAAGCGCGTGGGCCGCGGCTTCAGCCCGGACAACCCGTACGCCTTCCAGTACCACTACTACAACAACACGCGCCCGGAGAACATCGCGTTCCTCGAGGACCTGCGCGCGCTGATGGACCAGTACCACCAGGTGGCGGCGATCGGCGAGATCTCGTCGGAAGACTCGCTGGCCACCACCGCCGAGTACACCCGCGACGGCCGCCTGCACATGGGCTACAGCTTCGAGCTGCTCACCGACGACTTCAGTGCGGCCTACATCCGCAGCACGGTGCAGAACCTCGAAGCGCAGATGCTCGAAGGCTGGCCGTGCTGGGCCATCTCCAACCACGACGTGGCCCGCGTGCTCACCCGCTGGGGCAACGGCGATGCCTCCCCTCAGCTGGCCAACCTGCTGAGTGCCATGGTCTGCTCGCTGCGCGGCTCGGTGTGCGTGTACCAGGGTGAGGAACTGGGCCTGACGGAGGCCGAGGTGCCGTTCGAGGCGCTGCAGGATCCCTACGGCATCACCTTCTGGCCGACCTTCAAGGGCCGCGACGGCTGCCGCACGCCGATGCCGTGGAACAACGGCATCAACGCGGGCTTCAGCGTCGGCGAGCCCTGGCTGCCGGTGCCCGCCGAGCACCGCGCGCTGGCGGTGTCCCTGCAGGAGTCCGAGCCCGGCTCAGCGCTGCACCGCTTCCGCGCCTTCATGGCGTGGCGTCGGACGCAGCCGGCACTGCGCCTGGGCGACATCCGCTTCCTCGATACGCCCGAACCGGTGCTGGCCTTCACCCGCCGGCATGGCGATGAAACCGTGTTGGCCGCCTTCAACCTGTCGGCGCAGCCGGTCGAACTACCGCTCGACGGCATCGCTGGCGCGACGCCTGTCAACGGGCACGGCCTCGCCCAGGGCACGTTCGCCGATGGCAGGCTGAGCCTTCCTGGCCACGGTGCGTTGTACGCGCGCATCGATTAACGCTTCCCCCCTCGACGGCGGACGTGCAGTACTGGCGCCGCCGTCGACTTTTCCCATGCCGCCATCGCTCCTATGATCGTGTCTTCGATTCCAGGGAGCTTCCCATGCGTGCAGTGCTGATCATCCTCGGCCTACTCCTGCTGGCCGCCGGCGTATGGGCGTTGCTTGGCCACGGCAGCTACCAGACCACCGACACGCTGGTGCAGATCGGTTCGGCCAAGATCACCGCCACCCACGACAAGGCCATCCCGCAGTGGGCCGGCATTGCCGCCCTGGTGGTAGGCGCCGTGCTCGCACTCGGCGGCTTCCTCAAGAAGGGCTGAGGCCCTTCGGCTTCTGCCACATGCCCTCACGCCTGTCATCCCGGCGCGGGCCGGAGTGACACGCAGGACGCATCCACGTGACACCACCGGACAGCCACCCCATGCAACGACGCCAGTTCCTTCGCCAAGCTGGCGCCACCCTCGCCGTCGCGTCGACCGCCGGGCTCGCTGCCTGTGCCTCGCAGCCGGTGGCGCCGGTCCCCAGATCCCGCAGCGCGTCGCTGGCCCCGATCCGTGCCTCGGTCGACCGCATCACCGGCGTGTACGTGTGCACGCGCCCGTTCCGCGCCGCCGGCCCGCGCATCGAGCTGGAAAAGCGCGGCAACAAGATCGTGGTTCACAACTACGGCCACGGCGGCAGCGGCTGGTCGCTGTCGTGGGGCTCGGGCGCGCTGGCGCTGCAGATGGTGCAGGGTACCGGGGCGCGCGAGCTGGGCGTGATCGGCTGCGGTGCCATTGGCCTCACCACCGCCCTGCTGGCGCAGCGCGCGGGGCTGCAGGTACGCATTTATGCCAAGGCGCTGCCGCCCGACGTGTTCTCGATGCGGGCCTCCGGCCTGTGGACGCCCGACTCACGCATCTGCGATGCCGCGCATGCGCCGGCCCTGGCGGACCGCTGGGAAACCATGACGCGTCTTTCGTATGCGCGTTACCAGAGCCTCCTGGGGCTGGCTGGCACGCCCATCGAATGGATCGACGGCTATTCGCTCTCCGACGCGCCCTTCGGCAAGTTCCACGGCGAGGTGCCCGACGAACCCGAATATGGCGACTTCAGCGACCGCGTGCGCGACCTCACCCCGCGGCCGGTGGAACTGGCGCCGGGCGAACATCCCTTCCCCGAACCCTATGTGCGCCGCTACACCACGCTGATGTTCAACATCAGCAGCTACGCGAACTACCTGATGTCGGAGTTCCTGGCGGCCGGAGGCAAGATCCAGGTCCGCGAATTCAGCCACGCTGACGAGCTGCAGGGCCTGCCCGAGCACACCCTGGTCAACGCCACCGGTTATGGCGCCCGCGCCCTGTTCAACGACGACTCGGTGATCCCGGTGCGTGGACAGACTGCGCGACTGATTCCACAGCCCGAAGTCACCTATGGCCTGCGTGCGCGCGACTTCAGCGTGGTGCCGCGCAGCGACGGCATCATGGTGCAGGTGATCGGCGACACCGGCAATTACAACAACCCCGACATCACGCCGCATCGCGAGGCATCCGAGGCCGCCGTGCGCGAACTGGCCGGGCTGGTCGCCCAGATGAAACGCGATTGAGGCCACATTTGCAGCTGAAGACGCGCTGACGCGCGTTGACGCGACGCAGACGCCGGGCAAAGTACGGCGCGGCATACTGGGCGTCCGTTTTTGCCGCGCCGGCTTCAAGGAGTCATGCATGCCCGCCATCGCGCCCGCCGTGACGAGCTGGTCCCCACTGCGGAAGTACGCTGCGGCGCTGGCCTTGCTGTTGCTTCCTGCCATGCTGTGGGCCCAGGCGCCGATCCAGATCACTCCGCTGCCCGAGAGCAAGCACGCCGCCGTCACGCAGCTGGGCGCGTCCGAACTGAGCGCCACCGACCTGCAACCGTGGCTGGATGCCGAAATGGCCGGCGTCATGCAGAAAGGCGCCGTGACCGGCGCGGTGGCCGTGGTGGTGAAGGATGGTGAAGTGCTGCTGGCCAAGGGCTACGGCTACGCCGATGCCGACGCCAGGACGCCGGTCGATCCCGCCACCACGATGTTCCGCGTGGCGTCGATCTCCAAGCTGTTCACCTGGACCGCGGTGATGCAGCTGGTGGAGAAGCACAAGCTCGACCTCGACGCCGACATCAACCGCTACCTGGACTTCACCATTCCCCCGCGCGAAGGCAAGCCGATCACCTTGCGCGACCTGATGACGCATACGGCCGGCTTCGAGGATGTGCTCAAGGACCGTTACGCGACCTCGCCTTCGTCGCTGTTGCCCTATGACGCATGGGTAAAGCGCTGGGTGCCCGAGCGCATCTATGCCGTCGGCGAGGTGCCTGCGTACTCCACCTATGGGGCGGCACTGGCCGGCTACATCGTGCAACGCGTGTCCGGACAGCCCTTCGACGACTACATCGAGCGGCACATCTTCGAGCCGCTGGACATGAAGCACGCCAGTTTCCGGCAACCGCTACCGGCGGCGCTGCGCAGCGAGGCGATCCCTTCCTACGGACGCCCCGGCACGGCGCCGCATCCCTTCGACCTGCGCACGGCTGTGCCCGGCGGCGCGCTGTCGATCAGTGGCAATGACATGGCGCAGTTCATGGTCGCCCATCTGCAATACGGTCGCGCCGGCAATGGGCAACTGCTGGAGCAGGCCACCGTGCAGCTCATGCAGAACTATCAACGCGTGGCGATCCCCGGCCTGCCCGGCATGGCGCTGGGCTTTGCGCACCTCGACCGCGACGGCCAGACCATCCTCGGGCACGGTGGCGATTTCGGCGGCTTCCACAGCCTGCTCGCGCTGCTGCCCGAGCACCACACCGGCATCTTCATCGCCACCGACGGCGGTCATGCCGCCCCACTGCTGCGGCCGCTGGTGGATCGATTCGCCGCTCGCTACTTCCCGCCGCTGCCGCAGCTCAAGCAGCCCACGCTGGCCACCGACAAGACGCACGCCGCGCAGCTGGTGGGGCGGTACCGCTCCAGCGTCACTTCGCGCAGCAATGTCTTCGCCCTGCGCGACGCGTTCGAGCAATGGCAGGTGGACCTGGCACCCGATGGCAGCCTGCGGACGCCGATGTTCGCTCCCGCGCACTGGCGCGAGGTGAAGCCGTACCTGTGGGTGGACGATGCCACCGGTCGCCTGCTCGGCGCGGTCGTGCACGATGGCAGGGTGAGCATGCTGTCGACCGACACGCAGTCGCCCGTCACGGTGTACCTGCCGGTGACCGGGGCGTCACCCGCGCAACTGAGACTGGCCATCCTCGCCATGCTGGCGGTGTTCGGACTGCTGGCGCTGTCCTGGCCGGTGCTGGCGTTGCTGCGCCGGCGGCCGGGGGCGCAAGCGCTGCCCGAGCAGGACGAGCGCTGGTATCGGCTGAGCCGCCTCAGCGCAGTGTTCTACCTGGTCTTCGCCGGCGGCTGGTGCCTGATGCTGCCGCGGCTGGGCGAGCCCGGCTTCGACCTTCGTCTGCGGCTGTTGCAGCTGATCGGCGTGTTGGCGGTGCTAGGCACCGTCGCCGTGGCCCTCGAGACCTGGCGCGCATGGCGACACGGCGGCGACTGGTGGCGACGCATCAGCGGCGTGTTGCTGCTGCTCGCCTGCCTTGGAGCCGTCGTCTTCATCCTCGCCTGGCACCTGCTGAGCCCGGGGCTGAACTACTGACCTCGCGCTGGCGGCGGGCCTTGGGTGACTGTCGCGCACAGGGCGGGCCCCTACAGTGAGGCTCCGCCAAGGCAGGAGTGCACCCTGTGCGTGACCGGATTGCGCACCAGCCTCGGCTACTGGCGTCATCAGGGAAAAGCAGGCGGCCGGGACCGCTGGGAGCCCTGCCGCTACAATAGGCGGGATGGATGTCTCCCACCTGATCGACAAGCTCAACGACGCGCAGCGCGAAGCGGTATGCGCGCCTCCCGGCAACTACCTGGTGCTCGCCGGCGCCGGTTCGGGCAAGACCCGCGTGCTGACCCACCGCATCGGCTGGCTCACCCAGGTGATGGGCGTGTCGCCGTGGGCCGTGCTGGCGGTGACCTTTACCAACAAGGCCGCCGGCGAAATGCGCGCGCGCCTGGACCAGCTGATCCCGGGCGGCACGCAAGGCCTTACCGTGGGCACCTTCCACGGCATCGCGCACCGCCTGCTGCGTCGCCACTGGCGCGAGGCCGGGCTGCCCGAGGGCTTCCAGATCCTCGACGCCGACGACCAGCAGCGCATCGTCAAGCGCGTGGTCACCGGCCTGGGCCTGGACGAGGCGCGCTTCCCGCCGCGCCAGGCCACCTGGCAGATCAACCAGTGGAAGGATGAGGGCAAGCGGCCCGACAACATCGAGCATCGCGATCACCCGATGACGCGCACGCTGGTGCAGATCTACCAGGTCTACGAGGATGCCTGCCAGCGCGCCGGCCTGGTGGATTTCGCCGAACTGCTGCTGCGCGCGCACGAGTTGTGGCTGAAGAATCCGCAGATCCTCGAGCATTACCGCGAGCGCTGGCGCTACCTGCTGATCGACGAGTTCCAGGACACCAACACCCTGCAGTACGCCTGGATCCGCGTGCTCGCGGGCAACACCGGCCAGGTGTTCGTGGTGGGCGACGACGACCAGGCCATCTACGGCTGGCGCGGCGCCAAGGTGGAGAACGTGCAGCAGTTCCTGCGCGATTTCCCCGGCGCAAGGACCATCAAGCTGGAGCAGAACTACCGCTCCACCTCCACCATCCTCAAGGCCGCCAACAGCGTCATCGCGCGCAACGGCGGCCGCCTGGGCAAGCAGCTGTGGACCGACGGCGGCGAAGGCGAGCGCATTGCGCTGTATGCCGCCTACAACGAGCAGGACGAGGCGCGCTTCGTGGTGGAGCGCATCCGCGAGTACATCGGCGAGCACGGCGACGCGCGCGACTGCGCCATCCTGTACCGCTCCAACGCGCAGTCGCGCAACTTCGAAGAACAGCTGATGCAGCGGGACATCCGCTTCCGCGTGTACGGCGGCCAGCGCTTTTTCGACCGCGCGGAAATCAAGGACGCGCTCGCCTACCTGCGCCTGTCGTCCAACCGGCACGACGACGCCGCCTTCGAGCGTGCGGTGAACACGCCGCCGCGCGGCATCGGCGACCGCACGCTGGACGTGCTGCGCCGTCGTGCCCGCGCCGAGGGCAGCTCGATGTGGGAGGCCGCGCTCAACGAGCTCAGCGGCGGCAAGGAACTGGCTGGCCGCGCGAAGAACGCGGTGAAGGCCTTCCTGCAGATGATCGAGGACATGGCGCGGGCGTTTGCCGGCGCGGAGGCGGGTGACGCACTCGCACTGGCCGAACAGATCGACCACGCCATCACCCACACCGGCCTGCGTGACTTCTACGAGAAGGACAGCCGTGGCAACGCCGAATCGCGGGTGGAGAACCTCGACGAACTGGTCAACGTGGCCAGCCGCTTCGAGCTGACGCCCGACGACGAGGAGGCCGGCCTCAGCGAGCTGGCCGCCTTCCTGTCGCATGCCGCGCTGGAGGCTGGCGAAGGCCAGGGCGAGGCCTGGGACGACTGCGTGCAGCTGATGACGCTGCATTCGGCCAAGGGCCTGGAGTTTCCGGTGGTGTTCCTGGTCGGCATGGAAGAAGGCCTGTTCCCCAGCCAGCGCTCGGTGGAGGATGAAGGCCGCCTGGAAGAAGAGCGCCGGCTGGCCTACGTGGGCATCACCCGTGCGCGCGAGCGGCTGTTCATCACCTACGCCGAATCGCGCCGCATGCATGGCGTGGAGATGCTGGCGCGCCCGTCGCGCTTCCTCGCGGAGATTCCGCCCGAGCTGATCGACGAGGTGCGCCCGCGCGTGCAGGTGAGCCGTCCGCTGTACGGCGCGCGTCCGAACAGCGGCTCCAGCTCGCTGGAGGAAAGCATGCCGCTTCGGCTCGGCCAGCGCGTCAGCCATCCCACCTTCGGCGAAGGCGTGGTGGTGAGTGCCGAAGGCAGCGGCGCGCACATGCGCCTGCAGGTCAATTTCGCCGGCGCCGGCAGCAAGTGGCTGGTGTATGCCTACGCCAACCTCACGCCGATGTAACCGCGTGCGGGTTTCGTTTCCGGAGCACTCATGAGCGTCCCTATTTCGCTGCGCGAAAACCTTCGCCGCCTGCTGGATTTCCAGCAGGACATGTCCAGCCTCTATCGCCGCCTGCCCTGGTCGCACCGCCTGGTGCAGGGCCTGTGGCTGGCCTTGCTCGCGCTGGTCGCCGCCAGCGCGGCCTACGGTTTCGGCCTGCTGCTGCACACGCAACAGGCCTTCTGGGCCGCGCTCACCGCCATCGCGGTGACCCAGCAGAACTACCTCGATACCCGCGCGTCCTCGCGCGACCAGATCATCGGCGCGCTGGTGGGCGGCGTGGCGGGTTTCGGTGCCGCCCTGATCGGCGGCGAGCACTACGCCACCTATGCGGTGGCGGTGGTGGTGGCGATTGCCGCGTGCTGGCTGTTCGGCGTGGGCAGCGCTGCACGCCTGAGCGGCACCACCACCACCATCATCATGCTGGTGCCGCACACCGGATCGTTCTGGCTGGTGGCGCTTACCCGCGTGGGTGAAGTCGCGCTGGGCATCACCTGCGCGCTGCTGGTGGTCGCCGCGGCCGAGCGCCTGCAGGTGCTGTGGGTGGGGCGGGCCGATAGCCGGGGCTGAATCCTCTTATGATCTGGCCGCTTAACGCGTGAGCTGCCGTCCGGAACCCGGGCCGGCGCCCAGGGCTCCATGTTTACGAGCTTTCCAGCAGGCCTGACCATGACGCCAAACCTTATCGACGACGCCCCCGAGCCTCGCTCGACCCGGCTGGACCACGACATCTGCGTGCACATCTTCACCGCCTCGGCCGCGATGGTGGGCGTGTGCCTCACCGTCATCGGCATCCTTCGCGTGGTGATCTCGCTGCGCAAGGAAGACCTGATCGGCGACGACCTGCTCGCCGTCAACTCGATGCTCTACCTGGCCTCGTGCCTGCTGTCCTACTGGGCCTTGCGCACGCGCAACCTCAAGCGCAACCACCGGCTGGAACGCACCGCCGACGTGATCTTCCTGGTCGCACTGGTGTTCACCGCGGTCAACGCGGGCTTCATCACCTGGGCCATCTCGGCCAGCTGATCATCCTTATTCCGGCAGTCGCGGCACACCGTGCTCGCTGCGTTCTTCCATGGCGATGGGGCGCGTATCCAGGCGCGCGGCACGTGCGCCCTGCGGCAGCGGCTGCACCGTCTCGCCGCGGGCCAGGGCCAGTGCGTTGCGGTAACAGCGCTGCGCCAGCAGCGCCTCGTCCTGTCCCGCATGCACGTCGCCGAGGGCTTCCCAGGCAGCGCTGCTGGGCTCCAGCGCCAGCGAGCGCTCCAGATACTGGGTGGCCTTGCCCCACAGCTGCTGGCGCACGCACATGCGGCCCAGCGTGAGCAGCAGCGCGGCATCGTTGGGGTGGCCGTCCAGCCATGACTCGGCGCGGCGCAGGCGCGCCTCGATGTCGTCGCCGCCCAGCGCACCATAGGTTTCGATCAGCAGCGGCGACCATTCGCGACGCAGCGCTGATTCCACTTCGTCCATCGCCGGCAGCACCATGCCGAACGACGCGGCCTGGCGCGCATAGGCATCGACCGCGGCGGGCACGCGGCGCTGTGCCTTGGGCAACTGCGACCACAACGTGTTGAGCGCGGCCGGATCGGGCTGGGCTCGCAGCGAAGCGGCCAGCACCTGCGACTCCAGCGCGGCGTAACCGCGCGGCCCCAGGGCGCCGCTCTTCTGCAGCGGTTCCAGCGCCAGGCGAGCGCGGCGGGTATCGCCGCTGGCCAGCGCGGCCAGTGCCAGCTCGCGCCAGCCACCTGGCGTGAGGTTGCCACTGTCGGCATCGGTGGCCAGCAGGTTCACGGCATCGGCAGGCTTGCCCTCGCGACGCAAGACGCGGGCGCGCAGCACGCGGGCGGCGCGCGGCGCGACTTGTCCCGCTTCGTCCAGGGTGGTCAGCGCACGCGTGTTCTCGCCGCGGCGCGAGGCGGCCTCGGCAGCGGCCAGCAAGGCCGGGCCGCGCAGCAGGTCGAGTCGCGAAGCACGATGCAGGTCGCGCTCGGCGTCACCATGGCGACCTTCCATCAGCGCAATGAGGCCCTCGCCCATCTTCTGGCGGCTCAACCGGCGATGACGGCGCGTGAGCGCGCCAAACGGCCAGCGCACCGCGAACCACACCGCGCTGAGCACCGCCCAGGCCAGCAGCAGCATCACCACCGCGGCCACCACCGTGGTCTCGGCCTGCCATCCGCGCAGGCGCACCAGCAGGTAGCCCGGGTCCTGGGCAATCCAGTGCCAGCCGAACGCCGCCAGCGCGGCCACGATCACCAGGAACAGAATCCAGCGCCACAACTTCATGGCTTGGCCCCGGCCGGCGCGCTGCTGCTGGCAGCAGGCTTGAGCGCATGCACCGCGCGCAGGTTGCGCAACTCGGTCCAGGCCGCACCCAGCTGCACGGGCGCAGAGGACGGCTGTGCGAGCAGCGCGGCCAGTTGGGCACGGGCCTGCTGCACGGCGGGCGTCGAACTGTCGAACTGTTCGGCCAGGCCAGCGTCGGCGCGCTTGAGCGCCGCGACGTAACCATCATGGTCGGCGGCCAGCAATGCAGCCTGCGCTTGCGCCAGGTCGATCGCGGTCAGCTCGCGGGCAAACCGCGCATCGGCCACCGACAGCGGCGCGCCATTGGTCCGCTGCACCTTCACCACGCTGTCCAGCGCCGCGACGATGCGCGACCAGCCGCCCGCGGAACTGCTGGAGCCCGTGGAATCCAGGGATTTCAGCGGCAACGTGGCCATGCCTGCGCGCAAGCTGGTGAGCGTGGCCAGCGATGCATCGAGGCTCGCCGGCTGGCTCTTGGCCAGCGCCTCGCGTTCGGCGCCGATGCTCTGGCGCAGCCCGGAGAAGGCGCCATCGTCCACCGCGGCCAGCGTCTGGTCGGCCAGCGCGTACGCAGCCGCCGCGCCCTGCGCGTCATGGAACAGTTCGTAGCGCTCCTTGCCCATGCGCAACAGCGATTCGGTTTCGTCCAGCAGCATCGCGTCATGCGCGGACAAGGTCTTCTCCGACAGCTTGGCCACCGCGTCTTCGAGATTGCGCGTGCGCTCAGCCTGGCTCAGCAGCTCCTCGCGCAACGAGCGGTTCACCTGGTCGGCATCGCCCAGGCGCTGGCGCAGCAGATTGCGCTCGTTGTCGCTGGCATTGGCGCCATGCTCGAGCGTTTCCACCCTGAGCCTCAGCGCATCGAGCGCCACCGAGCCGGCCACGCGGCCTTGTTCCTGCTGCCACTGGCGCCAGCCGACATAGCCGGCACCGCCGAGTGCCACCAGCGCCAGCAATAGCGCAACGGCGAGCGTGCCACTGCCGCGACGCGCGGGCGCAGGCTTGCGTGAAGGGGAATCCGCGCGGGTTTCGGCCGCGCCCGGGGAGGAGAAGGAGTCGTCTTGGCTCATGCCCGCCATGCTAGCAGCCCCTGGCCGCCCACCCGCATCAAACCCGCGTGAAGGTCCGCCCTCAGCGGGCCGCAGCGGCGAGCAGGTCTGCCGCCAGTGCCGATGCCGCCAGTTCCACGCCGGCAAAGCCGGCTTGGCGGGCAGCCTGTGCGAGCCGCTCGCTGCTGACCACCGCCGTGCAGCGACGCAGCGCTGCGAGCGCCAGCGGCGGCAAGCCGCCGCACAGATGGGCCAAGGCCTCGGCACTGGACAGCAACACGCGGGCATCCGGCGGCAACGCCTGTAGCTGTTCCAGCTGACGCCGCTGCCAGCGCGGCACGGCGCGCCGATAGACATGCAGTTCACGCAATTGCGCGCCCCGCGCAACCAGTTCGGCGCGCAGCAGGCCGCGTCCACCCGGCGCACCGATCAAGGCGACGCGTCGGCCCTGCAGGGAGTCCAATGCGGGATGTTCCAGCAAGCCTTCGCTGTCCTGCCGCATGGACGGCGCCAGTGGTTCGGCCACGCCACGGCGACGCAGCGCCCTGGCCGTACCCTGCCCTACCGCCAGCACCGTGGCCTGCGTGCGCAGCGGCCTCAGGCGCGCCGCAAAACGCACGGCTGCGGGGCTGGTGAACACCAGCACATCGTCGCCCAGCGCCTCGTCGAGCAACTCGGCGGTACGCGACGCGTCATCGGCAGCACGCAGGGACAGCCCAGGCAACAGCAACGGCATGCCACCGCGGCGACGTACCTGCCGCGCCAGGGATGAACCGGTGCCGGCCGGGCGGGTGATCACCACCGTGCGTCCGTGCAGCGGCGTTCCGGCGGTTGTCTGGGGTTCGCGCACGCGGGGCCGCCCTGGGAGAAACACCGGCCGAGTGTAGCTGGCGCGCGTACACTACGCGTTCCCCTTTCCCCACCTGGCAACGATGAGCACGACCGAACGTTCGACCCTGGCGCGCAAGCTGGTCACCTTCATGCGCGAGGAGATTCCTCTGGCGCAGAACATGGATCTGAGCCTGCTTGACACCGACGAGCAGCATCTTTCGATCGCCGCGCCGCTGGGTCCCAACATCAACGACAAGGGCTGTGCCTTCGGCGGCAGCTTGGTGAGCGTGATGACGCTGACCGGCTGGGGCCTGGTCGAACTGGAACTGCGCCTGCGCGAGCTGGAGTGCGATGTGTTCGTGGGCGAATCGACCGTGCGCTACCTGGAGCCGGTGTGGGGCGACTTCCACAGCGAGGCCCGCCTGGCCGAGGGTGCGGACTGGGTCACATTCTTCGATACGCTGGCCGCACGCGGCCGCGCCCGCATCGAGGTCACCTGCCGCGTTCCGGGCGTGGGCGACAAGCCCGCGGCCACGCTGCAGGCGCGTTTCGTGGCCAAGCGGCGCTCGCCCGACGCGGTGTGATACGCAACCAGGATTGCGGCAGAATGGCTGGCCTGTCCCTGGGGGAACCACCATGCGCCGCATCCTTGCCCTGCCCGTCGCCCTCTCCATGCTGCTGCTCGGCGGCTGTGCCACCGACCAGCGCCAGGACGCGCTGACCACCACGCTGAACGCCTATGCAAGCACCATGCGCTGGGGCGATTTCAATGGCGCGGCGCAGTTCATCGACCCGAAGGTACGCGAGGAGCATCCGATCTCCTCGCTGGAGATGTCGCGCTACCAGCAGTACAAGGTGAGCGGCTACGACGATGGCAAGGGCCCGATCCCGAACGGCCAGTTCGAAGTGACCCAGGTGGTGCAGATCAACCTGGTCAACGTGAACACCCAGTCCGAACGCACCGTCACCGACCACCAGACCTGGCACTACGACGCCGACAGCAAGCACTGGTGGCTGGTCAGCGGCCTGCCGGACATCAGCCGGCAGTGAGGCTGGACGCGGGGATGGGGGACGGGTAGCGAGGGCGCCCAAACCGCCGTTCGAGGCGAAGCCCACCCCGCCTGCCCTATAATCGACTGTTCCATTGACCCCGCGCGGCCTGTCCGCGCCTGCGGAAGCCTTTCGAATGAGCGACGTCCTGCACAAGCTGCCCGAGTTCATCGGCCATCACCTGGCGCTGGTGGCGCTGTTTTTGGCCCTGCTGGTCGCGCTCATCGTGACCCAGGTCCTCACCCTGTTCCGCAAGTACAAGGAACTGACCCCGGCCGGCCTGACCCTGCTGATCAACCGCGAGGGTCCGCTGCTGGTAGACCTCTCCGCCTATGCCGATTTCGAGAAGGCCCATGTGCCGGGCTCGCGCCATGTGGCGATGAGCCAGTTCGATCCCGAGCAGAAAGACCTGGCCAAGGCCAAGGACGTGCCGGTCGTGCTGATCGACAAGGATGGCCGCACCACCGGCAAGGCCGCGCAGCGCCTGATCAACGCCGGCTTCGCCAAGGTCTACGTGCTGGGCGGCGGCGTGCTGGCCTGGCAGCAGGCCCAGCTGCCGATCGCCAAGGGCAAGAACTAAAAGTCCGCTGCTTCGCGGTGCCGCGCTTGCGCCACGCAGGCGCGGCACTCAGGTCTCGATGGCGATGCCGGCGCGACTGCCGAGGATCTTTGCCAGCACGTCGGGCGCGTAGTCGAACGAATCGTAGTAGAGCCGTTCTTCCGGCAGGTTGGCCGCGACGAACAGCTTGCGTCCCGCGTCGATCATGGCCGGCGGGCCACTCATGTAGACATCGTAGCCGGACAGGTCGGGCTGGTCCTCCAGCAGGGCCTCGTGCACCAGGCCGATGCGTAAGCCGCTGACCGCCGCCTGTTCGGGGTCGGAAATCACCGGATGGAAGACCAGGTCGTGCGCCTGGCGCACCCAGCCTTGCGCCAGCTCGCGCAGATACAGGTCGCCCGCATTGCGCGCGCCCCAATACACCCGCATCGGCCGGCGCGTGCCCAGCGCGATGAAGTGCTCGACGATGGCCTTCACCGGTGCAAAGCCGGTGCCGCCGGCCATGAAGATCATCGGCCGCTCCGAGTCCTCGCGCGGCACGAAGGTGCCCAGCGGGCCCTCGATGCGCAGCGTGTCGCCTTCCTTCAGCGACTCGGCCACCCACGAGGTGAAGCCGCCACCGGCCACGTGCCGCACGTGCAGCTCGATGACGCCGTCGGCCTGCGGATGATTGGCGATGGAGAACGGGCGGCGCCGCTCGCCATCCAGCAGCACGTCCAGGTATTGGCCCGGTAGCCATTGCAGGCGCGGCTGGCCATCGGCGGGACGCAGCTGCACGCCGATCACGTCGGGTGCCAGCCTCCACTTGCGCGCCACCACCACGTCGAGCTGGCGGCGGGCGATGTCTTCCACCGAGGCGATTTCGCGCGCCTCGATGCGCAGGTCGCTGGCCGGCACCGCCTGGCACAGCAGGATCGCGTGCTGCGCCGGCGAGGTGCCGCTCAGCGCCAGCGGCGGGTTGCGCGGATAGGTGCAGCGCCCCTCCAGCAAGGTGGCCTTGCAGCTGCCACACACGCCCGAACGGCAGGAGTACGGCAATGCGATACCCGCGCGCTGGGCCGCTTCCAGCACGGTTTCGCCCGGCTCAGCGGTGAACTGGCGGCCGGTGGAGGAGAGAGTGACGGTGTACACGGGGCGCATTGTCGCGGCGACGGCAGTCGAACGACAATGCGGGCCCCTCCCCGGAGATTCAAGCCATGGCCATCTGGAAACAGGACACCTCGCTCGAGCGGCTCAACGGCTGGAGCGCCAACACCATGATGGAGACGCTTGGCATCCGCATCACCGAAGTCGGCGACGACTGGCTGCGCGGCACCATGCCGGTGGATCACCGCACCCACCAGCCCTACGGCCTGCTGCACGGCGGCGCCTCGGTGGTGCTGGCCGAGACGCTGGGCAGCTCCGCGGCGATGCTCACGCTCGATCCCACGCAGGAAGTGGCAGTGGGCCTGGACATCAATGCCAACCACGTGCGCGGCGTGCGCAGCGGCATCGTCACCGGCACCGCGCGCATGGTGCACATCGGCCGTACCACCCAGGTGTGGGAAATCCGCATCGAAACCGAGGCCGGCGAACTGGTGTGCATCTCGCGCATCACCATGGCGGTGATTCCCGCACGCGTGGTCGCGCCGCGTTGAACCACGAGCCCTACGCCACGCTCGATCCCGATCGCGTGCTCAACGCGGTGACGGCGTGCGGCCTGTGGCCGGACGGGCGCCTGCTCGCCCTCAACAGCTACGAGACCCGCGTGTGGCAGGTGGGTATCGAGGATGGCCCGCCGGTGATCGCCAAGTTCTATCGCCCGCATCGCTGGGGCGATGCGGCGATCCTCGAAGAGCACGCGTTTGCCGCTGAACTGGCCGCCGACGAGATTCCCGTGGTCGCGCCGCTGGTGTTCGGCGGACGCACGCTGCTGCACTACGAGGGCTTTCGCTACGCACTCACGCCGCGCCGTGGCGGACGCGCGCCCTCGCTGGAGTCGGCCGAACAACTGGAATGGCTGGGTCGCCTGATCGCACGCATCCACAGCGTCGGCGCGCGCCGTCCGTTCGAGCATCGCGGCCGCATCGACCGCGCCACCCTGATCGAACAACCCATGCGCGCCGTGCTCGACTCCGCCCTGCTGCCACCCTCGCTGCATGGCGCCTACCGCGCGGCCGCCGAACGCGTGGACCATGCCGTGGCTGATCGCTTCGAGGCCGTCGGCCCGGTGCGCCAGCTGCGCCTGCATGGCGACTGCCACCCGGGCAACGTGCTGTGGACCGACGGCGGCCCGCACTTCGTCGACCTCGACGATGCCCGCATGGGCCCGGCCGTGCAGGACCTGTGGATGCTGGCCAACGACGATGCCTCCATGCAGCACCTGCTGGAGGGCTACCAGCAGATGCGCGAGTTCGACTTCGCCGAACTGGCCCTGGTGCCCGCGCTGCGCGCCATGCGCCAGTTGCACTACGCCGGCTGGATCGCCGCGCGCTGGCATGACCCCGCCTTCCCCGCCGCCTTCCCGTTCGCGGCGGAACCGCGCTGGTGGGAGCAACATCTTGCCGACCTGCACGATCTTGCGAGCGAACTGTAGGCCAATGCCCTTTGGCTGAGTACGCCAAATCAACTGTCATCGATTTGGCCGAATTTGACCTTTGTGCGGACGGCGACCTCGCCTAACATGCGCGGCGGTTTATCCATCCATATGACAGGGGGCTGTATGGTTGTTGGAAAGCGTGCATTTTCATTTTTCCTGGCGTTCATCGCTGCCACGGCCGCTCATGCCGGGAATTCCCAGGTGCAGGTGCTGAGCGCCACGATCAAGGATCAGAAGATCGGTGGTGCATCAATCATCCTCCAGAAGAACGGCACACAGTCGGTCAACGCGACGACCGACGCCCAAGGCACGGCCAGTTTCGATGCGGGCCTGCTGGGTGACAGCAACTCGCTGATCATCATCAAGAAGGACGGCTATTCCAACCTGGTCGCCAAATGTCCCTGCACTGGCCTTACGTATGCGCTCAGTCCCGTGATGCAGAATCTCGATGGCCTTCGCGTGGTCCTGACCTGGGGCGACACACCGAAGGACCTGGACTCGCATATCGCCTATCCAGGCAACCATATCTACTGGCGCAACAGGCGTGGACAGGACGCCAACCTGGATGTCGACGATACGAATGGCTTCGGCCCCGAGACCGTCACACTCCAGTTCAAGTACCAGGGTGAGACCTACGTATATGCCGTGCACGACTACACCGACCAGAACCAGCCGGCGACGCATGCACTGTCGACCAGCCAGGCGAAGGTGTTCGTCTATATAGGCGAGTCACTGGTGCGGACCTACTACGTGCCGCAGAACCAGCCCGGCAACCTGTGGACGGTGTTCCGCATCACCGGCGATGGCGAGTTCCAGGACATCAACACGCTGAGTGGCGTGCAAGTCGATCCGGAACATGTGCTCGACTCCTTGACTGGCTTCGGCAACGATCAGACCCATGTGGTCGCCGCCAACCAGGCCCCCGTCGACGTGACGCATGCGCGGGCGCTCAACCAGTCGGGCGAAAAGGCCTATCACGCCGGCCAACTGGACCAGGCGATCACCCTGTACGGACAGGCGATCGAGCAGGACCCGAACTATGGACAGGCCTACAGCAACCTGGGCCTGGCCTATCAGAAGGCCGGCCGTAGCGCGGAAGCCATCTGGGCCAACCGCAAGGCCATCGCGCTCGCCAGCGGAGCCACGGCAGCCACTGTTCGCGCCAGCTCCTACTACAACATCGGCAGGATGTACGAGGACGCGGGCCAGTCCGCCAATGCCCTGGAGAGCTACCAGGCAGCCAAGCGGGAGAAAGCTAACCCGGTCTACGACACCGCCATCGAACGCGTCGGCGGCCACCAGTAAGTCCTCTCAACCCCCGGATCCCCGGGGGTTTTTCATTGCCGGAGTCCTTGATCCATGCGCAAACTTCCTGCCCTGCTGGGGCTGGCAGCTCTCTTGGTCGGGCCATCACATGCCGCCGGTCCCAGTGCCGTCGCCTCGATGGATAGGAGCCTGTGGCCTGAGCCGCTCAATTCACCAGCAGCATTCGACCGTGCCTCGCGCGCCGAGCTGCTGGCATTTGGCCACGCGCTCGCCGCTAGCGAGAAACTCGGTGACGACGACCTAAGGGATGAGCTGAAGCTCAAGCAGCTTGACCGCGGAGCAGTGGACCACATGCGCTCCATCTACTGGCAGCGCCTGACGTCGAACTATCAGCTCGCGGCCGCCCATTGCCAGCCGGCTGACGCGTTCTGCACCCGCGTAACGAGCGAGGATGATTTCAAGAAGACCGCCGACCACTTCACGGTTGCGGAGGGCGATCGCTACACCGCCTGGTTCAAGGCAGCAGGGGATTTTCATCGCACCTATCTGGACGAGTTATTGCGACTAGCTTCCTTGTTCCCACAGATCAGCAGCGAAGTGGATACCTATTCACCCCGCGAGCTAAGCGGCAACGAACTGCCAGACCGCCACTTCCTGCTGACCTTCGACGATGGCCCGACGCGAGCGGATGGCAACACGGACAAGTTGCTTGCCGTGCTGCGCCAGCGACAGCTCACGGCGACCTTCTTCCTGCTCGGTGCGCCGCTGCAGGCTCGTTTGCAGCAGACACCCGCGGCCCAGTTGGCGGCGAGCTACCAGGGCATGTGCGTGGGTGCTCACGGCTGGGAGCACAAGTCGCACAGCTCCTGGCCCGAGTGGCAGGACTCGGTCGAGAGGACCATTGCGCTGGTCCACGACAGCCTTCCCGGCAGCTACGCCCCGCTGTTCCGCCCGCCCTATGGCCAACGTCGTGCAGACAGCGGACCGTTCTTTGATGCGCAGGGGCTGCGCGTGGTTCTCTGGAATATCGACTCGCAAGACTGGAGCAGCAAGGTCGATGCCGACCAGGTAAAACAACGGGTGCTGACCCTGATGCTGCTTTGGCGCCGTGGGGTGATCCTGTTCCACGACATCCACCCTAAGGCGCAGGCAGCAGTGCCATGGTTGCTGGACCACACGGCGGACAGCGGGGTCGATTGGGTCGATTGCCACGCTTTTCCCGGGTCCTGAGCGTTTTATGACCGCCTGCGCCTCGCGTGCCTGAAGGTGCGCGCTGGGCAAGAGCGTTCCGCTATGCTCCCGACTTTTGGGTAGGGATGGGCACGTGCGCAATTTCCTTTTCCGACTGATCGGCATCCTCGAAGTGGCCGGCGGCTTCATGGGCATGGTGAACATGCTGCGCCGGCTGCTGCCGTTCGGCACGCACGATTCGCTGGTGGCGGTGATCGGACTGGTGCTCTACACCTTCATACTGGTGGCCGGCGTGCTGCTGCTGGAAGGCAGCGAGCGCGGCGTGTCGCTGTCGGGCTGGGCCCAGCTGCTGCAGTTGCCGCTTATCGCCACGCCGATCCTCAGCTACGCGCTGTACACCGGCGGCTTCGTGAACGTGTACGCCACGCTGCACCTGCCGGTGCGGCTGGGGCTGGACTGGCATTTCGGCAGCGAGGGCTTCCTGCTGGCGGTGGCGGGGCCGGGCGTGGCCCGCCTGGGCATCAACCTGCTCGCCCTGCTGTCCTGGCTGGCGCTGCGCCTGCGCTGACACCCCCTGTAGGAGCGCACCCTGTGCGCGAAGAGCCTACGTAGCGGTGACGCCCGGGCGCTGCGGTCGCGCACAGGGTGCGCCCCTGCAGCCGGGCGTCGCACGGCGGCCCGGCCCGCTACAATACGCGGATGAGTACCCCCGCTTCCCCCCTCCCCGTCATCCGCCTCAAGTCCGACCGCAGCCCCGGCCACCCCTGGGTGTGGTCCGCGCAGGTGCACAAGCCCGAGAACCGCCTGCCCCCGGGCAGCGTGGTCGATGTCGAGGACGCCAAGGGCCGCTTCGTCGGTCGTGGCTTCTGGAATGGGCATGCGCGCATCGCGTTGCGCCTGCTCACCACCGACCCGGCCGAGGCCATCGACGCCCAGTGGATCGCCACGCGCATCGACCGCGCGATTGCGCTGCGCCAGGAGCTGCTGCAACTCGATCGCGTGAGCGACGCCTGGCGCGTGGTGCACAGCGAGGGTGATGGCCTGTCGGGCCTGGTGGTGGACCGCTATGCCGACATCCTGGTGATCGAATACTTCGCCGCCGGCATGTGGCGCTTCCGCGAGGCCATCCACGCCGCGCTCAAGCGCCACTTCCCGGAGGCGCGCCTGTACTGGTTCGCCGAGAACCACGTGCAGAAGCAGGAATCCTTCGACTGCCGCTCGCCCGAGGCGCCGGCGCCGGTGGAAGTGCACGAGCACGGCCTGCGTTTCCATGCGGCACCGGGCTATGGCCACAAGACCGGCTTCTTCGCCGACCAGCGCGAGAACCGCCATCACTTCGCGCGCCTGGCCAAGGGCCGCCGCGTGCTGGACCTGTGCTGCAACGCCGGCGGCTTTGCCGTGCATGCGCTGGCCGCGGGTGCGGCTTCGGCCACCGGCGTGGACATGGACCCGGGCATCCTGGAGATCGCCCGCGCCAACGCCGAGGCCAACGACGTGCCGGTGGCGTTCGAGGCGGCCGACATCTTCGACTGGCTGCGCAACGCGGTGGCACGTGGCGAGCAGTACGACGCGGTGATCCTGGACCCGGCCAAGCTCACCCGCGACCGCAACAAGGTGGTGGACGCGCTGAAGAAGTACTTCGCGATGAATCGCCTGGCACTCGACGTGATCCCGCCGGGCGGCCTGCTGCTCACCTGCTCGTGCACCGGCCTGGTCAGCGAGGCGGATTTCCTGGAGATGCTGCGTCGCGTGGCGCTCAATGCCGGTCGCGAGATCCAGGTGCTGCACGTGGCCGGCGCGGGTGCCGACCATCCGTTCCGCAGCGACGTGCCGGAAGGCCGCTACCTCAAGGCCGTGTTCTGCCGCGTGATGTAGCCTGAGCACCTGCCCTGCTGGAGCGTGGTCATGTCCGATGTCGTCGAAACCATCCGTGACTTCAACACCGGGCGTGACCCCGAACGGCTGCAACGCAAGTACGCGGCGATGCGCCGCGATCCCTTCGTATTCCTGCGCGGCACCTGCCACCTGTTCTACGCGCAGCTGCCCGAGGCCAAGGTGTTCGCCAAGGCGCCGCCCACCTGGGTGTGCGGCGACCTGCACCTGGAGAACTTCGGCAGCTACAAGGGCGACAACCGGCTGGTCTATTTCGACCTCAACGATTTCGACGAGGCCGCGCTGGCACCGTGCAGCTGGGAGCTGATCCGCCTGCTGACCAGCGTGCACCTCGCGGCCGGCAGCCTCGGGCTGAGCAAGGCGCAGGCGCGCCACCTGTGCGCCAACTTCCTTGACGCCTATCGCGGCGCGCTGGCCCTGGGCAAGGCGCGCTGGATCGAACGCGACATCGCGCAGGGCATGGTGGGCGACCTGCTCAACGACCTGCGCGGACGCCTGCGCCAGCATTTCCTCGACGGACGCACCGAACGCAAGGGCAAGCGCCGGCTGATCCGCCTGGACGGCAAGCGCGCCTTGCCGGTCACCGGGCGGCAGCGCGAGAAGGTCACCGCGCTGATCGGCAAGATCTGCGCGAAGGAGGCCAACCCCGGCTTCTACCAGGTGCTGGACGTGGCGCGCCGCATCGCCGGCACCGGCAGCCTCGGCGTGGATCGCTACTCCATCCTGGTCGAGGGCAAGGGTTCGCCCGACGGCAACTACTTCCTCGACCTCAAGGAGGCCCTGCCCTCCTCGCTGGTGCCGCAGCTGCAGATCGAACAACCCGCCTGGGCCAGCGAGGCGGCACGCGTGGTCGGCGTGCAACAGCGCATGCAGGCGATCTCGCCGGCCTTCCTACGCGCCGTGACCATGGGCAAGAAGAGCTACGTGCTGCGCGGCCTGCAGCCCACCGAGGACCGCGTGGCGCTGGCCAGCTGGAACGGCAAGCTCGAACGGCTTGAAGGCGTGCTTGGCGCCATGGGCCGGCTCACCGCCTGGTCGCAGCTGCGCAGCAGCGGGCGCCAGGGCTCGGCCACCGCCGACACCCTGATCGCCTTCGCCGGAAAACGCCGCTGGCCCGGCCAACTGCTGGAACTGGCCGAAACCTGCGCCAACCAGACACGTCGCGACTGGAAGGCCTATGCCAAGGCCTACGACCAGGGTGCCTTCCCGGTCGATGCGGCCTGATCCCGGCATCTGAGACGCCAGCGCGTACACTTGGCGCCCTGTGCTACCAGGTACCGCGATGTCCGCCACCGAAATCCTGTTGATCGTGCTTGTCCTCGCCGTGCTGGCGGTGCTCGCGCTGCAAGTGATGAGCCTGCTGCGCCAGCGCGACGATGGCGGCCTCACCGCGCGCCTGGATACCCTCAAGGACGACAACCGCCATCTGCGCGAAGCACTGGCGCAGGAGCAGCGCGCCGGGCGCGGCGAGATCGGCCAGACGCTGACCCAGTTCCGCGGCCTGGTGCAGGAGCAGCTGGGCAACATGAGCACGCAGCAGCACGAGCGCATCGCCCAGTTCGGGCAGCGCCTGGACCTGCTCACCGAACGCACCGACAACGGCCTGCAGTCGCTGGCCCAGCGCCTGGCCGACGATGCACGCCACAGCCGCGAGGAGCTCACGCTTACCCTCAACCGCTTCGGCGAACAGCAGCAGCAGCGCCTGGCCGCGCTCACCGCCGACAACGAGAAGCGCCTCAACGAAGTACGCGCCACGCTGGAAACCAAGCTCAAGGCGATCCAGGACGACAACGCCGCCAAGCTGGAACAGATGCGCGCCACCGTGGACGAGAAGCTGCAGACCACGCTGGAAACGCGCCTGGGCCAGTCCTTCGCGCTGGTGTCCGAGCGGCTGGAACAGGTGCAGCGCGGCCTGGGCGAAATGCAGAACCTCGCCACCGGCGTGGGTGACCTCAAGCGCGTGCTCACCAACGTGAAGACGCGCGGCATCCTCGGCGAAGTGCAGCTGAGCGCGCTGCTCGAACAGCTGCTCACCACCGAGCAGTACGACGCCAACGTGGCCACCATTCCCGACAGCAGCGAGCGCGTGGAATTTGCCATACGCATGCCCGGCGCCAGCGAGGGCGGCCAGCTCTACCTGCCGATCGACGCGAAGTTCCCGGTGGAGGACTACCAGCGCCTGCTCGATGCCCAGGAGGCCGCCGATGCCGAGGCCGCCGCACAGGCGGGCCGCGCGCTGGAAACGCGCGTGCGCGAGGAGGCCAAGCGCATCCGCAGCAAGTACGTGGCGCCGCCGCACACCACCGACTTCGCCGTGCTGTTCCTGCCCACCGAGGGCCTGTATGCGGAAGTGATCCGCCGCCCGGGGCTGTTCGAGACGCTGCAGCGCGAACACCACGTCACCGTGGCCGGCCCCACCACGCTCACCGCGCTGCTCAACAGCCTGCAGATGGGCTTCCGCACGCTGGCCATCGCCAAGCGCAGCAGCGAGGTGTGGACCCTGCTCGGCGCGGTGAAGACCGAGTTCGGCAAGTTCGGCACGGTGCTGGAAAAGACCCGCAAAAAGCTTAGCGAGGCCAGCAACGTGATCGACCAGGCCAGCGTGCGCACGCGCGCCATCGAGCGCAAGTTGCGTGGCGTGGAGACCCTTTCGGGCGACGAGGCGAAGCAGTTGCTGGGCGACAACCTGCCGACGCTCGAAGACGCCGGCGAGGACGACGCCGAGGTTTGAGCACCCCGGCGCCGGATGGCGCTCAGGCCGAGGTGCTGACCAGGCTGCCGGTACTGCTGCTGCCTTCGGCCAGCAGGGCGGTGGACAGTTCGCTGGTGGCGGTGGCCAGTTCGCTCGAGGTGGTCGCCACCTGCGTCTGCAGGCCGGCCACGGCGGTCATGCCTGCCTCGCCCTGGCCCTTGCTGCTGTTCTGCGCCTTCTGCAACTGCTGCTGCTCCTGGGAGAGCTGCTTCTGCAGCTGCGCCACCAGGCGCTGTAACGTCTCGACCGTGGTCGAAGTCGAGCTGCTGGAGCTGCTGGAACCACCGCCGGCACCACCCGCCATACCCGCCGCCGAGGCGCTCTTGCTGCTCGACGACTTGGAAGTGCTGGACGTCGTTGCGGACGAAGTACCGCTGGACGAGCCCGACGACGACGACGAGCCCGACGCGCTGGCGTTGGTAGCGGTCGTGGAGGTGCTGGCGATGGTCACCGGGATGCTCGACTTGGTCGTGCTCAGGTTGATGTTCACGGGAAGACTCGATGGGGGTTCCAGAGGAGCTATCGGCCGCCAGCGGAGGAACTTGATGACCCGTCGTTGTGAAGTACGCGCAGTACCTTGCGATGCCGGCGGGTGCGACCCATCGGCCGTGGAATCGTTCCCGGTCCACGGCGAGGCGGGATCCTGCGTTCAAGTTCGGGCAGGCCCATCAATGGCAGCATCCGGCCTGTTAGCCAAGTACGCCTGTCGGAATTCGCCATGCTGCACGACCTGATCTGTGAGCTAGAGAGCGATCATTCGCTAGAACAACCCGAACGCCTGCGCGAGCGCGTCGATGCCATGGAGCGGCTGGAAGATGTACTTGCCCATGCGCAGGAGGCCGACGGCACGCCGCTGCTGCGACGAGCGCGGACCTTGCACGAAAAGCTGGCCGACGTGCAGCACCGCCTGTGCGAGGCGATCCGCCAGGCCATCGTGCTGGGTGGCGGCAGGCAGGCACTCGATGGCTGGGCCACGCCCTGCGCACGCCCCGCGCCGCTCGGCTACGACCACCTCGACGCACTGGTCAGCGAAGTGCTCTGCTTCGACGAGCCCGGCGCGACCGGCTCGCCAGCTACGGACATGGTGTTCTACCAGCCCACGCCCGCGCGCCATGTGTTTGACCTGCTTGATCGCGCCCGACTCGGCCGGGAAGACATCCTGGTCGACCTCGGCTCCGGGCTCGGCCATGTGCCGATGCTCACCACCATCCACTGCGGCGCGCGCGCCATCGGCGTGGAGTACGAGGACGCCTACGTGCGCAGCGCCCGCCACAGCGCACGGGCGCTCAAGCTCGACCGGGTGGATTTCCTGGCCCAGGACGCGCGCGAGGCGGACCTTTCGGCCGGCACGCTGTTCTACCTCTACACGCCGTTCGGCGGCGGCATGCTGCGCGACATGCTGGCGCGACTGCAGCAGGAATCACGCCGCCGCCCCATTCGCATCGCCACGCTGGGCCCGTGCACGGCTACCGTCGCCGGTGAGCCGTGGTTGCGCGCCCAGGGCCCGGTCGAGGCTGATCGCATCAGCCTGTTCCGGGCCTGCAGCAGCTGAACTCAGCCGCCGCTGCCCAGCGGCGAAGTGAGCTGCAGGCCGGTGCCCAGCGTATGCAGGCCATCGTCGGCCACCGCATCGGGCGCCGTCGCCAGCAGCCGCTGGTCCTTCACCCACGGCGCCACCTGGCGGGGACCGGGGATGTACATGCGCCAGGTGCCGTAGCGTCGCGGTTCACCCGCGCTGTTGGGCTTGTTGAGATTGAACGCCACCGGCACGCGTGCGACCCAGTACGGCGCATCGACCTCACCGCCCTGCGTGGGCGTGTTGAACGTCCATTGCCTGGCCACGTCCAGGGCGGCATTGCTGAGCGTGTCGCGGAAATGATTCATCACGCCGCGGCTGGCGTACTGGTCGAGGTTGACCTGCTCGGCGATCACGTCCTCCACATGGCCGTCGCGCCCTACCCGCAGCAGCAGGTAGACCGTGCCCGAGACACCCGCGCGCGCGGCCTCCTGCGGGTAGCGCGGTGGAATGCGCGATTTCATGCTCACGGTTTCGCCGCTCGCGGTGCCCTTGTCGCCAAACGAGGCACCCTGGATGGTGAGGCGGAAATTGTCCCCATCGACCGGATCGGCCAGCAGGCGCAGGCTCATGCTGGTGGTGTAGACCGGATCGGTGGTCGGCGGATGCTGGAAGGTCCAGTGCGGCACGTTCTTGGCGATCAGCTGCACCACCGGTGCCGGCAGCTGGTCAGGCTTGTCCAGCGTGTAGCCCTGCACGGTGCCGTCCTGGTTCACCTGCACGGTGCCCGTCACCAGCATGCTGGCCTCGGCCTGCTTGTGCACCTCCTCCTTGATGCTGCCCGCGCCCGCCGCGGTAGCCACGCCAGCCAGCACTGCCGCCCAAATCCATATTCCCTTGCCCATGCACAAGCCCTCCCTTGGTGTGGCGCCCAGTCTAGCCTTCAGCCCTTTTCAAAATCGAGGCGGCGGCCCGCCAGGCAGGCGTGGGCCGCCACGGCCCCAAGGACTTGACGGGCGGGTTAAACTGACCGGTCTCAAGCCGTACCTGAAGGAACCCGCATGAGCGAGCATCACGAACCGACCGGAGTCACCCGCGAACAGGCCGAGGAGGCCGTGCGCGTCCTGCTGCGCTGGTCGGGCGAGGATCCTAGCCGTGAGGGCCTGCTCGACACGCCCAAGCGCGTGGTCAAGGCCTACAGGGACTGGTTCTCCGGCTACCAGATCGACCCGGGCGAGTACCTGCGCCGCACCTTCGAGGAGGTGGCCGGCTACGACGAAATGGTGGTGCTGCGCGACATCGAGTTCGAAAGCCACTGCGAACACCACATGGCGCCGATCATCGGCCGCGCCCACGTCGGCTACCTGCCGACCAACCGCGTGGTGGGCATCAGCAAGCTCGCGCGCGTGGTCGATGCCTATGCGCGCCGCTTCCAGGTGCAGGAAAAGCTCACCGCGCAGATCGCGCAGTGCATCCAGGAAAACCTGCAGCCGGCCGGCGTGGCCGTGGTGATCGATGCCAGCCACGAATGCATGACCACCCGCGGCGTACACAAGCGCGGCGTGTCGATGATCACCAGCCAGATGCTTGGTGCCTTCCGCGACGACGCGCGCACGCGTTCGGAGTTCCTGCAGTTCATCGGCATCCACGGCGCGGGCCGCTGAGCCAGCCCGCCTGATGATGCCGATCGACAGCGCAGACGCCGACGAGCGTCTGCAGGACGTATTGCGCGAAGGCGTCAGCGCCGAGGACCTGCCTGCAGTGTTCCCGCTGCTGCGCGGCCGCGCCCTGCTGCGCGCGTTCAGCGCACTGTTCCATGGCGGCGAGGCCCAGGTGCTGCTGCGCCTGCTGGTACTGCGCACGCTGGGTGCACGCGCCCATGCTCCGGAATGGACGCCAGCGGAAATCCGCGACCAGCTCGCCTTCGTCGAGCCGGTGAAGCTGGAAACCGTGGTGCAGCGCCTGAAGGAGCACGAGCTGCTCACCTGGGACAGCGAGACGCTGCGTTACCGCGTGAGCCCGCTGGGTCGCAAGGCGCTGGCCTCGGTGTCCACGCTGCTGGAATTCGAGCGCGACGACGAGGATGGCCTGGGCTACATCACGGCGCAGCTTGCCGCGGGCCAAGCGGTGGGGCGCATTTCCGCCGACGAGCTTGGCCACCTGCTGTCGCGCCTGTCGGAGCTGAAGGAAGACTTCGACCGCGCCGTGCTGTCCGGTTCCGAGCATCGCATCCGCCGCGCGGCGACGCGGCTGGAATCGGTGTGGACCTGGGTGGAAAAAGGCACCGAGGTGGTACGCGCCATCGCCGACAGCGAGGATCTCGACCCGGCCACGCATCGCCTCGCGCAAGCCGTGGGCCGCGCCCAGAGCGCGCTGCTGCGCCAGGCCGGCGTGTTCCAGCGTGAGCTCAACAAGATCGACCAGCACCGCGTGCACCTGGGCCGTACCGGCCTGTCCTCGTCGGACCTGGTAACGTGGCTGCGCTCGCTCACGCCCGGTGTCCTCAGCGGTTACGCCGACGAAGCACACCTGCTGCCGGTGCAGCCTCCGTTCCTGCAGGACCAGATCGTGCTCGACGTGGCCGAATTCGAGCTGCTCGAGCGCGAGCGCGCCGCTGCCGAGAACGCCGAGCTGCCCAGCGCCGAGGCCACCCCCACCACGCACGACCTGCCCATCGACGAGGAAGACCTCTCGCCGCTGCTGGCCTGGCACGGCGAACTGGCCGCGCTCGCGGCACCGATGGAATTGAGTGACGCGCTGCGCGGCGAGGACTACGCGCTGAGCGCGTACCGCCTGTCGCTGCTGGGACTGGTCGGTGACCCGGAATCCTCCGCGCTGCAGGGCCCCACCGCTGACCTCGCGCGCCTGCCGTTGAAACTGGAAATCGAACCTCGCCTGGTCGACCCGGGCCTGGCGGCGATCGCGCTGGTCAGCGCGGGCCGCCTGCATCCCAAGGACAAGAAACATGCATGACGAGATCGCCGCGCTGATCGCGCGCCTGCTCTCGCAGCGCTGGCTGCCGCGCGAGGACGCGCAGGCCCGCAAGGCGCTGCTGGACGAGAGCTTCCGCGAAGACCTCGACCGCCGCCTCGCCGCGGTCGGCCTGGAGCTGCGCGAACACCCCTATTCCGCCTACATCGGCGTGGCCGTGGCGCGCGCCAACGAGAAGCACGTGTTCGGCGGTAGCGACAGCTGGATCTCCAACACGCTGCAGCTGGACCGCGATGCGGTGGCGCTGCTGGTGGTGCTGTGGGCGCTGATCGTGCTACCCAAGCGCCAGCGCCAGCTGGAGCGCCAGCAGGCCGAGGCCGACGCCTCGCAGACCCAGATGTTCGCCGAGGCCAAGCCGATCTCGCGCGACGCCTCGCTGTCGCCGGTGGTGGCCGAGCGCACTCTGCTCGCCGACTTCGGCGACCGCCTGGGCGGAAAGACGCGCGTGAACTTCAACCTCGGCGTGTTGAGCCGCCACGGTTTCATCGTGCGCCGCAAGGGCGAGCTGGCCGAAGGCCCTCTGCTCGACCTGGTGTTCGACTACGAGCGCACCGCGCGACGCATCCTCGATGGCGCGCTGGGCGACCTGCTGGCCGGCATCACCCCGCGCGAGGATCTCGACGGCGACGACGAGCCGCTGTACGACGACACCGACGGCGACGTGAATGAAATCAGCGAAGACAGCGAAGTGATCCACGATGTTTGATTTCCGCAGCCTCGAAGTCATCCACTGGGACTACTGGCAGCGCTTCAGCCTGCCGCTGGACACCAACATCGTCACCGTGGTCGGCCCCAACGGCTCGGGCAAGACCACCCTGCTCGACGCGCTGCGCACGCTGCTCACCATCGACTGCGCCGGCAACCGCGACTACAAGAGCTACCTGCGCCACAACGGCAAGCCGTTCGCCTGGCTGCGCGCCCGCGTGGGCAACCCGCCGGGACCGCGCGGCGAGCGCCCGTTCTTCCCGATCATGGACAGCGAAGTCACGCTGGCCGTGCGCATCCAGAAGAAAGGCGGCGAGTGGCAGCGCCAATACGCGGTGATGGGCGGCGACGTCAGCGTGGACGAGATCGAGGCGCGCAACGACTTCCTTGGCCTGCGCGAATACCGCGTGCGCCTGGAAGGCGCCGGCCTGTCGCAGGCAATCCGCCGCGTGCTCACGCTGGAACAGGGCGCCACCGACAAGCTGTGCCAGATGCCGCCCAAGGCGCTGCTGGACCTGGTGTTCGACGTGTTCGGCGACAAGAGCGTGCTGGAGGACTACCAGCGCGCCCGCAACGAACAAGGCGAAGCCGATCGCGAACTGCACGGGCTGGAACACCAGCTCTCGCTTATCGGGGTAAGCCTGCAGGAGGCCGAAGGCCGCGTGCGTTCCTGGCAGGAGTGGGACGCGCTCAAGCACGAGCACGCCGACCTGGTCGCCGAGACGCTGCCGCGCACGGAGCTTTCGGACCTGCATGCCGCCATCCGCGGCGCGCGCCCGCAGCTGCTCGGCCTCAAGCGCAAATGCCGCGAGCTTTCCGCGCGCGACGTGGAACTGCAGCTTGGCCTGCAGGCGCTGGACGCAGGCGAGGAATCGCTGCGCAGCGAACAACATGCCGCCGACCAGGCGCGCCAGCAGGCCAAGGCGCAGCTGGACGAAGCGCGCCGCGCGGAAACCGAGAACGCCACCCTGCTCAAGCAGGAACAGCACCTGCGCAAGCTGATGGCCGAGCAGGACGGAGCCGACCACGAGAAGCAGGGCAAGCTGCTGGTCGACGCGCGCAGCCAGCTGGGTCGCCTGCAGAACGACGAATCGCGGCTGCGCGACCAGCTGAGCACGCTGACTGCGCAGCTTGGTGCATGGCGACGTGGCCAGCGCTACACGCCGGAGTTCGAGCAGTCGTTCCGCCGCGCGCTGGACGAGGCCGGCATCGGCCACAGCATGCTGAGCGAGATCGTGGAGATCACCGAGCCGCGCTGGCAGGCTGCCGTGGAAGCGGTGCTCGCCGGCTACCGGCACGTGGTGTTGCTCGATCACCCGCGCGATCGCGAAGCCGCATGGCGCCTGGGCGAGCAGCATCGCTACAAGCATTTCGTCGTAGCCGAACGCGCCCCGGTGATGACGCCCACGCGCGGCTCCCTGCTGGAGGTGGTGGACTTCACTGCCGCCGCGCCGGAGTGGCTGCTGCGCCAGCTCGACCGCATCCGCCGCGTCGAGGACGTGGCTGACGGCAGCAAGCTGGGCAAGGACCAGGATTGGATCACCCCGCAGGGCTATTTTCGCGAACGCCGCGGTGGCCGCCACCTGGGCGTGGACGACGTGTACTTCGGCAGCGGCGCCCGCGAACGCCAGCTGCGCGAGGGCGAGGCGCGACTGCAATCGATCGAACAGCAGCTGCGCACCATCGCCGAGCAGCGCAAGCAATGGCAGCAGCAGGCGGCCGATGCGGAAAGCCTGCTGCGCGGCGCCAACGCCAGCCGCCAGCTGGCCGATCGCGCGGACGAGTTCGCCGAAGCCCACGAGGCCCAGGCCGCCCTGCAGGACGACGTGCAGCGTTGCGCCGACAGCTACGCCGCCGCCGAAGCTCACTACGAAGGCATCCGCGAGAAGCGCCAGCAGAATTCGCGCCAGCGCGACAACGAGGCGCGCGAGCACCGCCAGGCGCAGCAGCAGCTTGCCGACAGCGCACGCCAGTACAACCAACACCGCAACGAACAGATCGACCGCCTCAAGGCGTTTCGCCACAAGCGCAGCCACGTGCGTCCTGCCCACCGCAGTCGGCGCGCCATGGCTGAGCTTCGCGAGCGTTACGAATCACCCGCCGCCGTTCGCCGCGAGATCGAGCGCATCGAGCGCCGCCTCAACGAGGGCCACTGGGAAACCGACGACGGCTGCGTGCCGCTGCGCGACAAGTACGCCAACGACCACGATGGCCTGAAGCAGGATCTTCAGCGCCGCCGCGTGCACCTGGAGCGTGCCGGCCGCATCACCCACGAGGCCCGCGCCGCCTATCTCAACGTGCTGCGCAACACAGTCAAGCGCTACGCCCGCAACCTCAAGGTGCTGGCCGATCTGGCCGGCATCGGCGTAGACGTGGACCTGCCCGAGCTGGTCAACGAGGATCTCGCGCTGGCCCAGGCCGGCCTCACCGTGCGCTTCGAGTTCGACAAGAAGGGCTGGATCGGCATGGACGACGGCGAGGCGTCCGGCGGCCAGCAGGTGATGAAGTCGCTGTTGCTGCTGGTGGCGCTGATGCGCGACGAGGACCGCCCAGGCGGCTTCGTGTTCATCGACGAACCGTTCGCGCACCTGGACATCTTCAACATCGACAAGGTGGGCGCCTTCCTCAAGTCCACGCGTGCGCAGTACATTCTCACCACTCCGGCCACCCACAACATCAACGTGTTCCAGCCCAGCGACCTTACCCTGGTAACCAGCAAGCGCCGCCCCGGCGCCACCTGGGCGCAACCGCTGGCAGTGCTGCGCCGTCGCACCGAGGCCGCCTGATGCCACGCAGGGCCGCCCTCGCCGCCCTGCTGCTGGTCCCGCTCTGGGCGCATGCCCAGAGCACGCCGGCCGAATACCTGCGCGAGTTCGACACCGATGATGATGGGCGAGTGAGCGAGGCCGAGTACGTCGCGCACATGAGCGAGGGCTTCTATCGCCTCGATCGCAATGGCGACGGCGTGCTGGAAACCGATGAACTGCCGGGCGGCCATGGCAAGCCGATCACGCTCAAGCAGTATCAGGACAACCTGCGCCGCCAGTTCCACAAGCTGGACCGCAACCACGACGGCTACCTGGATGCACAGGAACTGACGCAACCGCCGCAGGGGTAACAGCCGGCTCCCGCCTCACGGCCGCTTGCCCGCCGCACGAATGCCCCACCTGTAGGAGCGCACCCTGTGCGCGACCGCCTTTCGCCACCGCGCCTACAACACGCGCCCCAGCGACTTTCCTACGCTTCAGTCCCACCGGAGGAGCATAGCTACGTGCTACTCACCTCACCGTCGGAATGGTGACGGACCGATCAGCCTTTCCTGGGCTGGAAGCGGCGTCATCTCCGGGGCAGTCCACAAAGCGGCTCGCGAATGTCTAGGAAACTCTGGCCGGTCCCGCCGGCCCCTGTTCTTGCGTAACCCTTCCCCCACGGACGCTGCGACCTATTCAGTACCTTCACAATCCGGTGCCCAAGAAGAAGCAGCGACCGCCGAAGCCAATCGTTCCGCTTCTGAAGCAAGCTGCAGAAGAGTGGCGCGCTTGGCGGCAGGGTCAGCACCACCGCTGACGTCAGGCCTCGTTGCATATTGAAGCGTCACCAAGCCTCGACAAGCTGGCACGTGGTACGTCTTGTGGGCATCCACTTCGTAACTGGAAAAGCGCTTATCGCCAATCACGCGCCCATCAGGCTCGTAGATCACCTTGGCATAGCCCCGCCCATCATCAATCCATACGCTGTAATGCGGTGTCTCTCTGGCGGCACTCTTAGCAAAACTCTTGGCCCACTCCATCGGTGTTACCACTACGCCCTTTGCATACGTAATCGTTATAAGGGTGCTCCAATTATCGACCGTCTCACCTTCAGTGGTGTACTCATACAAGCCGCCCTTCCCCGACGTAAAGGAAAGCCTGAAAGTCTTGCCGAACTCATCTATCTGTTCGGGCACCCTGAAATTGGCCTCCAGCGCATGCGCCTGCTGAGATATTGCGATGAAGACCCATAAGCACACGGAAGAAAGACAATAATTAGCACGCATTTTTTGCCTCACGGGTGTTTGTAGCGAATAGGGGACGAAGGTAGATAAACCGAAATCATGGTGTCCTGGCGGATTTTGAATCGCGGCAGCAACAGCCACGGTAACGATATGGCCCGCCTTCCCCGCTTCGACTTCACACCGCGTTGCGTCACATGTAGAGGAACTTCGGGTAGCTCCAGTCGAGGTTGGCGTGGCATGGCATCAGGGAGGCGACTCAGCTTGTTGCACTATGGCGATGCCATGAAACGCCTCGCGGCCGGTGCCCACCTCAACGTCGCGTGAGCTCTTATCGCGCCGCTTTGCGGTACTGTTTAACTACCTCCATCCCCTATTCCATGCGTATCAATTTACGTTTTCGCGCGACAAGCGCCGGTAGCTCAGCACCGCAGTCACGTCGAGCATGCCAAACCAGCGCGGGGCTGTCGGCCATATCGGCTCGGTGTCCATGCCCGCCTTACAGAATGGACATCCGACACTGATTGTTGATTTGGGCTACCGGTGAAAGCACCGTACCCTGTGGTGTCGTAATGAGTTCGGCGGCACCGTCGACACAGAATCCGCCGGCTGCCTGCCGCACTTCGTAATCCTTCCCTTCCTGCGGCGTGAATGTCACGCGTGACGTACAGACTTTGGTGTAGGGGCCTTGGGCGGACTGGTAGGTCCCACCAAAGGTTATGGTGAGCGGGGCGCCTGCGGGCACGTATATCTCTGCGTAGTCCTCGTCACCGAAAGCGGCCTGCCGTGGCATGCCAAGACTTCGCTTACCCAGCTTCGCGCCGACTCCCCAGTCCGCCAGGCGCCCGGAGGGTTTTGCGTCGCGTGTCGGGCACTCCGCAGCGAACACGTGAGGTGTAAGGCCAACAACGCGTACGCGCGCGCGTTGTCCCGTCGTGGGCTCTTCGTAGCGCGGAGAGACGCTTTTCACCGCGCCGCAGCCGGCAGCAGCCAAGAGATAGATGGACAGTGCCACCATGATGAGCTTGGGCATTTTCATATCGGGATCTCAGTATTCACTAAAGCTTTCGGGCGCCGGCGGCGCACTGGCGGAATAGGGGACGGAGGTAGTTAAACCGAACGGAATGGCATCCGGGAGGTGACTCAGCTTGTTGCACTATGGCGATGCCATGAATCGCTTCGCGGCCGGTGCCCACCTCAACGTCGTGTCAGCACTTATCGCGCCGCCTTGCGGTACTGTTTAACTACCTCCGTCACCTATTCGACACCTTCCTGAAGCCTCGCTACTTGACCCGCGACGAAATTCCTCATAACAGAATCGACGGAGCAAGAGACACGATTCACTTCGGCCCTGCGACTAGTGATTGGTACCACGGCTTCGACGGCCAATCTTCAAGCGCAGAAATGAATGCTGCTTCTGCTGAGAAAGCATTGGGATGCCTTTCGTAAAAAAGCGCATCTTTCCCCAAGGCGGTTTTGAATGCATAAGGATAAGGTGGAATTACCTTTCCCGACGCGATATCGTCAAAGAGTGGCTTCAACAATCTAAGCAGCATCGCTGCATCTGCATCATCTGGCATGTCATTCAAAATTACACGTAATGCTACTGCCTTGTCCTTCAGCAGAGTGCTCTTATCCATTGCCGGCATTCCTCATAATTTGGTCGGGTCGACTTGCACTGGATTAGTCCACTGCCACCGATTTGGGACGGCCAGAATAGGGGACCGGAATAGGGGACGGAGGTAGTTAAACTGGACGGAATGGCATCCGGGAGGTGACTCGGCTTGTTGCACTATGGCGATGCCGTGAATCGCTTCGCGGCCGGTGCCAACTCAAGGTCGTGTGAGCTCTTATCGCGCCGCTTTGCGGTACTGTTTAGCTACCTTCGCCCCTATTCCGGCGTAATAGTCGGACACGTTGTCTTCGCTGCCCTTCGTTATCCGATTGAAGGCACGACCCCATGGCCAAAAATTGACGCCAGACGTTGTCCGGAGGCCGGGGAAATTATGACCGCCGAGGGTAACGATGCTCCTTGTCGCGCCATGATTTCGGCGGTAGACCTCGCCTACGTAGCTCCCAAAGGCCTTCGCGAAAGACATTACCTGTTCGTCTGTTGAAAAACATGGTCAGGTTCACTTCCTATAAGTCGACTCGGTCCACACCCATACAATTATGGCGTCCCGGCTGATTTTGAATCGCGGCAACAACAGCCACGGTAGCGATATGGCCCGCCTTCCCCGCTTCGACTTGCCCAATATCCCCCAGCACATTGTGCAGCGGGGCAACAATCGCCTGCCATGCTTCCTCGATGACGCCGACCGTCATCGCTATCTTCAGCTGCTACGCGAAGCACTACTGCATACCAAGTGCGCACTGCATGCCTACGTCCTGATGGACAACCACGTCCATTTACTGTTGACGCCGCCGGCTATCGGCGCTGTTGCCCAGCTGATGCAGAAGCTCGGACGCCAATACGTCGGCCAGTTCAACGCTCGGCACCTACGAACCGGCACCCTGTGGGAGGGGCGGTACAAGGCTTGCCTGGTCGATAGCGAGACTCATCTGCTCCGCTGCTATCGATACATTGACCTCAACCCTGTCCGTGCCCGCATGACAGACGATCCCATACGATTTCCCTGGTCCAGCGCAGCCGCGCACGGCGGACACCGCACCGACTCTTTGCTAACACCCCATCCCGCGTATGACGCCCTGGGCCGAACTACCGCGGAGCGCGGCTCGGTTTACGAGGCACTCCTTCGTGAAACCGTGGCGGATGACGAGCTGCTCGCCATCCGCACACACCTGCAACAACAGCGTGTCTTGGGGAGGGACACCTTCAGAGCGATGGTGGAAGCCAAGACCCAGCGCTTCGCTGGCACCCGCCCAGCCCATCGCCCGCCGCGCAGGAAGTGAACCTGACCCCGTTTTTCCGTGCCTTCTCCAAGCATGGCCGCCTTTCCAAGTCCTAGTCGGGTCTCCTTGGGACAAAGACTAGGCTATCCGGATGGGAAGTCTTGCCGCCCACTGTGCTCTCGATATTGATGTGATGCTCGGCGATGTATGTGTTCATCGCCTCAATAAGCTCAGAAAACTTTCCTTGCCGCATGGGGCTTTCGACGATAGCGACTTTACCGCCAAGGACAGACGATGGATGCTCCTTGTTGCGCGGAAGGATATGGATGCCGAGGGTCTTTTTGTGTTCCTGCCAACTATACGAGTCAAATACCCAAATCAGCCGCACATCACGCCAAGGGATGTGCTTAATGACCCTTCGGCCTACGCAACGCGAGATGCCAGTGGTGTCCACAACAATATCCATTGCTACCACTACTGTTGAATACCAAACGAATAGCAGGAGGCTAAATACAGGCAGAAAAAAGGCATAAGGCCAATAAGAGTTATCCTGCCGCAAGGCGAATACAAAGAAGAAGACAAACATAAAAAAGAACAAACATTGCATTGCCACCGATCGACGGAGATCACGGAATTTGAAACGCACGGCTTTATCAGTGGTCGGTATTGAGCTGTCTGAGTTCATAGAGCGCATTGTTATTTGCCCTGATTGCCTTGTTGCTTCTTCGGTGTAGGTGTCGGGTCTACGGCAGCGGCACCGATGGAGAACAAACCAGAGTACGCACTGAATGCATTCGCCACACCAGTTCCTACCGCCGCCTCGCCGCCAAAGCCAACCACGACTGCCTCCCCGCTAGCGAGTGGAACGACCATACCCGCCCCTATGCCATAAGGTAGGCCATGGTTCCAAGGCTGTCCCAGTGCCACGTTGGTGGCCAAGGCACCCGCGCCACTCGTCAATCCGTTGAGTACAACGAATGTCCCCGCACCAGCCACCATACCGGTAGTGCCGCCCACTTGTCCGGCCACATATATACCGGCACCAGGAATGAACTCGCCGGCAACACCACCAACGAGAACACCAATTCCTGCCCCCTTCCATCCACCCGAGATATACCCGCCCGTGCCACCTGAAATAGCGCCGATCGCCCATCCCGATCCAGCAACGATCGGCCCCGCCGCGGCCATAGTCACTGCCCCGACTGCCACCGCAGGCGGGATGAAGAAATAGTTGCCCATTTGACTGGCATCACTCTCTCCGGCCACCAATCCCCAGTGGTATCGGTTAGCCATGTAGTCTTGCGTGGTGATGGCTTGATCCACTTGCAGCCCCAACTGGCTGGCTAACGGATCGCTGGCGTAGGCGCGCGCATCGAGGATGGCGCCCTTACATGCATCCGAATAATTGTTGGCGTTGCCGCCACAACCACTCTTCAGATCCTGCTCCTGTTTGGCGGAGGTGATTTCCGCGTCAGTCTTGGCGGATTCGATGCAGGACCGATCGCCGTTGCACGCAATGATCTGGTTTTGCAGATCAATCAACTGCGGATGCGTCAGGTAGTTGTACTGTGCGCCTGCATTGGCCGTCGCCAACCCGGTGCCACCGCCCACCACGCCGCCTACGACGGCGGACGCTAAAGCCGCCTCTTGTGGCCCCATGATGCCAGGCAGGTATTGGAGGAATGCCTCGCCAGCCCCAGCACCCAACGCACCCTGAGCAACATTGCCACCGCCCAGCGCGGCGATGGCCCCGCCGGCCACCGTATGGATAGCCGTGGCGCCGGCGCTGCCCGGCGTGAGTTGCATGACGTTCTCCAAGTCTCCCGCGGCCACCATGCCCACCTGTCCCGCCAGTTGCCCGGCCAGCATGTTGTCCTGAATCTTCTTCTCATCGAAGTTTGAGGTGAGGCCACTTGCGTTGATGTCAGGCTTGCGGTCCAGACCGCTGAGGTCGGTGTCGCCGTTGCGCGTGATGATCGTTCCGTCGGCGATACCCGCCTTCGTCGTGCTGCTTTCGTTGCCGGTTTGCGGCATCGCCAACCCCGCCAAGCCGATCAACCCCATCGGCCCACCCGTGCCGACGCCCACGCTGCTGGCGCTGTAGCTGGCATGGTTCTCGATATCGCTGAAGGTGAGGCTGCCGGTATCGAGCAGGTTCTTGGAGGCATCGGCCGTACTGGCGATCACGCCGCCCTTGAGGTCCGTGTTGCCGTTGACGTGGATGGCGAAGCCACCGTCGCCCGCGCCGATGCCGCTGACCGTCGTCACGCTGGTGTAGTCGCTATGGGCGTTGCTTTGGTTGTAGCTGCCTTGCATGCCGCTGCCGGTGGCGACGGTGGCGCTGGCTTGCTGCTGTTTGCTGGTGTAGTGGGCGGTGTCCTGCTCGCTGATGACGTTCAAATTGCCGCCGATGTTGGCCAGCACGGTGTTGCCCTTGGCCTGGGCGCCCTGGATCGTGGTGTCGCCGCCGCTGACGAGCGTCAGCGTGTTGGCCGCATCCACGCTCGTGGTGGCGTGTGTAGTGCCGTTGCCATGGGCCTTGCCTTGGCCCGCACTCGCGCTGGCGTACCAGCCGGTGGTGGCGCCGACGCTGAAGCCCACTTCGCCGCCAGCGTTGTGGTTGCTGCTCTGGTCGGTGTGCTGTTCGGCCTGGCTGAGCAGGTTGAGGTTGTTGGCGGCCGCCAGGGCAACGTTGTCGCCGCTGATTTGGCTGCCGATCACGTTGAGGTCGCCACCGGTGGCAGCGATCATCACATTGCCATTGCTGTGAATGGTGCTCCCGTAGGCCGTCTCATCGTGGGTGCTGGCCTTGGCGGAAGCGCTGCTGGCCCCGATACCGATCCGCAGGGAAATACCCGCGCTGTTGGTGTTGCCTTGGGCGGCCTGGCCGATGGCATCGGCACCGGTTTGGTTGCCCAGCCCCATCATGCGGCCCGCGCCCGGTGAGAGCAGCGCTTCGGCGCCCTGGGCGGCGTACAGCGCCTGCAGGCGAGAATCGCTGCTCTTACTGATGCCCTTGGCGTCGTGGTACACGGTTTGTGCCACTGTGACGGCGCCGCCGGTGAGCCCCACATGCAAACCGGCGCTGCTCTGCTTATAGGTCTGCGTGGTATCGGTGATGCCCATCGCCGCATCGATGGTGACGTTGTTGCCGACGATGGCGGTGCCCGTATCGCTGAGTACGGTGGCGTTGGTGAGGTGGACATTGTTGCCCGCCGTCATCGTGACGCTGCCGCCCAGGCTTCCCACGGTGGTGCCGGTGGGCGTCGTTTGCGTGATCGAGAGGTCTTGGCTTTGTTTGGCTTCGCCCACCATCACGCCCACGCCGGCACCCATGACGCCGGTCTTGGTCTTGCTGACGCTGTGGTCTTCGGTGTGGACGTCGTTGGCGGTGTTGAGGGTGAGGTTGTTGCCCGCCGCCATCACGGTGTCGTGGTCGGCCACCACTTGCGCGGCGGTGGCAGTGAGGTTGTTTCCGGCCGCCATCGTGACACTGCTGCCGCTGACCGTGGTGCCGATGGCGTAGGTGTCACTCACGCTGTCGTGCGTGCGCGTGGTGCTGTGGCTGAGCACGTTACCGCCGGTTTTCTTGGTGTCGACGACGGTGCTGTGGGTGTCCTGTGCGGTGTCGAGGGTAAGGTCGTGGCCAGCCATCAGGCCGATGGCGCCGTTCGTGCTGGTCATGGTGGTGGCGGTGGCCGTCAGGTCGTGGCCCGCCGTGAGCGCCACGCCGTTGGCACCACTCAGGGAGCTGCCGCGCACAGTGTCGTCATCGGCACGCGTGGTGGTAATGGTGTGCCCCGATACGGTCTTGCTGTAGTTCGACTGGTGGTCGGTAACGGTGTTGAGGGTGAGGTCGTGGCCCGCGGCCAGGCCCAACCGGTTGCCCGCACTGAGTTGGGTGCCGTCGCTGGTGAGGTCGTTGCCGGCGACAACCGCGAGGTCGCCGCCGGCCTGGATGGCGGTGACCGCATGGGTGGTCGACTCCTGGCCGTTCGAAGCGCCACCCGTGCGCGTGGTGTGGCCGGTGGCGTTGAGCGTGAGGTTGTTACCGGCCATCAACTGCGCGTCACCCACGGCCGAAATCGTCGATGCCGTGGCGGTGAGGTCGCGGCCCGCCACCATAGCGAGGTTGCCCCCGGCCTGAATGGGTGCGACGCCGGTCGTCAGGTCGCGGCCCGCTACGAGGGCCATGTCGCCGTTACTGGTGATGCTGCCGGTGTTCAACAGATCGCGCCCCGCCGTGACGCTGATCGCCCCGGCGCTGAGCGTGCCGCTATTGATCGTGTCGTTGCGGGTGGCGATGGCGAGGGTGCCGTCACTTTTCATCGCGCCGGTGTTGATCAGCGTGTCGGCGCTGAGCCACGTGCCCTGCGTTCCGCTGATGGTGCCGTCGTTGCGCACGGTGCCGGTGGAGGCGACGTTGACCGTATCGCCAGCAATCAGGGCGCCTTCGTGCTGCATCCGATCGGCGGTGGCCTTGCTGAGGTACACCACGGGCGTTAGCACATGCTGCCCATCGACCACCTGGTCGACCAGCCACACGATGTCGGTATCCAACGAGGCGATCTGCGCGCTGGTGAGTGGCGCACCCAACTGCAGCCCCAGGCGTGCGGCTTCGCTGGCCGCGCCATCCATCAGGGATTGGTACTGTGCCATCGGGTCGCCACCGCTCAGGCTACGACGGCCGGTGAGCTGCAGGATCTGGTCCATCACCAGGTTCTGCTCGACGTAACCATCGCCCAGGCGCTTCTGCATGTTGCTGGGGTCATCGCCCAGCGCGCGCAGCAGGTAGTCGGAGCTGGTCGAGGCACCCTGGGCAAAGCGCGGTGCGGTGGTGACCAGGAACGGCGCATTGGCGTCGGGATGCTGTTGCACCGTGGGATTGTTCGGCGGGGTGTAGCCGGGCAGCGGGCTGTTCGTGTCGCCTATCGTTTGCCCGGCGGCGCCGCCCTGGTGCCCGGGGCCGTTCACGGTCTGGCCCGCGGTGGCGGCAATGGTGCCCGCGCTACCCGCCTGCGCGCCGTTGGCGCTCTGGAAAGTGGTGCTTCCCGGACCGGCGAGGCCGCCGGGAGTGATACCGCTGACGCCGCCCCCGCCACCGACCACGGTGTTGGTGACGTCACCGCCAATGATGGTGACGCTGCCGACAGCCGTGATGCTGCCGGCCAGACCGGGGCCCGCGCTATAGGTCACCCAGGTAGGCGCATTGCCTTGGGCGACATTGATGGTGGAGCTGCTTTGGTAGATGCCCCAGGTCCACTTATAGGGCTCCACGTCCCAATGACGATCGCCACTGAAGCTGACGTAGCCAATGCCGGTCTGTTCGGTAGTGGTTTCCTGCACGGTACCGGTGGGCGTCCAGGCGATGTTCTGCACGGAGGCGGTGCCGGACGCACCGGAAGAAGGATCATAGATGGTGAGGTTACGGCCGGCCGCGATGGTGGATTTGTCGTTGAGCACGGCGCCGGTCAACGTCATGTCGCCACCGGAGACGATCTCGCCGGTCGCGCTGGCCGACACCAGGCGTTCCACCGACACCAGGGTGTCGGTGACGTTGGCGGTCAAATCGTTGTGGTAGATGTTGTGGGCGTTGCTTTGCCCCGGCATGGTGATGCCGTTGCACCATTGGTCGCCGTCCTTGCCGGGTGAGCCCTTGCCACCGCAGAAGGCTTCGAGCTGGGCGATCTGCGCGGCGCTCAACACCTGGCTCGGATCGACGTAGGGTGGGTGATGCAGAGGATTGGGATCGTCATCGCGATAGATGGCCACCGTCTGCGTGAAGGTATTCTGGGCCTGCTCGGCGGGCGAGAGGGTGTAGACCTCCGTCTGGAACACGCGTCGCGCGTTGGCGATCTGTTGGGCCGCAAGGCTGAGGTTGCCTTCGGCCTGGATAAGACCGGAGCGATTGAGGATCGATTGCGCCTGATTGCCCGCGGCATCGGCTGCGATGGTGAGATCACCGGCGCTGTAGAGCTGGGCGTCGAGGTTGGCGAGCGTGCCGACATGCAGGTTGAGTACCTGCGACGCGCCGATGAAGCCTTCGCCGTAGTCCACGGCAGCGGTGGCCGTGCCCAGATCGCGGCCGTTGGTGAGGCTGCTCGCGTCGAGAGTCACCACGTCACCGACGATGTCACCGGTGTTGGTGAGCGTGTTGGCGGATACGTTCAGCGTGTCGCCTTCGAGGGTGGCACCCTGCTGGTTGTCCACGCTGCCGCTGACGCGGAGGTTGGCGACGCCGCTGCCGTCATCCGCACTGGCGTTGATCACGGCGCCGTGGGTGTTGATGAGGTTGGCCGCGGAAAGGTCCAGCTCGCCCTGGGTTTGCAGCGTACCCTGGTTGATCAGGGTGCCGTCGACAGTGAGGCTGAGCACGCCATCGCTTTCCAGGCGCTGGCCGGCCAGATGGGTGTAGTCGCCGGTGACATGGGCATCCAGCAGCTGGCTGCCGTAGATGCGACCGACGCCGTTCAAGCTTGCGAGCGTAGCGTGCACGACGGCGCCATCCACTTCACCATCGTCGTTGAACAGCGTGGGTGTGGTGAGCCACAGCGTCGCGGCCTGCAGGTGGCCGCCCGCGTTGTTGGTGATCTGGCCGAGATCGAGCCACGCGGTGTCACCGGCGCCGAGTTGGCCACCGGTGTTGTCGAGCGTGGCGCTGCCATTCTGGAAACTGAGGTTGCGCGTGGCGTAGGTCGTTCCGCCGGTGTTGTTGAGCACACTGACACGGTCGAGCGTGAGATCGCGCTGGGCGACCAGCGTGCCGTTGCTGCTGTTGTCGATGCTCGCCGCATGGAGCGTGACGTCGCCGCCACGATTGCCGATGGTGCCGCCGCGATTGTCGAGCGTGCTTCCAGACGTGATCTGCAGTGCGGCCCCGGGGTTCGACGCATCGCCGGCGAGCAGTTGGCCACCGACATTGCTGACCGAGGCGGCCGCGATGGTCGCCGCGCCGGCGGCATCGAGCTGGCCGGCGCTGTTGTCGAACGCGCCGTTGGCGCCCAGCGTCAGCGTACCCTGGGTTTGAAGCACGCCACTGTTGCGGTTGAGCAGGTCGCCATCACTGGCGAGGGTAAGGTCGCCCTGCGCCGCGGCGGTGCCTCCGCTGTTGTCGAACGAGCCCGCATGAATGGTGGCCGTGCCCTCTGCCCCGATCAGGCCGCCGCCGGTATTGGTGAGCGCCTGAGTGACGTTGAGGCTGAGCAATCCGTCATGGCCGCGCTGGATCAGTTGGCCACCGGTGTTGTCGAGCGTGATGGCAGCAACCGACACGGTCCCGGTGCCGTCCATACTGCCGCCTGCATTGGTGATGGCGCCGCCTGATGCGATTTGCCCCCGCACGGCAAGGCTGTCGTTGGCATGGATCTGCCCTTGGGTGTTGTCGAGCGTGTCCGCGCGCAACTGGACGTGATCGCCATACAGGCCCTGCGGGGCGCTCGTGTTCAGCGTGTTGCGGTTGAGCAGCGAGTCCGCCTGGACGTTGAGGTCACCACCAGCGATCACAGTGCCGCCGTTGCTGTTGTCGAGTGTGCCGGCCACAGTCGCATCGATGGCTTGTTGGGCCTGGAGGGTGCCGCCGTGATTACTGAGGGAGCCCGCGCTGAGTGCAAGCGCGCCGTTGCCGACCAGGGTGCCGCCGTCGTTGATCAACGCCCCGTCGCTGCTGACGGTCAGCACGTCATCACTGGCCGCTTGCAAGGTGCCGGCTGTGTTGTCGAGCGAGCCGGCATGCACCGTCGTCGCGCCCGCCGTAGCGAGGATGCCGTGGGTGTTGTCGAACGCCTGGGTGATGGTGAGAACCGTGGCATCACTACCCGCGGCCTGTAGCGTGCCGTTCGCGTTGCTAAGCGCCTGCGCGGTGAGGTGCAGCGACCCGTTGGTGGCGATCTGCCCGCCCATGTTGTCGAGCAGGCCACGCACCGTCAGGTTGAGCGGGCTGCCGCCCAGGGCCTGCAGGGTGCCGCCCGCCGTGGTGAGTGCATCGGCGTTGACGGTGACACTCTGCGCAGTCGTGGTGCTGTCACGCAGGTTGAGGGCCCCGCCGTGCAGGGTGAGGTCACCGTTGCTGGCGATCGCGCCGCCTTGGCCGTTGAGCGTGGTGGCGGTGATCGTGGCCGCGCCTTGGCCGGCGTGCTGAATGGTGCCAGCCGTGTTGTCCAGAGTGGCCGTTTGGAGGGTCAGGTCGCCGTCGCTGGCGAGCACGCCGTGCTGGCTGTTGTCGAGCAGGCCGTTAGCCGTCACGCTCAGGGGTGCCCCCGACACCTGCAGCGTGCCGCCCTGGTTGATCAGGTCGTGCGCCTGGACCGTGGTGGCGCCCGCCGCCGCGAGGGTGCCGCCGGTGTTGTCGAGGCGGTTCGTCACGGTGAGATTCGTGGCACCGGTTCCCACTGCCACCACTGAGCCACCTACATTGGTAAGCGACGCCGCGTTGAGCTGGAGCCCGCCACCGGTGCTGACCTGACCGCCGGTGTTGTCATAGGCGCCGGTGACGGCCATTTGCAGAGGATCACTGCCTGCAGCGATCAGCGTGCCGTGCGCCGTGCTGAGGACACTGGTGGAGATCGCTAAGGATTGGGCCGATGTGTTGCCCCCACTGAGGTCTGTGGTGACTCCGGTGAGATATAGCTGGCCGTTGCTGCCGATAGTGCCGCCGACACCGTTGAGCGTGGTGGCGTCGATGCGAAGGGTGCCCGCACCCGCGTGCTGGATGGTGCCACTGGCATTGCCCAGCATGCTGGCCTGCAGCGACAGATCCGCATTGCTCGCAATCGTGCCGCCGTCGCTGTTGTCCAACGTGCCGGCAACCTGCAGCGTATTGGCGTTGTCGCCGGATGCCGTGATGGCGCCGCCACGGTTGTCGAAACTGGCCGCGTTCACGGTGACCTGCGTCGCTGCGAGGATGGCCTGTTGGTGATCGACGGCACCTGCCGTCAATTGCACCGCACCGGCCGTGGCGATCTTGCCGCCTGCGCCGTACAGCGCGTTCGTCGTGACCGTGAGGCGATCGAGCCCTGTGTGGCTGATCTGGCCGCCTTCGTTGACCAGCATTCCGCTCGTGATCGCCAACGACGATGCGTTGCTCGCCAGCGTGCCACCGGTGTTGTCGAGGGCGTCGGCGACAGACAACGTGGTCGCTGCTGTACCGACATGCGTGAGCGTGCCGCCTCGGTTGGACAGGTTCTGTACGTTGAGGATGAGGGTGTCGGCAAAGTTCAGCTGGCCCGCATCGTTGATGACGTTGCCGCCCTGGATGTTTGCCGCCCCGTTGATGGTCAGCGTGCCACCCTGATTGCTGAGGTCGCCGCCCGTCATGGTGAGTTGGCGCAGACCCAACTGGCCGCCGTCGTTGGCCAGGCCGTTGGCGGTGGTGAGATCGAAGCCTGCAGCGGCACTGATGCGGCCGCCGTCGTTGTCCAGCAGCCCCGCAATATGCAGGGCGCCGTCCGCGAGCGGCGCCACCGGCGTGGTGCCCGTTGACCCGCTGCCTGTCGCCGCGGCGTCACCATCACCGCCAGTGCCACCGCCCGGTGGTGTCGTCGATCCACCGGATGACGATGACGCACTACTATCGTCGCCCGCGTCAGCCACGGGCATGCCGATGCTGCCCCCGTTGCTGTTGGAGAGCGCACCCGCTTGCAGCGACATGCCCTGTACGCTGGTTTGCGCGATGGTACCGGCCTGATTACGGAGCGAGGCCGCATCCAGGGCGATGCGACCCGCGTTCAAGGTGCCCCGGCTGTTGTCTACGTCTAGCGGAGTCGTGATCGCGAGGGTGTTCGTGGCGGAGATCGTGCCGTTGTTACTCAAGCCGCCGGAAGCGCTGAGGTTCGTATCGGACAGCGATTGCAACGAGCCGGTATTTTCAAGACGGCCGTCAACGGTGACCACCACATTGCCGGCCGATGCGGCGATCGTGCCAGCGTTGCGCACACCCACGCCCTGCTCGTTGGCGAGCAGGACGATCTTGTTGGCGTACATACCGCCCAGCGCGCTGGTGTCGAGCGCAAAGGCCGGCTTGGTGCCGGCCCCCTGAATCGGGGTGACCTGACTTTGATCGGTATTGACCTGATTGGCGCCGAAGGTGGCCCGTAGTTGCTGGGCGTAGACGGCGCCATCCAGCACAGCGGCCCGCGCGATGATGTCCGTGTAATCGGCGCGCGAGGCATCGAGGCCGTTGCCGCTGACTTGAATGATGCCGCTGCTGTTGACGCGATAGCCCTCCAGCGCGCCGCCGTTCAAGAGGGGCGTCCCCGTGGTCAACGTCACGCGGGAGGCGTTGAGGAAGCCACCACCATCGACGGCGATGCCGGCGGGGGACGCGATGACGACCTGGGCTTTGTCGCCCGCCACTTCGATGTAGCCGCCGAGCGCCGCCGGCGAGCTGCTATTGACCTGGTTGACGATGACGCGCGCCGAACCGGTTGCCAGCCAGGGATTGCCGCCGATGGTGCCGGCCAACGTCGTTTGCGTGTTGTCGCGGGAGTTGTTCAGCACGGCGCCATGCGAGTCAACCTGGAATGCGCTGTACTGGTTGATCGACACGCCAGCCTTGGTAGGCGTGGTGATGTTGATGAGCGCGGCGTTGCCCGGGGAGCCCAGGACGGTCGGACGCTGATTGCCCGGAGCATTCGGGTCGGCAGTGATCAGCCCAGCGACTTGGCCCGCGTTGACGGGCGCGATCACGCTCACCATGCCCAGCGCGACCCAGGCGGCGAAGCTCAGCCCCTTGAGGGGGAGCGCCGAGTGCGCTGGCGTGGCAGATGCACCGGAGGCGCTCGGGCTACCTCCTTTGGGACGATGCGCCAGTTCGCTTGCAACCTGCACCATGCGAAGGCTTTTGTTCCACACCAGCCGATACTGCATGTTCATCCGAAGCTTCCTTCTTCTTGGGGACGCATCGCGGGCCAACCCCGCGCAGCGCCTTCCGGTGCGCTCGTGCTTGAGTCAGTAGGACCAGGAAAGGTTGAATCCAACGGTGGGGTTATCAGTAGCGAAGCCCTGCGGCTTGCTGATCGGCGCGGCTGCAAACACATCCCACGCGAAGCCACGCCAGGCTCCTCGCCAGCCGATCACCCCGCCGGCCAAGGTCTGCCCCAACTCCCACCGGATGGGCGGACCGCCGACATGGCCCACGTCGAGTCCGAGATAAAGTTCCTGGCTGCCGAACACGGCCCAGCCGAGGTCGTTGCGCACCAGCCAACCGTGGTCACCGGTGAGCTGAAGCTCACCGTCGTAGCCGCGAACCGTAAAGCGCCCGCCGATGGCGAAACGATCCTGGGGGACCAGCGCTGCCTGGTTCCATTGCGCACGCCAGCTGACGATGTAGCGGAAGTGCTGATCGCCGAACTGGAACGGCAACGTGAGCGTGGCATCGGCAGTGATGATGCGGGGACGGGCCGTGCCCTCATCGAACGCTTCTTCGGGCGCATGAAGGGCATTGAACGCACCGGTGCCACGGCGATAGGCCGCATCGGCATCGAGCGTGGCGGCACCGATGAACTGCTTGTAGGTGAGCCCGGCTTCCCAACCGCCCTGGCGACGGCGCTGCACCAGCAGCTCGGCGTCGTCGATGTAGTTGTTGGAGTTGCGCTCCCAGGCGCGGAGGTACCCGCCCAGCTTGACGGAGGCATTGCGGTACAGCAGGCGGCTCAGTTTCAGGTCGGCGTTGTGGCTCTGGCCACTGTAGACGTAGTTCTGGGCGTAGCCCGCCACCGTTTGGCGATAGGTGTAGCCACTCGCCGTGGCGCCCACCAGCCAATACCCGTAGGGCACGTCATAGTGCAGCGTATAGCTGCGGGTGCCCTTGTCGTTTCCATCGAAGACGTCCTGGCCAAGATTGGCGTAGAACAGGTCGTTCCAGGTGAGCAGGTTGTCCAGGGAAAGCGTGGCGCTGCCTTGGAGTTTGCCGGTGGCCTGGCTGCCGGAGTCGTCCACGCTGATGGCCACACGTGCAGGTGCGGACTGTTTCCAGACGATGAGCAGATCGCTGTCGCCTGGTTGGGCATCAGTTCCCTCGGCCGGGGCGATCTTGATGTCCGCTTCGACGGTAGGCACACGCTTGAAGTTTTCCAGTGCCTGCTCGATGTCACGCAGATTGAGCAAATCGCCGGGGCGCGCGGGCAAGGCATCGCGCCAGGAGGTGGCGCGAGCATCGACACCCGGCGCAAATCGAATGGCATGGATGCGACCGGGAACGACGGTGAGCGCGAGCACGCCCGTGTGCAGGTCCTGCGGCTTGGCCAGGACACGGGTGGTGACGTAACCGCGTGCGATGATGGTGTTCTGGATGCGCTTCATCACCACGTTGATGCCGGCCGAGCCGAGGCAACGACCGGTGGCGGGATCGCCATGCGGGCTCGCCGCCTTGAGCGCCCACTGGAAGCTCGATGCGTCATCGCCATCCATGCGAATCGCCTGGATGGGAAAGCATGGGGTTTCGTGGGTGGGGATGCGGTCCACGGCCACTTGCCCTTGGCGCGGCAGGCGCACGTCGGGCGCAGCCTCCTGCTGCTCGCGGAGGGCGCGCTCACGCTCCTGTTGGCGCAGCAGTTCCTGTGCTGCCGGATCCACCGCCTGCGCGAAGGACGGCGTGATCGACCCAGCTGTCGCCAGCGCAAGCAGCACGCCGGTCGTCAGCGTATGCGCGTGCCTCCACCCTGGCACACGATGATGCATCGTCCCATCGACATCCATGTCGTTACCGGCTCCCCGTGTTGAAAGACGAGCTCGGAACCGCTCACGACCTTCAGGTAGTCGCGGTTCAAGCGACGTCGAGCACAACAATCCAACAGGGGACGCTAGCGAGTCCGCAGCCTTTCATGAATCAGACAGATCCTGAAATGCGGGGGAATTTTGTCGCAGGGCATGAACGACAGGGCGATGACGGCCGCCAGCACGTGCCCATGCCATGCGATCACTGCGCATGAAACACCTCGACACGAAAGGAAAGGCTCATCCGCGGTGCCGGAGGCGGTCGCCGAAAGCGATCGGCACCGCCAGGGGACCCGATCGGTGACAGTGATGTCCGAAAGCATCACGTGGGGTGGAATATCCACGCGTTCATGATGAGAGCCCGTGTCGACCCGTTCCGGTCCATGGCTCCCCAAGCCATTGCACTTATGCCGTCCCGGGGAAGGGCTTCGGCTTGAGCCGACCTCGGCTTCGTCTCGGCCCATGGCTCGGAAAATCAGTCATCTGGGCTTGCAATGAGCGTTTGAGGGGTGAATTTCGTCTGCCCCGCATCACGCGTATGGAAGCCTCCCTACCCGGCCGATTTCCATACTGCACCGCACACACACCGTCACACGCAATCGGCTATCGTGCACGCCTCACTGCCTGCGACGTCCATGGAACAGCCAGCCACCACCGAGCTTCATTCCCGCCGCCGCGCTGCGGTGGCGCTGATCTACATCACCGTGGTGCTGGACATGCTGGGCTTCGGCATCGTGATTCCGGTGCTGCCCCATCTGGTGGAACAGCTCGCCGGCGGCGGCATCGCCAACGCGGCCTGGTGGGTGGGCGTGTTCGGCACGGTATTTGCGATCGTGCAGTTCGCCTTCTCGCCGGTGCAGGGTGCGCTGTCCGATCGGTTCGGGCGACGCCCGGTGATCCTGGTGTCCAACGCGGGCCTTTCGCTCAACTTCGTGCTGCTCGCGCTGGCGCCCACGCTGTGGCTGCTGCTGATCGCGCGCGTGCTGCTGGGCATGACCGCGGCCAGCTTCACCACCGCCAACGCCTATATTGCCGACATCACGCCCAAGGAGAAGCGTGCCGCCGCCTACGGCATCCTCGGCAGCGCGTTTGGTGTTGGTTTCATCATCGGCCCCGGCGTGGGCGGCTTCCTCGGCCACTACGACCTGCGCCTGCCGTTCTGGGTCGCCGCGGCGCTGGCGGCGTGCAATTTCCTGTATGGCCTGTTTGTGCTGCCCGAGTCGCTGCCCAAGGAGCGCCGCACGCCGCGCTTCGAGATGCATGCGGCGCATCCGCTCGGGTCGCTGGCGCTGTTGCGCCGCTATCCGCTGGTGCTGGGCCTGGCCGTGGTGATGTTCCTGGTGTATCTGGCGCACTACGTGCTGCAGACCACCTTCGTGCTGTATGCGGATTACCGTTATGGCTGGGGCACCCAGGCCGTCGGCTACGTGCTGATGCTCATGGGCGCCTGTGACGGCCTGGCCCAGGCCTTCCTCACCCGCCGGCTGGCGCCGGTGCTCGGGGAGCGTCGCCTGATGCTGGGCGGCATGCTGTGCGGCGTGGGCGCCTTCCTGGTGATGGGCCTGTCCAACAGCGGCGCGGTATTCCTGCTGGGCATTCCGTTGATGGCGCTGTGGGGGCTCTCGCAGCCGCCGATCCAGTCGATCATGACGCACGAGGTGGACCCCACCGAACAGGGGCGCCTGCAGGGTGCGATCAGCAGCCTGGCGAGCTTTGCGGGCATCTTCGGCCCGTTCCTGTTCGCGCAGGTGTTCTCGCTGTCGATTTCGCCCTCCTCGCCCTATCACCTGCCCGGCCTGGCCTTCGTGCTGGCGGCGGTGCTGCTGGCCGTGGGCGCGCTGATCGCCTCGCGCATCACCCGCCATACCCAGGACCTGGCCAAGGCCGACGCAGCACCGACCCATGCCGAGCTTGCCGCGGCGGCGCTGGTCCCGCCCACCGTTTCCACCACCGAACCCTCGGAGCATTCTCCATGACCTTGTCGATGTACCAGGCTTCCGTCCCCGTGTTCCTGCGCGCTCTGCACAACCTGCAGCATGTGCTGCGCAAGGGCGAGGCGCACGCGGAAGCCCGCAAGTACGAACCCTCCCTGCTGCTGCAGTCGCGCCTCACCCCCGACATGCTGCCGCTGACGCGCCAGGTGCAGATCGCCACCGACATGGCCAAGAACGGCTGCGCGCGCCTGGCCGGCGTGGAACCGCTGAAGTTCGAGGACAACGAGACGAGCTTCACCGAGCTGCATGCGCGCATCGAACGCGCCATCGAGTACATCAAGAACTTCAAGGCCGACCAGATCGACGGCAGCGAGACGCGCGAGATCACCCTGAAGATGCGCACCGGCGAGCAGCATTTCGAGGGCCAGGGCTACCTGCTGCACTTCGTGCTGCCGAACCTGTTCTTCCACTGCACCACCGCCTACGCCATCCTGCGCGAGGCGGGCGCCGACCTGGGCAAGCCCGATTTCATCGGCAAGCCCTGATCCGCTGGCGCGATGCGCTGTACCGCCATTCCGGGCATCACCGGAATGGCGGCGGCGCAAGCTCGCCATGATGGGCACGGGCCACTTGATAGTGGTGCCGGCGGCTACCACTAAGTGGAAATCGCCCATCCACGGAACCGCCCCATGACCGCGCCCACGCCCATCAAGATCGACTTCGTCTCCGACGTGGTGTGCCCGTGGTGCGCCATCGGCCTCAAATCGCTCGAACAGGCCCTGCACAAGCTCGGCGACGACGTCGCGGTGGAGCTGCACTTCCAGCCGTTCGAACTGAACCCGCAGATGGAGCCCGATGGCGAGGACATCGGCGAGCACCTGGCGCGCAAGTACGGCAGCACGCCCGAGCAGATGCGGCAGAACCAGGAGGCGATCCGCCAGCGCGGCGCCGATGTGGGTTTCACCTTCAACATGGACAAGCGCAGCCGCATCGTGAACACCTTCGATGCGCATCGCCTGCTGCACTGGGCGGCGCTGGAAGGCAGCCAGGCCGAACTGAAGCAGGGCCTGCTGGCCGCCTACTTCACCGATGGCCGTGACGTGAGCTCGCGTGACGTGCTGGTGGACGTGGCCGCCTCGGTCGGCCTGGACCCGGCGACCGCCCGCCAGGTGCTGGACGAGGACCGCTACGCCCAGGACGTGCGCGCCCAGGAACAGTTCTACCAGTCCCAGGGGATCCGGGCGGTGCCGTCGGTGATCGTCAACGACCGCTACCTGATCCAGGGCGGCCAGCCGGCCGAAGTGTTCGAGCAGACCCTGCGCAAGATCGCGGCCGAGGGGTGATGGATAGTGGGGGCGCGAAAGCCGCGCCTCTGACTGATCCATAGCCCGGCTGCTTCGTCACCCCGCACCGGGCTGACCCAGGTGGCCGGCTTTGGCGCCCCCGCTACCCATCCCCCATCGCCATACATGCGAAAATACGCGGCTTCAACGCCTGAAGCCCTGCCCGCATGCTCCGACTGACCGACATCAAGCTCCCGCTCGACCACCCCGAAGGGGCCATCGAGGCCGCCGCGCGGGCGAAGCTGGGCCTGGGCAAGGAGGGCCTGCTCGCGGTGCACGTGTTCCGGCGCGGCTATGACGCGCGCAAGCGCGGCAACATCCAGCTGATCTACACGCTCGACGTCGAGCTGGCCGACGAAGCCGGCGTGCTCAAGCGCCATGCCGCTGACAAGCACGTGCAGCCGACACCCGACACCAGCTACCGCTTCGTGGCGAAGGCCCCTGACGAGCTCAGGCAGCGCCCCATCGTGATCGGCATGGGGCCCTGCGGCCTGTTCGCCGGCCTGCTGCTGGCGCAGATGGGGTACCGGCCGATCATCCTCGAGCGCGGCAAGGCCGTGCGCGAACGCACCGTGGATACCTGGGGCCTGTGGCGCAAGCGCCAACTTGAGCCGGAATCCAACGTGCAGTTCGGCGAGGGCGGTGCCGGCACCTTCTCCGACGGCAAGCTGCACAGCCAGATCTCCGATCCGCACCACCACGGCCGCAAGGTGCTCACCGAGTTCGTGCAGGCCGGTGCGCCGGAAGAAATCCTCTACGTCAGCAAGCCGCATATCGGCACCTTCCGCTTGGTCACCATGGTGGAGAACATGCGCGCGACCATCGAGTCGCTCGGCGGCGAGATCCGCTTCACCCAGCGCGTGGACGATTTCCTGGTCGACACCGCCGACGACGGCTCGCGCCAGCTGCGCGGCGTGGTGCTGTCCGACGGCGCACAACTGCTCAGCGACCACGTGGTACTCGCGGTCGGCCACAGCGCCCGCGACACCTTCTTCAAGCTGCACGAGCGCGGCGTCTACATGGAGGCCAAGCCGTTCTCGATCGGCTTTCGCGTGGAACACCCGCAGTCGATCATCGACAAGGCGCGCTTTGGTTCGCAGGCCGGCCACCCCATCCTTGGCGCCGCCGACTACAAGCTGGTGCACCACTGCAAAAACGGCCGCTCGGTGTACAGCTTCTGCATGTGCCCCGGCGGCACCGTGGTGGCGGCGGCCTCCGAGCCCGAGCGCGTGGTCACCAACGGCATGAGCCAGTACTCGCGCAACGAACGCAACGCCAACGCGGCCATCGTGGTGGGCATCGATCCCAAGGACTTCGCCGCCTTCGACGACAGCGGCAGCCCGCTCGCCGGCATCGCCCTGCAGCGCGCGCTGGAATCGCGCGCCTATGAACTCGGCGGACGCGACTACAGCGCGCCGGGCCAGCTGGTGGGCGACTTCCTGCACGGCAAGCCCTCCACCGCGTTTGGCGAAGTGCAGCCCTCATACAAGCCCGGCGTGCACCTCACCGACCTGGCGCCGGCCTTGCCGGAATACGCCATCGAGGCCATCCGCGAGGCATTGCCGGCGTTCGATCGCCAGATCAAGGGCTTTGCCATGGGCGATGCCGTGCTCACCGGCGTGGAAACCCGTACCTCCTCGCCGGTGCGCATCCGTCGCGGCGAGGACTACCAGAGCCTCAACACGCAGGGCCTCTACCCGGCCGGCGAAGGCGCCGGCTATGCCGGCGGCATCCTCTCCGCCGCCGTCGACGGCATCCGCGTCGCCGAGGCGGTCGCGCTCGCCATCAACGCCGGGCGCTGACGCCCGCCAGCCGGCCCCCGCGCCTTGGCGCGAGGGCCGCGCATGACTTGTTACCTATGTGTGAATTCGGGGCTGTTTCGTCAGCCTCGCGCCAGCTTAGTGTGATCGAATCGTAATTTCTTGCTGTTACCCCCTAGCGCAGCAAGCCCCCTGCCGACGCTGATCCCCGAGTGACGTTGCCAGACGTCGGCTATCGATAACTCTATGCCCCGTAAGGGAGAACGGCTGCATGAAGAACCCCGCATACACCCGTAAGCTGCTCGCCATCGCCTGCCTGGCGGCCCTCGCCGGCCCGGCCATTGCGCAAGAAACTACGACCGCATCCACGCCGGCCGATGCCAGCAATGCGACCAAGCTGGAATCGATCACGGTCCCCGGCACCCGCATTTCCAACCCCAACGTGATCTCGCCCACGCCCGTCAGCGTCATCTCGGCGGCCGAGATCAAGGCCACCGGCGCGGTCAACATCGGCGACCTGATGACCACCATGCCGCAGCTGTCGAGCAGCTACACCATGGGCAATTCGGGCCGCTTCATCGGCACCGCCGGCGTCGCCATGCAGGACCTGCGCAACCTTGGTACCAGCCGCACCCTGGTGCTGGTGAACGGTCGCCGCTTCGTGGGTTCCAGCGCGGGTGACACCGCAGTGGACGTCAACCTGATCCCGGCCGACTGGGTCGAGCGCGTGGAGATCATCACCGGCGGCGCTTCCGCGGTGTACGGCGCCGATGCCGTGACCGGCGTGGTCAACTTCATCCTCAAGAAGAACTACCAGGGCGCCAACCTGCACGCCCAGCTCGGCACCTCGCAGCACGGCAAGTTCAACAAGGGCCTGTTCTCGCTCACCGGCGGCATGAACTTCGACAACAACCGCGGCAACATCGCGGCCTCGGTCGAGCACAGCGACCAGGACAACCTGATGTTCCGCGATCGTTTCGGCCACAAGGCTTACGCGACGATCGACACCCCGGACGGCCCGACCGACTCCGCGCTGTTCAACAACGCCGGCAGCTACTCGCGCATCGATGCCGGCACCTTCTCCGGCGGCAGCGGCGTTGGCAATCGCTACGTGTTCAACCCGGACGGCACCATCCGCAAGCAGCAGTTCCGTGGCATCTATGATGCATACGGCTACTGCCAGGATTGCGACCGCTCGGACAACAACCAGTACGTGCAGCTGCAGCCCAAGTACGGCCGCACCACGCTGAGTACCATTGCCAGCTACGACCTGACCCCCGACCACAAGCTGTACTTCGAAGGCACCTACAGCCACGTCGACGTCAAGACCTATTCGTCGCCGGCCTTCGACAGCACCCGCGCCGGTGGCCGTGGCTACGTGATCACCCGCGACAACGCCTACATCACGCCGGACCTGGCCGCGCTGATGGACGCGAACAAGCTGCAGTCGATCCGCGTTTCCCGCATCGACGGCGATGCCGGTGTCCGCGGCGAAGACACCAAGCGCGACACCACCCGCGCCGTATTCGGCGCCAACGGCCTGTTCGCCAGCGACTGGCAGTACGACGCCTCGGTGGATTACGGCGTGATGGACGAGAGCCGTCACAACCTCAACAACCGCATCAACGACCGCTTCTTCGCCTCGATCGATGCGGTGCGCGATCCCAAGACCGGCAACATCGTCTGCCGTTCCACGATCGACCCGAACTACCTCAATCCCAACCACATCAACGTGGCGCAGAACACCCGCGGCGGCGTGCTGAATCCGATCGCCCTGGGCGGCGGCTGCGTACCCACCAGCATCTTTGGTGCCGGCGCGATCAATCCGGCGGCCGCGCAGTGGTTCAACACCACCACGACCACCACCTCGCGCCTGACCCAGTTCGTTGGCGGCGGTTCGGTCACCAACAACAACCTGTTCCAGATGCCGTTCGAGGCAGGCTCCGCCAGCCTGGCCGCGGGCGTGGAGTACCGCCGCGAGAGCAGCCGGCAGATCACCGATCCGCTGGACCAGCAAGGCCTGACCTTCCTCAACGCCATCCCGAATTCGAGCGGCAGCTACAACGTGAAGGAAGGCTACGTCGAAACGGCGCTGCCGCTGATCTCCGGGCGCCCGTTCGCACAGAACCTCACCTTTGACGCCGCGGCACGCTTCTCCGATTACAGCAGCGTGGGCCACACCAAGGCGTGGCGCTGGGGCCTGGACTGGTCGGTCATCGACGACCTGCGCCTGCGCGGCACCATGTCCAGCGCCGTGCGCGCGCCGAACATCGGCGAGCTGTTCGGCGGCATGAGCCAGAACTTCTTCACCATCAGCAAGGACCCCTGCTCGGCCGACCAGCTGAAGAACGGCAAGAGCGAGGCGGTGCGCACCGCGAACTGCGCGGCGCTGGGCATCCCGGCGAACTGGAAGTCCCTGCGCACTTCGTCGGTGCAGGGCCTGTCCGGCAGCAACCCGGATCTCAAGCCGGAAAACGGCCGCACCTGGACTGCAGGCATGGTGATCACGCCGCGCTTCCTCGATGGCTTCGGACTGACGCTGGACTACTGGAACATCAAGCTGACCAACGCGATCACCGCACCCGGCGCACTGGACATCGTGAACCGTTGCGTCGACACGCCCAGCGGCATCAACAACATCTACTGCGCCAATGTCCAGCGCGGCACCGATCATGAGCTGACCGGCATCACTTCGCTGTACCAGAACATCTCGGCGCTCAGCACCTCCGGCGTGGACATCGGTGCGTACTACAGCACCCAGGTCGGCAGCGGCAACCTGAAGTTCAACCTCAATGCCACCAAGGTGATCGCCTTTACCGAGCACCCGTTCCAGGATGACCCGGACTCGACCATCCAGGACAACGGCACGCTGGGCTATCCGAAGTGGAAGGCCACGCTGTTCACCAGCTATGCGTGGAACAACTGGGTGTTCAACTGGAACATGCGCTACTTCTCCTCGATGCTGCGCGTCAGCAACGAGAGCTACGAGTCGAACCCGACCCAGACCACGCCGATCAAGGCGGGTGCCGGCTTCTTCAACGATGCCCGCGTGAGCTACTCGATCGCCAACAGTGGCTGGCAGGTCTACGGCGGCATCACCAACGTGTTCGACCGCGACCCGCCGGTCAACCTGTTCGGCACGGGCTTCGGCTCGGGCCTGTATGACGCCGTCGGTCGCGCCTACTACGCCGGCTTCAACTACAACTTCTGACCTGGGTGGCAGCCCAGGGACTTGGGGCGAAAGGACCGGGACGCCGGGCCTTTGCATAGGAAGGGAATCGGGCCGGCGCAAGCCGGCCCTTTTTCTTTGGGACGCTGGCTCCGGCAGGCCGGGGCCGGGCATGCGAGAATGGCCGGCCGACGCGACCTGCCGCGCCCGATCCGCCCCATGCTCACCGACGCCACCAAAGACACCATCCGCGCCGCCTACACGCGCCTGAAGGAAGGGCTGCCGGGCTTTCGTGCGCGTGCGTCGCAGGGAAAGATGATCGCCGAGGTGGCCAAGGCGCTGGCGCAGGAAGGCGGCGCCGCGGTGATCGAAGCGCCCACCGGCACCGGCAAGTCCATGGCCTACCTGATCGCAGGCGTCGAGGTGGCCCGCGCGCAGAAGAAGAAGCTGCTTATTGCCACCGCCACGGTGGCGCTGCAGGAACAGCTGGTGCAGCGCGATATCCCGCTATACCTCAAGCTCAATGGCAGCGAGGCCAAGGTGGCCCTGGCCAAGGGCCGGGCGCGCTACCTGTGCCCGCGCAACCTGGCCATGGCCAGCAGCAGCATGAACGAAACGGCGCAGATGGGCCTGGGCTTCGACGCCGACCTCGCGCTGTGGAGCAAGCCACCGCAGGAACGCGACAAGAAGGCACTGGCCAAGCTGGCCAGCCTGTTCGATCGCGGCGAGTGGGATGGCGACATCGACGCCGCGCCGGAACCGATCAGCGACGTGCTGCGGCCCATGGTTACCACCAGCGCGGGCGGCTGCACCGGCCGCAAGTGCGTGCATTTCATGCAGTGCCCGTTCTTTGCCGCGCGCCGCGCGGTGGGCGATGCCGAGATCATCGTGGCCAATCAGGACCTGGTGCTGGCCGATCTCACCATGCCGCGCGAGGAAGACGGCTTCGGCGGCGTGATCCTGCCCAAGCCGGATGAGACGCTGTACATCTTCGACGAGAGCCACCACGTGCCGTCGAAGGCGATCGACCGCGGCGCGGCCGAGGTCTACATGAATGCCGCGATACGCCAGCTCAGCCGGCTGGGCCGGCAGATCCATGCGGCCTATTCGCTGACCGACAAGGAAGTGATCGGCAAGCTGTCGCTGGATGCCGGCGACGAAAAGCTGCAGGAACTCAGCAACGCGCTGGAGGAGTTGGAAAAGGAGATCCGCCTGGGCTGGCTGCCCTCGCCCGATGACGACGAGCCGATGTACCGCGGCTCTCTCGGCCAGTTGCCGGAAGCCTGGGTCGAACATGCACGCGCGCTCTACGTGTTCACCGCCGAGGTGGACCGCTGGGTGGGCGCCGTGCGCCGCGCCGTGCTGGAGATGACCGAGAGCGGCCCCACCCATGAGGCGCTGTCGCGCGAACTGGGCATGGCGCTGGAGCGCATCGACCGCCAGCTGCGCACCTGGCGAGCCTGGTCCACCACCGATGGCGAGAACACGCCGCCCCTGGCACGCTGGGTCACCCTCAGCACGGACCAGCAGCTGGTGTGCCACGCCTCCTCGGTATCCGCCGGTGGCCTGTTGCGCAGCGTACTGTGGGGCAATGCCAGCGCGGTGGTGATGACCTCGGCCACGCTGAGCGCGGGTGGCAATTTCCGCGGCTTCGCCGACGCGGTGGGCCTGCCCGATGAGGCGGTGACACTCAGCCTGCCCTCCCCGTTCGACCTCGCGTCGCAGGCACGGCTGGAGGTACCGGCCATGCGCGCCCTGCCCGATGCGCGCGAAGACCATGTGCAGGAAATCTGCGACTGGCTGGCCGCCCACCTGGACTGGAACGCGGGCAACCTGGTGCTGTTCACCTCGCGCGCCAAGCTCGACCGCGTGCTGCAGAAGTTGCCTATCGAGTACGTGCGCAAGGTGCGCGCGCAGGGTTCGCTGGGCAAGTCGCAGCTGGTGGCCGAACACATCGCCGATGTGGAGGCGGGCAAGGGCAGCACGCTGTTTGGCCTCGCCTCGTTCGGCGAGGGCCTGGACCTGCCCGGCAAGCTGTGCGAGACGGTGGTGATCACCCAGCTGCCGTTCGCCGTGCCCACCGATCCGGTGGGCGCCACCTATGCCGAGTGGCTGGAATCGCGCGGCCGCAACCCCTTCATCGAAGTGACGGTGCCCGATGCCACCCGCCTGCTCACGCAGTATTGCGGTCGCCTGATCCGCACCGAGACGGACCAGGGCCGCATCGTGCTGCTGGATCGCCGCGTGGTGCTCAAGCGCTACGGCGAGCGCATGCTCAAGGCACTGCCTCCGTTCACCCGCGTCATCGAGAAGGTCGCATGAGTTTCCACATCATCCGCGCGTCCGGGATCCAGCCCCAGCCATGGAAGAACGGCATGGGCGTGACGCGCGAGATCGCGCGCTTCCCCGCCGACGCGGGTGCTGACGATTTCCTGTGGCGCGTGAGCGTGGCCGAGGTGAACAGCGCGGCGCCGTTCTCCACCTTTCCCGGCATCGACCGCCAGATCGTGCTGCTCGACGGCGACGGTTTCACCATGACGCTGGACGGCGCGCACACGCATGCACTCACCACGCCGCACGCACCGTTCGCCTTTGCCGGCGAGCAGCAGGTGGACGTGGCCATGGCCGGTGGCGCCACCAGCGATTTCAACCTGATGATCCGCCGCGCGTGGGGACAGGGTGAGCTGCGTGTCCTCGCGCAGGCCGGAAGTCACCAGACCGATCCTGCCTGCGTGCTGCTCTATGTGGCGCGTGGCACCGTGACCACCATCGATGGTGAGTTGCACGCCGGCGATGCCTGGCTGCCCGATCGCAGCCCGTTCGAACTGGCCGAAGGCAGCGTGGCGCTGCTGGCGATGGCATCGCCACGCTGATCCAGCTCCCCTGCAGGAGCGCACCCTGCGCGCGATGGGGCACGCCCGAACGCTGGCAATTCACCGGGCATGATGTCGCGCACAGGGACGCGACATGTACTTCACCAACGGAGCTGGTTCCGCGCCTATCATGGTCGCATGATGCCAACTCCCAGGTGAGCCCATGGCTGTGCTGATCCTAGGTCTGGTCCTGTTTCTCGGCGCGCACTCGGTGCGCATCTTCGCCAACGACTGGCGCCGCCGGCAGATCGAGCGCATGGGCGAGATGCGCTGGAAGGCACTCTACTCGCTGACGTCCGCCGCCGGCCTGGTGCTGCTGGTATGGGGCTTCGGCCTGGCCCGTCACCAGCCCGTACTGCTCTACACGCCGCCGCTGTGGCTGCGCCACCTCAATGCCTTGTTCACCCTCGTAGCCTTCGTCCTGGTGGCGGCGGCCTACGTACCCGGCAATCACCTCAAGGCGAAGCTCGGCCACCCGATGCTGGCCGGCGTGAAGACCTGGGCCTTCGGTCACCTGTTGGCCACCGGCATGTTGCACGACGTGGTGTTTTTCGGTGCCTTCCTGCTGTGGTCCGGCGTGGACTTCATCACCTGCCGCCGGCGTGATCGTGCGGCGGGCGTGGTCTATCCCGCGGGCAGCTTCAAAGGCGACCTGCTCACCGTGCTGGCCGGCGTGGTGGGTTGGCTCCTGTTCGCCTTCTGGCTGCACGGCTGGCTGATCGGCGTGAGCCCGCTGGTCTGAGACCACTCGCGACGCCGGGGCGGAGCGCCGGAACCGCGCCGTGTTCTTGCGACTGGCCGTCATTATACGAAAGTGCGCCCAGCCTACCGGTGAATGGCCTCCATTCGCGGCGTGGAACGAGCCCATGCGCCTGCTAAGGTGCCTTGCGCTGCGAGGGCTTCCCTTGCGGCGGCCTTCGATCGACTTCGCGCAGGGAGCGAGCCAACGGCATGTCAGCCTTCCATTTCAACTATCGCGACCGTCCCGCCGACGTCACCATGACGCTGGGCGACTGGCGACGCATCGCGCGCCACGTGCTGCCCAAATGGCGGCCCAGCCTGCAACTGGTGTTCTGCATCGTGGCTTCCGCGGCGCTGGCGGTGGTGCCAGGCCTGATGATGCGCGATGTGTTCGACCTGGCCATTCCCCGCCACAGCCTGCCCCTGCTGTTGCTGTTGGTGGCCGGCATGGTCGGCGCGTCGTTGGCCGGCAATCTGCTGGGTGTCTGGCAAAGCCAGATCGCAACCCGCTTGGGCCAGTCGGTGATCTACGACATCCGCAACCAGATGTATGCGCGGCTGCAGCAGCAGTCGTTGCGCTTCTACACGCACACGCGCTCGGCCGAGGCCCTGTCGCGCCTGCAGAACGATGCGAGCAGCATTCAGGGCGTAGTGAGCAATACGCTGGTGAACCTGGTCAGCAATACGCTGACCGTGCTGGCCATCGCGCTGGTGATCCTGCGAATGGACTGGCGACTGGCCCTGGTGGCGCTGGGCATCCTGCCGATCTTCATCCTGCCCACGCGCAAGGTGGGCCAGGCACGCGGTCGCATCGCCGGGCGCACGCAGGAGCAGATCGCCGAATTCAACGCGCACGTGCAGGAACGGCTGTCCATCGGTGGATTCCTGCTGATGCGCCTGTTCGGCACCCAGGCGCTCGAACGGCAGCGTTTCCAGCAGAAGGCCGGTGACATCCGCGACTCGGTGATCCAGCAGAACATGCTGGGGCGCTGGTTCCTGATGTTCATCAGCTCGTTCGCCAGCATCGGGCCGGCGCTGATCTTCCTGGTAGGTGGTTGGCAGGCAATCGCCGGTGCCATCAGCACCGGCACCATCGTGGCCTTCATCACCTATCTCAATCGTCTCTATGCGCCCGCCTCGGCACTGGTCAATGCGCAGGTGGAGTTGATCAGCGCCACTGCCCTGTTCCGCCGCATCTTCGAATACCTCGACCTGCCGATCGAACTTCCCGATGCAACCGCGCCCGTCACCATCGCGCATCCACGTGGCGTGTTGCGCTTCGACCACGTGTCGCTGGCCGATGACGCCGGCGGGCGGCAGGTGCTGGAGGATATTTCCTTCGAGGTCCCGGCGGGCAAGATGGTGGCCCTGGTCGGGCCTAGCGGCGCCGGCAAGACCAGCGTGACCTACCTGGCCACCCGCCTCTACGACCCCACCGCCGGCAAGGTCAGCCTGGATGGCGTGGACCTTCGCGAGATCGACTTCGCCACGCTGTCCCAGCTCATGGCGAGCGTCACGCAGGAGGCGATCTTCTTCAATGCCAGCGTGAGGGACAGCCTGCTCTACGCCAAGCCGGATGCCACCGATGCCGAGATCGAACGCGCCTGCCGGCTGGCCCAGGTCCATGACGTGATCGCAGCCATGCCGCAGGGCCTGATGACGGTGATCGGCGAGAAAGGCTACAAGCTTTCCGGTGGCGAGCGGCAACGACTGGCGTTGGCGCGTATCGCCCTGCGCGATCCCAGGCTGGTCATCCTGGACGAGGCCACTTCTTCGCTGGATTCACAGTCGGAAGCGCTGATCAACGAAGCCCTCGAAACCCTGCTGGCCGGGCGCAGCAGCCTGGTGATAGCCCACCGCCTGAGCACCATTGTGCGGGCCGACCTGATCCTGGTGATGGACCGGGGCCGTATCGTGGACCGCGGTACCCATGCGCAACTGCTGGCCCGCGGCGGCCTGTACGCGGAGCTGTGCCGCAAGCAGTTCCTGGGTCATACGTCATAGGGCGGCATGCGTGCCAACTGCGCTAGAGTGGCGCCGTTTCCGACGCGAGGATGTCCTCATGGTCGCTTTCCTTCTTTGGGTATTGCTGCTGGTGCTGTGCTGGCCCATCGCGCTGCTGGCGCTGGTGCTGTATCCCATCGTGTGGCTGATCCTGTTGCCGCTGCGACTGGTGGGCATCACGGTGAGCGCCGTGTTCGCCTTCCTCGGAGCGCTGTTGATGCTGCCCGCGCGCGTGCTGCGCGGCCGCCCGGTCTGAGTGGACAAGCCCACCGCTCCTTCCTGCGAGCGCAACCGCGACCCCATCCTCGAAGTACTGCGGGTGCAGTTCGCCGACCGGCAGCACGTGCTCGAGATCGGCAGCGGCACCGGACAGCACGCGGTGCATTTCGCGGCGGCATTGCCGCACTTGCAATGGCAGTGTTCCGACCGCGTGGAAAACCTGCCCGGTATCCGCCTGTGGCTGGATGAGGCGGCACTGCCGAACACGCCAGCGCCACTGGAGCTGGACGTGGCAGGCAGCTGGCCCATGGCCCGTTACGACGCCGTGTTCAGCGCCAACACGCTGCACATCATGGCGTGGGACGAAGTGGAGCAGCTGTTCGAGCAGCTGCCTGCCGTCACCAGCGGGGACGCACTGCTGGCCGTCTATGGCCCGTTCAATTACAACGGCCGCTACACCAGCGACAGCAACGCAAGCTTCGACCAGTGGCTGCAGGCGCGCGGGGCGCACATGCGCATCCGTGACGCCGAAGCGGTGGATGCCCTGGCCGAGGTGGCCGGCTTCGACCTGGTCGACGACATCGCCATGCCGGCCAATAACCGCATCCGCCTCTGGCGGCGCCTGCGCTGAGGCTACGCCTTAAGCCATAGGCACCATTGGCATTTGCCCGCGGAGGCGTCAGGATGCACGCCATGGGGCGCCCGCTCACGCGCCCGGCCAGGATCATGCGACCGTACGTGCAAGCCATCGACACGCTCACGCCCTGCCCCTGCGGCAACGAGATCGGTTATGCGCGCTGTTGTGGGCCGCTGCATGAGGGCGGTGTGGCCGGGACCGCCGAACAGTTGATGCGTTCGCGTTACAGCGCCTATGTGCTCAAGCGCGAGGACTACCTGCTGGCCACCTGGCATCACAGCACGCGCCCGGCCCACCTGAAGCTGGGCACGCAGCAGCCCGCGCCGAGCTGGCTGGGGCTGAGCGTGAAGCGGCACGAAAGCGAGCAGGACCGGGCCATCGTGGAATTCGTGGCGCGCCTGCGCTATGGCGGCGGAAAGGCCCAGCGCATGCACGAGATCAGCCGCTTCGTGCGCGAGGATGGCCGCTGGTACTACGTGGACGGTGAATTCCCCGAACGCTCCACCGACTGACAACCGATTCACTGCGCGGGTTTCAGAACGGCATCGCCGTCTCGCCTTCCTCGCGACCCCACGGTCCGAAACGCCGTTCCACCACCACGCCACGACCGTCGTGTCCCATCGCCACCACGGTGCTGGCACGCGTGCCGTAGTGCTCGCCGCGGATGAACGCGGAGGAGAGCCAGCGCTCGCGCTCCAGGCCCACGCCGGTGTCGGGCAGTTGATCATCCGGGTAGCCGCGCGGATCGGCCAGTGCGGCGAACAGGGGCGCGAACTCGTCGTCCTGCCCTGCCTCGAGCCATGCGGTGAGGTGCTGGATCAAGGCACGCGTCTTTGGCCAGGGCGTGTTGAAGTCGGCATTGGACAAGCCATGCACGCCAGCCGTCACCGCCTGCGCGCGCGGCTCCGGGCGATTGCCCAGGTAGAACGCGTCGTGCTGGTCGAAGGTGAGCAGGTTGAATGGTCGATAATCCGCCGCAGTGGCCAGCAAGGCCTGCGCGTGCGTGGCGGCGTCCGCCGCGCCACCGAGATAATCCAGCGCCAGCAGCCCGCGCGAGCGGCCATGCTGCGGGTCGCGCGGATCGCGCACGTTGGTCACCACGCTGCAGCGCCCGTCATCGGTGACACCCAGCCAGGTGCCGCCGGCCTCCAGGTCCTTGCCGGCGACCATGGCCGGCCGCTCCCAGCGCATCAGCGGCAGGCTGGGGCGTGCATGGAATTCGTCGCGGTTGCCGATCAGCACCAGCCGCCAGCGCGGATGCATGTTCCAGGCAAAGGCAATCACGCACATGGGGCACTCCCTGCAACAAGGCGGTGCACAGTATGCACCCTTGCACCGCCCGCACCCGCCATCACTGGCGCAGGCGCACCGCGGCGGCCCAGCGTGCAGCCACTTTGGGCGAGGTCATGCATACCGCCTCGTCGGTACGCGTGGTGACGGCGCGCTCCAGCAACTGGATGTCCGCCTCGTGCTGGCGCGCGACGTGGGGATCCTCGAAGAAGATCGCCCGCTGGCAGCGACGCTCCAGCACCAGGTCGGCGATCTGCGCGTCGCCCCCCATCGGGCCGCTCTGGTAGCGCTGCACCCACGACTGGTCGCTCGGCCAGCCGCGGCTCCACGCCAGCTCGTTGAGGCGCTGGCCCGTGGTGCCCGTGCCCACGCGGCTGGCGAAACCCGACAGCACATCGAAGTGCTCCGCCGCGTAAGCGAGCATCTGCGGCTTCATCGCATCGTGTGCGATCAGGGCCAGCGTGTGGTTCTCCAGTGCGTAGAAACTGTCGGCGCCAGGGTCCCGCGCGAGGCCGGCGTGGATGCGCTCCAGCTCGATCCAGTCGCGCGCGGAAGCCACAGTGGAAATGAAGGGTTTGCCGTGGATCACGCACTGGCGCTTGAGCGCGATGGCCTCCGGGAAGATCGACGAGGGATCCACCGGATCGATGAAGTAGATGGCGCCGTCGAGCGACCTTTCGCCGCCCAGACCCACCACTTCGGCCACCAGCTTCATCAGGCCGCCCTCGCGGCCATACGGGTAACGTCGCAGCGGCCCGTAGCCCTCCAGATAGCCGTTGCGCTGGATCGCATCGTAGGTACGCCCCACCGCGTGCAACCCGATTTGCAGTTCGCGGATGCCGGCCTCGCTCGCGCGCAGCCATTGGAACAGCGCGGCGCTGGCGTGGGCGTGGTGAAGCTGGTTGGCGGCAAGACCAAGACGCATGGGGATCACTTCAACGTAGCGATGGGGCTATCACTGTAGGGGCGCACTCGGTGCGCGAAAACCCTGCGGAGCGAAACACCGAGAGACGAGTCCCCTAAGGGGATAAATAGCGAGGGCGCCAGCACCCCGGCCTGCCGCAGCGTGCAAGCTGGCCGCAGGTAGCCGGCCTTGGCGCCTCCACGGCCCTTCCCCCGTCCCCGCTTCGAAGCGGTCGCGCACAGGGCGCGCCCCCACATGGGGTCAGGCGTGCGCCAGTGCGTTCGTGTCGGCCGTGGCCAGCATCTGCACGATCGAAGCTGCCGCCTCGCGACCGTCGTACACCGCGCGCACCACCAGGTCCGCGCCACGCACGTTGTCACCGCCGGCAAAGATCTGCGGGTGGCTGGTCTGGTGCGGCAGGGCAGCGCCCGCGCCGGTGATGACCCGACCGGTCGTGTCCAGCGCCACGCCGTGCGAGCGCAGCCAGTCCGGCGGGCTGGGCAGGAAGCCGAACGACTGGATCACCACATCGGCATCGATCACGTACTCGGTGCCGGGCACGTTCTGCGGACGCAGGCGGCCGGAGCCGTCGTCCATCAGGGCGGTTTCCACCACGCGCACACCGCGCACGTTGCCACGCGCGCCGCCAAGGATCTCCAGCGGCTGGCGCTGGAACAGGAAGGTGACACCTTCCTCGCGGCTGTAGTTCACCTCGCGCGCCGAGCCTGGCATGTTGGCCTCGTCACGACGGTAGACGCAGGTGACGCTGGCGGCCCCCAGGCGGATGGCGGTGCGGTTGCAGTCCATGCCGGTATCGCCGCCGCCCAGCACCACCACGTGCTTGCCGCGGAAATCGAAGGCCGGCGCAGGAGCCTCGTCACGCAGCAGGCGCTCGGTGTTGCCGATCAGGAACGGCAGCGCATCATGCACGCCGCGCAACTCTCGGCCCGGCAGCTGCGCATCCACATAGGTGTAGGCGCCAGTGCCGACGAACACGGCATCGTAGTCGTCCAGCAGCTGGCCAAACTCGATGTCGCGACCCACGTCGCGGTTGAGCAGGAAACGCACGCCCATGCCTTCGAGCACCTCGCGGCGCGTACGCACCACGCTCTTGTCGAGCTTGAACGGCGGAATGCCGAAGGTGAGCAGGCCGCCGATCTCGCCCTGGCGGTCGTACACGTCGGCCGCGATGCCGGCGCGACGCAGCCGATCGGCGCAGGCCAAGCCCGCGGGGCCGGCACCAATGATGGCTACGCGCTTGCCGGTTTCGCGTACCGCCGAGAGATCCGGGCGCCACCCCTGGCGGAACGCCTCGTCGGTGACCCAGCGCTCGATGCTGCCGATGGTCACCGCGCCGAAGGCGGTCTGCTCCAGCGTGCACGCACCCTCGCACAGGCGATCCTGCGGACAGACGCGGCCGCAGATCTCGGGCAACGGGTTGGTTTCGTGCATCAGCGTGGCCGCCTCGGTCAGGCGGCCTTCCTGCACCAGCTTCAGCCAGTTGGGAATGTAGTTGTGTACCGGACAGGCGTGCTCGCAGTACGGGTTGCCACAATCGATGCAGCGCTCAGCCTGGCCGGCCGCCTGGGGACCGGCGAAGTCGCCGGCGATCTCGCCATAGCCCAGCACGCGGATCGACACCGGCACCGTGCGCGGCGTTTGCCGCTGGACGTTGAGGAACTGGAAATCCTTGCCGCTCATGCCGCGCTCCTCAGTTCTTCCGCCAGCGCCGCCAGGCTGGCCGCCTTGGGCTTCACCAGCCAGAACTTGTATTGCAGGCCGCGGAAGTCGGCGAGGATGCGACGCCCCCATTCGCTGCCAGTGAGCTCGACGTGGCGCGACACCAGGCTGCGCAGGTGCTGCATGTAGTGCTCCATGCCCTCGGGCGAGATGCGCAGGATGTCCACCAGTTCGTGGTTGTAGCAGTCGACGAAGGTACGCTCGATGTCGAGCACATAGGCGAAGCCGCCAGTCATGCCCGCGCCGAAGTTGAGGCCTACCTTGCCCAGCACGGCGACCACGCCGCCGGTCATGTATTCGCAGCAGTGGTCGCCCGCGCCTTCCACCACCGCCAGCGCACCGGAGTTGCGCACGGCGAAGCGTTCGCCGGCGCGACCCGCCGCGTACAGCTCGCCATCGGTGGCACCGTACAGGCAGGTGTTGCCAATGATCGCGGCGTCCTGCGTGGCGAACGGTGAATCCTCGGGCGGACGCACCACGATGCGGCCACCGGCCATGCCCTTGCCGACGCCGTCGTTCGCCTCGCCGACCAGGTCGATATGCACGCCACCGGCATTCCAGGCGCCCAGGCTCTGCCCGGCCGCACCGCGCAATTTGAGCGTGACCGGATGCTGGTCCATGCCGTGGTCACCCCACAGGCGTGCCACCGCACCGGACAGGCGCGCCCCGATGGCGCGATCGGTGTTGACGATGTCGAAGGCGAACTCACCGCCGATGCGGTCGGCCACTGCCGTGCGCGTTGCCTCGTCGATGCGCGTGGCCAGTGCGGCCTCGTCTCGCATGGGATTGCGCGGCAAGGTGCAGGCAAAATCCACCTGCGCCGCCAGCGCGGCGTCGCCCAGCAGGGGGTGCAGGTCGAGCTTGTGCTGTACCGGCGTGCTGCCGTCCACCTGCTCCAGCAGGTCGGCCCGGCCGATGATCTCGTCCAGGCTGCGCACGCCCAGCCGCGCCAGATGCCCGCGCACGTCCTCGGCGATGAAGCGGAAATAGTTCATCACCATTTCCGGCAACCCGATGAAGTGCTCCTTGCGCAGCACCGCATGCTGGGTGGCCACGCCGGTGGCGCAGTTGTTGAGATGGCAGATGCGCAGGTACTTGCAGCCCAGCGCCACCATCGGGCCGGTGCCGAAACCGAAGCTCTCCGCACCGAGCAGGGCCGCCTTGATCACGTCCAGGCCGGTCTTGAGGCCACCATCGGTCTGCAGGCGCACGCGACCTCGCAGGTCATTGCGACGCAGCGTCTGCTGCGTTTCGGCCAGGCCCAGTTCCCACGGCGTACCGGCGTACTTGATGGAAGTGAGCGGACTGGCACCGGTGCCGCCGTCGTGGCCACTCACGGTGATGAGATCCGCACCGGCCTTCACCACGCCCGCGGCCACGGTACCCACGCCCGCGTGGCTCACCAGCTTCACCGACACCAGCGCCTCGGGATTGACCTCCTTGAGGTCGTGGATCAGTTCGGCGAGGTCTTCGATGGAGTAGATGTCATGGTGCGGCGGCGGCGAGATGAGGCCAATGCCGGGCTTGGCGTAGCGCAACCGCGCAATGGTGCTGTCCACCTTGTGCCCGGGCAGCTGGCCGCCTTCGCCGGGCTTGGCGCCCTGCGCGATCTTGATCTGCAGCACTTCGGCATTGACCAGGTACTGCGGCGTGACGCCGAAGCGGCCGGAAGCGACCTGCTTGATCTTGGAGGTCTTCTCGGTGCCGTAGCGCGCCGGGTCCTCGCCGCCCTCGCCCGAGTTGCTGCGCGCGCCCAGCCGGTTCATGGCGATGGCCAGTGCCTCGTGCGCTTCGGGCGACAGCGCGCCCAGCGACATGCCGGCCGAGTCGAAGCGGCGCAGGATGCTGTCGGCCGATTCCACCTCGTCCAGCGGCACCGCCTCGCGCAGCGGGCGCGGCGAGAGCAGGTCCGCAGCGCCGACGGCGGGCGCCGGTCGACGAAGTTGGCGTACGCGCGATAGTCGCCGGTATTGCCCGTGCGTACCGCCTTCTGCAAGCTGGCGATCACGTCCGGGTTGTACATGTGGTACTCGCCGCCGTACACGAACTTGTACAGGCCACCCGCACGCAGCGGCAGCGCATCGCTCCATGCTTCGGCCGCCAGCAGCCGCTGGTCGTGCTCAAGATCGGCGAAGCTCGCGCCGCCGATGCGCGAGGGCGTACCGGGGAAACACAGCTCCACCACCTCGGGCGCCAGGCCGACGATCTCGAACAGCTGCGCACCGCGATACCCGGCCACGGTGGAGATGCCCATCTTCGACAGGATCTTCATCAGGCCCTTGCGCACGCCACGGCGGTAACTGCGGCCGATCTCGAAGCGGTCGCTGGCGATATGGCCCTCGCGGCCCAGCTCGAACAGGCTCTGGTAGGCCAGCCACGGATAGATCGCGGTGGCGCCGAAGCCGAGCAGGCAGGCGAACTGGTGGGGGTCGCGCGGCGTGGCCGTCTCCACCAGGATGTTGCACTGGCAGCGCAGCGCCTGGTCGATCAGGTGCGCGTGGACCGCGCCCACCGCCAGCAGCGAATGGATCGGCAGCAGGTCCTGGTGCGGATAACGGTCGCTGAGGAACACCAGCTGGCAACCCTCGCGCACCGCCTTCTCCACCTCGCGACACAGGCGGCGGATGGCCGCCTCCAGCCCTTCCTCCGGCGCGTACACCAGGTCGAAGCGCGGCGTGCCGACGATCTGCGGCAACGCCAGCAACTGGCGGAGCTTGCGCTGCGAGAGCACGGGCGAGTTGATCAGGATCTGCCTGGCGTTCTCCGGCGCGAGATCGAACACGTTCGCTTCGGGGCCGATCTGGGTGACCAACGACATCACCAGCTTCTCGCGCAACGGATCGATCGGCGGATTGGTGACCTGCGCAAACGCCTGGCGGAAGCGGTCGAACAGCGGACGCACCTGGCGCGACATCGCCGCGATCGGCGTGTCGTCGCCCATCGAGCCGGTCGCCTCCTGCTCCAGCTCCACCATCACCTTGAGCACCGTCTCGCGCTCCTCGCGCGAGAGGCCGTAGAGCTTCTGGTAGCGGCGCAGTTCGTCCTGCGGCAGCGGCTCGGCGGCCAGCGAGGGATCGATCAGGTCCGATTCGAGGTAGCTCACGCCAGCGCGCAGCCAGTCGCGAAACGGCGCGCGCCTGCGGTTGATGTCGTCGATGTCGGCGTCGCGAAGCAGGCGATGCGCCTTGAGGTCCACCGCGATCATCTCGCCTGGCGCCAGGCGACCCTTGGCCACGACCTGCGAGGATGGCACGTCCCACAGGCCCGCCTCGGAGGCGACGATCAGATGGTTGTCGGCCGACAACGCCCAGCGCGCAGGGCGCAGGCCGTTGCGGTCCAGCGTGCAGGCGGCGTAGTGGCCGTCGCACATCACCAGGCCTGCAGGGCCATCCCACGGCTCGCTGTGCAGCGCGTAGTACTCGTAGAACGCAGCGAGATCCTCGTCGATGCCTTCGCGCGCGGCGAAGGCCGGCGGGACCAGCACGCGCATGGCGGCGATGAGGTCGAGGCCGCCGGCCAGCAGCACTTCCAGTGCGTTGTCGAGGCTCTCGGAATCCGAGCCGGTCTGGCGCACCAGCGGGCCGATGTCGGAAAGATCCACCAGCTCCGAATGCAGGATGGATTCGCGCGACTGCATCCAGCGCCGGTTGGCGCGGATGGTGTTGATCTCGCCGTTGTGCGCCAGCAGGCGGAACGGCTGGGCCAGGCGCCACTGCGGCGTCGTGTTGGTGGAGAAGCGCTGGTGGAATACCACCGCGTCGGCGCCGAGCGCCGGATGGGCGAGGTCGGCAAACACCTCGCGCAGGCGGCCGGGCGCGGCCATGGCCTTGTAACCGACCACCTCGGCCGACAAGGTGACCACATAGAAATGCGGGTCGGCGGCCAGCACCGTCTCGGCGCGGCGACGCGCGCGGAACAGTGCGCGCTCGAAACGCGCGTCGTCCATCGCGTCAGCGGGCTCGACAAACACCTGGCGCACGCGCGGACGCGCCGCGGCCGCGAGCGGCCCGCAGGCCTCGGCATTCACCGCCACGTCGCGCCAGCCGGCGATGCGCAGGCCTTCTTCATGCACGTACTGCTCGAGCGTCGACGCAGCGGCGTCGTCACCCTGCGGATCAAGGAATACCAGTCCCGCCGCGTAGCGCTCACCGAGCGCGATGCCCGCCTCATCAGCAAGCGCCTTCAACCATACCAGCGGACGATGGAACAGCACGCCGCAGCCGTCGCCACTCACGCCGTCGGCATTGACGCCGCCGCGGTGCGAAAGTTTGGCGAGCGCATCGAAGGCGGTGTCCACCACCCAAGCGCTCGCACGACCGTCGATCTGTGCGACCAGGCCAAAACCACAGCTGTCGTGCTCAAACGCAGCGTCGTAAAGCGTCGCTGGTACTCCTCGCGCCATCTTGCCTCCCCGGCCGATGGTTGGAGACGCGTCGTCCCAACAGGGCCAACGGCGCTGCTGTCACGCATCCAGATGTGTGGTTTCGACTAAAACACAATTGGTGCGTCGCGTCAAAGACATCTTTACGTCCAAATGAAAGTTTCACTTGGAAGTGTTTTCGCGTTGACCGCACCTGCTCGCGCGCATCGCGCCTGCGCGGACTGATCGCGTCGATCACGGAGATCCACCCATGCCATGCGCATCGCGAAGCGTCATGCGCATGCGTCCGGGGCATACCACTGGCGTAGCAAGCCGGCAATGAAGCCGGCGTGACCCGTCCCTACGCACCACCCTGCCCCGGCTCGCGTGTGGTCACCGCGCTCTGTGATAATCGGCCGATGCCCATACCAGTCCGTCGTGCCCGCCCCCTCGTCCGCGCCATGACCGGCGCCTTCGCCTTCATCCTCGTCGTGGCTCCCGCCTGGGCCGCCCAGGACAGCAAGACGCGCGCCGAGCAGGCCGATGCCCAGAAGAAGCTGTCGGACGTACGCAGCAAGATGGAGGCCCTGTCCAAGGAGCAGGCCGACACCGCGGCCAAGCGCGACAGCGCCACGGCCGAACTGGCCAAGCAGGCCAATGCGGTGGCGGTCGCCGCCAAGGCCGTGCGCGACACCGACACCCAGCTGGCCGCCAAGCAGAAGGACCTGGACGAGTTGCAGCAGCAGCGGACCGAGCTGCAGAAGAACCTGGAAGGCCAGCGCGCCGCCATCGCCGACCTGCTGCGTGCCACCTACGCGCTGGGCCGCGGTTCGGACCTGCGCCTGCTGATGGGTGACGACGATGTGGCGCGCATCGCCCAGGCCCTGGCCTATTCCAAGTACTTCCAGGAAGACCGGGTGGCCCGGGTGCAGAAGCTGATGGGCGACCTGGCCCACCTGCAGGACCTGGAGACCCAGATCACCGCGCAGCAGCAGGCCCTGCAGACCAGTCGCGCCGAACGCGAGACCCAGGCCAGGGCGCTGGAACAGCAGCGCGCCAGCCAGGCCAAGCTGGTGGCCGACACCGACGCCCAGTACAAGGACCAGGGCGCCAGGCTCGCCGCCCTCAAGCAGAACGAGGCCTCGCTCAACCAGCTGCTCGACAAGCTGCAGAAGGCCATCGACGAGGCCGCGCGCGAAGCCGAGCGTGCCGCCAAGGCCAGTGGCAACAACGCGGCGCCGCCCGCGGGCAAGGGCCTGGCCAATATCCGCGGCAACCTGCCATGGCCGGCCGCCGGCGTGGTCAACACCTATGGCAACGGCGTGCTGATCAAGGCACCGGGCGGCAGCGAGGTGCGTGCGGTCGCGGCCGGCCGGGTGGTCTACGCCGCCTTCCTGCGTGGCTACGGCATGCTGGTCATCGTCAGCCATGGCAATGGCTGGATGAGCATGTACGGCAACAACGAGACCCTGCTGCACGGCGTGGGCGACCAGGTGGCCTCCGGCGAGGCGGTGGGTACGGCCGCGGCCCCCACCGGCGTCAACACCGGCGTCTATTTCGAGCTGCGCCAGGACAACAAGCCGGTGGACCCGCGCAGCTGGCTGGGCCGGCAGCGTTGACGCCGGCTACGCGCCGTCGCAGGCTAATCTCAAGGCCATGGCATTGAATTTCGACGAGAACCGGCGGTCCAAGCACCCAGGCAGCCCGCCGGCAGCGTCCCCACTGTTTTTCCGGAGTCCCCCATCCATGCGGTTCCCTTCCTTGAGCCTGGCCGTCCTGTTGCTGGCGGCGCCGTTGGCGCAAGCCCAGACCGCGCCCGCGCAAAGCACAGGCGGCAAGGCCCAGGCCGCCAGCCCCGCCGCAGCCGCTTCGGCACCCGACCAGGTGGACCTGGACGACATCCGCAATTTCAGCCGGGTCTACGAGATCGTGCGCCAGGCCTACGTGGAGCCGGTGGACAACAAGACCCTGATGAAGGCCGCCATCAGCGGCATGCTCACCGGGCTGGATCCGCACAGCGAGTACCTGGACAAGGACGGCCTGGCCGAACTCAACGAGGACACCACCGGCCAGTACGGCGGCCTGGGCATCGAAGTGCTGCAGGTGGACGGCACGCTGCGCATCATCGCCCCGATCGACGACACGCCCGCCGCCCGCGCCGGCATCAAGCCCGGCGACACCATCATCAAGGTGGACGGCAAGCCGGTGGATTCGGAGAACATCGACGAGATGTTCAAGGAATTGCGCGGCGATCCGGGCACCAAGGTCACCCTCACCATCCTGCACGAGAAGAGCGACAAGCCGATCGACCTGCCGCTGGTGCGTGAGCGCATCTCGGTCACCAGCGTCAAGGTGCGCGAGATCGAGCCCGGCTACGCTTATATCCGCGTCAGCCAGTTCCAGGACGACACCACGGCCGACCTGGAGAAGAAGCTCGGCGACCTGATCCGCAAGAACGGCCCGCAGAAGGGCGCCATCCTCGACCTGCGTTCCAATCCGGGCGGCCTGCTCACCGCCGCGGTCGGCGTCAGCGACGACTTCCTCGACTCCGGCACCATCGTCACCACCCGCGGCCGCCTGCAGGACTCCAACCTCAGCTTCGAGGCCCATCCGGGCGACCTGCTCAACGGCGCCCCGATGGTGGTGCTGGTGGACAATGGCACCGCCTCGGCGGCCGAGATCGTCTCCGGCGCGCTGAAGGACAATCGCCGCGCGCTGATCATGGGTCGCCGCACCTTCGGCAAGGGCGTGGTGCAGACCGTACTGCCGCTGGACAACGACCATGCGGTGAAGATCACCACGGCCCGCTACTACACGCCCAACGGCACCTCGATCCAGGCCGAGGGCATCAAGCCCGACATCCCTCTGGCCGACCTGTCGGTGAACAAGGCCGACAGCTCCGTCACCCTGATCAGCTCCGAGGCCGACCTGCCCAACCACCTGGCCAACGAGGACGGCAGCAAGGGCGGCAAGGACATCGACAACGACGGCAGCGCCGAGAACGCCAAGCTGGCCACGCAGGACTACGCGCTGTCGCAGGCGCTGAATGTGCTCAAGGGCCTGGCGCTCAACCGCACGGCACCCAGCGCGCCGGCCTCGCAGCACTGATCCGTCCGGCGCTTCCCACGGGGAGCGCCGAGCGCGTGTTCAGAAACGGATCTCGGGCGCCAGTCCGGACAGGTGGCTGGCCAGCGGATTGTCTTCCGCCATCAGCTCGAACCCTTCGTATTCGAAGCCCGGAGCCACCAGGCAGGTCATCAGCGCATAGCGGCCGAGCGGGCGCGCGGCCTGCCAGGCACCGGCCGGCACCACCGCCATCGGACGCGAGCCGTTGCCCACCGGACCAAGGCAGCAGCGCTCAAGGCTCTTGCTGGCCGGACTGAAGATCAACAGCTCCAGCGGGTCGCCCTCGACGAAATGCCAGGCTTCCTCGGCATCCACGCGGTGCCAGCTGCCGACGCTGCCAGCCTCGAGCAGATAGTGGATCGCGCTCAACGGGTGGCGTGTGCCGTCCCCATCACCCACCGCGCGCGACGGGTAGAACCGGTGATAGCAACCGCCTTCCACATGGGGCTGCAACTGCAGCAAAGACTTCAGTTCCTCGACACGGGCCGGGACGTCGTTCACGTGGCCTCCGCGCTGGTGGGCTTGAGCAGCCAGCGCACCGCCAGCACGCCCAGCTCGTAGAGCAGGCACATCGGGATCGCCAGCATGATCATCGAAGTGATGTCAGGCGGCGTGATGAAGGCCGCGATCGTGAACGCGCCGACGACGGCGTAACGCCGCCCGCTGCGCAGCTGCTCGAGATTGACCACGCCGATCGCAGCGAGGATCACCACCGCCACCGGCACCTCGAAACACAGGCCGAAGGCGAAGAACATCAGCATCACGAAGTCCAGGTAATGCGTGATGTCGGTCATCATTTCCACACCCTGCGGAGTCACCGCGGTGAGGAAACGGAAGGCCGCCGGCAGCACCAGAAAATAGGCGAATGCACAGCCCAGGTAGAACAGCAGCAACGCAGCCACCAGCAGCGGTCGCGCGAGCCGTTTCTCGTTGCGGTACAGGCCGGGGCTGACGAAGGCCCACAGCTGGTAGACGATCATCGGCATGCTGATGAACAGCGCCGCGTAGAACGCCAGCTTCAGCGGCGTCACGAACGGACTGGCCACTTCGGTGGCGATCAGGTGTGCGCCTGCCGGCAACCGCGAGACCAGCGGTGCGGCCAGTTCGGTGTACAGGCGGTTGGCGAACGGGATCAGTGCCGCCAGCACCACCAGCACGGTGACGATGGCGCGCAGCAGCCGCGAGCGCAGTTCGATCAGGTGCGAGAACAGGCTCTCTTCCACCCCGCCCTGGTCCGGGCCTTCCAGCTCAGGCGCTGCCATGCGGGGGCTCCTTCACCGGATCGGCCTCGGCGGTCGTTTCGGCCACGGTCGCAGCGGGCTCGGCGGCATTCGGCGCAGGAGCCTGGGCGCCACCGGTGGGACGCATCTTGCGCAGGGTTTCGTCCAGCTCGGCCTGGGCAGCCTGGGCGCGGGCGGCGGCCTCACGGGCCTGCGTGCGGATCTCCTCCACCTGCAACTCACGCTCCACTTCGGCGCGCACGCTGTCCCAGCCGGTGCGCACGCGGCGCAGCAGGGCACCCGCCGTGCGGGCCGCGTGGGGCAGCTTTTCCGGACCCAGCACGATCAGCGCGACGAGCGCGAGCAGTACCAGCTTGCCAAAGCTGATCTCGATCATGACCCGTGACCCGTCGCCTTACTTGGTTTCGGTGGTGTCGTGCTGGCTCTGGGTCTGGGAGCTGGCCGGCGGCGGATCGGCGCGCAGGCGCTCGTTCGGATCCGTGGGCTTGGCTTGTTCGTCGCCATCCAGACCCTTCTTGAAGTCACGCACGGCGCCGCCGAGATCGGAGCCGATGTTGCGAAGTTTCTTGGTGCCGAAGATCAGCACGACGACGACGAGCAGGATGAGTAGATGGGTAATGCTCATGAATCGGGCCTCAGAGACGTCAAAGCGGCGGAACGCAGGCGTCGCGCCCTCGCGCCGCCGCTCCACATCAACGCTGAGTGTACTCCTCCAGGCGGTCCCTGAAATCGACCACCGGACCCGGGACATTGCTGACTCCGCCCTCGAAGATGCGGCGCGGCGTCACGCCCTTGCCGTAGATGGACTCGTTGGCGTCGTAGTCGATGCGCAGGGCCGAGCCATCCAGGGCCACGCCGGCGAACAGGCCGCGCGAACGCGAATAGGAGTAGATCTCCGCCTTGAAATCGCTGTCGGTGGAGGCCTGGGCCGTGCGACCCACCGGGCCGGCCGCGGCAGCGGCATCGGCACCCAGGGTGAATTTGCCGTTGACGATCGAATCCACGCCGCGCTGGGTGCGGAACACCAGGATCACGTCGGTGGACGAGGCACCCGCCTGGAAGCCCACGCTGCCACCGGTCATGGTGATGAAACTGGGGTTGGACCAGGTGCCGTCCGGACCCTTCACCGAAATCAGGCCCTCGCCGCGGCGGCCGCCGAAGATGAAGCCCACCTTGAGCAGGTCGGGGATCACCGCGATGGCCTTGGCCTCCTTCAGCAGGTCGGAGGGAATGGCCTTGTCCGGCGCCTGCATGATCTCGTTGAGCACGCGCACCGAGTTCTGGGCGCGCACCAGCGGCGGGTCCTCGGCATGCGCGGCCATCGCCGGCAGCAGCAGGACCAAGGTAGCAAGCAATACCCGGTGCAACGACGCCTTGAACATGGAGCACTCCTGAGCGGTAAGGGGGATGGCCGGCTGCGGCGATGCTTCGCGCGGTGCCACCAATGGCTTGTGGCAGACTCTGCGGCGGTTTTCATCACCGCCATCACCATGCCACGCAGCCCTGACTATACCGGCCCTGCCGGCACTTCCCATGACCAGCCCGTTCAGGCTGCAGTGCTATTGGTGAACCTCGGCACACCAGCGGCCCCCACGGCCAGCGCGGTGCGCCCGTATCTCGCGGAATTCCTTGGCGATCCCCGGGTGATCGACTACCCCCGCTGGCTGTGGTGGCTGATCCTGCACGGGGTGATCCTGCGCGTGCGGCCGGCCCGTTCGGCGCACGCCTACCAACGCATCTGGACGCCGCAGGGCTCGCCGCTGCGGGTCGGCAGCGAGGCCCTGGCGGCACGCCTGCAGGACGCGCTCACGCAGCAGTGCGCCGGTCCGGTGCGGGTGGCGCTGGCCATGCGCTACGGCCAGCCGTCCGTGCAGACGCAGATCCAGGCACTGCAGCGCGAGGGCATGCGCCGCCTGCTGGTGCTGCCGCTGTACCCGCAGTACTCGGCGACCTCCACCGGCTCGGTGATCGACGCGGTGGCTGACGCGCTGAAGTCGCTGCGCTGGCCGCCCGAGCTGCGCATGATCAACGACTATCACGACGACCCGGCGCACATCGAGGCGCTGGCCCGCAGCATCGAGCAATGGTGGGCCACCCACGGCCGCGGGGAGCGCCTGCTGCTGTCGTTCCACGGTATTCCCGAACGCTACGTGCGCGAGGGCGATCCGTACCGCGCGCAGTGCGAGGCGACCACCCGCGCGCTGCGCCAGCGGCTGGGCCTGGACGAATCGCAGCTGCTGATGAGCTTCCAGTCGCGCGTGGGACGCGAGACCTGGCTGCAGCCCTACACCGATGCCACCGTGCGCGAACTGGCGCGCGGCGGGGTGAGGACACTGGACGTGGCCTGTCCCGGCTTCGCGGTCGACTGCCTGGAGACGCTGGAGGAAATCGCCATGCAGAACCACGAGTTCTTCCGCGGGGCGGGCGGCGAGACGTTGCGGTACATCCCTGCCCTCAACGACTCGGACGGCCAGGTGGACAGCCTGGCTGCACTGCTGCGCCGCCAGGCCGGCGGCTGGCCGGAATTCGCCGGGCGCGACGCATGAGCACATCGGCGCCGGTCGAACGCGAGATCATCCTGCCGCACCTGCGCCTGCGTGCGCTGGTGTGGGGGCGCGACGGGCTGCCGCCGCTGATGGCTTTGCACGGCTGGCTGGACAATGCCGGCAGCTTCGCCGAACTGGCACCCCGGCTGGCGGACCGCTGGCAGGTCATCGCGCTGGAATTGCCCGGACACGGTCACTCGGACCACCTGCCCGCCGGCGTGCCGTACCACTTCATCGACTACGTGCGCACCGTGCTGGCGGCCAGCGCGGCCATGGGCCTGCCGCGCCATCACCTGCTGGGGCATTCGCTGGGCGCCGGTGTTGCCGCGCTGCTGGCCGCGGCAGCGCCCGAACGCATCGACCGCCTGCTGCTGATCGAGAGCCTCGGCCCGGTCGCCGACGACGGCCACCACACCTTGCGCCGCTTCCGCGATGCCATGGCCAGCCATGCCACCGGGCGCTCGCTGCGCGCGTTTCCCTCGGTGGAGCTGGCGATCAGTGCACGCACCATGGCCAGCGGCCTGCCCGCCGAGCAGGCGCGCCCCATCGTCGAGCGCGGATTGCGCCAGCATGAGGATGGCTGGCGCTGGCGCAGCGATGCACGCCTCAACCGGCCGTCGGTCCTGCGCGCCGCCGAATCGCAGGTGTTGTCCCTGCTGCACGGCATCGAAGCGCCCACCGCCCTGCTGCTGGCACATCCGGATACCCCGTACCTGCCCAGCCCGATGATGCAGGCACGCGCCGCCTGTGTGCGCGACATCACCGTGAAGCACATGGACGGCGGCCACCACCTGCACCTGGAACACCCTGACGCAGTGGCCGCCTGGGCGCGGGCGCATCTCGGAACGGAAGACTGAGTCAGGCCGGGGTCGCGCACAGGGTGCACTCCTACAACGGCACCGCCGAAGCGTGGCCGGTACCCTGGCAGTCCCCTCTCTGTAGGAGCGCACCCCTGAATCGGGTTCAGGGCAGGCTCTGTGCGCGAAAAGCCTACGCAGCGATGACGCCGTAACGGTCCCTGGCGTCAGGGTCGCGCACAGGGTGCGCACCTGCATCGCGTCTCGGTAGCGGAACGCGTGGACCTGGCGTGCGGGATATCGCCAGGTCCGCGCGCTGCGTCGTTACGGCTTGCTGAGGCCCAGTGTGTCCAGGCCCTGGTCGAAGGTGATGTCGACCGGGATCTTTGCCGCATCCAGCCGCTTGAGATCGCCGGCCAGGGTGGCGTCCACGTTGCCCATGCGGTCGGTGAGCTGCTTGGCGGCGTCGTAATCACCGTCGCCCTGGATGGTGAGCAGCTTGGCCGACAGCGCGTTCATCGCGGCAGTCATCTTGTCGAAGTCCACGCGGTAACGACCTGTGGCGGGATCGCGGGTGAAGGCGCCCTGCTGCTGGAAGAAGTTGAAGCGCACCATGTTCGCCTTCGCATGGGCATCGCTGGCGCCGAAACGCACCGAGCGCAGGATGCCGGCCAGGAAGGTGACGTAGTTGTCCATCAGCTTGGACTTGTCCAGCTCGCCCTTCTCGGCCAGCTTGCTGACCATGTACAGGCCCAGGATGTCGGCCTTGCCTTCCTCGAAGCTGGAGGCCTGATCCTTCAGCGCGGTGCGCACCATGCCCTTGCCGGTCAGCGTGTTCTTGATGCCGAGCCCGTGCGCCACTTCGTGGAACATGGTGTTCTCGAAGAACGCATCGAAGGTGAGGTGCGACTGCTGGTCGTCGGCGATCAGCTCCTTGGCGATGGGCAGCATGATCTTGTCGAACTTCGCCTGCATCACGTTCTCCAGCTGCAGACGGCGGGTGCCCTTCTTCAGCTGCACTTCTTCGTCGTTGGGCAGGTTGATGGCGATGGTCTTGGCGCCGACATTGGCGTCGCCGGCGTAATACACCGCGAAGTACGCGTTGAGATCAGCGTCGGAACCGGGCTTCTCGGCCTTGTACTTGTCGTCCACCGGCAGCTCGCGCTGCAGTTCGGGAAGGTACTTGGCGAAGCGTGCCAGCTTGGCGCTCCATGCCTGGTCCTTCACCAGCACGTAGCTCTCGTAGCTGGCCTTGTAGCCGTACAGCTGGTCTTCGTAGGTTTCGATCGGGCCGATCACGATATCGACCGGATTGTTCTTCATCGACATCCAGGCGAAGTCGCTGGGGCGGTAGTCGTCGCTCTGCAGGGCATCGGCGCGCTTCTTCAGGTAGCCGGCGAATTCCTTGTCGGAAGAGAGTTCGGCGGCCTGGCGCAACAGGCCGGCGGCGCGATCGAGGTCGGCCTTGTAGGCCTCGTGATAGGGCACGGTGACCAGCTTGCCCTGCGCGTCGCGGCGCAGCAGCGTGTAAAGCGCGGCCTTGTCCTTGAGATCGGCCTTTTCGAACTCGTCCTTGCTCATGTCGGCCGGATAGAACTGCGCGCCCGCCGGACGCGGCCCCACGCCGGCGACGAAGGGCTGGTCGTTGTCCAGGCGATCCCACGGACCGTAGTTCATCTCGGCAAACCGACGGGTCACCTCGTCGGGAATGCGCGCCATCAACGCGGCCTTGTCACCCCACGATTGCTGCCAGTAGATGTCGTTGGTGACGTCGGCGGCCTCGATCAGCAGCGCGATCATCTGCTTCTGCTTGTCATCGAAGCCCGAAAGATCGGCGGTGAGCTTCACCGTGGCGTAGTTGGCCATGCGCTGCGCGGCGTTGTCGGCATCGGTGCTCGGCGGCGGCGGTGCAGCCGGAGCGGTGGCGGCCGGTGCCGGCGTCGACGACTGCGCAGCCGGCGTGTTGTCGTGCGAGCTGCAGGCGGCCAGGGCGGCGATGAGACTGAGGGCAAGCAGGTGGCGGCGCATGGGCGTTTCCGATCAGAGAAAACGGCATCTTAGCGCGACCTCCCTCTCGCCCCTTTGGGGAGAGGGTTGGGGTGAGGGGCGATCTTGCGAAAGCCCGGATCCATGTCGGCCTAGCCGGTGCACTACCGCAAGTACCCACCCCTCATCCCAGCCTTCTCCCCGGAGGGGGAGAAGGAGCTAAAGGCGTCAGCCCGAGATGGCCAGGCGTTCGGACTGGTACAGCCTGGCCGTGGCCAGCACCGCCACGGCGGCGGCGAGCAGGCTGCCGGCCAGGCACAGGCCCAGCTGCTGTGGCTCGACGGCATCGCCGCGCAACAACTGCATGATGCCCAGGTGCTGGCCGAGCAAAGGCACGGCGTACATCCACGCCTGCGACTTGATCGGCATGGTGGAGAGCAGGATGCTCGGGATCACCGGCACGAACATCAGCAGCGACAGGTAGGTCTGCGCCTCGCGATAGCTCTTGGCGAACGCAGCCACCATCGACTGCAGTGCCGCCAGCAGCAGGATCAACGGCAGCATCAGCAACAGCACCTCGCTGCCGAAACGCAGGCCAAGATCCAGCTCCATGCCAAGCTTCTCGGTGGGTATGAAGCGTCCCACCACGCCGAACGCCGCGAGGCTGATCAGCAGGCTGGCCGCGGAAAACACGCAGATCGCCGCCAGCTTGCCGGCCAGGATCTTCCAGCGCGGCACCGGGTTGGCGAACAGCGGTTCCAGCGACTGCCGCTCGCGCTCGCCCGCGGTGAGATCGATGGCCAGGTACATGCCGCCCATGAACACGGTGAGCACGAAGAAGTACGGCAGGATCGAGAACATCAGCGCCGCACGCGCCTGCGCAGTCGCCTGGTCGCGGCGTGCCGCCACCACCGGCCATGCGACCGTGGGCGAAAGCCCGCGCGATACCAGGCGCATCGCGCCTTGCTGGCGGGCATAGCTTTCCACCAGCTGGGCGATGCGCTCGACCGCGGTATTCGCATCGCGTTGCGAGGAGTCGTAGATCAGCTCCACCTGCACCGCCTCGCCCTTGCGCCACGCGGTGGCGTAGTCGGGGGAGATGCGCAGCACCACGTCGGCATCCTGCTTGCGCACGGCGGCTTCCGGGTTGGCGATGGCCGGCTGCGGTTCGATGCCCTCGGCCTTGAGTGCGGCGATCAGGTTGGGCGCGTGCTCGGCACCGATCACCGGCACCGGCAAGGGCTTCTCGGCCTTGTCGAATTCGCGGTTGAGCGTGATGTTGAGCAGCATCACCAGGATCAGCGGCCCCAGCAACGGGCCGGTAAGGAAGGCGCTGACGATGGTGCGGCGATCGCGCAGGTTTTCCTTCACCTCCTTGAGGAACACGGTGAGGAAGGCGCGCGTGCGACCGATGGTGGTATGGGTCGACATGTTCATGCAGCCAGGCCCTCTTCGCTGCCGATGATCTTGACGAAGGCGTCTTCCAGACTGGCCTCCCCGGTTTGTTCGCGCAGCGCTTCGGGCGATTCGTCCGCCACCACGCGTCCGTGGGCGATCACCACGATGCGGTCGCACAGCGCGGCGACCTCCTGCATGATGTGGCTGGAGAACAGCACGCAGCGGCCTTCGTTCTTCAAATGCTGCATGAACTGGCGCAGCGCACGGGTGGCCATCACGTCCAGGCCGTTGGTCGGCTCGTCCAGGATCACGTTGCGCGGATCGTGGATCAGCGCGCGGGCGATCGCCGTCTTCACCCGCTGCCCCTGCGAGAAGCCCTCGGTGCGCCGATCGGCGAACTCGTCCATCTCCAGCGCCTTCACCAGCGCCTCGCGCCGCTGCGCCAGCAGGTCTTCGGGCAGGCCGTGCAGGCGGGCGAAGTAGTCTACGTTCTCGCGTGCGGTGAGGCGCTTGTACAGGCCTCGTGCATCGGGAAGCACGCCAAGCCGGCGACGCACTGCCAGCGCATCGTCGGCGGCGTCGATGCCGTCCACCAGCACCTGCCCGCGATCGGGCTTCATCAGCGTGTAGAGCATGCGCAGCGTGGTGGTCTTGCCGGCGCCATTGGGGCCGAGCAGGCCGGTGATCTCGCCGTCGCGGGCGACGAAGCTGACGCCGTCCACCGCCTTCACCGCGCCAAATGACTTGTGCAGGTCCCTTACTTCGATCATGGCGCCGCTCCGTTGAAGTCGAAGAACATCGGCGTGGCCTGCAGGCGATCGAGGCACTTCACGTCGAGCTTGTGCGGATTGAGGTCTTCGATGAAATGCTTCACCACCTGCGGGGCGCAGCCGGCGTTGATCACGTTGTGTCCCTGGCCGGCCAGCACGAGGTGGCGCGACTGCGGCAGTTGAGAGGCGACCTGCTCGCCATAGCGCGGCGGCGTCACCGGGTCGTACTGGCCCGACAGCAGCAGCACCGGCTTGTCGGTCTTCAGCGGCTGGTGGAAATCGGCCGGGCGTTCGCCCTTGGGCCATACCGAGCACACCGCCTGCAGCGTCTCGACCATGCGATTGCCGAGCATGGTGTGCGCGTCCTGCGGGCGCGGTGCGAGCAGGTCGGCGTCCTCGCTGCAGATCACCGAGGACTGCATGCCGCCGTTCATGGTGTCGGAGAGGTCGCCGGTAAGCAGCTTGGCCTGGCCCAGCAAGGGACCGACGTCACCGTGCGCCGCCGCGTCGATCGACACAGGCAGCAGCGCCGCGGTCAGTGGCGAGTAGGCGAACATGCGCACCACGCTGACCAGCGAGGATTCGTTGAGCTCGCGCTGCACCGTCTGGTAATTCTGCGGATCGCGGAAGCTCACCTTGTGCGGATTGGCGCGCAGCGCGTCGCGCAACTGGTACAGGGTCTGGTAGGGGTCATTGAAGCGCTTGTGGCAGGCGGGGTCGGCGCTGCAGCGGGCGAACTGCGCCTTCAACGCATCGTCGAGGTTCTGCGCGAAGTCCTGGCCCAGCGCCAGCTCGTTCGGCACCACGCCGTCGAGCACCAGGCTGCGCACCGCGTCGGGATGGCGCATGGCGTATTGCTGCGCCATGCGCGTGCCGTAGGAAACGCCCACCAGGTCGAACGTCGGTGCGCCGAGCGCCTTGCGCACGTCTTCCAGGTCCTGCGCCGCCACGGTGGTGGTGTAGTAGCGCGGATCGGCCTTGCCCTCGAGCTGTTTCAGGCAACGCACGGTTTCCGCGCGCTGCTGCTCGGGACTGGAGTCGGCATCCTCATCGCCGGCCGGCGCCTCACCCTCATCCGCCTTGCAGCTGAGCGGGTTGGAGCCTCCGGTGCCGCGCTGGTCCAGCAGCAGCACGTGGCGATGCGCGGTCAGCGGCTGCAGGGCGGTGGCCACGCCCGGCCACGACTCGGTGGCGGCCTGACCGGGACCGCCGGCGAGCAGCACCAGCATGTCCTTGGCCGCGACCTGGGCACTGCTGCGGATCACCGCCAGCTTCAGGGCGATCTTGCGGCTGTGCGGATCGTTGCGGTTCTCCGGCACCTCGAACGGCGCACACCAGGCCGCGGTGGAAAGTCCGCTGTTGGGCTGACCCAGCTCGCAGGGCCTCAGCGTGAGCGAGCCCAGTTGCCAGGTTTGTGGCTTGGCCGGCATCGCCGGTTGCGTGGCTACGGCGGCCGGTACCGGCGACGGGCTGTCCGATGCGTCTGCCGCCGGCCGGTGGAATTGCTTCCAGCCCAGTGCGGCCAGGCCCACCGCCACCGCACCGATGCGCAGAATGGTTCGTCCCTTGATGCTCATGCGTGCACTTCCCCCTCACTCCCTTTGGGTTGCGGCCCGACCGCCAGTGATTACGGTTCGGGTTCGAAGATCGATTCGATCGGCAGGCCAAACAGCCGCGCGATCTTGAAGGCCAGCGGCAGGCTGGGATCGTACTTGCCTGTCTCGATGGCATTGACGGTCTGGCGCGACACATCCAGTCGCTCGGCCAGGTCGGCCTGCGACCAGCCGTGGTCGGCACGCAGCTGGCGGACGTGATTGTTCATGCGTGGCAGTCCAACCTCAGGAGCCCGCCTGCCCGCGGGCCGGCCGGCTGGCCACGGCCTTCACCACGGTCACCAGCAGCAATCCGGCGACGATGCCGCAGGCAAGCCCCAGCCGGTAGTCGTCCCAGCCATGCCCCCAGCCATACAGCGCGGCCACGGTCAGCAGCAGCAGGCGCAGCACCGCAGTCCAGCGGCCACCGCCTTCCTCGCCGCAGCCCGGATCGCCGCCATAGGCACGCGACACGCGGGCACGGGTCACGCTGTAGCTGATCATCATGACGGGGAACACCCAGATCAGGATCGACCCATCGACGGGCAGCACGCGGGAGGCCGCAAGGAAACCACCGGCCAGGCTCAGTGCCGCAGTCAGGCCGGTGGCGACCGCCAGCCCGACCAGGTGGGTACGCTGCTCGAGCTCGTCGCTCTCCCGGATCCGCCGGGCCATCAGGGCCAACGCATAGAACATCGGCGGCAGCGGCGTCATGGCCAGCAGGACTTTCAGCGGCAGCTGCGCCACCGATCGAGCCGATGGCCAGACCAGCAGCATGACTGCCACGTAGATCGTCATCGCCACCAACAGGCGTTGCTGGTACTGCCGCTGGGTAAGCCTGGCCATCAACGCCCCCGGTTCGATGTCAAGTGTGCTTGACACCAGACTGCCGGTGGCGCATCGCGATGTCAAGCATCCTTTACATGAACCCTTATCGGCCGGTTGCACGACAACTTTAGTGTCGTGGCAATAAGAGATTTCTCAAAACGTGACACAATTTGCACATTGGGCGGCAATTCGGGTCCGGTGTGACCCGAAAGGCATGCCCAAATCGTCACTCTGTTTTAACAAATCCCCCTCTCAAACCCCGAAACAAGGCCATCTCAAGCGCCTTGCGAGGATTGGCACGGGGGTTGCTTAGGACGGGGTAAGCGACCTGGAAACCAGCCCGCAGAGGCATGGGACCAGGAGCCAGACAGCGCAATCGGGGGGCGCTAGCCCGTGGTCCGGAAGCGCATCAAAAAGATGTAACCACCAATCGTTCAAAGGACATGGGTATGAAGAAGCTTCTCCTCTCCGCCGTGCTCGCCGCCTCGTTCGGCGCCGTTGCACTCGCTCCGCAGACCGCCAAGGCCGTCGACGGCACCATCACCTTCGGCGGCGCCGTTACCGCCAAGACCTGTACCGTCAAGCTCAACGCCGGCACCAACGGCAGCGGCACCGTGACCCTGCCGTCGGTGTCCACCAGCGCCTTCTCGGGCCTGGGCACCACCGCCGGCGAGACGCAGTTCACCATCGGCGTCAGCGGCTGCGCCACCGGCATGAACACCGTTGCCACGTACTTCGAGGCCGGCCCGACCGTGAACAGCAACGGTCGCCTGGTGGTCACCACCGGCGGCGCCACCAACCTCGACCTGCAGCTGCTGTACAGCGACGGCTCGATCGTCACGGCCGGCAGTGCCGCCGCCACCAGCGGTGCTGGCCTGGCGAACATCTCGTCGACGACGAACTCGGCCACGCTGACCTATTTCGTCCGTTACTACCAGAACTCCGCGACGGCACCGACCGCCGGCTCCGTGGCGAGCTCGGTCAACTACTCGATGATCTACAACTGATCAGTTGTTGCACGGCCAGGTGTTGCAGTCTTCTGGCTGCAGCGCCTGGCCGGTTCCACCGGTCATCCTGCCACCCTGTAGGCATTCCCATGAAGATCTTGCTTCGTGCCGCCACCGCGGCACTGCTGACGTTTTGCGTGTTTGCACCGTCGGCCTTCGCCAATGTCGTCATCGGCAATACCCGCGTGGTGTTTCCGGGCCAGGACGGCGAGACCTCAGTGAGGCTGAGCAACCTCAACGCTTACCCCACGCTGGTCGAGGCATGGATCGACGACGGCGATGAGCACTCCACGCCGGACAAGGTGCACACGCCGTTCCTGATCACGCCGCCGCTGTTCCGCATGGAGCCGCAGAAGGAGCAGAACCTGCGCATCGTGTCGACCCAGGCCCAGCTGCCGGCCGACCGCGAATCGCTGTTCTGGCTCAACGTGCTGGAAATTCCGCCGAAGCCGACCTCGCTGGAACTAAAGGACAAGAACACCCTGCAGTTCGCGTTCCGCTCGCGAATCAAGCTTTTCTATCGCCCGGCCAACCTGCCTGGCGATCCGCTGAAGGCTCCGGCCCAGGTCACCTGGGCCGCGGTCGCCGACGGCCAGGGCTACGCCCTGGAAGCACATAACCCCACGCCATATCACGTCACCATCGTGAAGATCACGGTGAACACGGGCGGCAAGCAGTTCATCTCCAACGCGGCCGGCATGGTCACGCCGTTCGCCAACCTGAAGATGCCCGTCGAGGGCATGAACCTGCGCCCCGGCGCTGGCGCCGAGGTGAGCTACGACGCCATCAACGACTACGGCGCCACCGTCACCCTGCAAGGTCATATCGGGCAGTGAACCGTCTTCGCGCCAGCTCCAGGGTCGCAGGTTCGCGCGGGCACGCCCCGCGCGGATTCGCACCGCTGTGGCTGGCGCTATCGCTGGCCCTGGCTTCGCATGGCGCGATCGCCGCGCCGGCGGCAGCGGCGGCAGCGGCAGCGGCTTCCGGTGCGGACGCGAATTTCGACCGCAGCCTGCTGTCCGGATCCGGCGCCAACACCACGGACCTGTCGCGCTTCGAACACGGCAATCCGGTGCTGCCGGGCAACTACTACACCGACGTGACGCTCAACGGCAGCTGGGTGACTCGTACCAATGTGCGCTTCGCCGCGCCCCAGGCCGATGCCAATGCTTCGGCTTGCGTGGATGACAAGCTGTTGCAGCAGCTTGGCCTTCATCCGGTCAAGCCGAGCGACGAGCTGACGGCACAACTGAAGAATCCCGCCGCCTGCGTGGATATCGGCACGCTGATTCCCGGCGCCACCGTGTCCTTCGACATGAGCGAGCTGAAGCTCGACGTGAGCGTTCCGCAGGCCTACATGGGCCAACGCCCGCGTGGCTACGTCAGCCCCGAGTACTGGGATGCCGGCATCCCCGCCGCGCTGCTCAACTACAACTTCAACAGCTATCGCAGCACCAACAACGGCCAGAGCCAGACCACCGCCTATCTGGGCATCAACGCCGGCCTCAACTTTGGCCCGTGGCACCTGCGCGAAGAATCCACCGCCACCTGGCAATCGGCGACCGCAGGCGCGTCTTCGCAGCGCCAGTGGCAGAACATCAATACCTACCTGCAGCGCGACCTGCCGTCCTGGCGCGCCCAGCTGACCGTGGGCGACAGCTTCACGGATGGCCAGGTTTTCGATTCCTACGGTATCCGTGGCGTGCAGCTTGCCACCGACGATCGCATGCTGCCCGATTCGCTGCGCGGCTATGCGCCGGTGATCCGTGGCGTGGCCGATACCAATGCACTGGTGACGATCCGCCAGAACGGCATGCAGATCTACCAGACCACCGTCGCGCCGGGCCCGTTCTCGATCAACGACCTGTATCCCACCGGCTACGGCGGCAGCCTGGACGTCACCATTACCGAAGCCGACGGCCGCACGCGCACCTTCAGCGTGCCGTACGCCTCGGTCGCCCAGTTGCTTCGCCCCGGCATCACCCGCTTCAGCATCGTGGCTGGCCAACTGCGCAACACCGCGCTGGAACACAAGCCCAACGTGTTCCAGGCCACCGTGCAGCACGGCTTCACCAACGTGCTGACCGGTTATGCCGGCCTGGCCGCCTCCGATGGCTACGGCGCACTGATCGTGGGCAGCGCGGTCAACACGCGGCTGGGCGCGGTCGCGGTGGATGTCACACAGTCGCGTGCGGAGATCCCCGGCCAGTCCACGCAGTCGGGACAAAGCTACCGGGTGAGCTACAGCAAGCTGTTCCCGGAAAGCGACACGTCGCTCACCGTGGCGGCCTACCGCTATTCCACCAGCGGCTACCTCAGCCTTTCCGATGCCGCCCTGGCGCGCGACTACGCGCGACGCGGCCTGGATGCCTTTACATATGTGCCGCCCACGGTGCAGACCATCGACGGCGTGCCGGTGACCAGCGTGCTGTCGGCCCAGCAGAACGCGCTGCTGTCCGGCTCGGCACTGAGCGATTCCGCGCTCAACCCCAACACGCTTGAGCGCCAGCGCAATCGCTTCGACCTGACCATGACCCAGCGGCTGGGCACGCGTGGTGGCTCGTTCTACGTCAATGCGTCCACCAACGACTACTGGAACCGCAGCGGCACCAACACCCAGTTCCAGCTCGGCTACAACAACACGTTCCACCGCCTGAGCTACAACTTTTCCGCAACGCGTACGCGCGATGTGACGGGCCGCTACGACAACCAGTACTTCGTCACCTTGAGCCTGCCCCTGGGCGACCATCCGCACTCGCCCACGCTGATGCTCAACCTCAGCCACGACGCGACTGACGGCTCGCAGGAGCAGGCACTGCTCAACGGCACGCTCGGCAAGGACAACCAGTTCGACTACGGCGTGATGGCGTCCCACACCAGCTCGCAGGGCGAGGCCGGTTCGCTCAGTGGCGGCTACCGCAGCCCCTATGTGCTGGTGAATGCAAGCTACGGCACGGGCCAGGGTTATTCGCAGGCATCGATCGGCGCGAGCGGTTCCGTGGTGGCTCACCAGGGCGGCGTCACCTTCGGCCAGCCACTCGGCGATACCGTCGGCCTGGTGTACGCGCCGGATGCAACGGGTGCCCGCGTGCTCAATGGCACCGACGTGCGCGTGGACGGCGGCGGCTACGCCATCGTCCCCTACTTGTCGCCGTACCTGCTCAACACCGTGCAGCTTGACCCCAAGGGCCTGCCGCTCGACGTGCAGCTTGATTCCACCAGTGCACAGGTTGCACCGCACGCCGGCGCCGTGGTGCTGCTCAAGTTCAAGACGCATAACGGCCGCAGCGTGATCATCCGCGCCAGGCTGGAAAACGGCGACCCGGTGCCGTTCGGTGCCGAAGTGCTCGACGAAAAGGGAACCTCGCTCGGCGTGGTCGGCCAGGCCGGCGGCGCACTGGTACGTGGCGTACCGGCCTCCGGCACGCTGACTGCCCGTTGGCAGGACACCGACGGCAACGACCAGAGCTGCGTGTTTCCGATCCAGCTCGCGGCTCCGGCCAAGGGCGACAAGAAGCAGAGCTATCAGGAAATCAATGTGACGTGTGCGCGACCGACGACGGTGGCACAGGTCGTCAGGAGCGGTCCATGATCCGATCTTCCCTCCTCCTTGCCCGGCGGCATCCCGGCCTGCTCGGCCTGCTGTTGCTGCTGTCGATGATGTTTGCGCCGATGGCGCGCGCGGCCAGCCCGACCTGCTCGGCGAACAGCCTGGCACTCACCATCCCCGCGGCCACGGTGCCCTCCGGCGCAGCGGTCGGAACAACCTTTGGCTCCCCCCAGACCGGCACGGTGACATTTACCTGCAGCGGCCTGCCGAATGGATATTCGCGCTTTGCCGCGCAGATGTACGGCCTGACCGCCAGCCAGTTCACCACCGGCCAGTTGCCCAGCGGCACGGGCATCACCAGCGTGATCTACACCACCAACGTAACGGGCGTCGGCGTGCAGCTGACCATGAATCCGGGCATGTCCTCCTATGACGTCACCCCGGGCGACCAGCAGTCGGGCGCTTACATCGCCGGATACGTCAATGGCAGCAGTGGTTCGCTGGCCATCAGCTATACGGCGCAGCTGATCGTGACCGGTACGGTCAGCGCAGGCACGATCAGCAGCATCACCTTCGGCAAGTACGAGTGGTACATCTACGGCTACAACATCAGCCAGACCCTGAGCAAGAGCCTCACGCTCAACAGCGGCACGGTGATTTCGCTGCCGACCTGCACGGTGAACTCAGCGTCGCAGAACCTCACCGTCACGCTGCCGTCGGTGAGCACCAGCGCCTTCACCGGCGTGGGTTCCACCGCCGGCACCACCGCCTTCAGCATCGGGCTTTCCTGTCCCAACGGCGCCAACAATGTCTCGGTGACGCTCACGGGCACCAACCCTTCGTCAACGGCCAATGGCGTACTGCTGCCCACCAGCGGTGGCGCGGGCGGCGTCGGCGTACAAGTGCTCAACCAGAGCGGCACGGCCATCACCTGGGGAACCGCCATTTCGTTCGGCAAAGCAGCGGCGGGCAACGTGACGCTGCCCTTCTTCGCCCGCTACTACCAGACGACTTCGCCGGTTTCCGCCGGCAAGGTATCCGGCACGGCGACCTTCACCATGAGCTATCAGTAGGCGGCCGCGGCAACTACTCGTAGTTGCGTGTCACCAGCTGCGCGGTCGAAGCATCCGCATAGCCGGAAAAATAGGAGAGCAGCTTGTCCCCGTCATTGATGGTCTCAAGTGCAACGACATCCTGTCGATAAAGCGAGGCATGGGGCACTGAGCTCGCCGCGGGGCCACAGCCACCGCCAAGATCGGCGAACGATGCGTCACCCCCGAAGCCACACGTGGGCGTGACGATTGATCCCACAAACGTGATGCGCCCGCCGTCTGCATGCGCCAATGGCACGCCCAGCGCCAAGGCGACTACGCAACCCATCCAGGTCCTGCGAATCCAGCCCTTCATAAACGCCCCTTCCGGCGCCCCTCAAGAAAAGGGGGCACTTGTCGGGTCTATCGGCGTGGCGTGCCGGGGGCTTGATATGCAAAACCCGTACAGGTGTCGGCAATGTGAACCGCGTCACATTTTTGACGCTCACGGCGCCGGAGCTGATCAATAAATAAGCAGGCGCGTGCGTGCTAGGCCACCGGTTAGCGGCCTATGTCGACGCAACTTGAACGCGGGGTTGAGGCGGCGTGAAGCCGGCCCGGGGCCGTCAGCGCGAGGAGACGTACTTCTCGCGACGGATGTGGGCTACCGGCAGGCCGAATTCCTTGAGCGCCGCGAAGGCCGTATCGACCATGTTCGGGTTGCCGCACAGGTAGGCGATGTCGCGTTCGGCGCTGGGCGCCAGCTCGGCCAGCACGGTCTGCACGTGGCCGGCGCGGTCGTTGGGACGCGGCACCGCGCGCGGCTGGCGGCTCAGGCAGCCGTAGAAGCTGAAGCCCGGATGGGCCTGCGCAAAGGCCTCGAACTCCTCGCCGTAGAGCAGTTCGGTCTCGTTGCGCGCACCGTACAGCAGCACCACTTCGCGCCCCTGCTTCACCAGTTCGGCGATCTGCGGAAGCATGGCGCGGTACGGGGTGACGCCGGTACCGGTGGCCAGCAGCAGGTAGCGGCCGTTGCTGTCGCCGGCCTGCAGGCAAAAGCGGCCGTAAGGGCCGCTGGCGTCGATGACGCCACCGATGTCCAGTCCGCCCAGCAACTTGGTGGCGGCGCCGCCCTCCACGTAGCTCACCGCGATCTCGATGCGCTGCACCGGCGAGGAACCGTCGCCCACCGTGCCCACCGAATAGCTGCGCTTGGTGGCGGTGCCGTCGTCGTAGTGGAAATGGATCTGCAGGAACTGCCCCGGCACGAAGGCCAGCGGCTGTCCGTCGGCACGCTCAAAGGCCATGTGGCGCACGGTGGGCGCCAGCATGGTGCTGTCGACGAGACGGAGCTGGAACTGTTCGGCCATGGGTTTTCCGGGGAAACGATGTGATCTCGGGCCCGGGCCGGTCGGCCTGGGCAAGCCACGTATAATAAAAGGCTGGCCCCTTCGGTGCAGCCCATGTCCCCCTCTTCCACACCCGCGCTGGTTGTCGACAACCTGCGCAAGACCTACAGCAATGGCGTCGAAGCCCTCAAGGGCATCAGTCTCACGGTCCAACCGGGCGATTTCTTCGCCTTGCTCGGCCCCAACGGCGCCGGCAAGTCCACCCTGATCGGCATCCTGTCGTCCCTGGTCAACGCCAGCAGCGGCGACGCGCAGGTGTTCGGCGTATCCGTGAACAAGCAGCGCGGCAAGGCCATGCAGCTGATCGGCCTGGTACCCCAGGAAATCAACTTCAACCAGTTCGAGAAGCCGTTCGACATCTGCGTCAATGAGGCCGGTTTCTACGGCATTCCCCGCAAGATCGCCGCCGAACGCGCCGAGAAGTACCTCAAGGAGCTGCGCCTGTGGGACAAGGCGCAGCACCAGGCACGCATGCTCTCCGGCGGCATGAAGCGCCGCCTGATGATCGCCCGCGCCATGATGAACGAGCCCAAGCTGCTGATCCTGGACGAACCCACCGCCGGTGTGGACATCGAGATCCGCCGCTCCATGTGGCAGTTCGTCAGCGGCATCAACGCCGCCGGCACCACGGTGATCCTCACCACGCATTACCTGGAGGAAGCCGAGCAGCTGTGCCGCAACATCGCCATCATCGACCACGGCACCATCGTGGAGAACACCTCGATGAAGCGCCTGCTGGCCTCGCTGGACGTGGAAACCTTCGTGCTGGACATCACCCAGGTGCCGGTCGAGCTGCCCAGCATCCCGGGCATCACGCTACGCCGCCAGGACGAGCACACGCTGGAAGCGGAGATGTCCCGCTCGCATGACCTCAATTCGCTGTTCGCGGCACTGAGCGAGCGCGGCATGACCGTGACCTCGATGCGCAACAAGACCAACCGACTGGAAGAACTGTTCGTGCGACTCGTGGAGAACGGCCGTAAGGACACCGTGGAGAAGGCCGCATGAACGGCACCGCCAACCTCGTCGCGCTCAACACCATCGTCCGGCGCGAGATCGTGCGCATCATGCGCATCTGGACCCAGACGCTGATCCCGCCCGCCATCACGATGACGCTGTACTTCGTGATCTTCGGCAAGCTGATCGGCAGCCGCATCGGCCAGATGCACGGCTTCACCTACATGCAGTACATCGTGCCCGGCCTGGTGATGATGAGCATCATCACCAACAGCTACGGCAACATCTCCAGCTCGTTCTTCGGCGCCAAGTTCAGTCGCGCCGTGGAAGAGATGCTGGTGTCGCCGATGCCCAACTGGGTGATCCTGCTGGGCTACGTGACCGGCGCCGTCGCCCGCGGCCTGATCGTGGGCGCCCTGGTGCTGCTGATCGCGCTGTTCTTCACCGACCTGCACGTGGCACATCCGGTCGTGACCTTCCTGTCGGTGCTGCTGGGCGCCACGGTGTTCTCGCTGGCCGGCTTCGTCAATGCGGTGTTCGCCAAGAAGTTCGACGACATCGCCTTGGTGCCCACCTTCGTGCTCACCCCGCTCACCTACCTGGGTGGCGTGTTCTACTCGGTTGACCTGCTGGGCGAGCCCTGGCGCAGCATCTCGATGGTGAACCCGATCCTGTACATGGTGAACGCGTTCCGCTTCGGCGTGCTGGGCGTGAGCGACGTGAACATTTGGGTGGCGTTCGCGGTGATGCTCGCCTTCGTGGTGGGCCTGGCCGTCGTGGCGCTGCAGTTGCTCAAGCGCGGCGTGGGCTTGCGCTCGTAATGGTTTTTGACCGTCATCCCAGCGAAGGCTGGGATCCAGCGCCTTTCCACGTGCAAGGACGCTGGATTCCGGCTTTCGCCGGAATGACGCCGTAGGAAGGTCTGGTCTCCACTATGCGCGTCAACAAATACATCAGCGAAGCCGGCATCTGCTCCCGCCGCGAGGCGGACGAGCTGCTGCTGGCCGGTCGCGTCACCATCAACGGTGAAGTGGTCACCACCGGCGCCAAGGCGCTGGAAGGCGACGAAGTACGGGTCGATGACGAGATCGTCAAGGCGCGCATCCTCGCGCACACGCCCTCGGCCAAGCGAGCCGTGTACATCGCGCTGAACAAGCCGGTAGGCGTCACCTGCACCACCGACAGCACGGTGAAGGACAACATCGTCGACTTCGTCGACCACCAGGAGCGCATCTTCCCGATCGGACGCCTGGACAAGGATTCGGAAGGCCTGATCCTGCTCACCAGCAACGGCGACATCGTCAACGAGATCCTGCGCTCGGAGAACAACCACGAGAAGGAATACCTGGTGGCGGTGAACAAGCCGGTCACCGACGAATTCCTCGCCGGCATGGCGCGCGGCGTGCGCATCCACGGCCAGATGACCAAGCCGTGCAAGGTGCGCAGGATCGCCAAGTTCGGCTTCGCCATCATCCTCACCCAGGGCCTGAACCGGCAGATCCGCCTGATGGCGGCGGCGTTCGGCTACCGCGTCACGCAGTTGCGCCGCGTGCGCATCGTCAATGTGAAGCTCGGGCACCTGAAGCCGGGGCAGTGGCGCAACCTGACGGACGCGGAGCTGAAGGGGCTGCTGCCCCATCGCACGCAGTGGTGACCACCCCATCCCGCGCAACTCCCTTGCAGGAGCGCCCCCTGTGCGCGACCGCCGTTCGCGACGGTCGTCGTACCCGCGACTTTCGCCCTACGCGGTACTCCCGCCAGCTTGCCGCCTACGCGGCGTGCGTTTCGACGTCCTGCCGGATCGGCGACGTGCTACCTCGGGGACAGCCGCCACACCGCAACGCATCGTGGCATTGAGGGCTTAGAGCCTGGGCGGTGCGGCTCTCACTTCCTCTCTCCAAGGGCGACCCGAAGGTCTCCCGTGGAAGAGAAGGCCGGGGTGAGCGGCCATTCCTGCCTCAGCCCTCCCAACCGACGTCACCGTGATGCATCGCATCATTTCCGCACGTCCAAAATCACCGGATCCTCATACCACCGCGCACAGCGTCGTCCTGCTGCCCTTGCGCACCTGCACCAATCCCTCCCGCGGCGCAAAAACCTCGACAACCCTGCCTCGCTAGTGCATACGTATTCACTTCGATCAGCCGGCGCTGCCAGCGCAGAATCGCCGGACTCTGCAACGGGGAGAGGCGATGAATTTGAATTCCACACCGACGTCGGGCACCGCCGTCGATGATCTTGGCAGCAAGGCCACCGCGCGCGTGGTGCTGATCGCTGCAGCCGCTGCCTTGGGCGGCTTCCTGTTTGGCTTCGATACCGCGGTGATCAACGGCGCGGTGGATGCGGTGCGCGGCAACTTCGGCCTGGGTGCGGGACAGATCGGCTTTGCCGTGTCCTGCGCGCTGCTGGGCTCGGCGGTGGGCGCGTGGTACGCCGGCCCGCTGGCGGATCGTTTCGGTCGCGTGCGCAGCATGCAGGTCGCGGCACTGTTCCTTGCACTCAGTGCGCTGGGCTCGGGTCTGGTGTCGGGCGTGGCCAGCCTGGTGTTCTGGCGGCTGGTCGGCGGCATCGGCGTGGGCATGGCCTCGGTGATCGCGCCCACCTATATCGCGGAGATTTCCCCCGCTGCCGTGCGTGGGCGCCTTGGGTCGCTGCAGCAGCTGGCCATCGTGCTCGGCATCTTCGCTGCACTGTTGAGCGATGCCTGGCTGGCCGGCACCGCCGGCGGCGCGTCGCAGACCTTGTGGATGGGCCTGGCCGCATGGCGCTGGATGTTCCTGGTGGCAGTGGTGCCTGCGCTGATCTACGGCTCGCTGGTGCTGGGCGTGCCGGAATCGCCGCGCCACCTGGTGGCGAAGGGTCGCCTGTCCGAGGCGCACGACGTGCTGCGCCAGGTGCTGGACATGCATGACGAAGGCGCGCTCAACGCCAAGGTCAAGGACATCCAGGACAGCCTGCATTCGGAATACCGCCCCACCCTGAAGGACCTGTGCGGTCCGCGCCTGGGCCTGCTGCCGGTGGTGTGGATCGGCATCCTGCTGTCGGTGTTCCAGCAGTTCGTCGGCATCAACGTCATCTTCTATTACTCGTCCACGCTGTGGCACTCGGTGGGCTTCAGCGAGTCCGATTCGTTCTCCATCACAGTGGCCACCTCGGTGCTGAACGTGCTGGTGACCCTGGTGGCGATCGCCCTGGTCGACCGCATCGGCCGCAAGCCGCTGCTGGTGATCGGCTCGGCCGGCATGACCCTCACCCTGGGCATGATGGCGTGGTGCTTCTCGCAGGCCACCGGCAGCGGCGCGTCCCTGAGCCTGCCGGCGCCGTGGAACATGGTCGCGCTGGTCTCGGCCAATGCCTATGTGATCTTCTTCGGCCTCAGCTGGGGCCCGATGGTGTGGGTACTGCTGGGCGAGATGTTTCCCAACCGCATCCGCGCCATCGCGCTGGCGGTGGCTGCCTCGGCCCAGTGGCTGGCCAACTTCGTCATCACCAGCAGCTTTCCGGCGCTGGCCGAAGTGGGCCTGGCCTTCGCCTACGGCCTGTACGCGCTGTTTGCCCTGCTCTCGCTGATCTTCGTGCTGAAATCGGTGCGCGAGACCAAGGGTATGGAGCTGGAGCAGATGCAGGGCTGAAGCGAGGTGGGGGCTGGGTAGTGCGGGCGCATTGATGCGCGCTACCGCTCACCCAGCCCGCGCTTGAAGCTTGTGTTGGGCACCAGGCCGCCGAGTTGGCGATCCCGGGGTGCCCACGACCCATCCCCCGTCCCCGGCCCTGGCCATGCGATCATGTCGCATGACCGATTTCCGTACGCTCCCGCTCAAACCCGCGCTGCTGGCCAGCGTGGAGACCCTTGGCTACACCGAGATGACGCCGGTGCAGGCGCTCAGCCTGCCGCCCATCCTGGAAGGCCGTGATGTCATCGCCCAGGCCCGCACCGGCAGCGGCAAGACCGCCGCCTTCGGCCTGGGCCTGCTGCAGCAGCTGGATGTGGAGACCATCCGCCTCCAGGCGCTGGTGCTGTGCCCCACGCGCGAACTGGCCGACCAGGTCAGCAAGGCGATTCGCAAGCTCGCCGCCAACACGCCCAACGTGAAGCTGCTTACCCTGTGCGGTGGCATGCCGCTGGGACCTCAGCTGGCCTCGCTCACCCATGACCCGCATATCGTGGTCGGCACGCCCGGCCGCGTGCAGGAGCACCTCAAGCGCGGCAGCCTGCATGGCGGCGGCATCAAGGTGCTGGTGCTGGACGAAGCCGACCGCATGCTCGACATGGGCTTCTCCGAAGCCATCGACGATATCGTCGGGCGCATCGCCAAGCATCACCAGACCCTGCTGTTCTCCGCCACCTATGCCGAGGAGATCCGCCAGGTCAGCAAGCGCCTGCAGCGCGACCCGGTGGAGGTGACGGTGGACACGCCGCACGACGAGGCGACTATCGAGCAGCGCTTCCACGAAGTGGAGCCGGCACAGAAGCTCGATGCGCTTGCCCAGCTGCTGGGCAAGGAGCACGCGCAACACGCCCTGGTGTTCTGCAACATGCGCAAGGACGTGGACGCCGTGGCGGACGAGCTGGACAAGCGCGGCTTCTCGGCACTGGCCCTGCACGGCGACATGGAGCAGCGCGACCGCGACGAAGTGCTGGTGCAGTTCGCCAACCGCAGTTGCTCCATCCTGGTGGCCACCGACGTGGCCGCGCGCGGCCTGGACATCAGCGCCCTGCCGCTGGTGGTGAGCTACGACATCGCGCACGACCCGGACACCCACACCCACCGCGTGGGCCGCACCGGCCGTGCCGGCGAGGCGGGGCTGGCGCTGACCCTGGTCACCCCGCGCGAACGCCCCAAGGCGCTCAACATCGAAGACCAGCTGGGCCAGCCGCTGCCATGGCAGCCGCTCAAGGTGCAAGCCTCGCGCGGCAAGCAGCTCAACCTGGCGCCGATGAAAACGTTAGTGATCGACGCAGGGCGGCAGGACAAGCTGCGCCCCGGCGACATCCTGGGTGCCCTGACCGGTGATGCCGGCCTGGATGCCAAGGACATCGGCAAGATCGACGTGTTCGCCACGCGTGCCTACGTGGCGATCCGGCGCGATCTTGCGAACAAGGCGCTGGAGCGCCTGCGCGCCGGGCGCATCAAGGGAAAGAATTTCCGCGTGCGCGCCCTGCACTGAATCGGCCACCTACACGCAACACCACAAGGAAACCCTGCATGATCCGTTGGCTCACCTGCGCGACCTTGCTTGGCGCGCTCGCCGCCACCGCCTCTGCCCAGGCCGACACGCCGGTCTATGGCTACCGCGTGGTCCACGTTTATCCGCACGACACCTCGGCCTACACCGAGGGCCTGTTCTACAAGGACGGCTACCTCTACGAGAGCACCGGCGAGGCGGGCGAGTCGACCGTGCGCAAGGTGGAACTGGAAACCGGCAAGGTGGTGCAGCGCCATGACCTGCCCGCGCAGTATTTCGGCGAAGGCATCGTCGACTGGGGCCCGCACCTGGTGCAGCTCACCTGGAAGGACCAGCTGGGCTTCGTCTACGACCTGGCCAGCTTCAAGCAGCAGCACACCTTCAACTATCCCGGCGAGGGCTGGGCGCTCACCCGCGACGACAAGCACATCTACATGAGCGACGGTTCGCCGGTGCTGCGCGTGCTCGATCCGGCCACGCTGGCGACGGTGGGCAGCATCATGGTCACCGACGGCGACAAGCCGGTGACCAACCTCAACGAACTGGAATGGGTGAAGGGCGAGATCTACGCCAATGTGTGGATGACCGACCGCATCGCGCGCATCGACCCGGCCACCGGCCACGTCACCGGCTGGATCGACCTCACCGGCCTGTTCGACTACAGCAAGCTGGCCGACCCCGCCAACGACGTGCCCAATGGCATCGCCTACGACGCCCAGCATGACCGCCTGTTCGTCACCGGCAAGCGTTGGCCCAAGCTGTTCGAGATCAAGCTGGTGCCCAAGTCCTCCCATTGATCGGCAGCGCCCCTGTCCTCCGGCAGGGGGCACCCCGGCGGGGCAGCGCTAAAGTGGGCCGTTGCCTGACCGGAGAACCCGATGCGCCCACGTCCCTTGCTGCTGCCACTGGCCCTGAGCCTGGCCGTTTCCACCGCCTGCGCCGACGAGGCGCCGGTACAGCCGCATCCGCAGCCGGCCCTGCTGGCGCTCTCCACCGCACCCAGCGAGGCGGAGTTGCACGCCACCATCGAGAAGCTGGTGGGCTTTGGTACGCGCCACACTCTTTCCGATACGCAATCGGACACCCGCGGTATCGGCGCGGCCCGTCGCTGGGTGAAATCGCGCTTCGAGCAGATGTCGAAGGAGTGCGGCGGCTGCATCGAGGTGGTGACGCCTTCGCAGGTGTTCACTGGCAAGCGCGTGCCGCAGCCCACCGAAGTGATGGACGTGGTGGCGATCAAGCGCGGCAAGACCGATCCCAAGCGCGTGATCGTGATGACCGGCCATCTCGATTCGCGCGTCACCGACGTAATGAACACCACCAGCGACGCACCCGGCGCCAACGACGATGCCTCCGGCGTGGCCGCACTGATGGAAGCGGCGCGCCTGCTCTCCAGGCAAGACAACGACGCCACCCTGGTGTTCGCCGCGCTGTCGGGCGAGGAGCAAGGCCTGTATGGCGGCAAGGTGCTGGCCGACTACGCGGTCGCGCAGGGCTGGCAGGTCGAGGCCGACCTCAACAACGACATCGTGGGCAACAGCCACGGCCAGAACGGCGTGCTGGACAACACCACGGTGCGCATCTTCTCCGAGGGCACCAAGACCAACGAGACACCGGAGCAGGCCAGGTACCGCGCCTACCACGGCGGCGAGGTGGATTCGCCCTCGCGCAACATGGCCCGCTACATGGAGCAGATCGCCACCACCTACCTGCCCGACCTGCGCGTGCGCATGGTCTACCGCACCGACCGCTACGGTCGCGGCGGCGACCAGGTGCCGTTCCTCGAGGCCGGCTTCCCTGCGGTACGCGTCACCGAGGGCCACGAGGACTACACGCGCCAGCACCAGGACCTGCGCACCGAAAACGGCATCCGCTACGGCGACACCATCGACGGCGTGGACTTCCGCTACCTGGCTCGCGTCACCGCGCTCAACACGGTGACCATGGCCTCACTCAGCCGCGCGCCGGCGCCGCCCACGGGCGTCGCCATCGAAGGTGCGCTGGCCACCGACACCACCGTGCACTGGAAGAAGGTGCCGGGCGCGGCCGGCTACGTGGTGCATTGGCGCGACACCACCGCGCCGCAATGGCAGTACAGCCGCGGCGTGGGCAACGTGGAGCAGGCCGTGCTCAAGGACGTGGTGATCGACGACGCGTTCTTTGGCGTCTCGGCGGTATCGAGGGACGGCTACGAGAGCCCGGTGGTGTTCCCGGGCGATGCCGGCAGCTTCGAGCGCTCGCCCGCCCCCAAGTCCCCCTGAGGACTACACCGACGGTCATCGACCCGCGCTAAGATCGGCTGGCCGCCACGCCCGCAGGGTGTGGCGGTGCCTCCGGGGAGGGAGGCCCATCAACGGACGATAACCAGGGGGAAGACCGATGTTTCGCAAATCGCTTTGGCCGGCGCTGGCGCTGCTGGCCGCGACGACGTTTGCCGTGCCCGCCGCGCTGGCCGATGAATCGAATGCATCCCATGAGCAATTCGTAGCCACCCTGCACCCGGTCACCGGCAAGGTGGCCCTGCCCGGCGCCCAGGCCACGCTCGATGTCAGCGATGGCTACAGCTTCCTCAATGCGCAGGATGCGCAGCGCGTGCTGACCCAGCTGTGGCACAACCCGCCGCAGAAGGACGTGCTAGGCATGATCCTGCCCGGCACGGATGCGCACAGCGTGCTACACCGCAACAGCTGGGCGGTGGTGGTGAGCTTCGTCGACGAAGGCTACGTATCCGATGCGGACGCGAGCAAGATCGACTACGCCGACATGCTCAAGGACATGCAGAAGGCCGCGCACGACAGCAATCCCGAGCGCACCAAGGAAGGCTATCCGAGCATCGAGCTGATGGGTTGGGCAGAGCCGCCGCACTACGACCCCTCCACCCACAAACTGTACTGGGCGCAGGACCTGCAGTTCAGCAAAGACGACGGCGCGTCGCTGGGCCGCACGCTCAACTATTCGATACGCGTGCTCGGCCGCCAGGGCTACCTGTCGCTCAACGCGGTGGCGCCGATCGAGTCGCTGGAGCGGATCAAGGCTGACATGCCGCAGGTGGTGGCGATGGCCGAGTTCGATCCGGGCCAGCGCTACACCGACTACAACGCCAGCACCGACAAGGTGGCGGCCTATGGCATCGCGGCACTGGTGGCCGGCGGCATCGCCGCGAAGGCCGGCCTGTTCGCCAAGCTCGGCCTGCTGCTGCTCGCCGCCAAGAAATTCGTGGTGCTCGGCATCGCCGCGATCGCCGGCGCCATCTCGCGATTCTTCAAGCGCAAGCAAGCCTGATTGCCTCATTGCGAAGGCGCCGCGCGGCGCCTTCGTCTCCATGCCGAGCGTTGTTGCACTCACCACACAGAGGGCTACCCGATGGCATTGCCTGATTCACCGTATCGGCGCGGGGAACGCGTGCCTCCCACATGGGACAGCACCCTGCCGCTCGACCTGCCCGACCAGCGTCCGTCACCTCCGGCGCGGAAACAGCACTCCAATTACCTGCTGGCGCATTGGCGCGGGGAGCTCTCCCTGGCGCAATCGTACTGGTGCAATGGCGTGCTGGTGGGGTTCGGGATGCGCATGCTGCAGGCGGGGCTGTTGGCCTGGCTCGGCCAGGCCCACCTGTCGCTGACGCGATTGCTGGTGGTGACGGCGTGCTATGCGGTGATCCGACTGGTCGTGTCGATCTGGCAGGTGATCGGCATCCTGCGCGCCGCAGCACTGAGCGACAGCCGCTGGGCGATCGTGGTGAACGTCCTGATGGTGTTCGCCGTACTCGCCACGCTCGGCAGCCTGCCCGTCGAATGGGCCGCGCTGCAGAAGCTCGCCTCCGGCGCATCCGCCCAACGCCGCTTCGACCCATACACGGTGGCACCGGATGCGGATGGCCGGGCGATCGTGGCCAAGGGCCCCATCGGCATCGGTTATGCCGATGCGGTGATCGAGGCCTTCACGACCCATGCGTCGATCCGTCGCCTGGTCCTGGACAGCGTCGGCGGCGACGTGGACAACGGCATGCAGCTGCACGATTTCCTGGCAGCCCATCGCGATATTGAGGTAGAGGTTGACCACGTGTGCGCCAGCGCCTGCACGCTGGCCTTCATCGGCGGCGCCACGCGCATTGGCTCGATCCACTCGACATTCGGTTTCCACCAGATGCGTTCGCTCATCGATACGCGCTACTCGCACGACTATGTGGATCGCGTGCAGGAGAAGTACGTGTCGCTGCTCGAACAGCTGGGCGCCTCGCAGGATTTCATCCACCTGGCCCTCGCCAAGCAAGGCGATGACGTATACGTGCCCAATGCCGACGAGATGTTCGCCAACCACATCATCACCGGCCTGCGGATCGACGACCGCGTGCTTTCTGCCGGGCAATGGCGGCAGGAGCAGTTCCTGTATGCGTTGCACGCCCAACCCTACGCGCGACGCATGGGCGACGCCATGGCGCTCGTCCGCCAGCAGTGGCCGCCGATCTACCAGGCGTGGGTCGAGCGCGACCTGCGCCTGCTGGATGCGCCGGACGGGACTGCCTCCCACCTGTCGTACGGTGTCTCCCTTTGGACCGCGCTGCACGAGGCGCGCCGGGCGGCGATGCGTACCGTCACCACCGACCACGTGCGGGCGTTTGCCGTCGCCCGGCGCGACCTGCTGCAGATGATCAGCACGCGGCTTTCGCCGGATGCGTGTGGACGTTATCTCGATGGCCAAGCCTTCGATCCGGGCAAGCTGTCCGATCCGATCTTCACCGCCAATGGCGACAGCTACGCCAACCTGCTTACCGACAATGATCCGCAGCGCCGCATCACGGTGGACTGGTCGCTGGGCGCCCAGGGCCTGGCCCGTGCGCGCAGCGCCGCGGCACGGTCGGCGCCGGTGCAGCCTGGTCCTGACTTCCACGCGCAGTCGTGCCGACAGCAGATCACCTTGATCGAGACCCTGCTTGGCTTGCCGCCGCTGGACAGCGACATGGCCTTGCGCAGCCTGTTCTCCCAACTGCGCTGAGGCGACTCAGTTTGGGTCGACCTGCACACCCAATGCCACGAGGCAACGCAGACCCTCGTGGCTGGGCTGCAGCGCACGACCGTCGGTGCGTCGCCTTAGCCAACCCGCATCGAGCAATGCGCCGGTGAGCGCGACGCCGAGCGGACCGCCGATATGCAGGCGGCGCTCGGTCCAGTCCACACAGCCTCGGCCGTTCAAGCCCAGCAGCGCGTTGACCGGCGCGTCACCCAGGCCGGCGTCGATCAACGCCCGTGCACCGGCGCGTTGCAGGCGCAATCCATCGGCTGTCGTTCGCAGGTGCCCCCGTTGCAGCAAGGCATCGCACAGGCCTACCCCGAGCCTGCCGGCAAGATGGCTGTAGCAGGTGCGCGCGGTGCGCAGGCTGCGGTCGCCGGCGACCGGCAGGGAAGTGGTGCAACGTGCGCGTGGCAAGGCCAGGGCCTCGAGCATCGCGGCGACGTCATCGCTGGCCAGGTGGTAGTAGCGATGGCGTCCCTGCGCGTGGACTTGGAGCAACCCGCCTTCGAGCAGGCGCTTCAGGTGCGCACTGGCGGTCGCAGCCCCGACGCCTGCTGCGCGTGCGAGTTCCCCCGCGGGGCGCAGGGTGCCGTCGATCAGCGCCAGCAGCATCGCCGCACGCGCCGGCTCGGCCAGCAACGCGCCGATCTCGGCCAACTGGTAGCGACTCGGGGAAACCGCATCATTCATGGTGCCAGTCTAGCGCCGGCCCCGCATGCACGTTTCGCCGCGCATCGAAACGTTCATGACGCCGTGTATCCACACTGGCTCCATGGACATCTACCGCAGCCCCGACACCCGCGTCATCCAGCCCTCGATCCTCTACTTCGGCACGCCGGTGGTGCTGATCACCACTCGCACCCCGGACGGCACCACCAACATCACGCCGATGTCCTCGGCATGGGCACTGGCCAACCGCGTGGTGATCGGTCTCGCTGGCGGCGGCCAGGGCCTGGCCAACCTACAGCGCGAGCGCGAGTGCGTGCTCAACCTGGCCGGCGAAGGCCTGGCCGAGGCAGTGGAACGCATGGCGCCGACCACCGGTCGCACCCCGGTACCGGCATGGAAGCGCGCCACCGGCTACCGCCATGAAGCGGACAAGTTCGCACTCGCCGGCCTGCATGCCGTGCCATCGCTCGAGGTGGCTGCGCCACGCATTGCCGAATGCCCGCTGCAGTTGGAGGCCCGCCTGCTACTCGCCGTCGAACGCCCGCTCGACGCATGGCGCGATGGTGCCGGCGGCTACGTGATGGCCGAACTGGAGGTGCTGCGCGTGCATGCGCACGACGACGTCACCGTGCGCGGGACGCAGCACATTGCACCGGGGCGCTATCGGCCGCTGTTCTATCTATTCCGCCACTACGTGGGCTGCGGCGCCCGCCTGGGGCGCACCTTCAAGGCCGAGGTATGAGGCTCACACGATCACCGCGACCACCGCCGCGAGCCAAACCACGGCCACGCCGAGCGCGAAGACCTTCCGCGCAGCCGGAATGCGTTCTGCGCTTTCCTCACCCACCGGCGTGGTGACGATCCACGGCACGGAGGCCAGCAGTGCCAAACCGGTAAAGGCGAACGCGGCAATCACCACGTCGACGGCACGCCATGGCGAGGCTTCGTGCACGCCCCAGTAACCGAGCATGGCCATGCCCATCGCGCACAGCGTGGCCGAGGCCGAGCACAGTCCCACCACCGAACCTGCAGGCGCACGCATGGCGACTCTCTCCCGTGACGGGCGGCGATCCACACCGCCAGCGCAGCATACGCCGCGCGATGCCGCCCGCAGGCGAGCGCCACCCGCAAGCACCGTGCAAGCTACATCCCGAAACCCCCTCCAATCTGTCGCGCAGCTGACGGTAACTTGCTGTTTTTCAGGTAAAACCGACCTGCAGCTGAATGATTCCGAGAGTGCTAACGCAACCGGTCAACCGGTCCCTGCAAGCCTCGTTTTCCGCCTTGAGCCAGCCACCTTGGCCTGGCCGCAGGGGACAACATCAGTCATGCGGGGGTGCAACTCCCCGAGGGCAGGTTCGCCTCCTGATTTCACCCACCGCACAAAGGACTAACCGCCATGAAAACCAAGATGACGTCGCGTTTCAGCCTGATCGCCTTCACGATGGTCGCTGCGCTCGCGCGCGCCGGCGCCATGGCCCAGACCACCTCCACGTCCACCACGGACATTCCCGGCCACCCGCGCGTGAGCGAAGTGAACCAGCGCCTGGACAACCAGCAGAACCGTATCCAGGCGGGCGTGGCCGATGGCCAGATGACCGCCGCGCAGGCCGCTCGTGACGAGAAGCAGGATTCCAACATCGCCCAGCGCGAAAGCCGTGACGAGGCCGAGCACGATGGTCACCTGACCAAGCAGGAGCAGAAGAACCTCAACAAGTCGCTGAACCAGGACAGCAAGCGCATCCACAAGCAGCGCACCGACGGCAAGTAATCGGCCGGCGCGGCGCCCAGGGTGGAACGCGAAGCCGCCGCCGAGCGCGCCACCCTGCGTCACCGGGATCGCCATCGGCGGATGGCCGTCCCGGTGCATCGCGACTACTGCAGCAACAGTTCGGCCTTGGTCGAGAGCGTGCGATTGGCCAGGTCGATGATCTCCCTGGCTGTCATCCCGGCGATCTGCCCCTTGATGCGCGCGGCGCTAGGCGCCTCATCCGGGCGCGCAGTTCCCGTATCACCATAAGCCTCCCTCTGGTTGAGCTGCACGATGGCAGCGACCAGCTGCTGCCGCTCGGCCGGCGACAGTTCACGCATCATGCGCGCGAAACTGCGTTCGACGCGTGGGTTGGACGACGCATCGATCCTCGCCGCCTCTTTGGCGCTGGCGCCGCCCAACGGCGCCAGCCAGATCATCGCCGCCAAGGCGACGCCGATGGCGTGCTTCCCTTTCATTGCACTACTCCCTCCCTGGAGCGGCAAAGTCTATCGCCGCCCGTTCCGGCGTGCAGCTCGACGGGTTCGCAACCCCCGGCACTGGCGCCACGCCCCGATCGTGCGAACATCCGCCGGTCACCGTCCAGCGGGAGCGCTTATGGTCAGCAGGATTCTTGCGGCAGCCTGTGTCGCCGCACTGATGATGGGCACGGCGAACGCGGCGGATCCCGCGGCAGCCAAACCTCAATACGGAAGCTGGGGTTACGACCAGGCCGGCGGCGATCCATCGGTGCGGCCCGGCGACGATTTCTTCCGCCATGCCAATGGCCACTGGCTGGACCACACCCCGATTCCCGCAGACCAGCCCGCGGTAAGCCTGCGACTGGCCATGACCGATCTCACCGAACAACGCCTGCATGGACTGATGGAGGCGGCGGCAGCCAGCCACGCGCCCGCCGGTACGCTGGAGGGCAAGGTCGGGGCGTTCTACCAGTCGTTCATGGACGAGACGCGCATCGACGCGCTGGGCGCCAAGCCGATCGCACCCGAGCTGGACGCGGTGAAGCAGGCGACCACGCGCGACGCGCAGGCGGCGCTGATGGGCCGCACCAATGTCGATTTCGACGGCTCGCTGTTCAACCTGGTGCTCGACGTGGACTTGAAGGACACGCGGCGCTACGCGGTCTACGTCACCCAGGCCGGCCTCGGCCTGCCTGACCGCGACTACTACCTCAAGGCCGAGTTTGCCGCGCAGAAAGCCGCCTATCAGGCCTACGTCACCCAGTTGCTGAGCTTGTCCGGGTGGCCGCAGCCGGCTTCTGCGGCCAAGGACGTGGTGGCGTTCGAGACGGCCATTGCCCAGCTCAGCTGGAGCAAGGTGCAGCAGCGCGACCCGGTGGCCATGTACAACCCCATGAGCGTGGCCGAGCTGGAAAAACTCGCGCCGGGCTTTGCCTGGCGCGACTACCTCAAGTCGGCGCAGCTCGGCGACCTGCAACGCATCGTGGTCGCCGAGAAGCCGGTGTTCCCGCAACTGGCCGCGCTGTACGCGCGCACGCCGGTGGCCACCATCCAGGCCTGGCAGGCCGCCCGTATCGCCGACAATGCGGCGTATTACCTGTCCCAGCCATTCCAGCACGCCTATTTCCAGCTGCACGACAAGACGCTCGCCGGACAGCAGCAGATGGCCGTGCGCTGGAAGCGTGGCGTGCGCGCGGTATCCGGTGGCGACTGCGGCGTGGGCGAAAGGCTGGCCTGTTTCGGCAACCTCGGCTGGGGCGTGGGCCAGCTGTACACGGACAAGTATTTCCCGGCCTCGTCCAAGGCCAAGATCGAGGAACTGGTGGCCAACCTCAAGGCGGCCTATCGCGCACGCATCGAAAAGCTGGACTGGATGAGCCCCCAGACGCGGCAGGAAGCGCTGCGCAAACTCGACACCTACACCATCAAGGTCGGCTATCCCGATCATCCGCGCGATTACTCGAACGTCACCATCAGCCGCGACGCCCTGGTCGGCAACGTGCTGCATGCAGCGGGCGCGGACTGGTCGTTCTACGTCAACCGCCTCGGTGGCGCGGTGGATCGCAGCGACTGGAGCATGACCCCGCAGACCAACGACGCCTACAACGGCTCGCTGCGCGACATCGTGTTTCCGGCGGCGATCCTGCAGCCGCCGATCTTCGACCCCAACGCCGACCCGGCCATCAACTACGGTGCGATCGGCGGCGTCATCGGCCACGAACTCACCCATGGCTTCGACGACGAAGGCCGCAAGATCGATGCCGACGGCAACCTGCGCGACTGGTGGACCGCCGCCGATGCCAAGGCCTTCGAGGAGCGCGCGAAGAAGCTGGGCGCACAGTACGACGCCTTCCAGCCGCTGCCTGGCGTGCACATCAACGGCGACCTCACCATGGGCGAGAACATTGCCGACCTCGGCGGCCTGACGCTCGCGCTCGACGCCTACCACGCCTCGCTGCACGGCAAGCCGGCACCGGTGATCGATGGCCTCAGCGGCGACCAGCGCGTGTTCCTGGGCTGGGCCCAGGCGTGGCGCGGCAAGCTCACCGACGACGCCATCCGCCGCCAGGTCGCCAGCGACCCGCACTCGCCGCGTGCCTTCCGCGTGAACGGCCCGGTGCGCAACATTGATGCGTGGTACCAGGCGTTTGGCGTGCAGCCAGACAATGCGCTCTATCTGGCACCGCAGGACCGCGTTCGCATCTGGTGACGGGCTCCAAGCCTTGCCCTGATGGGCAGGATGCCCCCAATGGCGGGCGTCCCGCTGCTGGCTGACGGGCAGGCAACGGCTGGCGGCCACCGGCCAAAGTTGTCCGCAGCGCGCTCCACCGATGCCACAAGGACAGCACCGACGGTGCCATCAAGGTAGTCATACTTGCCCATAGGGATGACGAACATGCCGCCCCAGCACGATCTAGCTTGTCGCCGATCTGCGCCGATAGACTGAAAGCCATTCAGAGGGGGATGAAGCGATGATTTCAAGAGCAGCGATCTTGTTGTTTCTTTGCCTGGCCGCCACCACGACGATGGCGACGGACAACTACTTCGTGAGCCAGCGCAAGGAGGCCTCCATGCTGGTCACCGGCACAGTCCATATCAATCCCGATGGCTCGGTCATGAACTACACGCTGGACCATCCGGAAGAGCTGGACTCGTCCGTGAAGGAGCTGGTCGACCAGAACGTGAAGCGCTGGAATTTCCAGTTCGCGTCAGCACCATCGGCGACAGCAACGGAGAATCTGTCGGTGCGCCTGGTTGCCAGGATGCTCGATGACCGGCATGTGTCACTGCGCATCGCAGGCGTCAGTTTTGACGATGCCGAGGTACCCGAAGACGAGAACATTCGCTACGACAAGAAGCATGGCGCGGATTTTCCCAAGGCAGCCTTCGAAGAAGGCGTCTGGGGGACCGCCTATGTGCTGCTTCGAGTGGGCAGGGACGGTCGAGTACAGGAAGCTTCGGTTGAACAGGTCGACCTGGGCACCTTCGCCCCAACGGCCGATATGGCACGCTACCGCAAGTATCTGGGCGATGCCGCGGTGAAGGGAATTAGGCAAAGCACCTTCAAGGTGCCCACCAAGGGTAAAAACGCCGACCAGCCCTACTGGCTGGTGCGTATCCCGGTGAATTTCCTCAACCCCAACGATCCTGAGCCCGTCGCCTATGGAGCATGGCAGACCTACGTACCTGGACCGCGTGCGGACGTTTCCTGGCTCGACCATCCGGAGCTTGCCGCCGGAGCTCCCGACGCGGTGCCCGATGGAATGCTGCACGCGCTACAGGGCGAACCGCAGCTGCGCACCGGAACGCGCGGCGGCTGATCCCCCGCCGCACCCTGGCCAATGTCCTCATCCCCCTGCCACGCCTCGACTTCGACCCCAGTGAGGCCGCGGTGCCCTGGCGCATCCTGGTGGCGCTGGGGCACCGGGTGACGTTCGCCACGCCCGATGGCCGGGCAGCGGCCGCGGACCCCATCATGCTCAGCGGCGAGGGGCTGGATCCGTGGGGCTGGCTGCCCGGCCTGCGCAAGCTCACCCTGTTTGGACGTCTGTTGCGCGCGAACGCCGACGCGCGACGCGACTACGCCGCCATGCTGCGCGACACCTCCTTCAACGCCCCGCTGCGCTGGGAAGCCATCGATTCCGATCGCTTCGACGGCCTGCTGCTGCCCGGCGGTCATCGCGCCCGCGGCGTGCGCGAGTACCTGGAAAGCGAACGGCTGCAAGCCGTGGTGGCGGCGTTCTTTGCGGCGGACAAGCCGGTAGCCGCGATCTGCCACGGCGTGGTGCTGGCCGCACGCAGCAAGCGGGCGGACAGGCGCTCGGTGCTGTATGGCCGGCGCACCACCGGACTGACCTGGGCACTGGAGAAGTCGGCTTGGCAGCTCACCCGTCTCACCCGCTTCTGGGACCCGCATTACTACCGTACCTATCCCGACGGCACCGGCCAGCCGGCAGGCTACATGTCGGTGCAGCAGGAAGTGATCCGTGCCTTGGCCGATCCGCAGGACTTCCTCGACGTGCCGGCCAGCTCCCCGGACCACCGGCGGCAGACCTCCGGTCTCAGTCGTGACCGCGACACTGATCTGACGCCGGGCTTTGTGGTCCGCGACGGGCGCTATGTGTCGGCGCGATGGCCGGGGGACGGGCACCGTTGCGCCCGCGAATTCGCCCGTCTGCTGGACGAAAAATACGCAGCGCGACCGGTCGCCGGCGCAGTACGCCGGCTGCACCCCAAGAACCTCGTGCCGGACGAAAATTTCCTAGGATTTCCTAACCCCTCCCCCCCGCTGGAATTTTCGAGCTTATCCACGCGTTCTCCACAATCTATTGGGTTGACCGGCCCCGATCAGCCCGATATGTTGTGCCCTGTCGGTGCCACTCTCAGACTCGATGTCGGAGTGGCTCAAAAGGGAACGCCGGTGGAATTCCGGGACTGCCCCGCAGCGGTAAGCGGAAACGAAAGCCAACAACGCACTGGCCCTCAGCGGCTGGGAAGCGGGAGCGAGTAGGTTGGATCGCAAGATCCATGTCCGCGAGTCCGAAGACCTGCCGACAGCCGTGGCCATGCACCACGGTAAGTGGTGGCGGCTTCCGCGGGGAAGCGCGCCGATGCGCGGGATGTCAGTCCTGCTGCTCGGGCGTCCGTGAAGCCACACCTCTTTTTCTTTTCAGCCCTGCGCGCGGGAGCAGGCGGTTGATGACCAAGCTTGGAGCGAAGTCGCCATGCAACCTATCGATACCACCGGCCGCGAGCGTGAAGACGAGCGCGCCGACAATCCCGTTTTCTCTGCCGACACCGCCGTGGCGGAAGCTCCGCGCACGGATACCCCGTTTGCGCTGACCCCGCCGCACAACCCGGGCCAGATGCGCGTGACCAAGCGCAACGGCCGCCAGGAAGTAGTGGACGTCAACAAGATCGTGCGCGCGGTCACCCGCAGCAGCGAAGGCCTGCACGGCGTCGATCCGCTGCGCGTGGCACTGAAGACCATCGGCGGCCTGTACGACGGCGCCACCACGCAGGAACTGGACGAGCTGTCCATCCGCACCTCCGCGGCGCTCACCGCCGAGGAGCCGGAGTATGGCCAGCTCGCCGCGCGCCTGCTGGCTGCGTACATCGACAAGGAAGTGAGCGGCCAGGAGATCCAGAGCTTCTCGCAGTCGATCGCGCGCGGTGCCGAACTGGGCATCGTCAACGACCGCCTGCGCGACTTCGTGATCGCCAACTCCCGCAAGCTCAACGATGCGATCGATCCGCTCGCCACGCGCCGCTTCGAGTACTTTGGCCTGCGCACGGTCTATGACCGCTACCTGCTGCGCCATCCGCAGCTGCGCAAGGTGATCGAGACGCCGCAGCACTTCTTCATGCGCATCGCCTGCGCGCTCGGTGGCAGCGAGATCGGCGAGACGCTGGAGCTGTATCGCCTGCTGTCCTCGCTGGAATACATCGCCAGCTCGCCGACGCTGTTCAACTCGGGCACCGCGCACGAGCAGCTCAGCTCGTGCTTCCTGCTCGACTCGCCGTCCGACTCGCTGGAGTCGATCTACGAGAAGTACGGCGACGTGGCCAAGCTCAGCAAGTTCGCCGGCGGCATCGGCCTGGCCTACTCGCGCGTGCGTTCGCGCGGCTCGCTGATCAAGGGCACCAACGGCCACTCCAACGGTCTGGTGCCGTGGCTGAAGACCCTGGACGCCTCCGTGGCCGCCGTGAACCAGGGCGGCAAGCGCAAGGGCGCGGCCTGCGTGTACCTCGAGCCGTGGCACGGCGACATCGAGGAGTTCCTCGAGCTGCGCGACAACACCGGTGACGAAGCCCGCCGCACGCACAACCTCAACCTGGCCAACTGGATCCCGGACGAGTTCATGCGCCGCGTGGAGACCGACGGCGAGTGGTCGCTGTTCGATCCCAAGATCGTGCCGCACTTCGTGGACAGCTGGGGCGAGACCTTCGAGAAGGCCTACCGCGAGGCGGAAGCCGCCGGCCTGGCCGTGAAGAAGGTGAAGGCGCGCGAGCTGTATGCCCGCATGCTGCGCACGCTGGCGCAGACCGGCAACGGCTGGATGACCTTCAAGGATCGCAGCAACGCCACCAGCAACCAGACCGCCAAGCCGCAGAACGTCATCCACCTGTCCAACCTGTGCACCGAGATCCTCGAGGTCACCAATGCCGAGGAAACGGCGGTGTGCAACCTGGGCTCGGTGAACCTATCGCGCCACGTGGTGGACGGCCGCTTCGACTTCGACAAGCTGGCCGCCACCGTGCGTACCGCCGTGCGCCAGCTGGACCGCGTGATCGACCTGAACTTCTACCCGATCGACACCGCCAAGACCGCCAACAACAAGTGGCGCCCGGTGGGCCTGGGCGTGATGGGCCTGCAGGACGTGTTCTTCAAGCTGCGCCTGCCGTTCGACTCCGCCGAAGCGCTGGAGCTCTCCACGCGCATCGCCGAGGAGATCTACTACAACGCCCTGTGGCAGTCGAACGAACTGGCCGCCGAACACGGCCCGCACCCGGGCTTTGCCGAGAGCCGCGCTGCCAATGGCGAACTGCAGTTCGACTACTGGGCGAACGCACAACCTAACGACAAGGCCCGCTGGGACGAACTGCGCGAGTCGATCAAGGCCCGTGGCCTGCGCAACTCGCTGCTGATTGCCATCGCCCCGACCGCCACCATCGCCTCCATCGCCGGTTGCTACGAGTGCATCGAGCCGCAGGTGAGCAACCTGTTCAAGCGCGAAACGCTGTCCGGCGACTTCCTGGTGGTGAACCGCTACCTGGTGGAAGAGCTCAAGACGCTGGGCTTGTGGACCGCCGAAGTGCGCGATGCGATCAAGCTGGCCGAAGGCTCGATCCAGGGCATCACCGCGATCCCGGAGCGCCTGCGCACGATCTACCGCACGGTATGGGAGCTGCCGCAGAAGGCCCTGATCGACCTGGGCGCCGCGCGCGGTGCGTACATCGACCAGAGCCAGTCGCTGAACCTGTTCATGGAAAACCCGAACATCGGCCAGCTGAGCTCCATGTACATGTACGCATGGAAGTCGGGCATCAAGACCACGTATTACCTGCGTTCGCGTCCAGCCACCAAGATCGCCAAGACCACCGTGGCCGCCGCACCGACCGCCAAGCCTGCCGCGCCTGTCGTGGATCAGGAACAGGCGAACGCTGCTGTGTTCTGCTCGCTGGAGAACCCGGAGTACTGCGAGGCTTGCCAATAATCGTCATCCCCGCGCAAGCGGGGATCCAGTGCCTTTCCCGCAAGTGTTGAAAGGCGCTGGATTCCTGATTCCGCAGGAATGACGATCAAAAGCAGATCTCGGCGTAGAGGTCGTGCCAGTAAGGATTGGTTCTTTCGATGAGTTCCAGTTTCCAAGTGCGCATCCACTTCTTGATCGCCTTTTCCCGGCGAATCGCCGACTCCATGGATTCATGCATTTCGTACCAAACCAACTTGTGGACCTTATACCGTTGACTGAAACCCTCCACCACGTCGCTGCGGTGCTGCCAGATACGCGCTGGGAGGTTGGAGGTGACGCCTGTGTACAGGGTGCCATTGCGGTGGCTGGCGAGAATGTAGACACAGGGTTGGCGATATCGCATGCAGCTCGACCGGATGGCTTTTGGTCCAAGCTTGCCGCCAACCACCACCCATACCACCGTCATCCCAGCGGAGGCTGGGAACCAGCGCCTTTCACCGACATGCTTTGTTGGAGTGAGAGAAGTCACTGAATTCCAGCGTTCGCAGGAATGACGAGCAAGAGAACAACAGCGCCGGCATCACTGGCGCAACACAACACGAGGAATCCCATGTCCACCCAACCCTCCCGCGCCCACCACATTCTCGATCCCGGCTTCGAACTCACCCTGCGCCCGATGCGCTATCCCGAGTTCTACGAGATGTATCGCAACGCGATCAAGAACACCTGGACCGTGGACGAGGTGGACTTTTCGCTGGACGTCACCGACCTGCGCTCGAAGATGTCCGACGCCGATCGCCACCTGATCCATCGCCTGGTCGCGTTCTTCGCCACCGGCGACACCATCGTGGCGAACAACCTGGTGCTCAACCTGTACCAGCACGTCAACGCGCCCGAGGCGCGCATGTATCTGTCGCGCCAGCTGTATGAAGAAGCGCTGCACGTGCAGTTCTACCTCACCCTGCTCGACACCTATATCCCCGACCCGGCCGAGCGCAACAAGGCATTCGCCGCGATCGAGAACATTCCGTCGATCCGCCAGAAGGGCGAGTTCTGCTTCAAGTGGATCGATTCCATCCAGGACATCCGTCGCCTGGAAACCCGCGAGCAGCGTCGCCAGTTCCTGCTCAACCTGATCTGCTTCGCGGCATGCATCGAAGGCCTGTTCTTCTTCGCCGCCTTCGCCTACGTGTACTTCCTGCGCTCGCGCGGCCTGCTGCACGGCCTGGCCTCGGGCACCAACTGGGTGTTCCGCGACGAAAGCTGCCACATGGCGTTCGCCTTTGACGTCGTGCGCACCGTGCGCGCGGAAGAGCCCGACCTGTTCGACGACGCCATGCGTGCGCAGATCGAGGAGATGCTCGAGGACGCCATCGCCTGCGAGACCCAGTTCGCCGAGGACGTGCTGTCCGGTGGCGTGGCCGGCCTGTCGGTGAAGGACATGCGCCAGTACCTGGAATACTGCGCCGACCAGCGCCTGACCCAGCTCGACCTGCCCAAGAAGTACGGCTCGAAGAACCCGTTCGACTTCATGGACCTGCAGGACGTGCAGGAAGTCACCAACTTCTTCGAGCGCCGCGTCTCGGCCTACCAGGTCGGCGTGCAGGGCGAAGTCTCGTTCGACATGTCGTTCTGATCGACCCGCGCCGCGCCTGCCAATGCATGCGCGGCGCCTGCTTCAAGCACCCTTCCTCCCGAAGAAGCGTTTCAACGCCACCGACAACCAGCCTCCTTCGCTGGTATCGCTGGTGAGCTTCAGCATGTTGCGCCTTACGGACTCCACGTAGGCACGATCATCGTTGCGGATATGCTGGAACAGCCAGCGCGACAACATGCTTTTCAGCTCATCGGCCACGTCCTCTCCTTCCGCGAAGCGCAGCTGATACTGCCGGATGCGCGCCGCAAAGATGTCATGCAGGCGTTTGTGGGGACGCCCGAACTCGTAGCCCGCGTCCTCCATCAGCGCCTCTTCGAAGGTGAAGTGGGACAAGGTGTAGTCCACCAGCTCCTCCAACACCTCGCCGACCGCCCGCCGGTCCTGCCGCTGTTGCGCGTCCGACAAGGCATTGACGATCGCCACGATGCGGCGATGCTGGTTGTCGATCACGTCGATGCCTGTATTCAGATCCTCCTGCCAGACCAGTGCGGTCATTGCGCCCCCCTTTGGCGTTCCATGGCCGCGCAACAGATAGCGTTGTTCCCTGACAGCCGAAATGATCTGCGTCATGGTGAAGGCGCGGTGTGATTAAATGCCGGCGCCGCCTCCCGACAACCCCGGAGTTTCCCCGATGTCGACGCCCGCTCCTGCCCGCCTGTCCTTGGCAGCACTGGGGCGGCTACCGCTGTGGGCGATCGTGATCGGGCTTTCGGCATTGTTTGTGGCCGTGCTGGAGGCGCTGCACCTTTCCGCTGCGCTGTTGATCGGTCCGATGGCCGCAGCCATCGTGGTGGCAGCCATGGAGGGCGAGCTGGCCATGGGGCCGCTACCGTTCATGGGCGCGCAGGCGCTGGTGGGCTGCATGATCGCGCGCAGCTTCAGCCCGGCACTGCTGCATGAGGCGATGCGGGAGTGGCCGTTGTTCCTCGGCGCGGTGACCTCGGTGATTGCAGTGAGCGTGGCGCTCGGCTGGCTGTTGGCGCGACGCCGCGTGCTTCCCGGCACCACCGCCATCTGGGGCTCGTTTCCCGGCGCCGCCACAGCCATGGCGCTGATGGCCGAAGCGTTCGGCGCCGACGTGCGGCTGGTCGCATTCATGCAATACCTGCGCGTGCTGCTGGTGGCGGTGGTGGCCTCCACCGTGGCCCGCATCTCCCTGGGGCATGGCCACGCGCCGGTCACCGACTGGCTGGGCCCGGTGGCGCTCGCACCGTTCGCGGCGACGCTGGCGCTGGCCTTTGCCGGCGCAGCCGTCGGGCACTGGCTGCGTATTCCCGCAGGGCCCCTTTTGCTGCCTTTGGCGTTGGGGGCACTGGCGCAGAACATGGGATGGCTGGTGGTGACCTTGCCGCCCTGGCTGCTCGCGATCAGCTATGCGGTGATCGGTTGGAGCATCGGCCAGCGCTTCACGCGTGACATCCTGGCCTACGCGCTCCACGCGATGCCGCGACTGATGGGCGCCATCGTGGCACTGATCGCCGCCTGCGCACTGCTTTCGATCGGCCTGATGGCGGTGAGTGGCGTGGATGCGCTGACGGCCTACCTGGCCATGAGTCCGGGCGGCGCCGATTCGGTGGCGATCATTGCCTCGTCCAGCAAGGTGGACCTGCCCTTCGTGATGGCCATGCAGAGCGCGCGTTTCCTGCTGGTGGTGCTCGCGGGACCCAGCATCGCGCGCTGGGTGGCGGCACGGGCGCAGCCCCCCGTGCCGGAGTCCACCGAGACCTAGTGCGCCGCGCCGAAGAAGCGCCGCAGCGAACGCGCCAGCCAGCCGCCACCACTGCCGTCGTCGTGCGCCACGTCCTGCATATGGCGACGCACCGACTCGACGATCGCCTTGTCGTCGTTGCGGATATGGTTGAACAGCCAGTGCGAGAGCGTGTGCATCAACTCGTGGCCGATATCCTCGCCGGCACGAAAGCGCAGGCGGTATTCGGACACGCGCTTGACGAACACCTCGTGCACCCGCTTGTGCGCGCGGGTGAACTCGTAACCGGCATCCTCCATCAGCGATTCTTCAAAGGTGAAGTGCGATAGCGTGTAGTCGACCAGTTCATCGAGGATGTCGTTGAGTTCCTGTCGATCGCGATGGTCCATCGCATCGTGGAGGTGGTTGATCATCTCCACGATGCGACGATGCTGGTTATCGATGACCTTGATGCCGGTGTTGAGGTCGTCTTGCCAGGTCATGTAGGGCACGTCGCACCCTCCCTTGTGCGTGAGTCTGTCCATTGGCGGCCAATCCGACGGCGGAGCAATTGACTTACGTCAAGGACGACGGAAACGAAACGCGTATCGCGACACTAGGCCGCATTCATCGGCCGCCCGGGGCGTCCCTGCCCCGAAGCGGCCAGCCGCGTCAGCGTTCCTGCGCGGGCGTGCCAAGGTTGATGAAGGGCATCGCACCACCGGCGGTGTAGGTGGGCAGGCGACCATCCCACTTCTCGATCGCGGACATCTGCACCACGTTCGGGTTCTGGCGCAGCGCCTCGCCCTTCAACGAGATAGCCTTGGCTTCCGCCTCGGCGATGGTGAGCTGGGCCTGCGCGCGGCCCTGTGCCTCGGCCTCGACCTTCTCGGCCTCCGCCTTGGCCTGCGCCACTTCGTTCTGCCGCTGCTCGGCCATCTGCGTGGCCTGGATCTTGGCGTTGATCGACTGCACCACGTTGTCCGGCAGGCGCAGCTCGCCGATCCAGTAGATCTTCTCCACCGCAATGCCGACCGGCGCCACTTCGTCGCTCACGTCACGCTGCACGGCCTCGATGAGGTTGGCCTTGCCCTTGCCGTACACCGACTCGATATCCAGGCTGGCGGCCTCCTTCACCAGGGCGTCGCGGATCATGTTGCGCAGGTACACATCGGTGATCTCGTCGATGCCCTTGCGGTACTTCTGGAAGATCAGCGTCACCTTGGACGGCTCGATGTGATAGGTGATGCCGACATCGGCGTTGACGGTCAGGCCCTGCGAGGTCTGGAAGCTGATCGACTCGTCCACCGGACGGCCTTCCATGCTGGAGCGGGTGAAGGTGTAGGTCTGGGTGAAGGTGGGGAAGGTGTACATCTCGTAGCCCCAGCCCACCCAGTAGCGGCCGGGCGGCAGCTCTTGCAGCGAGCCCTTGTCGTCGCCGTACATCTGGAACTTCACGCCGACATTGCCTGCCGGGACCTTGGAACAACCCGCCAGCAACAGGACCGAAAGCGACAGCGACAAGCTCAGTACGCGTTTCATGACTTGGTCATTCCTTGTGAGTGAAACCATGGCGCAGCAGCACGATGCCCCACGCCACCAGCAAGACCAGCAAGGCAAGGCCCGCCAGCACCGCCACGGTGCTGACTGCCGAAATCAGTGCCGGCCCGACAAAACCGACGTACAGCAGCAGGCAGACGACGAACGGCCACAGCCGATGCGCCAGCCAGTCGACGAGCGTCTTCATGGATTCCCCTTGATATGGACGGATGGTCCCGTGCGTTTGGACGTCCATCGGCAGGCCGGTCCCCGCGATGCGACGGCGCGCCGCCATCGGCCCCGACGGAGTGGGCGCGTCGAAAGTGCGCTAAGCCGCCGGAGCGGTCTTCGGCCCGTGATGTCCGAAGCGGTCAGCGAAGCGAATCTGGATGGTCTTCATATGAGCGCACTCCGATGCGCGCCGTGGGATGACGACGGCGCGCAGTCTACTCCGCTTTTTGTGCAACGCAACAAGGCGCCACCCTGCCGCCCGACCTATTGACTACATGTGTAGTCACGGGATAGGTTGACTACACGTGTAGTCACTAGGACCGTGAAGATGGGCAAGCCTTCCATCGGGGACCAGGAGCTGGCGCTCCTGCAGTACCTGGCCGAACACAACCATGCCTCTGTCGGCGAGGTCGCCGCGGACTTCGGCGAAGCCCGCGGCCTGGCTCGCTCCACCGTGCTGACCATGATGGAACGCCTGCGCGGCAAGGCCTACCTGCGCCGCCGCCAGGTGGATGGCGTCTATCGCTACAGCCCGGCCACCGGCCCGGGTGAAGTGATGCGCAGTGCCGTGGGCCAGTTCGTCGAGAGGACGCTGAGCGGATCGGTTTCGCCGTTCGTGGCCTGGATGTCCGAACGCGCCGAAGTGAGCGACACCGAACTCGCCGAGCTCGAAGCACTGGTCGCGCAACTGCAATCGCGACGCAAGGAGACCTGAGATGAACCTCGTCATATCGCTTGCCGAGCAGGTGGTCAGCCGCCTGGCATGGACGTCGCTGCAGGCGGCGCTGCTGGTCGGCGCCGTGTGGCTGTTGTGCCGCCAGCTGCCGCGCCTGAGCTCGGCCACGCGCTCGATGCTGTGGTGGCTGCTGGGTGCGCAATTGCTGATCGGACTGGCGGCACCGATGCCGGTCTCGCTGCCGTTGCTGAGTCCGGCGACGGCGGCCCCCCATGCGGATGCACCTGCCACTCCGGTGTACGCCGGACCCAGCGAGCATCGCATCAATGCGTTTGCCCAGCCATCCCAAAGTGCCGACAGCGGCAGTACCGCCACGCCGGCAATGGTCGACGCGGCACCACCAGCATCCGCACCGTGGCATTGGCAGACCGTCGTGCTCGCGCTGTGGCTGGCCGGGGTGCTGGTGCAACTGGTGGTGGCGATCCGCCATTGGCTCGAGGCCCGCGAGGTGGTGTGGAACTCCTGGCCGCTGCGCGACCCCGCGCTGCAGGCAGCTTGTGCTGCGCAGGCCAGCGCGATGGGCCTGCGCCGCTGCCCGGCGTTGCGCATGTCCGACGCCATCCATTCGCCGCAGGTGAGCGGCTGGCTGCGCCCGGTGGTATTGCTGCCCGTGCAGCAGCGCCTGACCCACGAAGAAACTTCGCTGGCGCTGGCCCATGAACTGACCCATGTGCACCGTGGCGACCTCTGGATGGGCTGGGTGCCTGCGATCGCGCAGCGCCTGTTCTTCTTCCATCCGCTGGTGGGCTGGGCGATGCGCGAGTACGCCCTGAATCGCGAGGCGGCCTGTGATGCCCAGGTCGTGCAGCAACATGACGCCACGCCCCAGGACTACGGCCGGCTGCTGTTGCGCCTTGGCGTGGCGCACCCGCTGCATGCGGGCCTGGCCGGCGCCTCGCCGACCTTCCTCAACCTCAAGCGCCGCTTGAACCTCCTGCAGCATGCGAGCGACGCCACCTCGCGCGTGCGCAGCTGGCTGCTGGTCGCCGTGCTTGCGGCGGTGGGCGTGTTGCCGTATCGCGTGACCGAGGCTGCTCCCGATCAAGCGGGCACCCCGCCGGCACCGGTGCCCGCGCCGGTTGCCGCCGCCTCCAGCGCCACGCCGGCCGCTGCGGCCCGGCCTGCGACTGCGGCACGGGCTGCGTCCCCGCAGGCGATACCGGCAACATCCACCACGCCCCGTGTTCCGCCGGTACCACCGGCGCCGCCCGTACCCAAGGCCCTGCCGGCACCGCCCGCACCACCCGCTCCTCCGGCACCGCACACCGATGGCCTTGCCGCACACCATGTGCACATCGACACAAGCAACGACGCACGCTATGGATTCGTGCTGCTGGACAACGACACCATCACGGTCAATGGCAGCGACACCGACCTGCAGGCGGCGCAGAGGTTGAGCGGGCACGGCGAGCCGCTGGTGCTGTTCCGCCGGCAGGACCAGACCTACGTGATCCACGATCCCGCCATGGTGGCGCGTGCCAGCGCCGCGTATGCACCGGTCACCGAGCTGGCCAAGGAGCAAGGCAAGCTCGGCGGCGAACAAGGTCGCCTGGGTGGCGAACAGGGCGGCATAGGCGCACGCATGGGTGCCCTGGGCATGCGCGAAGCTGCGCTCGCCCAGCGTGAGGCAGCGGTCGCTGTCCGCGAGGCTCGTGGCCAGCCTGACGAGCGATCGACCGGCGAGCGCGCCGGCATCCAGGCCGAACGCGCAGAGATCCAACGCGAACGCGACCAGCTCGAACAGCAGCAGGAAGCCCTCGGCAAGCAGCAGGAAGCCCTGGGCAAGCAGCAGGAAGCGCTTGGCCACCGCCAGGAGCAGGTCTCCGCCCAGGCAGCCCTGCAGATGAACCGCGTGCTCGACGACGCCCTGGCCAAGGGCCTGGCCCAGCCGCTCAACGCGCGTTGATCCCGGCCGCGCCGCCCTGACAGGCGGCGCGGTGATTCCGCCATGAACAATATCGCCTGATGGCCCCGGCACTTGCCGGGGCACGGTGGCCTGCACGCCGAAGAAAACGCACATTGCCCGGGAGATCGAGATGTTCCGCTATTACGCGACCATCGCTGCGCACCACCTGCGCCGCAACAAGGCGCTGGGCGTGCTGATGGTGCTGGTGATCGGCCTGGGCATCGGCGCCAGCATGACCATGATCACCGTGTTCCATGTGCTGTCGGGCGACCCGCTGCCGGATCGCAGCGCGCAGCTTTTCGTCCCGCAGATCGACCCCCGCCCGCTGGATCACGGAAGGCCGAGCGCCCCATCTACCGACGGCAACTTCACCTGGCCCGACGCGATGAACCTGTTGCACGCGGCACGCGCCGACCGCCAGGCGGCGATGACCGGCGGGGCGGTACCTGTGCGTCCCGTGCAGGGCGATGGCCTGCCCTTCTATGAAACCGGCCGCTACACCACGGCCGACTTCTTCGCGATGTTCGGCGCGCCTTTCCTCAGCGGAACAGGATGGACCGCGCAGGACGACGAGCGGCACGCCCGCGTGGTGGTGCTCAACCGCACGCTGAGCCGCAAACTGTTCGGCGAGGCACCGGCGGTCGGCCGCACGGTACGGCTGAAGGACAGCGACTTCCGCGTGGTCGGCGTGCTCGACGACTGGCAGCCGCAACCGCAGTTCTACGCACAGATCGACAAGCGCTCCTTCGGCCGCAGCGACCAGTTCTTCCTGCCGCTGCAGACCGCGCTCGATCTCAAGCTGGATTTCGTCGGCAGCCTCTCGTGCTGGGGCAATGGCGGCGATGCACGCACCAGCGACCAATGCACCTGGCTGCAGTTCTGGGTGGAGCTGGACAGTGCCGCCAAGGCCGACGCGTATCGCGAGTTCCTCTCGGGCTACTGGCGCGAACAGCAGGCGCACGGGCGCCTGCTGCGCAAGGCGGATCCGCACCTGTACGGCCTGATGGCCTGGTTGATCCGCCAGCACGTGATTCCCGACGACCTTCGCCTGCAGCTGTCGCTGTCGATGGGGTTCCTGCTGGTGTGCATGCTCAACGTGATGGGCTTGCTGCTGGCCACGTTCCTGCGCCGCGGCGGCGAGATCAGCGTGCGCCGCGCGCTGGGTGCGCGTCGACGCGACATCTTCCTGCAGCTGGGCGTGGAGTCGTCGGTGATCGGCCTGGCCGGCGGCCTGCTTGGCCTGCTGGTGGCGCTGCTGGGCTTGTGGAGCGTACGCCAGCGACCCGATGGCTACGCGCAACTCGCACACATGGACGCGGGCATGTTGCTGGCCACGTTTGCACTCGCCGTGCTGGCCGGCGTGCTCGCCGGCCTGTTGCCCGCGTGGCGCGCGTGCCGGATCGCGCCCGCCCTGCAACTCAAGACGCAATGAGGATCGCCATGCCGCACTCTCCCCTGCTGGCCAGCCTCGGCCGCCACAAGCTTCCCGTGTTGCTGATGGTGATGCAGGTGGCGCTCACCTGCGCGATCGTGTGCAACGTGGCCGCCATCCTCGGCCATCGCATCAGCCAGCTGGGCTTGCCCAGCGGCGTGGCCGAAAACGAACTGGTGATGCTGGAGAGCATCAGCATCGACGCGGGCACGGACACGCTCGCGCGCCACCAGGCCGATCTGGCCGCGCTGCGCGAGCTGCCCGGCGTGCGCTCCGCCATGGCGGTGGATGCGCTGCCCTTCAGCGGCAACAACTGGAGCAACGGCATCGCCCTGACGCCTGGCGGCGATGCGCAGGTCACCGCATCGGCATACACCGGCACGCAGGGCGAACTGGACACGCTGGGCCTGCACCTGGTCGCGGGACGCGACTTCCTGCCCGAGGAATACCTGCCGGAAGGCAGCGCCCAGGACTGGGCCGGCATCAACCACGTGCCCTCCACCATCGTGACGCGCGCGCTGGCCAACCAGCTCTTCCCCGGCCAGGACCCGCTGGGCAAGGTGATCTACCCGGGCGATGGCCCGGTGCGCATCGTCGGCGTCGTCGACCACCTGCTGCGCCCCGTGCTGGACGAATCCGCCGGCAACGAATACGCCACGCTGTTGCCGATGTTGCCGGACGGCGGCAACGTGCTCTATGTGATGCGCACGACGCCGCAGCAGCGCGAACAGGTATTGCAACGCGCCATGGCCCGGCTCGCCCAACTGGACGGCAACCGTGTGCTGAGGCGGCCACAGACCTTTGCGCAGCTGCGCGAGGACTACTTCCGGCGCGACCGCACCATGATCGGCCTGCTGCTGGCCGCGGCCGGCGCGTTGTTGCTGGTCACCGCCGCAGGCATCGCCGGGCTGGCGAGCTTCTGGGTGCAGCAGCGGCGGCGTTCGATTGGCATCCGGCGCGCGGTGGGCGCCACGCGACGGGACATCCTGCGCTACGTGCAGGTGGAGAACTTCCTCATCGTGAGCGGCGGCATCGCGCTCGGCGTGACGCTGGCCTATGCGCTCAACGTATTGCTGATGCAGCACTACGCGCTGCAACGGTTGCCGCTGATGTACGTGCCGGCCGGTGCGTTGGCGCTGTGGCTGCTGGGACAGCTGGCGGTGCTGGGGCCGGCGCGCAAGGCCGCATCGGTGCCGCCGGTGGTCGCCACGCGCTCGGGCTGATGGGTAGTGGTGAGGGCGGGTACTTGCGGAAAGGCATCAACAGGGCCCGCCTCGAACCGGCTTTCCGCGGGATCGCCCCCTCACCCCAACCCTCTCCCCGGAGGGGAGAGGAAGCAGGGCAAGGCTCAATCCTTCGGCGGCCTCATCGTGTACTCCTTCGGCGGCGTGTCACCGGCGAGGTTGCGCACGAAGTAGTCCCAACGCTTGCGCATCATGTAGTTGCTGGCCGCACCGTAGCCGTGGTGCGCGTTGGGAATCATCAGCAGATCGAAGTCCTTGTTGGCCTTGATCAGCGCATCGACCACCAGCAGGGTTTCGTACGGCGGCACGTTGTCGTCCATGGTGCCGTGTGCGAGCAGCAGGTGACCCTTCAGGCCGGACGCATGGTTCTGGTTGGCCTGGTCGTCGTAGTTGCTCTTGCCGTCCTTGTCGGTGACTTCCAGGCCCTGCCACTTCTCCGCCCAGTCGTCCTCGTAGTTGCGGTTGTCGTGGTTGCCGCTTTCGGCGATGCCCACCTTGAACAGGTCGGCATGCCGGAACATCGCGGTCACCGTGGCGTTGCCGCCGCCGGAATGACCCCAGATGCCCACGCGATCCATGTCGATCCACGGATAGCGCTTGCCCAGCTCCTCCAGGCCTGCCACCTGATCCGGCAGGGTGTTGTCGCCGATGTTGCCGTAGTAGGCGTCATGGAAGGCCTTGGAACGCCACGGCGTGCCCATGCCGTCGATCGCCACGACGATGAAGCCAAGCTCGGCCAGCGCCTGGTGGTCGACGCGCGCGGCACTGAAGCTGCGCGAGCCCACCGAACCGGTCTGCGGGCCGGGGTAGATGTAGTCGATGACCGGGTACTTCTTCGACGGGTCGAAGTGGGTAGGCTTGAACATCAGGCCGTAGAGATCGGTCTTGCCGTCGCGGGCCTTCACGGTGAACGGCTCGGGCGCCTTCCAGCCGGTGGCGACCAGGCGCGAGATGTCGGCCTTGGCGATGGTGCCCAGCACGTGGCCGTCGTCGGCGCTGCGCAGCACGGTCACCGACGGGGTGGTCGGCGTGGAGAAGGCATCGGCAAACAGACGTCCATCCGGGGACAGGCTGATGGTGTGGTCGGCCGGTTCCGGCGCCAGCAGGGTCGGTGCGCCGCCATCGAGGCTCACCTTGTAGAACTGCTGGTAGTACGGGTCGACGCCGTGCTCGCGGCCGACGCCGCGGAACCACAGCGTGCGCGACTTGGCATCCACCTTGAGCACCTCGGTGACATTGCCTTCGCCACTGGTGATGGCGTGCTTGAGCTTGCCGCTGTCGAGGTCGTACAGGTACAGGTTGCCCCAGTTGTTGCGCTCGCTGAACCACACCACCTCGTGGCTGGCCGGCAGGTACTGCCAGTTGACCTTGCCGTTGCCGCTCTCGTAGTAGGTGGGCACGCTCTCGTCGAACACGGTGCGCACTTCGCCACTGTGCACGTCGGCCACGCGGAACCAGGCCTGCTTGTGGTCGCGCGAGGACGACACGAAGGCCAGCGAGCTGGCATCGGGCGCCCACTGCACGTCGTCCCAGCCGCCGTCGCGGCCGCAGCTGACGTCGTCGCACAAGGTGGAACGGTGCTGGTCTGGCGCCATCTTCAGGCGCAGCACCTTGTGGCTGTCGACGTCGACGATGACGCGCTCGATCATCGTCACGTCCTTGTCGCCGGCCAGCGGATACTTCCACTTCTCCACCTTCGGGTGGCCGACGTTGGTACCGACGATGACCATGTCGCCGGTCTTGCGCTGGTCCTGCTGGAAGGTGGCGATCTGCTTCGAATCGGGCGACCACACCAGGATCGCCTTGTTGGAGTGCTTCCAGCCGGCGTTGTCAGTGGCGTAACCGTAGTTCTCGACACCGTCGAGGGTGAGCTGGGTTTCCTTGCCGGTGGCCACGTCGCGCACCCACAGGTTCCAGTCGCGCACGAACGCTTCGCTGTGCTTGTCCGGCGACAGCACGCCCGGCTCATGGCCCACGCTCTCGTCGCTTTCGTCCTTGCCGGCCGTGCAGGCGCCGAGCTTGGCGTCGCACAGGTAGTGCTTGCCCTTCAGGGTGAGGTCGAGGCGACCATCGCCGGCCACGGTGAAGCCCGAGATGCCCAGCTTGGTGGCGTTGACTGGCTTGCCCAGCACCTTGCCGAGCGCCGCGGCCAGGCGCTTGTGGTCGAACGCGGGCGTGGCCTTGCCGGTGGCGGTGTCGTAGCGCAGGTACTGGTCGCCATTGGCGTCGTGGTCGCGATACCAGAAGTGGGTGTCGTCCAGCCAGGTCACGCTGCCCACGGCGTGATCCACCAGCGGCGTGGTGTTGTAGCCCACGTAGCGTTCGGCCCTGGCGTAGTCGTCGTCGGTAAGGGTCCGGCCCTGCGCGGCCACAGCCGCCGACAGCGCACTCATTGCCAGTACGCCCGCCAGGCGCACCCCGTGCTTCTTCGAAACCATGTGTTCTCCCCGGATCAGCTGCAGTTGCGGGCACCCGGATGGGTGCGGTGCTCAACCTTTCATCCTACTGTCGCCGTGCAGGGGGCACCCCTGCCATTGGTCCCGTGCGCGGCAGCATGTCGCCGTGTACTAGGCGAACTTCAGCAGGCACACGCCCAGGGTGATCAGCACCAGGCCCACCCAGCCCGCGCGGTGCAGGCGTTCGCCGAACAGGGTGATGCCAAGCACGGTGGTGGCGATCAGGCCCACGCCACCCCATACGCCGTAGGCCACCGACAGCTGGATGCCCTTGATCGCATAGCTGAGCGCGGTGAAGGCAGCCAGTGCGCAGACGATGGCGGCGATCGCGGGTCGCTTGTGCGCAAAGCCGTGCGAGCGTTTCATCAGCACGTTGGCGGCGATCTCCAGCACGATCGCGATGGACAGGTAGAGCAGGTGGATCGGCTCGAAATCAGGCAGCACGGTCGGACTCCACCGCCACGGGTGCTTCGTCGGTGCCGCGCTCGAGCAGGATGATGCCGGCGATGATCAGCGCGATGGCGGCCAGCTTGGCCGGCTTGAGGTCCTCGGCGAACAGCCAGGCGCTGCACAGGGTGATCAGCACCAGGCCCAGGCTTTCCCAGGCGCCGTAGGCCACGGCCAGCGGGATGCGCTTCACCGCCAGCGCCAGGCAGGTGTAGGACAGCACCAGCATCACGTACATCACGCCCAGCCCCAGCGCATGGGAAGCATGGTGCGTGCCGTATTTCATCGCCAACGTGCCAGCGACTTCGGTGACAATAGCGGCTGCCATGAAGAGCCAGTAGCGCATGCTGTTCTCCTTGCCTCTTGCATCGCTGCCCCATCCTACCCGTCTCCCCTGCGATACCGCCATGAATCAGACCGCCGCACCCGCCGACCATCCCCAGCTGCCCGAGGCACGCTTGCTGGAGATGGTCTTTCCCGATCACACCAACCATCTGGGCACCTTGTTCGGCGGCCAGGCACTGGCCTGGATGGACAAGGCCGCCTTCATCGTCGCCTCGCGCCATGCACGCCGCACCGTGGTTACTGCCCGTTCGGAAGAGGTGAATTTCCGCGTGCCGGTGCGCAAGGGCCAGCTGGCCGAACTGGTGGCGCGCATCGTGCGCGTCGGCCACAGCTCGATGACGGTGGAAGTGGAGCTGACCGCTGAAGATCCGCTCACCGGCGATCGCCGCGTGTGCACCACCGGCCGTTTCGTGATGGTGGCGCTGGATTCCAACGGCGCACCCGCCACCGTGCCGCCGCTGCCGGAAGGTGCCTCGGCTTGACGCCCGGGCGGGGCGACCAGCACGCTCCGGGTGGTACACCGTCCCCCGGAGAAACGCATGGCGCCCCGCTTCACCGTGATTGGCAGTTATGTCTCGCCCTACGTACGCAAGGTACTGGCCTGCCTGGAACTGAAAGGCCAGGCCTACGAGATCGACCCGATTCCACCCTTCGTCGGCGATGAGCGCTTCACCGCGCTAAGCCCGCTGCGCCGCGTGCCGGTGCTGATCGACGGTGACCTGGTGCTCACCGATTCCTCGGTGATCTGCCAGTACCTGGAAGACCGCTTCGCCACGCCCTCGCTCTACCCCGCGGACATTGCTGCGCGGGCCAAGGCGCGCTGGCTGGAGGAATACTGCGACACGCACCTGGCCTCGCTGCTGTTGTGGAAGCTGTTCTACCAGAAGGTGATCCGCCGCCATTTCTTCGGCGAGGAACCCGACGAAGCCTTGATGGCGCACGCGCGCGAGGTGGAGATTCCCGCCGCGCTGGATTACCTCGAAAGCCAGCTGCCGGCCGAAGGTTACGCCTTCGGTGAACTGTCGATCGCCGACATCAGCCTCGCCAGCTATTTCCGTACCGCGGCCTTCGTGCGCTATGCCATCGACGCGACGCGCTGGCCGCGCACCGCGGCGCTGGTTCACAAGGTTCAGGCCCTGCCGCCGTTCCAGCGGCTGGCACAGCTGGAGGACGCTATCTTGCGCGTTCCGCCGCAAGACCAGCGTGCCGTGCTGGCCACTGCCGGCGTGCCACTGACGGCGACGACCATGGGCACGCAGGCGCCACGCAAGGGCTCGGCAAGAGTGGAGTGAGGCGGCGCGGCGCGTGCGCTCAGCGCAGGTGCAGCCAGTGCAGGTGGACGCCGTTCTCGCGGTCTTCGGCACGGAAACCCTCGCGCCCCTCGGCCACGATGCCCCACACGCTGCGCAGGCTCACGCCGCGTGGTTCGTCCACGCGCACCTGTTCGCCCAACGGGATCGGAAAGCGTGTCTCGACCATCATCACCTGGTCGCGCTCCCAGATCAGCAGCGCACTTTGCCCGGTGGTGGCACCCCAGCCCAGGTGGATCTGCACGTCCTTGGGGGTGTAGGTGCCGCGGTTGTCCAACTTCCAGTGCTCCGATTTGCGCAGCAGCGCCTGCAGGTGCGGATCGCTCCAGTCCACGTGGCTTCCCTTGGAATGAGGCTTGTGAGCGGTCATGCGGATAACAACTTCCCGACGGGCTGTATCGTCGGCCTGCGCGCAGGCCGAACCGGCACGCAGTCCATGCGGGACGGAGTGCGCGCTGTCCCTTGTATCGACCGATGCGGCGCCGACTTGAGCCCGAATCAGGGACGGGTCTTCAACGGGTGGTCGATGCCACCCACGGTGCGCAGCATCAGCTGCCGGGCAAAGGCGAGATGGCCGGCCACCGGTACGACTTCGTCACGGAACCAGCGCAGCCAGGGCGGCCGGCCATGCATCAGGCGGGTGATGATGCCGATCCGGCGCACCACGTCCTTGTGTATCGCATGACGCAGCACGTGATAGTCCTGCAGGCGCTCCGGTTGACCGGCCAACGCTTCGGCGGCGCAGTCGGCATAGACGTATGCATCCTCGATGCCCAGGTTCATGCCGCGTGCACCGAGCGGTGAGTGGATGTGCGCGGCATCGCCACCCAGGGCCACGCGTCCGACACCCGCCTGTGCGGCCACCCGGTGCCCGATGTGGAACTGCGATTGCCAGGTCACCGTGCCCACGTTGCCGATACGGCGCAGCGCCCCCAGCGGGTCGACCCCATTGCCGATCACGCGCCACTGCTTGCCGTGCAGGCGCAGCACGAACACAAAGCCATCGGGCTCGAACAGGATGTGCGCGCGCTGCGGGTCCAGCGACGTCTGCATGTCCAGGTCCCACAGGTGCCATGGCTCGGGCAGGCTGCTGCCGGTGAAAGCCAGGCCCAACGCCTGGCGCACCGTGCTGCGCGCGCCGTCCGCACCAAACAGCAACGGACTGGATACCTGCTCCTGCAGGCCATCGGCGTGGAGCAATGTCGATTGCACGCCGCCGTCGCCCTGGCTCAGCCCGATGAGGGCCACGCCCCGCTCCACGCCCACGCCCTCGGCACGCAGGGCCTCGGCCAGCAGCGCCTCGGTCCGCGCCTGCGGCAGCACCGTCATGGCGTGCTGCGCACCGAGCACGGCGGGCAGGTCGAAGGCGAGCACCACGCGGTCGTGCTCGTGCAGGCTGGCGCCCTGCACGGCCCAGCCCTCGGTGACGATGCGCTCGGATACACCCGTGTCGTCCAGCACCTCCAGCGTGCGGCTGTTCACCGCCAGCGCCCTGGAGTTGGGCGAGGGCTGCGCAGCCTGATCGATGATGCGCACCGGCACGCCGCGACGCGCAAGAAATAGCGCTGCGGCCAATCCGGTGGGGCCGGCGCCGGCAATCAGCACCGCGGGCTCGCTAGACACCATGACGTATTCGCTCGGGCAGGCCAGGAACCGGGAGTCTGACCCGCGGGCACGTTGCGCTGGCGTCAACGCCGGGTGTGGTTCCGCGCCCCGACTGCAACGATACTGCGCCGACCATCCACGGAGGCCGTCCCATGCGCGCGTTGCCCATCGTGTTTGCCCTGTGCCTTGCCCTGCCCTGCCTCGCCGATACCGCAGCGCCTGCGGAAACGCTGGCCATCCCGCCGGCCAATGCGCAGCAGTTCACCATCCTCTCCAGCGCCGGCAAGCACGGCACCTCGTCGCGATGGACTGCCGCCGACGGCGCCCACATGGGGCGCGAAAGCATGCTGCTGCGCGGCTTCGTCACCGAGGTCGACAGCCGCGCCACGCTCGGCCCTGACGGACTGATCCGGCAGCTGGTGATCCGCGGCCACACGCCCAACGGTGACGCGGCCGAAAGCTTCTCGGTCAGCGGCGGCACCACGCACTGGAAGAGCCCGGTCGACGCCGGTTCGGCGCCTTTCGGCAGCGGCGCCGAATACGTGGCCTTCGGCGGCCCGTTCGAACTGTATGCCGAGCTGGTCGAAAAACTGCTGGCCACGCCGGACCATTCCCTCGCCCTGCTGCCCGGCGGCAAGGCGCACGCCGCGCCGCTCACCACCGCCACGGTGGGCGAAGGCGCGGCGCAACGGCAACTGACCGCCTATGCCATCACCGGCCTCAACAACACGCCGATCCCGGTATGGGTGGACGGTTCCGGCCATTTCTTCGCCTATGTGGGCGACATGTCATGGATTCCGGCGGGCTATGAATTCGCCGTGCCAGCGCTGGAAAAGGCGCAGTCCACCGCCATGGCGCAGCACGCCCGCGAGATCGTGCCGCGACTGCTCAAGACGCCCGCTGGCCCGGTGGCCTTCACCCATGTGCGCGCCTTCGTCGACGGCACGCGCTTCGTCGACGACCAGACCGTGGTGGTGGACAAGGGCGTGATCACCCAGGTCGGCCCCGCCGCCAAGGTCACCGTGCCGGCCCACGCGCAGGTCTTCGACGGCCAGGGCAAGACCCTGGTGCCCGGCCTGTGGGATTCACACCAGCATGTCGCCGATGACAGCAGCGGGCCGATGCTGCTGTCGCTGGGCATCACCTCGGTGCGCGACCCGGGCAACATCAACGAACGCACGCTCTCGCGCGCCGAACGGCGGGCCAAGGGCGAGCTGTTGATGCCGCGCGTGTATCCCTCGCTGCTGATCGACGGCAAGGGACCCAACACGGCGCAGGGCGCCAGCGTCGCCACCACGCAGCAGCAAGCCATCGCCTTCGTGCACCAGGCCAAGGACCAGGGCTTCGATGCGATCAAGATCTATGGCAGCTTCAATCCCGCCTGGGTCAAACCCACCGCGGCCGAGGCGCATGCGCTGGGCCTGCACGTGCACGGCCACCTGCCGGCCGGCATGCGCACCAGCCAGGCCATTGCCGATGGCTACGACGAAATCACCCACATCTACTTCGTGATGATGGAGGCGATGCCCGATGCCGTGGTCGATCACTCCAACGGCATGGCCCGCTTCGAGGGGCCGGGGCGCTATGCCAAGGATGTCGATCTCGACAAGGATCCGATGAAGTCGCTGATCGCCACCATGGCCAGCCGCAAGATCACCTCCGATCCCACCCTGGTGGTGACGGAGATCCTGTACGTGCCCGAGAACGGCGATCTCTCGCCGGCCTATGCGCCATTCATGGGCAGCTTGCCGCCGGCGGTGGAGCGCAGCTTCCGCCAGGGCGGCCTCGCCGTGCCCAAGGACCTCACCCGCGCCGACTACCGCGCCAGCTTCGCCAAGCTGCAGGCGCTGGTGGGCGCCATGCACAAGGCGGGCGTGCCGATCGTGGCCGGCACCGACGGCAGCGGGCTGGAGCTGGTGCGCGAGCTGGAGCTGTACGTGCAGGCCGGCTTCACCAATGCCGAGGCACTGGCCAGCGCCACCATCGCCACCGCGCACCTGGTGGGCGCCGACCAGCGCACCGGCAGCATCCACGTGGGCAAGGCCGCCGACCTGGTGCTGGTGGACGGCAACCCCGCGGTGAACATCGGCGACCTGCGCCATACCGATGTGGTGATGATGGACGGCAAGCTCATGGATGCGAACGCACTGCGCACCGAGGGCGGCATCAGCCGGCAACCGGCATACCGGGAGTGACCGCGACGACTGGCCCCTCTCCCTTGGGGGAGAGGGGTTGGTGTGAGGGTGCGGTGCCTGCCCCCCACGGAAGTGCCGCCTAGGTCATCTTCCCCAGCAACTCGGCGACCCAGTCGATAAACACGCGCAATCGCAACGGCAATTGCCGTTGCGACTGGTACAGCACGCTCACCGGCAGTGGTGGTGGCGGCGTGGCCGGCAGCAAGGCCACCAGTTCACCGCTACGCAGCTGCTCGACCAGGCGGTAACGCGGAAACTGGGCAATCCCCAATCCCGCCTCGCAGCTGGCGTGGTAAGCGTCAACACCACTGACGGTCACCAGGGACGGCAAGGCGATCTCACGCAGCTTGCGTCCCACACGGAACTCCAGCGGGGTCAGGCGCCGCGTGGTGGGTGACGCCCAGTTCACTGCCATGTGCCCGGTCTGTAGGTCGGCCAGGGTTTGCGGGTGACCATGACGACGCAGGTAATCGGCGCTTGCCACGGTGATCTGTTCCAGCATGGCGACCCGCCGCCCTACCATGGTGGAGTCGGCCAGATCGCCGACCCGCAACACGCAGTCCACGCCCTCCTGTACCAAGTCGACGAAACGGTCGCTGGTGCCGATGTCCAACTCGATCTGGGGGTAGCGTGCGAAGAACGCCGGCAAGGCCGGAATCAGCACATACCGGGCGAGCGACGACGCCAGATCGATGCGCAACTTACCCTTGGGCACTACGGCAGCTTCGCGAAAATCCGCCTCCACCGCATCCAGGTCGGCCAGCAGCCGCACGCAGTGGTTGTAGTAGACCTCGCCATCCCGGGTGGGGCGAACGCGACGCGTGGTCCGCTGCAGCAGGTGCGCTCCCACGTACTCCTCCAACCGCTTGATGGTGTGGGTAAGCGTGGCGCGCGGCAGACTGAGGTCATCGGCGGCGCGCGTGAAACTGCCCAGCTCGACGATCCGGGTAAACACCCGCATGGCTTGCAGTCGGTCCATGGCGATTGTTGGCCGTTTTGCTAACAGACATGGCGATTATTGAGCATTTATCGCCAGGCCGACATGCCCAAGAATGCCTGCCTCCGGTTCCCCACCCTGTGCAAGGACACTCCGATGCAGATGCGCCAGCTTGGCAAGCAAGGTCCGTTCGTTTCCGCCCTCGGCCTCGGCTGCATGGGCATGAGCGATTTCTACGGCGGCCGCGACGACGCCGAATCCGTCGCCACCATCCACCGCGCGCTGGAGCGGGGTGTCAACCTGCTCGACACCGCCGACATGTACGGCCCGCACACCAACGAAGTGCTGGTGGGCAAGGCCATCCGTGATCGTCGCGAGCAGGCGTTCATCGCCACCAAGTTCGGCATCGTGCGCGACCCCAACGACCCGGCGCGGCGCGGCATCAACGGCAGCCCCGAATACGTGCGTGCCTCCTGCGAGGGCAGCCTCAAACGACTGGGATTGGACCATATCGACCTGTACTACCAGCACCGCGTGGACCCCAACGTGCCGATCGAGGAGACCGTGGGCGCGATGGCCGAATTGGTGAAGGCCGGCAAGGTGCGCTACCTGGGCCTCTCCGAAGCCTCGGGCGGCACGCTGGAGCGCGCGGCCAAGGTGCATCCGATCAGCGCCTTGCAGGTGGAGTTCTCGTTGTGGACGCGCGATCCCGAACAGAACGGCATGCTCGACGCCTGCCGCCGGCTCGGCACCAGCCTGGTGGCCTACTCCCCGCTGGGGCGTGGCTTCCTCACCGGCGCATTCGCCAGCCCCGAAGACTTCGACGCCGATGACTACCGTCGCCACAGCCCACGCTTCCAGGGCGAGAACTTCATCCGCAACCTGCAATTGGTGGACAAGGTGAAGACCATTGCCGCGGACAAGGGCTGCACGCCCGCACAACTGGCATTGGCCTGGGTACTGGCCCAGGGCAAGGACGTGGTGGCGATTCCCGGTACCAAGCGCCGCGATCGGCTCGAGGAAAACCTCGGCGCATTGCACGTCAACCTCAACGACAGCGAGCTTGCCGCCATCGACGCGGTGTTTCCGCTCGATGTCGCCAACGGCATGCGCTATCCGGAAGCCGGCATGCATCTGGTCAACGTCTGAGCACGGCCGTCGCGCCGATTCACGCAGCCCGCCCTGGGCTCACGGGCCGTGCACACGGCCCCTGGCTTCCAGTCACAACGGGAGCTGGAATTTCGTGAGCCCGTGGGCGGTTTTCGTCAATTCCTTGTGTACGCCGACAAGTTTCGAGGCTCGACCCTACCAACTGGGTAGTCTTTCACTGACATCGTAATTTGGGCCACTCCAGCAACCTATGCCGGTCGGCGGGCACTCTGTACCGCTCGACGCCCCGGGCCAGACACCCCCCTTGCTCTGGCCCATTGGCCCCCGAAAGGGGGCCTCTTTGCTTTTGGCGTAGGCCGATCCCCGGATGCCCTTGGCCTTGAGTCTCCGCGACAATGGCTCCATACAGGGAGACTTCGGGATTTCACGCACCGCCATGCAATACGAGGCAGTGACACGACTGCAGTTGTCACAGGTAGAGACGCTGGTCTTCGCCGGCGGGGGTAACCGTTGCTGGTGGCAGGCCGGTGTAGTGAACCACTGGATGGCCAACGGCTGGCGCCTGCCGCCCACCTTGGTGGGCACCAGCGCCGGTGCCGCAGTGGCGGCCGCTGCACTCACCAGCGGGGGGCTCAAGCGCGCCTTCGATGCCTGCGGGCAACTATTCCGCGACAACCCCCGCGTAGTGGAACGACGCGGGCTGCTGCCGCGCCATTGGCGTTTCGCCCACGACTGGCTGTACCCCGCGTGGCTCGCCTCGTTCGTCAACGAGAACACCTTCCAGAACCTCAGCGAATCGCCACAGCGGCTGTTGATCTCGCTGACGCGGCCAGCACGCCGGCTCGGGCTCGGCGGTTCGGTGGTGGCGGGTACGCTGGCCTACCTGGTGGACAAGTTCGTATGGAACCGACTGCATCCGGGCTTGCCGCGCATGCTCGGGCTGCGCCAGGAATTCCTCGACCTGCACGCGTGCAGCACGCTGGCCGAAGCGCAGACCCTGCTGCTTGCGGCCGCGGCCGCGCCACCGATGATGCGTGCGCAACAGGTGGCCGGCGCGCTGGCCATCGATGGCGGCTATCTCGACAGCGTGCCGGTGCTGCCGGAGGACGAAGCCGATCCCGCCGGCACGCTGGTGCTGCTGACGCGGCACTATCCGCGGATGCCGATGCTGTTCCGCTATCAGGGCCGGCACTATCTGCAGCCGAGCCAGCGCGTACCGGTATCCACCTGGGATTGCACGGCGCGCACCGACATCCAGGCTGCGCTCGCGCTCGGCAAGCGCGACGTGGCCACGGTGATGGAACACGCGCTGGTCACCACCGACTGAACCGCACCGCGCCCGGAAAGGTGACCATTCCCGGGCGCATGCCACGTTCGCATCAACTGCCAGCCTTTGCACTGGCCTCGCGCAGCTTCTGCGCACATTCCTCGCAGCACACTTCCACCACGCGATGGCCGATGGTGACCTCGATGGCATGGTCATCCAGCGGGTAATCACATACGGCGCAGGTCTTCTCGCTCACGGCACATCTCCGTTGATCGCCTCCAGTTGGGCAACATCAAGCAGACCACGGCGACTGCCGCCGGCGCTGTCGAGATCTTTAGCGACCTAAGCCTGGGTGACTCGGCGGAATTCGGTGGGCGAGCGCCCGTAGGCACGATGGAACGCGTGGCTGAAATGACTGTGGCTGGAGAAGCCCAGTTCCGTGGCCAGCGCCGAGAGATCCTCGTGCTGCGCCAGCAGGTCCAGTGCGCGGGCCAGGCGAAGCTGCAACTGGTATTGGTAGAGCGGCAAACCCTCCACCTGCTTGAACACCTGGGTGAGATAGACCGGCGAGCAGCCGATGGCGCGACCGATCTCGGCCAGCGTCCAGCGCCGCGAGAGGTCGCTGGACAGCAGCAGCTTCACACGATCGGCCAACCGGCGGCGACCGTGGCTGGCCGCGGAGTCACGCGTGCTGCGCGGCCCCAGGCTGCGGCCGACCAGGGTAAGCGTCAGCGCCTCGGCTTCCAGCGGCTCGATGCTGCCCTGCTCGAGGCTGTGGCGAAGCAGCGCCACCAGCGCCTGCGCACGCGCATCGATACGCATGGATTGCGCGCGGAACGCCACCTCGGGCTCGGTACGCAACAAGCTGTGCGGCGCCAGCTCGGCGAGCAGCGCCGGATCCAGGCTCAGGCTCAGGCAGCTGTCGCCGCCATCCAGTGGATGGCTGACCTGGTAACCCTCCTGCGCATTGAAGAACAGCACGTGGTTGGCATCGGCCACCGCCTGGTCGCGGCCGACATGGCGCAGGTACAGGCCGCGATAGGGAAACACCAGCTGGGTCGCGGACGCGCACTCCTCGTCGCTGCGATGGCGACACGTGCCCGTGCAGTGCACGCTGCGCAGGCCCAGCGTTTCAGTCGACAGCAGGATGCGCGAAGTGAGGATCGACATGGTCCCTGCAGCGGGGCGCCCGCCCCTGGCTTTCCAAGGCGATGGCCAGCTTAGCAGTGCGCCGGAGCAGCGTCCCGTGAACCGCATGCGGCCGCTAAAGATTCTGACAGCGCCCCCGGAGCGGCCATGGTCTGCTGTACCTGCCCCCTGCCTTCCAGGAGAAACAGCCATGAACCGCGAGCAGATTCAGCGCGCCGAGCGCTTCCACCAGATGCACAGCGGACCCGAACCACTGGTATTGCCCAATGCATGGGATGCCGCCAGTGCGCGCGTCATCGAGGCCGCTGGCGCCGAAGCCATCGGCACCACCAGCGCCGGCATGGCATGGTCGGCGGGCTATCCCGACGGCGAGCAGTTGCCGGTGCGGGAACTCATCGATGCCTGCGCACGCATCGCACGCGTGGTCTCCGCGCCGCTGACGGTCGACATCGAACGCGGTTTCGGCGCGACGTCGCGCGACACCGCAGTGCTGGTCGAGGCATTGATGGACTTGGGCGTGGTGGGCATCAACATCGAGGACGGCACCGATCCCGCCACGGGACATCTTGCCGACCCGGCCATCCTGGCCGAACGCATCGCCTGCATTCGCGCCGTCGCATCGAATCGTGGCCTGCCGCTGTTCGTCAACGCGCGCATCGACACCTATGTCGGCACCGACCCCGCTCCCGGCTCGCGCCTGGAGCGCACGCGGCAGCGCGCACTTAGCTACATCGATGCCGGCGCCGATGGCATCTTCGTGCCCGGCCTTGCCGACCGGAAGGACGTGGCCTCGCTGGTACGCGCGCTACCGGTACCCTTCAATGCCTATGCGGGCTATCCCGGCGCGCCGTCGGTCGCGGCATGGGCCGAGGCCGGTGCGCGACGGATCAGCCTGGGCTGCGGACCCATGCAGGCCATGCTGGCCCAGCTTGGCCGCCTTGCCACCGAGGCATTGGTCGACGGCCGCTACGACGCCATGGGCTCCCACATGCTGAGCGTGTCCGAAGCCAATGGTCTGTTTCCACTCCGTGCCGCGCACGCCGCACGAGCGGCCTAGCGCGTCGTGAGCGACTGTGGCCAGGCCTCGCGCTCCTGCGTGGACCATGCCGGGGCCACTGGGTTTCCCGTGGTCGCGCATGCAATGGCGGCATCCAGCACGGCCATCACGCTCACCGCCTGCCAGGGTGTCACCGGGTTGACGCCCTGTCCGGTGAGTGCTTCGTACAAGGCCTCGTAATAGCGCCGTTGGTCACCACGGGGCGTGGCGATCATCACCGGATGGTCGCTACCGTCATGAAGCTGCATGGCGTCCGCATCGACTCCCCAGCCGTCGGCGCCCGGATGCAGTCCAGCCAGCAGCTGCGCTTCCTGGCGATCGGGCAGCGCCTTCACCAGGCTGCCACCCGTGCCATGCAGCACGAAGCGCGGACTGCCACCGGCCACCAGCATGCTGGCGTGCAGGATCACGCGGCGCGCGCCGTACTCAAGCACCACGTGCGCCCAATCGGTGACTTCGCCATGCACGCGCTGCACCGCCATGCTGGCCAACACGCGCTGTGGCAGGCCAAACAACAGCAGGGCCTGGTCCACCAGGTGCGGGCCGAGGTCATACCACAGGCCGCTGCCGGCACCGCGCTGTTCGCGCCAGCGTGCGCGCACCTGCGGGCGGAAACGATCGATGTGCGATTCGAAGTGCATCACCTCGCCCAGCAGGCCCTGCTCCAGCACCTGCTTCACGCCGAGGAAATCGCTGTCCCAGCGGCGATTCTGGAACACCGACAACACGCGCCCCTGCCGTTGGGCCAGCACGGCCAGGGCACGCGCCTCGGTAGCGTCCAGGGCGAACGGCTTGTCGACCACCACGTGCTTGCCGGTCTCGAGTGCAGCACGTGCCAGCGGCGCGTGGGTGTCGTTGGGCGAGGCAATGACCACCAGCGATATGCGTGGATCATGGAGGGCCGACTGCACATCCGCGACGACTTCGACGTCCGGCAGGTCGGCATGCACCTTGGCCGCATCGCGCGAGGCCACCAGCGCCAGTTCGAGGCCTGCCACGCTGCGGATCAGCGGGGCATGGAACGTCTTGCCGGCGTAACCGTAGCCGATCAGGGCCACGCGCATCGGCGCAGTGGAGGGCTTGCTGGGCATGGCGTACACGTATCGACGGGCCGTCCATGGTACGCCATGCCCCGCGCCGGGCTTCGCATGGCTGTAACGCCGGCGCGCGCACTATGCGGCGGCACCCCGAGCGCAGGAGCACGTCGCCATGTCCAGCCGTTACCTCGCCGCCTTCGCCATGGCTGCTGCCATCGGCTTCAGCCTGGCTGCCAGCGCGCAGGATGCCGCCCCGAGCGGACCACAGCCCAAGCGCACCATCCTAGACACCCATGACCAGAGCGGCGTGCCGGACAAACAGATCGTGCTCGGCACCGCGGAGATCCCCGCGGGTACGGCGGTGGGCTGGCACATGCATGACGGCGATGAGTCGGGTTATGTGCTCAAGGGCAACCTGATCCTCAAAACGCGCGGCAAGCCCGACCAGGTGCTAAAGGCGGGCGATCACTTCTTCAACCCACGCGGTGCCGTGCACAGCCTGGCTGCCGCGCCGGGCAGCGACGGCGGCGTGGCGTTGTCCACCTGGATCGTCGACAAGGGCAAGCCGCTGGCCGAACCGGTGAAGTGATAGCTAGGGTAGCGGACAACGCGACAGCGGCAGCCAGAGGGTGTGCGATGCATGGTCGTAGACCAGCCGGTAGCGACCAAGCAGGTCGGCGCCAAGGATCATCGCCGGCTTGCCGCCGAAATCCTGGGTGAGCACCGGCAGGTCGATCACCTGCGCGTTGGCATCCATGAAGGTGAGGCCGGCCACCCCCACCTCACCGATGGGTCCGGTGCGCGGCACCAGCTCGTGCTGCGAGGTGCCGTAGATCGGATCATCGTCACGAAACGAGGACGAGGCCGGATCGAGGCCCGCGCCCTTGGCGAATGCGGTGGTCAAGCGCGTGCGCCGTGAACCGGTGTCGACCACCGCCACGCCGGCGTAGCCGTTGACCGTCACCGGCACCGTGAGCAGGGTGGTGCCGGGATCGATGCCGGCGTGGATGGCCTGCGCATGAGGGCCGACGATCTGCTCGATTGGCGTGCTACGCGGATACAGCTCGACCCGGTGGCAGGGAAAATCGAACACGGCCAGCGCCTGATCCATGAAATCGTTGCCGAGCACGCCGGCCTGGATTCCCGCGTCGTGCCGATTCGGAAGGCCAAACGCCTCGACGTTGCGCAGATGCATGCCGGCAAGCGAGAGGTCGCCCACGCGATACATGTCGACCCGCGCCGAGCCGGTCTGGCCGGACAGGTCCTGCCCGTGGCCAGCCAACTTCTTTAGCTGCATCTGCTCGGCAAACCACGCGTACACGGCCGAGCCGTCGGCACCGCTGTCGAGAATGAAGGGAAAGGGTCCCTTGCCGTCCACGTACACGGGCACGGTGTCGTGTCCGTCGCCCGCGGCGGTCATGGGCACCGGCGAACCGGGCGGGAGTTCGTTGGCATTCGCACTGGCACCGGGCGTGAAAACGACTGACAGCATCCAGGCGAGCGCAAGGGCGCGAAGACGGATCATGTTGGTACTCCGCAGGGGAAGATGGTGGCGCGACGCGCTAAGGCGCGTCGTCGCCGTCGGGGACGTATTCCAGGAGATCGCCCGGCTGGCAATCGAGGTGGCGACAGATCGCCTCCAGCGTTTCGAAGCGCACGCCCTTCACCTTGCCGGACTTGAGCAGGGAGAGATTCGCCTCGGTGATGCCGATGGCGCGCGCAAGCTCCGTCGAACGCATCTTGCGGCGTGCCAGCATGAGGTCGAGCCGGACCACGATGGCCATCAGACGAAGCCCTTGCGATCCTCGTCGATCGCGCAGCCGAACGACATCACCCGCGCCAGCGCCAGCACGATCAGTCCGGCCACCAGCGCATCGAGCTGGCGCACTTCGAGGCGGATCGCCACCGGGCTCATGTGCATCAGGTACAGCGTGGCGTGGGTGATCAGCGGTACCACCGCGTAGGCGATCAGGGCCCAGGCCATGACGCGCACGTAGTGCTCGTTGCGCGTGGTGAACACCTCGCCGCGACCGTACATGCCGAACAGGCGCATCAGGCTCCACAGGATCACCACACCGGGAGCAAACCGCAGCGCAAGCAGTGCGGCGCACGCCAGCGACTGGACCTGCGTGTAGTGATCGATCGGCACCAGCGCCGGGCCGGGCGCACCCCAAGGCCACAGCGAGCCGATCTCGAAGGCGAAGCTGCCGTTGGCCAGCCCGACGCGCCCGGAGCGGAAGACAAACGCGGCCACGGCCAGCAGGTCCACCAGCAAGGTGGCGCCAAGGCATAGCGCTGCCAGCACGGAAAACAGCTTGCCGTCGCGGATCAGGCGCGGGCTGGGCGAGTTGGAGGATTCGGGCGTGGGCATGGCGTTCTCCCTGGACGGGCGCCAGCCTAGCAGCGAAATTATCGTAAAACAATAATTTCTTTTATTTATGCAATAACGAATTCGTGGCCGGACGGCCTGCCTGCAAGGGGCGCGGTGGTTACCGCGCCCCTCGTCCGCGAACGCTCACTTGCGCGGCGCGATGATCTCGCTGAGGTAATCCGGCGTGCCTTCCACCCGCACCAGGTGCGGGTACTGCAGGCCGTCGTGATAGTCCACCGGAATGGTGCGCAGCACGCCCTGGTACTTCAGCAGCAACTGGATCGGCGCCTTGCTGGTCTTGGCGGCCGCAATCGCGTCCTTCAGCAGGTCATCGGAGAAATCCTGCCCGTTCACCGCGACGATGCTGGCACCCGTGCTCACGCCGGCCTTGAAGGCCGGGCCGTTCCAGCGCACGTCGTTGATCTGCCCCTTGTCGCCCAGGGTCAGGCCGATCGACCAGGCGAAGTTGTACAGGTGGCGCGGCGACTGCGGACGGCTGTTGTACGCCTTCTCGTAGTCGCTTTCCTGGTCGGTGTAGACAAGCTTCCAGCCGGTGGCGGCGATGCCGTTGAGCAGCGGCGGATTCACCTTGGTCACGCGGTCGCGCAGGAAGCTCGCCCAGTCGTACTTGGCCACGCCGTTGAGCGCCACCACCACATCGTCGAAGGTGTAGGTCTTGGTGACGTAGCTGCCGTTGTCCACACCGAAGAAGGCGCGCGCGAAATCATCCAGCGACTTCTTGTCCTGGGTGAGCGAACGCAGCTTGGCGTCCACCTCCAGCCACATCATCTGGCCGCCCGAGTAATAGTCCTCGCTCATCTGCCAGCTGCGGTACGGCAGGCTGGAGCGGCGCGCGGCGGTCGGGTCGTTGGTGGTGTCCTCCAGCGAACGCCACTGGAAGCCCGGGCGGTTGCGGTCGTAGTTGGCCGCCACCATGGCCAGGCCATCGCGGAACTCCTGCGCCGACCACATGCCCGAGCGCGCGGTCAGCACGAAGCCCCAGTACTGGGTCTGTCCCTCGTACACCCACAACAGCGAGTCGCCCATCGGCACGTTGAAGTTGGGCGTCCACAGGTCTTCGGGGCGACGGAACTTGCCGTTCCACGAGTGCGTGTACTCGTGCGCGAGCAGGTCGCGGTCGGGCGCGCCCTCCTTCCAGGCGGTGAAGTAGTCGGCGCCCAGCCCATCCTCGCTGGACTGGTGGTGCTCGGTGCCGTTGCCGCCGAGCTGGTCCGACAGCGAGAACAGGAAATCGTAGTGGTCGTAGTGATGCGAGCCGAACAGCTTCACCGCCTGCGTCACCAGGTTGCGGTGCACCTGCAACTGCTCGGGCGTCATCTCCAGGTACTTCGGCGCATCGGCCACGATGTCCAGGTGCACCGGCGCGTCGCCGCCCGGGTTGAGGTCCACGCGCTTGAAGTACTGCCCGGCGTACACCGGCGAGTCGACCAGGTTGTTGAACGTCACCGGCTTGAAGGTCACGGTGTCGCCCGACTGTGAGGCCGTCTCCAGCGCGGTGCCGAACTGCCAGCCATGCGCCAGCTTCATGCTGGGCTCGAAGGTGATGGCGCGCGAGTAGTGGCCGGCGGGATACAGCGCCACCTTGCTCCACTCCATGTCCATCATGCGGTCGGTGATCTCGAAGCCCTGGCTGTCGGTGCGGCCTGACAGGTACTGGAACTCCACGTCGATGGCGGCCACGCCCTGCGGGATGTCGAGATGGAAGGCATACACGTCGTACTTGTCGCGCTTCCACGCCAGCGGCTTGCCGTTGGCGCTGACCTTGAGCCCGGCCAGCATGGAGATCGGACCGGTGGGCGAGTGGTCGCCGGGAATCCACTGCGGATACAGCAGGGTCAGCTCGCCCGCCTTCACCGGGATGGTTTCATGGACCCGGAAGATGCCCTGCGCGGTATCGCTGGCATCGACGTGCAGCTTCACCGTACCGACGTACGGCGTGTCCTGCGGCGGCGGCACGTTGGCGGTGCGCGCATCCTGCGCTGCGGCGGCGCTGGCGGCGAACGCCATCGCCACGGCCAGGGCAAGGCGCGAGAACGTACGACGCGGGGCAACCTGCGGGCTGGCGGGAAGGACACGGGACATGAGTGACTCCAGCAAACGGATGGATGATGTCGCTACTTAACACCAGGGGTGCCAGGCGCGCCTAGGGGATATTCGGTCATGCAGCCCACCGGGGCACGCCGGCGGACCGCACGATGGAACACATCAACTGCCGGGGTGATAGACCCGCTCGGTGTGACCGACCAGGTCCTCCGGCCAGAAATACACCTTGCGCAGGTTGCCGGTGGTGTAGCGCTCGGCCTCGTCGTTGAAGTGCGGCGAGCCGGGGTGGCCGCTCTCGCCACCGGCGGTGATGGCGCGTGCGCTGACCTTGTCGCCGAACTCCACCACGGCGACGAAGCTGTTGCCGCTGGTGCCGTAGTAGCGGCGCGTGCCGGGCCAGCGATGTGCACCGAACGACGCCAGCGAGCCCCAGCGCGAGGACGTGAACGGCACCGGGATGCTGGGCTTGGCGTCGTCGAACGGCTGCACCAGGTCGCCGTTGAGGCGCTGGTAGCGGTTCACCTCGCCCCACGGCACGCCCCAGCTGCCGAAATCCTTCTCCAGCCGATCCACCGCCTCGGACAGCGCCGCCAGGCGCGCCCTGGCACCCGCGCGCTCGGCCATGATGTCGTACACCGACAAACCCTCGGACACGTCGGACTTGTCGACCTCGTCCCACAGCGTGTCGCCCCAGAACACCGCCAGCGTGGTCGGCATCGAGGCGATGCCCCAGCGATAGTCCCAGCTGCGCAGCAAGGCGATGGGGCCGGCGAGCTTGTGCTTGAGCGGATCGCTGGCGGGCAGCGCGTCGTAGTCGGCCACCAGGATGGGCAGCTGGCGCGCGAACGCCGGCAGGTAGGAGTCGAAGGCGGCGCTGATCAGCGAGGCCTTGGTGAAGTCGCGCTTGTCGCTCAGCACCAGGGTGGCGTGGATGCCACGCGGATTCTCGCCGACGCTGTCCATGTAGCGCGGGTAGTCCTCGCGGCGCGGGCTGTCCTTGCCGGCGGCGGAGTATGGCCAGTTGTTGGTGTTCATGATCCAGCCGGTGGCCGGATTGAGCAGGTGCGGCGCCGCATCCAGCGGCAGCAGGCCCTGCCAGTCGGTGGCCGGATCGCTGCCATCCACCGGCCTGGTGTAGTCGAAGCGGTTGTCGCGCTTGGGGATGAACTGTGGATGCAGGTACGCGATCTCGCCCTTGTCGTCGGCGAAGATGGTGTTGTTGGACGAGTTGGCCTTGAGCTCGGCGATCTTCATGAAGCTGGCGAAGTCGTTGGCCTTGGTACGCAGCCAGCTTTGCTCCAATGCTTCCAGCGGCTTGTTCATCAGTGCGGTGGCGATCCACTTGCCATCGGCCTCGCGCACCACCGGGCCGTGGTGCGTGGCGTAGGTAGTGAATGCACGCTCGCCCAGGCTGCCGTCGCTCTTGCGGTAGGCCACGCGGATCTCGCGCGTGCTGACCGGGCGCAGCGCCTTGCCGTAGCGGTAGCTGAGCTTGCCACCATCGCGCACGATGGTCTCGGCGAATTCGTCCACCACGTCGGCCGTGGTGGAGGTATGCATCCAGCCGATGTGCGGGTTGAAGCCCTGGTAAATGAAGAACTGGCCCCAGGTCACCGCGCCGTAGGCGTCCAATCCCTGCTCGCTGCTCATCTGCAGTTCGGAGCGGAAGAAGAACGAGGTGTGCGGATTGATCAGCAGCAGCGCGCGCCCATCGGCGCTGAGCTTGGGCGCGATGGCAATGCCGTTGGAACCGGTGGGTTCGACCCAGCTCGACGGCGTGTCGACGAAGGCGACCTTGTCATCCTGCTTGCCATAGAACGCCTGCAACTGCTTGAGCGACACGCGCTCGATGTCGCCACCGATGCTGCCTTCGCTGAAACTCAGCGCCATCCACGGCTCGAAATGCGTGATCACCCGCGGGCGCACGTCCGGATGGGTCGCGAGGTAATAGTTGAGCCCATCGGCCCAGGCATCCATCAGCGCGCGCAGCCAGCCGGGACTCTTCGCATACAACCGCATGAGCTCGACCGGATCGATCCACAGCTGCTGGCGCAGGTCCGACCAGATCGCCTGCTCGCCCTCGGCCTGGGCCAGCCAGCCCAGCGAGTTGAGGTAGTTGGTCTCGATGCGGTTGAAGTCGTCCTCGGCCTGGGTATAGGCCATGCCGAACACCGCATCCGCATCGGTCTTGCCGTGCACGTGGGCAATGCCCCAGTCGTCGCGGGTGATGGTGACGGCCGAGGCTTGCGCCTGCCAGCGCGCCTGGTCGGCGCTGGCGGCCTGCACCGTCGTCGCGCCGAGTGTCATCCACAGCGCGGTGGCCAGCGGCAGGCAACGAAGGATCGGTTTGGCGTAGTGGATCATCGCGGTGTCAGTAGGTCTTGGAGGAGTCATTCGCGACGCGCGGAACCCCCACGCCCGTCATGCCGGCTTTCGCCGGGACGACGGAACATGGTTTGTCCCGGTGAGCCGGAAGCATCAGGGCATGCTGAAGCTGTTGTTGCCGCGATCGGCATCCGGCAGCTTGTGGTCCGGATCCAGCGTCAGCTTGCTGATGCGCTTGACGGTATGCAGCGCCAGCTTGGGCGTCGCGCTCTGGCGCCAGGCTTCCACCGGCACTGGCACGTCCTCGTGGCTGCCATCGGCGTAGTCCACGCGCAGCGTCGCCGGCATCACCAGCTTCTGCTTGCTGGCCAGCGTCACCACCGCGCCCTTGGCCGGATCGTTGTCCACGTAGCTGGCGGTGCTGATGCCCATGTCCAGCTGCCAGTTGTTGAGGTACCAGCCGCGCCACCACCAGGACAGGTCCTCGCCCGCCTCGCTGCTCATGAAGCGGAAGAAATCCGACGGCGTGGGGTGGTGGTACGCCCAGGTGGCGATGTACTTGCGGAAGGCCGGATCGAAGCGGTCAGGCCCGAGGATCTGCTCGCGCAGCAGCACAAGGCCCAGTGCGCCCTTGAAGTAGCTCACCGAGTGACGGTACTTCTCGGAGATCGAATCGGCCGGTGCCATCATGGTCGGCGCCTGCGGATCCGCCAGCAGCGGCAGGATCTCGTCCACCGGGTTGCCGCCCTTGGGCGCGTACTCGCTGTCGCGCTTGGGCGCGAACTCGCCGTGGTTGAACGCGTCGGAGGCGTACACGTCGATGAAGGTGTTGAAGCCTTCATCCATGAGGGCATTGCGGCGCTCGTTGGAGCCCACCACCATCGGGAACCAGGTGTGGCCGATTTCGTGCGCGCTGATCCAGAACAGCATCGGGCCCTTGTCGTCGAAACCGTCGAACACGATGCCGGGGTATTCCATGCCGGCGCCGTGTCCACCCAGGTTCACCGCGGCGGGCCACGGGTACGGATACCACTTGGACGAGAAATGCTCGACCGCGCCCTTCACGTATTCGGTAGAGCGGTCCCACTTGTCCTTGCCCACGCCCTCCACCGGATACACCGACATCGCCAGCGAGTGCTTGCCGTCGGGCAGGTTGATGCGCGCAGCGTCCCACACGAAGGCCGGCGAAGCGGCAAACGCCACGTCGCGGGTGTGCTCCATGTGGAAGCGCCAGGTCTGCGTGCCGCTCTGCTTCGGACGGCTGGCCGGGTCGTTCACTTCCTGCGGGCCGCGGATCATCACCGTGGCATCGCTTTGCGCGGCCTTGGCCAGGCGCTGCTGCTCGGTGGCGGTCAGCACGTCGTTGCCGTTGGTGAGTTCGCCCGAGCCGGCCACGATGTAGTTCCACGGCACGGTCACGGCGTAATCGATGTTGCCGTACTCCAGGTAGAACTCCGAGCCGAGGTAAGGCAGCGTGTCCCAGCCGCGCAGGTCGTCATACACCGCCATGCGCGGGAACCACTGCGCGATCTCGTAGATGTCGCCGTTCCTGGTCGGCGTCACCGCGGTGCGGCCGCCCCAGGTGCCGGGCACCGTGTAGTGATAGCGAATGCGCAGCTTCAGCTGCTTGCCGCCACCGGCCAGCGCCTGCGGCAGGTCCACGCGCAGGCGCGTGTCGTCCACCAGGAAATGCACCGGCTTGCCATCCACTTCCACCGCATCGAGCTGGTAGCCGTCGGTGAAGTCCTTGCGCGGGCGCGGCGAGGTCAACGAGCCGCGCGAATCGGCGCGATAGGCGTTCTGGTCCAGTTGCACCCACAGCACATCGAGCGCGTCGGGGCTGTGGTTGGTATAGGTGATGGTCTCGTCGCCACGCAGCGAGTGCGAGGCCGGATCGATCTCGGCCTGGATGGCGTAGTCCACCCGGTTCTGCCAGAACAGCGGCCCGGGCTTGCCGGCACCGCCGCGAAAGGCGTTGGGTGCATCGGGCAGCGACAGCGGCGCGAACAGCGCCTGCGGGTCGAATCCGGCATCCGTGCCATCAGCGTGGGCGGGGGCGCTCAGCGCGCCGGCGGCGAGCAGGCCTGCAGCGGCGTGGCAGGCCAGGGCGAGTTTCTTCATGCAGCGGTTTTCCTTGGAATCCCCAGAGTCTCAACAGGACACTATAGGCAGGCCAGCCCCTGCTGGACCGGGTCAGTGGTCATGGTCCGGCTCCTGCGGATTCGCAGGTTCATGCGAAGACGATCGTCATCAGGGCGGTAGAATGGCGCCATGAGCACTCCCGAACATTCCCCGCTCGGCAAGACCACGGTCTACGCCGACCGCTACGACCCTTCCCTGTTGTTTCCGATCCCGCGCTCGGCCAAGCGCGAGGAGATCGGCGTGGCCGAGCCGCTGCCGTTCCATGGCGTGGACATCTGGAACGCCTATGAGCTGTCCTGGCTGGATGCCCGCGGCAAGCCGGTGGTGGCGCTGGCCGAATTCCGCGTGCCGGCCACCTCGCCCAACATCATCGAATCGAAGTCGTTCAAGCTCTACTTGAATGGCTTCTCGCAGGAACGCATGCGCGACAGCGCGGCGCTGCTGGAAATACTGCTACGGGATCTTTCAGCCGCCGCCGGCGCCCCGGTGGAGGTCGCGCTGACCGAGGCGCAGGCCCGCGGCCATGCGGTGACCGACCTCGACGGCACGCTGGTCGACACGCTGGACGTGGCCATCGAGGACTATGGCCCGCCGCGCGCCGACTACCTGGTCGCCGATGCCGGCCAGCCGGTGGTCGAGGAAGCCCTGGTGTCCAACCTGCTGCGCTCCAACTGCCCGGTGACCGGCCAGCCCGACTGGGGCAGCGTGCAGATCCATTACCGTGGTGCACCGATCGATCGCGCCGGGCTGCTGCGCTACCTGGTCTCGTTCCGCAATCACAACGAATTCCACGAGCAGTGCGTGGAGCGCATCTTCGTGGACGTGATGCAGCGTTGCCGGCCCGAGCAGCTCAGCGTGTATGCGCGCTATACGCGCCGTGGCGGCCTCGACATCAATCCCTACCGCAGCACCGGCACCGAGCTGCCCGGCAACCCCCGCGGCGCGCGCCAATAGCCGCGACTGGCGTGAAGGTTATGTCGAAGCGGGGTCGTCCGGTAATGGCCGCTTCAGTCCGATGGGACTAGTGTTTGCTGGCATGAGCGTCCGGCAGCAGGGCTTGGCCCGCCGGACGCGTGTTCCGTCACCAGCCACGGGGTCCGTCATGAACGTTCAGGCACGCAACACCGCTTTGTACTGTGCGACCCTTGCCGGCCTGCTGATGCTCAGCGCGTGCGGCAAGAACGAGCAGCAATCCGAAAACGCGCCACCGGCACCTGCCGCCAGCGCCCCGGCCATGCCATCGCAGCCAGCGGCGCCTGCCACCGCGCCGGCACCCGCGACCACCATGCCGGCGCCGGCATCGACCGCCCCGGCGCATTCCGCTGCGTCGCCGGGCGGCATGGCCAGCGCGCCCGCTACCCACGACATCAAGGTTGCCGCGGTGACACTGGGCAACGCGGTGACCGAGTCTCACGCCATCAGCAAGGAACAGCGCCACTTCGCCCCTGAAGACAAGGCCATCTATGCCAGCGTCGCGACCGTCGGCAGCAGCGACAACGCCACGCTCAACGCGCAGTGGCACTACGTCGACGGCAAGGACCAGATGTTCAGCAGCACCACCGAATCGATCGCCACCAGCGGACCGGCCACCCCCACGTTCAAGGTGCAGAACCCCAATGCATGGCCGCAGGGGCGCTACAAGGTGGTGATTTCGCTCAACGGCAAGGCCGTGGCGAGCGAGGATTTCGAAGTCCGCAGCTGATGCGCAAAGCGACGGCAACGAAAAAGGCGCCCGCGGGCGCCTTTTTCATGGAAGCCGTCGCAGGCATTCAGAGCGCGCGCTTCCAGCGGTGCAGTCGCACGCCCGCAACCAGCTGAAGCACGCCGTAAACCAGCGCCGCGGCACCGATCCAGATGGCCACGGTGAGCAGACCCGCCACCGGGTACGCCACGAACAGGCCACCCAGCACGATCGCCAGCACGCCACTCAATGCGATCATCCACTCACCCTGGATCTCCTTGCGCACGCGGATCGCGAACACGATGCGATACACGCCGGCCACGATGAGCCACGCGGCGAGGAAGATCAGCAGCACGTTGGCCACGGCCAGCGGATGCCAGATCGCCAGCAGGCCAAAGACGATCGAGGCGACGGCGTACAGCAGCAGCCAACCTCGCGAGATCGCCACATCACGCTTGAACAGCGCGAACACGCTGATGATGCCCTCGGCCAGGGCCATCACGCCGAACGCCCAGGCGAGCGCGATGACCGTGCTGCCGGGCCAGATCAAGGCACTGATGCCGAAAAGTATCGAGATGACGCCATAGAGCACCAGCAGCCAACCCGTGCGACCCACGCCCTGCTGCAGAATCGAGCCCATATGCCTACCTCCGTGCCGTTGGACGGCGGACCGCTGCTGGGCCGCCGCAAAGTGGTTGTCGTCGGCATGCGCCCCGCTACGCGCCCCTGGCCGTCGCTCGCCACGCCGAGACGCCATCGACGCATCATCCATGTCGACGTGGCGCGAATGCGGTATCAGTCACCCTCATACGCCCATGAACCGCTCCCACCACAAGCAACACCCCGGGCACGCGCACTTAACCCTGGCGCTGCTCGAATCGGTCCCCGCAATGCGCATTGCATTTCCCCACACCCAACGAGGACCGCCATGAATCAAGACACCATCCAGGGCCAGTGGAAGCAACTCAGCGGCCAGATCAAGCAGCATTGGGGCAAGCTCACCGACGACGACCTAAAGGTCGCGCAGGGCAACGCCGAGTACCTCTCAGGCCGGCTGCAGGAGCGCTACGGCATGGCGCGCGACGAAGCCGACAAACAGGTCAAGGCCTTCGAAAAGCAGCTGCGCCACCACTAACCCTTTTCACGCCCCCTTCCGCGAGGAAGGGGGCCTCCACCCTGGCGCACCGGCGCCGGGTGGGTGCAGAACAGTTCAAACAGGGTGGCCATCAGGGAGCGCAGCCGCGCATCGCTGATGGCATAGAGGATGGACTGGCCATCGCGCCGGCCCGTCACCAGGCCTTCGCGGCGCAGCAATGACAGATGCTGCGACACCGCGCTCTGGGCGAGCCCCAGCACCTCCGCCAGGTCGTTCACCGGGCGCTCGCCGTCCAGCAGTTCGCATAGCAACATCAACCGCTTGGTGCTGCCTACCGCCTTGAGCACGGCCACCGCCTCGTCGGCATGGCGTTGCATGGATGCCACGTCGGGCCTGGTCCTGCGTCCCCGCACAGAAGAAGATGTGGAAGCGGACTTCATCGGCTCACCGCCCTGGGCAGGTCACAGTGCATCCAGCGGGATCTTGAGGTAGCGGATGCCGTTGTCCTCCTCGGGCGGTAACTGGCCGGCACGCATGTTCACCTGCACCGCCGGCAATAACAGCCTGGGCACCGGCAGGGTGGCATCGCGGGTGTTGCGCATCTGCACGAAGGCATCCTCGCCAATCCCATGCCGCACGTGGATGTTCCCGCTGCGCTCCGCGTCAACCGACGTCTCGCAGGCGAACATCTCGCGCCCCGGGGCCTTGTAGTCGTGGCACATGTACATCCGTGTTTCGCCGGGCAGCGCGAACAGGCGCTGGATCGAACGATAGAGCGCGCGCGCATCGCCCCCGGGGAAATCGCAACGCGCCGTGCCGTAGTCGGGCATGAACAAGGTATCGCCCACGAAGGCCGCATCGCCGATCACGTGGGTCATGCAGGCCGGCGTGTGCCCGGGGGTGTGCAGCGCCACCGCCTCGAGGTTGCCCACGCGATAGTGCTCGCCGTCCTTGAACAGGTGGTCGAATTGGCTGCCGTCGCGACGAAACGCTTCGCCCGCATTGAACAGCTGGCCGAACGAGGCTTGCACCTCACGGATGTGTTCGCCGATGCCCAGGCGGCCACCCAGCCGCGATTTCACATACGGTGCGGCGGACAGGTGGTCGGCATGCACGTGGGTATCGATCACCCATTCCACCACCAGGCCGTGCGCCTGCACGAACGCCACGATGGCGTCGGCGGAATCGCGACTGATGCGGCCTGAAGCAGCGTCGTAGTCCAGCACGCTGTCGATCACCGCGGCATGCCGCGTGGCCGGATCCCACACGATGTAGCTGAAGGTGTTGCTGGCCTCGTCGAAGAACGATTTCACTTCAGGGCGATTCATGTACTCAACCTCGTAGCCTGTTGCTTGTGCGCGCCTGCCACTGTGCCGCCAGCCACCAGCCCAGCGCCATCGCTGCGACCAGCACACCGACCGATCCGATCCCGCCAGCCAGCGCGACCAGCGCCGGCCCCGGGCAATAGCCAGCAATACCCCACCCGATGCCGAACAGCGCGGCACCGCCGAGCAGGCGCGCGTCGATGCGCGTGGCCCGAGGCAGTGCAAAACCCGTGGCCAGCCACGGCATGGAACGTCGCCATACGAGCCGGTAGCCCACGGCGGTCGTCAGCACGGCGCCCGCCATCACGAACAGCAATTGCGGATTCCATGCCCCGGCGACATCGAGGAAGCCGAGCACGACGGCAGGCTGGGTCATGCCGGCGAGGCTCAGCCCCAGGCCAAACAGCAAGCCAGCTGCCAACGCCATCAAGATCTTCATGTGCCCGCACCTGCCAGTACATGGCGCACCAGGTACACCGTGCACATGCCAAACAGGACGAACACCACGGTCGCCACCAGCGAGCGTGGCGACAGCCGCGCGATGCCGCACACGCCATGCCCGCTGGTGCAGCCGCTGCCCAGGCGGGTGCCCAGGCCCACCAACAGGCCGGCCACCGCCATCCACGGCCAGCGCACCACCGGCGTGCCGATGCCGCTGTCACCGCGCACCGCGAACAGCAGCAGTGGAGCAGCCAGCAATCCCGCCACGAAGGCGATGCGCCATGCACGATCGCTTTCGGCCAGCACGCCACTGGCGATGCCGCTGATGCCGGCGATGCGACCCAGCATTGCCATCAGCAGCACGGCCGAAAGCCCGACCAGGACACCGCCCAGGACAGCGAGCAACCAGGGATGCATCGCGGCCTCCTTATGTACATATATTCGATTTTTCTAATATAGAAGCCGGTCCGAATGGTCGCAACCGATCGCGCCGCCACGCAGACCCGCCAACAGGTTCGAGGGTGGCGCGCGACCACGCTGCGTCAACGGATGCATGGTCTGCTATCGGCGCATTGCGCATGGCAGGTGCATGCAGGCGTGGCGTTTCCGCCGCGGCGCGTCGGCATGCACAACGCAAGACAGCCCCTGGCAACAGGGGCTGTCTTGTCGGGAAGATGGCGCGCCCGGAGGGATTCGAACCCCCGACCAATGGCTTCGGAAGCCACTACTCTATCCGGCTGAGCTACGGGCGCATGGACGCTGCACGTGCGTGGTGACACACGGCGGACGCGCAGTATAGCGGAGTTGGGGGCGGGAGTGGCCGCAGCCTCCCGGCCCCTTGCAGGAGCGCACACGGCACGCTACTGCAGGAGGCCCCCTCCCCGCGCGTGGAGGGGGCAGGCGCTCGGCTCAGCGCGCCTTGAGCAGCTCGGACAGGCGGTCGGCCTTGCCCTCGATGCGCTCCAGGTGCGGGTACTTCAGGCCGTCGTGGTAGTCGATGCGCAGCGTCTGGTACTCGTCGAAGTTCTTCACCAGCAGCTCCACCGGCTGGTTCTTGTCCTTCGCCGCCGCGGTCACCGCGTCCTTGATGGCGTCGCTGGAGTATTCCTTGCCGTTGACGGCGATCAGCTTCATGCCCGGCGACAGGCCGGCCTTGAAAGCGGGGCCGTCCCACAGCACGTCGACGATGTCACCGCCCTTGCCCACCGACACGCCCAGCGAGTAGGTGAGGTTGGCGCCGCCCAGGCGCGCCTCGATGGCCTTGGTCGCCGCGGAGGGCTTGTCGTTGTAGACAAGCTTCCAGCCGTTGGCCTCGAAGCCGCCGATGATCGGGCCGTGGCCGTCCAGGCGCTCGCGCAGGTAGCTGGCCCAGTCGTACGGAGCGATGTCGTTGAGCGTCTTCACCACGTCCTCGAAGGTGTAGGTGTTGACGTCCCACTCGCCGTTCTTCACGCCAAAGAACGCCTTGGCGAAGTCGTCGATCGAGCGCTTGTTGCCGCTGAGGTCACGCAGCTTGCCGTCGACGTCCAGCCAGATCATCTGGCCGCCCGAGTAGTAGTCCTCGCTCATCTGGTAGTTGCGATACGGCAGCGGGCGGCGCATCGCGATGATCGGATCGTTGGTGGTGTCCTGGATGTTGCGCCACTGCTGCAGGCCCGGGCGGCCCTTGTCATAGGTAGCGGCGACATTGGCCAGCATGTCCAGCGCGTCATCCTGCTTCCACAGGCCCGAGCGCGCGGCCATCACGTAGCCCCAGAACTGGGTCTGGCCTTCGTATACCCACAGCAGGCTGTCCTGCATCGGCACGTTGAAGTTCGGCGTGCTGAGGTCGGCGCCGCGACGATACTTGCCGTCCCAGGAATGGTTGAACTCGTGGGCCAGCAGGTCGCGCATGACCATGCTCTTGTCCCACTCGGTGAAGTAGCCCGGGCCCACGCCGTTCTCGCTGGAACGGTGATGCTCCAGGCCATTGCCCGACATCTTGTCGCTCAGCGAGAACAGGAAGTCGTAGTGGTCGTAGTGGTGCGCGCCGTACAGCTTGTACATCTGCTGCACCAGGTTGCGGTGGATCTTCAGCTGCGCGTCGGTGATCTCCAGGTACTTCGGATCATCGGCCACGACGTTGAGGAATACCGGGGTCTTCGCACCCGGGTCCAGGTCCACCCGCTTGAAGTACTTGCCGGCGTAGATCGGCGAGTCGACCAGGTCGTCGTAGTTGATCGGCTTGAAGTGCACGGTGTCGCCGTCGCGCGAGGCCAGCTCGAGCGCGCTGCCGTACTGCCACCCGGCCGGGAAGGTCACGCTGGTCTCGGCGTTGATGCGGCGGGCGAAGTAGCCGGCGGGATACAGCGACACCGAGTTCCACTGCAGGTTGAGCATTTCCGGGGTCATCACCACGCGGCCCTGGCGGGTGTCCTGCGCGGAGAGGAACTGGAACTCCACTTCCACCTGGTTCGCGCCCTGCGGCACGTCGACGTGGAAGGCATACACGTTGAGCGGGTCACGCTTCCACGGCACCACCTTGCCATTGGCCTTGACCACCAGGCCGGCGAGCTTGTCGATCGATCCGGTCGGCGAATGGTTGCCCGGCAGCCACTGCGGATACAGCAGCGTGAGCGGGCCCGGCTTCGCCGGCACCACCTCGTGCACGCGGAACACGCGGTGCGCGATGTCCGTGGCGTCGACATTGATCTTCAGCGTGCCGTCGAACGGAACGTCCTGCGGAGCAGGCACGTCGGCCAGCGCAGCAAAGCTGCCCAGGCCCATGGCGGAAGCGAGGATGGCGGTAGCGAGACGCGAAACTTTCAAAGGGTTCTCCTGTGACCGATCCGCGCGATATGAAGACAAGCTGCACGGAACATGAACCCGCGATCGTAGTGCGCGACCGCATATCGCACCCCCTGCCAGAGGTCATGGCGGTGTCTGAACCTCGCCCATCCCGCGTAATCGTGTCGCGGTGTGCAGTCGTTAAAATCCCGTATCCTTTACTCACCGCGATCCCCAACGCGGGCCGCGTGGCATTCCCCCTTGATGCCACGACGGAAACACATAAAAAGATGGAGTACTCCATGAACAAGACTCTGATTGCGGCCGCACTGGCCGTCGTCGCTGTTGCGCCGTTTGCTGCCAAGGCCGACGAGAGCAACCAGCTCGACAACTTCTTCGTGGCCGGCAACCTCGGCCAGAGCGACTACCGCATCGGTGGCGTCTCGGACAAGACCGACGTGTTCCAGAACGTGCGCTTCGGCTGGCGCTGGAACGGCATCGTCGGTGCCGAAATCGGCTACGCCTACCTCGGCAAGGTCAAGAACGACTTCGACTTCGCCAGCGTCTCGGCCAAGCCGCGCGTCGGCCAGATCGGTGTGACCGCCAAGTACAACTTCTACAACAACTGGTTCGTCACCGGCCACGGCGGCTACCTGCGTTCGCGCACCACCGGTGCCGTCACCGTGGGCGACGCTTCGGTCAGCCAGAAGAGCTGGAACAACGGTTGGTACGCCGGCGCCGGCGTGGGCTACGACATCACCAAGAACGTCGCCCTGGCGCTGAACTACGACAACTACCACGTCAAGTACGACCGCGGCAGCTCGGACGACCTGAGTGCCAAGGCCAACGTGGCGACCTACTCCGCTTCGGTGGAAGTGCGCTTCTAAGCGTCACTACCTGCGCAGTAACGAAAAACGGCCGCGCAAGCGGCCGTTTTTCTTTGCCTTTCTGTAGGAGCGCACCCTGTGCGCGACAACCCTACGCGGCGGCAACCGGATACCCGCGCATCACAACATACGGGACGCCCATGCCGCGGCCATGGTCGCGCGCAGGATGCGCTCCTACAACAGGCTCAGGATGTCGCTTACTGCTTCTCCAGCTTGCTGTGGCGCATGCCGTAACCGAGGTAGACCAGCAGACCCAGGCTCACCCACACCAGGAACACCTTCCAGGTGATCGCCGGCAGCTCGGCCAGCAGCCAGATCGAGAAACCGATGCCCACCAGGGGCACCAGCGGCACCAGCGGCGTGCGGAACGCGCGATGCAGGTCCGGCTTGCGCTTGCGCAGGATCATCACCGAGGTGCAGATCACGATGAAGGCCGACAGCACGCCGATGTTCACCAGCTTGGCCACTTCCTCGATCGGCAGCAGGCCGGCCACCAGCGCGGTGAACACGCCCAGCACCACGGTCGGGCGATGCGGCGTGCCGTAGCGCGGGTGCACCTTGGCGAACCAGCCCGGCAGCAGGCCGTCGCGCGACAGCGCGAACCAGATGCGCGTGGCGCCCAGCATGAAGGCAAACAGCACGCTGATCAGGCCGAATACCGCCGACACCGAAATGATCAACGCTACCCAGTGCAGGCCCAGGTTGCGGAACGCATCGGCCACCGGCGCGTCGGTATTGAGCGTGCTGTAATGGGCAATGCCGGTGAGCACCAGCGACACCGCCAGGTACATCGTCATCGAGATGCCCAGCGACAACAGCACGGCGCGCGGCAGGTCGCGCTGCGGATTCTTCGATTCCTCCGCAGCGGTGGTCAGCGTGTCGTAGCCGAACACCGCGAAGAACACCACGGCCGCCGCCGCGGCCACGCCCTGGAAGCCGAAGTGGCCCACGCCATCGGGCCCCACCACGTGCTCGGGAATGAACGGCACCCAGTTAGCCGGATTCACGTAGAACACGCCCACGCCGATCACCAGCGCCACGGCAGCCACCTTGATCGCCACCACCAGCGTGTTGAAGCGTGCGCCCCACTCGGTGCGGAAGATCAGCAGCGCCGCCACGGCCAGCGTCACGAACGCGGCGATCACGTTGAACACATGGCCTTCGCCGGTGCCGATGGCGCCTTGCGCCCATACGGGCAGGGTCACGCCGATGCCGGTAAGCGCCGCCTGCACGTAGCCAGACCAGCCGATGGCGACCACCGCCACGATCAGCGCGTATTCCAATAACAAGTCCCAGCCGATCAGCCAGGCCGCCAGCTCGCCGAGTACGGCGTAGCCATAGGTGTAGGCGCTGCCGGTGACCGGGATCATGCCGGCGAACTCGGCGTAGCACAGCGCCGCCGCTGCGCTCGCGATGCCGGCGATCAGGAACGAAATGGCCACCGCCGGACCGGCGTTGATCGCCGCCTGCTTGCCGGCCAGCACGAACACACCCACGCCGATAATGCCGCCGATACCGATGGCGGTGAGCTGCCACAGGCCCAGCACGCGGCGGAAATCGCCACGCTTGCCGGCCTCCGCCTGCAACAGCTCCACAGGCTTGTGGCGCACCAATTTATTGAAGAAACCCATCAGCTCATCCCCGGGAAACGAGCCGCGATCATAGCGAATGGGGTCGCAGGTGCCACGCTGCGGGTGCGATGAGGGGGCCTGCCGTTCGCTGGGACGACGCGCAGGCAAGGCCTACACCCCCTCCCCGGGCCGCTCCCTGGGAGAAAGGAAGGAGCCCGCCCGCATGGAGCGCTAGCCCGGAATCGCCTTCCCCGCCCGGCCCGGCGCAGCCAGGACCAGCCACGCGAGTACCAGCGCGCTCGCCGCCGCAACCACGACGATCGCGCCGATCGCCCCCACGGGCAGCTGCGCGATGCCAAACCATCCGCCGCTGAGCAGCGGAATGGCGGCGGTCACCAGCCATCGCGCCCCTTCCAGCGCCACGCCGATCCGACGGCCTTCGGTCAGCGCGCCCAAGGCGGTCAGGCTCAACACCAGGAAGGCCGCATAGCCGGCGAGGGCCAGCGCGGGCAGGTGCTTGGCCAGGTCGAGGAACTGCACGGCCATGCCCAGCAGCAGCGCGAACTGCACCAGGCTGTACACCACCAGCCCCCGCGACAACACGGGCAGGAAACGCTCGCGCTGGATGTCGAAGTCCGGCTTGGGAAAGCCCTCGGCCACATCGGCCGGCCGCCAGCCCGGCGGCTTGATCCACACCAGCAGCTTGTCGCGCCAGCGACGTGCATGCCAGGCATCCTTGGCGGTGGCCCAGTACACCTCGGCATTGGCCCACAGCGGATTCCAGCTGCGCAGCGGCGAGCGCGTGCCGAACACCGGCGGATCGTTGTCGTCCTCTTCCACGAAGGTGCCGAACAGGCGATCCCACAGGATCAGGATGCCGCCGTAGTTGCGATCGAGGTACTTGTCGTTCACCGCATGGTGCGCGCGATGGTTGGACGGCGAGCAGAACACGCGGTCGAACCAGCCCAGCCTCCCCACCAGCTCGGTGTGCACCCAGAACTGGTAGAGCAGGTCGATCAGCGCCACCACCACGAACACTTCCAGCGGATAGCCGAGCACCGCCATCGGCAGGTAGAACAGCCAGCCCAGCAACACGCCGCTGCCGGTCTGGCGCAGCGCGGTGCTCAGGTTGTAGTCCTCGCTCTGGTGGTGCACCACGTGGGCGGCCCACAGGATGTTGACCTCATGGCCGGCACGGTGCAGCCAGTAGTAGCAGAAGTCGTAGGCGATCAGCGCAGTGACCCACACCAGCACGCTGTTGGCGGGCAGGTGGAACAGTGCGAGGTGTTCGACGCACCAGGCATAGATGCCCAGCGTGAGCACCTTGGAGAAGACACCGACGATCTGCGAGATCACGCCCAGCCCGAGGCTGTTGATCGCGTCGCTGGAGTGGTAGACCCTGCGGCCACGAAGCTTCGCCAGCAGCAACTCCAGCGCGATCAGCGCGAAGAACACCGGCGTCGCCCAGGTGATGATGGTTTCCTGCATGTTCATGCCTGCCCTGCCCCTCGCCGGACCGAACGCGCCAGGCACCACAGCGCCGCGTAATAGGTAGCCAGCACCCACAGCGACGCCCGCGGTAACGCCACGCGAAAGCGGTTCCAGGCCAACAGTGTATCGCTGGCCATGAACAGCAGCGCGCCGACGGCCGCCCAGCGGGTGGGCCCGGCCAGATCGTCGCCGCCATGGGCCAGCGCGCGGGCCACGGCCTGGCCACCCATGCTGGACAGCACCAGGACGTAGACCACCACCGGCACGTGCAGGGGCGGCGGCAACCAGGGCCACAACGCCCACAGGTTGAGCGCGCCATAAGCCAGGCACGCGAGCATGCCCCAGGGACGGGCCGCAAGACGCGTATCGAGCAGCAGCGCGCGGATGAAGCACGCATGCCCCAGCAGGAAGGCCACCAGCCCCGCGACAAATGCATCCATCGGCAGCATCAGGAACACATCGCCAGCCAGGGAGAACAGCATGCCGATCGCTATCCAGCGCCGATAGGCCACCGAGACAGGCGCGGTGGCGTGCCATGCCATCCACAGGATCAGCCCGGTGGCGAGGGGCTTGCTGATCCAGTGCAACCAGCGCCAGCCATCGACCGCCTCAGGCGCGCCAAGCGTCGCGCCAGCGATGGCTGCCATCGCGACCAGCACAATGACGAGATCGACCGCGCGCGGTGACGATCGGGCGGCGGCGTTTGAAACAGACATGCGAGGCTTCCCCTTGCCCTCGGACGAACGCCGATCTTAGTGCCATCGATGCCACTTGACGTTCGGCACCGCACCAAAAAAAAGCCCTCCCCTGTTCGGGGGAGGGCTGGGGGAAAGGCAGGGCGCGCCGGCGGGACGGCGGCCCTCCCAGCCGCGCCCATCGCTGGGCGCGGCAACAAGCAACGAAGCCTGAGGGGAGATCAGAACTTCGCGTTGATGTTGAAGAACACCTGGCGCGGCGCACCTGCCATCAGCGTCTGGTTCCAGCCCTGCGGATCGGAGGCGACATAGCCGTTGGTACCGGTCGTGGCGAAATAGCGCTTGTTGAACAGGTTGGTGACGTTCAGCCCCAGGCTCAGGTCCTTGAGGATGGACACCGCCCCGATGTCATAGTTCACGCCGGCCTCGAACAGCCAGTACGAGGGCACCTGCGAGTCGTTGATGTAGGTGATGTAGCGGCGGCCGGTGTACTTGCCGTCGATATTGGCCGTCCATCCGCCATAGCTGTAGCTGAGGTCGGAAGTGAACATCCAGGTGGGAATGCCGACCACGTACTTGCCGTCGGTGGCGACCACGCCGTTGTTGAGGTAGTCGTCCTGGTACTTGGAGTTGTCGTACGAGAGCGAGTTCAACCAGCGCACATGCTCGATCGGGCGCCAGATCACCGCCAGGTCCACGCCGGTGCTCTTCACCGAGCCCACGTTGTTGAGGATGGCCGAGCAGGTCTGCACCGCCGAGCACGGCGACACCGCGAGCAGGCGGTTGGTGAAGCGCGTGTAGTACGCATCGGCTGAAGCCTCGAAACTGTCGCCGTGCACGCGGTAGCCCAGCTCGAAGGTCTGCGACTGCTCGGGGTTGAGCGAGCTCTTGCTGGCGTTGAAGGCGGTCTGCGACTGACTGAACGGCAGGAAGCCGTAGGCCGCCATGTTCTTGCTGTAGGAGGCGTAGACCTCCTGGTTGGCGTCGATCTTGTAGTTGGCGCCCACCTGCGGCAGGAAACCGTCGCTGGCACGGATGCGGCCCTGCGCCAGCGCGCTGGACGGCACCCACGAGTCGGCGATGTTGGTGACGCCCAGGGCCTTGGCGCCGAAGTTCAGCGTCAGGCGATCATCCATCAGGTGGATGGTGTCGGAGGCGTAGGCCATGCGCGTCTGCGTCACGTAGTGCTGCAGGAAGCCGCGCAGGAACGGCTCCTCGTTCTCGTAGAAGTTGCTCAGGTAGTCGTACTGCCCGCTGAGGTAGAAGTAGTTGCGCTCCTGATTGGTCTTGGCGTTCTCCGCCCAGAAGCCCACTTCGATGTCGTTGTTGCCCAGCGAGAACTGCAGCGAGCCGGTGCCGCCATAGCGGTCCAGGCCGTAGTCGGTGGTACGCATGGCCAGCGGCACCGTCGGCGACGAGGCCACGTACGGCGTGGCCCACTGACCCTCGCCGCGATTGTCGTGGTAGTAGGTGCCGAGGTTCAGCGTGGCGTGCTCGCTCAGGTTGAACGTGCCGCTGAGGCCCGCCAGGTTGTCGCGACGAATGCCGCCACCGGCGTAATAGGTCGAGTCGACCAGGTCATAACCGGTCGGCAGCGACGACAGCACGGCCGGATAGCCGCCCTTGCCGTTGTATGCGTTGGCGATCTGCACCGCCGTGCCCCAGTTCGGCTGCAGGTAGTCCCAGTTCCAGCCCAGCGCCTTCTGGCTGGCCAGGGACAGGTCCATGTAGTCGTATTCCTTGCGCTTGGACGAGTCGTAGAACAGGCTCACGCTGCCGCCGTCCCACTGGTACACCGACTTCAGGTTGAGCTGGTCCGAGCGCTGGTCGCCATAGCCCTTCCACTTGTCAGTGTCGGCGTGGTCGAACGAGATGTAGGTGGAGAAGCCGTGGTAGTCGCCGCTGTCCAGGCGCACGAAGGTACGCGTGGTGGAGTCCGAACCGATCACCTGGTTGATGCGCGCGCCGGCGACCGCATCCGGGTCGGCCGAGTAGAACTGGATGGTGCCGCCCAGGTTGGTGTTCGACGCCGTGCCCAGCGCGCCCGCGCCCTGCGCCAGCTCCACCGTGCTGATGTTGTCGCTGCTGATCGCGCGCGTCACCTGCAGGCCAGTGGTGGTGCCGTAGCTCATGTTGCCCAGCGGGATGCCGTCAAGCGTGAAGCCGAGGCGGCTCTGGTCGAAGCCATGCAGGGTGATCTGGGTCGACCACTCGTAGTCGCCCCACGGGTCGGCGGCCTGGAAGTTGACGCCCGGCAGCTTGTCGATGGCCTTGAGCGGACTGGTGCCCGGCGCGAGCTGCTGGATGTCTTCGCTGGTGACCTTCTGCACCTGGCGGGTTTCACCCGAGGCCACCACCGACACGGCCTCCATGTTCTTGGCCTTGTCGCGGTTGTTGGTCGCCGATGCGTCGGCGGCCGGTGCCGCATTGGGCGAGGTCACATCGTCGGCGAGTACGACGCCGCTGTAGAGCGCGGCCAGTGTTGCCAGCGCGATCGCGGTCCTGCGAAGGGATTGCTTGGGCATGACGAGTCCTTTCGCACGGATTCGCCATGAATCCGTACGTTCCTGGTTTTTCGATAAGAAGATGGGGAATTGGCCGTCCATACCATTTGGACGGCTCCATGAAATCGTGAAGAATTCGTATGTATCAGCGATGACACGCAGATTTAAAACACCGCGTTTTTACGAATAAAACGCGGTGTTTCCTACGTCATGCTGACGTTAGCGCTTACGGAATGAGCGACTTTCCGTCGGCCGTCGGCAAGCTCACACCAAGCAGGTGCGCGACGGTCGGCGCGATGTCGCGCATGTCGATGTCGCCAAGGTCCTTGCCGGCGGGCACGCCCTTGCCAGCGATCAGGAAGGTGGAGCGCATCTGCGGCAGGGCCGGGTCATATCCATGCATGCCGTGGTAGTGGCTGGACGAAAGCATGGCCACGTCCGGACGCGGCGCCATCTCGTAGTCGGGCTTGAACAGCACGAACCATTGCGCCTGCGTGGTGCCGCCCGCCTTCTCCACACCGGCCTGGTCGAGCACCTTGGCAATGGCGTAGTCGGGATTGGCCTGCAGCTGCTGCAGCAGCGCCGCCACCTTGGCGCGCACGACCTGGTCCGACGGGTCGCGCAGCACGATGGCTGCGCTGCCGCCGTCGTTCCACGGCATGGCCTTCCAGTCGGTCACGGTGCTGCCGTCGAGGGTGATCAAGCCGGCCTGGATGAAGGGTGCATAGAGGTTCACGTCGTTCTTCACCGGCAGGAAGCCGTGATCGGAGACGATGGCCACCACGCCGTCGGGATGCACGCGATGCGCCGCCTGCACCAGCTGGCCCACCAGCACGTCGATCTGTTCCAGCACGGCGCGCGAGGCGGGCGTGTCGGGGCCGCTGGCGTGCTGCTCGTGGTCGAGCGACGTGAGATACGCCGTCATGAAATCGGGCTTGCGCGATTCGAGCAGCGCCACCGCGAAACGCGTGCGGTTCTGGTCGCCGGCGAGGCTCTCGTCGATGCCGTCGGCGTACGGGCCCAGCTCCTTCTCCAGCGACGGCAGCAGGCCGGGCGTCGACAGCGCGGCAACCAGCTTGCGGTCATCGGCGGTGCCGGTACGCCAGATCTGCGGCAGGTTCCAGTCGACCTGGGCACCCACGCTCACCGGCCAGTGCACATTGGCAGTATGCAGGCCCGCCTCGTGCGCGGCATCCCACAGCGTCGGCACCTTGATGTCGCTGGCGTACCAGTCCCAGCCCTGCTGGTTCTTGTTGTACGGGTCAAAGGTGAGGTTGCCGCCGATGCCGTGGCGCGCCGGCGACACGCCGGTGATCAGCGTGGTGTGGCTGGGATAGGTCAAGGTCGGCAGTACGCCGCGCACCGTCTCGGCGTAGGCACCCTGGACAAGGAAGGCCTGCAGGTTGGGCAGGTGCAGCCCACGCTGTTCTGCATGCACCACGTCGGCGGGCCGCAGGCCGTCGATGGAGATCATCAGCACCGGCGCTGCGGCGGCCGGCGTGGACAGGGAAAGGGCCAGCAGGCTGGCGGCAATGAACGATGATGGAAGGCGCATGGTCGTCACAGGAGGTTCGAGATTCGTCGAAGCACCACCCCCGCTGCACCTTCATCGCGGCGCGGGCCGGAATCGGGTGACACCCGGGTGGTGAAAGGGCACGCGATTCCAGCCACGCCGGAATCGCCCACGAGCCGCGAGCTCAGCGCTCGTCCACGGCCTTGCGGCCAATGGCCGGATCGTCGGTAAAGAACGCATCGATGCCGGCATCGAGGTAGGCGCGGATCTCCGCCACCGAGCCGGCTTCGTTGAAGGTCTTGGGGTTGCTGCCCTGCCAGAAGTTCCTGGCCTGGAAATAGTTTTCCGGGCGGAAGGTGTAGGGGTGCAGCTCCAGCTTGACCGCATGCGCGTCATGCACGAGAGCAGTGGGTTTGCCCAGCGTACCGTCGGCGGCCAGCGGAATGATCGCGCGGATGTTGGGGCCGATGGCATCGGCATAGCCGGCGATGTCGCGCAGCCCGTCCGGGGTCATCATGTCGCGGTAATGCAGCGTGCCCTTCGCGGCCGCCACGTCGTACGGCTGTTCGCCCGGGTCATCCAGCAGCTGTAGCAGGCGAATGTTCGGATGATCCTTGCCGAGCTTGCCACGCAGATAGCGCAGGTTGCCGATCTCGAACGACTGGATCTCCACCGGCGCGGTGCGCGTATAGGCGTGCGCCGCGAGGATGGCCAGCACGCGGTCTTCCATCGGCAGGCCGGCCTTCTGGAAATAGGTGCCGTGCTTGATCTCGGGGATGATGCCGATGACACGGCCACGCGTGGCCGACTCGGTGGCCACGAAATCGATGATCTCGTCCAGCGTGGGGATCTGGAACTGGCCGTCGTACGCCGTGCTGCGCAGCTCCGGCAGGCGCTCGCGGGCGCGCAGGGTCTTCAGTTCGTCCAGCGTGAAGTCTTCGGTGAACCAGCCGGTCACCGCATGGCCGTCGATGGTCTTGGTGGTCTTGCGCGAGGCGAACTCCGGATGCTGCGCCACGTCGGTGGTGCCGCTGATTTCGTTCTCATGGCGCGCCACCGGCACGCCGTCGCGGGTCATCACCAGGTCCGGCTCGATGAAATCGGCGCCATCGGCGATGGCCTTGCCGTACGAGGCCAGGGTGTGTTCCGGGCGCAGCGCGCTGGCGCCACGGTGGCCGATCACCAGCACCTTGGCGGCGATCGGTGCCTCGTTGGCCTGTACACCGCCGGCCATCACCAGCGCTCCTGTCATGACGATGGCCCAGCTTAAACGACCCATGGCAAACCCTCGTGATCCATTCGATGCGCCGGCGTGGCGCAAGCCATCCGGCCATGGTGGAACGTGGCCATGTCGTTTCCTTGACAGCGAGATGGCGGCAGCTTCCTGCGAAGCCTGGCGCAAGCCATGTGCAAGCCATGACTAAAGGCCTGGCGTGACGAGTGGCCAATGGGCCGTGGGGACGGGCGTGCTAGCGTGGAACCGAGCCACCGTCACGGGGACCCGCCATGCTCGCCCTGTTGCTTGCCAGCCTGCTCACCAGCACCGCTCCCGCCCTCGATTGCCATGTCGGCGCGTATCGCCTGAGCGACGGCAGCACGCTGGATGTCGCGCCCTCGGAAGGCACGGCACTGCGCTGGCGCCAGATCGACGGCCGCACCGGCAAGCTCACCCACGCCCAGGGCGGCGTGTGGACCAGCACCCTGGGCTGGACCGATCGCCCCGACGGCAACGACGTGCGTTTTGGCGACTGCGGCACCGGCCAGCTCCACTTCGGCAAGCTCAGCGGCCAGCGCATTCCACTGGTGGTGCGCGACACGGTGTTCGCCGGCGATGGCGGCACCCGGCTGGTGGGACGCCTGCTGCTTCCTCCAGGCCAGGCCGAGGTGCCCATCGTGGTGTTGATCCACGGCTCCGAACACGACTCGGCGCGCACCTTCGATGCCATGCAGCGTGAGCTCCCTGCCGAAGGCGTGGGCGCCTTTGTCTACGACAAGCGGGGCACCGGCGACTCCGGCGGAGTGTACACGCAGGACTTCAGCGTGCTGGCCAACGACGCGGTCGCCGCGATGGCCGAGGCGCGCAAGCTGGCCGGTTCACGCGCAGGTCGCGTCGGCTATCGCGGAGGCAGCCAGGGCGGCTGGGTGGCGCCGCTCGCCGCCACGCGCACGCATGCCGACTTCGTCATCGTCGGCTACGGCCTGGCCATTTCGCCACTGGAGGAAGACCGCGAGTCGGTCGCCCTGGGACTGAGGCTCAAGGGCTACGACCAGTCGGTGGTCGACAAGGCCTGGGAGCTCTCTGACGCGATTGGCCTGATCCTTTCCAGCCACCTGACCGAGGGCTATGCGCAGCTCGATGCCGCGCGCGCGAAATACGGCAAGGAGCCCTGGTACAAGGACGTGCGCGGCGACTTCAGCTACCTGGTGCTCCCGCTCAGCAGCGACGACATCCGCGAAAAGGGCAAGGCCTACATGTTCGGCACGCCCTGGCACTACGACGCCATGGCCGTGCTGGAGCGGCTGCACACGCCGCAGCTGTGGATCCTGGGCGGCATGGACCTCGATGCGCCCAGCGGCGAGACCTTGCGCCGGCTCTCCTCGCTGCAGGCCAAGGGTTTTCCGGTCACCACCGCGCTGTACGAGCAAGCGGACCACGGCATGACCGAGTTCGAGCCCGGCAAGGATGGCGAGCGTGTCGATACGCGCTATGCGAACGGCTACATGCGCATGACCATCGACTACGCCAAGGGCGCCTGGCACCCGCCATACGGCGACGCCAGCCTGGGCTATCCAGGGAAGTGGGTCACCGACTAGCCCCGGCCTGTCGCCGTCTCTCGTCATCAGCGAAGGGAGACGGCGACAGCCGCCTTAGAACTTCACGTCCAGGGTGAGGAAACTCTGGCGCGGCGCGCTGGCATGGAAGGACAGTGCGCGGCCCTTCGGATCGCTGTTGGTGAATGCGGTGAGGTTGGACGCGTAGCGCTTGTCGGTGAGGTTGGTGATGTTGAGCGACAGCTTTACATCGGTGAGGCCATAGACCGCGCCGAAGTCATAACCCGCGCCGAAATCGAACGAGGTGTAGCCGCCAAAGCCCTGGTCGTTGGTATAGGTGTAGTAGCGCGTGCCGGTGTACTTGCCGCGCAGGCCGAGGTTCCACGGGCCGTACACCCAGCTGACCTCGCTGGCGAACAGCTTGTTGGGCGTGTCCACGGTGGTCTTGCCGCGGGTGGGAATGGTCACGCCGTTCTGCTGGTAGTTGTTGTCGTAGGTGGAGTGGTTGAACGAGGCCGAGTTGTACCACTCGAAGTGCGCGAAAGGCTTCCAGATGAAGGTGAGCTCCGCGCCGTGGCTGCTCACCGAGCCCACGTTGTAGAAGCGCGTGGTGCATGCCGGCGTGGTGCCCTGCTGGATGCTCGGGCACGGATTGAGCGAGAGCAGGCGGTTGTCGAACTTCACGTCGTACACGGCCGCGGAGGCTTCGAACTCACGCTGCACCACGCGGTAGCCGCCCTCGATGGTGCGCGACTGCTCGGGCTTGAGATTGCCGCGGGTGGCATCGAACGCCGACTGCGTCACCAGCAACGGGCCGCTGGCGCCACCGCCCTGGAAGGCGGCGATGTTCTTGGCATAAGACAGGAACAACTCCTGTCCACTGCCCAGCTGGTAACCAATGCCAGCCTCCGGCAGCAGTGCCTTGCTTGCGTTGAGACGGCCATTGGCCACCGGCGACTCCACCTTCACGCCCGGCACTTCCTGCGCGCCCATGCTCACGTGCGGGCTCTTCACGCCCAGGTCGATGCTGAGGCGGTCATCGAGCAACTTGAAGCTGTCCTGCAGGTAGGCCTGCCGCGTGATGATGGTGTACTTCTGATAGAACAACCGGCGGTTCGGATCGCTGAGATAGGTATCGTCGTTGACCGGGCCGGTGATCCAGTAGAAGTTACGCTGCACCGAGTGGTGGTTGTTCTCGTACCACACGCCGCCCTCCAGGTGCTGGCCGGCGATGTCCCAGGCCAGCGAGGCGATCGCGCCATTCCGGTTGATGGTGTAGTTGGTGCTGCGGATCGAGATCGGCACCTCCTGCGGCGTGCCCGGGTACGAGGGCTGGCCCGGCGCCCACCAGTGGCCCTGGCCTGCGTTCTCGTGGTGATAGACCTGCGCGTGCACGGTCAGCGCGTCGCTGGGGAAGAAATCGCCGGCGAGGTAGTACAGGTCGTCGCTGCGCAGGGCGCGGCTCTGGTAGTAGGCGTCGTCGATGTTGTCCACGCCGCCGGAGAATGCGCAGCGCGGATCGGCCTTGCCGTTCTTGGTGTACACCGGCGCGCAGTACGCGGCGGCCACGGCGCGCTTCCAGTCGGGCGCGTAGAGGTTCCAGTCCCAGCCCAGGCCACGCGCCATGCCGCTCTTGGACAGGTACGCATAGTCGGCCTGCGAGGTGCGCGAGTTGTCGGCATAGGCGGTGAGCTTGCCGCCGTCGAACTGGTACACCGCCTTGGTGTTGTACTGCTTGGTGGTGGTGGGTGAACCCGGCGGTGCCCACATGTCGGCAGTGGCGCGGATGCCCGATACGTACATGGAGAAGCCGTGGTAATCGCCGGTATCCAGGCGCAGGTAGGTGCGACGGTTCTGGTCGGTACCGAAGGTCTGGCTGAAGCGGCCACCGGCCACCGTGGACGGATCGTCGGTGAAGTACTGGATGGTGCCGCCAAGGTTGCTGGTGGACGCCGTGCCCAGGCTGCCGATGCCCGAAGCCAGCTCCACGCCGCCGAAGTTCTCCGCCAGCATGGCGCGGCTGATGTTGAGGCCATTGTAGTTGCCGTACGCGTTGTCGCCCAGCGGCAGGCCATCCAGCGTGTAGCCCAGGCGCACGGTGTTGAAGCCGCGCAGGCTGATGGTCTGCGATTCCTCGTTGGCGCCGAAGGCGTCGTTGGACTGCACGTTCACGCCGGGAATGCGGTTGAGCACCTTCTGGATGCTGGTGCCGGCCGGCAGCACCTTGGTGTCCTGCACGGTGACGCGCTGCACCTGGCGGGTTTCACCCTGGCCGATGACCGAGATGCCGTCGAGGTTCTTGGCGTTGTCGGTGGTGGCCGCAGGGGTTGCGGCATCGGCCGCGTGGGCCATGGGCAAAACGACGACCAGGGCCGCCGCAACGGCGGCGGCGAGCACGTGCTTCTTCATGAGGCGGTAACTCCAGGGGAAGGGACATCCGCACGGCGGCGGATGCCCATCGATGCTGGAGCAATCGCATGAAATTACGTTTACACGGAAATTTCACGCGACGGGCCCGCGCAAGCCTCGCTCAACGCGGTGCCGGCGTAGCGGCCTGCTGCAGCCATGCCTGGTAGGCCGGTCGATCCACCGGCACGCCCTGGCTGTTGCAGCTGCCGAGCTTGCACAGCTCGTCGCGGATACGCGGCGTGTGCTGCACGATCACGTGGAAGATGGTGTTCTGCTCCATCTCGCCATGGAAAGCTGCCGCGCCGGGCCCGGTGGCGAAGATCGCCACATCCTCGCCGCCATGCGTTTCCGCCTTCATCGGCAGGATCGACTCCTGCATGTAATCGGGGCCGCGGGTATCGACACGGGTAAGGTCCGGACGCCCCTGGGTGATGTGCGAGTAATCATGCGCAACGTGCGGGTACTGCTTGCTGCCCTCGGGCTGCGTATCGCTGGCGCCGGTGTAGCCGGGGCCATTGGCGAAGCCCAGCGTGGTGTACGGCTTGCCGGCGGCGTCACGGGCCATGCCGGCGCCGCCCTCGTCGTCGTAGCTGTCGGTGTGACCCTGCACCAGGCCGAGGATGTCGTTGCCGCGCTTGGGATAACCCGCGAAGGTCAGCGTGTGGCTGTGGTCGGAGGTCACCACGATCAGCGTGTCGCGCGGATCGGTGTGCTGCAGCGCGGCCTGCACGGCATCGGCGAAGGCAATGGTTTCGTCCAGCGCGCGATAGGCATTGCCGGCGTGCAGCGCATGATCGATGCGCCCGCCTTCCACCATCAAGAAGAAACCGTTCGGGTTCTGCTTGAGCACCTCGATCGCGCTGGTGGTCATCTCGGCGAGGCTGGGTTCGTCCAGCTTGTCGCCGACGCGCTCGTGTTCGTAGTTGAGATGCGAGGCATTGAACAGGCCCAGCAGTTGCGGCGTGTGCGCGAGGTCCAGTGACTTCAGCTGCAGGCCACTCCACACATAGGCGCCCTGCGGATGCCTGCGCTTCCATTCGGCGATGAGGTCGCGGCCATCCAGCCGCTGGCCCACCTTGCCCCGCTCCACCGGATCGTCTTCGCCGGCCAGCATGAACTCGGTGCGGCCGCCGCCCATCGCCACGGTCAGCCCGCCCGCGACGGGGAAATCCACCAGCTGGGCGGCGAAATCCTTGCAGCCCTGCGCCTTGGCCTCGGTCGTCAGATCGGCATCCACTTCCCAGTTGCGCTCGGGCAGATGGCCAAAGGTGGCGGCGGGCGTGGCGTGGGTGATGCGCGTGGTGGTGACCGCGCCGGTGCTCATGCCGGCCGTGGCAGCCAGCTCCAGCGTGCTGACCAGCTCCTGCCCCTGCGAGGCCGCGCAATCCTGGCGACGCGGCAGCTGCGATATGCCGATGAAACCGCCACGCGTCTTCACGCCGCTCATGATCGCGGTCATGGTGCCAGCGGAGTCAGGCGTCTGCTGGTCGGTTTCGTAGGTGCGGCTCAAGGCGCTGAACGGAAACTGCTCGAAGCTCAGCCGGTAGCTTTCGCCATCCACGCCCTTGAGCTGCCCCGCGCGCACGTGCGCGGCGGCGACCGTGGTCAGGCTCATGCCGTCGCCGAGGAACACGATCACGTTTTTGGCGCGCTGGCCACCGGTGTTGGCCTGGGCGGCCAGCCGGTTCGCCGCCGCCGCGCCGCTGCGGAACCACCACTGCGGTGTCTCGCCATCCGGCCGCTGGATCGCCGGCACGTCCACGCTTGCCGGCATGGACGATGGCGAAGGTGCCTGGCTCGCGCAGGCACTCAACATCACCAATGAAGCCAGCAACAGGGCACGGCGTGCAGGCGGCGAAACAATCATGGACAACCTCGATGGTGGGCAGTGAGCCCCCGATCATAGGGATTGCGCAAGAAATTGCGATGACAACCGCCACCCGGAGCGGGTGCTAGCCTCGCGGCATGGGCCGTCATTGCCGGAGGCTGGCTTGCGCATGGCTGCTGTCGTGGGCGGCGGCGGGCCCCGCCGCGGACGCACCCACCGGCCTGCACGACAACGTGGTGTTCGACGCCTATTCGCCGCTGTCCGGCAGCAGCGAACTGGCGCGGCGGCTGGTGTCCCCGCTCAATGCGCGGCGCCTGCAGCAACAGGCCGCGGCCACCGGCGCGACCATCCAGGAACAGCCGGTGGATCTGGCCCGCGAGCGCTTCGCCCTGTATGTGCCCGGCCGCATGCCCGACCACGGCTATGCGCTGCTGGTGTTCGTGCCGCCGTGGAACGAGGCGCGCGTACCGCCTGCATGGATCGACGTGCTGGAGCGGCAGGGCGTGATCCTGGTGACGCCGGCCAATGCAGGCAACGACGCCAACGTGCTGGACCGGCGCGAGCCGCTGGCGCTGCTGGCGGCCAGCAACGTGATGGCGCTTTACCGGGTCGATCCGCGGCGCGTCTATGTCGGTGGCTTCTCGGGCGGCTCGCGGGTGGCGCTGAGGCTGGCGCTGGGTTATCCGGACCTGTTCCACGGCGCCTTGCTCGACGCCGGCAGCGATGCCATCGGCGTGCAGATACCGCTGCCGCCGCGCGAACTGCTGGAACAGTTCCAGACCACCACGCGCGTGGTGTACCTCACCGGGCAGCAGGACACCTACCACCAGGACACCGATCGGCAAAGTCGCCAGTCATTGAAGGATGCATGCGTCACCGACATCGACGTGGAGTCGATGGCATGGACCGGCCACGATCTGGCCAGTCCCGCCTCGCTGCAGCGCGCGCTGGCCTCGCTGGATGAGCACCATGCGGGCGAGCCCGCCACGCTGGCCGCCTGCCGACAACACCTCGACGGGGAACTGTCCGCCCAGCTCGACCAGGTCCAGGCACTGATCCAGCGTGGCAGCGACGACGAGGCACGCCAGCGGCTGCAGCAGATCGACACGCGTTTTGGCGGCCTCGCCGCACCGCGCAGCCTGACACTGGCGACACGACTCGGCGGGCCGTGAAAACCCAAGGTGCGGAAGGTTTGCAGCCGGAGCCGCAGATACCAGATTGCTGCCCGCTGACCCGACCTGCGGCCTCCGGCTGCAAGCCTTCCGCACCTTGTGCGAGAACCTCGGTGCAGCGCCTCAGCGGGGCATGCGCAGGCGCGTTCGTACCCGGGCGGCGGGCGGCGCACGGGTGAACAGGCGCCGCTGGGTGAGGCAAAAACCGATGTACAGCGAACTGAGCGCCAGGCCGCGCCACAGGCCGACATCCTCGCCGGCACCGGCCAGCAGGCGGGCCACGGCAACCAGGAATACCAGCGCTGCCACCACCACGCCGAGGCTACGGAGGCGTTGCGAATACGAAAGCGGACGCGGGATCGTCTTCATGCCGCCATTGTCCGGCGGCGTTCCATAAAGAATCGATGTGGCCCGGTGTCGTTTCCATATAGAACGCGTAAAGAATGCGCGCTTAGCTGAGCACCGCGATCTGCCGCGCCACGTACAGCACCAGGAACAAGGCCATCACGATCAGCAGCGTCGCCATGATGCGCGCGCTCCAGTTGCCGCCGTAGGGCGATATCTCGGCGGCCTCGATCGCTCGCCGGTTGCGGTAGAACCGGTGCGACGCGCCCACGATGATCAGCGCCCCCACCAGCAACAGGCCCAGCCCCAGCCATTCCGAGGCGTGCGTGTGGAGGCCCGCAATTTCTCGCGAAGCGGACCTGGACGCGTACATCAGGAAGATATCGAAACGCTCAAGCAGGAAACCGAACGCCATCACCGAGATCGCGGTACGCACCCAGGCCAGGTAGGTGCGTTCGTTGGCCGAATGGTCGGTGTAGTGAGGAATCACGGATCACCCCGGGCAGTGTCGGCGTCGCCACGCCGGGTTCAGACCATACAACATCCCCTGCACCGTAGCGGTGCATTCGCCACCGCAGGTGACCCGTTGCGGCACCGTCCCGGCCCAGCGTGTCACCCCGCAGCGGGCAAGCGGCCTATAGTGCTATTGCCCTCGCACACCGCCAGGTGCCCCGTTTTGCGCCCGAGCCATGTACAGCAGCCCTCGCCAAGCGCCCAGGAATTCCTCGTCGATGGCTTGTCGACGTGATCGTCATGCCGCGGCACGCATCTTGCCTGTCTTCCCTGTGACCTACCGGAACCCCACGGGCAGCGCAGACAGATAGGCCGATGGAAACCCCCGCGATCACCCCGCTCAACAAGATCCTGGATTTGCTGTGGGATGCGATCTGCGTGGTCGACGCGGAAGGCCGTTACGTGTTCGTCAGCGCCGCCTACGAACGCATCTTCGGCTACGCCCCGGCCGACGTGATCGGGCGCCCGATGATCGAGCTGGTGCACCCGGACGATCGCGAACTGACCCTGCAGACGGCGGCGGCGATCATGGCCGGCCAGCCACAACCGCACTTCCAGAACCGCTACATCCGCAAGGACGGCAAGGTGGTGCACATCATGTGGTCGGCACGCTGGTCGGAGCCTGACCAGGTGCGTATCGCCGTGGCGCGCGACATCACCGCGCTCAAGCGGGCGGAGTCGATGACCACTGCCCTGCATGCGATCTCCGAGGCGGCGCATGCCACCGACAACCTGCCGGCGCTGTTCGAACAGATCCACCACATCATCGGCGGGCTGCTGCCGGCGCCGAATTTCTTCGTGGCGCTGTACGACGCCGAGCATGACGCGCTGAGCTTTCCCTATTTCGTGGACGAACGGGACGCCGCGCCGCCCACCCACGCACTTGATTCGGGCACACTCACCGCGCAGCTGATCCGCAGCGGCCAGCCGCTGCTGCTGACGCCGGCCACCCCGCCAGCACCCGACCTGCCCCTGCACGGCACCGATGCGCTGCACTGGCTGGGCGTGCCGCTGGTATCGCGCAACAGCACCGTGGGTGCGCTGGTGGTGCAAAGCTATTCCGACGCCACGCGCTATACCGATGCCGACAAGGAACTGCTGCAGTTCGTCTCCACCCAGGTGGCCTCGGCGATCGAACGCAAGCAGGCCGAGGCACGGCTGCACCACATCGCCCGCCATGATCCGCTGACCGACCTGGCCAATCGTGACCTGTTCTACCAGCAATTCGAGTCCGCACTGGAACAGGTCGCGCGCTTTGGCGGCAACCTGGCCTTGCTCTACATGGACCTGGACGAGTTCAAGCAGGTCAACGACCGCCACGGCCACGACGTAGGCGACCAGTTGTTGTGCAAGGTAGCCGAACGCATCCGCGGCCACCTGCGCGAGGTCGACGTGGTCGGACGCGTGGGTGGCGACGAGTTCGTGGTACTGCTGAGCCACCTTCAGTCGCCGGCAGACAGCGTGGCTGTCGCCGAGAAACTGCGCTCGGCCCTGGACGAGCCTTTTGAGCTGGCGGGGCATCAGCTGCGGGTGTCGCCCAGCATCGGCATCGCGACCTATCCGCGTCACGGCAAGGATGCCCGTGAACTCACCCGCGCCGCCGACTACGCGATGTACCAGGTCAAGAAAAGCGGCGGCAACCGCGTGCGCATGGCCGGCGGCCGCGAACTCTGGGCCGACCACGCGGATGCGGGCGAGGCCTACTGAGCACGACGCGGATTCACAGCTTCAGGTAGATGCGCCTGCGGTCCATCGCGTACACGATCATCCACCACACCGCGACGAACGCCAGTGCAAAGGCCAGCGACGCCACATAGGGCCCGGCCAACGGCGTGATCCAGCCGGCAAAGGCATGCTGGTAGAGCGGCTCCTGGATACCCAGGCCCGGCAGCAGGATCTGCATCAGCTCCGAACCGGCGTACGCCGCGACGGCATTCATGCCGAAGCGGCGCCCGATCGCCGGCCAGCCGCGCCGGTCCACCAGCACGTGGAACAGCACCAGCGCCAGCATGGCCCAGCCACCCGTCCACAACACGAACGACGGCGTCCACAGGTTCTTGTTGAGCGGAAGCACCAACGACCAGGCCAGGCCCAGCAGCACCGACAGCACGCCCGCGCCGAGCAGGCGCGGCACGTTCTCCTCACGCAGCCAGTGGCCGGCGCGCAGGCCAAGCAGGCAGGTGGCCAGCGAAGGCAGGCAGCCCGGCAGCCCTTCCGGATCATGGCCCAGGCCGCTCAGTGGATCGATCAGGTAGACGAAGCGGCCGAACAGCGCATAGTCGATGCGACTGACGATGTTGACGAAGGGCTCCAGCGTACCGCCCGCCAGCAGCAGGCCCCAGTAGCCGAGCAGGATGGCCACGATGACGATCCATTGCAGCCTCGCACGCGTGTAGATGGCGAACGCCGCCGCCCCGGCGAAGCAAAGGCCAATGCGCTGCAGCACGCCCGGAAAGCGCAGGTGTGCACCCGGCATAACCAGCCACGCCAGCACATTGATCGCCACGCCCAGCAGCACGATGCGCAGCGCACGCTTCAGCGCCCCGCGCATCAGACTGCCCTTGTCGGCGCCCTGCTCCACCCGCGGGCCGATCGCCAGCGCGATCGACACGCCCACCACGAACAGAAAGAACGGAAACACCAGATCGGTGGGCGTGCAGCCGTTCCATTCGGCGTGCTCCAGCGGCCAGTACACGTGATCCCAGTCGCCGGGATCGTTGACCAGCAGCATCAGGGCGACCGTACATCCACGCAAAGCATCGACCGAGGCCAGGCGACGCAGCGCGTTGTTCACTGGGCGCCCCCGGCCACCGGCAACAGCTGGGCTTCACCGATGCCATACAGCGGACCGCTGTTGGGCGAGGTGAATACCAGGCACAGGTCGTGCACACCCGCCTGCCTGGCCAGGTTGCCCTGCAGGGTGAAGGTCTTGCTGCCGTCCCTGGGCAGCGGCAGCGTGGCCAGCGTCTTGCCCTTGCAGCTGTCCAGCCGCACCACCAGTTCACCCTGCGGCGTACTGCCCTTGTGCACCGCCACCAGCTTGGCGTCATGCGCCAACTGGTAGTTGCGCGGCAGGCGCGCCGTATCCACCCGAATGCCGGCAATGCCATCGAGGTCGGCCGAGCGATACATGCGGCAGTTGTCGAACACGTTGATCAGGTAGCTCGGCGCCATGCTGGTAGCATCGGCCGTGGGCTGCACGCGCAGGCGGAAATCGCTGCCCGGGCAGTTTTCCAGCTCGCCCGTGCTGCGCGTGCGCAGCGTGGCCGCATCGAGCAGGCGCTTGCGCGGCGTGGCCAGCGGCGTGCCGTCGTCGGCCAGCGCCACCGCGGTGACGGTGGCCGGCAGGTTCACCGAGAACGGTGCCACGTACAGCGGCGACGCAGCACTCGGCACGCTGCCATCGGTGGTGTAGTGCAGGTTGCCGAAACTTGCCTGGTTGGAAAGCATCACCGCTGCATGGCCGGAACGCAGTGCGGCGTTACGGTCGACCTCGATCGACGCGGCGAAGGCACTGTCCGCGTACCCGATGTCCTGCATGCGATAGCGCGCGAGCTGTGCCGGCAGGCGTTCGAGGAAACCGTGCCAGTCGCGTACCGCCGCTGGCGTCCATGCGGCTTCGGCCAGGGCGTCCAGGCGCGGGAACACGGCATGTTCGACGTGGCGCAGCGTAGGCATGTGCTCGGTCCACATGTTGGCCTGCACGCCCAGCACGTGCGCAGCCTGGGCGGCGTCCAGCTCCTTGGGCACCGGCTCGAAGGCGTAGTAGCTCTGCAGCGACATCGACGGCAGCCGGCCGGTGGTCTCGTCGGGCAGATCGCTCTGCATCTGGTCCAGATACAACTGGGGCGCCGGTGAAAGCACCACGTCGTGGCCCAGTTTCGCGGCATCGATGGCGCCCTGCGTGCCCCGCCACGACATCACGGTGGCGCTGGCCGGCAGGCCACCTTCGAGAATCTCGTCCCAGCCGATCAGGCGTCGGCCATGGGCATTGAGGTACTGGCCCATCTGGCCGATCAGCCAGCTCTGCAGCTGGTCTTCGTTCTTCAGGCCCAGCGACTTGATGCGCGCCTGCACGGCGGGCGAAGCCTGCCACTGGTCCTTCACCGCCTCGTCGCCGCCCACGTGGATATAGGTGGACGGAAATAGCGCCATCACTTCATCCAGCACGTTGTGCAGGAACTCGACCGTGGCGTCGTCGACGTTGTACAGATAGGGATGCACGCCCCAATCGGGCGATACCGGCGGACGCTTGCCGGTCACGCCCAGTGCGGGATACGAGGCCACTGCGGCCTGCGCATGGCCCGGCATGTCGATCTCCGGCACCACGGTGATGTGGCGGTCGCGCGCATAGGCCACGATCGCGCGGATCTCGTCCTGCGTGTAGAAGCCGCCGTAGCGCTTGGGTTCGCCGTCCTGCCCGGCATCGGGCGGGGTTCGCCAGGCACCGATGCGGGTCAGCTCGGGGTAACGCTTGATCTCGATGCGCCACCCCTGGTCATCCGTGAGGTGCCAGTGCAGCACGTTGAGCTTGTGCTGGGCCATCTGGTCGATCAGGGTGCGAACTTCGTCCGGCGTCTGGAAGTGACGGCAGGAGTCGAGCATGAAACCACGCCACGCAAAGCGTGGCTGGTCCTGGATGTGTACGGCACCCACCCGCACGTCACCCGTGCCCTGGTCTGAAGACAACAGCTGCCAGGCAGTGACGGCGCCATAGAAAAGCCCCGCCTCGCCACGCGCCACGATGCGGATGCCCTGCGGGGTGACGTCGAGCTGGTAGCCCTCGTCACTGGCCAGCGGCGCCTGCGGGTCGCGTTTCAGCACGATGGACGGACCCTGCACGGGCGCGGTCTTCACCTGCAACGACAGATGCCGCGTGCGGCTGGTGAGGCCGGCGAGATAGTCGGCGGCGCGGCGGGCGTCGACGTCATCGGCGTCGACCACGATCGGCGTCGCGGCATCGACGGCGAACACGCCATCGGCGGGCGCCACCTGGGCGGGCATCGGGATGAGGTCCAGCGGACGGGCGCCGCTTCCGTGGGCGGCGGCGGCAAGGCCGCACAGGGCAAGGCACAGCAGGCGACGGGTCATTCGCATCGGTCTCGCAGCTCCAGCATCCATCGAGTGGGAAAGGAGAGGCTTCGGGCGTGGCCCGCTCGCGCACCCGCTGGGTGCGCCCCCTTGTTTTGGACGGCCATTCTTGCATACGAGCGCGGCTGTTGAAGATGTCACCGCGTACTTTTTTCAGGCACATAAAAAAACGGACCTGGCAACACTGCCAGGTCCGTGGCGGGGAGGATCAAGCCAATGAAAACAAGGAGACCGGCATGGCTCAGAACTTGAAATGGAAGTTCGCCATGTAGCGACGACCCGTGGTGTAGGACGCCACCGGCAGGTCCGTCGTCCCCTGGTACTGGGAGTACTTCTGGTTGAGCAGGTTCATCGCGTCGAACGACACCGAGTAGTGCTCGTTGAAGTTCCAGCCAAGGCTGGCGCTCAGGTCGGTGTAGTCGTCGATCGTGGCCGGCACGGCACCCGCCACGTAACCGGCGCCCAGGTAGTGGCTGCGGAAGTTGTAGTTCACGCGGGCCGAGAACGGACCCTTCTCGTAGTACGGACTGAGGCTGACCGAGTGGCGCGACAGGTACGGCATGGAGGTGCCGGCATCGGTCTTGCCCGAGGCAAAGGTGTAGTTGGCGGCCAGGCCGAAGCCGGTTTCGCCGAACGGCTGCTGGTAGCTGAAGGTCAGGCCCTTCACGTTGGCGCCGCCGCCGTTGTGCGGACGGGACACCGAGTAGTTGCAGTAGCCGTCGGCGGTACAGCCGTTGGAGCCCACGTAGTTCAGCCACTGCGCGGGGTCGTTGTCGCGGATGGAGTTGTACTGGCGCTCGGTGGCCGGCGTGATCAGGATGTAGTTGAGCACGTGCTTGTAGAACGCCGACACCGCGAACACCGACTGCGGGGCGAAGTACCACTCGACCGACGCATTGAAGTTGTACGACTTGTACGGGTCGATGTTCGGGTTGCCGCCGCTGCCGGTCAGCACCGTGTCGTTGAGGAAGGTCTGGTTGACCATCAGGTTGTACGGCGCCCAGGCCATGACCTTCGACGCCGCGCCGCGCAGCACCACGTCGTTGCCGGTGTCATACGAGATGTTGAACGACGGCAGCCAGTTGTTCTTGGTGCTGGACTGGGTCTGCCACCAGCCGGCCGGCGCCGGCAACACCGGGGTCGCACCGTTGGGGATGATGTAGCCCGAACCGTCGGTCTTGGTGTGCACGTAGCGCAAGCCGAAGTTGCCGCGCAGGTCGCCCTCGGCGAAGTTCAGCTGGGCATAGGCCGCGCTGTTCTTCTGGGTCAGGCCCCAGGTGTTGTTGAGCGTGGAGCCCGGGTCCGGGTGGTTCCAGTCGATCGGGCTGTTGTTGATCCAGTTCTTGATGTTGCCTTCGCCCACTTCCGGGGGATGGCTGGTGTTGTCGAACACGCCAGGGTAGTCGCCCAGGATATCGGTGTAGCCATCGGTGCCCACCTGCGAGAGGTTGCCCGGCGTCACGCCGCCGTAGACCGCCAGGCCGTACTTCTCGTCATGCTTGGTGTAGCGCACGCCCACCAGCAGCTGGTTGAAGACGCTGTCGAAGTCCTTGCTGAAATCGAGCTGGCCGTACTGGTCCTTGGCATGCGAACTGAACACGCCATGGTTGCCCAGCCAGCCACCTCCCCAGTTCGCGGGGTTGTGGTACGCACCCTGGTCATCGGCCTGGAAGCCCTGGTGCAGGCCCCAGCTGTAGCCGCCGGAATACACCGGCTCGAGCAGCCACTGGCCGATGTTCGGATTGTCGGACTTGCTCACGCCGATCTGGCCACCCAGGGTCCAGCCATTGCCGGTGTAATCGGCTTTCAGATCCAGGCCCTTGGTCTTCACTTCCGACTGGCGCAACTGGTTGTCGTACACGATGCCGGTACCGCTGCCCGCGTTACTGTTGGTGTGGCCGCCGTAGACCACGCCGTTGCTGCTGGGGATGAAGTAGTCGATTGCACCCATCGAGGACGGGTTCTGGTGCATGAAGTTGTAGATCGACTGGTTGTAGTTGTCGAAGTTCTCCTGGATGTACAGGCCACTCAGGATCGCCTCGAACTGGTCGTTCGGCTTGAACTGCACGTTGACCAGTGCGCTGTCGCGCTTGCGGGTCTGCTGGAAGTAGGCGGCGTTCACCTCGTCCGGCACCATGTCGTTCGGGCGCAGTTCGCCCTTGGCCACCTGGGCCGCGATGTTCGGGTTGACCGCGGCGTAGTCGGACACCGGGTGGTAGCCGAACACTTCGATGCCCTGGCGGTCCACGCGCTCTTCATAGTGCTGCGCCGCCACGTCGAAGCCGAAAGTGCTGTCCGTATTCTTCCAGCTGTAGAAGCCCGATACGGTCGGCTTGGCGGTGCCGGCCTGGTCGTTGTAGTTGCCGCCCACCGTGCCACTGATGGTGTTGGCCGGAAGATCGAGCGGCTGGCGCGAATGCATCAGCACGGTGCCGCCCAGGCTTCCTTCCGGCAGGCGCGCCTCGGCCGACTTGATCACTTCCAGGCGGCCAAGGATTTCCGGCGCCAGCAGGGTGTAATCGAAACCGCGGTTCGGCTGCTCGCCGTAGAGCCAGATGGCCTGCGCCACCGGATGGCCGTCGAGGAAGCTCATGTTGAGGCTGGGATCGGTGCCGTCGATGCTGACGCGCTCACCCTGGCCGAAGCGACGATCGATGGTCACGCCCGGCATCAGCGACATCGCCTCGGCCACGTTGGTGTTGGGGAACTTGCCGATGTCCTCGGCGGTGATCGCGTCGGAAATCGTGTCGTTGTTGCGCTTGGTCTCCAGAGACTTCTGCATGCTGTCGCGGATGCCGGTCACGGTGACCGCGGCAAGATCCTTGGCCTGGTCCTTCTGCGCCTCACTCTTGGCCTCGGTGGCCGTGTTGCCGCCCTGCTGGCTGGCGTCCTGCGCGTGGATCGTGGCAGTGAAACACAGGCCGGCGAAGATGCTGGCGGCCAGAAGTGTCTTGCGATATGACATGACGTTCTCCCCTCGAAGGTGTCTCGGCAGCGGCTCATGTGGGTTTGCGCTGCATGTGGCTGAGCGCCCGCGCCCGCATGGGCGCATGCGGTGTTACTGCGGTACTGCGTTCTCCCCTGGTCTTGCGTACTGCCCGTCCAGATACAGACCGGCCGCGCCTATCACGCCGTGCTGGCCGTGCTCCATCAGTCGTACGGGAACCTGTTGCAGAAAGGCGCGCATGACGCCCTTGTTGAAGAAGCGCTGGCGGAAGCTGCTGGTCAGCAGCACGTCGCGGATCTGCGGCAGGATGCCGCCGGCGAGGAACACGCCACCGCGGGCGCCGTACAGCAGCACCAGGTCGCCCACGAAGCTGCCCAGCAGCCCGCAGAACACCTCCAGGGCTTCCACCGCCGCCGCGTCGCTGCGCTCCAGCGCCGCCTGCGTCACCTGGCTCGGTTGGGTCAGGCGCGGCGCCTGGTCGCCCAGGCTGCAGAGCGCGCGATACAGGTTGAGCAGGCCCGGGCCCGACAGCGCGTGTTCGAACGACACGTAGGCGCGATCGCGCGCCAGGTAGCGTAGGATCTCGATTTCGCGTTCCTTGCCCGGCGCCCGCGCGATCTGGCCCGCTTCGGTGGCCAGCACCGTGGCGTGCGGCTGGCCCGGCAGCAGCACCGCCGAGCCCAGGCCCGTGCCCGGGCCCATCACCAGCACCGGACCGGTGGCCGGCGCGGCATGGGTCTCGATCTCCGGCGTGGTGTCGGTCTGGCCGAGGAACTGCGTGGCATACGCCACCGCCTCGAAGTCGTTCACCACCGCCAGCTGGCCGATGCCCAGGCTGTCGCGGATGTCGCGGATGGAGACCGGCCACGGCAGGTTGTCGTTGACGATCGCATCGCCCAGCACGTAGCCGGCGCTGGCCACCGCGCAGCGGTCCACCTGCACCGAACGATCCAGCTGGCTGACGAAGTCGCGCAGCACCGCGGTCAGGCTCGGCCAGTCCGCGCAGGCATAGCGGTGGTATTGCAGCACCGTCACCGGACGCGCGCCGTCCGGTCGCGGACTCACCAGCCCGATGCGCGCATGCGTGCCGCCGACGTCGGCCGCAAGAAACGTTCTTTCTTGCGACAAGAAATCGCGCGCACCGTTGCCCAATCCCTCGCCCACGGTCACCTCTCCGTCATCCCCATGTCGCATCCCTGTCAGGCAGGGGGCGAATTTGGCCGGAGTCTGGGTAATGGTTGACAACGTTGTCAAGAACTTGCGATGACGAATCGCAAGACTTCTGCGCTGCACGACAGCAAAGCGTGCGCCAGCATGCGCGAGAAATGCTTATAACGCGCCTTAAATCATTGGCTTATATTGATTCTTCCGGGCCAGGATAGACGTTTTTTCTTGCGGCAACGCACCAATAAAACGCAAGAAAAGTCCGGAAAGATGGGTCAATTCGAGCGCAGCCAGGCCACGCGAACACCGCCGGAGAGGCCATGCCCAGGTCTTTCGCGAGAACCAATTGACAACGTTGCTAAGACGTCTGGCCCGCCGCCGGTCGCTGCCGACAGCTGATCGGGATGCGTGGCGATTCGTAGAATCATGCCGACGATCTTCGTGATATTTCACGACAGGGCGAGATCAAATCCAGCCGGGGGCAACAGCACACCTGCAGGGCCACCGCGGAAGCCACGTCCTTACCTGCGAAATCCGTGGCCGAGATAAAAAAAAGGACCTGGCAAGCCGCCAGGTCCAGGTTGGGGAAGAAAGCAAACGAAACGGGCTTAGAGCTTGAAGTTCGCCGTCAGGTAGTACTGGCGACCATTCACATAGAACGCCTCTGGCTCCTTGCCGAAGCCCAGGCCGGCCTGGTAGCCGTAATCGTAGTAACGCAGCTTCGGGTTGTTGAGGTTCATCGCATCGAACGCGAAGCTCACATGGTCGTTGAGCTTGTAGCCCGCCGAGAACGACAAGTAACCCTGGCCTGCCTGGAAGTACGGCTCCAGCGGCACGTTGCCCGTGGCAACCACCTCCATGCCGTCATAGAAAGCCGAACGGTAGGTGTAGTTGATGCGCGCGTTCCAGTGGGCGTTCTCGAAGAATGCCGAGAAATTCGCGGTGTTCTTGGAGTTGCCGATCAGCGGACGGCTGCCCGCAGCCAGGTTGTTGGCCGGCGAACCATCCGAGTTGTACAGCAGCGAACCGCCTTCCTCGTGACCATTGGTGTAGGTGTAGTTGGCCTGCACACCGAAGTACTCGCCGATCGGCTGGATGTAGTTGAGCTCCACACCCTTGATGTTGCCGTTGACGTTGACCGGAATGCTGACCAGGTAGTTGCTGTAGATCGCCGCCGAGGACGGATTGGTCGTCGGGTTGTAGGTCAGGTAGTTGTTGAGGTACGAGCGCTGGACCGTGCCGTAGTCGTAGTAGTTGTGCAGCTCCATCGCGAACACGCTGGCCGACAGCAGGCCGCGCGGCGCGAAGTACCACTCCAGTGCCGAGTCGAAGTTGGTGGAAATCAGCGGCTTCAGTTCGGGGTTGCTGCCGCTGCCGCCGCCCAGAGTGCCCTCTTCATGAGGATCGGCGAGGTTCACCGGGCCGGCCAGCTGACTGTAGTCCTGGCGGGTCAACGTCTGCGACGCGGCGAAACGGGCCAGCAGGCTGCCGTCGTCGTTGAGGTTGAACTTCAGGTTGAAGCTCGGCAGCAGCTTGCCGTACGTCTTGTGATAGTAGTTCCAGTAATACGGACCCCACGCAGAACCCTCGATCGGGCCGCTGTAGTCCGACTCCAGCGCCGAGGGGCTGGTGTAGGAAATGTTTTCGCGGGTCGTCACGTAGCGCAGGCCGGCGTTGCCGCTCCAGCGATCGGACGAGAAGTTAAGCTGCAGGTAGCCGGCCGTGTTGTGCTCGTTCACCGCATACAGCTGGTTCCAGTCATTACGCACGACCGGGTCGCGATAGGCGTAGAGCGAGTTGAGATAGGCAAGCTGGCCCGGCGTCCAGGTCCAGATGTTGCTCGGCATTTGGCCAACGCCCAGGTCGCTGGCGAAGCTGCCCGGGTAGCTGCCACCGGCCGGGGTACCGTACACCGACGGGTTGTAGGCGGAGGTGGCCGGGGCCGTACAGTAGTACGGAGTCGCGCCCCAGTTGAGGCCGGTGCCGTCGCTGCATCCCGGTGACTGGCCGATCGCGGTCAGGCTCTCGCGGGTGTGGTTGGAGTAGCGCGCACCGAACATCAGCGAGGACAGCGGGCCGGCATTGTCGAAGTCGAATTCGCCATCAGCCTTGAACCATTGCTCCTTGTCGACCACGTGGATGTCCTGGTCGCCAAAGATCCAGCTGAAGGTATTGGTCGCCGTGTTGGCGCTGTTGTTGCCGCCAAGCATCCAGTTGGCCGGGCTGCCGGTGCCGTTGAGCGAGTAGCCGGCCGACTGGCCACTGCCGGTGTTGAGCTCCATCACGTCCTGCTCGGGCGTGTTGCCGGTGCCGCGGGTGGTGCCGCCCTCGAACGAGAAACTCAGATCGGGATTGACCTTCCAGTTGGCATCGAGGGTGATGTAGTAGCTCGACTCCGATTCACCCGGACGGGAGATCTGGTCATAGACGCCGGGGGTGGAACCGGCCACGCCAGGGAACGTCGCGCTGGTGAGCACGTTGTTCTGCACCGTGTACGACGACAGCGAGGTCGCCGCCGGCAGGTGGCTGTAGTTGTACAACATGTAGTTGTAGTTGACGTCGGTCGCATTCAGCTTCGAATAGAAGCCATTGAGATCCAGCGTCAGGTTGTCGAGCGGCTTCCATTCCAGATCGATGTTGCCGCCCTTGCGCTTGCGGGTCTGCTCGAACAACGCAGCGCCCGGCAGGTTCGGGAAGTACTTGCCGGCGAGGTTCGGATAGGCCGTAGCCAGCGCCGAGGTAGCCGGGATATACGAATAGCCCAGCATTTCCTGGCCATCGCGCTGCAGGGCACGCTCCTCATAGAAGCCCTGCAGCATCACGCCAAAAGTGTTGTCGCTGTTCTTCCAATTGACCAGGCCGTTGAACTGCGGCTTGGTGGTGCCCGGCAGGTCGGCATACACGCCACCCACCGACGCTTCAGCGGTCAGCGGCTTGTCGAATTCCAGGGGCTTGCGGGTGATGATGTCGACCGTGCCGGCGGCGCCACCCTCTTGCAGGCGCGCCTCGGACGACTTGTACACCTGCACCTGGCTCACGACTTCCGACGGCAGCATGCTGTAGCTGACGCTGCGACCGCTGTTGTCGTTGAGCACGAACCAGTCGCCCGAGCTGATCGAGTGGCCATTCACCGTGGTCAGGGTGAGCGAGGGCGCGCTGCCACGCAGGCTGACGCGATCGGCTTCATCGAAACCACCTTCGGAACCGGCAGCGTCGGAGATGTTCACGCCCGGCAACTGCGCCAGCGTGTCGGCCACGTTCTTGGCCGGCAGCTTGCCCACGTCCTCGGAGGTGACCACTTCGATGTGCGAGTCGGCCGCCTTCTTGAGGTTCAGCGAAGCGGCCTGCGAGTCGCGGATGCCGACCACGGTGACCGTACCCAATTCCTTGGCCTTGGCCTTGTCGGCCGCCGTCTTGGTCTGGTCGGTGGTGCTCTGGCTGTTGTCCTGGCCGCTGGTGGCCGGGCCCGCCTGCGGAGCCGGCGCGTTGTCGGTGGCATAGGCGAAGCCGGTCAAACACAAGCCGGCGACGATGCTTGCTGCTAGCAGAGTCTTACGGTGCAACATGATTTCCTCCCCTCTAAGGCATATCGGCAGCGGATGTGTGTGGGCCGTCCGGCTGCGTGGCTGTCTGGGCTCGCGCCCGGTTCAGTGCGACGGTGTTACTGCGTTCTCCCCTGGTCTTGCGTATTGCCCGTCCAGATACAGACCGGCCGCGCCTATCACGCCGTGCTGGCCGTGCTCCATCAGTCGTACGGGAACCTGTTGCAGAAAGGCGCGCATGACGCCCTTGTTGAAGAAGCGCTGGCGGAAGCTGCTGGTCAGCAGCACGTCGCGGATCTGCGGCAGGATGCCGCCGGCGAGGAACACGCCACCGCGGGCGCCGTACAGCAGCACCAGGTCGCCCACGAAGCTGCCCAGCAGCCCGCAGAACACCTCCAGGGCTTCCACCGCCGCCGCGTCGCTGCGCTCCAGCGCCGCCTGCGTCACCTGGCTCGGTTGGGTCAGGCGCGGCGCCTGGTCGCCCAGGCTGCAGAGCGCGCGATACAGGTTGAGCAGGCCCGGGCCCGACAGCTCGTGTTCGTACGTCACGGAGGCGCGATCGCGCGCCAGGTAGCGCAGGATCTCGATGTCGCGTTCTTTGGCCGGCTACAGCGCGATGTGGCCGGCTGCGGTGGCCAGCACCGTGGCGTGCGGCTGGCCCGGCAGCAGCTCCGCCGAGCCCAGGCCCGTGCCCGGGCCCATCACCAGCACCGGACCGGTGGCCGGCGCGGCATGGGTCTCGATCACCGGCGTGGTGTCGGTCTGGCCGAGGAACTGCGTGGCATACGCCACCGCCTCGAAGTCGTTCACCACCGCCAGCTGGCCGAAGCCCAGGCTGTCGCGGATGTCGCGGATGGAGACCGGCCACGGCAGGTTGTCGTTGACGATCGCATCGCCCAGCACGTAGCCGGCGCTGGCCACCGCGCAGCGGTCCACCTGCACCGAACGATCCAGCTGGCTGACGAAGTCGCGCAGCACCGCGGTCAGGCTCGGCCAGTCCGCGCAGGCATAGCGGTGGTACTGCAGCACCGTCACCGGACGCGCGCCGTCCGGTCGCGGCCTCACCAGCCCGATGCGCGCATGCGTGC